>NZ_PDJG01000001.1:0-1200000 GCF_002564005.1 Sanguibacter antarcticus | reverse complement strand
GGGGTGAGTCCTCCGGCGGCGAGGAGCTCTCTTAAGGATCCCACCGGCAGGTAGATTTGCTCGATGCTCAGCACCCGACGTGTTCGTCACGACCGCGTGTCAGCTGCGCTCGAGGCTCGTGGCGACCACGACCTGGCAGCACTTCTTCATGCTGTGCCCCTCAGCGAAGTGGGTGTGGGCGGTGGTTCGTCAGTGCTCGACATCGACGACATCAGGGTGTTCGCCAAGCAGATTCCGATCACCGATCGAGAGCTGGCGCATCCGCGCAGCACCGCGAACCTGTTCGACCTGCCGACCTTCTGCCACTACGGCATGCACCCCCTCGCAGGCCCGGGCTTCGGCGCGTGGCGCGAGCTGGCCGCCAATATCATCGTCACCGACGGCGTCCTCAGCGGTGAGTCCGAGTTGTTCGCGCTCCTGCATCACTGGCGGGTGCTGCCAGGCCGCCCACCCGTCGCGGTCGAGCATCAGGACATCGAGGCAGTCGTCGAACAGTTTGAGGGCAGCACTGCGGTGCGGACCCGCTTCGAGGAGCTTGAGGGCGCGCGCTCCAGCCTTGTCCTCTTTCTCGAGTACCTGCCTGACTCGCTGGCCGACATCCTGGACGACCCGATGGGCAAGGCCGAAACGGTCGAGCAGCAGCTCGTCGAAGCAGTCGCGTTCCTGCGTCGCCGCGAGGTGCTCCACATGGACGGACACTTTGGCAACATGCGCGCCGACGGTGACCGGATCTACCTCGTCGACTTCGGGCTAGCTACATCGCCCCAGTTCGACCTGTCGGACACCGAGCGCGACTTCGTGGCCCAGAACATCGACCACGATGCCGACTACGCGGCGATGCGACTGGTCAACTGGCTGGTCACACGGGCATGTGAGGTGCCGCTGCTGGCCAGCGACGGTCTCGCGGCACGCAACGCCTACGTCAGCCAGTGCGCGACGGGGGACATCCCGCAGGACGTGCCCGCAGTCGTGGCGCGCATCCTCGCCCGTCACGCTCCCGCGGCAGCCCGGATGAACGACTTCAGCTGGCGCCTGGTCGACGGCGACATCCACGCAGAGTATTCCGGAAGGTAACCGAACCTGGTCGTCGTCGACAGCACATCCCGCTGACGCGTCTCCGTCTCCGGGTGTACGTCGCTTCCTCCGATCGCGCGGACAGTACGACCGGAGACGGACGCGCCAGTCCACCCAGAGCACGATCCATAATGATCGATATGTCGCAATGATGAATGCCATGCTGATCACAGAGAGAAGACCGTCGTGAGCCCCGTCATCGCGACCCGCGGGCTCACGAAGCGCTTCAGAGACCACACGGCTGTGAACGACCTGGACCTGGCCGTGCCACAGGGCGTCGTCTACGGATTCCTCGGCCCCAACGGCTCCGGGAAGTCCACGACGATGAAGATGCTCCTGGGGCTCACTCAGCCCACGAGCGGGAACATCGAGCTGTTCGGGCAACCGCTCACACGAGCCTCTCGCGCCCAGGTGCTTCCTTCGATCGGCTCGATGATCGAGGCTCCCGCCGGGTACGGGCACCTGACAGGGTGGGAGAACATGCAGATCGTGCGCTGCATGCTCGGTCTCACCGACGCGCAGATCGAGCGGGCACTGGCCACGGTGCGACTCACCGAGCACAAGGCAAAGCTCGTCCGCAACTACTCGCTCGGCATGAAGCAGCGCCTCGGCATCGCGATGGCCCTCGCCCGTGACCCCGCGCTCCTGGTTCTCGACGAACCGACGAACGGCCTCGACCCTGCCGGGATCGAAGAGATCCGGACCCTCCTCGTCGACCTGGCCGGGCAGGGCATCACGGTCATGGTCTCCAGCCACCTGCTCGACGAGATCGACAAGATGGCCTCCGTCCTGGGCATCCTCTCCGCCGGGACGATGATCTTTCAGGGAACCCGGACCCAGCTCTTCGACCAGTCGCTCCCCGACCTCGTCATCGAGACCACCGCACCGAGCGAAGCCCTGCGATGCGTTCCCGGCGCGGTGGCAACAAGCGGCGGCATCCAGGTCAGCGGATACGACAAGGACGAGACCGCGGCGCTGGTCAAGCGCCTGGCCGAGGCCGACGTGCCCATCCACGAGGTCCGCCGCGTCCACCGCAGCCTCGAAGACGTGTTCATGGACCTCACCGGCCGCGGAGGACTCCTGTGAACGGACCTGTCGGGCTCGAGCTCCGCAAGATGCGGCGGCTGCGCACGATGCCCATCCTCGTTGGCCTCGTCGTCGCCGTCGCGGCGCTCAGCTCCGCATCCTTGTTCTCCAGCACGACGCAACAGACACTCACCAATCCGACCGCGACACCCTGGGCGGCGCTGCTCCTGAGCTACACCCTGATCGCAGCGATGACCTCACCGATCCTCACCGCCGTGCTCGCCAGCAGACAGACCGACATCGAGCACACCGGCTCCGGCTGGATCCTCGCCGCCTCCGCTGGGCGCACCCCAGGCAGCCTCTGCCGCGCAAAGCTCGTCGCACTGGCACTCCTGCTGGCACCAGCGATCGCGCTGCAGACGCTCCTCGTCATCAGCATCGGCGTCCTCGCGGGAATCCAGACGCCCGTGGATGCCGTGCCGTGGGCCGCCTACACGACGCTCCTGTTCCTGATCGACGTCGCCTTCTGCGCCCTGCACATCTGGCTCGCCGCCCGGGTGGAGAACCAGCTCCTGAGCGTGGGCGTCGGCATGCTCGGCGCGTTCCTGGCGGTCTTCTCCCTGCTCGTGCCCGCCGCGGTGAGCCGGGTCATCCCCTGGGGGTACTACGCCGTCATCTCCCAGGCAGGCCAGTCCGGCCCGTCCGGCGCAGACGTCGACTACGTCCAAGCGCCCTACGGATGGATCACCGGATTCCTCGTCCTCGTCGCAGCCGCGTTCATCGTGAGCACGCGTCGCCTCGACCACATCGGAGAATAGCCACCCATGTTCCGCGCCGAGCTCATCAAGCTCAAGAGATCCAGCACCTGGATCATCGCCGTGATCCTGCCCGTCCTCACCGTCGTCACCGGCACCATCAACCTGGCCAACAACACCGACGCCCTCGACGCCGGCTGGGCGTCCTTCACCTCCCAGGTCGTGCTCTTCTACGGCCTGCTCTTCTACTCGATGGGCATCAGCCTGCTCGCCGCCGCCGTCTGGCGCGTCGAACACCGTGGCACGAGCTGGAACCTGCTGCTGACCTCGACCACCGGAGCCACACGCCTCGTCCTGGCCAAGATCGCAGTCGTCCTCCTGCCCGTCGCCATCATGGACACGGTGCTCGTCACCGGAACCGCGATCTCCGGGACACTCGTCCTCAACCTGGAAGGCCCCGTCCCCTGGGAGGTCGTTGCCGTAGGCCTCATCGCCGTCGTCGCAGCCCTGCCGCTCATCGCCCTGCAGTCTCTGCTCTCGATGCTCCTGCGCTCCTTCGCCGCGCCCGTCGCGCTCTGCCTGGTCGGGTGCGTGCTCGGCATCGCCGCCGTCACCTCCACGACACTGCGACCCCTGGGCTACGTCCTACCTCAGGCGATCAACACCCGGGCGCTGAACCTCGGCTCCACCGCCATCGCGGCATCCGGAGGGCTCACCGCCAGCGACGTGCTACCGATGCTCCTCGTCGCGATCGTCATCGCGGCGGCGTTCGCCTGGCTCACTGTCGTCGCTGTCCGGGTCGTCAAGCTCCGCTGAGGCTGCTGGAGACCGCACCTGTGCTCGGGACCAGGGGAGACGCCCGCCCAGGACCGCGTGCCTCGAGGAGAGCCCGCGCTCAGGCAGAAGGCGCGCCGTGCCACCGGCCGACCTTGTCGAGGATGGCGAGCGCGGTGCGGCGACCGACGCCGGCCAGCGCAGTGTTCGTCACCTCGTAGTAGTGCCACGCGCCGACACCGAAGCAGAAGGCCCATCCTCGACCGCGAGCCCAGGTGTCGTCGTCGACACCGGCGGCAGCGCGGAACGTCGGGCGGGAAGCCTCGTCGAGGACCGTCCACGCCGCCATGAGGTCGCACGCAGGGTCACCGGTGCCGCACCCGCCGAAGTCGATGACCGCGGTCACCACGCCGTCGACGGTCACCAGGTTGCCCGGGAGCAGGTCGCTGTGCAGCCACACCGGCTCTCCGTTCCACCGCGGCAGCGCGAGAACGCTGTCCCAGTACCAGCGCGCACGGTCGCCGTCGATCTTCCCGGCGCCGCCAAGGTCGTCGATCTCCACTCGTGTGCTCACGTCGCGGCTCGAGAGCGGTCCGCCGCGGAACGACGCAGGCCCGCCTGCGGACGGGACCCGCTCGAGCGCGTGCACGAACTCGCCCAGCCTCTGGGCGGTCTCGGTCAGGTCGGTGGGCGGCGCAGCGGCCGCGTCTGAGCCCTCGATCCACCTGTAGACAGACCACGGCAGCGGGAACGCGTCGCTCGTCTGGCCGAGGCCGACCGGGGCGGGGATCTCCAGCGGCAGCGAGGGCGCCAGGTGGGGCAGCCACCGCTGTTCCTTGGACACCTGCCGGGCCGCCGACGGAATGCGGGGGAGCCGGACCACGAGCTCGTCGCCGAGCCGGAACATGGCGTTGTCGGTGCCTGACGACAGCACACGCAGGACAGGCAACCGTGCCCATTGCGGGAACTGCTCGGCGACGAGAGCAGCGACCAGCTCCTCGTCGATGTCCAGCTCGTCGGCGTGCATCTTCGCCGCAGGCGCCTGCGGCTCCACCGTGGACGGACTCCGCGGCATCTCCACGATCAACGGACCTGTAGACCGTCGGTGACGAGGTGAGCCTCGCCGAACACGTCGGTCCACCGGCCATGGCCGAGCCTGGATCTGGCCTCTCGCAAGGCGTGGGTCGGCAGGCTCGGGCATGTGCTGGTCATCAGAGAGGTCTCCGCTCTGGGCAGTGTGGACACGATCGGCCGTGGACGATCGAGCCGAGCTCGACGATCGTCGCACGCAGGTGCTGTGTGCCCAACAGATTTTCCTCAGCCGATGCCCACCTCACGGCAGTGACATCGACCGCTCAGCGGAGAGGGTGAACGGGCGATATGATCGCCCGTCCGTTATGTCCGCACAGACCGTCGGCGCGCACCGGCCCTGACCGGCCCGAACGCGACGTGCCACGGATCCGAGATCACAGCTGCCTAGGGCAAAGATGGGTAGGGGTCACCGTATGGACGCTCACAGCGAGCCACCGTCGAAGCGTCAGATCTGCGTGGTGCTGATCGCCGACCCGGGGCGACCGTTGCGGCTGGCGCAGAGAACCGCAGTAGACCTGCCGCAGCTGTTGGTGAACGAGTGCGCAGACGAGATCGAGTGGCTGGTCGAGGCCGACGAGTACTTGTTGCCGCTCGATGACGACGGCCTCGTCCAGCTGGCCGCGAACGTGTCGACGCTGCGCGACGAGCGCGGGTGCGACTACTTGGTCTATCTCACCGACCTGCCCACCTACCAGCTCGACGAACCCGTGCTCGCAACACTGAACACCACTCACGGCGGTGGCATGGTCGCCGTCGCCGCGCTCGGTCTTGGTGGAGCGCGCTCCCTGCGCCAGCTGCTCCTGCACATGGTGGTGGCCTTGCACTCCGGCGCCGATCATGAGAACCGGTCAGGCAGCCCGCGGACGCTCGTCGGGCGAGACACCGCAGTCGACGACGAGACCGACGGGATCGAGTCTCAGGAGTCGGTCCGAACACTGAAGGGGCTGCCCGGCCGGCTGATCGTCTTTGCCGGCATGGTGCGCAGCAGCGCACCCCTCCGGCTCGTGCCGCGGTTGTCGTCAGCCATGGCCGGCGCGATCGGGACGGCAGCGTTCGGCATCTTCTACACGAGCATCTGGTCGATGGCCGACTACCTCAGCCCCGGACGGCTGCTGCTCATCAGCCTGCTCTCCGTCGCGACGATGACGATCTGGTTGATCTCCTCCCACGGACTGTGGGAATCGCCCCAGGGCGCGCACCGGCGCGAGCGTCGTGTCCTCTACAACGCGGCTACGGCGACGAGCGTGCTCATCGCCGTGACAGCCATGTTCTTGGCTCTCTTCGTCATGGTCTTGTTCGGAGCGCTCGTCGTCATCGACGTGGACTACCTCGAGGAGTACCTCCGCACGGATGCCGGATTCACCGACTATGTCAGCCTGGCGTGGCTCGCCTCGTCCATGGGGACGATCGGAGGAGCGGTGGGGGCAAACTTCAGCGATGCAGAGGTGGTGCGCCGGGCAACCTTCAGCAACCGCGAGTACGAGCGTCGGCAGATGTCGCTGCAGCAGAACACGAAGCGCTCCAGGACGGCGTCGCCAACGTCCTGACGCGCCTCCACGACGATCGGTGTCGCAGGGCGGCGCTCTCGTAGATACGTGGAACCCCGTACGTAGGTTGACCAGTCATCACCCGGTCGGCTTAATGGTCAGAGTCATCGCAAAACAGACGAAAGGCTCTTCATGTTCGGAACGTCAACGCTTCGCCGGCCAGCAACGCTGCTGGCGATCCTCGCCCTGCTCCTGACCACCAGCGTTGCCTGGGTCGTCGCCGGGCCCGCCTCACGTGCTGCTGCGGCGGTCACCTGCGCCGCCCCGTGGAGCGCATCGACCATCTACACCAACGGTGCGATCGTGTCCTACGGCGGCTCCAACTGGAAGGCCGGCTGGTGGACGACACAAGAGACGCCCGGAACCACAGGGGAGTGGGGTGTCTGGCGCTCCGAAGGCACCTGCGGAGGATCGACGACGCCGACCCCGACGCCGACCACGACCCCGACCGAGACGCCTGAGACCCCGAGCGTCCCTGGCGACTTCATCGTGAGCGAGGCCCAGTTCAACCAGATGTTCCCGAACCGGAGCTCGTTCTACACCTACGCGGGCCTCGTCGCCGCGCTCGACGCCTACCCGGAGTTCGCCCAGGCCGGTGGAACCGAGATCGCGAAGCGTGAAGCGGCTGCCTTCCTCGCGAACGTCAACCACGAGACCGGCGGGCTGGTCTACGTCAAGGAGATCAACACGGCCAACTACTCGCACTACTGCGACTGGTCGCAGTCCTACGGGTGCCCGGCCGGGCAGTCGGCCTACTACGGACGCGGACCCATCCAGCTCTCCTGGAACTTCAACTACAAGGCCGCCGGCGACGCCCTCGGCATCGACCTGCTCAACAACCCGTCCCTCGTCGAGACGGACCCGGCCGTCGCCTGGAAGACCGGCCTCTGGTACTGGAACACGCAGACCGGCGCAGGCACCATGACCAGCCACGATGCGATCGTCAACGGCAGCGGCTTCGGCGAGACCATCCGCACCATCAACGGTTCGCTCGAGTGCAACGGCAACAACCCCACACAGGTGCAGAGTCGCATCTCCGCGTTCGAGAGCTTCGTGCAGATCCTCGGCACGACGACGGGCTCCAACCTCAGCTGCTGAGCACCCCTCACGCCAGCATGTCTGCCGCTGACTGCCCACGTGCACCCGTGGGCAGTCAGCGCACGACGTCGATCTGCGTCGCCTCCGCGGCGTCCGTCATCGAGCCCAGGTCGGTGATGTCCGTGATGCCGGCGTCCGTCATGAGCTGGGTCGCCTGGCCAGACCGGTTGCCCGACTTGCAGTAGACGAAGTACTCCGCGTCCTGGTCCAAGGTCGGGATCGCCGCAGCAAGCTCCCCACCCGTGAGGTCGAGCAGCTGCGCACCCTCGAGGTGACCTTCCGCATACTCGGCCGGGGTGCGGACGTCGATGATGATCGCGTCGTCAGGCACGGTTACCTGCTCAGCATCAGCACAGCTCGACAGCGTGAGTGCAAGGGCGAGGGCGCCGACAGCGGACATGGTGCGGAACATGGGTTCTCCAAGGTTCTAGGTCTCAGGTAGGAACAGAGCAGGTGTCACCGGGGCAGTACTGCGGCGGGGTGCGGGTGAGCACACGCTGCAGGGCGCACCCGACGCAGATGCCGAACGCCGTCTCGACGAACAGCATGGACAAGCACACGCCGCACAGGGCGAGCGTCAACGAGAACGGCACCGGCAAGAAGCCCATGCTCGCGCACGAGACAGCCGCGAGGCCGAAGCTGAGCCACCACGCGAACTCCTTCTGCGGCGCACCGACCCACTCAGGAGCCTGACGGCGAACGATCAGGCGCCCCACCAGCAAGGCGGGGGACCACCGGTCGCCCATCGTGATCCGGAGCATCATGTCGAGCATGAAGAACATACCGAACGGCTGCAGCGGCCGCGTTGACCCTGACGCCGCAGCCATACCGAACGCGACCGCTCCCGCGAGGAAGAGGATCCCTGCCGCCGCGCGGACAGCGCGCTCGTCGATCACCGGCACGTCGAAACCAGGCACCCTCGTGCCGATGAGCGGCGCCGTCATGCGTCCGTCAGGAGCGCGAACGCGTCAGGGATCTCCTGCGCCAGCACGATCATGCCCATGACGAGCACGAACACCCCGAAGCCCTTGCGCAAGGTCTTCTCCGGGATCTTCCCGGCAAGGGCCGTCCCGATGAACGACCCACCGATCGCGACCGCCGTGAACGCCAGCACGATCGGCCACTGGATCTGCACCGTGAAGAGGTACCCGGCCAGGCCTGCATAGGACTTCATGGCGATGATGAGGAGCGACGTCCCGATCGCGATCGCGACCGGCAGCCCACCGAGCAACGTCAGCGCAGGCACGACGAGGAACCCGCCGCCCGCACCCACGAGACCCGTCGCGATCCCGACGAGGAACCCGTCCAGGATGATCCGGGCGAGCGGCAGCTCTTTCGGTTCCTCGGAGTCGTCAGCGCGCTTGCGGCCCCGGATCATGGCGGTGGCCGTGGCGACCATCATGATCGCGAACAGCAGCATGAGGACCGTGCCCGGGATGTACCCGCCGACGAGACCACCGGTGAACGCACCCGTCATGCCGGCCGTGCCGAAGATCAGGCCCATCTTCCAGCGGACACGACCAGCACGCCCGTGCGAGATGACGCTCACCGCGCTCGTCGTACCGACGATGAAGAGCGACGCAGCGATCGCCTCTTGCGGGTCCATGCCCAGGACGTACGTGAGGATCGGGACCGTGAGGATCGACCCGCCGCCGCCCAGCAGCCCGAGCGAGACTCCGACGAGCACCGCGAGCACGAGCACGATGATGATGGTGGGTTCCATGACCTGACTCTCGGAAAGGTTCGAGCACGGGACGAGCAGAGGACGCTCAGGGACTAGGACGTCACCGGGACGTTGCCGGGGATCGCCGACCAGCCCAGGTAGGAGCCCTCGAGCTCGGCGACGTCATAACCGATCCGGCGCAGGGCGCTCGCGGCGACGCTGTTGCGGACGCCGCTCTGGCAGTAGGTGACGATCGTGCCCTCGTCGGGCAGCTCGTCGAGGTGCCACATGACACGCCCACCGCTCAGCTGCTGTGCGCCGGGAAGGTGACCTGCCGCGTACTCGGTCTTGTTGCGCACGTCGAGCAGGAGCGCGTGGGGGAGCGTGGCGAGGTCGTCCGGTGTCACGAGCAGCGGCTTGACGAGGTCGAGGGTGTCGAGCGAGGTCGTGTAGCCCGCTACGGTGTCGATACCGACGCGGACGAGGTGGTCGCGCAGGGTCTCGGCTTCCTGGGCGTCCTTCGCCAGGACGACGAGCGGTCGGTGCTCCACCTCGGGATCGACGACCCACGCGCCATAGCTGGCGGCCTTGGCGACGCCAGGGATGTTGAGGGAGCGGTCGACGGTGCCCTGGTGCACGGCGACGTTGTCGCGCGTGTCGACGAAGATGACGTCGTCGGCCTCGAGCGAGGCGGTCAGCTGTTCCGCGGAGTACTCGACGAGGTCGGGCAACGTGCCCATGACGGCCGGGCCGACCTTGTTCTGCACCTTCATGCGAGCGAAGTACGCGTGCGCGTCGGGCTGACCGTCGAGCAGCTCGTCGATGAAGCCCTGCTCGTCGTCGTTCTCGAGGTACGTGCTCCACCAGGCGAAGGCCCGCTCGTAGCCGACGGTCGTGCTCGGGATCGATCCCAGAGCCTTGCCGCACGCGCTGCCCGAGCCGTGGGTCGGGAGCACCTGGACGTAGTCGGGGAGGGGAAGGAACCGGTCTCGCAGGCTCGCGAAGAGGTCCTTGGCGCCGGCGAAGCGGGTGTCGACGCCGCCCGCTGCCTCGTCGAGGAGGTCGGGGCGGCCGAGGTCGCCGACGAACACGAAGTCGCCCGTGAGCATGAACCCGGGGGCGTCGGCCTGTGCGCCGTCGGTGACGAGGAGCGACATGTGCTCGGGTGTGTGGCCCGGCGTGTGGACGGCGCGCACGGTGATGTTGCCGAGCGTGATCTCGTGGTCGTCCTTCATGCGCACGGCGTCGTCGAACGCGCTGCCGTAGGTCCAGTCGGGGCCGCCCTCGTCGGACACGTAGATCGTGGCGCCGGTGCGTGCGGCGAGCTCGCGGGTGCCCGAGAGGTAGTCCGCGTGGATGTGCGTCTCGGTGACCGACGTGATCGTCATGTTGTTCTTCGCGGCCAGATCGAGATACACGTCGAGGTCACGGCGCGGGTCGACGACGATCGCCTCACCCTTCGCCTGGCAGCCGATGAGGTAGCTCGCCTGTGCGAGGTCCTCGTCGTAGATGCGCTCTAGCAGCATGGTCTTTTCTTCCTCTCGAACGTCCTGGCGGTTGAGTCCTAGCGGTTGAACAGGCGGGCGAAGAATCCGCCGCGGTTGGCCTTGGCGGCCTCGATCTGGGCTGGCGTGTGCTTTCCGTTGCACCAGCTCGATGCTGGGACGGTTCGCTTCACGTCCTGGATGTGCTGGCCGCAGCCTGCCCAGGTCGTCTTCTCGCACACTCGGCACGTCACTGCTCGGCACATCGTGTTGTCCCTCGAATCTGTCGGACGGGCTCCTGGATACCCCGAGGAGCATGTCCCTACGATACCCCCAGGGGTATCCAGACTGTCAACCCTCTGCACGAGTGCTGCCCCGCCCGACCCACGCGTGCAGCTCCCGGTCGCACCGTCACGGGTGCAGCCGAGCCCGCACCGTTCGGTATCGTTCAGGCGATGCCCGATCCGGTGACGACACCTCCGTGCCAGCACCGTGACGACTCGACAACCTTGGAGAACGCCCTGATGACCTCGCTGCCGGACAGCCCCACCCCACCGCTCTCGGCAGGGGAGCACGAGCTCGCGCAAGCGTCCACGACGCTGGTCGACACCGACACCTTCGTCGACCCGGAGCTGGCCGCGCTGTGCCGGGAGTCCGCCGCCGACGGAGCAGTCCTGCTCCGCAACGACGGGACGCTCCCGCTGCGCGACGGCTCGCGCGTCGCCCTCTTCGGACGCGTGCAGATCGACTACTTCGCCGTCGGCTACGGCTCCGGCGGGGACGTCAACGCCCCCTACTCCTGGAACCTCCTCGACGCGCTGCGCGACGTCGGCCGCGTCACCGTCGACACGGAGCTGGCCGAGACCTACACCCGCTGGAGCGAGCAGAACCCGCCCGACGAAGGCACCTGGGCGAACTGGCCACGCTTCTTCGAGGAGATGCCCCTCGAGCGCGCGGCCGTCGCCGCCGCCGCGACCCGAGCAGACGCCGCCGTCGTCGTCATCGGCCGCGCAGCCGGCGAGGCACGCGAGAACACCCTGACCAAGGGCAGCTACTACCTCACCGACGCCGAGCGCGAGCTGCTCGACACGATCACCGCAGAGTTCACGCACACCGTCGTGGTGCTCGACTGCGGCAACGTCATCGACCTCGCCTGGCTCGAAGAGTACGGCGAGAAGATCTCCGCCGTGCTCTACGCCTGGCAGGGCGGCATGGAAGGCGCGCGGGCGATCGCCGACGTGCTCACCGGCGTCCGGGTGCCCGGCGGGCGGCTCACCGACACCATCGCACGCCACTACGCCGACTACCCGAGCGCACCGAACTTCGGTGGGCTCGAGCACAACGACTACGCCGAAGACATCTACGTCGGCTACCGGTACTTCGAGACCTTCGCCCCCCACGCCGTGCTCTTCCCCTTCGGGTTCGGCCTCGGCTACACGACGCTCGACCTCACCGCCACCGCCGACGTCAGCAGCGACGAGATCACCGTCACCGCCCACGTCGCCAACACCGGCATCGAGCACCCCGGGGCCGAGATCGTCCAGGTCTATGTCCAGGCGCCGGACGGGCTGCTCGGCAAGCCGGCCCGGGCGCTCGCGGCCTTCGCGAAGTCCCGCCGGCTCGCACCGGGGGAGAGCGACGAGCTGTGCCTGACCGTCCCGATCACCTCCCTCGCCTCCTATGACGACTCCGGGGTGACCGGCCACCGGTCCGCCTACGTCCTCGAGACGGGGACCTACACCGTCTTCGCCGGGACCGACGTCCGCTCCGCGACCCAGGTCGCGACGTTCACCGTGGACGAGCTCCGCGTCGTCGAGCAGCTGACCGAGGCGTGCGCGCCCACCGCGCAGGACCAGTTCCAGCGGATGACGCTCACCCGTGACGACGCCGGACGCCCCGTCGTCGGGTGGGAGGCCGTCCCGTCGCGGGAGGTCTCGCGCCGTGAGCGGGTCTTGGCGCGCCAGGTGCCCGCGGTCGAGCCGACCCTCGACCGTGGCATCACGCTCGGCGACGTCGCCCGAGGTGACGCGACGCTCGACGAGCTCGTCGCGCAGCTCTCGCTCGCCGACCTCGACGCGCTCACCCGCGGCGACATCGTCATGGACAGCCCGCTCGGGGCGCCCGGCAACGCCGGCGTCTTCGGTGGGATCACCGAGTCGCTGCGCGCGCACGGAGTGCCTGCTGTGACGACGACGGACGGCCCGTCGGGCATCCGGATCGCCGCCTACGCGTCCCTCCTGCCGTGCGGTGCCGCGCTCGCCTCGACGTGGGACGCCCCGCTCGTGCGACGGCTCGCGGCCACCCACGGTGCAGAGATGGTGCGCAAGGGCACCCACGTGCTCCTCAGCCCAGGCATGAACATCCACCGTGACCCGCTGTGCGGTCGCAACTTCGAGTACTTCTCCGAAGACCCGCTCGTCACCGGTCTCATCGCGGCCGCCGTCGTGGCAGGGGTCCAGGAGGCGGGCGTCGCTGCGTGCCCCAAGCACTTCGCGTGCAACAACCAAGAGACCAACCGCAACCTCAACGACTCGCGGGTCTCCGAGCGGGCGCTGCGCGAGATCTACCTGCGCGGGTTCCAGATCTGCCTCACGCAGGCGCGCCCGCACACGCTCATGACGTCGTACAACAAGATCAACGGCGTGTGGTCGCACTACAACGACGAGCTGTGCACGACGATCCTGCGCGACGAGTGGGGATTCGAGGGCACCGTCATCACCGACTGGTGGATGCAGCGCGCCGCTGACCCAGACTTCACGGCCGTGACCGACGACGCCTACCGGGTCCGCGCACAGGTCGACGTCTTCATGCCCGGCGGCTGGGTCGACCACGCCACCGGCACCTTCGACCCCGCCGCCACGACCTCCCTCCTCGACTCGCTCGCCCGCCCGGACGGCATCACGCTCGGCGAGATCCAGCGCACCGCGCGCACGGTGCTCCGGCTCGCTCTCGCGCTGCCCGTGCTCAGCGAGACGATCGGCGCCAGCGCGCGGGGCGTCGAGCAGGGGAGCATCCCGGTCGAGGAACCACCCGTGGCCTGATGGGCGGAGACCGGTCCCAGCACGGGCACCCCGCAGAGGTCCGGCGCCAGGCGTCCGTCCCGACGACGGCGGCAGCCGCCCGCGTCCTCGGTGCGATCACCGGCGCGGGCGGGCGCGGCCTCCTGGTCGGCGGGTGCGTCCGCGACGCGCTCCTGGCGCCGGGGTCGACGCCGCACGACATCGACATCGAGGTCTACGGGCTCGAGCCCCGAGCCCTCGTCGCCGCGCTCTCGCGGGTCGCCCACGTCGCCGAGGTCGGTCGGGCGTTCTCGGTCTTGGTCGTCCGCACGCAGGGGGAGTCGTTCGACGTCGCCCTGCCGCGCCGCATGGTGCGCACCGGCTCCGGGCCTGACGACGTCGACGTCGTGGTCGATCCGTCGGCCACCCTGCGGGAGTCCTCGGCGCGTCGTGATCTCACGATCAACGCGCTGGCGTTCGACCCCGCCTCCGGTGAGGTCGTCGACTGCTGGGGCGGGCTCGCCGACCTGGACGCCGGGATCCTGCGCCACACGGGTCCGGCCTTCTCGGCAGACCCGTTGCGTGTGCTGCGTGCAGCACGCTTCGCCGCGCAGCTCGGGTTCACTCTCGACCCGTCCACTGTGGCTCTGGCGCGCGAGCTCGCGCCACAGTTCGCGGTCGTGCCGACCGAGCGGGTGTGGGGCGAGTGGCAGGCCATGGCGGCGACGGCTGCCCACCCGTCGGCATGGCTCGACGTGCTGGACGAGACAGGGTGGATCGAGCACTTTCCCGAGGTGGCAGCCCAGCGTGGCATCGCCCAGGACCCGCGCTGGCACCCCGAGGGAGACGTGTTCGCGCACAGCCGCCTGGCAGCCGACGCCGGGGCCCGGCTGGCCGACGAGGCAGGCCTGACCGGTGAGGACCGCGCAGTCGTCGTCCTGGCGTCCATGCTGCACGACGTCGGCAAGACCGTCAGCACCCAGCACCGCGCGGACGGCCGGATCACCTCGCACGGCCACGACGAGGCCGGGCGCCCGATCGCGCACACCTTCCTCTCCCGCACCGGCGCACCCCGGTCGGTGATCGAGCGCGTCCTGCCGCTCGTGCGCGAGCACATGGTGGCCACGACGGTGCGCGACCCGTCGGCTGCAGCCGTGCGCCGGCTCGCTCGGCGCCTGGTCCCGGCCACGATGCTCGAGTGGGCGCTGGTCACCGGCGCCGACCGCGGGGGACGCGGCACAGCGAGCGGACCGGCGAGCACCGGTCGTTGGCTCGAGCTCGCCGAACTGGCAGGCACGACGCGCACGCCGACGGCCGCGATCCTCACGGGAAGGCACCTCGTCGAGGCAGGCATGACGCCGGGACCGCACTTCGCGACGACCCTCGCTGCGGCACTGGCCGCTCAGGACACAGGCGTGATCACGAGCGAGGAGGACGCGCTGGCCTGGCTGGCCGCGCGCTGAGACGAACCTCGTTCCATGTGGTGGTCGTCAGGTGATGATCTCCTCGACCGTCCGTCGAGGCGAGTGCCGCTCGGTGCCGGAGTAACCGAGCCGGACGAGCATCTGAGGCTGACCGTCGAGCTCCAGCGCACGGACCAGGTCGTGGCGCGTGGTCGGGTTCTCCAGCACCGTCGTCGCGAACGACGCGTGCACGTAGTAGCTCGTGGCGACGAGCAGCAGGTGCTCGAGCCCCTGACCGGCAGCGACCCAGTCCTCGCGCTTGTCGCCCGGCGTCGTGAGCACCACCATCGTCGAACGGTGGTCGAACGGCTCTGCATCAGGCCCCGCGTCGGCCCACGAGCGACGGACCGGACGGTGCCCCTGCGCGTCGGGTGCACCGAGCAGCCTCGCCGGGATGCCGTCGTGCCGCTCCGGGTCGCGCGTGGTCCACGCCGACTCCTCGCCTCGGGCGACAGCGTCCTCCGTCGCGAGAGCCTCTGACCGGCGGACGAGGTCGAGCACCTGCGACCGCGCAGGTTCCGAGGGCTGGATCACCCGTAGGCCTACGCCATCGGTGCGCGCGGTGTTCTGCATCTCGCTGAGCACGTCGACGTCGAGCGGAGCGTCGTCGAACGGCGCGCGGGACGTTGCACGGTGACCGATAGCGACAGCGAGCTCGAGCTCCTCCATCGTCGGTTCCAGCGCGCTCTCCAGGACGACGCGGGCGACGAGGAGGTCGTCTGTCGAGCTCGGGAGGACGGTCGTGACAGCGGTGAGCGACTCCCGGCGGGCGGCAACCTCGAGGTTGAGGAGGAACGCGCCGCAGCTGATGTACATCTCACGGCCGGTCGGATCAGCATGGCGGAGCTGTCGTGCTGGATCAGCACGGAGCGTGATCCGGTCTCCGTGCACGTCGACCGCCCACGGCTGCGTGTTGTGCACGCTGGGCGCTTTGGCCGCAGCGGACAGGATCCTCTCGATGCGAGCGTCTTCGACGTCCATGGCGCCATTCCTTCCGATCGCACTCGTTGCAGGCGCCGCGGGTGGCACATCCGGGCGCCGTCGCCTGATCCCACCATGCAAGCACGTGGACATCGTGTGAGGAAAGGGTGGAAGGTCCCGGATCGGACGTTGATCCTCATGTAACCGGACCGTCTGTGTCCGGGACCGTCCGCCTCGGGCAGCCTGTCAGACCGTGAGGGAGACCTCGTCGAACCTCAGCCGCGCCTGGCGCGGGTGCGAGGCACCCTCGCTCGCGGGCATCCCGACGTTGAGGACGACGAGGGACCTCCAACCGTTCTCGTCGAAGAACTCACTGTCGACACCGTCCGCGTCGAACCCGGTCATCGGTCCGACGTGCAGCCCGGCTGCACGCAGCCCGATGATGAGGTAGCCCACCTGGATGAGAGCAGACGTGCGCGCCATCCCGACCCGCATCTCCTCGCTGCCGGCCGCGAAGCGCTCGCGAGCACCTTTCATGTGCGGCGCGAGCACCGGCAGATGCTCGTGGAAGCTCGGATCGGCAGCCGCGACGATCGTCAACGGAGCAGAGAGGGTCTTCGTCTTGTTGCCGTCCGCCATGTGCTCGACGAGGCGAGCCCGTGCCGCGGGTTCGCGGACGACGAGCAACCGCAGCGGAACGGTGTTCATCGCTGTCGGTCCCCAGCGGACGAGGTCGTATGCGGCCTGGATCTTCTCGTCCGGCACGGGCTCGTCTGCGAAGACGTTGACGGTGCGTGCCTCGCGGAAGAGCAGGCCCGCGGTGGCTGGATCGATCTCGAGGAGCTCGTCGAGCGTGGTGTCAGCGGTGGGGGCGGTGTCGGTAGTCATACGGACGACAACACCGACCGCGGCCTTCGTGCGTCCTGAACCGTGTGTGACGTAGCACACCGCGCGCGACTGCCGTCAGGGAGGACCATGAGACACGTCCTTCCCGAACTGACCCATCCACGCCCTGCTCGGCTCCGAACCATGATCGAGGCACCGATCGGCGCCGAGCACAGACCGGCAGGAGGAGCTTCACGTGGACCGTGCACGAGCGACGACGTGCGACCCCGACGAGCGGTCCGACGAGGACCAGGTGCCCCACGAGGTAGCCGACGAGTCGTCTGGCCGAGGACGTCCGCGCGAGCTGGTGGCGCGCGCCCAGCGTGTGCTCGGCATGTCGGTGGCGACGATCGTCGCGCGGGCGCTCCGTCGCGCGTCGCCGCAGCCGCAGATCGGCGGCACCGTGCTGGACCGGTTCGCCCGGACTGTTGCCCAGCATCCCGACGAGACGGCCCTCGCCGACGCTGCTCGGAAGTTCACGTTCGAGGCCCTCGACGAGGTCGTCACGACCGCCGCACGCGGTCTGGTCAGCTTCGGTGTCCGCCCGGGGGAGCGCGTCGCGGTGGCTCTGCCCCGGTCGGCCGACGCGACCGTCCTGTTCCTCGGCGTGCTGCGCGCCGGAGCCGTCGCCGTGCCTCTCGACGTGTCCGCCCCCGGTGCCCACCTCGCCTACGTCCTGCGGGACAGCGATGCGCGCCTGCTCGTCACGGACGACGACGGACGTGCGTCGGCGCTCCTGGGCGCGCTGACGACAGCCGACCGGGACACGACGGCCGCGGGGCGTTCCTGGTACGTGTGCACGGTCCAAGACGTCATCGGCGTGACCGGGGGAGAGGTGCCCCCGCCGCCGTCACCCGACGACCTCGCCTGTCTCGACTACGGCACGGGCGACGGCGGGACACCTCGTCGCGTGCACGTCCAGCACAGCGACCTCGCTGCGGCGCTCGCTGAGCACGGCGGTCCTCTGCTCGGTGCGTTCGAGGCGTGCCTCGTCGCAGGGCTGCGCCCCGACGGCGCACGACGAGCGGCGGGCCGACGATGATCGACCTCCTCTCGGCGTCCGTCGCCGAGGTGCTGCGAGCCTGCGACCGGGCCGCCGGTGTGCACGACGGGACGGGTGCGCAGCGGCTCGTCGACGACATCGACCGGTCAGCGGTCGCGCGCAGACGCCGGCCGGACGACGCCCGTCGAACGCTGGCCGGGCGGGCTGCCGTGCGTCTCGTCGCGGCCGCCCGCCTCGGTGTGGACGTCGCAGACGCCGCAAGCCTCACCCTCGTGCGGACCTGCACGGTCTGCGGCGTGCCGCACGGTCGTGCACGGGGACCTGGCCTCACCGCGAGCTCGTCGAGCTCGTACGACCACGTGCTCGTGGCTGTCGCTGACGATGCCGCGTCCGTCGGGGTCTGTGTCGAGCGGATCCCGGAGCGGCTCTTCAGCACGACCGACGTGGTCGCGCTGCACCCGGCCGAGCGCGGCGTCCCGTCACGGGTCGCCTCCGCGATCGACCTGCGGATCGGACGCTGGGTCGAGAAGGATGCCGTCCGCAGGTCCGTCGGCACGGGTCGGGAGTCGCCGTTGAACATGCTGCGCCCGGTCCCACGGCTCGTGTGCGACGTGTCGCTGGTCGGCGACGTGGTCGTCGACCCGTCCCGATGGAGGCACGTCTCCGAGGCAGGCACCCCTGGTCTCGTCGGCCTGGCTGTGACGGCTCTGCCAGCCCCGCGCGGCTACCGCAGCGCGCTCGCCGCGCGCGAACCGCGACGCGTGCGCCTCCTCGACGTCGAGGCGCTCGTGCAGCGCTAGGTCCGTACCCGAGGGACGCTCGACGAGGCCCAAGGCATCAGGATCTGGACCGTGTCCGGCCGTTTCCTGAGCGACGCCGGTGACCAAAGCCCCACGAGCCGACGAGGACCGTATGGAAACGTGAGAACGGTGCACCCCGACCGTTCAGCCGACGTGACGACCTGACGATGCCGACCCCCGATCCCAGGGCGTTCGACCTCGATGCCCTCCTGCGCGAGCTCGACGGCATCTTCGCCGCCCACGAGGGCGCCACCCGTGCAGAACCGCTCCTGCTCACGGGGCTCGCCGAGGCCGACGAGCTCCACGACGCCGGTGCACGGCTGACGCTGCTCAACGAGCTCATCGGCTTCTACCGGTCCCAGAGCAGGCACGACCACGCGGCCGAGACGAGCGACCGGGCGCTCGTGCTCGCTGAGAGCATGGGGATCGTCGGGACCGACGCGCACGCGAGCACCCTCATCAACGCGGCGACGGCTTTGCGCGCCGGCGGTCGCTACGAGAGAGCCCTCGGTCTCTACCGGCAGGCGCTCGTCGCGAGCGAGGCAACGATGGCACCGAGCGACCGGCGGCTCGCAGCGCTGCACAACAACCTCTCGATCCTCTTCAGCGAGATGCAGGACCAGCCGCAGGCCGCCGCCGAGCTGGACGCTGCCCTGGCGATCCTCGAGGCGTCCTCGCACGACCCTGCACGTGACATGGACATCGCGACGACCTGCACCAACCTCGTGCTCGTGCACTTCTCGATGGGGCAGAAGGACGCCGCCGCCGCGTGCGTCGAACGCTCCCTCGCGATCTTCCGCGCGGGCGGCCACGAGGACGACGCGCACTACGCATCAGCCGTCGCCGGCCACGCCGAAGCCTGCTACCGGATGGGACGCCTCACCGACGCCGAGGCGCTCTACCAGCGGGCGCTGGAGATCATCGCCGCCTGCTACGGCACCACCAACGACTACTACGCGGTCACGGCAGGCAACCTCGCCGAGGTGCAGGCCGACCTGCACGCGGCCGGGCTGACACCGGTCACGCCGTCCGTCGGTCGCGTGCCCGCGGCACCGGCCGAACCTGCCGCACCGCCTGTCACGGGGCTCGCCCTCGCCCGCGAGTACTGGGAGACGTACGGCAAGCCGATGCTCGCCAGATATCCCCACCATCGTGCACGCATCGCGGTCGGTCTCGTCGGTCACGGCTCGGAGTGCTACGGCTTCGACGACGAGATCTCGCGCGACCACGACTTCGGTCCAGGCTTCTGCCTCTGGCTCACCGCTGAAGACCACGCGGCGATCGGCGACGAGCTCCAGGCAGACTACGAGGCGCTCCCGGCCGAGCTCCGCGGGGTCGGACCGCGCCGGACGACCTCGAGGGCACGCGGCGCCCAGCGTCGCGTCGGCGTCTTCGAGATCGGCGACTTCTTCGACGGGCTCACCGGGTACCGTGCCGCCCCAGCCGCCGACCGGGTGCACGAGTGGCTCCTCCTCGACGAAGCGACGCTGGCCGCCGCGACGAACGGCGCCGTCTTCGCGGACCCGTTCGGGGCCTTCGGCGCCGCGCGCGGTGGCTTCCTCAGGATGCCGCGGGACGTCCAGCTCGCGCTCGTCTCGCGCAGGCTCGGGATGGTCGCCCAGGCAGGGCAGTACAACGTGCCCCGGATGCTCGCGCGCGCAGACGGGGAGGCCGCGTGGCTGGCGCTCGCGGAGTTCACCCGAGCCACGGCGTCGCTCGTCTTCCTGCTCAACGGTCCGGCCTCTGCTGGATACCTCCCGTACTACAAGTGGCAGTTCGCCGCGCTGCGCGCGCTCGGTGCGCGCATGGGCTCACGGTTACCAGAGGTGTGCACCGACCTCTCGGAGCTGGCACGGCTCTCGTCGACGGCCTGCTTCGGCGCAGGACCAGGCGGCACGGGTGCGCTCGCGGCGCAGGAACGCGTGTACGTGTTCGTCGAGCAGATCTGCAGGCAGGTCGTGATCGAGCTCCAGGCGCGCGGCCTCACCGTGAGCGACGAGAGCTTTCTCGAGCGGCAGCGGCCGTTCGTCGATGCGCACATCGACGACGCGTGGCTCAAGAGCCTGTGAGCGTACTGATCGCGAGACGAGAGAGAGGGAGCACATGAGTACCACCACGACCCTGCGGGAGAAACGGTTGGCTGCGGCGCAGGCGATCGTCGATCACGAGTGGGACCAGTTCCAGCGTGTGAACAACGAGGGCGGCCGAGCGGACTGCCAGGGGGACTGGCCGACGTTCCACCAGATGCGCCTGAGCCAGTTCCTCACGTGGCCGCTGCCCCTCCTCGAGAGCTACGCCGGCGACCTCGACGCCGCCGACGCGTGCGGAGCCAACCTGCTCACCGAGAAGTACGCCCGGATGATGGCCTCCACCGAGCCGGACCGGTACGCCCAGGAGATCGCACCGCACCTTCCCGTGCTCGACGATGCCCGCGTGGCCCGCCAGGAGGCGATCGTCGAGGTCCAGATCGGGTGGGCTGTCGCCTTCCGTGACCGGTACCCGCGGCTCGGTGTGGCGATGCGTGTGCTGAGGACCGCCCAGGACACTCTGACGGAGACGTCCTTCGAGACGTATCTGCGCGGCGAGCTGGGCACGTACTCCGACCGCACGCTCGGCCTCTACGACGAGCTCGTCGAGGAGACGGTGGCGGCGGGGGAGAACCTCTCTGAGCAGGCGATCACGTGGACGGTGGTGCTGGGCGGGTTCACCGACCTGGCGCAGGCGGAAGCGGCGCAGGCGTCGGTGGGCTGACAGCCACGGACAGGTCGGCGATGATCGCCTCGAGCTCGTGGAGGCGGGGGACGCCCGCACGCGAGTAGACGATCTTCCCGTCGTGCAGCACGACGAGGGTCGGCAGGGACAGGACGCCGAACCGCCGGGCGAGGCCCTGCTGCTGGTCGGTGTCGACCGTGGCGAAGACGTGCTCCGGGTGCGCGTCGGACGAGGCCGCGAAGATCGGCGAGAACAGGTGGCACGGGCGGCACCAGCGAGCCCAGAAGTCGATGAGGACCAGTCCGCCGCGCGCGATCGCCGGGCCGAGGGTCTCAGGAGTCATCGCTGTGGTCGGCACACGGCGAATCTACGCGGTGCCGACTGCCTGAGCGAACGACGTCAGGCTATGGGCGCGGGCCGGGCACCGGCCACGTCGACGGGTCCCCGAGAGGCGAGGGACGCGGGTCGAGGACCGCGGTGACGATCGCGTCGATGGCGAACGCGCTGGCGTCGCCGAGCGAGACGTCGGTGGGATCGAGGAGCCACTGGACCTGCAGGCCGTCCATGATCGCGAGGATCGCGGCGGACGCGTGGTGGACGGTGTCGGGGAGCGGTGCGTCGTTCTCTGCGCACAGTGTCGTGAAAGCCTGGACGACCTCGGCACGCAGCGTCGTGTAGCGGTTCTCGAAGAACGCGCGCGCGGGGTGGTCGTCGGTGACGGACTCGGCGGACAGGACGGCGTAGGCCTGGACGATCCCGGCGCGGCGCGCGTTGAGGAACGCGGTGCGCACGAGGTGGCGGAAGAGGTCGATGCCGTCGGGGATGTGCCGGTCGGCGAGCTCGGCGACGTCGTTCTCGTCGCGGTAGCGCAGCACCTCGAGGAGCAGCTGGTCCTTGGACCCGAAGTGGTGGAGGACGCCGGCGTGGGTCATGTCGACCTGCTCGGCGATCTCGGTGAGCGGCCCGTTGTTGTAGCCCTTGCTGCCGAAGGTCGTCAGGGCGGCCTTGAGGATGTCTTCGCGTCGTCGGAGGGTCTCCTGCCGCATGCGCGGTTGTCGCCTCGCCGAAACCATGGGGTGCCGCCTTCTGCTCGTGGGCCACCGTCGTCGTGGACGGCCAGCTCATCGGAATCCTACGCGGCGAGCACGGGGGTTGTTTTACTTACTGTCAGCACTGTAAGTTACCGCACACCAGCCCGCTCGATGACGAGGAGCCTTCGTGACACTGCAGTCTCGACCCCCAGAAGAGACCCTTCTCGGGGCGCCCGGCGTGGCCGTCCTCGTGGACAGCCTGAGCCTCGACGAGAAGGTCCGGCTCCTCACCGGAGCCACCGCCTGGCGGCTGTACGCGCTCGAGACGATCGGTCTGCGCTCCCTGACGATGTCCGACGGACCTGTGGGGGTGCGCGGTCTCGGAGAGGTCGCGGGGGAGACCTCGGTGCTCTTCCCCGCACCGAGCGCGATCAGCGCGACCTGGGACCGCGACCTGGCGTTCGAGACCGGGCAGGCCTTCGGCCGCGAGGCACGCGACCACGGGGTCGACGTGGTCCTCGCCCCGCAGGTGAACATCCAGCGCACGCCCGTCGGTGGCCGGCACTTCGAGTGCTACTCCGAGGACCCGCTCCTCACGGCAGAGATCGGCACGGCCGTGATCCGCGGGATCCAGGACCAGGGCGTGGCCGCGTGCGTCAAGCACTTCGTCGCGAACGACTCCGAGACCGACCGCACCACGTACGTCGCCCGGCTCGACGCGCGCACCCTGCGCGAGGTCTACCTCGCCCCGTTCGAGCACGCAGTCGCCGCGGGGGCCTGGACCGCCATGGCCGCCTACAACCAGGTGGACGACGGCGTCGAGTCGTCACCGATGACCGGTCACCACCACCTGCTCGTCGACGTCCTCAAGGACGAGCTGGGCTTCGACGGTGTGGTCGTCTCTGACTGGGTCGCGGCCCACGACACGGTCGGCGGCGCCGTCGGCGGGCTCGACGTCGTCATGCCGGGCCCGGGCGGCCCCTGGGAGGAACAGCTTCTGCAGGCTGTCCGCGAGGGCGCCGTCCCGGAGTCGACCATCGACGACAAGGTCGCTCGCATCCTCCTCCTCGCACGCCGCGTCGGTGCCCTCGACGAGCCAGCGCTGCCCGTCACGCACACGGGCGACCTCGCGGCCCTCGTCCGCTCGACAGCGGCCCGCGCCACCGTCGTCCTGCGACGAGACGAGGTCGCACCGGTCTGGGACAGGCCCGCACCCGCCTCCATCGCCCTCGTCGGACCCAACGCCGTCCGTCCGCACGTGCTCGGCGGCGGAAGCTCGACCGTCCACCCCGAGCACGTCGTCACCCCCGCCGAAGGGCTCGCAGCACGGTTCCCCGACGCGCGGCTCACCGTCGCCCGAGGCGGCGACCCTCGCCGCCTCGCGGCCCGGCTCGACCTCGCGGCACGGACCACCGGGACGACGCTGCTCACCGCCACCCACCTCGACGTGGACGGCGCGGTCCTGCGCACCGTCGACCTCGACACCTGGGACGGATGGGTCACCGACCTGCCCGACGACGTCGAGCACGTGACCCTGACCCTCGAGATCGTCCTCGACGAGCCCGGGGACCATCACCTCGAGGTCGGCACCGTCGGTGGGCACCGCACCGAGATCGACGGCCGCGTCGTCTCCGAAGACAGCGCCGCTGCCGGGGTCGAGGTCATCCTCGACTCCTCCATCAACAACCCGTCGGGCGTCACGGCGCTCGTCCACGTCGACGAGCCCCGACGCGTCTCGATCGTCTCCACCCACCGCGTGACGCGGGCCGACGGCTACGGCAACGTGGTCCGTGCCGAGGTGCGCCACCGGCCACCCGGACCGAGCGCGCAGGACGAGATCCGCGAGGCCGTCGACGCCGCCCGCGCCGCCGAGCTCACCGTGATCGTCGTCGGCACCAACGAGGAGGTCGAGTCCGAAGGCTGGGACCGCGCCGACCTGTCGCTGCCCGGCCGGCAGGACGAGCTCGTCGAGCGCGTGCTCGACGCCGACCCGGACGCGGTCGTCGTCGTCAACGCCGGAGCCCCCGTGCTCCTGCCGTGGCTCGACCGCGCGCGGACCGTCCTGTGGGTCTGGTTCCCCGGGCAAGAAGCCGGGCACTCCATCGCCGACGTCGTCGCCGGCGTGGTCGAGGCCAGCGGCCGCCTGCCGTGGACCCTCCCCGCCGACGCCGCAGACGTCCCCGTCCCGCACGCCGTCCCGGTCGACGGGGTCGTCGCCTACGACGACGGCGTCCACGTCGGCTACCGCGGCTGGGAGCGGGCCGGACGGACACCAGCAGCGCCCTTCGGCCACGGGCTCGGGTGGACCACCTGGTCCTACGACGCCATCGACACGCCCCGGCAGAGCTCCGACGGCGACCTCCTCGTCACCGTGGCCGTCACCAACACCGGCACCCGTCCGGGACGCGAGACCGTCCAGGTCTACGTCGAGGCACCCGACGGCAGCCCGGACGAGCGCCCCGTGCGCTGGCTGGGCGGCTTCACGCTCGCCGACGTCGCCCCCGGAGCCACGGCGCACGTCCCCGTGACCGTCCGACGTCGCCAGCTCGAGACGTGGGACACGACCTCCGACGGATGGGTCCTGCCCGGCGGCGAGTACCGCCTCCGTGCCGGGCGCTCCGTCGGCGACCTCCGCCTGGACACTACGGTCCGGGTGGGCAACGCCTCTCCCTCCAGAGAAGCACCTGCGGACACGGGGCGTCGATGACGACGCCCCGCGCACGACCGCACGACCGCACGACCGTCGCCGCAACCAGCGGAGACGCCCCCAGCCAAGGAGACATCCCATGAGGCTCAAGACCTCAGCTGCTGCGATCGGGATCGCAGCAGCGCTGCTGCTGACCAGCTGCTCGTCCGGCGACGGCAGTGCTGCCGGCCCCGACGGCGACGGCGCGGCTCTGACGATCGCCAAGCCTGACGGCGCGATCGCGACCGAGTCCAACAACCCCTGGGTCGGGGACTCCTCCGGCCTCAAGCTCGGCTACATCAACGCGATCCTCGAACCTGTCGCGTTCGTCAACACGCTGGACCCCACCGCCGAGGTCCGCCCGTGGCTCGCGTCCGAGATCACGTGGTCCGACGACTACACGTCCGTCGCCCTGACCGCGAGAGACGGCGTCACCTGGAACGACGGCACAGAGTTCACCGCCGAAGACATCGAGTTCACCTACTCCCTCCTCAAGGACACGCCGGCGCTCGACACGGCCGCCCTCGGTATGACCGACGTGACCCGTGACGGTGACACGGTTACCGTCACGTTCGAGAGCTCGATGTACGTCAAGCAGGACAAGGTGCTCCACAAGTTCATCGTGCCCAAGCACGTCTGGGAGGGTGTCGCCGACCCGACGACCGAGACGAACCTCGAGCCCGTCGGCACCGGTCCTTACACGCTCTCGCAGTTCACGACGCAGAGCGTCGAGCTCACCGCCCGGGACGACTACTGGGGCGGCGACCTCGCCGTGCCGACCCTCTACTACGTCTCCTACAACGACAACACCGCCCTCACGACGGCGCTCGCCAGCGGCGACGCCGACTGGGCACAAGCCTTCATCCCCAACATCCAGTCGGCCTACCTCGACAAGGACCCCGAGCACAACGTCTACTGGGCGCCCGCAGGCCTGGGCATCGACACGATGTTCGTCAACACCGAGACCAAGCCCTTCGACGACCTCGCGTTCCGGACCGCCGTGAACATGGTCATCGACCGCGACAAGCACCGCACGATCGCCCGTGAGGGCGGTGTCCCTGCTCTCACGTCGGTCACCGGCCTGCCGACCCCCGTCGGCGACAGCTACATCTCCGAGGCATACGACGGCGTGTCCTACACGGTCGACGTCGACGGGGCTCGCGAGGTCCTCGCCGACGCCGGCTACACGTGGGACGGCGACACGCTCGTCGACCCGGACGGGACGCCCGTGACCTTCGAGCTGACCGTCCCGCAAGGCTGGAACGACTACGTCACCGGGATCAGCCTCATCGCCGACTCCGTCAAGACGCTCGGCGTCGAGGCGACCGTCAGCACACCCGACTCTGACTCGTGGTGGGACGCCAAGGGCAACGGCGACTTCCAGGCCATCCTGCACTGGACCGACACCGGGGCCACGCCGTACGACCTCTACAGCGACGTCATGGACGGTCGCTGGCTCAAGCCCCTCGGCGAGGCCGCAGACTTCAACTTCGGCCGTTTCGACAACGCCGAAGCCACAGCGGCCCTCGACACCTACGCCACCGCCACGGACGACGCCGCACGGACAGCCGCGCTCGAGACCGTCCAGCGGATCTTCGTCGAGCAGGTCCCCACGATGCCGATCGGCACCCGCCCCTCCATCGGGGAGTACAACACCCGCAGCTACGTCGGCTGGCCCAGCGACGAGGACCCCTATGCGAGCCCCGACCCTACAGTCCCGAGCGCGGTGCTCGTCCTGACCGAGCTCGAACCAGCCGAGTAGTCCTCCACCCGGAGAACCTCGCACCACGCTGCCGTCCCACCGCAGCGAGCACCACCAGGGTGCGCCGGGCCCACCGGCCCGGCGCACCCGCGCTCGACGTCACCGGCGACGACGAGCCCGACCGACCCTGGGAGCACGAGTGACCCACGAACCTCTGCTGACCGTCAGCGACTTCAGCGTGGTCTACGACGTCGAACCACCCGTCGAGGCTGTCCGCAACGTCTCCCTCACCGTGCGCCGCGGGGAGATCCTCGGCCTCGCAGGAGAGTCCGGCTGCGGCAAGACCACCCTCGCGTACGGTGTGCAACGACTTCTCCAACCACCAGCCGTCATCACCTCCGGCTCGGCCGTCTTCCACGACGAGTCCGGTACGGACGTCGACCTCAACACCCTCGACGCCCACCAGATGCGCGCCTTCCGCTGGGCCAAGGCCTCCATGGTGTTCCAGGGCGCCATGAACGCCCTCAATCCCGTCCTCAACGTGGGACGCCAGCTCGCCGACGTGTTCTCCACCCACCGCCCCCAGATGACCCGCAAGCAGCGGACGGAGGAGTGCGCCGGGCTGCTCGACCTCGTCGGTGTCGGGCGCGACCGCCTGCGCTCCTACCCGCACGAGCTCTCCGGCGGGATGCGTCAGCGCGTCATGATCGCGATGGCGCTCGCGCTCAAGCCTCAGCTCATGATCATGGACGAGCCCACCACAGCCCTCGACGTCCTCGTCCAGCGCGAGATCCTCGAGCAGATCTCGGACCTGCGCTCGCAGCTCGGCTTCTCGGTCGTGTTCATCACGCACGACCTCCCGCTCCTGCTCGAGATCTCCGACCGCATCGCCGTCATGCGCGAGGGCCGGATTGTCGAGCTCGACACCGCCGAGAACATCTACCACCGCCCTCAGCACGAGTACACGCGCCGGCTCCTCGGGTCCTTCCCGAGCCTCACCGGAGCCCGCGGCGGGTTCGTCCGGGGCTCCGACGGGACCTCCGAGCAAGGAACCGGCACTACCGGCGGCACCGGTGCCGTCACTGCAGGAGAGGCCGCCCGATGACCACGCTCGAGCTCAAGAACGTCACCAAGCGGTACCGCATCCGGGGTGCAGGCGACCTCCTCGCTCTCGACGACGTGAGCTTCACGCTGACGTCCGGTCGCACGCTCGCCCTCGTCGGGCAGAGCGGGAGCGGAAAGTCGACGATCGCCAAGATCCTCACCCAGCTCGAGCGCGCGACGTCTGGGGAGATCCTTCTCGACGGGGCGCCCGTGCCGCGGCGGGGACGCGCGCTGCGCCGCTACCGCCAGCAGGTGCGCATGGTCTTCCAAGACCC
The DNA here is from genome assembly GCF_002564005.1 of Sanguibacter antarcticus. Taxonomy (NCBI): domain Bacteria; kingdom Bacillati; phylum Actinomycetota; class Actinomycetes; order Micrococcales; family Sanguibacteraceae; genus Sanguibacter; species Sanguibacter antarcticus. Next base: position 1,171,906 of record NZ_PDJG01000001.1, on the reverse strand, counting down.
GTTCGCGTCCCTGAACCCGTACCACACGGTCCGCCACCACATCGAGCGGCCGCTGCTCCTCGACCACGTGGTGCCGCGCGCAGAGGTCGACGCGGAGGTTGCCCGCCTCCTCGAACGGGTGCGGCTCGAGCCCGGGAGCACGATCGACCGTCGTCCCCACGAGCTGTCCGGCGGACAGCGCCAGCGCGTCGCGATCGCTCGCGCGCTCGCGTCCCGCCCGAGCCTGCTCATCGCCGACGAGCCCGTCTCGATGCTCGACGTCTCCATCCGGCTCGGTGTGCTCAACCTGCTCGCCGACCTCCAGAGGGAGTCCAACCTCGGCGTCCTCTACATCACGCACGACCTCGCGACGGCGCGTCACTTCAGCGACGAGATCATGGTGCTCAACCACGGGGTCGTCGTCGAGCGCGGCCCGTCCGACGACGTCATCCTCAACCCGCAGCACCCCTACACACGAGCGCTGCGTGACGCCTCACCCGACCCGGAGAAGCACTTCTCCGGGTCGGGCACCGTGACCGAGACGAAGGGCTGAGACCGTGCGATTCTTCCTGCGCCGCGCCGCGTTCTACCTGTTCACCGCATGGGCCGCCATCACGATCAACTTCTTCCTCCCACGGATGATGAAGGGCGACCCCGTCTCTGCCTACCTCCAGAAGAACCAGGGCACGATCAGCCCAGAGGCGATCGAGTCCCTGCGCACCCTCTTCGGCGTCGACACGGACGCCTCGCTCCTGCGCCAGTACATCGACTACTGGGGCCTGATGTTCGCCGGCGACCTCGGGCGGTCGTTCTCGAAGGGCCTGGCTCCCGTCGCCGACGTCATCGCGGTCGCGCTGCCGTGGACGATCGGCCTCGTCGGCATCGCGACGATCATCGGCTTCTTCGTCGGGACGTCGCTCGGCACCATCATCGGGTGGCGCCGGGGGAGCAGGGCGGACGCGCTCGTCCCGATCGCGACGTTCTTCTCCACCGTCCCGTACTTCTGGATGGGCCTCATCGCGATCGCCCTCCTGTCGTCCACGCTCGGCTGGTTCCCTGCCTCGCACGCCTACAGCAAGGGCGCCCGTCCCGGCCTCACGCTCGAGTTCGTCGCCGACGTCATCGAGCACGGAGCGCTCCCTGCGCTGACGATCGTCCTCGCGTCGCTCGGCGGCTGGATCCTCGGCATGCGCAACATGATGATCACCGTCCTCGACGAGGACTACGTCACCGTCGCCCAGGCGAAGGGGCTCAGCCCACGGCGCGTCATGGTGAGCTATGCCGCCCGCAACGCCGTGCTCCCGCAGCTCTCGAGCTTCGCCCTGTCGCTCGGCTTCATCGTCGGCGGGACGCTCGTCATGGAGCTCGTCTTCTCCTACCCGGGGCTCGGCAAGCTGCTCCTCGACGCGACCACCGCGAAGGACTACCCGCTCATCCAGGGACTCTTCCTCGTCATCACGTTGGCGGTGCTCGCCGCGAACATCCTCGCGGACGTCGCCTACGCCGCACTCGACCCGCGCACCCGCCAGACGGAGGCATGAGCCATGACGCACACGACCACGACCGCCACAGGTGAGACCGGCCTCCCCGCAGAGGCCCCTCGCGCGCCCCGAGCCTCAGGTGGCCGCCGCGCCGGCGCCCGCTGGGCTCAGTCCTTCGCGATGTTCCGCAACCGCAAGTCGATCACCGGCCTGTGCATCCTCGGGTTCTTCGCCCTGCTCGCGATCTTCGGGGACGTCATCGCCCCCTACGGTCCGCTCGACAAAGACTTCGAGGCGCTCAAGCAGGCACCCTCGTGGCACCATCTGCTCGGGACCACGCACATGGGAGAAGACGTCCTCAGCCAGATCATCTACGGGACGCGTGGCGTCCTCGTCGTCGGCTTCCTCTCCGCGATCATCGCGACCATCATCGCCGTCGCGGTGGGGGTCACCGCCGGCTACGTCGCAGGGTGGCGCGGCGAGTCGCTCTCCGCGCTGACGAACGTCTTCCTCGTGCTTCCCGCCCTCCCGCTCATGATCATCGTCGCCTCGCAGTACGAGAACCCGAGCCTCGTGCTCATCTCCGCGGTCCTCGCGCTCACCGGATGGGCATGGGGAGGCCGCGTGCTGCGCGCCCAGACGATGTCGCTGCGCAACCGAGACTTCGTGCAGGCCGCACGCGCGAACGGTGAGCCGCTCTACCGCATCATCACGGTCGAGATGCTGCCGAACCTCACGGCGATCATCGCGTCGAGCTTTGTCGGCACGGTCACCGCCGCTGTCCTCGGGCTCACGACGCTCGCGTTCATCGGGGTCATCCCGATCACGAACCTCAACTGGGGCACCATCCTCTTCTGGGCTCAGCAGAACGGCGCGTTCCCTGACTTCTGGTGGTGGTACGTGCCCGCAGGCCTGTGCATCGCACTCCTCGGCATGGCGCTCTCGCTCATCAACTTCGGCATCGACGAGTACGTCAACCCGCGCCTGCGCTCTGCGGGGGAGAGAGCCCGTGCCCTGCGCAAGAAGGGGCTCACGTCCGGGAGCGGCGTCACCGCTGTCGCGATCCACCAGCCAGACCCGGCACCGACCGACGCAGCACCGACCGACGCCGCATCCCCGCCAGAGCCTGGACCTGACGCACCACGCTGACTAGGCTCGGTGGACTCATGAGGTTCACAGCACCACGGGGGGCAGCACAGTGACGAGGTCAGATTCCACCGCACCGCTCGACCGACGCCGCACCTCGCGACGGAGGTCGAACCGGATCGTCGCAGCCGCCAGCGCCGTGGTCGCAGTCGCTGGAGCGATGACGTTCGTCCCCTCGTTCGGTGACCTAGGGCCGGCCGCCGGGATCTGGGGCGCCGTCGTCATGGCTGCCGCGATGGTCGTCGTCGCCGTCTTCACTGCACGCTCCGTGCTGGCTCCTTCCGCCGGCACGGGCGCTCGCGGTGGGTCCTGACCGGTGGCGGTCCACGGTCTAGGGAGAGAGCCGCACCCACCGGCCCACGACCAGTCGGTGACGCGCCGGGCGATCATCTTCCACGGCACCGGTGCGAACCCGGACGTGTGCTGGTACCGGTGGCTGGGGGACAGGCTGGCCGCGCGCGGCTTCGCCGTCGAGATCCCGCACTACCCGGGCCTCAACGTCGAGCCGGCCGAGACGTTCGTGCCGCACGTGCTCGGCCGGCACCGTTTCGACGAGAGCACCGTGCTCGTCGGGCACTCGGGAGGCGCTGCGCTGCTGCTGAGCCTCCTCGAGCACCTCGACGTGAGGGTGGCGCAGGCCATCCTCGTCGCTGGGTACTGCACCCCGCCGAACGACGCGGACGAGCCCGTGCTGCAGAGCAGCTACGACTGGGCGGCGATCTCGGCGCACGTCGCTGACCTGTACCTCGTCAACTCCGTCACGGACCCCTACGGGTGCGACGCGGAGCAGGGCCGTGCGATGTTCGACCACCTCGGCGGCACCCAGATCGTTCGCGACGAGGGCCACTTCGGCGATGTCGACCAGCCGTTCCCGACCTTCCCGCTCATCGATCGTCTCGTCGCAGACCTCCCGTGACCTGCTGGAACCATCGAAGATCATCTATGCCCATGCTCATGACGCATGGATCGACGTCGATGCCGTCGTCGGACGCACGCCAGGGGCGCCGTCACCACGCGTGGTCCCTGCCCTCGACGTGCAGGGCCGCCACGGATCGCGGGTCGCACGACGCCACGTAGTGGTCTTCTGCGGCGACCCAGCGGGCGATCTGCTCGCCGCTGTTCTCTCCGCGCGCGAGCTGGCGCTGCAGGCGCGTCTTCTCAGGCGTCTCGACCCATACCGTGACGTCGAGGAGGTCGACGAGCTGGGGACGGAGCGTGTAGATGCCCTCGACGATGACGACGCCGGGCATGGGCTGCTCGGTCCAGGAGCCCATCGTCGCGTGCTCCCAGTCGTATCGTTGGTAGCGCAGCACGGCGGCGCCGCGCCGGACGGGCTCGAACACCTCGCGACGCAGGCGCTGCCAGTCGAAGTACTGCTCGACGCCCTCGGCCGGGCCGAGAGCCGCGCGTGCGTCCTCGTCCATGTCTCGGTAGAAGTCGTCGCCCTCGACGACGCACGCGCTGGCGAGCGCGCCGGCGACGGCATGCGCGAACGTGGACTTGCCCGCGCCACCCTGCCCGTCGATCCCGACGAGCACGGGCCGCCGCTCGACGGCAGAGACGAGGGTGCGCAGGGTCTCGACGGGGTCGTGTGCAGCCGGTGTGACGTCCATCGATCGATCCTGCCTCAGTGCGCTCGTCCGTGAGGGTCAGAGCGCACGGTCGGTGATTCCCGTGAGCTCGAGAACGTTGTCGAGAGCCATGGTCGCGAGCGGTGAGACGAGGAAGGTCACGAGCGCGAGGTTGACGACCACGGTCCGCCAGAACGCCGACCTGAAGCTCTGCTTGACGGTCTTGTGACGCAGGACCTGCTGCGCGACGATCGCACCCGGCCAGCCGCACACGAGCCCGAGGTCGAGCAGCGTGCGCTCGGGCACGCGGCGCCGCTCCAGACGGGCGGCGCGCTTGTCCGCCGCATAGGCGATGAAGCACACGATGCTCATGACGCCGTAGAGGGCGAGCAGCCACCACGGGACGACGCCGAGGGCCAGAGCGGCCGTCGCGCCGACCACGAACGCCACGACAGGGACCCAGTGCCGGAAGCGGCGCCGGGGTGGCCGAGCACCGGACGATCGCGGGGTGGGTCGAGCAGGTCGGGGCGCGGGGGAGCGCGGCGCAGGGTGGGAGCGGGACACAGAGAGAGCATAGCGACGTCGAGCCTTAACGATAATGAGAACGGTTCTGATTATCTGGTAGGTTGAGAAACGCGATCCAGCACCGTCCTCCCCCTTGAAAGGAGCGGTGGCGTCGACCCCAGAATCACGCCGCCCGACCCCTATGACATCCGTGAACACCTCCTCACGTCGCTCCCGCCTCACCAGCGGGTCAGCGATCGCTGCCGGCCTCGTCCTCCCGCTCGCGATCCTCGCGGGCTGCTCGACGAGCGACTCCGCAGACGGCGCGACAGCGACCGCTGAGAGCACAGAGCCCGAGGTGACGACGACCGAGGCGGCTACCGTGACCCCGCGCCTCGCACTCACCTACGACGGCGGCATCCAGGTCCTCGACGCCACCACCCTCGAGCTCGTCGCCGACATCGAGCTCGACGGCTTCAACCGGCTCAACCCCACCGGCGACGGCCATCACGTCCTCGTCTCCACCACCGGCGGCTTCCAGGTCCTCGACGTCGGGACGTGGGCTGAGCCGCACGGCGAGCACGCGCACTACTACACGTCAGACCCGATCCTCACGGACGTGGTCTTTGCTGCTGAGAAGCCCGGCCACGCTGTCGTCCACGAAGGACGAACAGCGCTCTTCGACGATGCGACAGGCAACGTCACGGTCCTCGACTCGAGCGAGATCGCCGAGCCTGACGCCGCCGAGCTCCGGGAGTACACGACCCCCACGGCGCACCACGGTGTCGCTGTCGAGCTCGACGATGGGACCCTCGTGGTCTCCGAGGGCACGGAAGACGCCCGGACCGGTATCCGCGTCCTCGACGCGGACGACGACGAGATTGCCGCCTCTGACCAGTGCCCCGGCGTGCACGGTGAAGCGGTCGCGGCTGACGACGCCGTCGTCATCGGCTGCGAGGACGGTGCAGTCGTCTACTCAGGTGGCGCGATCACCAAGGTCCAGAGCCCCGACTCCTACGGCCGGATCGGCAACCAGGCTGGCAGCGAGGCGTCGGCCGTCGTCCTCGGTGACTACAAGTCGGACCCTGACGCCGAGCTCGAGCGACCGACCCGCATCTCGCTCATCGACACCCGCACCTCGACCGTGCAGCTCGTCGACCTCCCGTCGAGCTACAGCTTCCGGTCCCTCGGACGCGGAGACGACGGCGAGGCGCTCGTCCTCGGCACCGACGGCCAGCTGCACGTGATCGACCCCGAGACCGGCGTCATCGAACGGTCCATCCCTGTCGTCTCCGCCTGGGAAGAGCCGGACGAGTGGCAGTCACCGCGCCCGACCCTCATCGTCCTCGACGGTTCTGCTTACATCACCGACCCCAGCACGAACACGATCTCCGCGGTGGACATCCTCACCGGTGAGGTCTGGGTCACGGCTGAGCTCACCGTCACCCCCAACGAGCTCACGAGCGCGTCCGGAGCCGTCGAAGCAGGTGCCCACGCTGAAGACGAGCACGCTGAAGACGAGCACGAGCACGACGAGGACGAGGACGAGCACGACGACCACACGGAGGCGCCAGCCACCTCCTGACATCGCCCACCGCCCCCAACCACTCTGTTTCCGTAGTGATCGGCAGGACCCCATGCACTTCCCCTCGACATCGAGGACAGCACAGACACTCTCTGTCGTCTGCGCTCTGACCCTCGCCACCACCCTCAGCAGCTGCTCGTCCGATCCTGATCCTGCGACGGCCGACGACTCCACCGTCAACGTCCTCGCGTCCTTCTACCCGCTGCAGTTCGTCTCCGAACGCGTCGGGGGACCGGACGTCACGGTCACGAACCTCACGCCGCCGGCCGCCGAGCCGCACGACATCGAGCTCTCGCCGAGCGCTGTCCGCAGCGTCGGCGAGGCAGACCTCGTCGTCTACCTCTCGACCTTCCAGCCGGCGACCGACGACGCCATCGCTGCGCAGTCACCTCCCCATGTCATCGATGCGATGGACGCCGCCGGACTCACCGGTGACGACGACAGCCTGGACCCGCACTTCTGGCTCGACCCGACGCGTCTGGCCGCTGTCGCCCACGAGGTCGCCGACACGCTCGGCGAGATGGACCCGGAGCACGCCGCCGACTTCGAGAGCAGGGCCGACGCGCTGGACGTCGAGCTCACCGCGCTCGACGCCGAGTACATCGAGACGCTCGAGCCCTGCGCAGGTGCCACGCTCGTCACCTCCCACGAAGCCTTCGGGTACCTGGCCGACCGCTACGGCCTCGTCCAGGTCGGGATCTCGGGGATCGACCCCGACGCCGAGCCGTCGCCCGCACGGTTGCGCGAGGTCCGGGAGATCGTCGAGCGCGACGACGTCTCGACCCTCTACTTCGAGGTGCTCGTCAGCCCCAAGGTCACCCAGACCCTCGCTGACGACCTCGGGGTCCAGACCGACGTGCTCGACCCGCTCGAGAGCATCAGCGACGACCAGGACGACTACCTCACCGTGATGGAGAGGAACCTCGTCGCCCTGAAGGACGGGCTCACCTGCAGCTGACCACCAGGACGTCGCGTGAGCCCTGCTCGCGCGACGTCCGTCCGGGGCACAATGCTCGGGTGGACCCTGACCCGATCGACGCGATGCTCGCGTCGCCCCCCGACCTCCCCGTGCGCACGGGCCTCGCCGATCTCGTCGAGGCGCTCGCGGCACGGGGAGTCGCGGTCGTCCAAGCACCACCCGGATCAGGCAAGACGACCCTCGTCCCGCCCGCGCTCGCCCAGGCGCTCCCGGGGCGCGTGATCGTCACGCAACCCCGACGCATCGCCGCCCGCGCAGCTGCCCGGCGCCTGGCGGACCTGCTCGGCGAACCGCTCGGGCGCACGGTCGGCTGCACCGTCCGCGGAGAGTCGACGACGAGCGACGCCACCCGCGTCGAGTTCGTCACCACCGGCATCCTTCTGCGTCGCCTGCAACGCGATCCCGAGCTGCCCGGAGTCAGCGCAGTCGTCCTCGACGAGTGCCACGAGCGCCAGCTCGACGCCGACCTCGCGCTCGCCCTGCTCGTCGACGTCCGAGAGAACCTCCGTCCCGACCTCGCTGTCGTCGCGATGTCAGCAACCATCGAGGCCGCACGCACCGCCGCGCTCCTCGGGGGTGCGCAGAGCGCACCACGCATCCACGTCGACGGCACCCTCTTCCCGGTCCAGGAGATCTGGTGCCCGCCCACCCTCCGGACGCCACGGTTCGACGAGCGCGGCGTCACCCCCGGATTCCTCGACCACGTCGCCGCCACCGTCCGCCGGGCGCTCGACGACCAGACCGGTGACGTCCTCGTCTTCCTCCCCGGTGCCGGCGAGGTGAACGGGACGGTCCGCAGGCTCTCCGGCATCGGACCGGACGTCGACGTGCGACCGCTCCACGGACGGCTCCCCACCCGGGAGCAGGACCGTGCCCTCGCTCCAGGACGACGCCGACGCGTCATCGTGTCCACCGCCGTCGCCGAGTCCTCGCTCACCGTCCCCGGGGTGCGCGTCGTCGTCGACGCAGGACTGTCCCGAGAGCCTCGCGCAGACCACCGACGCGGTCTCGCCGGCCTCGTCACCGTCCGGGTGAGCCGCGCCGCCGCACACCAGCGAGCAGGACGCGCCGGGCGCGAAGGACCCGGCGCCGTCTACCGCTGCTGGTCCCAGGACGAGCACGCCACCCTGAGCAGCCACCCCACCCCGGAGATCCTCACTGCAGACCTCACCGATCTCGCCCTCGAGCTCGCGTGCTGGGGGAGCCCCGACGGCAGCGGCCTCGCACTCATGGACCCACCCCCGGCAGCAGCCATGGCGGTCGCCCGCACCACGCTCCTCGCCCTCGGCGCGATCCACCCCGACGGGCAGGCCACACCCCGTGGCCGCCTCGTCGCACGCGTCGGCGTCGACCCCCGCCTCGCCCGAGCTCTCCTCGACGGTGCCGAGGCCGTCGGGGCGCATCGGGCAGCAGAGATTGTCGCCATGCTCTCTGACGACGCCCGCTCGAGCGGCGACCTCGTCGCCGACCTCCGTCGTCTGCGGCACGACAAGCACGCGTCGCACACCTGGCGCTCGCAGGTGACGCGCCTGGAGCGTGCCGTGCCGCGCCGCGCGACGACTGCCCGACAGCTCACCGACGACCTCGCGACAGGGCTCGTCGTCGCGCTCGCCCACCCGGATCGCGTCGCCCGTCGGCGCCCTGGTGGGCAGACCTATCTCCTCGTCTCCGGCACAGGGGCGGAGCTGCCGCCCGGCTCGCCGCTGAGCGGATACGACTGGCTCGCCGTGGCCGACGCAGACCGGCCACCGGGACGTCGCGACGCACTCATCCGGTCGGCAGCACCGCTCGACGAGGACCTCGCCCTCGAGGCTGCCGGGTCGGCGCTCTGCGAGGCCGACGACGTGCGGTGGACGGACGGTCGTGTGGTCGCACGCCGCACGACGCGCCTCGGCGCGATCGAGCTGGCCTCCGAACGCGTCCAGCACCCGGCGGCGGAGCAGGTCGTCGCGGCGGTCCGGGAGGGCCTGCGGCAGGACGGGCTCGACGCCCTGCCGTGGCGCGAGCCGGCGCGGGCCCTGCGGCGACGGCTCGCCTTCGTCCGTGCTGCGCTCGGTGCCCCCTGGCCGGACGTGTCCGACGAGGCTCTCCTGGCGTCCCTCGACGAGTGGCTCGCACCCGACCTCGCTCGTGTCCGCTCGGTCGGTGATCTCGGCCGGATCGATCTCGTCTCGGCGCTGCGCCGCCTGCTCCCGTGGCCCGAGGCAGGTCGCCTCGGTGAGGTCGCTCCTGAGCGGGTGACGCTGCCCGGTGGTGCGCGTCCCGTCGTCGACTACGCCGCCGCCGACCGTCCCGTCGTCGCTGTCACCGTGCAGGAGGCCTTCGGGTGGCGCAGGACGCCGTCGCTCGCGGACGGTCGGGTGCCGGTCGTGCTCCATCTGCTCTCGCCTGCTCGTCGCCCGGTGGCGGTCACAGCCGACCTCGAGTCGTTCTGGGCGACCGGCTATCCGCAGGTCCGTGCCGAGCTGCGGCGGCGGTATCCCAAGCACGCCTGGCCCGAGACCCCGCACGGTTGACACCCTCCAGATCTCACCCGCACGTGAGCGTCTTTCTGACGTGCAGCGACGCACCGTCTGGGCCCCAGGTCCTAGACGGGTCTCAGAGATCTCGGAGACGGTAGTGACATGAACGTCATGTGCTCGTGCGTACCTTCTGTTTCGACCGACACGATCGACCCGATCGAGATCGACGAGGAGCTGACGCACCCGTTCTGGGACTGAACCTGAGGCCCGTCCTCGAGCCGTGCCACCACGGCCAGCTGTATTGACAGGGCTCTATATAGCGGGCAAGGATGCCTGCATGACCACACACCGGCCGCACGTCCTGTTCGTCTGCGTCAAGAACGGTGGAAAGTCCCAGATGGCCGCAGGCCTCCTGCGCGCCCTCGCGGGCGACTCCGTCGACGTCTCGTCCGCGGGCACACGCCCAGGACCAGCGCTCAACGCTCAGTCTGTCGACGCGCTCCTCGAGGTCGGCATCGACATCCGCGACGAGCGTCCGCGCGCTCTGGACGACGAGCTCGTCGCCGCCGCCGACCTCGTCGTCGTGCTCGGCCGCGAGGCAGAGGTCACCAGCGTCGGAGGCACGCCCGTCGAGACCTGGGAGACCGACGAGCCCTCGGAGCGCGGCATCGAGGGCATGGACCGGATGCGTCTCGTCCGCGACGACATCGCCGTCCGGGTCCAGCGCCTCCTGGCCCGCCTGGGGTCCGACGACGACGATTCCGGGCCGGGCGCCTGAGCCGTGCGCACCCTCCTCCGTGTCCTCGGCGCGGCCCGTGAGCTCTGGCCGTACTACGCCGGGATCGTCCTCGCTTCCGTAGGCGTCGCCGTGACCGGTCTCGTCACGCCGTTCGTCGTCAGCGCCGCCACCGGGTACGTCGTCGCAGCGAACGACGGCGGGGAGTCCGGCGTCGCGCGCGTCGTCTGGTTCGCCGTCGCGCTGCTCGCTGCCGAGCTCGCGAACACGCTCTTGTCGAACCTCGGCGGCTACCTCGGTGACACCATGGCGGCACGGCTGCGCGCGACCCTGTCGACGCGGTACTTCGCGCACCTCCTGCGGCTGCCTCAGCGCTACTTCGACAACGAGCTCACAGGAACGGTGATCAACCGGCTCACCCGATCGATCTCCGAGACGACGGCCTTTCTCAACATGTTCGCGAACATGTTCTTCCCGATGCTCCTCACGGTGGTGGCCATCCTCGGGATCATGGCTTACCACTCCTGGCCGCTCGCGCTCCTGCTCGCCATCATCTACCCGGTCTTCACCTGGCTGACGACCATCACGAGCGTGCGCTGGCAGGCGCTCGAGTCGACGAAGAACACCGAGCTCGACATCGCCGGAGGGCGCTTCGCCGAGGTCATCGGCCAGGTCCGCGTGGTCAAGAGCTTTGTCCAGGAGCGCCGCGAGCTCGCGAGCTTCGAGGAGCGCTACGGACGGACCGTGCGCACCACCCAGGTGCAGTCCCGGTACTGGCACGTCATGGACACCTCGCGACGCGCCGCGCTCAACGTCATCTTCTTCGTCGTCTTCGCCCTGATCTTCGTCGGAACGCTGCGCGGCACCTTCACGATCGCGGTCATGGTGCTCCTCGTGCAGCTCGTGACCATGGCGCGCCAGCCGGTCCTCTCGATGAGCTACCTCGTCGACTCGGGGCAGCGCGCGATCGCGGGCAGCCGTGACTACTTCTCTGTCATGGCCGAGATCCCCGAGCGTGACGAGCTGCCGGACCTCTCGGGGCCCCAGCGCGCTCCGCAGCACGCCGCGGGGGTCGACCTCGACGGCGTGACGTTCTCTTATGAGGGCACCGAGGACGTCCTCAAGGACGTGACGTTCTCCATCGCACCAGGGGAGCGGATCGCGGTCGTCGGCGAGAGCGGCGGTGGCAAGACCACCCTCGTGAGCCTGCTGCTGCGGCTCTACGGCCCGGACTCCGGGACGATCCGGGTGGGCGGGACCGACATCTCGAGCACCTCGCTCGAGGCCCTGCGCGCAGACATCGGTGTCGTGTTCCAGGACCCAGCGCTCTTCTCCGGCACGATCCGCGAGAACATCGCGTACGCGAACCCTGGTGCATCGGACGGCGAGGTCGAGGCTGCTGCCCGCTCGGCGAACGCGCACACGTTCGTCACGCGCTTCCCCGACGGCTACGACACACAGATCGGTGAGCGCGGCATCAAGCTCTCGGGTGGTCAGAAGCAGCGGATCGCCGTCGCTCGCGCGATCCTCAAAGGGGCTCCTGTCCTGGTGCTCGACGAGGCGACGAGCTCGCTCGACTCGAAGTCCGAGCGTCTCGTCCAGGAGGGGCTAGAGCGCCTCATGGCCGACCGGACGACGATCATCATCGCCCACCGCCTCTCGACGATCTCCTCGGTCGACCGCATCGTCACGCTCAAGAACGGGAGGGTCGACGAGATCGGCCCGCCGGACGAGCTGGCGCGTACCGGCGGGATCTATGCCGAGCTGCTCGCGCTCCAGGCGTCGTCGACGTCCCGGGACCGTGCGCGGTTGAAGATGTTCGACATCCGCGCCTGAGCGGCTCCCACGGCAGCTGTGACGGGGCGGCACGCGCGTGCCGCCCAGACGCAGAAGGCCCGGTCCGCTGGAGCGGACCGGGCCTTCTGTGGTGCAGCGTTGCTGTCGGGCGGCGTCAGCCGTGCGTCATCAGGAGATGCGGATGAAGGTGGGGTTGGACTGCCAGATGTCGCGGAACTGGATCGTCTTGCCCGGGCGGGGCGCGTCGATCTGGGTGTTGCCGCCGGCGTAGATCGCGATGTGGCCGGGGGAGTAGATGAGGTCGCCGGGCTGAGCGTCGGCACGGGAGACGACTGTTCCTGCAGCGGCCTGGGCAGCGGCGGTGCGGGGCAGCGAGATGCCGACCTGAGCGAAGACGTAGGACGTGAACCCGGAGCAGTCGAAGCCTGAGGGTGTGCTGCCCCCGTAGACGTACGGGACGCCGACGTAGCGGCTGGCTGCATCGATGATCGCGCTGCCGTTCGCCGATGCAGGGATCGCGGCGGTGAGTGCCACTGGGGTCTCAGCGACCTCGGCGGTCGTCTCGGCCACGGCCGTGGTCGTGTCGGCGACTGCGGTGCGCTCAGCGGATCGCGTGGTCGTTGCTTCGACGCGGACGGGCTCGGGCTCGGGCTCCGGCTCCGGCTCGGGTTCCGGGGCCGGCGTGACCGTGATGGACGTCTGCTCGATGGTCCAGGAAGCGTCGGCTGCGACGGTCACTGCTGGTGCAGTGACGAGTGCTGCGTTCGCCTGAGCGGTCAGGGTGTCGACGTCGAAGGTGCTGAGCGCTGCGTCTGTCGTGACAGGAGCGGCTGCGGCGGGCGACGCGCCCATGAGCGAGACGAGGAGCCCGGACGACGCGGCGACGATGGCGGTGCGACGCCCGAGGGCGGCGGCGTTGCCCGTCGCGCCGGTGGACAGCGAGGCGAGCGGGGTGATGCTGCGGCGCGCTGCGCGGTGGCGCGCTCCCGAGGTACGAACGGTCATATTCTCTCCAAAGACGCCTGCGAGGTTAGCTGTCGGGTTCGGGTAGGAGAAGAACACCCGGCCGTCGGACCGTGATCCGCGCGGCTTCACCCCAAGGACGCTGCGAGCAGCGCCCACTTCTGGGTCCCCCGTCCCTGCCATGGTCTCTAGATCGCCTCGAGCAGTGGCAGGGCTAGACGTTCTGCTCGAGCGCTCCGTGGGCGGTTGCCGTGTGGAGCAACTCGAAGGTACATGACATACCGGTGGAATGTCACGGGGAGATCACGGCCAGTGTTGCCGGCGGGGCTTCGGGCCGCCGTGACGGGTCTCGGGCGGGCATGTGCAGCCGCGGCCCACGCGCAGGTCACGGGGCGATCTTCTCGAGCCTGGTGGGTGCCGGTCGAGTCTCGGTGCGGGGTCGGCGCGGCGAATAGTGACGGAGGTCATAGACATTTCTGCCAGTTCGGGCGGCAGGGAGTGCTCTGGCGGCGCAGGGTGAAGGCGCGGCGAGGTCTGTCTGGCGACGGTGTCGCCGGCGTCGCGGCGTGAGCGGTCAGCCTGTTATGTGACGTGCGTCACTGTTAGCGTGGGGTGTTCGGGCGGTGGTCGGAATCTCCGACGTCTGCATCCTGCGCGACCATGGCACAAAGGCGGGCCTGCGATGACCTCACGACTCAATCCCTACCTCGGCTTTCGTGACACGGCGCGAGAAGCCATGGAGTTCTACCGAGCGGTCTTCGGAGGGGAGCTCACGGTGAGCACGTTCGCCGACCTCGGTCAGGCCGACGACCCTGTCGAGGGCGCGAAGGTCATGCATGCCCAGCTCGAGGCGCCCGACGGCTTCGTCCTCATGGCGGCCGACACCCCGAGCGCGATGGATCGCACACCCGGCGGGAATGTCGCGATCTCCCTCAGCGGTGACGATGTCGCAGGGCTGACGGGCTGGTGGGAGAAGCTCTCCGTCGGCGGTGTCGTCGCGCACCCCCTCGGGCCGTCCCCGTGGGGGGACCTGTTCGGGATGTGCCGCGACAGGTTCGGCGTGTCCTGGATGGTCTACATCACGGGCGCGGCCGGCTGACTGGACCAGGGCATCAGCGCACGGCGAACTGGCGGGCTCTCATCTGGGACTGCAAGACGTAACGGCGGAGCATCGTCGCCGTCGCGTCGTCGGTCTCGAACACGACGACCACCTCGGGCTGGACCCCGCGCGCTGCAGGGAAGACCCTCAGGACGGTCCCGGTGATGCTCGTGCTCGTCTCGTCGAGCGCGAGCGTCATGGTGACGACGTCCTCAGGAACGAGGTCGAGGGCCTCGAAGCGTGCCCGGACACCACGCTCGCTGAGGTCGACCACGAACCCGGTCGTGAGCTCGGCCGGCTCGCGGAGCGGCTCCGCGCCTTCCTCGGGCTCCGGGTCGACGCGCTTCAGGGTGACCTGCTCGCCACCGGCGCCTCGGACGTACTGCCGGTCTTGGGTGAGGCGCAGCCTGCCCTCGACCTCGAGGATCCACTGCAGCCCGCCGTCTCCGCGCCGCTCGATGAACACCGTGTCGACGTGGTGGCGGCCGCGCGGGCTGTGCCAGCGCACCACGACTGTCGACCCAGGGCCGGGCAGGTCGATCACGAGGAGGTCGTGGGGAGCGAAGACCCGCATGACGTGGCCGTCCGACTGGTCGACCCATGTGGTGTAGGACCGCTCCTCCGACGTCGACACCTCGATCTGCTCGCCGGCGACGGGGAGGGTCGCGCGCGTCATCGCGGTGCCTGGGTGATGGCCGACATTCTCATGAGCCACCTATCGGCCGTCGAACGTCAGACGTGAGGAGCTGCGGCGCGGTCGCCGAGGCGATCCTCCGAGTGAGTGTCGTACGCAAGAAAAGTGTGCCAAGCGGCCGCTGTGCCCCTGTCTGCTGCAGCGGCCCGGTACGCAGAGGGGGAGCCAAGAACCAGCAAGGACGCCCCCCCGGACCGACGATCGTCAGGTCCGTCCCAGGCCGGGTGCGCATCGGTGGTCAGGGCATACTTGGTCGACGACCGTCATGCGGACGGTGCCACCACGATCCGTGACCGAAACGGGGTCCAGAACCTGATGTCCTCTTCAGCCGACACGCAGAACCCGAGCAGGCCCATGGTCGTCGTCATGGGTGTCTCGGGCTCGGGAAAGTCGACCATCGGCGCGCTCGTCGCCAACGCCCTCGGAGTTCCGTTCGTCGATGCGGACGGTCTCCACCCGATCGCCAACATCGAGAAGATGGCTGCCGGGACGCCGCTCACGGACGAGGACCGGTGGCCCTGGCTCGCTGTCGTCGGCCAGGTGCTCGCCGACGCCAGCGGAGGTGTCGTCGTCGCGTGCTCGGCGCTGCGCCGTGTCTACCGCGACGCGATCGTCGCGGAGGCCCCTGGAACCGTGTTCGTGCACCTCGACGGGACCAAGGCGGTGCTCACCGCGAGGCTCGAGGGGCGCAGCGACCACTTCATGCCGCCGGAGCTGCTCGACTCACAGCTGAGCACCCTCGAGGCGCTGGACCCCGACGAACGGGGGATCGTGATCGACATCGATGCAGACGTCCCGTCGATCATCGCCGACGCCATCACGAGGGTCCCGCCCCTCACGACCACCCGGAGCGCCACATGAAGCTGCACCTCGTCCGTCACGGCCGGACCGCCTCCAACGTCACCGGCGCGATCGACACGAGCGTGCCCGGCCCTCCGCTCGACGACGTCGGCGCGCAGCAGGCCGTCGCGTTGGCCCGCGCGCTGGGCGACGTGCCGTTCGACCGGGTCGTCGCCTCGTCACAGCTGCGCGCGCAGATGACGGCGGCGGCGCTCGCTCAGGAACGGGGGATCGAGCTCGACGTCCGAGACGGGCTGCGCGAGGTCTCTGCCGGAGCTCTCGAGATGCGCGCGGACGAGGAGGCTGTCGGTCAGTATCTCGGCCTCTTGGCGGCCTGGGGCCGCGGAGACGCGGACCACGTGCTCCCCGGCGGGGAGACCCAGGCGACCACCCTCGATCGCTTCGACGCCGTGGTCGAGGAGCTCGTCGGTGCCGGGTCCCGGCACGCAGCGATCGTCAGCCACGGCGCGATCATCCGGGTGTGGTGCGCTGCGCGCGTGAGCAACCTCGATGTGGGGTTCATCATGAAGCAGAACCTGACGAACACCGGCATCGTCACCGTCGAGCGCGATGCCCACGGGAGATGGGTGGCTGACCGGTGGGAGTCGGCCGTCGTTCCCGCACCTGTGGCGGAGGGCGACCTCACCGGCCAGCCCGTCGGCTGACGGACCCGGGCCGTCAGAGGCGAAGCGCTGAGCACGGTGCTCAGAGCACGGTCCCCGACCGCACGAGCGCCCGCGGTCGGGCGAGCCGGCGGGCGAGCCCTGGGACGCTCTCCGGCGGCAGGTCATCGACGGGCCACCAGGCGACGTCCGTGCTCTCGTGGCTCACCTCGAGGGAGTCGGACGGTTCTGCGACGACGACGAATGCGATGTCGATGTGCCACGTGCACGCACCGAAGCCGTCGCCGAGCCGGTGCCGGTCGATATCGATCGGCTTGGCCAGCGGTGTGGTGAAGCGATCCAGGCCGGTCTCTTCCCTCAACTCTCGCAGGGCGCCGGCGAGCGGGTCAGGGTCTGTCAGGTCGAGGTGGCCGCCGGGCTGGACCCAGAACCTGCCCTTGCGGTGATAGCAGAGCAGGGTCAGGTCGCCCGCGCGGTCGAGGACGAGCGCACTCGCTGTGAGGTGCTCCGGCAGGCTGCGCCCGAGCGCCGCCGTCCCGTGCTGTGCGAGGTACGCGCTCGCCTGCTCCTGCGCCGCTGCTGACGCGGGGTCGTGCGGTACGAAGGACTCGAGGCATGCTGCAGCCGCTCTGGCGGGGTCCGTGGATTGTCGATGCACCAGAGCACTCTCCCACGTCGACGGGACGTCAGTCGCGCCGCTGCGTCCGTCCTCCTCTACGCTGTCGGGATGCTCGCCCGCGCCACGACCCTCGCGCTGTCCTCCCACCCCGGGCCGACGCTCGCCGTGACGCTGCTCTCCGCAGTCCTCGGGGTCGCCGTGGGCATGACGCCGCTGCGCGTCTTCGCGCTCGCGCTCGCCATCGCCGCCGGTCAGCTGTCGATCGGCCTGTCGAACGACTGGATCGACGCCGACCGGGACACCGCCGTGGGACGCACGGACAAGCCTGTGGCCCAAGGGCTCGTCACCGTCGCCACGGTGCGCACCGCAGCGTTCGCCTCGCTCACGGTGTCCCTGCTGGTCTCGTTCGCTCTCGGCCTCGCAGCCGGGACCGCCCACCTCGTGTTCATCGCCTCCGCGTGGGCATACAACGCCGGCCTCAAGCGGACCGTCTTCTCCGTCGTCCCCTTCGTCGTGAGCTTTGGTCTGCTGCCCACCATCGTCACCCTCGCACTGCCTGACCCCGCGACAGCGGCTCCCTGGGCCATCGCCGTCGGCGCCGTCTTCGGGGTCTCCATCCACTTCACGAACGTCTTGCCCGACCTCGTCGACGACGCCCGCACCGGCATCGCGGGCCTGCCGCACCGGCTCGGACGCGTCACGGCCGGCGTCGTCGCGTTCGTCGCGCTCGCGGTGGCTGCGGTCCTCGTGGTCGTCGGAGCGCGTCTCGACACGGCCGGAGGTCCGTCCGCGGTCGTCGCGGTCGTGGGTCTCGTCGCGTCGTTGAGCATCGCCGGATGGGGCACCGTCCTCGTCGTGACTCGACCGCCGAGCCGTCTGCTGTTCCGGCTCGTCGTGGTCGCGTCCTTGCTCATCGCCGTCCAGCTCGGTCTGGGAGGCACCCGCCTCGTCGCCTGAGGCCACCGGGCGCTGGTGTCCTCAGAGCATGCGTCCGGGCGTCGTGGGAGAGACCGCGTCACGACCAGCGCATCGCATAGACCGACGCGAGGAGCGCGCTGGCCGGGGACCGCAGCGCCACCCGCAGGGCGAGGTTGCGTGCCGCGAGCCGCGTGCCGTCGACAGGACGCCCGAGAGCCATGTTCATCTCGGCCTGCCGGGCGGCCCGACGCGCACTGGCGGACCGGCTGCGGTCATACCGGCGCAGAGCCGCGCCGTTCGTCGCGCCGGTGCGCGCGGCCTCGACGAGCACCGGCGCGAGCATCGCCGCGTCGAGCCAGCCGAGGTTCATCCCTTGGCCGCCGATCGGGCTGATCTCGTGGGCAGCATCGCCAGCGAGGACGACCCGTCCCTCGACCATCCGTGACGCGAACCGGCGACGGACGCCGAACGCGCTGAGCATGGAGACGCTCGACGCGTCGATCGGGTGTCCCGTGCGCTCGGTGACGAGGTCTGCGAGCCAGGAGGCGCTGGGCTCGGCGGGGTGCGGGGTGTGCGCGACGAACCGTCGGACACCTCCCGGCAGCGGGAACGACTCGACGACCCCCTCCGGCTCGAGGTGGATCGACGCGGATGAGCTGGGGCGGGCATCGACGAAGTCGCCCATGACATAGGTGTCGGGATAGTCCCGGACGGGAGCGTCGATCCCGAGCAGGTCTCGTACGACGCTGCGTGCACCGTCGGCGCCGACGACATAGTGTGCCGTCGTGTCGATCGTCCGGCGGTCGTCGGTGCCGGGTCCGGCCAGAACTGTGCCGGTGACCCGGACGCGGTCGTGCGTCTGGGTGAGACCGGTGATCTCCGCACCGCGGACCAGCGCGCCGGGTGCGAGGGCCGTGAGGCGCTCGGTGAGCAGGGACTCGGTCCGGAACTGCGGCAGAGCCGCGACGAACGGGTAGCGCGGGTGGGCTCGGGCGAATGACACCTCCCCGAGGACAGACCTGCGGCACGAGGCGACGCCCTGCCCGATCGCGACGGCCTCGCGCAGGACGGGCTCGGCGACACCGATGCGGTCGAGCGCGTCGAGCGCGGGCCCGTGGATGCCGATGGCACGCGAGAGCAGCGCTGGTGACCGGCGTTTCTCCCACACGGTGACGTCGAGGCCGGCGTCAGCGAGCAGCGTCGCGAGGAAGAGCCCTACCGGGCCGCCGCCGACGACGAGCACGTCATGCACGCGGGGTGCCGTCCCTGCCGGGCGACCAGTGCAGGATGACTCGGAAGGGCACGGTCGTCGTGACGCGCCACCGGGTGTCGGCGCCGGCGGCGAGCACCGCCGACCGGAGCTCAGCAGCCTGGTAGCTGCGCCGGACGGACAGTGCTCCGTCGTGGTGGATGAACGACCGCCGACCGAGCGGGATGGTCGCGGCACGGAAGGCGCCGTAGGCGAGCGTGCCGCGTGCGATGTCGTTGTGCACGACGAGTCGGCGGGCGAGGGCCTCGCTGTCGGCGAGGAGGGTGGTCAGCCCCGCACCGTCGAGGTGGTGGAGCACGTGGTTGGACGTGACGAGGTCGAACCGGTCGCCGGCAGCGACGAGGTCGGTGCTCAGGGCCCGGCGGAACGTCAGTCCGCGGAGAGGAGGCAGCGCGGAGGCGTACGCGTGGGCTCGCTCGTCTGGGTCGACAGCCGTGATGTCGAGGCGCAGACGGTCCTGTGCGGCCCATCGTGCGATCGCACGGGGGACGTCCCCGCCGCCGGAACCGACGTCGAGCATCGTCGTGGGACGGGTGCGCGAGAGCAGGGGACGGAGCTGGCGGACGTAGACGTGTCGCCACCCGGCCACGACACGGTTGACCGGCCGGAAGAGGGCGTACGTGCGGCGCAGCGTGTCGAGGTCGCACCCCGGGTCGTCCATGAGCTCGTGGGCGTGGACCTCCCGGTCCGTGAGGTCGGGGGCGAGCGGAGGGCGGGGGAGAGCGGTCGCGGTCGTCCTGCTCACTCGCCGTCCTCGCTCTCGTCGACGACACGGTGCGTGAGGAGTGCCGTCTCGACCGTGAGGCCGGGGCCGAACGCCATCGCGCACACGCGTTCTCCTCCGGCGCCGGGGTCCTGGTCGTGGAGCACGTGCCGCAGGACGAAGAGGATCGTGGCGCTCGACATGTTCCCGTAGGTGCGCAGCGTCTCCCGCGACGGGTCGAGCTGGTCGTCTGAGAGGTCGAGCGTGCTCTGCACCTTGTCGAGGATGCTGCGCCCGCCGGGATGGATCGCCCAGCGGGGGATCGAGCCGTACGGCTGGTCTGCGAGCCCGGGAACGCTCGCCAGGAGAGGAGCGAGCGCACCGGCGATGTGCTCCTCGATGATGTGGGGGACGTACCGGCTGAGCACCATCTCGAAGCCGTGGTCACCGATGGTCCATGCCATGTCTTTCTCCCCGACCGGGGTGAGGACCGTCTCGAACGCGTCGAGGTCGAGGACCGCTTCTCCGGCTGGAGCAGGGCGAGCGGTGACGACCGCGGCGGCAGCGCCGTCGGCGAAGACCGATGAGGCGACGATCGTGTCCGGGTCGTTCGAGGACGCCAGGTGCAACGAGCACAGCTCGACGCACACGACCAGCACGACCGCGTCCGGCTCGGCGAGACAGAACGACCGGGCGGCACGCAGCGCGGGGAACGCGCCGTAGCACCCCATGAAGCCCAGGTGATAGCGCTGCGTCGAGGGCCGCAGACCGAGGCCGCGCACGATCGCGTAGTCGGGGCCGGGCGCGAAGAACCCGGTGCACGAGACGGTGACGACGTGGGTGACGTCGTCGGCGTCGAGGTCCGGGACCGCGTCGAGGGCGGTGCGGGCCGCTGCGAGGAAGAGCGCGGGCGACCGGTCGGTATAGACGTCGTTGCGCGTCCCGGTGCTCGGGGACAGGATCTCGCCGCTCGCGGAGTCGTAGAAGACAGGAGGCTCGCTGTCCGTGCGCGGCAGCCCCGCCGAGGCGTGATCGAGCTCGTCGACGACGGTGTGACGCGTCTCGATCCCGGACACGTCGAACGCAGCGCGCACCAGACGACCACCGAGCCGGTTGAGGTCAGGCTGCCCCGCGAACACGTCCCGGATCTCGTCTTGGCGCAGCACGGTCGGCGGGACAGCGGTCTCGATGGAACGGATGGTGATGGGCATACGCGACTGTAACGAGCGACTCCTGTCCTCGCTCGGTGGCGAAGGCCCTACGCCGTCACGCTGTCGTCGTCGAGGTCGTGCTGCTCGTCGATCGCCGGCACGTCGTCGGACTCCTGGTTCGACGCGTTCCACTCCGTGACGATGGTCCAGCCCACCGCCGCGATCGGGACGGACAAGAGCGCCCCGACGATGCCCGCGAGGATGGTCCCGACCGTGAGCGCGAGAAGGATGACGAGAGGGTGGAGCGACAGCGCCTTGCCGATGACGACAGGCGCGAGGAAGTCGCCCTCGAGCTGGTTGACCGCGATGACGACCACGATGACGATGAGCGCCGTCACCGGTCCGTTCGCCACGAGCGCCACGAGGGCAGCGAGGATACCGGCGACGGTCGCGCCGATGAGCGGGACGAACGCCCCGAGGAAGACGATCGTCGCCAACGACAGCGCGAGCGGCACCCCGAGGATGAGCAGCGCAGCCCCGATGACGACCGTGTCGACGAGCGCCACGAGCGCCGTCCCACGCACGTACCCGCCGAGGACGCGCACGGAGTGCAGACCGATCCGCTCGGCTCGTTTCTCGTGCCGCGCGTCGAGCGGGCGCAGGAAGAACTCGAAGATCCGACGACCGTCCTTGAGCAAGAAGAAGAGGATGACTGCACCGAGGAGCAGTCCGGTGAGGACCTCTGCCGCTGCCGTCGCCCCGGCGAGCGCTCCGTTCTGGACGCTCTCGCTCCCGAGCAGGTCCTGCGCGGACTCGCGTGCCTCCGTGATCTGCGCGTCGCTCAACCCCAGCGGCCCGTCTGTGAGGAACGTCTGCAGCTCGTCGAGCCCCTCGGTCGCGGACGCGACGAGCTGCTCGGACTCGTCACGGATGTTGCGCCACACGAGCCACAGGGTGAGGCCGAGCGTCCCGAGCCCCGTGATCATCGCTGCCCACGTCGCCAGCGCAGCAGGCAGGCCCTTGCGCTTGAGGAACGTCACGACAGGGCTGACGGCGGCGGCGACGATGGTCGCGACGAGCACCGGGATGACGACGAGCTTGAGCTGGACGAGCGCGTAGACGACGCACCCGGCCAGCGTCAGGACGATGAGCGACTGGGCGCTGCGGACCGCCGTCCGGCCGAACGAGTCGGCCCACAGGGATCGGGAAGGACGGGTCTGCTGCACACCTGGCTGTTCCATGCGGGCAGATTACGGGAGGCCGGTCGCGGCGGCATCCGGAACAGGGCGCGCCCTGTGGCTCCTCGGCGCGTCACACCGGGGTCCGCTCGACGCTCCCGTCGTCGCTCGTCGGGGCTCGGCGCGCCCGGCGTGCATCGAGGGCAGCCATCGCCGGCGTCGCCAGCGCACCGTGCACGACGATCGACCCGACGACGACGAGCCCGACGATCGCCCACAGGTCCCGAGCGTCGGGGAACGGCGCCGAGTGCAGCGCGTACGCCACGTAGTACAACGACCCCACACCGCGCACCCCGAAGAACGCGATGACCCCACGCTCCCGCGGGCCGGTCTTCCCCCGAGAGAGCCCGATCCACCCGGCGACCGGGCGGACCACGAGGATCACCGCGGCGGCGACGCCCACCTCGCGCCACCCGATGCCGGAGAGCAGACCGCGCGACACCGCACCTCCGAGCAGGACGAGAACGACCACGGTCAGCAGCCGCTCGATCTGCTCGACGAAGCTGTGCAGCACGGCGTGGTACCCGTGCGCACGCTCCGCCGCCCGGATGCTGCACGCGCACACGAACACCGCGACGAAGCCGTACCCTTCCGCGAGCTCTGTCGCCCCGTACGCGAGGAACGTCGCTGCCAGAGCCACGAATCCCTCCGCGGACTCCGTCAGGCGCAGCCGCTCGGAGACGGTCGAGAAGAAGAGCTTTCCGAACAGCCACCCCACCGCCAGGCCGCCGAGCACACCGACCCCGAGACGCCACACCACGTCGACGAGCAACCAGTGCCCCAGCCACCCGTCCGGCGCGACCCCGGCCACCGCGATCCCGATCGCCGCGTACGTGAAGGGGAACGCCAGACCGTCGTTGAGGCCGGCCTCCGACGTCAGCGCGAAGCGCGCCTCGTCGTCCACAGCGTCGGGACGAGCCACCGGCTCGCTCACCTGGACCTCTGTCGCGAGCACCGGGTCGGTCGGGGCGAGCACGGCGGCGAGCAGCACCGCGCTCGCCGCCCCGACGCCGAGAGCCGCCCACCCGAGCAGCCCGACGGCGAGCATCGACAGCGGCATGGTGATCCCGAGCAGGCGCCACGTGGTCGACCAGCGTCGCCAGCCGACCGGCCGGTTGAGGGCGAGACCTGCGCCCATGAGGGAGAGGATCACGCACACCTCCGTGAGGTGCAGCGCGAGGTCGTCGTGCACGAGCGGGTCCGGGTTCGGGAGCTGAGGCAGCAGTGCAAAACCGACCATCCCGGCGGCAAGAAACACCATGGGCACCGACACGGGGACCCGTCCGAGGATCCGTGGCAGGAGCGCGGCCGCGAGCGTCGCGAGCCCGACAGCGAGAAAGAGCAGGCCGCCGCCGTCAGCCTCCAGGCTCACTGCGCCGTCTGCGCGTCGCGGCCGGACGCGCTGCCCTGTGCGGCGCGCGCGATGATGTTCTTCGCCATCGACGGGAAGATCAGCCCGTGGAACGGGAAGATGGCCCACCAGTAGAGCTTGCCTGCGAGACCCCGAGGCATGTAGATCGCTCGTTGCCGGTAGATCGTCCCGCCCGAGTCGGACGGCTCGGCGGTCAGCTCTAGCCATGCTCCGCCCGGCACCTTCATCTCGGCACGCAGGCGCAAGAGCCGGCCGCGCTCGAGCCGCTCGACGCGCCACCAGTCCACCGCGTCACCGACGACCAGCCGGCTCGCGTTGCGCCGTCCCCGGTTGTGCCCCGCGCCACCGAGCAGCTTGTCCGCCACGCCGCGCACGACCCAGGCCGCCGGGAGCGAGTACCAGCCGTTGTCCCCACCGATGCCTTCGATGACGTCCCACACCTTCTCGGGTGCGACGTCCGTCGACCTCGACCTGTCGTCCACGTACACCGTGCGGCCAGCCCACTCCGGGTCGCTCGGCAGCGGCTCGTACGGCTTGCCCGACGATGCGCTCGACCACGAGGTCTCGACCTCGCCGTCCTCCATCTTGCCCAGCGCGAGCCGCACCGCCGACCGGTAGTCGGTCAAGGCTTCCGGCGGCTGGGGGACGAGCTCGTCGATGTCGTGCTCGTCCGTCACCGCGTCGTGCTGCAACGACTGCACGAGCGGGACAGCCATCGAGTGCGGGATCGGCGTGACGAGCGCCACCCACCATCCGGCCAGCCGTGGTGCTGGTATAGGCAACGCGTAGATCTTGCGCCACGGCAGCCCGGCCTCCCGTGCGTATCCGTACATGAGGGCTGCGTAGGTGAGCACCTCTCGCGACCCCAGGTCGAACGTCCGGTTCACGTCGCCCGGGATCTGCGGAGCCTGCACGAGGTAGTGCACGACGTCACGGATCGCGATCGGCTCGATGAGGTTCGTCACCCAGCTCGGAGCGGGCATGAGCGGCAGGTTCTCGGTGAGGTGCCGGATCATCTCGAACGACGCCGACCCTGACCCGATGACCACGCCTGCCTGGTAGACCACCGCGGGAACAGGTCCGTCCAGCAGCACCTGGCCCACCGCGGTGCGCGAGCGCATGTGCGTCGAGAGCTCGACTCCGTCCGGGTGGAGACCGCCGATGTACACGACCCGTTCGACACCCGCGTCGGCAGCGGCACGCGCGACGAGGCGCGCCGTCCGCTGCTCCGTCTCCTCGAAGTCGCTGCCTGATCCCATCGAGTGCACGAGGTAGTAGAACGTGTGCACCCCCGCGCACGCCGCGGTCGTGTCCTCGACAGACGTCAGGTCGCCCTCGACCACCTCGACCTCGTCGCGCCACGGCACGGCCGCCAGCTTGGCCGGTGTGCGGACCAGGACCCGTACCCGGAAGCCCGCGGCGAGCAGCCGAGGCACGAGCCGCCCTCCGATGTAGCCGGTCGCACCTGTGACGAGGACGAGCGGAGCAGAGGTTCCGGGCAGGGTCGTCGTCGTGTCTGCTGAAGTCATCGACCGAGCGTACGAGCGCAGGCAGCCGCCCGCGCGAGGAACGACCCTCCGGCTCAGCCGGCGCTCACGGTCGGTGCCGTGCCACGCACGACAGCAGCGATGGTCTCGACCGCCGGGCGCAGCTGACCGAACGACGTCGCATAGACGGCGTCGCTGCGCCGGTACGGATCGACGACGTCGTCGTCGTCGGGACGGACGATGGGCAGCGTGGCGCGGCTCGCTGCGGCGAGGGGCAGGAGCGCGACGAAGCGCTCGGCAGCGCTGCCTGCGGGAAGGGCCTCGGGTCCCACTGCCGCAGCGAGCCGCGCCAGCTCGCGGAGCGTGAACGTCCGACGGACGGCGCCGGGCCAGAGGTCGACGACCCGTGAACGGTGGGCGCGGGTCAGCGCCAGGATCACGTCGCTCTCGCGCAGGAACTGCTCGGTGAGCTGCCGGGCGGCGAACGCGTCGGCAGACCCGCCCGCGGCAGAGAGCAGGGCAGCCATCGGGGAGGGGATGCTCGCGTCGACGAGTGCTCCCGTCCCGGCGCTCGAGACGGTGATCCCGGAGTCCGTGCCGAGCCGCGCGGCCAGCAGACGCTCGGCGGCGGGGGAGCGGCACACGTTGCCGGTGCACACGGTGAGGACGGTGAAAGGGCTGGTCATGACGGTTCTCCTCAGGAACGGGATCGGTCAGGGACAGTCTGCCCTGACCGACCCCGTCGCACTGCGGTGCGTCCTGCGACCGCGAGAGCAGTCAGGCGTGGTCGCTCGACGGCCGCGTGCGCGGCGACGTCTCGGTGCGCTGGCTGCCGTCGGCGGCGCTGAGCACGGAGTCGACCGACGACCGGTGGTCGGCGTCAGCCATGCGCCGCGGGACGTCCCCCGACCCGGCGGTCCCGCTGGGCTTGCCCTGGTCCGGACGAGCCGAGCGCTTCTCCTCGCCCTTCGCGCCCCGGTTCTTCTTCTTGGCGTCTGTGCTGTCGTGATCCACGGGCGTGTAGTCGTAGTAGGCGTACGCGTCGCTCGGAGTCCGCACCGCGCGGTTGAGCACCAGACCGAGCACCCGCGCGCCGACGTTCTCCAGCGAAGCCATGGACTCCGCGAGCTGGTGGCGGTCGAGGGTGTCCGCCCCGACGACCACGAGCGCCCCGCCAGCGAGCCTAGAGAGGATCGCCGCATCGGTGACCGGCAGCAAGGGCGGTGCGTCGACGAGGACCACGTCGTACTCGGCGGCGAGAGAGTCGAGCAGCGTGGACATGGACGTCGAACCGAGAAGCTCGCTGGGGTTGGGAGGCACCTGACCCGAGGGCAGCACGTGAAGGTTCCCGTCGCCCCAGGGCTGGACAACCTCGGCGACCGTGGCCCGTCCGATGAGGACTGTGGTGAGCCCCACATTTCCTTCGAGGCCCATGTACCGGGCGACGGAAGGGCGCCGCAGGTCGGCGTCCACGAGGACGACGCGCGAGCCCGCGTCGGCGAGCGTCATCGCAAGATTGATCGCGGTCGTGGACTTTCCCTCTCCAGGCAGCGACGACGTGACCACGATGGTGCCAGGACGCCCGTCGACGTCGAGGAACTGCAGGTTGGTGCGCAGCCGGCGGAACGCCTCGGCCCGCTGGCTGTGGGGGTGCGTCTGGACGATGAGCGGGTGGCTCGGTGCGTCGGGGTCGAACGCGATCGACGCGATGATGGAGCTGCTCGTGACCTGTTTCACATCGGACTCATCGCGGATGCGCGTGTCGAGCAGGTGCCGCACCACGGCGATACCGACGCCGACCGCAAGGCCCAGCGCCAGGCCGAGCGCCAGGTTGAGACGCGTGTTCGGCGTCGCGGTGAAGCGCGGGACGGTCGCGGTGCGCACGGAGCTGATCTGAACCGGGGAGACCCCGTCTGCGCGGCTCTCCAGGGCGCTGACCTCGGTAGACAGGCTCTCTGCGGTGGCGTTCGCGATCGAGCTCGCGAGCTCCGCGTCGTCGTTCGTCGCCGTGATGTTGATGAGCACGGTGTCGATCGGAGAGTCGGCCGAGACGCTGTTCGCAAGGGCTTCTGGCGTGGTGTCGAGGCCGAGCTCGTCGATCACCGGGATGAGGACCCGAGGACTCGTGACGAGCGCGGTGTACGACTTGACCTGCTTCTGCGTGAAGCTGCTGCCCTGGAGCAGGTCAGACGAGGTCTCACCGGTCATGACCGAGACGAACACCTGAGACCGAGCCTTGTACGTCGGCGTGGCCAACAGTGTTGCTGCGGCTCCGACAGCGATTCCTAAGGCCGTGACCAGTGCGATTGTTATCCACCGCTTGCGAAGCACCGCGAGATAGTCCTGAAGTTCCACGAATTCCCCCTGCATTGACTGTGATGTAAAGCAATCCGGCTTCCACCATGCTCTCATGTGTGGCACCGTTAGCGTTGTCCAAAGTACCTCAGGAAGGGGACATGACGGCACTACGGTGACGAATCCGAGTACTCAGTACTCATCAGACATTTCGGACTCGCGATGATCGACGGCGAGTAGATAGAGCGCACCATGCATCGGCGCTCGCAGGGGGGTATCGATGTCATCAGTCATGCATCGGAGGAAGTCGGGTACTGCCGTACCGGCTGAGCTTCGCCCAGGGCACGACCGTGCCGGGGACAACGAGCAGCACGAGGGCTCGACGACGTCAGCAGGCGTCGTCGCTCCTCGATGGTGGGTGCAGTACGCGACACGCGTGCTCATCACCGACGCGGCGGCGATCTACATCGCCGTCTTCACGGCGTACGTCATCCGGTTCGACGCGGACGGCTCGGCTCGGGTGGGTGGCAGCTTTGCCCCCAGCTACCTCGTCGTCTCGATCGTGCTCATGTGGGCATGGATCGCTGCGCTCGTGGTCGGGCGCAGCCAGGACCGGCGTGTCGTGGGCACCGGACCCGCGGAATATCAACGAGTTGTGTCCTGGACGTGGCGCTTGTTCGCGACCGTCGCAGTCATCGCCTACCTCCTGCGGATGGACATCGGCCGTGGTTATCTGGCGATCGCACTGCCGCTCGGCCTCGGTCTCCTGCTCGTCGGCAGGCTCTTCTGGCGCCACTGGCTGCGCCGTCGACGTGCTCATGGCGGGGCTCAGTTCAAGGTTCTCGTCGTCGGCCACCGTGCCAAGGCGGAGATCTTCGCGCGCGACCTCCAGGACAAGACGGAAGCCGGTTTCGGCGTCGTCGGGCTCTGCGTCCCCGAGTCTGAGACCGGTCCGGACACCGTCGCGGGCGTCCCGGTCCTCGGCGCGATGACCGACGCAGCCTCCATCGCACAGCGCCTCGGCGTCGACGCGGTGACCGTCGTCGGGTCCGACTCGATGACTTCCGAGACCGTCCGGACGCTCGGTTGGGACCTCGAGGGGACCGGGATCGATCTCGCGCTCACGGTCGCTCTGCGTGATGTGGCTGGTCCGCGCGTCATTACGCGACCGGTCAACGGTCTTCCGCTCGTCTATGTCGACGAACCGCATTTCACTGGCTTCAAGTATGTGATGAAGACACTATTTGATTTCGTGGGTGCGCTGCTCATCACATTGGTGCTCTCACCGGTTCTCGTGGCCATCGCGCTGCTCGTGAAATTTACCAGCCCTGGGGCCATCTTTTACCGTCAGGAACGCATCGGCGTCGGCGGAAAGACCTTTGGGATGCTCAAGTTCCGCTCCATGGTCGCGGACGCGCACCTGCGCCTCGACGAGGTGCTGGCAGCCGAGGGCATCGAGGAGGTGGGCCTCTTCTACAAGCCCAAGAACGACCCGCGCGTGACGAAGGTGGGCCGGGTGCTGCGCAAGTACTCCCTCGACGAGCTGCCGCAGCTCTTCAACGTGCTGCTGGGCACGATGAGCCTCGTCGGTCCTCGCCCGCAGATCGACCGCGAGGTGGCGCTGTACGACCGCAAGGCTCACCGACGCCTGCTCGTCAAGCCTGGGCTCACGGGCCTGTGGCAGACGTCGGGCCGCTCGGAGCTGAGTCCCGAGGAGGGCATCCGGATGGACGTGTACTACGTCGAGAACTGGACGCTCATCGGTGACGTCATGATCCTGCTGCGCACCGCGCGAGCAGTCGTCGCGTCCGACGGCGCGTACTGACCATGGGCATCACGAGACGTCGTCCCGGCGCGCTGGGACCGAACGAGAGGCGACCGCTCCGATGAAGATCCTTCATGTGACCGAGTGCACCGGTGGCGGGGTCCTGCGAGCAGCCGTCATGGCGGCGCGAGCGGCACCCGAGCACACGCACGTGCTGTGCTCGCCGCTCACAGCAGACCAGGCCCCCGACGACTTCGACGAGGTCCGTACGCTCCCGGAGTCGTTGGTGGCCCGGATCCTCGCCGTCCGCCGAGAGGTCCGCTCGATCGCGCCCGACGTCGTGTTCGCCCACTCGTCGTGGGCCGGCATCTACACGCGTGCGCTGCCGTCACCTGTCCCGATCGTCTACCAGCCGCACTGCTACGTCTTCGAGGACCCGGCCCGCCCGGCTGCGCTGCGGGTTGCCTACCGTCTCGTCGAGACGGCGCTCGCACCACGCTCGACGGTCACGGTCGCTCTCACGCCCCACGAGGCGGCGCTCGCACGCTCGACGGGAGCTGTCGACGTCGAGCACGTCCCGAACGCCGCGACGGTCAGCCGGCCCGCGTCTTCTGGGGCGGGGGAGCTCGCTCCCAGGCGCACCGTGGTCATGGTCGGGCGCATCTCCCCGCAGAAGGACCCTGGGCTGTTCGCCGAGATCGCCCGGCGCACGCGCGCCCTCGACCCGAGCATCACGTTCCGGTGGATCGGCGACGGGGACGCTGAGCAGCGCAACGAGCTCGAGGCTGCCGGCGTCCAGGTCACCGGCTGGGTCGGCGACGCCGATCTCGTCGACCTGCTCGGAGGCGCTGCGCTGTATGTCCACACTGCCGCCTACGAGGGGTTCCCGCTGAGCGTCCTCGACGCGGCCGCCCTGCGTGTACCGACCGTCGTGCGCGCCATCGCGGCGACCGCGCACACCCGGCTGGCGTCGTTCGACGATGCAGCCCAAGCCGTCCACATCATCCGCCGGGCTCTCGACGACCCCGACGCACGAGCAACGATCCTCGCACTGACGTGCGAGCTCGAGGAGAGCATGAATCCCGAAGAGCACCGCGAGAGCCTCGCCCGGACCTACGACCAGGCGGTGTCCGCCGCCCGACGCCCTGGAACCCCCGGCCGCCCGCGCAGAGCGATCATCCTGCACGGCTACAGCGCCGCGAACCGCGGCGACGGCCTCCTCGTCGAGCTCGCCCTCGACATCGTGCGCAGCGCACTGGGAGAGGACGTCGAGATCACCGTCGCGGCGAACCACCCGGACAGCTTCCACGGCATGGGTGTGCGCGTCCTCGACTCCGGCCTGCGACGCACGGGGTACCGGCGCGCCTACCTCAAGACGCTGCGCCACCTCGGCGACTTCGACCTCGTCGTCGGCGTCGGGGGCGGCTACCTGCGGTTCGGTCACCTGGTCGAGTCCCTCAAGGCGGGGCTGATCCACGGTCCGCAGCTGTTCGCCGCAGCCCGGACCAAGGCGCCGACCGTGTACCTGCCGCAGTCGATCGGTCCGCTGCGCCTCGGCTCGCGTCCTGCGATGCGCCGGCTCTTGCGCTCGGTGGACGTCGTCTTCGCCCGCGACGACCGGACCGTCGCCGAGCTCGCGCTGCCGAACGTGGTGCGCACCTCCGACCTCGCCCTCGGCGAGATCACGAGCGATGGCCGCGACGCGGCCCGCCTGACGCCCGACGCCGCGCCGATCCTCTCCGTGCGGCACGTCGACGGCGGCATCCCTGCCCCGCTCGCCGACCTCGCGCGCCGGATGGGCACCTTCGACGGGTACGTCCAGAGCACCGCGGGCAAGAACGACGACCGCCCCGCGATGGCATCGATGCATCCCCGCACGACGCTGGGCTTCGACGACCTCATGGTCCCGTCCGACGACGGAGGCGTCCGCGTCATCGTCGCCGTCCGCATGCACGCGGCGCTCATGGCGCTCAAGGCTGGGCACTACGTCATCCACCTGTCCTACGAGCGCAAGGGCTTCGCGGCCTTCGCCGACCTCGGCCTCGCTGAGTTCGTCCACAATGTCCGGCGCTTCGACCCGGCGCTCGTGCAGCGCCAGGTCACGGCGCTCCTCGAGGACGAGGACGAGCGACGACGCTACGACGCGCTGCTCGTCGGCGCGACGTCCCAGTACGCCTCGCGCTCAGCCGAGGTCGCCAGCGCCGTCGCCGCGCTCGTCCCCGCGACGGTGGTCGCCCCATGAGCGCCGTCACCGTGATCATCGCGGCCTACGAGGCCGGGAGCACCATCGAGCGGGCCATCGCGTCGACAGCAGGCGTGGCCGACCGCGTCATCGTCGTCGACGACGGCAGCACAGACGACACCGGTGCGGTCGCAGCCCGGTGCGGCGCGCACGTCATCCGCCAGGACAACGCCGGCGCGGCCTCTGCCCGCCTGCGCGGTCTGGACGCGTGCGACACCGACCTCCTGGTGTTCCTCGACGCAGACGACAGCCTCTGCGCCCCCGGCGTGCGCCGCTCGGTGGAGATCATCGACGCCGACCCGACCCTCGCGGCGGTCGCCGGGAGCGTCGTGGCGGTCTACCCGGACGGCCACCGTTCCCTGCGCTCCCTCTACGGGACCCCGGGGCAGCCGGTGACGACCGCAGACCTCCTCCAGCGAGGCGTCGGCCCGTGGCCGCCCGCCGCCCAGGTGGTCCGCCGCAGCGCCCTGCTCGCGTCCCAGGTCGCCGAGCCGCCCGCCCTGCGCCCCCGGTACGCGGAAGACTACGAGACCGTCATCCGGCTCTCGCGCGTCGGCGGCATCGTCCAGCACGACACGCCAGCGTGCGAGTACAGCATCTTCGTCGGCAAGGCATCACGCTCTGCGCAGACCGCTCTCGAGTGCAAGGAAGCCATCCGGCGCCACTACGCCGACGCCGACGGGATCGACATCACGTCGATGACACAGCGGGCGATCCGCGGCGGGGCCGCCATGATGGGCGCCCGCACCAGCGTCGCCCACCGCCGGTACCTCGACGCAGCGCGCCGTGGCGCCCTCGGCATCAGCCTCAAGGCGATCGACCGCATCGAGCAGCGCGTCACCGGCACACACCGCGCCGCAGGCGCGAGCGCACCCGCCTCCGACGACACGGACCGTCCGCTCGTCGTCGTCCCCTGGCTCGAGGGCGGGGGAGCGCAGTACGCGCTCGCGTCCGTCCTCGCCGACGTCGGGGCAGGCACCGCCGACGTCGTCGTGCTCTTCGGCGGCTGCCGCGACTTCGAGTCCGTCGCCGAGCGCAGCCACCGCTTCATCATGCTCGACGCCCCCCGCACACCCCTCGGCGTCTTCCAGGCCGCCCAGCGTGTGCGCCCCGTCCTGCACGGACGCACGCGGATCTACTCCCTCATGCGCGGCAGCCACCTCGTGCTCGGCCTCGCGCTCCGAGCGATCCCTCGCGACGCCCACCTCGCCGCAAGCTTCCACCAGCTGCCCTCCACCGACGACGCAGACCGCCTCGGAGCCCTCGAGAACATCCTCGTGCGCCGGTACACCCGCCGCTGCGAGCTCGTCACCACTCCCTCTGAGCGGGCCGTCGAGGAGATCCGCGACCGCCGCTTCGCCGTCCAGGGCGCCGCCCGCGCCGAAGCCAACCTCATCGCCGCGTCCGGCCCCGCCGCACCCCCGCGCGCCACCCTCGACGACGGCCACCTCCGGCTCCTGCTCGCCGGCCGCCTCACCGAGCAGAAGGGCCTCGACCGCATCGTCGAGATCCTCGACGCCGTCGAGCACCCCGTCACCCTGCACGTCGCCGGCGACGGACCGCTGCGCGAGACGCTGCTCGCCGACCTCTCACGCGTCGCCGACCGGCACGACGTCCGCTACCTCGGACGCACCGACGGGCTCGACGAGCAGCTCGACTGGTGCGACGCCGTCCTCATGCCCAGCCGGTACGAGCTCAACCCCATCGTCGTGTGGGAAGCCTGGGCGCGCGGCCGCCCCGTCGTCTCCTCCCGGCTCTCCGT
Organism: Sanguibacter antarcticus; assembly: GCF_002564005.1. NCBI lineage: Bacteria > Bacillati > Actinomycetota > Actinomycetes > Micrococcales > Sanguibacteraceae > Sanguibacter > Sanguibacter antarcticus. The sequence goes on along the minus strand of NZ_PDJG01000001.1, from coordinate 1,138,625 downwards.
CTTCAGCGACCTCGCCGCGCTCGGCCCCGTCGAGCCCGCCGGAACGCCCCAGGAGTGGCGCGACGCGATCGCTCGCCTCACCGACGCCGACCACCGCACCGCACAGCACGCCCGCGCGCTCGCGGCATTCGCCGGACGGGAGCGCTCGAGCGACCTCGCCGCGTTCTTGCGCGGCACGCTCACCGCGACGACCGTAGGAGCCTCGGCATGACCGGGCCCCGCGTGGTGGAGTCGTGGCCCGCTCGCCAGAACCGGGCCAAGAACCCGTTCCAGGCGCTCCTCACCGAAGGGCTCGAGCGTCAGGGCTGGGTCGTGCGGGAGTTCAACCTCAAGCGTTCCCCTTTTCGTCGGGCAGACGTGTGGCACTGGCACTGGCCCGACGCGCAGTTCTCCCGCAAGGGCACCGTCCGTGCGCGGGTGCGCTCGCTCATGCTCCGTACCCTGCTCCTGCTCGCTCGTGCCCGAGGGACCAGGGTCGTGTGGACCGTGCACAACTTCGCCAACCACGAAGGCAACAACGCCGAGGTCGAGGCGCGCTTCTTCGCTCACCTCCAGAAGGTCGTCTCCGGCGTGCACTTCATGTCCGAGGCGTCGCGCACCGAGGCGTACGAGCGGCTCCCGTACCTGGCGCAGCGGCCGTACGTGGTGCTTCCGCACGGGCACTACCGGGACGTCGTCACCCCGTCGCCGCGCGCTGCGGCCCGTGAGCGCCTCGACCTGCGCGGGGCCGGGGTCCTCTTCGCGTTCGTCGGGCAGATCCGTCGGTACAAGGGTGTGGGGCAGCTGCTCGACGCCTTCGCTGGGGTGCAGTCTCGATCAGCGCACCTGCTCGTCGCTGGGTCGGTGAAGGACGACAGCGCGCCCTACCTCCAGGAGAGCGCCGACACCGACGACCGGGTCCAGCTCGTGCTGCGCTACCTCGAGGACGAGGAGATGTCGACGATGGTCAGCGCAGCAGACGTCGTGGTGCTCCCGTACGAGAAGGTCACGAACTCGGGCAGCGCGCTGCTCGCCCTGTCGCTGGACCGCCCGGTCCTCGTGCCGCGGACCGAGACGTTCGTCGAGCTCCAGGCGATGGTCGGGTCCCGCTGGGTCGTCATCTACGACGCACCGCTGACGCCCGAGGTCCTCGAGGAGACGGCTGCGTGGGCGCGCGAGCAGCCCGAGGAGCACGCCGACCTCTCGGCGCTCGACTGGTCGACGCTGGGGCGGTCCATGACGCGCTGGTACGCGCAGCTCGTGGACGGACGCAGCGAGCAGGCCAACCATGGATCCTAAGCTCGTCCTCCTGGTCGTCGGGGCCGTCGCCGTCATGTGCGTCGTGCTCACGATGGGCCGCTACCGGTTCGCTGTCGCCGCCCTCTTCGTGGCGCTGACGTTCCTGCCCGTGCGCCTCCTGGGCTTCGGCGACGTGCCGTTCGGCTGGACCGTGGGCGTGAGCAGCGCGGTCCCGGCACTGACGACGTACAACACCCTGCTCCTGGGGTTCGCTCTCGTCCTGCTCGTCGAGCGCAAGCTGCCCCGGTCAGCCCGCTTCGCCGTGCCCGTCGTCGTCTTCTGCGGCTTCGGCGCGCTCGTGCTGTGGCCTGCGTCGCCCAACGTGTCCTCCGGTCTCCTGCACGTCCTGGCGTGCGCCTGCGCGTGGGCTGTGGGCCTCCACCTCGGGGCGCGTCTGGACCCGGACGGGGCCTCGGGCCGGTTCGTCGCGCTCGTCCTGCTCCTCGTGGCGTGCGTCCTGGGCCTGAGCGTCGCGTCCCAGCTCGCCTCCGGCGCGGGGGACGTCGAGCGCGCGAGCGGGTTGTTCGGCCACCCGGCCACGCTCGGAAAGCTCGGCGTGATCTTCCTCGGTCTGCTCCTGCCGCTGAGCCGCTCCACCGCCGGGCGCACGCGAGCCATGAGCTATGCCGCGGCCCTCGTGCTCTTCGCGATGACCGGACCGACGCTCAGCCGCGCCAACATCCTCGCCATGGTCGTCGTCATCCTCGCGTGGGCGCTGCTCCTGCCCTCGACGCGCAACCTCGGCAAGAAGATCCTCCTGCCGCTGGGGACAGTCGCCGTGTTCGTCCCCGTGCTCGACAGCCTCCTCACGCGCTTCGCCGTCGACAGCGAGGGCGGAGACCGCCCCGAGCTCCTCGCAGCGGGATACCGGCAGATCGCTGCACAGCCGTGGACCGGCACCGGGCCGAACAACTACGTCACGGCCGTCGGCGGGCACGAGCCCATCGTCGCCCTCACCGGCTACCCGGTGCACAACATGTTCCTCCTCACGGCAGCCGAGCTCGGGATCGTCGGCGCAGCCTTCTTCTTCCTCCCGTTCGTGTACGCGCTCGGCGTCGCGCTGCGCAGGGTCCGCACCGACGGACAGGTCGGCGACCACGCACGGGGGATCCTCGTCCTGCTCCTCGGCATCACCGTCGTCGGCCTCAGCGGGTGGGCAGTCGTGCAGCAGCCGGTCGCCGAGACGCTCTTCCTCGTCTGCGGGGTGCTCCTCGGCCAGGTCCAGCGCACACGCCCGGTCGTCGACGACGCACCCGCCACGTCCACGGTCTCGTCCCCCGGGGCAGCGCGCACGACGACGCCGGCACGCGCCGCCCGCCCCGTGCCACGAGGAGCCCGACCATGACCCTCTCCAAGACCGCCGTCCGCGGCGCCGTCGCCACCATCGGCGGCCAGTGGCTCAAGTTCATGATCCAGACCTTGGGCATCGTCATCCTCTCCCGCCTGCTGACCCCAGACGACTTCGGCCTCTACGCCATGGTCATGGCGGTCGTCGGCATCGCCCTGCTCCTCGGTGACTTCGGCCTGTCCCTCGCCTCCATCCAGGCCGAGGAGGTCAACGGCGCCGAACGCACCAACATCTTCTGGACCAACGTCCTCATCGGGCTCGTCAGCGCCACCGTCGTCTTCTTCGCAGCAGACCTCATCGCCGACTTCTACGACGCACCCGAGCTCGCGAACGTCGTCCGGCTCCTGTCCACCGTGTTCATCCTCCAGGCCGCCAAGGCACAGTTCGCCGCCAACGCCTCCCGCGACTTCCGGTTCAAGCTCCTCGCCTGGGTCGACGTCGGCTCACAAGGACTCGCCCTGACCGCAGCCGTCACCGGCGCAGTCCTCGGCATCGGCGTCTGGAGCCTCGTCCTGCAGCAGCTCGTCGCGGCCGCCGCCGCGCTCGTCTGGCTCACCCTCGCCTCGACATGGCACCCCGGGCTCCCACGCCGCCGCACGAGCATCCGTCGCTTCGTCGCCTTCGGCACCAACACGATGGGCGTCCAGGTCGTCAACTACGTCAGCGCCAACATCGACTCCGTCCTCCTCGGACGCAGCTTCGGATCCTTCGACGTCGGCCTCTACGACCGCGCCTACCAGCTCTTCCGGCTCCCGCTCCAGCAGATCGCCGCACCCATGACACGCGTCGCCCTGCCCGTCCTGTCCCGGGTGAGCGACCCCCGCCTCTTCGAGTCCTACATCGTGCGCGCCCAGATGATCCTCACCTACGGGCTCGGCGGCGCCTTCGCTGTCGCCGTGGCCGTCGCCTACCCGCTCCTCGAGCTCGTCCTCGGCCCCGGGTGGGGACTCACCCCCCTGCTCTTCTCGATCCTCGCCGTCGGCGGGATCTTCCAGACGATGGGCTACGTCTACTACTGGATCTTCCTCGCCAAGAACAAGACAGCCCTCCAGCTGAAGTTCTCCGTCATCACCCGCCTGTTCATGATCGGCCTCATCGTCCTGGGCCTGCGCTGGGGCGTCGTCGGAGTCGCCACCGCCGTCGCAGCAGGCCTCGCCGTCAACTGGCTCGTCCTGTCCATCTGGGCCGTCCCACGCGCCGGCATCCCCACCAAAGCCCTCGTCCTGTGCGCAGCACGACCCCTGACGATCTTTGCCGTCATGGTCGTCGTCGCACGCGGCGCCGCACACCTCCTCGAGACCTACCTCGGCCCGGTCCTCGAGCTCACCGCACTTCTCGGGGTGTGCGCGCTCGTCGTCGCACTCGCCGTCGCCGCCGTCCCCGCTGTGCGCCGCGACCTGCGCAGCGTCGTCTCAACACTCCGGAAAGGTCTACGCCGATGAGACCCGTCAAGCTCGTGCACTGGAACCCCCGCGAGACCCGCACCGGCGGGAGCCTCGGCAGGCTCACCGCCACGGGACCGCGCAAAGACAACTTCGGCGACCTCCTCGGCCCCTACGTCGTCGAGAAGGTCGTCCGCACCACCCGAGGGCTCACGTCCTACCCCGTGCCGCGCCGGCTGCCCCCAGGACGCAGCCCCCGCACCGGGCACCTCCTGACCATCGGTTCCGTCATGCACTTCGCCCGCACAGGCGACACCGTCTGGGGAACGGGCGTCAACGGCAAGATCGCCCCCGACGTCTACCGCTTCACCTCCCTCGACGTCCGCGCCGTCCGAGGCCTGCACACCCAGAAGTTCCTCACCGAACGCGGCATCGACGTCCCCGACGTCTACGGAGACCCAGCGCTCCTCCTCCCGCACCTCGACCCCAGGGTCACAGCATGGGCAGCAGACAAGCGCCACACGCTCGCCGTCATCCCGAACCTCAACGAGGTCGACGACTGGAAGGACCACCCCGCCTTCGTCGACCCCCGCGGACCGCTCGACCACGTCATCGAGCGCCTCGCCCGCAGCGAACGCGTCGTCTCCTCCTCCCTCCACGGCCTCGTCATCTCCGAGGCCCTCGACATCCCCGTCGCCCTCGTCCGCTCCCGCGCCGAACCGTCGTTCAAGTACGACGACTACTTCTCCGGCACAGGACGCACAGACGTACACACGTTCGACGACCTCGACACCGCGCTCGCAGCCCGGACCGTGCCGGCCGAGATGTCCTGGGACCCGGCGCCGCTCCTTGAGGCGTTCCCGTGGGACCTGTGGCCCGCACGGACCGCACGGACCGCGCAGGCGACAGCCTGACCACCCGGGCGACCAGCCCTTCAGACCACGTCGGTGCCCGCCGGTCGGCAGGCACCCACGCACGCAAGACGAACCACCAGCAGCACGGACCACTCGAACACAGAAGCAGGGGCGCTCTATGAAGATCTCAGTTGTCGGTTGCGGATACCTCGGTGCGGTGCACGCCGCATGCATGGCCAAGCTCGGCCACGAGGTGGTCGGCGTCGACGTCGACCAAGAGAAGATCGACGCGCTCGCCGCGGGCAAGGCCCCCTTCTTCGAACCAGGGCTGCCCGAGCTCCTCACTGAGACGCACGCGAGCGGCCGACTGAGGTTCACCACGGACATGGATGCCATCCGTGACGCTGACGTGCACTTCGTGTGCGTCGGGACGCCGCAGCAGGCAGGCTCGTTCGCCGCGGACCTCACGTACGTCGACACGGCGTTCCGGGAGGTTGCTGCTCGCGTCAAGACCGGGGACGTCGTCGTCGGCAAGTCGACCGTGCCCGTGGGCACAGCAGGCCGGCTCGCGGCCGAGCTCACCGCCGTCGTCCCCGGTGCGACGCTCGCGTGGAACCCCGAGTTCCTCCGTGAAGGGTTCGCCGTCAAGGACACCCTCCACCCCGACCGGATCGTCTACGGCGTCACCGGAGGCGTCGGCGACGCGACCGGTGAGCAGACCGTCACGACGCTCGACGCCGTCTACGCCGGGGCACTGGCTGGCGGGACCCCGCGCATCGTCACCGACTTCGCGACAGCCGAGCTCGTCAAGGTCGCAGCCAACTCCTTCCTCGCGACGAAGATCTCGTTCATCAACGCGATGGCCGAGCTCTGCGAGGTCGCCGGGGGAGACGTCACCCAGCTCGCCGACGCGATCGGGCACGACAACCGCATCGGACGCCGGTTCCTCAACGCCGGGCTCGGTTTCGGCGGCGGATGCCTGCCCAAGGACATCCGGGCGTTCATGGCACGCGCTGAAGAGCTCGGTGCCGACCAGGCCGTGAGCTTCCTCCACGAGATCGACGCGATCAACCTGCGCCGCCGCCAGCGCATGGTCGACCTCACTGCTGAGGTGCTCGGAGACCAGCCGGTCGCCGGCGCACGCGTGGCCGTCCTCGGGCTCGCCTTCAAGCCCAACAGCGACGACACCCGCGACTCCCCGGCGCTCGACGTCGCAGCCTCGCTGCACGCCCTCGGAGCGCGCGTCGTGGCCACCGACCCCGAAGCGGTCGTCAACGCCCGGCGTCGTGTCCCCGGGCTCGAGTACGTGCGCACCGCGGAAGAAGCCGCCGCCGGCGCGGACGTCGTGCTCCTGCTCACCGAGTGGCAGCAGTACCGCGACCTCGATCCCACGGCCCTCGCGGAGCTCGTCGCCCACCGCAGGATCCTCGACGGTCGCAACGTCCTCGACCCGATCGCCTGGCGCGCTGCAGGATGGACCTACCGGGCGCTCGGCCGGCCATGACTGCTCCCGTACGGCGAGACCAGGCACCCGCCCGGCCTCGCCGTGCGAGGTCCAGGTCCTCCACCTAGGCTCGAGACTTCACCCCCTCGACACGGAGGAGACACTCCATGAAGTCCAAAGCTGCTTTCATCGTCGGTACAGGGATCGGCTATGTGCTGGGAACTCGTGCAGGTCGGCGTCAGTTCGAGGTCATCAAGGGCCACGCCAAGGACCTGTGGGCCAGCGACTCGGTCCAGTCGACCGTGACCACGTTCCAGGACAAGGCGACCGAGGTCGCCAAAGACCAAGGAGCAGTGCTCAAGGGCAAGGTCACCGAGGCCGTGAAGAACGTCACCTCGAAAGACCACAGCCAGAGCACACCACCTGCCCCGGCTGCACCTGCGGGCGACCCGTGGACCACGAACGACGGCGTCGGGCACGCCTGACACCACGCTCACCACGCACGACGAAGGGGATCTCCCGTCCGGGAGATCCCCTTCGTCGTGCGGCTAGAGCCACTGCTTGCGCTTGAAGACCCGATAGAGCACCACCGAACCGAGAACCATCAACCCCAGCGCAGCCGGGTACCCGTACAACCACGTGAGCTCAGGCATGTGCTCGAAGTTCATGCCGTAGATCGTCCCTACCAACGTGGGAGCGAACAAGATCGCCGCCCAGCCAGAGATCCGCTTGACCTCCTCGTTCTGCACGAGGCTCGCCTCCGTCATCGCACGCATCTCCTCGTTCTGCCGCTCACCCACGACAGTGGCGTTCACGGTGAGCGAGTTCTGCAGCACGGCCCGGAACGCGTCCGCCCGATCCACCACCCGCACGACGTGGTCCTTCACGTCCCGCAGGTTGCGCCGCAGCTCCTCCTCCATCCCGTACTTCACCGCGCCCGCGTCCAGCGCCTCGAGGATGTCCAGCAACGGATGCGTCGCCCGCTGAAACTCCATCACCTCACGGATGAGCTGATAGATGCGCCGAGACACGTCCGGGCTCCCACCGAAGAGCTCGTCCTCGATCTCGTCGATGTCGTTCTCCAGCCCCGCGACCACCGGCGCATACTCGTCCACGACCTCGTCGAGGATCGCGTACAGCACCGCGTGCGGACCGTGCCGCAAGAGATCCCGGTTCCCCTCCATCCGCGCCCGGACCCTCGCCAGGTCCGGAGACTCCGCATGACGCACCGTCACCACGAAGTCCCGACCCGTGAACACGTGCAGCTCCCCGAACTCCACACGCTCGTCCGAGTCGATGTACCGCGCCGTCCGCAGCACCGTGAACAGCACGTCACCGTACCGCTCGAGCTTCGGCCGCTGGTGGGCCTTGATCGTGTCCTCCACCGCCAACGGATGGACGTCGAACTCGTCCGCGACCGCCTGCACCTGCTCCTGGTCCGGCCGGTACAGACCGATCCACGCCATCGGGTCCGTCGACCGCCCACGCTCAGCACGCAAAGCCTCGAACGTCGACGCCAACGACGCCGGCTCCGCGACCCGCACCCCGTCCGCATACACCGCGTTGTCGACGATCCCCACGACGCTCACGCCAGCCCCGGGATCACACGCTGCGCAGCAACCTGGGTCGCCACGACGCTGAGCTTCATGTTCGTCTCCTGGGACACACGGCTCAAGACAGAGAACGCCTGCTCCGCACCGACCGAGTACCGCTCCATGATGATCCCCTGAGCCTGACCGATGATGTTGCGCGTGTGCAGAGCAGACTGCAGCTCCTCCGTCGTGCGCGCACTCTTCAACGACATCGCAGCAACCGTCGCAAACATCGTCGCCACCGGATGATCCACCAGCGGGAACGCATCACGGTCCCGCGAGTACAGGTTCAACGCCCCGTGCTTGTCCACAGCCGTGTACAGCTGGATGCACAGCATGCTCCGCACACCCAGGTTCTCCACCGCCCACGGGGCCCACCGCGGCCACCGCGCGTCGTTCGCCAGATCAGGCGCCCACACGATCTCCGCATCACGGACCGCCGTCAAGCACGGCCCCTCGTCCAGCTCGTACTGACGCTCGTCGCCACGCCGCGCCAGATCGTCCGTCAGCGCCACCGTCTCGATCCGCCCCCGCGCCACCACCAGCGAGATCCCCGCCGAATGACACCCCTCAAGAAGCTGGACTGCATGCTCGACCGTCCGGTCCAACATCGGCTGGAGCCCCGACTCCTCAGCGAGCGAACGCGCCACCACACCGACCCGCCGGACCACCTCGTCCCCACCGAGACCAGGCGTGCCCGGCTCGTCGATCTCTGACAGGTCGATGGTGCTCATGCGCGCTCCCGGCAACGTCCTGCCCGCCGACCGTGCACGATGCACAACCGCACCACAGCAGGGGTGAGTGATCGGCCTCACAGTAGTTCGCGTCCCCGTCCCCGTCGACCGCACACCAACCACCCAGCACCACCACCCACCCGCGACGATCACCCACCCCACCAGCCCCCCACCACCATCCGGCACCCACCCCACGAGGCCGTGCCAGCGCTCGCGGGCGGGGCAGCGCCGAGGTCCGAGGCACGGTCGGTGGACAGGGCAGCGGCGAGTTCACCCCGTCTTCGGCCGGGGTTATCGAAATGCTTGCCACAAGACTTGGTACATTCTGCCGATGACACACTCCAGCTGGCGCTTCATCACGAGGGGCGACCTCGTAGCGCAGCTGGCAGGTGCTCTCGAGCCCGGAGCCCGGTACCGCACGACGCTGCTCACCGGCCCGGTCGGATCCGGCAAGACCTGGCTGCTCCAGCGCGTCGGGGAAGCGATGGTCCTGCGCGGGTACAAGGTCTACCGCGTCTCAGGGCGCACCACGAGCCCGCAGGCGATCGAGAACATGGCCTACGTGCTCGACTCCCTGCGCGCGCGCGCCAGCGAACGCATGGTGCTCCTCGTCGACGACGTCGGCGGTCTCGACGTCCAGCTGCTCCAGCCCCTCGTCGCGCTGGTCCGCCACGGCGGGTGCCGGATGATGCTCAGCGTCACGGACAGCGAGCCGTTGCCGCCAGAGCTCATCGAGCTCCGCTCGGTCGACCTTCTCGGTGTGACCCCCGTGACCCCCCTCAGCCCGTCCGAGATCTCGTACCTCGCGATCACCTACCTCGGCGGACCCCTCTCGCCGCGGTCCAGGCGCACCGTCGTCGCCCACGCCCACGGCAACCCACGTGCCCTGCGGGAGTCGCTCGACGCCTCGACAGCGTCGGGCGTGCTCGTCTGGAACGGCACAGCGCACGAGCTCACCGGGTATCTCGACCCCGGCCCCCGGGTGAACGACGCCACGTCGCTCCACCTCGCTTCCGTACCAGCCGACCAGATCGACGTGATCGAGGTGCTCGCCGCCGGCCAGCCGCTGCCGGCCAGCGCCTTCGAGCCCCACCTCGTCGATGCGCTCGAGCTCGAAGGCATCGTCGTCGTCTCTCCCGCTCCCGCCAGCCAGATGCGGTTCGCCGACCCGGTCTACGCAGCGGTCGCACGTCGCAACGCCTCTGCAGAACGATGGCGCGCGGCCCAGGAAGACGCCGTGACGATCTTGCGCACGCACCCAGGTGTCGACGACCGCTCAGCCTTCTACCGCGCGGTGGTTATCGACGTCGACGCCGGAGCATCGATCGCACCCCAGCTCCTCGCACAGACAGCCGCCTGGGCGCTCGAAGAACGCGAGTACACGCTCGCTCGTCGCCTCGCCCGCGTCGCGCTCCACCGCGTCCCCTCGCACCTCGCTCACGAGGTCCTCGGAACGGTCTCGACGGTCCTCGGAGACATCGCCACCGCAGACAAAGAACTTCTCGCGGCGTCCCAGACCGCACTGACGGACGCAGAGCTCGGATCAGTCGCTCACTGGATGGGCGTGAACTGGGGGAGCAGGCACAGCGACCCACGCGCCGCGGTCGCGCACATCGACGCCCTCCAACGCCGCGCAACCTCCGCAGCGGGCCGAGCAACCATCGCGGAGACCCGCGACCTCTGGCAGACGATCCTCGACGCCAGCCTCGGCGAGGGCACCGGCACCTCGAGCATCGAACGCCTCGACAGCGTGATGACGCAGGCGATGCGCGGGATCACCACCGGACCGCTCATCCTCGCCCGGACAGCCATCGAGGCCGGGCGTTCCCTCACACCCGTTCTCGTCGACGAGCGACCAGACGCGGCGGCGTACTTCGAATTCGTAGAGATGTCCCTCGCAGCGCTGAGCGGCGACCTCATGACAGCCCGCACACGAGTCGACAGACGCCTCGGGCACCCCGACGAACCACCCATGCGCGCTGGGCTCTGGGCGTCGTCGTTGGGATTCTTCGAGCTGCTCGGTGGGAGCGCCCCCCGTGCACAGGAGCTCGCGCTCGACGCCTGCGGATACTTCCGCGAGGCCGCCGCCGAGCAGCCAGACGGTCTTCTCGAGCACGAGGACGAGCCCGTCGCCTACGCGCTCGCGGTCGCGGCCGCGGTCGCCGTCGGAGATGCCGCAGGGGCTCGGTCTGCGTTCGATCACCTCACCCCGCAGATGCGGCTCGCCCCCCGCGTCGATGCGCTCCTCCTGTGGTCCGAGGCCCGGCAGGCTCACGCCGACGGACGGCTCGCGGAGGCGCTGAACATCGCGTGCATCGGTGGTCGCAACGTCCTCGCCCGTGGCGAGACGACCCTGGCAGCCTTCCTCCTCGACGTCGTCGTCCGGCTGGGGCGCCCAGACCTCGTGATCGACGACCTGGCGCGCGTGGACCGTCTCAGCGGGGGGCATCTCGCGCGCATGCTCTACCGCAACGCGGTCGCAGCGATGGAGGGCGACTACGAGGGATCAGTCGAGATCGTCAGCGAGCTCGAGCAGTACGGGATGTTCTCTGCTGCTGCCGACGTCTCGGCGAGGATCGCGGAGCACGTCCGGGAGACACGAGGCGTGGACGCCGCGAGCACCTGGGAGGGCCGGACCGGAGACCTCATCATCCTCGGAGGAGGTGCTGGGCCGTGGATCGCGTCCCGGCGCTCGAACATCGCCTTGCGAACCATCCTCACCGCTCGCGAGATCGAGGTGGCGCGGCACGCCAGCCTGCTCCGCACGGTCGCCCAGACCGCGGACCTCGTGCGACTGGACCCCCGCAAGGTCCAGGTGCTGCTGGACAGCGTCTACACCAAGCTCGGCGTGCTCACCCCGGTCGCGCTCCACGACGCGCTGCACGCGGCAGGGCTCCTCGAGCCCGGCGTCGCGCGCGACCACAGGACCACCTCACTCGTCCAGAGGACGCCCACGACGGTCCGGGATGCCCAGGACGCCTAGCGCAGCGACGACGAACGCTGCCGCGAAGACGACGAAGACCACCTGCGTGCCGCCAGCGTCTCGGAGGAACGGCACGCACAACGGGGCGACGATCGATGCGATCCGTCCGAAGGCCGCTGCAGAGCCTGCACCACGGCCACGGATGCTCGTCGGGTAGATCTCCGGCGTGACGGCGTACAACGCACCCCATGCACCGAGGTTGAAGAAGGACAGGAGCATGCCTGCGGCAAGGATCGCCACGGTGCTGTCCGCAGTCCCGAAGAGGATCGCCGAGACGGCGGATCCCGAGAGGAAGGTAGCGAGGGTCTGACGCCGGCCCCACCGCTCGATGAGGACGGCCGCGACTGCGTAGCCGGGGAGCTGGGCGGCGGTGATGACGAGCGTGTACCCGAACGACCGGACGAGCGAGAAGCCCGATGCGTGCAGCAGGGTCGGCAGCCAGATGAAGGCGCCGTAGTAGGCGAAGCTCACCCCGAACCAGACGGTCCACAGGCTCGCCGTCCGTCGGCGCAGCGACGGCGACCAGAGCCGTGGCGGCGCCACCGGACCGGTCCCGTGGCCGGGGTCTGCGGCATCGGGGGGTGTATCGGGGGAGACTCGTGGATCCGTGGGCTGGGCCGTGACGCCGGCCGATGCCTCGAACCGCAGCACGGTCTTCTCGGCCTCGTCGTGGCGGCCGACGCTCTCGAGGAACCGCACCGACTCGGGCAGGGTACGGCGGACGACGACCGAGTACACGGCCGGCACCGCGCCCAGAGCGAGCGCCCACCGCCACCCGTCGTCGCTCAGCGGGATCACGAGGAAGCCGATGAGCGCCGCGAGCAACCATCCGACGGCCCAGAAGGCTTCGAGCACGACGACGACACGGCCGCGGATGCGCGCGGGTGCGAACTCGCTGACGAGCGTCGACGCGACAGGAAGCTCGGCGCCGAGCCCGAGCCCGACGACGAGACGTGCCACGACGAGCATCCCGACCGATGCGGAGAGCGCTGACGCACCGGTCGCCGTGCCGTAGACGAGGAGCGTCAGGGCGAAGACCTGACGCCGGCCGAACCTGTCGGCGAGGAGCCCGCCGAGGCTCGCTCCGAGCGCCATCCCGACGAACCCGGTCGACGCGATCCACGAGAGCTCCGTGTCGGTGAGCCCCCACTGGACGGCGAGGCTGGCCATGACGAAGGAGATGAGCCCGACGTCCATCGCGTCGAGAGCCCACCCCGTCCCGGAGCCGACGACGAGCCGGCGGTGCTCGGCGGTGAACGGCAGGCTGTCGAGCCGTTGCGATCTCGTCTGCGGACTGCGTCCACCGGCGCTGCGGGTCTGTGTCATGGGCTTCTCGATCCTCGGGTGTCCGACGCGCGTCCCTGCAGGTGCACGTGACGACGCAGCGCGGCGTGCGGTGAGCGCCCGGATAGGATCTCACCATCGAGCGGCACGGGTCCCCACCCTGCTGAACACCGAGCGAAGGAGAACTGATGGCGTTCTGGGACAACCTCAAGTCGAAGACGACCGAGATGAACGGACAGCTCAAGACGAAGGCCAAGCAGTTCGCCAACAAGGACTTTGCGAACGCGAGCATGGCGATGTGCGCACTCATCGCGGCGGCCGACGGCAAGATCGATCCCTCGGAGCGCAGCAAGACCGCCGGTCTCATCATGAGCAACGACGTCTTGTCCGTCTTCGCGCCAGACGACCTGCGCCAGAAGTTCGACTTCTACTGCGACAAGCTCGACCGCGACTACGACTTCGGCAAGGTCGAGGCGGTCTCCGCGATCTCGAGGCTGAAGCCGAAGCAGGACCAGGCGCGCGCCGTCGTGCAGATCGGCATCATCATCGGTGGAGCCGACGGTGACTTCGACGACGACGAGCGCCAGGCGGTCAAGGACGCGTGCTTCGCGGTGGGCATCGCCCCGGCAGAGTTCGACCTCTGAGACCTGCTCGACCCGGCTCGTCGGTCTCCTCCCTCGTCAGGGCAGGAGGTCGGCGAGCTTTCGCGCGCTGGCCTCGAGGTCGTCGACGGACGGCTCTTTGACGAGCCCAGGGTTGACGTTCCGCAGCAGTGCTGGTGCGGCTGTCTCGCGGGGGAGCGGGACGAGGGTCTCTACGGTGACGAACGATGCACCGAGCTCGGGCACCTCGAGAGTCGTCTGCCCGGTGAGCGCGAGCTGGATCGCGGCCCACGGGAGGTTCACGCCGGTGAGCGACGAGGCATAGAGGCCACCCGACGGGCGGGTGTTCACCTCGAGCAGCGTCAGCTCTCCGCGCCACCACCGCAGCTGCGTGTTGGTGAGGTAGGCGAGCTGGTAGGAGTCCACGACGCGGTGGGCGATCCGCGCTGCCTCGGGAGTGTCGGCGAGGAACGTCCTGCGACGGCCTGCCTTGGCACGGGGGAGCGCCACGAGCGTCTCGCCGAACGTCGTGGAGAGGCAGTCGACGCTGATCTCCGGGGACGCCATGTACGGCATGACCATGAGACGTGGGACCTCACGCTCCGCGGCCTCGGCGGCGCGGAACGCAGCGGTGACCTCGTCGAGGCGGGCACGGTGGGCCGGGGCCGCGAGCAGGTCTGAGACGCTCATCGGTCGGTCGTCGAGGAGACGGTATCCCTCGGCGCCGACCCCGCTGATCGGCTTGATGCAGATCTTCTCGTCGGGCTCGAGCTCGTCGCGCAGCGACGAATAGGCTTCTTCGAGCTCGTCGGCGCCCTGGGCGGTGCGCCACGGCGGGACGGGGATCCCGAGGCCGCGCGCCGACCGGTAGGCCGCGTCCTTGTCGTCGAGCAAGGCGATCGACGCCGATGGTGAGGCGAGGACCTTGACCCCGATGGCCTCGAACTCCTCGCTGCGCGCGACGATCCGCCGGATCCCTCTGCCGGGGAGCAGCACGTCGATCGCGTGGGTACGGCAGAACTCGAGAGCCCAGTCGACGTAGTCCTCGCCCCCGAGGGACGGCTCCATGAGTGCGACGTCGGCTGCGCGCAGGACGGGGGACGTCTCGTCGGTGTGGGTGGCGAACAGTCGCACGTCCGCATGATCCGGATTGTTCCTGAGCATCTGGAGGAACCAGTAGTTGGTGGCGTAGGTGCGGTTGAGCCAGATGTTGAGAGTCAAGGGGTCCCTGCTTGAAGATGACGTGCGGTGGGGGCGGTGCCGAGGGTGCGCGGTGCCGAGGACGTTGTGCGGTGGGGGGTGTGGCGGGGGTGCGAAGAATGACGTCTCAGACTCCGGACGCTCTCGCAGGCGCAACCTTACTCGCGATCTGCCGTGAGTAAAGGGGTCGGGTCACTTCCCAGCAAGCTGTTGCGCAAAAGGGATGAGATTCGCGAACGGGTCCGTCGTCACACGTGCCACACCGCTCCCACGAACCAGTCCTGAGAACTCTCCTGCGGCTCGCGTGATCCGTTGGTGCAGCCCCGTGGTGGTCCCGTCTCCGCTGCCCCAGTCCTCGGAGGCGGCGAAGACCGCGGTCGGGGTGATGAGCGCTCGAAGATAGGCGAAGAGCGGACGCATCTCGTGCTCGAGAGCGAGAGAGTGCCGGGCTGTGCCTGCCGTCGCACCGAGCAGCACCGGGGTGCCGGTGATCGCGGACGAGTCGACGATGTCGAAGAACGACTTGAAGAGGCCCGAGTAGGACGCGGTGAAGATCGGTGTGACGGCGATGATCCCGTCGGCTCGGGTGAGCGCGTCGATCGCGTCGGCGAGCTCTGGTGCGGGGAACCCCGTGAGCAGGTTGTCGGTGATCTGGTGGGCGAGATCGCGCAGCTCGATGGTGCGGACGGTCACCGGGTCGCCCGATGCGTCCATCGCTGCCACGGTGGCGGCGACGAGACGGTCGGCGAGCAGGCGGGTCGACGACGGCTGGCTCAGTCCGGCCGTGACAGCGACGATCGTGCGTGTGGTCATGATGCTCGTTCCTCCGCCTGGGCGGGTGTGTGAGGGGTACGGGTCGCGATGGTTGTCTGCGCTGAACGGAGCTTGGTGCACAGGTGCTCGAGGGTGCGCAGCTCCTCGAGCGTCAGCGCGGGCTCGACGTACGCGCGGATGCTCTCGACGTGCTTGCGACCGATGGACTTCTGCAGCTGGGCGCCCTGCGGGGTCAGCACGATGAGCAGCCCGCGACGGTCGCCCACGGACGGCCGTCTCGAGACGAGACCGTGCGCCTCCAGACGGTCGACCATGCGGCTGAGGGACGGTTGGCTGAGGAGCATGTCCTCGTTGAGCTCGTGCAGGCGCAGGCCGTGCTCGGGTGCCCGGGAAAGCGTGAAGAGCACGTCGTACTCCCGCACGGTCAAGGGGGCCCAGACGTCCTCGGCGGCGAACCGCCGCATGAGGGTGACCTGGGCTCGGAACAGTGCTTCCCACGAGCGTGCTGCGACGTGAGAGTCGGGTGCAGCTGCCACCGTGGCATGCCGGCCTGTGGAGGCCTGTGGGCGCTCTCCGGCGGGGGAGAGGACGTCGGCGCTCATCGGAGCCCCTCGTGCGCGAGGGCGTCGACGGGCGACGCGCCGGTGACGTCGTCGACCCCGTGCACGGCGTGCGCGACGGGACCGCCGGCCTGTGCGACGAGGGAGGCGTGCGTGGGCGCGTCGGGCACGTGCGCGGGCCTGCCGATGGCGAACTCCTTGCGCAGAGCGGGGACGACCTCGCCGCCGAGGATGTCGAGCTGTTCGAGGACCGTCTTGAGCGGGAGCCCGGCGTGGTCCATGAGGAAGAGCTGGCGCTGGTAGTCCCCGACGTGCTCACGCATGGTGGCGTAGCGGTCGATGACTTCCTGCGGGCTGCCGACTGTCAGGGGCGTCTGCTTGGTGAAGTCCTCCATCGAGGGGCCGTGACCGTAGACGGGGGCGTTGTCAAAGTACGGCCGGAACTCACGCTTGGCGTCCTGGGAGCTCTTGCGCATGAAGACCTGACCGCCGAGCCCGACGATCGCCTGGTCGGCTGTGCCGTGACCGTAGTGCTCGAACCGGGCGCGGTAGAGCTGAACCATCTGTGCGGTGTGCTCGACCGGCCAGAAGATGTTGTTGTGGAAGTAGCCGTCCCCGTAGTAGGCAGCCTGCTCGGCGACCTCGGGGCTCCGGATCGAGCCGTGCCACACGAACGGAGCGACGCCGTCGAGCGGGCGAGGGGTCGATGTGAAGCTCTGGAGCGGGGTCCGGAACGTGCCTTCCCAGCTCACGACCTCATCGCGCCACAGCTGGTGAAGGAGTGCGTAGTTCTCGACTGCGAGCGGGATGCCCTGACGGATGTCCTTGCCGAACCACGGGTAGACGGGCCCGGTGTTGCCGCGCCCCAGCATGAGGTCCATCCGGCCGTCTGCGAGGTGCTGGAGCGTCGCGTAGTCCTCGGCGATCTTCACGGGGTCGTTGGTGGTGATGAGGGTCGTCGAGGTCGAGAGGAGGATCCGTGACGTCTGTGCCGCGATGAACGCGAGGGTGGTGGTGGGGGAGGAGGGGACGAACGGAGGGTTGTGGTGCTCTCCGGTGGCGAAGACGTCGAGACCGACCTCTTCGGCCTTGAGCGCGATCTGGATGGTCGCCTTGATGCGTTCGTTCTCGGTAGGGGAGTACCCGGTGGTGGGGTCCGTCGTCACGTCTCCGACGGTGAAGATTCCGAACTGCATGGCGTTCTCCTCTGTTTGCGATCGATGCGTTTGCATCTAGTTTAGCCTTCAACTACAGAGGTGGCGCGCATATTCCCGTGACCTCGATCACTCTCATAGCTTCTCTTCTGATATAAATAGTGTGCCAAGCGCTGACGTGCGCTCCAGGGAGACTCAGACGATGAACGCACCACCAGAACAAGCAGGGACATCCCGATACCCGAGACCTCCCGTGACGCACGCCGAAGCCGAGTGGGTGTGGCGCGAGCTCTCTGTCGAAGCACTGAGAACAGACGCAAAACCCGAGACCGTGCGGCTCGCTGTCATCGTCGGGCTCTCGCGTGCGACCGGTGCACGGTACGGCGACCTCCTGCGCTGCACCATGGACTCGTTCTCGGCGGACCAGGGGAGCGTGGTGGTCACGCACGGCAAGCACCGCACAGCGCGGGTGCACCCGCTGGACCCTGACGTGGGTCTCGTCTTGCGGCGCTGGTTCGTCGTCCGTCAGGAGCTCTGTGCCGAGCTGGAGGGTTCGGTGCCCAGAGCCCTCTTGCTCACCGTCCACCACACCCACGACAACGGCGTGACCGTCATCGCCGGCCTGCCGATCACCAAGCAGGGGCTCGTGCTGTCGTGGCGACGGTTCGTCCACCGGACGAACGCACGCCATGCAGGCTTCAGGGACCCGTTGCCCACCCGGTTCGAGCAGCTCCGACGCGCCTGGTGGGCGCACCTCCACCCCAGCGAGTCCGGGGACGTGCCGGACGAGCCCGGTACCGACGACGAGAGCGACGCGTCCGAGCGCCTGGCCTAGTCTGCTCGGGTGCCTTCGTTCCGTGTGACCGCAACCATCGGCCGTCTTGCTCGAGGGGTCGCGCCGCCAGACCTCCTGCCCGCTGCCGCGGCCGCCGCTCGTGAGCTCGCGACGGTCGAAGCGTTCGACGTCGCCGTCGTGTCGGGCGAGGCACGGATCACCGTCCGGTTCACGGCAGACGACGACGCTCACGCACGACGCACCGCGGACCACGTCTGTGCGACGACAAGAGCACTCGCAGAGCTCCAGCCGACCGGGTTGACGCGGCGCTACGGCGCTCGGTGGTCTCCGGTACGAGGCTGAGTCGATCTGCTGCTCGGCGACGCTCGGGAGACTGGCCTACGCTGGAGCCACCTCAGCGCGGAGGAACACCCATGTTGTCGATCTCCATCCTCGTGTCCGTCGTCGTGTGCTTCTGGTGGGCTGTCGACCTCGTGACACGCGACTGGTCGTCCAGAAGATCGACGCGCCTCCGGGCTGGGATCTCCCGACCGTTCCTGCCGCGCAGCATGCACCAGCGTCTCTTCGCCCCCGGTGATCCCGACCCGTTCGTCGCGCTCCGGCTCCAGCTCCGGCTCGCGGCGATCACGCGAGAGATCCAGTCGCTCGAGCGGGGGGCGCACGAGATCGCGGTCGCGCACCACCTGAGAGCGTCTCAGTATGCGTATGACGCGCTCTTGTCCGAGGCGTGCCGGCTCGCTGGGCTCGACGCTGCGGAACCTGTCCCGCCGCCGAACGACGACGCTCGCCCGCAGCCCGGCGCGCTGCCTGCTCCATGGTCTGTGGACGAGGAGCACCGGATGCACCAGGAGCTGGAGCTCGGTGCTCGTGGATGGTCGTGGTGACCGGACGCGAGCGGTGGGGTCTGCGTCCTGGGGCTCACTGCGTGGGGACGTCCATGATCTCGGGGCCGACGGTCTCCGTCGTGAGCCTCCCGGCGCTGAACGACGCGAGGTCGGAGTCGAGCCGCGCCCGGACGTCGGGCGGGACGAGCATCTCGAGGACCGCCGTTCCCGTGTAGGTGACCCCGACGACGACGGCCTCGTGCGCCGTGGACCAGTCCCGCAGAAAGTGCTCGGTGCGCCCGGCGCTCTCGTGCGGTGAGCAGACGGTCACGCGGTCGACGAGACGACGCCGCACGACCTGCGCTGCGCTGACCGCACCCTCGACCGCTGCGCCGTAGGCGCGGGCGAGGCCACCGGTGCCCAGGAGCACACCGCCGAAGTACCGCGCGACGACGGCCACCACGTCGGTGAGCTCGTGGCGGCGGAGCACCTCGGCCATAGGCATGCCTGCTGTGCCCGCAGGCTCGCCGTCGTCGGTGGACCGTGCGATCTCGGCGTGCGGCCCCACCACGAGGGCGACGCAGTGGTGACGGGCGTCCCAGCGGTCCCGGCGGGCCTCCGCGATCGTGGCTTCGGCCTCGTCCATGCTGGCGACGTGGGTGAGCGAGGTGACGAAGCGGGACCGCTTGACCACGAGGTCGAAGGCCGCGTGGCCCGCGACGGTCGACTGGAGCTCCAGCTCTCGCCCGCTGAGGGCAGGCTCTGTCGCTGAGGTCACGCGGGCGAGCGTACCCCCGCGGGCACGGAAGAGGCCGTCGTCCGGCAGGTGATCCTGCTGGACGAAGGCCTCTCTCGTGGAGCGAGGTTCGCTACTCGGTAGCGCTCGTCGCCTGCTGTGCGGCGTCCTTCTCTGTCGTCGCTCCTGCCGTGCTCAGTGCACCGCCGGCGGACTCGAGGTGTGCTCGGACGAACCAGTGGAAGAGCTCGAGCTCGTGGAGGTGCCCGACGAGCAGGTCGTTGGTCACGTCGTCGAGCTCCTCGACGTCCGTCGCTGCCGTGCGGTGGCCGGTGATGACGCCCTGGTAGACCTCGTCGAGCGCGCCGAGGTGGGAGATCGCTGTGGCGCGACCGAGGGAGTAGTCGTTCCACGTGCGCGCGGCGACGATCGCACCTGGCGTGCCGCTGGGGGCTGCGCCGAGGGTGGCGATCCGCTCAGCGATCGCGTCGACCATCGCGCGGACGGCGTCGACCTGCGGGTCGAGCATCTCGTGGACGGCGATGAAGTGCGGGCCCACGACGTTCCAGTGGACGTGCTTGAGCGTCAGTGCAAGATCGTTGAGCGCGTGGAGCCGCAGCTGGAGCACCTCGGCGACCTGGGCGCCTTCGTCGGGCGTGAGGGTCGGGACGGTGTACTTGGGCAGCTGTTTGCGGGTCGCCATGAGTGCTTCCTCCATGAGTTCGAGGTGGTGGATTGCCACGCTCCCATCGTGCACGTCGACCCCGTTCGGCGCAGAAGTTACGCGACCCGCGAACGCGGGCCACGCACGAGCACAGCGAGCCCGAAGAGCGCGACGGCTCCCACGATGCCGAGCGCTCCGCTGTGTCCGAGCCGACCGTCGGCGTCGAGCTCGGTAAGGGCCAGTGCGAGCAGCCCGACGGCTTGGCCTGCGAGGTCGAGGACGAGGAAGGTGCGTCCTTCTCGGCGCAGGACGTCGACCTCGATGCGTCCGCCGGGCCTAGAGCTGGACGTGAACCAGGACAGCCTGACGAGTGCGTGGACGCAGACGATGATCAGGGGGATGCGCCACGTGTCGGCGGCCGGCAGGACGACGATGCAGGCGAGGCCTGTCGCGACGAGTGCGGCGACTGTCGGGACGAGGGTCGGTCGCCGGGCGGCGTGAGCGATGGCGAGGAGGAGGCCTGCGAGGAGGAGCAGGAGCGAGGACGTGTCGAGCGTCGTCCCTGCGGCTGCGGCGCACACGGCTCCGGCTGCCGCGACGGCGAGGCCCGCGTGGAGCGTCCAGGCAGGGACGGTGGGGCCGGTGTGGATGTGGGTGGACGGCCCGACGTCGGTGCGGGGGGTGCGGCTCATCGTCGGGGCCTGCGTTCACGGGCCGTGGCCTGGAGTGCGGCGCGGGTGGTGGGGTCGGTCCATCGCAAGACGGTGATGCCGTTGCTGATGAGTGCGGTGAGGCGGTCTTGTCGCGCGATCTCGGTGAGGCGCCAGGCGAGATGCTCTCGTTCGCTCAGTCCCCAGAAGTCTTCGGTGGGGAGGGTGTCGATCACGATGACGCGGTGTCCGTGGGCGTGCCACTGGTGGGCGATGGTGACGGAGCTGTCGTCGAGGAAGGTGGAGAAGAGGTAGACGAGTGCACCGTGGGGGACCTGTGGGGCGCGTTCGCGGATGCGCGGTGCACCGTGGGGCTGGGAGAGCGCGAGCGCGTGGTAGATGCGTTGGAGGTGGCGTTTGCCGCCGGCGAGCGGGACGGGGGTGTGGAGGCGTCCGAGGTCTTCGAGGCCGACGCGGTCTCCTGCGTCGATGACGGCCCGGGCGATGGTGGCGGCGGCCTCGCGGGCGATGTCGAGGGAGGTCTGCTGGTCGGGGCGGACTGCGCCGAAGGATCCCCAGGTGGCGATCTCGGGTCCGACGTCGTCACGTGAGTCGACGGCGAGGACGACGCAGGCTTCGGCGGAGGCGTAGGTGCGTCGGACGTAGAGGTGGTCGGCGTCGGGGGATCGACGTGCTGTGACGCGCCAGTCGATGCGCCGGAGGGGGTCGCCGGGGTTGTAGGGGGCGATGTCGCGGAGCTCGCTGCCGTCTCCGAGCCGGCGTGAGCGGTGCTCGCCGGTGAGGCCGCGCAGGTGCTCTGAGACGGGGAGCGCGGTGGTGCGGTGTGCTGCAGGGAGGACGAGGACGTGCTCGGGCTGGACGTGGTGGATGCCGTTGTGCCATCCGCCGTGGGTGCTGGTGGCGATGAGGTCGGTGGTGAAGAGCTCGCGGGTCCCTGTCCGGACGGAGGGTGTGGTGACGCGCAGGTCGCGGGTCCTGTCGATGTGGACCATGGTCTCGGTGCGGGCTGTGCCGGGACTGGCGACGAGGACGCGGGCGATGGTGGCGCCTGGGGGTGCGGTGATGGTCAGGGTGGTGTCGAGCTCGTCGCTGCGCAGCGTCGTGGTGGTCGAGCTGGTGGTGACATGGACTGGTCCGTCGGGGCGGTTCCATGCGCTCCAGGTGACGCCGAGGAGCAGCGGTGTGGCGATGGCGACGAGGTGGGGGCGCGCGAGGAGGAGCCCTGCTGTGGCGAACGCGATCCCGGTGACGGCCATGAGGAGGAGGGAGCTGTCGCGGCGCCACGGTGGTGAGGGTGAGGGTGGGGTCATCGGGCGGAGGTGGGCTGGCGGTCGGGGACGGTGGTGGGTCCAGGCACGCGGTCGAGGAGCTTGCGGACGAGGTCGTCGGTGCGTTGTCCGCTGGCCCAGGAGCCGGGGCTGAGGGTGAGCCGGTGGGCGAGGACGGGGACTGCGACGGCTTTGACGTCCTCGGGCAGGACGTAGTCGCGTCCGTCCATGACGGCGAGGGCGCGGGCGACGAGCAGGAGGGTCTGGGAGCCGCGGGGGGAGGCGCCGACCTCGAGCTCCGCGAGGTGTCGGGTGGTTGCGGCGAGGTCGACGCAGTAGCGCACGACGTCGGGGTCGACGGGCACCTGCTCGATGCCGGACTGCATCGCGAGGACGGTCTGGGAGTCGACGACCGCGGTGACGGTCGCTGTCTCGTGCTGGCGGTCGAGGCGGCGACGCAGGATGTCGGTCTCGCCGGCGGCGTCGGGGTAGCCGACGGCGAGGCGGACCATGAAGCGGTCGAGCTGGGCCTCGGGCAGCGGGTAGGTGCCCTCGTACTCGACGGGGTTGGACGTGGCCATGACGTGGAACGGGAGCGCGAGCTGGTGGGTGGTCCCGTCGATGGTGACCTGGCGCTCGGCCATGGCTTCCAGGAGTGCCGACTGCGTCTTGGGGGCGGTGCGGTTGATCTCGTCGGCGAGGAAGAGCCCGGTGAACACGGGGCCGCGCCGGAGCTCGAACGTCCGGGTGGCGGGGTCGTAGACGGAGGACCCGGTGATGTCTGACGGCAGGAGGTCTGGCGTGCACTGCAGGCGCGCGAAGTCGAGTCCCAGTGCGGTGGCGAGGCTGCGCGCGGCGAGGGTCTTGCCGAGGCCGGGGACGTCCTCGAAGAGGACGTGGCCGCCGGCGAGGATCGCTGCGAGCGCTGTTCGGAGTGCGTCGGTCATGCCGACGACGACGGTGGAGACCTCGGTGAGGATGCGGGTGGTGTGGTGTGCGATCTCGGGGACGGTGAGTGGTGTGGGTGTGGGGGGTTGGGTGGTCATGTGGTGGTGGTCCTTGTGTGCGGGTGTGTGTCGGTGGGTGGTGTGAGGTTTTCGAGGGTGGTGATGATGCGGGCGAGCTCGGTGACGCTGGGGCGTGGGGTGGTGGTGGGGGTTGTGGGGTCGAGGTGGTGGTGGGCGTGTGGGCCGAGGAGGGTGCGGCAGGTGGTGGTGTCGTCGGGGTCGTAGAGGTTGGCGCCGTGTGCGTGGAGTCGGGTGGCGGCGATGGTGCGTGTGGTGCGGAGTGCTTGGGCGGTGATGGTGCCGTCGCGGCCGAAGAAGGTCCAGGCGAGG
Source organism: Sanguibacter antarcticus (assembly GCF_002564005.1). Classification (NCBI taxonomy): domain Bacteria; kingdom Bacillati; phylum Actinomycetota; class Actinomycetes; order Micrococcales; family Sanguibacteraceae; genus Sanguibacter; species Sanguibacter antarcticus. Next base: position 1,115,140 of record NZ_PDJG01000001.1, on the reverse strand, counting down.
GAGGCGACGTCGTCGCGGGATCCTGGGCGGCGGTCGCGGCTGGTGCGGGGCCAGCGGGGGTGTGTGGTGGGTGCGTGGGTGGGGGTGGCTGTGATGGTGAGGGCGAGGGTGCTGAGGGTGAGCATGGCGAGGTGGGTGGGGTCGAGGTTGAGCTCGTGCTGGAGGAGGGTGAGGGTGACGAGCTCGATGGCGGTGTAGGTGAGCAGGCGCCTCATGGGGTGGTGGTCTCTGGGTTGGTGGTGGTGGGTGTGAGGGCGTGGGCGAGGTCGGCGAGGTAGGTGTGGGCGTCGACGACGTCGTGGGGGGTGAGGGGTGTGGTGGTGAAGCGTGCGCGGTGGTAGAGGTGCAGGAGGTTGGTGATCGTCTCGGGTGAGGCTGGGGTTGTGGTGAGGACGGCGACGGTGAGCTCGGTGGGTGTTTGTGCGGCGGTGTGTGTGGTGCCGGCGGCTTCGGCGGCTTCTTCGAGGGCGAGCCATGCGGCGATGATCGCGTCGGTGGAGGTGGTTGCGCCGTGGAGGCGGGCGGTTGCGGTCTCGATGCCGGTGCGGAGCTCGGGGGTGGTGGTGACGGCTGCGTGCTCGGTGGTGTCGCCGGGTGATCGTGCGGTGTGTGGTCGGCCTTGTTGGGGGAGTGTCGTGTGGCGGATCTTCTTGACGGTGCGGTAGAGGAGGTAGGCGATGATCGCGGCGGTGAGGGCTGTGCCGAGGATGAGGAGGGTGGTGGTGGGGTCGAGGGGTGGGTCGTCGGTCTCGCTGGTGGGTGGTGGGGTGCGTGGTGGTGTGGCGTTCTCGGTCGGGGTGGGGCGTGGAACGGGGTCTGAGGCGGTGGTGCGGTCTGTCTGCCAGGGGGTGGAGAGGGCTGATCCGATGAGGATGAGGAGGATGAGGAGGGGTGTGAGCAGGAGGGGGGTGAGCGGTGTGTGCGGGGTGGTGCGCGCGGGTGTGGTTGTGGTGTTCATCGGTGTGGGGGTGCTCTAGCTCAGGAGGGTGGCTGCGTGGGTGCCGGCGAGCGCGGCTGCGAGGAATGCTGCGGGGTCTTGGGTGAGTCCGCGTCCCATGGTGGACAGGGGGACGGGGGTGTGTTCGAGTGCGGCTGCGAGCGCTGGGGTGGCGTCGAGGGGGATGAGGGTGTGGTGGGCGGGGCAGGTGGTGAGGGGTGTGGCTTGGTGGTGGATGAGGGTGTCGAGGTGGTGGGGGTCGTGGTCTGTGGTGGTGAAGGTGGTGGGGGTGGTGGCGAGGGTGGGGAGGGGGATGTCTGCGGGGCGTAGGGCGACGCGGGTGTAGGCGGTGAGTGAGTGGTGGGAGATTCCGTGGTGTCGGGGGCGGGGGTCGGCGCCGGAGATGCGCAGGGAGGCGATGGGGTGGCCGTTGAGGGTGCTGGTGGCGTTGATGGTTTCGCCTGTGGTGGTTCCGGAGAAGCCCCATCGGGTGCCGGTGCCGAGGTTGCCGGGGCCTTGGGTGACGATGGTGATGTCGGCGTGGGTGATGAGGTGTGCGGCGAGGAGGCCGGTGTGGGTGGTGACGGCTTCGAGGTCGCCGCCGAATGCTTGGCCGACGGTGATGCAGGCGTCGAGCCATCCGGCGTCGCGGAGGCCTGAGATGGTGCGGGAGAACCAGGCGGGTAGTGCGCCGCCGTCGGTCATGACGTAGGTGATGCGGGGGGTGGGTCTGCCGTGTTCGTGGGCGGTGTGGCGTGCGCCGGCGATGATGGCGGGGAGTGCGGAGTGGAGGTCGGCGACGATGACGGGCATGTTGTCGAGGGTGTCTGCGTCGCGGAGGAGGTGGTGGTGGGGTGATTCTTGTTCGTCGACGCCGAGGACCATGGTCTGGTGGGGTGTGTAGCGGGCTTTGACGAGGTGGCCGGCGCTGGGTCGGGTGTCGGGCTGGGTGGTGGGTGTGGTGTGGTGCTGGTCGGGTGGTGGGAGGACGGCGATGACGAGGGCGTAGCCGCCGGTTCCGAGGCCGCGGTCGAGTGCGGTGGTGTTGAGCAGGACTGTGTCGCCGGGGTGGGGGTCTCCGACGAGGGTGGGGTAGGCGAGGGCGCGCACGGTGTGGTGCGGTGGTGGGTCTGGTGGGGTGTGGTCGAGCTCGACGGTGAGTTCTTGTGCACCGTCCCAGCGTCGCCCGAGCGATACCACCCGTGCTGTGCGTCGCGTCATCACCGCGCCAACGCTACTCGACGCTAGCGTTAGGGCGATGCCTCCTCAGACGCCCCCTGCAGCTCGGCTGCTCAACTTGGTGATCGCTTTGATGAATGCTCCTGCGCGGATGACGAAGGCGCAGGTTCGTTCGTCGGTTGCTGGGTATGACGATGCCCCGACCCCTGAAGCGTTCGAACGCATGTTCGAGCGGGATAAGGATGTGTTGCGTGAGATGGGTGTGCCGATCGTCACGGTCGACGGTGGTGGGCACGCTCAGGATGCGGGGTATCGCATCGACAAGGATGCGTATGCCCTCGCGGAGATCGATCTGACGCCTGCTGAGCTGGGTGTGCTCTCTCTTGCGGCGCAGTTCTGGCAGGACAGCGCGTTGCAGGTGGACACCTCTCGTGCTGTGACAAAGCTGCGTGCTGTGCCGGGCGGGGGAGAGGGGACGGACTCGGTGGCTGGGTTGGCGCCGCGGGTGCGGGCCGGTGCGGGTGCGTACGAGCCGTTGCTCGACGCGATCGTCGCTCGCCGGGTGGTCACGTTCACCTACCGGGCTGCGAGCACGGGCGAGGTGCGGGTGCGTCGCGTCGAACCGTGGAAGGTCGCAGTCCGTGCAGGTGGGTGGTACCTGCTCGGGCACGACCAGGACCGGGACGCCCCCCGGGCGTTCCGTCTCAACCGCATCGAGGGGCTCGTGCGCGCACGCGGCGACGAGGGCGCGTACGAGGTCCCGACGACGATCGACGTCGACGCGCTCGTCGGGCGCAGAGCCCCCGAGCTCGATGAGGTCGCACTCCTTGCGCTCCTGCCTGAGCGGGCGAGCGCACTGCGAGCGCACGGTGTGCCTGCGGTGTCGGGTGTTGCGGTGGCGGGGCGGGAGATGGTTGCGGTGGCGTATTCGTCGTTCGAGGTGATGGCGGACGACATCGCTGGTTACGGTGATGCGGTCGTGGTGGTGGAGCCGGGCGCGCTGCGGGTGGCGGTGCTGGACCGGTTGCGCAGGGCTGCGAGCCTGCGCGGGTCGGGTGGGCACGGGGCGGACGGTACTGGGGTGACCGGTGCTGGGGCGGTCGAGGGTTCTGAGCGCGTCGAGGGGGATCACCGTGGCTGAGCGGGCGTCGGAACGGTTCGTGCGGTTGGTCGGGCTGGTGAGCTTTTTGGAGACGAGCGGTCCGGTGCCGGTGGAGGACCTGGCGCGCCGGTTCGGGGTGAGCGCGAAGCAGATCCTTGCGGACGTGGACACGTTGTGGATCTCGGGGACGCCGGGGTACTGGCCTGAGGACCTCATCGACTTCGATGCCGACTCCATCGAACGGGGCATCGTGCACCTGACGAGCTCGCGCGGCATGACGCGTCCGTTGCGGCTGGGGACCCGGGAGGCGATCACGCTCATCGCCGCCCTGCGGGCGATGAGCGAGGTCGTCGCCCAGGCGGGGGATCCTGAGCAGGCTGCGGTCGTCGGCTCGGCGCTGGCAAAGCTCACTGCGGCGTCGGGGGAGGGGGCGGCGGCGCTCGACGTGCGGGTGGCGGTCGATGCGTCCCCGCAGGTCTTGGCAGCCGTGACGCGTGCGCTCGCCACGCACCGGCTCCTGCGCATCGAGTACGTGAACAACGCCGACGTCACCTCCACCCGGGTGGTCGAACCCATCCGCCTCCTGCCCTCCGACGACTTCACCTACCTGCACGCGTGGTGCACGTCAGCGCACGCAGAACGCACGTTCCGCACCGACCGCATCCTGTCCGCCGACGTGCTCCCCGAGCACGGGACCCGCACAGCCACGCGCGTTCCCGCGCCTGGTACGTACCGGCCCACGACCGGGACCGTCGCGCAGATCACGTTCACGAGCCGTGCACGCTGGATCGCCGAACAGGTGCCCGTGGAGTCCGTGCGGACCCTCGACGGATCAGACTTCGTCGTGACGCTGCGGGTCGGCAACGCCATGTGGTTGCGCCACCTCCTGCTGCGCAACGCCCGTGAGGTCGTGGCCGTCGACCCGCCCGACGTCCTGCGCGACGTCGCCGACGCAGCCGACCGTGCCCTCGCCGAGTACGCCGCGCTCGACATGCTCGAGCCCGCGAGCGCCGACCAGGGTCCGGCCGGTGGTGCGGGTGGTGGTGCGGGTGGTGCCGGTCGCGGCGTGGGCACGGACCGTTAGGCTCGCGTCCATGTGGTTCTGGATCTGGTGCGCCCTGGTCGTCGGCTCGCTCACGGGGGCGTTCTTCCTCGGGCGGTCCCTGTGGCGCAAGGTCAAGGCGCTCACGCGTGCCCTGGACGGGTTGGGGGTTGCGGCCGCAGGTGCACCGGGTCGGGTGCAGGAGCGGATCGCTGCGAGCGCTGCAGGTGTGGGCCGTGGCGTGGATGTCGGGCGGGAGCGTGGCGAGCTGGTCGCTCTCGTGCAGGAGCGTCGTGGCGTGCGGCGGGGTCGGGCGCTCTCGCGGCGGTCGCAGCATGCGTCGCGGTATGCCGCATGGCGGATGATCGACCGTTGACCCGCGACGGTCGCAGGGATCGCGCGGGTGCGGTGGCGGTCGGGGTCGGGGCGGTCGAGCGTGTCATCTGCTGTTCACCAGGCGTGGGTACGGTGCGCTCACGCTCGGTGCACGCACGAGCGTCTACGATCGTTGTTCACGTACTTCACCTGAGCACCTGACACACCGGAGGTTCACCCATGGGTGCACTCAAGCCGATCCACTGGCTCGTCTTCATCGTCATCCTCCTGCTGCTCTTCGGTGCAAAGCGCCTGCCCGACCTCGCGAAGAGCGTGGGTCAGTCCTTGAAGATCTTCAAGAAGGAGATCAAGGAGCTCAACGAGGACGACGCCCCTGCGCCCGTCCAGCCGCAGACGTACCAGCAGCCGCAGGCGAACCCCGTGCCCGGGGCACCCGCAGCGGGTGGTCCGGCGATACCGCTAGACACGACGAACCCTGCGACGAGGACCGGTCCCGCTTCCTCGCCGGAGAGCACGACCCCGCCGAAGGTCTGAGGTGGCGCGAGGAACACCGCGCACGGCGCCCGGACGCACCCGGCGCAGCGACGGCGAGGGGCGCATGCCCCTGCGAGCGCACCTGCTCGAGCTGCGCAAGCGGCTCTTCCTCGGTGCGGTCGGTGTGGCGGTGGGTGCGGTCGCCGGGTGGTTCCTGTACGACCCGGTGTTCCAGCTGCTGCAGCAGCCCATCCTCGATGCGGCGGCGCGCCGCAACCAGGTCGTCTCGATCAACTTCGGTGGCATGGCGACCGCGCTCGACATGAAGATCAAGATCGCTGTGTTCATCGGCGTCCTAGGAACGAGCCCCTGGTGGCTGTACCAGCTGTGGGCGTTCATCACGCCGGGGCTGACGGGGCGCGAGAAGCGGTACACCGTCGGGTTCGTCGGTGCGGCGGTGCCCTTGTTCTTGTCCGGGGCGGGCCTGGCATGGCTCGTCCTGCCGCACGCCGTGCGGATCCTGACCGACTTCCTGCCCAAGGACTCCACGAACCTTCAGGACGCCCAGATGTACCTGGGGTTCGTCATGCGTCTGCTGCTCGCGTTCGGTATCGCGTTCGTCATGCCCGTCGTCATGGTGGCTGTCAACTTTCTCGGCATGGTTCGCGCCGAGACGTGGGCGCGCGGGTGGCGGTGGGCGATCGTCATCGCGTTCGGGTTCGCTGCCGTCATGACGCCGACCCCTGACGCCCTGACGATGATCCTCGTCGCCCTGCCCATCTGCCTGCTGTACTTCATGGCGCTGGGCGTGTGCGTCCTGCACGACAGGCGGGCGGACAAGCGCACCGCAGCGTTCGACGCCGAGATCGCCGGGTACGAGGTCTGATCGCGTGCCCCCGCCCGAGAGCCACCCACCCCAGAGCTCCGCGCCCACCGCGAGACCATCTGCTGCCCGGCGGATCGGTCTGGTCGTCAACCCGACCGCAGGGCACGGACGCGGGCGCCGGGCAGGGGAGCGCACCGCACAGCTCCTCACAGCTGCCGGCCACGACGTCATCGATCTCTCCGCACCCACCGGTGCCCTCGCCCTCACCCAGGCGCGCGACGCGTGCTCGGACGGGATCGACGCGCTCGTCGTCGTCGGCGGCGACGGCATGGTCCACCTCGGCGTCAACGCCGTCGTCGCGACCCGCACACCGCTCGGCATCGTCGCCGTCGGCTCCGGGAACGACTTCGCCGCCGCACTCGGGCTCCCCCTGCACGACACCGAACGCGCCCTGAGCACCGTGTGCACAGCCCTGACCACGGGCACCCGATGCGTCGACGCCGTCCACGTCACCGCACCACCACCCCCCACACCCATCACCGCACCCCAGCAACCACCCCAGAAAGCACCCGGGCCTCCCACCCCGCGAGCGCCCGACCCGCTCACCGGCACGTGGTACGCCGGGACCCTCTCCGTCGGCATCGACGCCGCCATCAACGCCACGGCGAACACCTACCGGTGGCCCAGCGGTCACGGCCGGTACCTACGCGCCGTCCTGGCGTGCCTGCGCACCTTCGCCCCCTACGGGTACCGCATCACGATCGACGGGACCACCCGCGAGACGCTCGCTACCCTCGTCGCTGTCTCCAGCGCGCCCCGCTTCGGTGGTGGGCTGCGCATCGCACCCGACGCCCAGGTCGACGACGGGCTCCTGCACGTCGTCCACGCCGGCCCCCTGTCCCGGACGAGCATCTTGCGCATCTTCCCCGGCATCTACACCGGACGTCACGCACGCCACCGCGCCGTCACCATCACGCACGCCACCAGCGTCACGATCGAGGCCACCACCACCGGAGCCACCCCACCCGTCGCGTTCGCCGACGGAGAACCCGTCGGACGCGTCCCCCTGCGCGCCGACATCCACCCCGGGATCCTGCACCTGCTCGCGTGAGGTCTCGCGTGAGGTGTGGACCGCGCCACGCCCCTACGCTGGACGCATGGTCACCCCAGCACGGTCCCACCACAACGCCGACCCCAGCCCCGCCGAGCGCTACGCCCTAGCCCGCGAGCGCGCAGCACGCGAGAAGTCTCAGCTCGGGGCGTTCTCACGCACCCTGGACTTCGAGCTCGACACGTTCCAGGTCGAGGGGTGCGAGGCGCTCGAACGAGGGCAAGGTGTCCTCGTCGCAGCGCCCACCGGGGCAGGCAAGACCATCGTCGGTGAGTTCGCCGTCCACCTGGCCGTCACCGGTGGGCGCAAAGCGTTCTACACCACACCGATCAAGGCCTTGAGCAACCAGAAGTACTCCGACCTCGTGCGTCGCTACGGGGCTCAGAACGTCGGCCTGCTCACCGGTGACACCACCATCAACGGTGAGGCGCCCGTCGTCGTCATGACGACCGAGGTCCTGCGCAACATGCTCTACGCAAGCTCCTCGACGCTCGACGGCCTCGGGTTCGTCGTCATGGACGAGGTCCACTACCTCGCCGACCGGTTCCGTGGCGCCGTGTGGGAAGAGGTCATCATCCACCTGGCCGCCGACGTCCAGCTCGTGTCCTTGTCCGCGACCGTCTCCAACGCAGAAGAGTTCGGCGACTGGCTCGAGATGGTGCGCGGCGACACAGCCGTCGTCGTGAGCGAGCACCGGCCCGTGCCACTGTCCCAGCACGTCGTGGTCTCCGGGCGCGGGACCAACCCGGGCGGGCTCCTGGATCTCTACGCCCACGCGGTCGACCCGACCGACCCCGGAACCCACCCACCCATCAACCCCGACCTGCTCGCGATCATGCGACAGGCCAGCGACCACCGCAGCAGCGACGCGTTCACCAGCCCAGGGCGCGGGGGGCACGGGCGGGGCGGCAGCCGTGGAGGACCGCGCGGGCAACGCCCCGCCGGCCCCCAGCACACCGGGCGCCGCGGCCCACCCCGCTTCGCGACCGTCACCGCCCTCGACGAAGCAGACCTCCTGCCAGCGATCTTCTTCATCTTCTCCCGCGCCGGGTGCGAAGGAGCCGTCGCCCAGTGCCTGGCAGCAGGACTGCGCCTGACCACCCCCGAGCAAGAAGTGCGCATCCGCGAGATCGTCGAAGACCGGTGCGCAGCCATCCGGTCCGAAGACCTCACCGTCCTGGGCTACTGGGGCTGGCTCGACGCCCTGAGCCGCGGCGTCGCCGCCCACCACGCCGGGATGCTCCCGCTGTTCAAAGAGACCGTCGAGCGACTCTTCAGCGCCGGGCTCGTCAAGGTCGTCTTCGCCACCGAGACCCTCGCACTGGGCATCAACATGCCCGCCCGCAGCGTCGTACTCGAAAAGCTCGTCAAGTGGGACGGATCCAACCACGTCGACATCACACCAGGGGAGTACACCCAGCTCACTGGGCGCGCCGGACGACGCGGCATCGACGTCGAAGGTCACGCCGTCGTCGTCGACCACCCCGGCCTCGACCCCGCCGCCCTCGCCGGACTGGCGTCCAAACGCCTCTACCCCCTCAAGTCCAGCTTCGCACCGACCTACAACATGGCCGTCAACCTCGTCTCCCAGGTAGGCCGCGAGCGCGCCCGGGACGTCCTGGAGACGTCGTTCGCGCAGTTCCAGGCCGACCGTGGCGTGGTGGGGCTCGCTCGTCAGAGCACCGCTCATGGTGAGGCGCTCGAGGGGTATGCGCGGGCGATGCAGTGCGACCAGGGCGACTTCAGTGACTATGCGCGGCTGCGGCGCCGGATCTCGGCACGTGAAGCAGAGCTGTCCAAACGGTCGTCGAACGAGCAGCGGGCCACGGTCGTCTCGGCGCTGTCACGGTTGCGCCGCGGTGAGGTCATCGAGATCCCGTCGGGGCGTCGTGCAGGGTATGCGGTGGTGCTCGACCCAGGACAGGACTCGGGCTTCGACGGTCCGCGCCCGACCATCCTCACGAGCGAGCGCCAGGTGAAGAAGCTCACGCTCGCTGACGTGCCCCAGGGCGTGCGGGCGGTCTCCGAGGTGCGCATCCCGAAGGGGTTCAACCCGCGCAACCCCGCGGCTCGCAAGGAGCTCGTCGGGTCGTTGCGCACCGCGCTCGGATCGATCGACGACCACGCTGGTGGGGCCAGGGCAGGGAGAGGGAAGAACACCAGGCGTGGAGGCGTGCGGCCAGGGGCAGCAGGTCGTGGATCCTCAGGAGACGACGCAGAGCTCGCTCGTCTGCGCTCCGAGCTGCGCGCTCACCCGTGCCACGGGTGCCCTGACCGAGAAGACCACGCACGGTGGGCCGAACGGTGGACCAAGCTCGAAGCCGAGCACCGTGCTCTGCTGCGCCGGATCGAGGGGCGGACAGGATCGATCGCGAAGGTCTTCGACCGGATCTGCGACATCCTCGGATCGCTGGGGTATCTCGTACCCGGAGAAGACTCCGAGACCCTCGTCACAGCACCGGGGGAGACGCTGCGCAGGCTCTACGCCGAGAGCGACCTGCTGCTCTCGGAGTGCATCCGACGGCGCACGTGGGAGACCCTCGACCCCGCCGGCCTCGCGGCAGCCGTCTCCACCCTCGTGTACTCAGCACGCAGGGACACCGGAGCAGAACCCCGCGTCCCAGGCGGACCCACCGGCGTCCTGGCCCGGGCACTGGACGCGACGGTGCAGGTGTGGTCCGAGATCGACGACATCGAGGCCGCCCACCGGATCGAAGCGACCGGGCCGCTCGACCTCGGCCTCGTCGAAGCCGTGCACCGCTGGTCCACCGGACGCAGCCTCGACGTCGTCCTCAAAGACACCGAGCTCGCCGCCGGAGACTTCGTCCGCTGGTGCAAGCAGGTCATCGACGTCCTCGACCAGCTGACCAAAGCGGCACCACAGGAACAGATGCGAACCACAGCACACAAAGCCATCGCCTCCCTACGACGCGGGGTAGTCGCGTACTCGAGCGTGTAGGCGTGACATATCGTGGCGGTCGTGACCTCGATCCTCTTCCGCAACGGCATCATCCACTCACCCGCAGACCCGTTCGCTGAGGCGCTGCTCGTCGACGACGGGGTGGTGTCCTGGCTCGGGGCCGACGACACCGCTGACGGTTTCGCCGACCGCGCCGACCGCGTCATCGACCTCGCCGGCGCCCTCGTCACCCCCGGGTTCGTCGACTCGCACGTCCACATCCTCGAGACAGCGTTCGCCGACGAAGGACTCGACCTCTCAGCCGGTGCACTGCCCACACCCGGACGCTCCCTGCGCGCGAGCGCCCTCGACGCGCTCGCGGTCCGTGCCCGCACGACGCCCCGCGGCGACGTGGTCCTCGCCCACGGGTGGGACGAGAGCACGTGGGAGGACCCGCGGCCGCTCACCATGACCGAGATCGACGCCGTAACCGGCGGCGCACCGGTGTACGCGGCCCGCACGGACGTGCACTGCGGGGTCGCCTCGAGCCGGTTCGCTGACCTCGCCGGGCTCCGCGGCCTGCCCGGATGGCACGACGACGGGTTCGTCACCCTCGACGCCAACACCGCTGCTCGCCACCACGCACGCGCCATCACCGCCGAGCGACGCGACGCGATGTACGTCCGTGCCCTCCAGGCGGCCGCCGCCAGGGGAGTGGTGGCAGTCCACGAGAACAGTGCACCCGGGATCGACACACGGGAAGGGCTCGCGACGTTGCTGGCCTTGACACGCGACCCCAGCAGCGCCCTGCCGCTCGTCGTCGGCTACCGCGGGGAGCTGTGCCGCACCCCCGACGACGCTCAGGAGCTCGTCACAGCCGTTCCCGGACTCCAGGGCATCGGTGGTGACCTGTGCGTCGACGGGTCCCTCGGAGCTCGGACAGCAGCCCTGCGAGCCCCCTACAGCGACGAGCTCACGACGTCCGGGACGCTGCACCTCGATGCGCACGACGTGCGTGATCACGTCCTGGCCGTGACCGCCGCAGGCGTCCAGGGCGGCTTCCACGTCATCGGCGACCGGGCCCTGGACACCGCCCTCGACGGTCTGCGCGCAGCAGCCGACGTCTCCGCGCAGGTTCGCAGCGCGATGCGCCGCCTAGGGCACCGCCTCGAGCACGTCGAGATGGTCGACGCCCCAGCGATGGACACGTTCGTCGCCCTCGGCATCCGCCTGAGCCTCCAACCTGCCTTCGACGCAGCATGGGGCGCCCCCGACGGGCTCTACGCCTCACGCCTGGGCCGCGAGCGCGCCACGGCGATGAACCCGCTCGCGGCGCTGGCCTCAGCCGGGATCCCGACAGCGTTCGGGTCCGACTCGCCCGTGACCCCGCTCGACCCGTGGGCCACCGTGCGCGCCGCGATGCTTCACCACCAACCAGCACAGCGCATCTCTGCCCGAGCGGCGTTCCGTGCTGCTACCCGAGGTGGGTGGCGCATCGCCGGCCTCGACCACACCGGTGCAGGCGAGCTGCGCGTGGGCAGCCCCGCACACCTCGCCGTGTGGCGCGCCGAGCACCTCGGCGTCCAGTCCGCCGCCCCAGGCCTGTCCTCCTGGAGCACCGACGCGAGGTCCGGGACCCCCTTGCTGCCCGACCTCAGCGAAGGTGCCACCGCACCGCGGTGCCTGCACACCATGCGCGACGGCGTCACCCTCTTCGACGTTCTCGACCAGTGACCCGACCCACGCCGTCCGCGAGCGCCATGACACGCCCGGGCACGATTTGTCCAACCATCGGCGTGTTCAAAAGTTCACCCGCTCGCCATCCCGCCGTTTTCTGCCGTTGACCGGTCCGGGGACCCGGATCCGCAGGAAGCGGCCATTGACACCTCGTGGCGAGAAGCGGGTAGGTTGCTCGGTGTGCACTGCACTTCACCCGGCATCTAGGGGACTGGCACCGTTCGCGGTGCTGGTGTCGTTGTTCGTGCACCATCGGTTGGTTCGCGTGTTCAGTAGAAAACGTCACACGCCCGTCAGCGTGCGACGGCACGAAGGACACGCGAACCGACCAGCCGGACGGACCGAGGCCCGAACACGTCTCGTAGTGACGTAGCCTGCACAGGTGCTTGCGCAACACACACCCCGATGGTTGACCCTCCTGTTTGCCCTGAGCGGCGGACTGCTCACAGATCTGGGGTTCCCGGACACCGGCATCTGGCTCGCTGCGATCGCCGGCGTGTCCCTCCTCTACCTCGCGCTGAGTCGTGACGCCCCGTGGTGGAACTTCCTCATGGGGTTCGTGTGGGGGGTCGTGTTCTTCCTCAAGCACATCGGCTGGGCACAGTACGCGGTCGGGAACGTGCCGTGGGCTGCCCTGAGCGTCCTCGAAGCGTTGTTCGTCGCGGTCGTCGCGCTCGTCTGGACGTTCGTGCGTCGCGTCCCGGTGGTGGTGCGCAGCCGGACCCTGCACGTGAGTGCTTTCGCTGTCTTGTTCGTGGGCGCCGAGCTCGCACGCTCCAGCGTCCCGTTCGGCGGGTTCCCGTGGGGGAGGATCGCGTTCTCCCAGGCAGAGTCACCGATCGGTCGGCTCGCATGGGTTGCAGGGATGCCCCTGGTGTCCTTCGCCGCGGTCGTCGTCGCGGTCCTGCTCGCCCTCGGGCTCGCCGGGATCCGCCGGCTCGACGTCCTCACGTTCGGCACGACGATCATCGTCGCGGCAGTGATCGTCGCCGTCGGGCTGATCGTGCCGCTCGACACCCGGTCTGAGGCCGGCACCCTGCGGGTGGGCGCCGTCCAGGGGAACGTCGCCAAAGGCGGCCTGGACGCCTTCGACATCCGGCGCGAGGTCCTCGACAACCACGTCCAGGGAACGCATGCGCTCCTGGAGCAGGTCGACCCGGGATACCTCGACATCGTCTTGTGGCCAGAAAACGGCACCGACATCGACCCTCAGGTCGATGCCGCAGCCGAGGCCGCGATCGACGGGGCCGCCCGCGCCGTGGACGCGCCGCTCCTGCTCGGCGCCCAAGAGTTCCCCGACGACGGCGGACGGTACAACGTCGCCCTCTTGTGGGAGGCCGGCGTCGGTGTCGTCGACCGCTACGCCAAGCAGCACCCAGCACCCTTCGCGGAGTACATCCCGATCCGCGACCTCGTCCGCCCGTTCTCTGACGCCGTCGACCTGGTCCACACAGACATGCTCCCGGGGACGACGCCCGGGATCATCACACTCGAGTCTCCACGGCTCGAGCGTGACGTCATCGTCGGCGACATCATCTGCTTCGAGGTCGCCTACGACGAGCTCGTGAGGGAATCCATCCAGGCCGGGGGAGAGCTGCTCGTCGTCCAGACGAACAACGCGTCCTTCGGCCCGACGAACGAGTCCACCCAACAGCTGGCGATGACCCAGCTGCGCGCGATCGAGACCGGACGCACGACCATCCAGATCTCTACCGTCGGAGTCAGCGCCGTCGTCGCACCGAACGGGACGATCATCGAGCGCACAGGACTGTTCACCACCGAACAGCTGGTCGCAGACGTCGCCCTGCGGACCTCGATGACCCCAGCAGTGGTCCTCGGGCCGTGGCCCGCCCGCCTCGTCATGCTCCTCGCGCTCGGCCTGCTCGTCCTGGCTGTCGTCCGGCGCCCCACCCGGGACGGCCGACCGTCCGTCCCACGACCCGCGGTCCGTACCGCGCTCGCCACGGAGTCGAGCACACGATGACAGATGCACACGAGAACCTGACCGACGCACCCCACGCGCAGGTGCACCCCCAGCGCGTCCTGGTGATCGTGCCGACCTACGACGAACGTGCGAACCTGCCCACGATCGTCGCCGGGGTCCGCCACCACGCGCCGGACGCGGACGTCCTCGTCGTCGACGACGCGAGCCCCGACGGCACCGGAGACGTCGCAGACGCCCTCAGCGCCGACGACCCTCAGGTCTTCGTCATGCACCGCACCGGGAAGCAAGGCCTCGGGACCGCATACATCGCCGCGTTCGCCTGGGGGCTCGAGCGCGGGTACGCGACCCTCGTCGAGATGGATGCCGACGGGTCGCACCGCCCACAAGACCTTCCCGAGCTCCTCGCTCCGCTCGCGGGCGGAGCACCACCAGCTCTGGTCCTCGGGTCACGCTGGGTCCCCGGCGGCGCAGTCGTCAACTGGCCCAGGCACCGCGAGTGGCTCTCCCGCGGAGGCAACACCTACGTGCGTCTCGCGCTCGGCCTCCACCTCGGCGACGCGACCGGAGGCTTCCGAGCCTTCCAGGCCTCCACCTTGCGCACGATCGACCTCGGAAGCGTCGAGTCGCAGGGGTACTGCTTCCAGGTCGACATGGCATGGCGGGTCGCTCAGGCCGGCGGACGCATCGTCGAGGTGCCGATCACGTTCGTCGAACGCACGGCAGGGGAGTCGAAGATGAGCCGAGGGATCGTCAAGGAAGCGTTGTGGAAGGTCACGACCTGGGGCGTGGCCCGGCGTGCCCGCCAGGTACGTCAGATGTTCGGTGGTCGTTCTGCGCGCACGACGCAGCCCCTGCCTTCCGGAGAAGAGCAGGGGCTGTGAGTCGCGACAGCGTGCGGCGCGGTCGGTCGTGACGATCAGGCGCTGCGGCGAAGCTTTCCAGCACGCAGAAGAGTCAGGCGCTCGTCGAGAAGATCTTCGAGCTCCTTGACGGTACGACGCTCGAGGAGCATGTCCCAGTGCGTGCGCGGCGGCTTGCCCGACTTCGGCTCAGGCTGGTCGGCATCGCGCAGGAGGGCTTCCTCGCCGCAGCGGCACTCCCACACGACCGGGACGTCAGCCTCGGTCGAGAACGGCAGGATGATCGTGTGCCCGTTCGGGCAGTCGTAGTGCGCCTGGAACCGAGGGGCGAAATCGACGCCCTCGTCGGACTCCATGCTCTTGGCACCAATGCTCATCCCTCGCAAGGATCGGTCTGCCATGTGGGCCTCCAGAGTGTGTGGACGGTGACGTCACGGACGATAGGTTCATCGGCGGATACGTCCTCGATCGCGGTACAGGTTCTCAGTGTTCGACGCTCGATGGTTCAACGCTCGGAACCGGTCACGTGTTCCACGAGACCGTAAAGGTATCGTGAATGCGATTTCAGGTCGCGTCAGAAACCGGGACATCACAACGATGTCGGCGAGCTTCGGCGATGGGTCGGACCCATACAGCCCTCCCATGGTAGCGCTCAGCACAGGGGAGCGGGCCGCCTCGCACCGGTTAGGTTGCTCACGATCTCCTACAGGCACCGTTCCCGGACAAGGACGCGCGCGCGACCGTCACCCACCGCGACCATCGCACGCACGCTCCACCCGCCGGCCTCGGACGCCCGCCACAGCGCTCCCGCCCACCGTCGCTCGTGCGCCCCGTAGTCACCACCACCAGCCCGGACGACCGCGACGAGCGCCGCGGCACCAGGAAAGTTCTCCGCGACCACGGAACGCACCAGCGCCGAGATCCCCTCCATCGTGCGCTCGTCAGGAAACGACGGAAGATCCTCGACCGGAATCGCGACGGGCAAGATCGTGTCGTCCTGGGTGACGAACGAGATCCACACAGATGCAGGACCACCCGACTCTGGCCCGACGAGACCCACGAGATGATCGAGCATCTCGTCCGACGAGGTCAGAGCGCTCCCCGGAAGACCAGGGGAGTGCCGCTCCGAGAGCGGCTCGCACGACGCCACCTCCCACGCGGGATCAGGATCTCTGGTCGACGACGACTGCGACGGTGATGGTGCGGAGCTCTCGTGGTGTGCCATGGCTCGATCCTCCTGTCACGGACGAGCTGCTGCGCCGCTGGTCACAGGTCCTTGTGGGTCGAGCGCACCATCCACAGCAGGCCAGACACACGATGCGCCCGGATGACGCACCGAAGTTCGCATCGAGAATGGTCAATGCGTAAGATGTCCGAATGCGAAGAGAAGGACACGACGTCGCGCCCACGGGTGCCACCTCTGGGTCGGCGAGGCTGCGAGCGCCTCGGACGTTCACGAGCGGGGAGTCGACGCTTGCACGGTCGTTCAAGGCGCTGAGCGATCCGACCCGTCTGCGAATGCTGTCGTTGATCGCTGCGCACGAGAACGGTGAGGCGAACGTCACGGATCTCACCGGCCCGCTGGGGCTGGGGCAGCCGACGGTGTCGCACCACCTGAAGATCCTTGTCGACGCTGGGTTGATCGAGCGGGACAAGCGCGGCGTCTGGTCGTTCTACATGTTGGTTCCTGGGGCGCTGGGAACGCTCGGTGAAAACCTCACGACGGCGGAGGGCGCCTGGAGCGACTGCGACGACGTTGCGCCCGAGGTACCTGCTGCCCGGTGACCGCGGCCTTGGGTGTCGGTCGCCCTGCTGCCGGTCCGGACAGCAACCTGGCGTGCAGTGACAGTGCGTGATCGCGCGCTTCGTACGAAGCGTGCGATGCGCGTGGGCGTCCGGCAGCCGTCGTGGGCTGTCGGGCCTGTTCAGCGCCCCTTTTGACCGCATTGCTGAAACGCCGATAATGTATCTTATGACATTATGCGGTGTTGTGGAGGTCTCTGAGGACTCCCCTCGGTGGCCCCTGGTGCGTCGCCCTGCCGAGCGCGCGACTTGCGTCTATGGTCGGTCCCGTGGACCACCTCGAGCTCAGCGCCGCTACCTTCGCACGCCTGACGATCAAGCGGACGCTCATCGCCTACGCAGTCGTTCCGCTGGCCGCCGCCGGCGCCATCGTCGCACTCGACCACTGGCAGAAGCGCACCAAGTCACGCAAGGCTGCCTTCCCGCACGAGAAGCCTCTGCACTCGACGGTCGGCGAGACGTCCACGACGATCTTCACGTTCGGCGTCGAGGTGTACGAAGAGATGATCCGAGCGATCGACGGCGCCACAGAACGCATCTTCCTCGAGACGTACATCTGGAAGGGCGACGCGCTCGGCCAACGGTTCAAGGACGCTCTCGTCGCAGCCTCCGAACGCGGCGTCGAGGTCTTCCTCGTCTACGACGGGTTCGCCAACCTCGTGGTCCCCCGCAGCTTCTTCCAGTTCCCCGCCGGGATCCACGTTCTCCCCTACCCGGTGTTCCGCCCCCAGGTCCTGCTCATGTCGATCAAGCACACCGGTCGCGACCACCGCAAGATCCTCGTCGTCGACGACACGATCGGGTTCGTCGGCGGGTACAACATCGGCACGCTCTACGCGACCCAGTGGCGCGACACGCACCTGAGGATCGAAGGACCGGCCGCCTGGGAGCTCTCCAGCGCGTTCATCGACTTCTGGAACCTCAACCTGCGCAGCGGCCACCCGAGCATCCCCTCCCCTGGCACCGACCTGTGGGACCCAGGATTCCAGGCTGCCCGCAACGCCCCGGCGCGTCGCGTCTACCCGATCCGCAACATCTATCTCGAAGCCATCCGCCGCGCCACAAGCCACATCTACCTGACCCAGGCGTACTTCATCCCCGACCGCGAGCTGCTCGACGTCATCCTCGCAGCCGCCCAGCGCGGCATCGACGTGCGGATCATCGTGCCCGAAGCCTCGAACCACGTCCTCACGGACTGGCTCTCACGAGGCCTGTACTCCAAGCTCCTGCGCGCCGGGGTGACCATCTGGCTCTACCGCAACGCGATGGTCCACGCCAAGACCGCGACCGTCGACGGCGAGTGGACCACGATCGGCACCGCCAACATCGACCGGCTCAGCCTGACAGGCAACTACGAGATCAACATGACGATCTACGACCAGACCATCGCGCAGCAGATGGAAGAGATCTTCACCGTCGACCTGTCGAACTGCCGTCAGCTCCACCTCGAAGAGTGGGAGCAGCGCTCCCCCGTCGCAAAGCTCGGCGAGATCGTCCTCACACCGCTGAGCCCGCTCCTCTGAGCAACCGCTCGCCCGGACGGCTCAGACGCCACGATCCTGGCGAGCGATGTCAGCGACCTCTTCCTCCGGTCGAGGCGGAACGGTCTCGTCGTCCTCCAAGAGCGGCACCTCGTCGAACTCGGGGTGCGCGTCGTGCAGGTCGTGCGCGACCTGGCGCGCACGATCACCAGACGAACCGGACCCTGCGCCTGTACCCGGTGCCTGCAATGCCTCGGACGTCGAGCTCTCGTTCATCGTGTCCTCCGTCAGTGTGTGGCACTCACGCTAGGCGCGCTGCAGATCGCGCGCCACCGCACCACGAGGCGACGCCCCTCTCACGTGATGACCAGGACGAGGTCGCCGCCCTCGAGCTGCTGCACGGCACCGATCGCCAGCCGCTGCACGACTCCCCCGACAGGCGTCGTGATCGCAGCCTCCATCTTCATCGCCTCGACGGTCGCGACAGTCTGACCAGGCTCGACCCGCTGTCCCTCCTGGACGCACGGCGTGACCGCACCGGCAAACGGCGCAGCGATGTGCCCCGGCGCACCCGGATCAGCCTTCTCGACGTCGCTCGAGTCCACGTCGATCCCCCGGTCACGCACCTGGATCGGACGGATCTGACCGTTCAGCGTGAACATCACGGTCCGCATCCCACGGACGTCCGCCTCACCGACGGCCTCGAGCCCGACGAGCAGCCGAACCCCCCGCTCGAGAGCGATCTCCAGCTCGTCACCAGCCTGCAGACCATAGAGGTACGACGACGTGTCCAGCACGCTCAGGTCGCCGAACGCAGCCTGTGTCGCCAGGAAATCCTTCGTCGGCCCGGCAAACAACAGGTGGTTGAGACGATCACGCCGCACGCTCGACGCACCGGCCAGGTCCTGCAGGTCGTCGTCCGACAGGTCGACCACGCCCCCGCGCACGGTCCGCCCCGCGAGCGCCTTCGTGCGGAACGGCTCAGGCCACCCACCGGGTGGGTCGCCGAGCTCGCCACCGAGGAACGCGATGACCGAGTCCGGGATGTCGAAGTCCTGGGGGTTCTCGGCGAACTGCGCCGGGTCGGCGCCTCGTGCGACGAGCTGTAGCGCGAGGTCGCCGACCACCTTGGACGAGGGCGTGACCTTCACGAGGCGTCCGAGGATCGCGTCAGCGGCGGCGTAGGTCGACTCGATCTCTTCGAAGCGGTCCCCCAGCCCGAGCGCGATCGCCTGCTGGCGCAGGTTGGAGAGCTGTCCACCGGGGATCTCGTGGGTGTACACGCGGCCTGTCGGTGCATCGAGGCCGGACTCGAACGGGGAGTAGAGCGTGCGGACCGATGCCCAGTACGGCTCGAGATCGCACACCGCGTCCAACGACAGCGCGGTCGCCCGCTCCGTGTGCTCCAGCCCGGCGACGAGAGCGGACATCGACGGCTGGCTCGTCGTGCCGGCCATCGCTGCGCTCGCGACGTCCACCGCGTCGACGCCGGCTGCGATCGCTGCCATGAGGGTCGCCATCTGCCCGCCCGTGGTGTCGTGGGTGTGCAGGTGCACCGGCAGGTCGAACCGTTCGCGCAGTGCCCGGACGAGGCGGGTCGCGGCCTCGGGCCGCAAGAGGCCTGCCATGTCCTTGATCGCCAGGATGTGGGCGCCGGCGGCGACGATCCGGTCTGCCAGAGCGAGGTAGTAGTCGAGCGTATACAGGTCTTCCGCCGGGTCGAGCAGGTTGCCCGTGTAGCAGAGCGCGACCTCGGCGACGGCGGTCCCGGTCGCCCGGACGGCTTCGATCGCCGGGCGCATCTGCTCCACGTCGTTGAGGGCGTCGAAGATGCGGAAGATGTCCACACCTGTGGCGGCCGCCTCCCGGACGAAAGCCTCCGCGACCTCGGTCGGGTAGGGGGTGTAGCCCACCGTGTTGCGACCACGCAGCAGCATCTGCAGCGCGACGTTGGGGAGCGCTGTGCGCAGCTTGCTCAGTCGTTCCCAGGGGTCCTCTCCCAGGAAGCGCAGCGCGACGTCGTAGGTCGCGCCGCCCCACGCCTCAACCGAGAAGAGTCCTGGCAGCATCCGTGCGACGTGCGGTGCGACCGCCGCGAGGTCGTGGGTGCGCACCCTCGTGGCGAGGAGCGACTGGTGGGCGTCACGGAACGTCGTGTCCGTCACGGCGACCGCGGTCTGCGCTCGCAGCGCACGCGCGAAGCCCTCGGGGCCCAGCTCGAGGAGGCTCTGTCGCGATCCTGCCGGCGCCGGTGCGCCAAGATCGATCTCCGGCAGCTTGTACCGCGGGTCGATCGCGCCTGTTCCCGGACCGTGCGGCCGGTTGACGGTCACGTCGCCCAGGAAAGACAAGAGCTTGGTGCCACGGTCAGCGCTCTCGCGGGCTGCCAGCAGCTCTGGTCGCTCGTCGATGAACGACGTCGACAGGTTCCCTGCGACGAACTCGTCGTCTGCGAGGACTGCCTGGAGGAAGGGGATGTTCGTCCGGATCCCGCGGATCCGGAACTCCGCCAGCGCACGACGCGCCCGACGCACCGCCGTCGGGTAGTCACGCCCACGGCACGTGAGCTTGACGAGCATCGAGTCGAAGTGGCCGCTGATCTCTGAGCCTGCTGTGGCCGTCGCACCGTCGAGGCGGACGCCCGCGCCACCCGGCGACCGGTAGGCGATGATCCGGCCGGTGTCGGGACGGAAGCCGTTCGACGGGTCCTCGGTCGTGATCCGCGTCTGGATCGCTGCACCGTTGACACGCACGTCCTCCTGGCGGATGCCGAGGTCTTCGAGGGTCTCCCCTGCAGCGATGCGCATCTGGGACGCGACGAGGTCGATGTCCGTGACCTCCTCGGTCACCGTGTGCTCGACCTGGATGCGCGGGTTCATCTCGATGAACACGTGCTGCCCGGCACGCTCCCCCACCGTGTCGACCAAGAACTCGACCGTTCCTGCGTTCTGGTACCCGATCGCCCGCGCGAACTTTACGGCGTCCGCGCACAACGCGTCCCGCACGGCAGGGTCGAGGTTCGGTGCAGGAGCGACCTCGATGACCTTCTGATGACGACGCTGCACCGAGCAGTCGCGCTCGAACAGGTGTACGACGTTCCCCTCGCCGTCCGCAAGGATCTGCACCTCGATGTGCCGCGGACGCAAGACAGCCCGCTCCAGGAACATCGTCGGATCGCCGAACGCGCCGTCCGCCTCGCGCATCGCAGCGCCCAACGCCTCACGCAGGTCCTCGCGCCGCTCGACACGCCGCATGCCCCGACCGCCACCGCCAGCGACGGCCTTCGCAAAGATCGGGAACCCGACCACGTCCGCCGCAGCGACAAGCTCCTCGATGTCCGAGGACGGCTCGCTCGACGCGAGCACCGGAAGACCAGCCTCACGCGCGACCTTGAGCGCCATCACCTTGTTGCCAGCCAGCTCCAGCACCTCAGCCGGCGGCCCGACGAACGTCAGACCAGCCCTGACACAGGCTCGCGCCAGGTCCGGATTCTCCGACAAGAAGCCGTACCCCGGGTAGATCGCGTCCGCACCAGCGTCCTGCGCCACCCGGATGATCTCCTCGACATCCAGATAGGCCCGGACCGGATGCCCCTTCTCCCCGATGAGGTACGCCTCATCAGCCTTGAGACGGTGCTCCGAGCTGCGGTCCTCATGAGGAAAGACCGCGACCGTGCGCGCGCCCATCTCGTATGCGGCACGAAAAGCCCGCACAGCAATCTCTGCGCGGTTGGCTACCAAAACCTTGGAGAACACCCAACACCCCATCGCTCGTCGTCGCTGTCGCCAGCGGGCCCACCGCGATCTTCCCACGTCTCACCCGCCGCAGCCCCGCGGTATCCGACGGCCGGTCGCACACAATCACCCGAGCAGGTTCCCGCCACAGCCCTGCACAGCGATAAAGTGCGTCCGTGGCGATACTCGGAGTGTGCAGCCTGAAGGGGGGCGTCGGAAAGACCTCCATCACCTTGGGACTGGCATCCGCTGCGCTCGCGGCCGGCTACCGCACCCTCGTCGTCGACCTCGATCCGCAGGCGGACAGCACCCTCGCCCTCGGCGCGACCGGCGCAGCCGCCCAAGACGTCGCGGCGGTCCTCGACAACCCGGCCCCCTACGTCGTCGAGTCGGCGCTCGCGGCATCGGCGTGGGACCCAGAGCTCATCGACGTCCTCATGGGGTCGGCCGACTCCGCGCGTCACGACGGACCGACCCAGGCCCACCGTCTCCAGCGCCTCGCCGCAGCCCTCGAGACGGTCGCCGACGAGTACGACATCGTGCTCGTCGACTGCCCCCCGTCTCTCGGCGGGCTGACCCGCCAGGGGCTCACGGCCTGCGAGCGTGCGCTCGTCGTCACCGAGCCAGGGCTCTTCTCGGTGACCGCGGCCGGACGCGCGCTCCAAGCCATCGACGACATCCGACGCGAGCACGCACCAGAGCTTCGCCCGCTCGGCGTGCTCGTCAACCGTGTACGGGCCCGGTCGAGCGAGCAGATCTTCCGACAGGACGAGCTCCGGACCCTGTTCGGACCGCTCGTCCTCTCGCCCGTCGTGCCCGAGCGCGCGGCGCTCCAGCAGGCACAAGGCTCAGGCCGATCGATCCACGACTGGCCCGGCGCCGCGGCCCTCGAGCTCGCGGAGATCTTCGACACGCTGCTCGAACGAGCGCTGCGCTCCCTGCAGAACCCTACGCACACCAGCTAGCCGGCCGCGAGGCGAGGCGTCAGCGCGATACGGTCAGCCTGCGGTGCGCGCCTGACGACGCAGAGACAGCTCGTCGTGGCCCTCGCCGGAGCGGTCCCCTGCGTCGATCCGCTCGGTCGGCAGCATCGCCAGGGTCCCTTCGACCTCGCGCCACACGCGCCCGACCGCGATCCCGAAGACGCCTTGACCGCCCTGGACGAGATCGATGACCTCGTCCGCCGACGTGCACTCGTAGACGGAGGCACCATCGCTCATGAGGGTGATCTGGGCGAGGTCATCGACCCCGCGCTCGCGCAGGTGAACCACTGCGGTCCGGATCTGCTGGAGCGAGACCCCGGTGTCGAGAAGGCGTTTGACGACCTTGAGCACCAAGATGTCTCGGAAGCTGTACAGACGATGGGTGCCAGAACCTGTCGCAGGCCGCACGGTGGGCTCGACCAGACCGGTCCGGGCCCAGTAGTCGAGCTGCCGGTAGGTGATACCCGCCGCCTTGCACGCGGTCGGACCGCGGTACCCGACCGACTCGTCGAGAGCGGGACGGTCCTCGCCGAAGAGCAGCCCTTGCGTGCGCTGCGGAACTGAGGCACCCGCACGGGTGCCCACGTCGCTGCTGCCGCTCACTGTCGCCTCCGTCTCAGCGCGTCTGCCGATGGGGTGATATCGGCGCGCTGTTGATCTCCATAGTGACACGAAGTGATTCGATTTCTGTCGACCGACTGGCGGTCAGAGGCGAATGCACCCAGCCCGGCACCCGTGCGGGCACCAACTCGGCATGTTTCCGTCATCAAGGTCCCACCGATCACGACCAGGCGAGCAGAAGACGCCGTTCCTATGGCGTGTCGCCATGGCGTGTCTCAACTGAAGGTTGAGCGTTGCCGGCCCTGCTCAGGCCGATTCAGCGATGGAAGTCGTCAGGTTCCACGGCATCGAGAAAGGTCCGGAACCGCTCGATGTCCTGTTCCTGCGGCACCGAGACGACCTCGACCCCCACGAGGGCGACCACCTCCGCCGAGCACAAGACAGGGGCGTCGGTACGCACAGCCAGCGCGATCGCGTCAGACGCCCGTGAGTCGATCCGTGCTCCGGTACTCAGCACGAGGTCGGCATGAAAGATCCCGTCCTTCAGCGTGACGATCTCGACATGGTCGAGCGTGACGTCCACCGCGGCGAGGATCGAGCAGACGACGTCGTGCGGCATCGGGCGCGGCGCAGACCGCCCGGCCTGCCCCATCGCGATCGCACCCGCCTCACGGGAACCCACGACGATCGGGACGACGAGCTCCGAGTCTGCGTCGAGGAGCAAGACGACGATCTCCTCGTTCGCGGAACGTCGGCGCACACCGAGGACGTCGACCGGAACCATCGGGACGTCATCAGGCATGCTCCCACCGTACGACCAAAGGCGGAACGCGTCAGGTCGTCAGATCAGAAAGGCCTTGACGTACCCAGGCCGTATGCAGATTCGCACACATTTCACCCACCTCAGCGGCGGTGGTGCTCGCTCGGGCCCGGGCGGACGACGCCTGGATGCCTCTCAACGGCGCCACCACCTGTTCCACGAGCGAGACCTGCCGGTCAGCCGCCGACCGCATGGAACGCAGGTGCCGAGGC
The DNA here is from genome assembly GCF_002564005.1 of Sanguibacter antarcticus. Classification (NCBI taxonomy): domain Bacteria; kingdom Bacillati; phylum Actinomycetota; class Actinomycetes; order Micrococcales; family Sanguibacteraceae; genus Sanguibacter; species Sanguibacter antarcticus. Next base: position 1,091,098 of record NZ_PDJG01000001.1, on the reverse strand, counting down.
TCGATGCCGTACTCCCCCAGGCCCGCGGCGAGGATCGCGATCTCCCGAGACCACCCGCCGAACCGTCCGAGCGCGTCGGGGCGCAGCGCACCAGAGTCCACGAGCGCCTGGACGAGCTCGACGTCGACACCGGCATCGTCGGCCAACGAGGCCACCGAGCTGTGCGCAGACGGCGGACCGGCCGTCTCACCGTCGCTCGTCGCCAGGCGCGGCGCAGGCACCGGGTCGCCGTCTCCCTCGCCTGCATCGAGGGCTGCCAGCTTCTCCTTGATGACCTTGAGCGGCAGATACCTGTCCCGCTGCTCGATGAGCACGAACCGCAACCGCTCGACGTCCGCAGGGCTGTACTGCCGATACCCGGCCGGCGTACGAACAGGCTCGACGAGCCCCTGCTCCTCGAGGAACCGCAGCTTCGAGTGGCTCACCGCTGGAAACTCGAGACGGAGGCTCCCCAGCACGTCCGAGATCCTCATCGACGCTTCGTGCGAGATCCCCCGAGGCCACGTCTCTTCTGCGACGAGGCGCACCGCAGGCTCGTCGCAGTCGCCACCAGCCTGACCGATCACCGAGACCAGGTCCTCCCGACGGGAGGCGTGAGCAGCGCTCACTCGTCAGCCTGACCTGACCCCGCGGAAGAGTTCAGGCGCGGGCTCGGGTAGAAGAGCATCCGGTACTTGCCGATCTGTACCTCGTCGCCGGCCCGGAGCAGAGCCGACTCGATCCGCTTGCGGTTCACATACGTTCCGTTGAGCGAGCCGATGTCCCGGACGACAAAGTCGTCGAGCTCACGGACGAACTCTGCGTGCTTGCGCGAGACCGTCACGTCGTCGAGAAAGATGTCCGAGTGCTCGGAGCGGCCCGCGACGGTGCGGTCCGCGTCAAGAAGAAAACGTGACCCGCCGCTCTGCCCTCGCTGCATGATGAGCAACGCCGACGTCCGAGGCAGGGCGGCCACAGCTGCCTGCTGCTCTGACGTCAGACCGATGCTCCCCGACGTCTCCTCTGCCCCGAAAGCACCCCCGAAGGTGATCGTCGTATCCCCGAGGTCGCGTGGCGCGACGGAGCCAGCCGTACCCGACTGCTCGCCAGCGAGTTCGCTGCTGTCCCTCATGTCGCCTCCTTGAGATGCTCGCCGACACCGTCACGGGTATCGGTCGCCGGACGTGCTATCGGCTGCTGATCTGCACAACCTTAGATCGTGCGTCGATTTTTCTGGAACCGTCCAGCGAGACAGACCGTACACCGGCTACTGCTCAATATGCCTCTTATCCAGCGTCTGTGCTCGGCGTGGCGAACTCCGGTTCTTCCGGCTCCCGGACGGACTTGATCTCGATGAGCTCACGCTGCTCGATCGTCGTCCTGCCTCCGTAGGAACGGATCGTCGGCAGTGCCCCACCGGGAATCTCCATCGCCGGCTGGAGCGTGAGCGGATCACCGATCACCGACCAGCGGTACGGGGCCGACACCGCGATCCCGTCGACGACGATCCCGCTAGCAGCGTCACCGAAATAGCTGCTCGTGATCATCCGGATCCCGTTCACCTCGATGACCTCGGCCCCGGCGTTGCGCAGCTCTTCCAGAACGTTGAACATCCGCGCCGCCGAGATCTTCGTGGCCCCCTCGGCGATCGTGATCTCGACACCCGGGCCCTGGGCGGGCAGACGACCGGAGAGAATTCCCTGCGTCGCGGCATCCTGCGCGGCAAGATCGAGCGCCGCACGCTGCGAGTCCGTGCCCGAACGAAGGTCGAACTCGGTCTTGAGCAACGAGGACAGCTCGCGGTCGAGGTCCTCTGACCTGCGCGTGACGTCATCGAGGATGCGGACAAGGTCTGACTGGCGCAGGTTGGCAAACTCGTCCTGCTTCGTCTGGCGAAGCTGGACGACGAGCGCAAAACCCAGCACGGCGCAGAGAACCGCCGCAAGAACCTGCGCACGGCTCATCCGCGGTCTCCATGCCGTCGTGAGCCGACGCCACGGCGTGATCGGGCGTTCCGGAGTCTTCAGGGACTCCGCAGGAGCCGCGGACTTCACCGCAGGCGGAGCCTCCGGAGCGTCAGAGACGCCATCCAGTTCTGGCTCTGACTCAGGCTCTGCGTCGATGAGCTCCGGCGCGCTCAGCAGATCACGACGCGATTCGTCGTCGACATCAACACCGTCGGTCTCGGTCTCGGTCTCGAGAGGCTGTGCCTCGACAGGCTCGGTCTGCAGAGACCCGACCTGCCCTTCGTCGACGGCCTCGTCGTCGGAGGGCAGCTGGATGTCGGTGCTGGACGGGTCGATACGCCCTTCCGGGGTCTGAGGACTCGTCATGCGCGGAAGAGGTGACGGCGGATCGCTGCAGCGTTGGAGAAGATCCGGATACCCAGGACCACCACGACACCGGTCGACAGCTGGGTTCCGACACCGAGCTGGTCGCCGAGAAAGACGATGAGCGCAGCGACGACGACGTTCGAGAGGAACGAGACGAGAAAGACCTTGTCGTCGAACATCCCGTCGAGCAGCGCGCGCAAGCCACCGAAGAGCGCGTCAAGCGCAGCGACGACCGCGATCGGGAGGTAAGGCTGCAGGTACACAGGAACCGTCGGCTCGAGCCACAGCCCGGCTGCTACGCCGATCAAGAGTCCGAAGGCCGGAATCACGTTGTTCTCCCCGATGGTGTCGTCACTGGCTGCCATTATCGTCGTCGATCGCGCTCGCAGAGTACAGAACAGGCAGCTTCCCTGCCCGCAGAGCGACGTCGTCCTGACCGCTCAACGTCGTCTTGATCCCGTAGCTCGACGCGAACCCTTCGAGCTGGCGCATCGCCGATGACCGTGCGAAGCCGGTCTCGAGGCCGTTGCGGTCACCGATCGCGACGACCGTGTACGGGCCGCTCACTCCCACGAGATCCACGAGGATAGCGCTGCCCGCGCTCCGGATCGCTGTCGTCGCAGTCAGTCGCTGATCGTTGATCGCGATCGCCTCAGCACCGGCTTCCCACAGCGCATTGACGACAACCTGCAGGTCGGTGTCCTGGACGAGAGCCCTCTGGTCCTCGGCCGCGCTCGCCCCGTCCTCGATGGTGATGATCAGCCCAGGCCCACGGACTGCCGTGGTTCCTGAGACGACGCTGTCGCGCCGCAGCACCGAGAGCAGCTCGGGATCCGTCGTCTCGAGCGCAGAGTCGCGGAGCCGTTCGATCGACGTCTGGAGCGCTGCGTTCTGCGCCGCCTTGTCCTCGACCTGGTCGCGCCGGCTGACGATCTCCTCTTCGAGGAGTGCCCGAGCAGCCAAGACCGCAGGCTGAGGGGCCCGGAGCTGGACCGCAGCGCTCGCCGTGACGAGCCCGAGGCAGATCGCCAGCACGAGGAGGGCTGCGACCCCCAGCGGTCGTGACGTACGAGGCTCGTCTGTCGCACGTCGTCTCGCCGCGGCAGCATACGAGGGATCGAGCGGCTGCCGCATCACCTCGTTGAGCAAGGTCATGGACGCGTCCACAGGCGGGCGTCCGGTCAAGGTCTCGTCCGAGAGCCTGCGGCCGGTCATGCCGTCGCCCGTCCGCGTCCGACGAGCTGAGAGGTCTGGCGGAGGTACATGCCGCCCGAGTACCAGTACATGCCTACACCCCACCATGCGAACGCCCATCCGAGCACCGATGCCCAGGTTCCGAGCGCACCGGGCGCCTCGGCGAGCAGGAGGAGCGGGAAGGCGTAGAGGAGCGCGAAGGTTGCCGCCTTCCCGACGAAGTTCACCGGGAGCGGCCCGTACCCGTGCCGCGAGAGCCCCGGCAGGAGGAGGAGCAGGAGCACGTCTCGGCCGACGATGAGCGCGAGGAGCCAGAGCGGGACGATGTCACGCCAGGCGAGTGCCACCAGGGTGACGACGATGAAGAGCCGGTCGGCTGCGGGGTCCAGCACCTGACCGAGCTCGGAGACCTGGTCGAGCCGACGCGCGACCACTCCGTCCAGCCAGTCGGTGAAGCCCGACAGTGCGAGCACGAGGAGCGCCCACCCGTCAGATCCCTGGACGATGAGGACGGCGAACACGGGCACGAGCGCCAGGCGGAGCAGGCTGATCGCGTTCGGAACGGTGACGACACGTCTGCTCACGTGCGGGTCCCTGACGACGCTGCCCACCCCACATCCTTTCGCGGTACCTGTTTCCAGGACCATCCTAGGCGTGTGTCTGAGGTCACCCGCTACCCGCTCGCGATCTATGGACACACCCGCGTAGACTCTGGGGAATCCTCGGAGTTCGTCGCGGGTCCCGCGTGTGCGTGTGTTAGTGGCCAACCGGCCCAGTGTGTGTTTTCGGGATTGCGACACAGGCCGATCTTCCATGGCTCGACCGACCGCTCCCCCAGACCACTGAATGGTTGCCTTCTTTCATGACGTCCCTTGACACCGCTGTGCCCGAGCGCGCCCAGAACGACTCCACCGTCGACGCGCCCCCTGCTCTGACCTTTGCCGATCTCGGACTCCCGGCCCCGCTGCTCAAGGCTGTGCTCGACCTCGGCTTCACGGTCCCCTCCCTCATCCAAGAGCGCGCGATCCCTGCGCTCCTCGCCGGCAACGACATCACCGGTGTCGCACAGACGGGTACGGGAAAGACTGCGGCCTTCGGCCTCCCGATGCTCGCCGCGATCGACCCGAACCTCCGTCAGACGCAGGCCCTCGTGCTCGCTCCGACCCGTGAGCTCGCGATGCAGGTGGCCGAGGCGATCGAGACCTTCGCGCAGCACATCCCCGGCATCGAGGTCATCCCCGTCTACGGCGGCGCTCCGTACCAGCAGCAGGTGCGCTCGCTCTCCCGCGGTGCGCAGGTCGTCGTCGGAACGCCTGGCCGTGTCATCGACCACCTCGAGCGCGGCACGCTCAAGCTCGAGGGCATCCGCTTCCTCGTGCTCGACGAAGCAGACGAGATGCTGCGGATGGGCTTCGCCGAAGACGTCGAGAAGGTCTTCGGCGCAGCGCCGGTCGAGCGTCAGGTCGCACTCTTCTCAGCGACGATGCCGCCGCAGATCCGCCGCGTCGCCCAGCACCACCTGCGCCAACCTGTGGAGATCGCCGTCTCACGGCAGTCGTCCACCGTCACCAGCGTGACGCAGCAGTTCGCCGTGGTGCCTTTCCGTCACAAGATCGGCTCGCTCGTCCGCGTGCTCGCCACGTCCGACGCCGATGCGGCGATCGTCTTCTGCCGGACCCGTGGTGCAGCAGAAGAGGTCGGCAGCGCGCTCATCGAGAAGGGCATCTCCGCTGCGACCATCTCAGGTGATGTCGCCCAGAAGGACCGCGAGAAGATCGTGGAGCGCCTGCGCGGCGGATCGCTCGACGTGCTCGTCGCGACCGACGTCGCTGCTCGTGGCCTCGACGTCGACCGCATCGGCCTCGTCGTGAACTTCGACATCCCCGGCGAGCCGGAGGCGTACGTGCACCGCATCGGCCGCACCGGCCGCGCCGGCCGGACGGGAACGGCGCTCTCCTTCGTCACCCCGAACGAGCGCGGTCGTCTCAAGACGATCGAGCGCACGATCCGCCAGCAGCTCGTCGAGATCGAGATCCCCTCCCCCGCCGACGTGTCGAGCTACAAGGTTCGTCGCGCACTGGGCCTCGTCGCCGAGCGTCAGGTCGCTGGCCGTCTGTCGATGTACCAGGACCTCGTCCGTGAGTACGTCGAGACCCACGGCATCGACCCGATCGAGCTCGCAGCGGTTCTCGCTGCGCTCTCCGTCGGTGACAGCGGACCGCAGGCTCGTGCCGAAGAAGAGCTCTTCGAGGCCCAGCGCGCCGAGGCTCGCGACGTGCGCCGTCGTGACGAGCGCGCCGGCTCGAGCGATCGCTCGGACCGTGGCCCTCGCCGTGACTCCGGCGACAGCACCCGCCGTGCGCCGCGACGCGACGCGATCGGTACGCGCTACCGTCTCTCGGTCGGTCACACGCACGGCGCACAGCCGAGCGGCATCGTCGGTGCGCTGACGAACGAGGGCGGGCTCTCCGGCAAGGACCTCGGAAAGATCGACATCTTCCCGAGCTTCTCGCTCGTCGACATCGCGACCCCGCTCGACTCGGCAACGATGGACCGTATCGGCCGCGCTCGCGTCGCCGGCAAGGCCCTGCGCATCACGGTCGACGACGGACCCGCCTCGCACGGCCCGCGCAGCGGTGCTTCCGCCAGCGGCCCGCGCAACAGTGCTCCGGCAGGTCGGCGTGAGGAGCGGTTCGACCGCGACCGCAAGCCGCGTCACCACGCCGGACTCTGATCTGAGCTGAACGAGGAGAGGGCCCCGCAGCGATGCTGCGGGGCCCTCTCCTCGTCTACGGGGTGTGGTCCGCCGCTTCGCCGTGCAGCGCAACGAGCGTCGCGAGACGTCGTGCGTCGCTCGCTGCATGGGCACCGTCGGCACGTTGGATGCCCATGACGGGATGCTGGTTCCCGTCCGCGAGCTCGAGCATCACCCAGGGGTCACCGGTTCCGAACGAGACCGCAAGAACCTGTTCCCACGCGAAGGTGCGCACGACGACAAGGTTGCGCACGGTGATAGACGTCGCATCGACGTCCGCGCGGACGGAACCTTGGCGCCACAAGAACGCGATGCCCGCGAGGACGACGACGCTCATCCCTGCCGCGCTCGAGCGCGCGTACCCCTGACCGCCGGTGCCGGGTGCCACGGTGAGGAGAATCATCAGGCCGATCGTTGCCGCCGCGATCGACGCGCTGGAGACGTAGCGGACGAAGCGCGGGCGGAACGGTGCGTAGAGCTGGTCGTCGGGTGTCGCCACGACTGCGACCTCCCAGGTCTTGTCCGGGCTAGATCCGGCAGGCGTGGATCGATGTCACCAGGATCGCACGTGCACCGACGTCGTACAGAGCGTCCATGAGCTTGTTCGTCTCGTCACGCCGGACCATCGCTCGCACAGCCGCCCAGTCGCGGTCGTGCAACGGAGAGACGGTCGGGGACTCCAGACCGGGCGTGATCGCGACGGCCGCGTCGACGAGCTCGACCGGGACGTCGTAGTCCATGAGCACGTACTCGTGCGCAGTGAGGACTCCCTGCAACCGGCGTGTCAGTGTGTCCAGTCCTGGCTTGATCTCGGCATCCTTGCGACGGATGAGGACGGCCTCGGACCGCAGGATGGGTTCTCCGAAGATCTCGAGGCCAGCAGCACGGAGCGTGGTACCCGTCTCGACGACGTCGGCGATGACCTCGGCGACACCGAGCTTGACCGAGCTCTCGACAGCACCGTCGAGGTGGACGATCGCCGCCGGCGTGATGCCGTGCGCGGCAAGGTGCGCGGCGACGAGGACCGAGTACGAGGTCGCGACACGTCGTCCCTCGACCTGCGAGATGTCGGTGATGGTGTCTGTCGGAGCAGCGAACCGGAACGTCGAACGAGCGAAGCCGAGCGCGAGGTGCTCCTCGGCCGCTGCCCCCGAGTCGAGCATGAGGTCGCGTCCGGTGATGCCTGCGTCGACGGTGCCAGCCCCGACGTAGACCGCGACGTCACGCGGACGCAGGAAGAAGAACTCGACGTCGTTGCCCGGGTCCGAGAGCACGAGCTCGCGGGTGTCGCGCCGTTGCCGGTAGCCGGCCTCCCGGAGCATCTCGGACGCGGGTTCGGACAGTGACCCCTTGTTGGGGACGGCGATGCGGAGCACGGTTTTCTCGCGATCAGTGAGGAGTGAGAGCCTGAGCGTGTTCGTGACGCTCAGAGGTGCTTGTAGACGTCTTCGAGGGTGAGACCCTTCGCGACCATGAGGACCTGAAGGTGGTAGAGGAGCTGAGAGATCTCTGCGGACGTCTCGTCGTCGCTCTGGAACTCAGCCGCCATCCAGACCTCGGCGGCCTCTTCGACGATCTTCTTGCCGATCGCATGCACCCCCGCATCGAGCTCGGAGACGGTGCCGGAGCCGGCAGGTCGGTCGATGGACTTGGTGGTGAGCTCTGCGAACAGCTCCTCGAACGTCTTCACGAGGCAAGCCTAGACGCCAACGGCGCGTTCACCCGACGGGTGTCCGCCGAACGACCAGCACAGACCCGTGTCACAGTGCACGCAGTGCGAGGACGGTGGCTATCGCCGCCTCGACGGCTTCAGCGCCCTTGTCCTCTCGCGACCCGGGAAGACCTGCCCGGTCGAGCGCCTGCTTCTCGTCGTCCACCGTCAAGAGACCGAAGCCGACAGGGACGCCCGTACGGATCGCGACCTCGGTGAGCCCCATCGTCGCAGCCTGGCAGACATACTCGAAGTGCGGGGTACCGCCACGGACGATCACCCCGAGCGCAACGACAGCGTCGGCCCCTGCCTCGGCTGCTCGTTGTGCGACGACGGGCAGCTCGAAAGACCCCGGCACGCGGATCTCCTTGACGTGCGCGACGTTCGCCGCTGCGAGGGCTCGTCGCGCACCGTCGACGAGCCCGTCCATGATCTCGGTGTGCCACAGGGCTGCGATCAGCGTCACGCGCAGACCGGTCCCGTCGACCGTCACGGTCGGTGCTCCTGCTCCGCTCATCGCGGGTCCTCCTCGGTTGGGGTGGTGTGCTCGACCGTCTGGACTGCCGGCGCCGCCGGGACGTCCACGGCGATCGTGTCCAAGAGATGACCCATGGACACCTTCTTGGTCACAAGGTACTGGTGGTTCTCCGGTGTGTGACCCACTTCGATCCGCACCATCTGGTCCACGTCGATGCCGCTGGCGGTCAGGCCGGTGACCTTCGTCGGGTTGTTGGTGAGCAGCCGGATCCGGCGGAGCCCGAGGTCTGCGAGGATCGCAGCAGCAGCCCCGTACTCACGCCGGTCCACCGGCCAGCCGAGCTCGAGGTTCGCCTCGACGGTGTCGAGGCCCGCGTCCTGGAGAGCGTAGGCGCTGATCTTCGCCAGGAGACCGATCCCGCGTCCTTCATGACCGCGGAGATAGACGACGGCACCACCCTCGACAGCGACCGTGGCGAGGGACGCCTGGAGCTGGGGACCACAGTCGCAGCGCAACGAGCCGAACGCGTCCCCGGTGAGGCACTCGGAGTGCACCCGCACGATCGGCACGTCTGCCGGCGCGCTCGCGGACTCGGGGACGAGGGCGACGTGCTCGGCGCCGGTCTTGACGTCCCGGTACCCGTGGATGCGGAACATGCCGTGTGCCGTGGGCAGGTTCGCGACGGTGGTGGCCTGCACGCGAGCAGCCTCAGGTTCAGCGTCGTCGCTGGCGACGACCGGGTCGTGGAGGAGCCGCCAGGCGATGAGGTCGGCGATGGTGATGAGGAGCAGGCCCTCGCGTGTGGCGAGGGCCGTCGAGTCGTCCATGCGCATCATGGTTCCGTCGTCGTTCACGAGCTCGGCGATCCCTGCGACGGAACCGAGCCCGGCGAGCCGCACGAGGTCGACGGCTGCCTCCGTGTGGCCTGCGCGGTGCAGCACGCCACCGGCGACCGCGCGCAGCGGCAGGACGTGCCCGGGCCGGATGAGATCGACGGCGCCCGAGGCAGGATCCGCGAGCACGGAGAGCGTGCGGGCACGGTCGGATGCCGAGATGCCGGTCGTCACGCCGGTCGCTGCGTCTACGGTCACCGTGTAGGCCGTGCGTCGGGGGTCCTGGCTCTGGGGAACCATGAGCGGCAGGTCGAGGGCGTCGGCCCGCGCTGCAGGCATGGGCGCGCACAGGTAGCCCGAGGAGTGACGGATGGTCCATGCGACCCAGCTGGTCGAGACGTTCGAGGCGGCGAAGATGACGTCGGCCTCGTTCTCGCGGTCCGGGGAGTCTGCCACGAGGACGGGGCGTCCGGCGCGCAGCTCGTCGAGCGCCTGCTCGATCGTCGCGACCGCCGCCGTGCGACGGGTGGCGTCAGAGACGGTACGGGTGGTCGAGATGTCGTTCGTTCCTGCGCTCATGCGCGTGCTCCTAGCAGTCGTTCGACGTACTTCGCGATGATGTCGACCTCGAGGTTGACCGTGTCGCCTGGGCGCAGGTCGCCGAGGATCGTCGTCTCGAGGGTGGTGGGGATGAGGGAGACGCTGAATCCGTCGTCGCGGACACCCGTGACGGTGAGGGAGACGCCGCTCACGGTGATCGATCCCTTCTCGACGATGTAGCGCGTGATGTCACGTGGTGCGTCGAGCTCGAGGTCGTCCCACCGAGGGCCCGGCGCTCGCGAGGCGAGCGTGCCCACTGCGTCGACGTGCCCCTGGACGATGTGTCCACCGAGGCGCGTGTCGGCGCGCACCGCGCGTTCGAGGTTCACTCGAGCTCCGGGGACGAGCCTGCCGAGCGCGGTCCGGCGCAGCGACTCGGGCATGACGTCCGCGGTGAACGTCCCGTCGAGCGGGAGTGACGACACGGTCAGGCACACGCCGTTGACGCTGATGGAGTCCCCCGGTGCGGCGTCCGAGGTGACGATCGGCCCGGCGATGGTGACGACGGCGTCGTGGGAGTCGCCGCCCGGGAACGAGATGCCGGTCACGGTGCCGATCTCTTCGACGATTCCTGTGAACATCAAGACTCCTTCGCGCGGTCGACGACCGCTCCAGCGGGATGTGCCCGAGAGACGACGAGGACGTCGTCCCCCAGCTGTCGGGTGTGGACCGTCCGGAAGCGCAACGCATCGTCGAGCGAGCGTCCACCGAGGTCGGTGACTGCACGTCGCCCGGACCCGACGAGCATCGGGGCGACGTAGGAGTGCAGCTCGTCGACGGCGCCAGCCCGCAAGAACGCGGTGGCCAGCGCGGGACCGCCCTCGACGAGGAGGTGGCGGACGTCACGGGCGCCGAGAACGGCGAGCACGTCGTGGATGTCGCGGCTGCGCACGTGCACGACCTCTCCCCCCGGGCCGTGGATGCGGGCGCCGGTGGGGATCTCGCGCTCGCCGACGACCACGCGGAGCGGTTGGTGCACAGCCAGTGCACCGTGCGGGGTGCGAGCGGTGAGGGACGGGTCGTCGGCCAAGAGAGTGCCGGTGCCGACGGCGATCGCGTCGATGCCTGCGCGTACCTCGTGCGCGTGCTCTCGCGCTGCACTGCCGGTGATCCAGCGGCTCGACCCGTCAGCCGCGGCGACGCACCCGTCGAGGCTCGTCGCGGTCTTGAGAGTCACGTACGGCGTCCCGCGACGGGCCGACGTCAGCCAGATCCGCAGGAGCTCCTCCCCCTCGTCGGCGAGCAGTCCGCCGCGGACTGCGACGCCGTGGGCTCGCAGGTGCTCGGCTCCCCCGGCAGCACTGGGGTTGGGGTCAGCGACCGCGTAGACGACCTGCACGACGCTGGCCGCGACGAGGGCGACCGAGCACGGGCCTGTGCGGCCGACGTGGTTGCACGGTTCAAGGGAGACGACCGCGGTCGCTCCACGGACGTCGACTCCTCGCTTCGCAGCCTGTGCGAGCGCGTCCACCTCAGCGTGAGCGGTACCCGCGCCACGGTGCCACCCCTCGGCCAGCACAGCGCGCACGTCGTCCTCGCGGACGCTCGGCGCCAGGAGGACACAGCCCACCTGCGGGTTCGGTCCGTGCACCGGACCGCGAGCAGCAAGGTCCAGCGCGCGACGCATCGCCGACTCGACCGTCAGCCTGTTCGCGTCCATCCCGCTCCGTCCCGTAGCGCCCAGCGCTCCGGGGTACGGCGGCGTCCGCCCATGAGGGCGTCGCACACCTCGGCGCGCGCGATGATCGCGCGAACCGTCACGAGTCTCTTCCCATCCGGACTTTAACCGTCGGTCCTGGAGTCTCACCAGGTCAACCGCACCGAGGTGCGGGTCGCGGACTATACCGCCGGCTCGGAATTACACCGACCCCAGAGCACGTGAACTGTGTTCACCCCAACTATGCCACGCGTCGGGTCCCGATCGCGCCGTGTTCCCGCCGGGCGAACACCTCCCTGACGTTCAGCGCCCCTGCACAGGGTGCACGTGCCTCGACGCGAGGTCACGCAGCGCCGAGATCTCCGCAGGGATGTCCTGCGCACCGAACACGGCCGACCCGGCGACGAACACGTTCGCCCCCGCGTCAGCAGCCCGCTCGATCGTCTCGCGCGAGACCCCACCGTCGACCTGGACCCACACATCGAGGTCCGCGTCACTGATCGCACGCCTCGCCCGACGGATCTTCGCGAGCGTCCCCTCGATGAACGACTGCCCACCGAACCCCGGCTCGACAGTCATGACGAGCAGCATGTCGATCTCACCGAGCAGGTCGACAAAACCGTCGAGGCCCGTCGCCGGCTTGAGCGCCAGCCCAGCACGCGCACCGTGAGAACGCAGCGCACGAGCAAGACGGACCGGCGCCGCAGCAGCCTCAGCATGGAACGTCACCGACTGCGCCCCCGCCTCAGCGAACCCAGGCGCCCACCGGTCAGGGTCTGCGATCATGAGGTGCACGTCGACCGGGATCGGCGACACCTGGACGATCCGCTCGACGACAGGAAGGCCGATCGTCAGGTTCGGCACGAAGTGGTTGTCCATGACGTCGACGTGCGCCCAGTCGGCACCAGCGATCCGATGGAGGTCACGCTCGAGGTTGGCGAAGTCTGCAGACAGGATGCTCGGAGAGATCAGTGCACTCATGAGCACAGCCTAGTTCTGCACGGCACGACGCAAGAGCGTCAGGTGCATCGCATCCGTCCCGTGCAGGTGCGGCCACAGCTGCACGTCCGTCCGGTCGGCCAACGGCATGTCTGTCCCCGCGATCTCCGTGACGACCGCACGCGCATCCACAACTTCTACGCTCCCCTCCGGGAGCGCTCGCAGCACGTCGGTGACGACCGCGCGCGTCTCGGCGAGGTGCGGCGAGCACGTCACGTACCCGACGATCCCGCCGGGACGCACGGCCTCGAGCGCCGACGTCAAGAGCTCACGCTGCAGCGTCGCGAGCACCGGCACGTCCGCCGGCGACCGCCGCCACCGCGACTCGGGCCGACGGCGCAACGCCCCCAGGCCAGTGCAGGGCGCATCGACGAGGACACGGTCGTAGGACGACGGCTCCTGCGTACCGATGTCACGCCCGTCCCACACCTGGACGTGCTCCACGCTGCTGTCCGGCACGGCCGCCAACGACCGCTCGACGAGGTCCGCACGGTGCGGCTGGATCTCGTTCGCGACGATGCGTGCACCACGACTGCTCGCGAGAGCAGCGAGCAGCGCAGCCTTCCCGCCCGGACCCGCGCACATGTCCAGCCACCGCTCGTCCGAGCCATCCATCGGCGCCGCAGCGAACGCGAGGGTCACGAGCTGACTGCCCTCGTCCTGAACCCCGGCCAGACCGTCTCGAACTGCCGAGATGCCACCCGGGTCGCTCCCCTGCAAGATCACAGCCGTCGGCGCGTACTGCCCGGGCCGTGACTCGGACTGCTCGACAAGGGCCTCCTGCGAGATGAGACCGGGACGAGCCACCAGCGTCACCCTCGGAGCAGCATTGTCCGCCTCCAGCAGCGACCCGAGCTCGTCGACCGGACGCCCCGCCCCCATCAGGGCATCCCGCAGCGCCCGGGTGATCCACTGCGGGTGGCTCTCCACCACAGACATCCGCGCGACCTCGTCGGGCTCCTGCGCCTCGATGAGCTCCAACCACTCCTCGAGCTCCGTCCGCGCGACCTTGCGCAGCACCGCATTGACCAGCTGAGCACTGCCCGCACCGACCCGCGCACGCGCCAGCCCGACAGTCTCGCTCACCGCAGCGTGCACCGGCACACGCATCCCCAGGACCTGATGAACACCCAGCCGCAGAACATCGAGCACCGGACCATCGATCCGGTCCAACGGACGGTCCACGCACAACGCCAGCACCGCGTCATAACGCCCACGCAGACGCAACGTGCCATAGGTCAGCTCCGTCGCGAACGCCGCGTCACGACCCGACACCCCTCGGGACCTCAGCATCGGCGGAAGAACGAGGTTCGCATACGCATCCGAGTCCGCAACCTCCCGCAGCACGTCGAACGCGACGGTCCGCGCCGGGTCCGTCCCGCTGCGCCGGTCGCTCGGGTTCAACGCACCACGGTGCCCGTCTCCGCGCGACCGCGCACCACCACGCTCCCGTCCCTGCGCATCCCGCCGGTCCGTGCTCATGACGTCCCCTCCGCACCGAGACGCACTGACTCGTCCAACCGGGCACCGCGCGCCCAGTCGCTGGCCGCCATCGGCCGCTTGCCCGCCGGTGTCACCTCACCCAGAGCAACCGGACGCGACCCCGTCCCCACGAGCACCCGCTGCTTCGTCACGAGCACCCGCCCAGGCTCGAGCGCCACATCCACAGCATCGTCCTCCGCAAGAACCGTCACCGGGCCGAGACCGAGCCGCGACCCGTCCGGCAGGTCCGTCCACGCACCCGGCGCAGGCGTACACCCACGCACCCGGCGATCAACCACGTGCGCCGGATACGACCACACCACACGCGCATCCTCGACCGTGAGCTTCGGAGCAAGGCTCACCCCGTCCACGTCCTGCACCACAGGAGCCGCATGACCGTCCTCGATCGCGTCGAGCGACGCCACGAGCAGCCCCGCACCCGAGCGCGCGAGCCTGTCCAAGAGCACACCAGCAGTATCCCGCCGGCGGATCGTCTCCGTCGCCACACCAAAGACCGGACCGGTGTCCACAGGTCCCTCCTCGATCCGGAACGTGCTCGCCCCCGTGACCTCGTCCCCCGCCATGACAGCGCGCTGCACAGGCGCCGCACCCCGCCACGCCGGCAGCAACGAGAAGTGCAGGTTCACCCAACCGTGCACCGGAACCCCGAGCACGTCCGGCGGAAGGATCTCGCCGTACGCCACCACCGGAGCACAGTCGACCTCCAGGGCAGCCAGCCGCTCGACGAAACCCTCGCTGCGCGGCCGATCAGTGATCACCGGGATCCCGGCCTCCTCAGCACGCTCGCGGACAGGCGACGGCGCGAGCCGACGCCCACGCCCCGACCGCGCGTCCGCACGAGTGAGCACCGCGACCACCTCGTGGCGCGAGTCGAGCAGTGCCTCCAGGGCAGGAACAGCTACGGCCGGAGTACCGGCAAAGAGCAGACGCATGAACCCCATTCTAGGAGGCTGACGATCCGCCCCCGTCATCGAGCGCGGGCACGACCCCCAGGTCGACGAGCCGCACGCGCAACGCCGACGCGTCCGTGAAATGCACGGTCTGGAAACCGAGGCTGTCAGCCGCCCGGACGTTCGCCTCGGCGTCGTCCACGAACACCGTCCGAGCCGGGTCCAGACCGAACCGCCGCACCGTGAGCTCAAAGATCGCAGGGTCCGGCTTCGCCATCCACTCCTCCCCCGACACGACAACACCCCGCAACAGCCCGATCACGGGCGCCGCCGGCTGCGCCAGGTGGAACAGCTCAGCCGACCAGTTCGTCAGCCCGAAGACCGGCACCTCCAGGCCCACCAGCTCGTCGACGATCTCGCTCGTACCCGGAACCGGACCGGTGAGCGTCGACGAGAAACGCTCGACATACCGGTCCAACAACCCCGCGTGCTGCGGGTGCGCAGCAGCGACGGACGCCCGGACCTCTTCCCACGGAGTCCCAGCATCAGCCGACCGGTTGCGCTCGACGAAGTCGATGTCCGTAAAGAACGCCTCCACCTCGGCGCGCGTCAGCACCCCGTCGAACGCCGCACAAGGATCCCAGCCGACGAGCACGTTCCCTAGATCGAAGAGCACCGCATCGATCGTCCTGCACAGACTCACACCATCTCCTTCGGGTCGAGCACGATCGAGATCAGTCCCGTCTCCCGCTTCGCGCTCGCGGTCGCCAGCGCAGCGGACAGTGCGCGGGCGAGCTCGCGTCCGCGGCCTGCTGGTACGCGGACGATCGCTCGGACCGGGGCCTCGAGCGTGCTGGCCGTGCGGGCTGCACCCCGTCGGCCTGGCGCGCGTGCCGGGGTGTGGGCACCGTGCTCAGGTGGCGCGACCTCTACCGGTCCGAGAACGGACCCACCCTCGGGAAGTGCGACGCGTGCGACGAACATCGCCACCGCGTGCCGGTCACCTGTCACGGACGCGATCCGCATCGCCGGAGGCAGCGCGAGCTCGACGCGTTCGTCGAGCTCACGCTGGGCGAGGCCCGCTGGGTCCCATCGCACGAACGCGTTCGTGGGGGTCGGTGCGGCGTCGCCCACGAGGAGCACCCGTCCGCCTGCATCGGACGGTCGCACGAGGGCCGCGGCGGTCAACCACCGGTGCAGGGCTTCCTGGTCTGTGTAGAGCCCGACGTGGCTCGTCGAGACAGCCGCGTCGAGAAGAGCCGCGACCGTGTAGCCCGAGGGCGCGACCGGCTCTGCGCCCGGAGTGCACACCACGAGGGCCGGAGAGTCGGGTACCTGGGCGATCACGCCTGCTGCAGAGCGCGCCCCGCTGACCCTGACGGTCACGCCGGGGAACGCCTTGCCCAGCTCCTCGGCTGTGCGGTCGCTCCCGACCCGGACCGAGCGCAGCCCCGTCGCCGAGCACTCAGGGCACCGCCACCCACCCGCCAGCGCACCGCACCACGAGCACTGCGGCACCGCATGTGCACCGGAGAGCGCAAGCGGACCGACGCACACAGCACACCGTGCAGGCGTGCGGCAGCGCACGCACGCTACGACCGGCAGGTAGCCGGCGCGCGGCACCTGGACGAGGACCGGACCGGTCTTGAGCCCTGTGGTGATCGCCTGCCACGCCGCGTTCGGCAACCGTGCGGCGCCCCCTGCGCCTTCGCGCGCCAGCTCGACAGACGTCAGTGCCTGCACGCGAGGGGCACGTGCTCTGACGGTCGCCCTGTCCGCGACCAGCTCCCGGGCCCATCCGCTCGCGACGAGCGCCTGGGCATGGATCGACCGGCTCACCGAGCCGATGAGGAAGCCACAGCCGGTCTGCTCCGAGCGCAGCGCCAGGACCTCCCGCACGTGCGGGTACGGTGCCCGCCGCTCCTGGTGCATCGAGTCGATGTCGTCCCAGCACACGACCAGTCCCAGGTTCGCCACCGGCGCGAACGCCGCCGCCCGCGTGCCGATGACGATGCGCACGTGACCACGCAGCGCTGCAAGAAAGCTGCGGTAGCGAGGAGTCGGCCCCATGTCGGCTGTCAGGCGGACAAACTCCTCAGGGCCCGACGGTCCCGGCACCGGTCCCAGCGCAGCAGTCCGTTCCTCGATCCCGAGAACGACCAGCGCCCGCGCCAGGCGCTCGACATCACGAGCGTCTGGCAGGGCGACGACCACACCTCGGCCGCTGCGCGCGGTCGCACGGACCGCCTCAGCCAGCGCGAGCGGCCACCCGCCGAGCGCACCGGTACCTGGCAGCGCAGTCCACACGGCCCGAGGTGACTCCCCCGCCGTCAGCCGGGTCAACAACGCGTCCCCGCCCCGGATGTCGCTCCAGTGCGAGCGGACCTCGTCGACCTGCGGATCCGGAGCCTGGCGACCACTCACGCGCGCCGGTCCGTCCTCGGTCTCCACCCGCGCGAGGCGCGGTGGGATCGCCAGCCGCAGCACGTCCGTCATCGATCCCGCGTAGTAGTCGGCGACCGACCGAGCAAGAGAAGCCACCTCGGGCGAGAGCACCGCCTCAGCAGAGACGACCCTGCGCAGAGCCAGGAGCGCCCCCGCATGCTCGGTGCGATCCACCCGCTCGATGACGTACCCGTCCACGTCCTGCCCCGCGAACCGCACCTTGACCCGGACGCCCGGACGGACGCTCTCGGACATCGCCGCAGGCACCGTGTAGTCGAAGAGCCTGTCCAGGTGCGGGGGTGACACGTCGACACACACCCGAGCGATCGGGAGCACCTGTGCAAGAGGGACGCCCGTCTCCGAACGGCGCGCCCGCCCTGCCCCCGTCGGCGCTGCCAGCCCAGGCAGCGTGAGCTGCTCAGGGCGCGCCGACGGGTCCATCAGACGGCAGAGAGCAGGTCCGCGACGCGATCGGTGCGCTCCCACGTGAAGTCGGGCAGCTCACGACCGAAGTGCCCGTAGGCGGCAGTCTGGGCGTAGATCGGACGCAAGAGATCAAGATCGCGGACGATCGCCCCCGGACGCAGGTCGAACACCGCCCGGATCGCCGACGTGATCCGGTCCAGCGGCACGGTCTCCGTCCCGAACGTCTCGACATAGAGACCCACGGGGTGAGCCTTGCCGATCGCATACGCGACCTGAACCTCACACCGTCGGGCAAGGCCCGCCGCCACGACGTTCTTCGCGACCCACCGGGTCGCGTACGCCGCCGACCGGTCGACCTTGGACGGGTCCTTCCCGGAGAACGCCCCACCACCGTGACGCGCCATGCCGCCATACGTGTCGACGATGATCTTGCGCCCCGTCAGGCCCGCGTCCCCCTTCGGACCACCCACGACGAACGTCCCCGTCGGGTTGACGATGAGACGGTGGTCCGCGCTCGGCAGATCGAGGAGACCGAGAACCGGCGCGACGACGAGCTCAGCGACAGCCACAGCCAGATCGTCCTGACGCACGTCCGGATCGTGCTGCGTCGAGACGACGATCGTATCCACCCCCACAGCACGCTCACCGTCGTACGCGATCGTCACCTGCGTCTTGCCGTCCGGACGCAACCCCGGCAGCGAACCGTCCTTGCGCACCTGCGCGAGCAGCTCAGCCAACCGGTGCGCCACAAAGATCGGCAACGGCAGCAACGTCGCCGTCTCATCCGTCGCATACCCGAACATCAAGCCCTGGTCGCCAGCACCCTGCATGTCGAGAGGATCGAGCGCACCAGAGTCGATCCGCTGCTCGAGCGCCTTGTCGACACCCTGCGCGATGTCCGGCGACTGCTGACCGATCGACACCGACACACCGCACGAGTCACCATCGAACCCGATCGACGACGACGTGTACCCGATCTGCTTGACCACCTGACGCACGATCGCCGGGATCTCCACGTACGCCTCCGTCGACACCTCACCGGCAACGTGCACGAGGCCCGTCGTCACGAGCGTCTCCACAGCCACACGTGACGCCGGGTCCTGCTCCAGCAGCGCGTCGAGGATCGAGTCGGAGATCTGGTCGCACACCTTGTCAGGGTGGCCCTCGGTCACAGACTCAGACGTGAAGAGGCGCAAGGAATCAGTCATGTGGCAAGGATACGACGACACGTCCGCCTCACCCGTCCGCCGATCAACCGGTGGTCAGATCACACCCCACGCCTCAGCGACCAGCAAGAAGACCATGCACGCAGTCCAGGACGACCCCCGCCACCACAGCTTTCGACCCCGCCACAGCGGTCACGGTTGAACCATCACCATCGAGCACAGTGACGTCGTTGTCAGGAACGGCAAACCCTCGCCCCTCCCCGACACGGTTCACCACCAGAAGATCAGCCCCCTTGCGCCGAGCCTTCGCACGACCGTGCTCGAGCACGTCCCCGTCCTCGTCCCCCGTCTCGGCCGCAAACCCCACGACGACCTGACCAGGGACGAGCCGGTGTGCAGCAAGCTCCGCGAGGACGTCCGGGTTCGCAACGAGCTCGATGGGCGCGACGACCCCGTCAGACCGCTTCTTGATCTTGTGACCGACCGCTCCGACCGGACGGAAGTCCGCCACAGCCGCTGCCATGATGACCACGTCAGCATCACCAGCAGCACGACGCACAGCAGCACGCAGCTCCTCGGTCGTCTCCACGTGCACGACCTCCACCCCGTGCGGGTCGGGCAACGACGTGTTCGCCGCCACGAGCACCACCGACGCGCCCCGCGCGCACGCGACCTCAGCCAACGCATACCCCTGCAGCCCCGTGCTGCGATTGCCCAGGAACCGCACCGGGTCGATCGGCTCACGCGTCCCGCCCGCGGACACGACCACCGTCCGACCGAGAAGATCGAGCGGACGGTCCAGGACCGCAGGCTCTGAGGCGCTCGCAGTCGTCTCGTCGACGAGGGCAAGCGCTGCGGCGGCGATCTCCGACGGTTCAGGGAGCCTGCCTTGCCCGGAGTCGTCGCCGGTCAAGCGACCCGACGCAGGTTCCAGCACGTGGACGCCACGCTCGCGCAGGAGGCGGACGTTGGATCGGGTGGCCGGGTGGGTCCACATCTCGGTGTGCATGGCGGGCGCCACGAGGACCGGGCACCGGGCGGTGAGCAGGGTCGCGGTCAGGAGGTCGTCCGACATGCCTCCGGCCATCCGGGCGAGGAGGTCGGCGGTGGCTGGTGCGACGACGACGAGGTCGGCGCCTTGACCGAGGGCGACGTGGGGGACGTGCGCGACGTCGTCGAACACGTGGGAGGTGACCGGCTCGCCGGAGAGCGCCTCCCACGTGGGGGCGCCGACGAAGCGCAAGGCTGCCTCGGTGGGTACCACGCGCACGCGGTGGCCTGCTTCGGTGAGCTGCCGGAGCAGCAGCACGGACTTGTAGGCCGCGATGCCTCCGCTCACGCCGAGGATGATGCGCATGGGGTGCCTTCTCGTGGTGCGCCGCCGGTCGATGGACCGGCGCACGCGGTGGTGCGGTCCTGTCAGGCTGCGTTGATGTCGCGCGAGGGACCGTCGGTCGGCTCGATGTTCAGGAGACCGGAGTTGATCTCGCGCATCGCGATGGAGAGCGGCTTCTCCTGCGGGCGAGTCTCGACGAGCGGTCCGACGAACTCGAGCAGGCCCTCGTGAAGCTGGGAGTAGTACGCGTTGATCTGTCGGGCGCGCTTTGCGGAGAACACCACGAGGGCGTACTTCGAGTCGGCGCGGGTGAGCAGGTCGTCGATGGGCGGGTCGGTGATTCCGACGGGTGCGGCAACGGTTCCAGACACAGATGAACTCCGAACGTGCAGGGGGTTTGCGGGATCAGTCAACCAGTCTACTGCGTCAGAGCAAGCGGTCGGGTCTCAGACGCGTGTGGCGGTGCGCTCGGTGGTCAGGCCCATGACGGACATGATCTCGTCGGTCGCCCGGTGGACGTCGTCGTTGACGACCACGACGTCGAACTCTGGTTCGGCAGCGAGCTCGATGCGTGCGGTCGCGAGCCGGCGCTCGCGTTCTTCGGGGCCCTCGGTCCCGCGCCCGACGAGCCGACGCTCGAGCTCTTCCCAGCTCGGGGGGGCAAGGAAGACGAACCGGGCGCCGGGCATCGTTGCCCGGACCTGGCGTGCACCTTGCAGGTCGATCTCCAGCAGGGCGGGGATCCCGGCTGCGAGCTGTTCGTCGACGGCGGCCCGCGGTGTCCCGTAGCTGTTCTGCCCGTGGACGACAGCCGACTCGAGGAGCTCGTCGTTCTCGACCATCTCGTGGAACCTGTCGGGTCCGACGAAGTGGTAGTGCACCCCGTCGATCTCCCCTGGTCGAGGGGCTCGCGTCGTGGCTGAGACCGACAGCCACACCTGCGGGTAGCGGGCGCGGATGTCGGCCGAGACGGTCCCTTTACCGACGGCGGTGGGGCCGGCGAGGACCGTGAGCCGGGCAGCCTGCGAGGGCTGGCCCGGTGCGACGGGACGGTCAGGGTGCGACGGGGCAGCGATGATCAGCCAAACCTTTCGATGAGGGCTGCCGCCTGGTGCGGGCCCAGTCCGCGCACTCGACGACTCTCGGCGATGCCGATCTCTCCCATGATCGCTCGAGCCTTGACCTTCCCGACGCCGGGAAGAGACTCGAGCAGGGAGACGACCTTGAGCTTGCCGATGATGTCGTCTGTCTGTCCTTGCTTGACGACGTCGGAGAGTGCACCTGAAGAGTACTTCAGACGGTTCTTGACTTCCGCACGCGCTCGGCGTGCGATCGCCGCTTTTTCCAGCGCGGCTGAGCGCTGCTCGGGGGTCAGTTCAGGTAAGGCCACTCCGGTCACCTTCTTCGGACGAGACGAGCGGAAACGTACTTGCGAAACTAGCCACGATCGGCCGGGTCGGCAACGTGAACGGCTCGCAGGGCGAGGTCCGGACTGGTTTGTGGTGCCTTGCGGGGCGACCGGCTAGGCCCGAAGTGCGGTTGCGGCGTCGTCTGCGGACCGTCGAGCGGCGGCGAGGAGCCCTCGCGTGTCGGGTCCTGCCCCGAGCACGCCCCGAGACGAGGACGCCAAGACGTTCGAGCGTGCCGCCCCGAAGACGGCAGCAAGCTCACGCCCCCCGGCGCCTTGTGCCCCGACGCCCGGGGCGAGCAGCGGGCCGTTGACCGCCGCGAGGTCGATGCCCGCCTCGTGGGCGCCGTCGCCGATGGTGGCGCCCACGACGAGGCCGATCGATCCCAGCGTGCCGTGGTCGCGTGCGGTGCGGTTCGCGCTCGCCGCGCCGAGCGCGATGCGCCCGGCGACCGAGGTGTCACCGTCGCGGGCGTGCTGGAGCGCGACGCCTTCGGCGTTGGACGTCAGGCACAGCACGAACAGGCCTCGACCGGTGGCGTGCGCCATGTCGAGCGCGGGTGCCAAGGAACCGAAACCGAGGTACGGCGAGACGGTGAGGGCGTCGCCGGCGAGCGGGGACCCGTCCCGCAGGTAGGCGTCGGCGTAGGCGGCCATCGTCGAGCCGATATCCCCCCGCTTAGCATCGACGATGGTCAATGTGCGGGCGGATCGGGCGACGGCAACGACCTCCTCGAGAACAGCGATACCTGCCGATCCGTGCCGCTCGAAGAGCGCCGACTGGGGCTTGAGCGCAGCGACCTGCCCGCCGAGCGCATCGATGACGGTGAGGGAGAAGTCCCGCAAGCCTGCAGCGTCATCAGACAGGCCCCACGCAGCGAGCAGGCCAGGATGCGGGTCGATGCCCACGCACAGGGGACCGTGCGCGGCCATCGCCCGCGCGACCCGCGCCCCGAAGGGCGCGGGCACGGCCGGTGCGGGATCGCTCGGAACCTGAGGCATCACTGCCCCTCGCTCGCGCGCACATAGTCCTGCAGGCTGCGCACGTCGAACGGACCAGACAAGACGGCCTCGATCCCTTGGACGGCTGCCGCGAGCTGAGCGACGGTCGTGACGATCGGCTTGTCTGCAGCTGTCGTGGCTGCCCGGATCTCGTACCCGTCCGCGCGGGCACCCTGGCCCGAGGGCGTGTTGACCACCATGTCGACCTTGCCGTCCGTGATGAGGTCGACGATGGTCGGCTCTCCGTCCTGCCCCCGACCCGAGGAGTACTTGCGCACGACCGTCGACGCGATCCCGTTGCGTCGCAGCACGTTCGCGGTGCCCGCCGTGGCCAAGATCTCGAAGCCGATCTCGGCAAGCCGCTTGACCGGGAAGACGATCGAGCGCTTGTCCCGGTCAGCGACAGACACGAACACCGCCCCCGAGGTCGGCAGCCCTCCGAACGCCGCAGCCTGCGACTTGGCGAACGCCGTCGGGAAGTCGACGTCGAAGCCCATGACCTCTCCGGTCGACCGCATCTCCGGACCGAGCACGGTATCGACCGCCACCCCGTCAGCGGTGCGGAACCGCTTGAACGGCAGCACCGCCTCCTTGACCGCGATCGGCGCATCGAGATCGATCGATCCCCCGTCGCCGTCGGCAGGCAGCACTCCCGACGCCCGCAGGTCCGCGATCGTGTGCCCCACCATGATCAGCGCCGCCGCCTTGGCCAGCGGGACCCCGGTCGCTTTGGACACGAACGGCACCGTCCGCGACGCACGCGGGTTCGCCTCGAGCACATAGAGGACGTCTGAGACGAGCGCAAACTGCACGTTGAGCAGCCCCCGCACCCCCACACCCTTCGCGATCGCCTCGGTCGAGCGCCGGATACGCTCGATCTCGCCCTCGCTGAGCGAGACAGGCGGCAACACGCACGCCGAGTCACCCGAGTGGATACCAGCTTCCTCGATGTGCTCCATGACACCACCGAGGAACATCTCGGTCCCGTCATAGAGCGCATCGACGTCGATCTCCATCGCGTCATCGAGGAAACGGTCGATGAGGATCGGTGCCAGATGACCACCCGCAAGAGCAACTTCACCCAGAGCCCGCTCCACATACCCGGTCAGCTGAGCCTCGCTATAGACGATCTCCATGCCACGCCCACCCAGCACGTACGAGGGCCGCACGAGAACCGGATACCCGATACCCGCCGCGATCTCCACAGCAGCGACCAACGTCGTCGCAGTCCCGAACGCCGGAGCCGGCAGATTCGCCTCAGCCAGCACACGACCGAACACCGCACGGTCCTCAGCCGCATCGATCGCCTCGGGCGACGTCCCCAGGATCGGCAGACCAGCATCCGCCAACCGCTGCGCCAGACTCAACGGCGTCTGCCCACCCAGCTGGACGATGATGCCCTTGATCGGACCCGCAGCAAGCTCCGCCTCATACACCTCCACGACATCCTCGAACGTCAACGGCTCAAAATACAGCCGGTCCGCGGTGTCATAGTCGGTCGAGACCGTCTCCGGGTTGCAGTTGACCATGACCGTCTCGTAGTCACCCTTGAGCGCCAACGCAGCGTGCACGCACGAATAGTCGAACTCGATCCCCTGCCCGATCCGGTTAGGCCCCGACCCCAAGATGAGGACCGCCTCGCGCTCGCGGGGACGCACCTCGGTCTCGGAGTCGTACGTCGAGTAGTGGTACGGGGTCAGGGCCGCGAACTCGGCGGCGCACGTGTCGACGGTCTTGAAGACCGGTCGCACGCCGAGCGCCCTGCGCACCTCGCGCACCGTGGCTTCCGCTGCGCCGTGCGCACCGGTGATGCCGCGAAGCTTGGCGATCTGGACGTCGGAGAGACCATGACGCTTCGCCCGCTGGAGCACCGCGCGCGTGAGCGCGTGCGCACCGGCGACCTCGGCGGCGACCTCGTTGACGAGCTGGATCTGGTCGAGGTACCACGGGTCGATCTTCGTCGCGTCGAACACCTGTTCGAGAGTGGCGCCGGCGCGCAGCGCCTGCTGCGTCTGGACGAGACGACGCTCGGTCGGACGCGCGATCTCGACGAGCAGCGCATCGAGCGCCTCCCCGCTGACCGGCTCACCGTCCCAGTGGAACTCCGCACCGGTCTTGTCCAAGGACCGCAAGGCCTTGCCGAGCGCTTCCGTGAAGTTGCGCCCCATCGCCATCGCCTCCCCCACCGACTTCATCGTGGTGGTCAACGTGTCGTCAGCAGCGGGGAACTTCTCGAACGCGAACCGTGGGACCTTGACCACGACATAGTCGAGCGACGGCTCGAACGACGCAGGGGTCGACCCCGTGATGTCGTTGGTGATCTCGTCGAGCGTGTACCCCACAGCAAGCTTCGCCGCGATCTTCGCGATCGGGAACCCCGTCGCCTTGGACGCCAACGCCGACGATCGCGACACCCGCGGATTCATCTCGATGACGATGACCCGCCCCGTCGCAGGGTCCACGGCGTACTGGATGTTGCACCCACCCGTGTCCACACCCACCTCACGGATGACCGCGATACCGATGTCCCGCAGGTTCTGGTACTCCCGGTCCGTCAACGTCAGCGCAGGCGCGACAGTCACCGAGTCCCCCGTGTGCACACCGACCGGGTCCACGTTCTCGATCGAGCACACGACAACGACGTTGTCCGCCTTGTCACGCATGAGCTCGAGCTCGTACTCCTTCCACCCGAGGATCGACTCCTCGAGCAGCACCTCGGTCGTCGGAGAATAGTGCAACCCCTGACCCACGATGCGCCGCAGGTCCGTCTCGTCGTACGCGATCCCCGACCCGAGACCCCCCATCGTGAACGACGGCCGCACCACCATCGGGTACCCCAGTTCCGCTGCCGCAGCAACAGCCTCCTCGACGCGGTGGATGATCACGGAACGAGCAGACTCGCCCCCGCACTTCTCCACCACCTCCTTGAACAGCTGACGGTCCTCACCCTTCTGGATCGAGGCGATGTTCGCACCGATGAGCTCGACACCGTACTTCTCGAACACACCCGCCTCGTCCAGGGCGATCGCCGCGTTGAGCGCCGTCTGCCCACCGAGCGTCGCCAAGACCGCATCCGGGCGCTCCTTCGCGATGATCGTCGTGAGCACCTCGGTCGTGATCGGCTCGATATACGTCGCGTCCGCGAACTCCGGGTCCGTCATGATCGTCGCCGGGTTCGAGTTCACCAGGATGACCCGCAGGCCCTCCTCCTTGAGAACACGGCACGCCTGCGTCCCCGAGTAGTCGAACTCGCACGCCTGACCGATGACGATCGGGCCAGACCCGATGACCAGGACGGAAGTGATGTCTTGTCTGCGAGGCACAGTCAGTTCTCCTTCGCGGACGCCGCACCGGTCGCGGCCGAGAGGCCCGAAGCCGTGCGTGCACCCGAGTTCATGAGGTCGAGAAAACGATCAAAGAGGTACGCCGCATCATGAGGACCAGCAGCAGCCTCCGGGTGGTACTGGACAGAGAACGCCGGGATGTCAAGACACTCCAACCCCTCCACCACGTCATCGTTGAGCCCCACATGGGACACCACCACACGCCCGTACCGCTCCGGATCGTGAGGCGCGAGAGTCTGAGCACCGATCGGCGCGTCCACCGCGAACCCATGGTTGTGCGACGTGATCTCCACCTTGCGCGTCGAGACATCCATCACCGGCTGATTGATCCCCCGGTGACCGTACCCAAGCTTGTACGTCCCAAAACCCAACGCACGCCCCAAGATCTGATTCCCGAAACAGATACCGAAATACGGCACACCCGCATCGAGGACAGCACGCAACAGCTCCACCGCATGCACCGCAGCCCCCGGGTCCCCCGGACCGTTCGAGAAGAACACACCGTCCGGCGACAACGCCAACAGATCCTCGATCGTCGACGACGACGGAACCACGTGCACACGCACACCCCGCTCAGCCAACCGCTGCGGCGTCATCGACTTGATCCCCAGGTCGACAGCCACGACCGTCTTCACCGGAGCCTGCCCCGCGAAAGCACCCTGAGGCTCGACCACGTACGCACGCTCCGTGCTCACCTCACCCGCAAGATCCGCACCCACCATCGACGCAGCCGAGCACACCTGCCCCACAAGATCCTCGATCGGCCGCGGATACCCACCCACGAGCAGATCCTCACCCGAGACGATCGACCCACGCATCACACCCCGGTCCCGCAGGTGCCGCGTCAACGCACGAGTATCGATATCAGAGATACCCACGACCCCCTGACGCACCAGCTCGTCCTGCAACGACCCCTCCGAACGCCAGCTCGACGCACGACGCGCAGGATCACGCACCACGAAACCCGTCACCCAGATCCTCGACGACTCAGGATCATCAACGTTCACACCCGTGTTCCCGATGTGCGGCGCAGTCATCACCACGATCTGCCGGTGATACGACGGATCCGTCAACGTCTCCTGATACCCCGTCATACCCGTGTTGAACACGATCTCCCCGATCGTGGTCCCGACCGCACCAAAAGCACGCCCAGGAAAAGTTCGCCCATCCTCAAGAACGAGGAGAGCCGCATCAGAGACAACCTCTCCGGACGGTCTGGTCGCATGCAGCTGAGTACTCACTGAGGCTCCTTCGAGTCGAACTGCGAATCAGGGGAAACATAAGGACCAACGACCGCGCTCGCAGTCAACGCACCGACAGCGTCGACGAGGATCGACCTGTCGCTCGCACGCTGGGTACGGATACCGGTGTCCAAGGGCACCGGTGCACCATCAGGTGAGGACGCGGACCACTCGATGACGACGATGCCCTCACCACCGACATACTTCCCTGCCATGCCAGCAACCCGGCGCACACCGCGCAGCACCCCGGCCGGGACGAACACGTCCGCCGCACCACGGCGCTCGATCACCACACCCGCATCGAACACCTGTACGGTCGCGCTCGATCGCACACCAAGATCGTGCGCCACGACACGACCGAGCCAGTCCCCCGCCATGGTGCTCGACACGTACGTCCCGACGATCGCGTCCGTCCGCGCCGCACCGAGCCCCGCACCGTCAGGCACCACCGGCAACGTACCCACGGCACCCGCGCCCCGGGCCATCGAACCACGCCACCCGCGCCACATCACCAGCAGGATCCCCACACCCAGCGCAACCCACAGACCAACAGCCACGGGCATCGGCATGCTCATCGAGACGCACCCACGCGAGACACCCCGTCCTGCTCCACAGGAACCCCGTCGAGCACCGTCGCACGTCCACGCAAGAACGTCGCCATGACCTGACCCGGAAGCTCCACCCCACCGAACGGCGAGTTCGCGCTCGCCGTCGCCTGCTCAGCAGGCCGCACGACCCGGCGCACCGCAGGATCGACCAGGACGACGTTCGCCGGCTCACCCACAGCGAGCGGACGCCCCTGAGGACGCGGACCATCCGTGATGCGCCCGATCTGCGCCGGCGCGCTCGACAGCACCCGAGCAACATCAGCCCACGTCATCCGACCGGTGTCCACCATCGTCTGCTGAACGACGCTCAGCACCGTCTCAAGACCCGTCATCCCGAACGCAGCCGCCGCCCACTCACAGTCCTTGTCCTCACGAGTGTGCGGAGCATGGTCCGTCGCAACGATATCGATCGTCCCGTCCGCAAGCCCCTCACGGACCGCCTCGACATCCGCCGCAGTCCGCAACGGAGGATTCACCTTGAACATCGGGTCATAGTCACGCGCCCGCTCCTCCGTCAGCCCAAGGTGGTGCCCCGTCACCTCCGCCGTCACACGGATCCCACGCGACTTCGCCCACCGGATCAGATCCACCGACCCAGCCGTCGACAAGTGACACACGTGCAGACGAGACCCCACATGCTCAGCCAAGAGAACGTCCCGAGCGATGATCGCCTCCTCAGCAACCGCAGGCCACCCCGCCAGACCGATCTCCGCAGAGACGACCCCCTCGTTCATCTGAGACCCCTCCGTCAGACGAGGCTCCTGAGAGTGCTGAGCGATCACACCGTCGAACGCCTTCACATACTCCAACGCCCGACGCATCAAGATCGGATCAGCCACACACTTGCCATCATCAGAGAACACCCTCACCTGCGCAGCCGAGTGCGCCATCGCACCCAGCTCCGCAAGATGAGTCCCCTCCAGACCCACGCTCACAGCACCCACAGGATGAACATCCGCCCACCCCGCCTCGGTCCCCAACCGCCACACCTGCTCGACGACCCCCGCAGTGTCCTGCACCGGGGTCGTGTTCGCCATCGCATGCACAGCAGTAAAACCACCGACCGCAGCAGCCCGCGTCCCCGAACGGATCGTCTCCGCATCCTCACGACCCGGCTCCCGCAGATGCGTATGAAGATCGACCAACCCCGGCAGAGCAACAAGATGCCCACCCTCGACAACCACGACACCCTCACCAGCCACGACCGACCCCGACGGCTCGATCCGCTCGATCACCCCACCCGCAAGCACAAGATCCACCCGCTCACCCCCCAGAGGCGCAACATCGCGGATCAGGTACGTCGCCAACCCCGACGATCCATCAATCTCGATCTGGGAACTCGTCATAGTGAAGCCCTCTCATGGGAACCGACCTGGGAAACGTCTCCCGCAAGCAGGAGGTAGAGCACAGCCATACGAACAGCGACCCCGTTGGCCACCTGCTCGACGATCACAGCACGAGGCGAGTCAGCAGCCTCCGCAGAAATCTCGAGCCCACGATTCATCGGTCCCGGATGCATGACGATCGCATGCTCCGGAAGAAGACCCAGACGCACAGCATCCAGACCATAGTTCCGCGTGTACTCCAACGGACTCGGAAAAAAACCCCCACCAGCACTGCTCATCCGCTCACGCTGAACACGCAGCATCATCACCGCATCCGGCTGCAGATCAACCAGCACCTCATCAAGGTGATACGACACCTCGCACGGCCACGCCTCCACACCCACCGGCACCAACGTCGGCGGAGCAACGAGCGTCACCTGCGCCCCCAACGTGTGCAACAGCTGAACATTCGACCGCGCCACACGCGAGTGCAGAACATCCCCCACGATCGCCACACGCACACCCGCAAGATCCAACCCAGCACCAGCACCCACACCCGGCACACCAACCCCACGCCCCACCCGCGGCATCAGATGACGACGCATCGTGTACGCATCCAACAATGCCTGCGTCGGATGCTGATGCATCCCATCACCCGCATTGATCACCGCAGCCTCCACCCACCCCGCATGCGCCAACGTATGCGGCGCACCCGACGCCTGATGACGAATCACCACCGCATCCGCACCCATCGCCTGCAACGTCAACGCCGTGTCCTTCAGGGACTCCCCCTTCGACACGCTCGACCCCTTCGCCGAAAAATTGATCACGTCCGCCGACAACCGCTTCGCCGCCGTCTCGAACGAGATCCGCGTCCGCGTCGAATCCTCAAAGAACAAGTTCACCACCGTCCGACCCCGCAACGTCGGCAGCTTCTTGATCTCACGCGACTGCGTCGCCGCCATCTGCCCCGCCGTATCAAGAATCCGAATCGCATCAGCACGCGACAGACCACGCGTCGTCAGAAGATGCTTCACAGGTCTCCCTCCCCGCGCTCGCGGGCTGCGCTGGTCTGTCGCTGACCGATGAGGACCGCGTCCTCGCCGTCGATCTCGGAGAGCCGGACGCTCACCCGTTCGTTGAGCGAGGTCGGGAGGTTCTTTCCGACGTAGTCGGGCCGGATGGGCAGCTCACGGTGGCCTCGGTCCACGAGCGCAGCGAGCTGGACCGCGCGCGGGCGTCCGATATCGCTCAACGCATCGAGGGCGGCACGGATGGTGCGCCCGGAGAACAGGACGTCATCGACGAGGATGACGACCTTGTTGTCGATACCGCCGTCGGGCAGCTGGGTGCTCCCGATCGCGCGAGGAGGCTGGCGGTGAAGGTCGTCACGGTGCATCGTCACGTCGAGAGTCCCGACGAGGGCGCGTGCGTCGAGACCCGGCTCGACGTCCGCGAGCCGGCGAGCGAGACGCTCAGCGAGCGGAACCCCCCGCGTCGGGATGCCGAGGAGGACGACGCTGGTGCCGCCCTTGTTCCGTTCGAGGATCTCGTGCGCGATACGCGTCAACGCCCGGGAGATCTCCGTCGCCCCGAGGACCTCGGTCAGCTCGGCGGCGCGGGCCACGTCAGACGTGGAAGAAAGGCTGTGCTCGTACGAAGGCGTGCCGGGGCCAGAGCTCATCTGGCGACCTCCTTCTCCGTCTCTCAGGACGGCTCTTAAAGGATGTCTTGCAGGATGGGTCGATCGTACCGCTTCAGCGTGAAACCCCACGCGGCCTGCCCGCGTCGTGGACGCCGCCGCCGAACGGCACCGTGGCAGGCTCTCAGGAGGCGGCGAGGATCTGGTCCCGCACCACGCGCCGCATGACCTTCCCGATCTGCGACCGCGGGAGATCCTTCACGACCACGAGCTGACGTGGCAGCGCGTACCGCGCCAGGTGCTGCGCGCACCACGCACGGACGGTCTCCAGATCGAACCCATCGACACCCGGCTCGAGCACGACCGCTGCAACGACCTTCTCCCCCAGGTCACCACCCGGGATCCCCACCACAGCGACATCCTCCACACCAGGCATCTGCCGCAACAGATCTTCCACCTGCGACGGAAAGACCTTGAAGCCCCCGGTGATGATCATCTCCTTGATCCGGTCCACCACCGTGACAAAACCGTCCTCGTCCATGACCACGACATCACCTGTCCGCAACCACGTCCGACCGTCCGCCTCCACGAAGCACTGAGCGCTCTCCTCTGGCTGCTGCCAGTACCCCTCAAACACCTGAGGCCCGCTCACCTGCAGCTCACCACGCTCCCCCGGAGCAACAGCACGCGACGGGTCGTCCTGCACAGCGACACGCGCCCACGTCGACGGGAACGGCACCCCGAGCAGGCCTGGCCGCCGCGCGCTCGAGACCGGGTTGCCCAGCGCGACAGGCGAGGTCTCCGTCATCCCGTACCCCTCGATGGCGAGCCCACCCGTGACGCTCTCCCACGCCTGTGCAGTCGCCGCAGACAACGGCATCGCACCACAGATCGCATACCGGAACGACGTCAGGTCGGCTCCCGACGCACGAGCCGCAGTCGCCAGACGATCGAGCATCGGAGGGACCGCCGGCAAGAACGTCCCCGGACGACGCTTCTGCGCTGCCAGCACCGTCCCCACGTCAAACTTCGGGAACAGCACCAACGTCGCGCCGATCCGGATCGTGTACGACAAGCACAACGTCAGACCGAACGCATGAAAGAACGGGAGCACGCCGAAAACCACAGCAGGGGGCTCACCTGCCGCCGCAGCGCGAGCCGCCCCGGTCCACTCCGCACCCTGCACCGCGTTCGCCACAAGATGACGGTGCAAGAGCATCGCCCCCTTGGGAGTACCCGTCGTACCACCCGTGTACTGCAACAAGGCAAGATCGTCACCTACCGGCGACGGATGCTCCGCCGCCAGCACCGACGCACCACGCACGAGCCGGTCCCAACGCAAGACACCATCAGGGACAACCGCACGCATCGACGTCCGCAGAGCCCGCGCAGCAGGCACCGGAAGAGCCAGCGCCCACCGCTTCACACGAGGAAGATCTCGCGAAAGGTCCACCGCCACCACGGTCCGCACGCTCGTGCGCCCCTGCACCCGAGCCACCGCAACCGCGGTCTGCTCCCAGCACACCGCCACCACAGCACCCGAGTCCGCCAGCTGGTGCGCCAGCTCAGAGTCGGTGTACAACGGGTTGTGCTCGACAACCACAGCGCCGATCCGGAGCGTCGCATAGAAAGCCACCACGTGCGCTGCACAATTAGGTAGCGCAACCGCAACCCTGTCCCCAGGAACCACGCCCAGACCGATCAACGCCGACGCAGCCCGCCGCACCTCGTCCCACAGCTCCGCATACGTCGTCGTCCGACCCATGAAGTCCAACGCCACACGATCCGGATACTCCGCCGCACCACGCTCCAGCGCAGCAGTCAAAGACTCCTCAGGCACCACCACATCAGCCGCAACATCCGGCGCATAGGAGGCCAACCACGGTCGCTGCTCATCCGTCGAGATCACTCACGAACACTAACCTACGGACCCGTAAGTTACTACCCGTACGATCACCGACCGCCCCATCGCTCAAGAACATCCACAGCCTGTCGATAAAGGACTCATGTACGCCTCCACAGCGATCTGGACAGTCATGGCGCAATGCGTCGCGGCAGGTCTCGTAGCCGGCCTCAGCATCCTCCATACCGCTTGGCGCACCGAAGAACCCCGATCACGATCTCGGTGGACCGTCCTGTGGTCCATCGCACTCACCATCGTCTTCCTCACCGACGCCCTCGCAGCAGCGACCCCCGCCGGCACGATCCACCACATCCTCACCGTCATCGCCGCCACCGCGCTAGCAGCCGCACTCCTGCTCGCCCTCCCCGTCGCACAGTCCTTCGCCCCAGGACGCTCCTACCGCTGGTACCTCGTCACCGCCAGCGCGTTCTTCCTCGGGTACGTCGTCCTCCTCGCCGCACGGGTCGTCACACCACGCAGCGAACCACGGGCCGACGCCTACCAGGTCGCGCTCAACACAGCGACCATGCTCGTCCCCGCCGCTATCGTCGGCATCTATCTCGTCCTCACGATCCTCAGCAGCCCGCGCAAGAGAACCCGCAACGCACTCCTCGCCACAGGCGCGCTCGCAGTCGTCCTCCTCGTGCTCTCGTTCGTGCTGCCCGGACCGTCCCTGCGCTCCGCACTCACCAGTGCATGGCTCATCCCGATCATCATCGCCCTCGAGACGCTGGCGCTGCGCCGCATCCGTCACGGACAGCTCGACGTCGAGCTGCAGAGCAGGATGCGCGACGCCCAAGCCCGCGTCAGCAACCTCGCGTGGTACGTCAAAGACCCCCACGCGCTCCTGCGCCGCGCCGAGGACGAGGCCCGCACCATCCTCGACGACGCGTCTGTCCGAGGCAGCATCCGCACCCTCTCCCGCGGCCGGTTCGTCACCGAGCTCGCACCGTCTCGGAGCATCGCTGACCCGACCGAGCGCAAGTTCCTCCTCGCCCTCGCGAACATCGTCTCCTCGGCTGCTGAACGTCACGCCCTCGCAGACCGGCTCAGCCGCGCGGCGTTCACCGACGGCCTCACCGGTCTGCCCAACCGCAACGCGCTCGAAGACCACCTCATCAACGCTCTCGAGCGCGCCAACGTCGAGCGCACCCGCGTCGGCCTCTTCTACGCGGACCTCGACGGCTTCAAGCGTGCGAACGACCAGTACGGCCACGCCTGGGGCGACCACCTGCTCGTGCTCGCGGCGTCGCACCTGCGCAAGACCGTCGGGAGCGACGTCTTCGTCGCACGCATCGGTGGTGACGAGTTCGTCGTCGTCGTCGAGCGCGCCATCTCCGACGAGACCCTCGTGGCGCTCGCTCAGCGCATCCGGGACGAGTTCCAGGCCGCGACCACGACCCGGTCCATCCCGCGGATCAGCGTCGGCGTGACGAGCTGGGACCCCGGTACGCCCATCGAGCCTGACGCCCTGCTGCGGTGCGCCGACACAGCCATGCTCGAAGCGAAGCGCAAGAAGTCCGGGGTGGTGTTCTTCGACCACAAGCTCGAGTCACGTGTCGCCGCGGAGGCGCGCCTGCGCCGCGAGATCGACATCGCTGTCGACCAGGGAGACTTCTGCGTCCACTTCCAGCCCATCGTCGACACGACGACGCTCCACGTCCTGGGCCTCGAAGCCCTCGCCCGCTGGGAGCACGACGGCAAGCTGCGGGCGCCGGCCGACTGGATCGACTACGCCGAGGACTCCGGCCTCATCGTCAACATCGGCAACATGACGTTCCGCCAGGCCTTCGACGCGACTGAGCGCTTCGAGCTCCCGGTCGCCGTGAACATCAGCGCCCGGCAACTGGCAGAGCCGTCGTTCCTCGTCGACCTCACGGACGCCTGGGGCGACCGTCCCTGGGAACGCCTGACCATCGAGATCACCGAGAGCGCGCTCCTGCACGACTCCTTGCAGACCGCGAGCATCCTCGCTCAGCTGCGCGAACGGGGCGCCCGGATCGCGCTCGACGACTTCGGCACCGGGTACAACTCCCTCGCCCGCCTCGCGTCGCTGCCGATCGACATCCTCAAGATCGATCAGTCGTTCGTCCGCGACATCGGGAGCGTCGCCGGACGCGCCGTCCTCCAGGCGATCGTCACGCTCGCGACCGCGCACGGTCTCGAGATCGTCGCGGAGGGCGTGGAGCGCGTCGACGAGCTGCGTGCGCTCGTCGAGCTCGGCGTGACGCAGGCGCAGGGCAACATGCTCGGCCGCCCGGCCGCCCACCTGCCGATGCGCTGACCACCTGCCCTGCAGCCGGTGGAGGTACGACGAAGGGCCAGACCGAGATGGTCTGGCCCTTCGTCGTACCGGTCGCGCGGTCGAGACCGTGCACGTGGTGCTCAGGCGAGGATGGTCGGCTTCAGCTCGACGATCCGACCGAGCATCCCGTTGACGAACGACGGCGAGTCGTCGGTCGACAACGACCGTGAGAGCTCCACGGCCTCGTCGATCGCGACAGCATCAGGGACCTCGTCGTTGAAGAGGATCTCCCACGTGCCGATCCGCAGCAGAGCGCGATCGACAGCGGGCATCCGCTCGAGCGTCCACCCGTGGGAGTACGTCTCGAGCAGCTCGTCGATCCGGTGGACGTTGTCGAGGACGCCTTCGACGATCTCGACGGAATACTGCGGCAACGAGGACTCGGTGCCTGGCTCGACGATCCGGTCCGCGAGGAGCGTCTCCGCGTCGATGTGACGCTGCTCCGCCTCGAAGAGGACGTCGAGGGCGCGCTTGCGCGCCTTGGTACGGGCTCCCACGTCAGTCGTTCACTCGGCCGAGGTAGCTCGAGTCGCGGGTGTCGACCTTGACCTTCGTGCCCTGCTCGAGGAACAGCGGGACCTGGATCTCGTGGCCCGTCTCGAGCGTCGCCGGCTTGGTGCCACCGGTGGAGCGGTCCCCCTGGAGCCCAGGCTCCGTGTACGTGATCTCAAGGATGACAGAGGCGGGGAGCTCGATGTAGAGGACCGTGCCGTCGTTCGTCGCGACGACGACGTTCTGGTTCTCGAGCAGGAAGTTCGCAGAGTCCCCGACGGTCGCCTCAGGGATGTTGATCTGGTCGTACGTGGACGTGTCCATGAAGACGTAGTCAGTGCCGTCCTTGTACAGGTACTGCATGTCGCTCTTGTCGACGGTCGCGGTCTCGATCTTCAAGCCTGCGTTGAAGGTACGGTCCACGATCTTGCCGGAGGTGACGTTCTTCATCTTGGTGCGGACGAACGCGCCACCCTTGCCGGGCTTGACGTGCTGGAACTCGGTGACGGTCCAGAGCTGACCATCGATCCGGAGCACAGTGCCGTTCTTGATGTCGTTGGTGGTAGCCACGTTCGATCTTCCTGTCGAGTTTGCAAGGTTCACACGCACCTCGCCGACCGGTCGCGACGCCAGTGGGCGCGAAGCGGACACCTGCGGGGCCGTACGAGAGCGGAGACCAGTCTAACCCGAGAGGCGCGCTCCTCGGTCTGACCGACCGGTCAGGCCCACCAGCCCAGCGCTGCGCGGCCGAGGATCCCGAGGCCGGCGGACCAGACGAGCGAGGCGAGCGTGCCGATGACGAACCGCTCGGAGGCCTCGGGGTTCTCCCGGAGCTCCGGGTAGCGGCCCAGGCCCTTGATCGCGACGACGATGGCGACCCCCGTCGCGTCACCTGCCAGCACGAGGCCGGTGACCGCGAAGCGTTCGAGAAAGCCGATCCAGGTTCCGCCGCGCAGAGCGGCGACGGCTCGGACGCTGTTCGGTCCGCGCGGAGGCTCGGGCGGTGCGCCAGGCGCAGCCTCGGGGTCAGCCGCCTCTGCTGCCACGCTCCGTGCAGCGAGAGCGAGAACGCTGCGTGTCGCGTACCAGCCTCCCACCACGCTGAGAGCCAGCGTCACCGTCGAGATGAGGATGACCAAGCCTGGGTTCATGCGTCCGCCTCTCCTAGCAGGCGCGCCGCGAGAGGCCACGCTGCCTGTTCTTCAGCCCAGAGTGCAGAACGCACCCGTTGGCTCACTGCTTGTTCGCTGATGCCGAGGGTACGGGCAATCTCCTTCTGGGTGACCTCGGGGTCCAGGCGCAGGCGGTCGACGACCTGCCAGCCGAGATCTGTACGCCGCTCGACGATCGCGCCCACGAGCCGCAAGAGCGCCTCGACATCTGCGGCGCGATCCGCATCGGGTCCGTCGACCGCGACGGGGACGGCTGTGGTCCGGCTCTTCGCTCGCTCGACAGCAGCGCGAGCGTTGACGAACGCCGGACCAGAGGCCTCTCGGCTGTGGTCAGGTAACGGGACGTGCACTCCCCCGAGACCGAGCCCGGTGCGCCACCCGCCGAGGCGGACGACGTCGAGCACGAGGTCGAGGACCGACATCGGGTCATCGAGGACGCCCTGCACCTCGTCTCCCACCGTCCGCTCGAACGGCAGCACCACGCCAGGCAGCTGTGCGGTGCGCAACGCCAGGCGTTCCAACAGCTGCGGGACGAGGTCCCCTCGGGTGGTGCTCTTCTGCTGGTCGATCGTCAGGACGAACATAGATCAAGACTACGGCCTTGTTTTAAGGAGATCAAGCCTGCAGGCTTGCAGGTTCCTGTGTCCGGGCTGGTTTTGTGCTGTTGAGCGTGACTGCAGCGCTTGGCACACTATTTTTTTCGACTAAAAGGACAGAGAGATCCCAGACGAAAGACCGAAACTGGTGTGAGACTGGCGAGATGCAGGCGCGCGTCGGGTGAGTCTCAGGCCGTCGTCAGACCGCGAGAGCGCGCAGCGCTAGGTGATACGACTCGAACCCGAACCCTGCGACCGTCCCCGTAGCGACTCCCCCGACCACCGACGTGTGGCGGAACTCCTCCCGTGCGTACGGGTTGGAGATGTGCACCTCGACGAGACGCAGCCCGCTCTTCGTCACTTGTGCCGCCGCGTCGCGCAGCGCGTACGAGTAGTGGGTGAACGCAGCCGGGTTGATGACCACGTCGCTGCGGGTGTCCACCGCCTCGTGGATCCACCCGACCATCTGTGCCTCGTCGTCGGTCTGCCGGACCTCGACGTCGAGCCCCAGCTCGCTCCCCCACCGCGCCCCTGCCTCGACGAGATCCGCATAGGACAAGGCTCCGTAGACATCCGGCTCACGTACGCCGAGCCGGCCGAGGTTGGGTCCGTTGAGAACGAGCACGCGAGTCATGCGCCGAGCCTAGCGGCTCGTCCTCCGCACCACTGTCCGTGCCCGGCTCCCAGCCGGGCGTGATCCCTCAGAGAAGGACCGCGCGACTCGTCGGCGCGTCGGCGCTGATCTCCGCAAATGCCGCAGCAAGGAGCACAGGGTCAGGACCTTCGAGACGTGACGGCTTGCCCACCCCCTCGAGCACGACGAAGCGCAGCAGGTCCCCACGGGACTTCTTGTCGCGGCGCATGACAGCGAGCAGCTGCTCCCACCGGTCACCGCGATATGTCAACGGAAGACCGACCGACCCCAAGATCGACCGGTGACGGTCGACGACCTCGTCGTCGAGCCGTCCGGCGAGCCGGGCGAGCTCCGCCGCGAAGACCATGCCGACCGACACCGCTGCCCCGTGACGCCAGGCGAAGCGCTCCACCTGCTCGATCGCGTGGGCGAGAGTGTGCCCGTAGTTGAGGATCTCCCGCAGCGACGCCTCTTTGAGGTCTTCGCTGACGACGCGCCCCTTGACTACGACGCTGCGCTCGACCAGCTCCCGCACGACGCCCCAGAGGTGCTCGTCGGCCGTCGGCCAGGCTGTGAGCGCCTCGGCGTTCGCCTCGACCAGATCGAGGATCACCGGGTCGGCGATGAACCCCGTCTTGATGATCTCTGCCAAGCCGGCGACGAAGTCCCAGCGGGGCAGGGTCTCGAGGGCGACGAGGTCGCACAAGACCCCGGCCGGGCTGTAGAAGGCTCCGACGAGGTTCTTGCCCTCGGCCGTGTTGATGCCGGTCTTGCCACCGACCGCTGCATCGACCATCCCCAGCAGCGTCGTCGGGATGTGGACCACCATGATGCCGCGCAACCACGTCGCCGCGACAAAACCGGCGAGGTCTGTGGTCGCTCCCCCACCGATGGAGACGATCGCGTCGCTGCGCGTGAAGTCGGACTGGCCGAGGATCTGCCAGCAGAACGCGAGGACATCGACCGACTTCGCGCCCTCGGCGTCAGGGATCACCGCGAGGAGCGCCTCATATCCCTGGGCGAGGAGGTCCTCGCGCACTGCGGCAGCGGACGCCTCCAGCGCCTCCGTGTGGACGATGAGGACCTTGCGGACGCCGGCGCCGAGCAGGCCTGGAAGCTCGCCGAGGAGCTGACGGCCGATGACGACGTCGTAGGTGCGCTCAGCAGTGATCTGCACGACGGAGGGTGTGTCGGTCATGCGTCGTCCTTCGGGTTGTCGGGGCTCGAGACTGCCGTGTCGAGAAGCGCAAGGATCTCGAGAGCGACCTGCGCCGGGGTCTTGCTGTCTGTCTGGACCTGGATGCTCGAGACCCGCTCGTAGACGGGGCGCCGCGCCTGCATGAGGCTCTGCCACCTCGCCCGGGGGTTCCCCAGGAGCAACGGCCGCGACTGGTTGAACCCGACGCGCGGCGCGACGTGCGCCAGCGTGACGTCGAGGAAGACGACAGCGCCTCCGCCGGCGGTGTACTCAGCCAGCGCGGCCTCGGTCAGCGGGTCGAGCACCGCACCGCCGCCGAGAGCGAGCACGCCGTCGTGCTGGGTCAGCGCCGTCGCCACGGCCGTGCGCTCGAGCGCACGGAAGTGTGGTTCTCCGTCGTCGACGAAGATGTCGGAGATCGACTTCCCTGCCGTCGTCTCGACGTCCGCGTCGGTGTCCCGCCAGCCGACCTCGAGCCGGTCGGCCAGCGACCGCCCGGTGGTCGTCTTGCCCGATCCTGGCGGACCGACGAGCACCGCGCGAGGGCGGCGCACCGTCGATGGACGCTCGTTCACTGAAGCAGCTCGGGGATCGACTCGACGTAGGCCTGTGCATTGCGCCGCACCTCCCCGACCGAGTCACCGCCGAACTTCTCGAGGACGACGTCCATGATGGTCAGTGCGACCATCGCCTCCGCGACGACGGCCGCCGGCGGGACAGCGCACACGTCAGACCGTTGGTGCTGCGCCTTCGCGACCTCGCCGGTGGCGACGTCGACCGTCGCCAG
Source organism: Sanguibacter antarcticus (assembly GCF_002564005.1). Lineage (NCBI taxonomy): Bacteria > Bacillati > Actinomycetota > Actinomycetes > Micrococcales > Sanguibacteraceae > Sanguibacter > Sanguibacter antarcticus. The sequence goes on along the minus strand of NZ_PDJG01000001.1, from coordinate 1,051,136 downwards.
GGCCCTGGGAACGGTGGAGATCGGCTTCATCGCGGCACGGACCCGGACGATCTCACCGTTCGTCATGCCGCCCTCGATGCCGCCAGCACGGTTGCTCAGCCGGCGGATCTTCCCGTGCTCGTCGCGCTCGATCTCGTCGTGCGCCTGCGATCCGCGGCGGGCCGCGGTCCGGAAACCGTCGCCGACCTCCACGCCCTTGATCGCCTGGATGCCCATGAGGGCCGCCGCCAGCTTGGCATCGAGCCGCCGGTCGCCGTGGACGTAGCTGCCGAGACCCGACGGGAGGCCGTAGACGAGGACCTCGACGACTCCCCCGAGCGTGTCGGCGTCCTTGTGGCACTGGTCGATCTCCTCGACCATCCGGTCAGAGGTGTCCTTGTCGAAGCACCGGACCGGGTCGGCGTCGAGGTAGGCCGTGTCGTCCGGTGCCGGCACCGCGGCGTCCTCAGGTGCGAAGACGGGCCCGATGCTCGTCACGTGCGAGACGAGCCGGACACCGAGCGCCTGCTCGAGGAACTTCGCAGCGACGGTACCGAGAGCCACCCTCGTGGCCGTCTCGCGCGCTGACGCCCGCTCGAGCACCGGCCGGGCGTCGTCGAACGCGTACTTGCGCATGCCGACGAGGTCGGCGTGCCCTGGCCGCGGGCGCGTCAGCGGGGCGTTGCGCGCCCGGTCGAGCAGCGCAGGGTCCACCGGGTCCGACGCCATGACGTCGACCCACTTCGGCCACTCGGTGTTCCCGATCTCGATGGCCAGCGGGCCACCCTGGCTCACGCCGTGACGCAGACCAGCAAGGATCCGCACCTCGTCCTTCTCGAACTTCATCCGCGCACCACGGCCATACCCCAGCCGACGACGCGCCAACGCGTCCTGGATGTCCGAGGTCACCACCTCGACCCCCGCAGGAACACCCTCGACGATGCCCACGAGAGCAGGGCCGTGCGACTCACCAGACGTCAACCAACGAAGCATGTAGAGATCTTCCCACGGTCCGGGAACGACGACGCCGGGCGCCCGTAGGACGGACGCCCGGCGTGCTGGTCTCGCGACGAGCTGTCGTGCAGGCTCAGCCTGCCTCGGTTCCCTCAGGAGCCGCGTCGACGGTCGCGTCGGGCTCGTCGGTCGTCGTCTCGAGCTCGTCGACAGGCATGACGAACAGGTATCCGCTGATGGTCTGCTCGACGTCGCCAGCGACGATCGCCGGCTTTCCGCCGGAGGCTTCCGCAGCCTCCTGACCCGCGAGGTTCAACGTCTGGACGCCGTAGAACCGCGAGCTCAGCCGCTGGAGGTCGTCAAGGAACTGGATCGCGTTGTCGTACGTGCCCAGTACCGTGATGTTGACCGCCACGGCATAGAGGTTCGCCACCTCGGTGGTCTCCACGGCAGGCGCGTCGGTGGTCCCGTCGGCTGCAGCGGCCGTCTCAGCCAACGGCATGACCTGGACCGCAGGGTCTGCTGTGACCGCGAGAACGGTGACGCCCCGGAGAGTCGCGACCTCGTCGACATAGCGGTTGAACGCAGTCATCTCGTCGTCACCGGGGATCTGGGTACGGAGCCCTGCCAGCTCGGCCTCGAGCTCGTCGATCCGTTCGAACTCGTCTGCGAGCACAGCCGTCTCCGCCCGCAGCTCAGCGTTGCGCAGTGCGATGGTCTCGGTCTCATCGTTCGCCAGCGATGCGTCGCTGAGAGCGGGCGACGCCCCGAGGAACCACACCATGGCGAGGATCGCGAGAGAGATGAGGACGGTACCGAGGATGAACGTCGACGACTTGATCTGGCTCATCAGCCCTCACCTGCTTCCTTGAAACGGTTGGCATAAGCGGTCGTGTCGACCTGGAGGGTCGCCTCGACCTCGTAGAGGGGCTGGAGCTCGTCGTCCTCGCCCAGCGTCTCCGCGGTCAGTGTCGACTCCATGAAGCCCGGGATGCCGTCGAGCATCTCGAGGACGTCAGACGTCAGGAGGACGGTCGGCGACTCGAGATTGACGGTGACCGTCGCGACGCCTTGGTCCGTGATGGCATCGGGCGCGACAGGCGTCCCGGAGAGCGGTGTCTTCGTCGAGACGTCGATGTCCGTCACCGTCACTCCGGCGGGCAGACCGGCCAGGATCTCGTCGGTCAAGGACTTCCAGAAGATCTCCGGCTCCGTGACGAGCGACCGGGCGGCCTTCGAGTCTTCGATCTGTCCCTTGACCCTCGGGACCTCCGCGTACTTCGCCTGCTCTCGGAGAAGCTGGGTGGTGAGCGTCTGCTCTGTCTCGAGATCGGACTGCGCAGTGCTCGCCAGGGCTGCTGTCCAGAGCCAGATGGCGATGCCGAGGAGAGCGACAGCGACGAGCACCGCGAGCAGCACCAGCTTGAGTCGCTGGAGCTGACGACGCGCTCGGACCGACGGAGGAAGGAGGTTGACCTGGGGAAGAGGAGGAGCTCCCGCGACGACAGGCTGATAGCCGCCGAAGACGGCTGCCTCGTCCACTGACTTCGGTGTGCTCATGCTGCTGCTCCCATCGCGAGGCCGAGCGCGAGGCTGATGGTCTGCTGCCACGAGTCGTTGTTCTTGTTACCGGGGAGCGCGCCGACTTTCATCGTCGACAGCGGAGACGCCAGCGAGACTCCGACGCGGGCGGCGGTCGACAGGTACTGGCCGAGGCCTGGGAGGCTCGCGCCTCCCCCGGTGAGGAGGACCATCTCGATGCCTCCACCCGGGTTGTTCATCGCGTAGAAGGACAACGTGTTCCGCACGGCTTCGATGAGCACGTGCCCGACCTCGGCGATCGCCTCGGCGGCCTGGCTGTACTCCGGTGGGACCGGCTGCCCGATGCCTACCTGTCGCTTGAGCTGTTCGGCCTCGGGTTCGGAGATGTTCATGCTCCGGGCGATCGCCTCGGTCATGTCCGCACCCCCTGTGGGGAGCGTGCGCACAAAACGAGGAGCGCCACCGTCGATGACGACGACGTCGGTGATCCGGGCGCCGAGATCGACGACCGCGATCGTCCGCTCCGCCCACTGTCCACGAGCGAGCGCCCGTGTGAGCGCGAAGGCGTTCACGTCGACCATGACCGGACGAAGCCCTGCGGCCTCGACTGCTGCGGTGTTCGCCTGAACCGTGTCCTTCGTCGCCGCGACGAGCAGACCGCCGACGACGGGGCCGTGCTGACCGTCGTAGAGCCCGGTCGGCAGGTAGTCGAGGACGGCGTCCTCGACCGCGACCGGAAGGAGGTCCTGCACCTGGTACTGCAGCGACGCGCGGATCTGGTCGAGCGGCATCGCCGGAAGGTCGAGGTCGCGGATGAGCACACGCTGGTTGCCGACGCCGATCACGACGTCCTTGGTACCGAACTTGTGATCGCGCCACAGCTGGCGGAGCGCGGTCGCGACGACGTTCATCTCGACGACCTCGCCGTCACGCAGCGCCCCCTCGGGCAGCAGAACCTGGCCGAAGCGCACGAGCTCGGGCTGGCTGTTCTGGTTCTTGTGGTCGAACTTGATCTCGGCTGCACGCACGTGCGTGCTGCCGATATCGAGCCCGATGATTCGTGACTTCGTCACCGATTTCTCCGTCCTGGGGCCGTGGCCTGGTCCACAGGAAACATCGTCCGCAATCCGTCAGCACTTAAGGATTCGACCGGGCGAGAATTATCAGCCGAGGCTGCGCAGCCCTGAGGTCACATGAAGGTGCCCAGATACGCAGACCAGATCGGCTCTCCGACCCAGATCCCGCACACTGCGCCAAGGATCATCCAGGGGCCGAAGGGGATGCCCGACTTCCGTCCTGCACGCCCCAGAGCCATGAGCAGGACGGAGAACACGCCCCCGAGGAGGAAGGCAGAAAAGGCACCGACGGCAAGCGCGCCCCAGCCGACCCAGCCGAGGTATGCCCCGACGAGCGCGGCGAGCTTGACGTCGCCGAACCCCATGCCGGCGGGGTAGGCCACGCACATGATGAAGTACAGGACGTAGAGCCCCGCCCCTGCGATGCCTGCGCGCAGGAGCGCGTCCCAGTCACCTGTCCCGACCGCGGCGACCAGGAGCAGGATGCTGACGACGCCGTAGGACGGGAGGACGATCGCGTTGGGGAGCCTGTGCACCTTGATGTCGATGACCGAGAGCGCCACGGCGATAGACGCCGCGTAGAGGTATGCGGGCAGCTCCCACGTGAGACCGAAGCGCACGAAGACGAGGACGAAGAGCACGCCGGTGAGCGCCTCGACGAGCGGGTACTGCGCCGAGATAGGTTCGTGGCAGTCACGGCACCGGGCGCGCAGGATCAGCCACGAGAGCACGGGGATGTTGTCTCTCGAGCGGATCTCGCGCGCGCACCCTGGACAGGCGCTCGGGGGTCGGACAATCGACTCGCCCCGCGGGACCCGCCAGATCACGACGTTGAGGAAGGATCCGACGGCCAGGCCGAGCAGAGCGGCGAAGGTCGCGAGCAGTGTCGTCACGGTGATGGCTCCTGCTACTGGTAGTTCCCGGCGCTGTCGAACGCGGGTGAGACCTCGATCCAGACGCTCACCCCGTACGTGGTCGTCACCGGTGAGAGGAACTTGGGCGGCGCGGTGTATCTGAAGCGCTCGTCGTACTGGTAGTTCTTGGCGTAGCCGTTGGTTCCGCTCCGGACGATACCTCGGTACTTCTGAGCGATCGCGCCGTTGACCGTGAGCGTGCCACGGTTCCCGCCTGAGGCGTAGTTCTGCACCTGGAAGGTGTGACCAACAGAGAGGATGGCTGCGTCGATTCGACGGTTGCTGCCACCGGTCGCGAGAGAGCTTCCGGACGACTTGACCGGGTTCCAGACCCACACGGCGTTGTTGCCGACGAGGCCGAGAAGGTCGCTCTCGGAGTTCGAGTACTTGACGTCGCCCGTGATGTAGACGTAGTTCTCAGACGCGACGGTGACCTGTCCTTTGAGAGTTCCGCTGACGAAGACGTCACCGTTGCGGCAGCTGTAGGACGACGTCGAGGGTGCTTCCTCATTCTTGATCGGGTATCCGATGCCGTTGCCGGTGGTCGAGCCGTCCGCGCCCTTGCAGCTCGACGAGCTCGGTGAAGAGCCGCTGCCCGAGGTGGGCCAGCTGTTGGGGTTTCCGGTCGTGCTCGGGACGTTCTGCACGTAGATGACGTTGTACTCCGGGACGGTGATGGTCGCTCCGCCGCTGCTGCCGAGCTGGCCGCTCCCTGTACCGACAACTCCGCAGGCCGAGGGTGTCGTCCCAGACGTGGCCGGGTCCCCGGCGACGTTGGTCGCCTTGGTCCACGGTGACTTGACAGTCATCTTGCCGTTGCTCAGGAACGTGATCTCGGTGGGCCCGGTGTAGAGGCACCCAGGACGTGGAACCTCTGCGGGGATATCTGATCGCACCTCTTTGACGAGCTGCGAGTTCGTCGCCGGCATGCCGATCACGGGGCTGTACGCCGGGCTGCCGGGGACAGTGAACGTCGGGTTGCTGCAGCTCTGACCGAGCGAGTTGACCTTCGCATAGCGCAAGCCCGTCGACGGGTTGGCCGTGGTGACTGCACCGTCGAACGTGGCCTCACAGATGCGCAGCGTGTCGTTGGAGTGCGCTGGGCCTGAGATGAGGTCGTAGGAGCCGAACGCGATCTCGCTGCACGCGTTACTGGTTCCCGTGTCTGGGCGTCCCGCCCAGGCGTACTTCACGCACGTCGAGACGCTCTTGCCGCTGTTGACCGGGTCCTGGATCTCGTAGTCAGAGAAATAGAGGAAGTCAATGAAGCCCTGCTGCTTGAGGTCCGCGACGATCGTCCGCGTCTCGCCGCCGGCTCGGCCGGTCGAACGCAGCCGCAGGGTGCCGCCGGAGGAGTACTTGGAGTTGTCGACCTCGTAGCGGAACTCTGCCGCTCCTGAGCTCCCTGCGACCGTCGCCCAGGTTCCGGACGTGCCCAGGCCGAACGCAGGGTTGGCCGAGGCTCCGGTCGGGAGGGTGACGCTGCTCGCGCTAGAGAACGTTGCCGAGCTGTTCCCGTACTGGAAATAGGTCGTGTCGTTCGCGAGACGGCTCTGGTACTCCTCGATGCCGGCATAGGCCGCTGCCATCGCTGAGCTCCAGTCCTGGTCGGTGCGTGCCTTGTTCATCGACGTGATCGCCACCGAGATGGCGGCGACGACCAAGATCGTCAGGACCGAGCAGATGCCGATGACCATGATGAGAGCCATGCCCGACTCGTCGTCACCCCGGCGTCCCTTGAGCTTTTCTAGCATCGTCAGAGGCCCAATCGTGAGAAGGAGAGGTTCGGGATGCCGACGGTGTTCTCGATCCGCACGGCCTTGGCCAGGCCGTCGGGGTTCGCCTGAACCTCGATGCTCACGCCCACCGCGGCGATCGAGCTCCGCTCGGTCGCCGTGAATGCGCTACCGGTCGGCGTCATGGGGTCGCCGTTGACGTCGATGTACGTGAACAGCGGTGTCGCTGTCGCTGTCGCCGTCGCCACGGACGTCGACACGTTGCGAGCGATGACCCTGGTGCTCTGTGCGGTCGTGGAGAACGTCCAGTAGGGATCGCTCGACGCGACTGCCGCGTAGCGCGTCTCGACGAGCTCGTTCGAGGCGTTGAGCGTGAAGTTGATCTTCACCGGCTGAGGATCGTCGGACTCGGTGTCGAGGTACGCGTGCACGGTGACCGACGAGTGTGTCGCGACGAGAAAGACCGGGGTGTTGGTGGCTTCGCCGGACCGGCGGATCTCGGTGCCTGCGCGCAGGACCCGGGAGATCTCGTTCATGCCGATCGCAGCGCTGTTGGTGTTGTCGTTCGCCGTCGTGTCGTTGTTGAACGCCCGGGAGACGGAGACGAACAGCGTGACGACGATGAGGCTGACGATCGACATGAGCGCCATCGTCACGAGGAGCTCGGGAAGTCCGAGACCTGCGTCGTCGCGTCGCCGGGGTCGCAGTGCCCTGCTGATCGCGCTGATCATGGTGCGACCACCCTCGGGTCGAGCGTGACGACGGCGGGTGCCGTCGCGATCCCTCGGGTCAGAGGGGTGAGCCTAGAGCTCGGGATGATCGTGTTCTGCGTGGACGAGCTCGTGCCCTGGTAGAGAGTCCACGAGCCGGGTGGCAGCGCGATGGTCGCACCGCTGCCGAGCACGTTCCCGAACGTATAGGTCATCGGGACCGCACAGCCGGGGTCGTCGCCCACGGCTGCTGCGGACACTGCCTTGAGGTAGCCACCGCTGCCGCCTCCCGCAACCCGGACGACGCCCATCGTCACGGGGGCGTCGACGGAGGAGCCACCCGACGCGGCGACGGACGTGTTCGTGCTGCCGGTGATCGCCGTGATGCCATCGGCGTCGACGCCGTCCGGCCATGCGGCTGGGTCGACCGAGACACATCCGGCGTTCAGCTCGCTCGGGGCGACGTACTTGCCTGCCAGCGCGGTGTACCCGGACTGGAAGGGGAAGAGGGAGAAGCTCTTGCTCGACGCCGAAGAGGTCGTCGACGGGACGTACGTGCCGTACGAGCTGACGAAGCTCGTCTGCATGCTCGGCAGACGAACGGTCTCGCCCGCCGCGGGAACGTAGTTCGCGGCGTACTTGGCGACGAAGGTCGCCGCCTCGTCGTACTGGAAGCCGGCGGACGCGGCTGTCCCGGCAGCGACACCGATGACCTTGGTGGAGGACGAGTTCTGGTTCTCGTCGACGTAGCCGCTGCGGGTCACTGTGACGTTGTAGTTCCCCGGGACGACGCTGAGGATGTAGGTGCACCCTTGGGCGTCGGTGCTCGCAGGTGTCACGCCCAGGACCGAGGCGCCGTTGGACGGGCTCCCAGGAGACGCTGAGACCGTGACGCCGGAGCGTCCGGTGCCGTCGCCGCTGAGGACCGAGACGAGGATCGTCCCGAGGGTCGGGTCGTTGATGTGGTCGGCTGGGCTGATGACCGTGTCTGACCGGACCGGTTCGGTGCTCGAGCGCATGTTCGCCCACGTCACGGTGACGTTGACGCGCTTGTAGCGCAGGGTTCCACCGCCGGAGCCGCCGGCGCTCGAACCGCACTGGAGGTCGAGCCCAGGGTCGGAGACCCACTGGGTCGCTCGCTCCACGGTGTATTCGTCGCCGTTGAGCGTCACGCTACGGGTCTCGTCATAGAGGGCGAAGAGGTCCTCGGCGTCACGCGCGAGGTCGATCTCCTGCGAGGCGAGGTTGAGGGCGACCTGGCGGGCACGCGCGTCGCGCGTGACGCTCAGGGTCGCGAGCATGGCGTAGATGATGCCCGTGGACATGACAGCAAAGATCATCATCGCCACGAGGACCTCGACGATCGACATGCCTGAGTCGCCCTGCTGGGCAACCATCAGTCGTCGGCGGATCGCCTTCACTTTCCCTCTCCTCACGTGGTTCGTGCGCTGGTCTTGCTGGACGCGCACCGTCCAGCTGGAATACATCGGCACAGGCGATGACCTGGTAATACAGACGTGTGGGACGCCGCCTTCGCGACGCCCCACACAGTCAGTCAGTCAACGATCACGGTTCATCGATGATGCCGGTGTTCGAGTCATAGGTCCACTCGTCACCCGGAATGTTGATGTGCGAGCCGGTGAGGGTGTAACCAGCGGCAGTGGCGGTCGCGACAGTCACTGTGACGTCTTCGGTCGCACGGAATCCGTTGTCCGCCATGTTTGTGCCGGTTCCAAGACCTGCATAGCTTCCGTTGTTCTCCGTCGCGAACGACTCAGCCGCGATGGTCGCGTTCTTGAGGTCGGACGTGACAGCCGATGCCCAAGCCTTCTCGCGCTGGCTGAGGAACGCCGGGATGGCGATCGCGGCGAGGATGCCGATGATGATGATGACGACGAGGAGCTCGATGAGCGTGAAGCCCTTGTCGCGGTCTTTGTCGTTCATGGCCTTGCTGACGCGTGCGAGCATGAAATGCTCCTGTTCTGTGTGTCGAGGTAAAGGGGATAAGCGCCGGAACGTTCATTCTCACCGGCGTACATACTGTCTATCGGCGAGGGGCGCTCGATCCTTGAGGGATTATCACGAGCAGGTGCAGCTTCACCCGCTCGGAGCGTGCGATCAGCCGATGAGCTCGAAGATCGAGAAGATCGGCATGTAGAGAGCGACGATCATCCCGCCGATAAGAATGCCGAGCACAAGGATCATCAGTGGCTCGATGAGGCTCGTCAGCTGCTCGGTCGTCGCTTCGACCTCTTGGTCGTAGAACTCGGCGATCTTCTCGAGCATCGTGTCGAGCGCGCCCGTGTCCTCGCCGACCGCCATCATCTGCACCACCATCGGTGGGAAGACTGCGTGCCTCGCCAACGGTTCCGTGAGAGCCAGCCCTTTGCGGACCGACACCTGAACGTCCTTGATCGCGTCGGCGATGACGACGTTCCCGCTCGTCTCCCCCACGATGTCGAGTGCCTGGAGGATCGGGACGCCCGCGTGGAGCATGGTCCCGAAGTTGCGCGTGAACCGCGCGACCGCGACCTTGCGGAAGAGCCCCCCGAAGACCGGGACCTTGAGCTTGACCGGGTCGACCTTGGCACGGACGTTGTCGTCGTTCTTGTGCTTTCCCCACCAGGCCGCAAAGACGATGAGCCCGACAATCGTGGGTGGCAGGACAAACTTCATCGAACCAGAAAGAAACACGAGGAACTGCGTCGGCGCAGGCAGCGCGCCACCGAGGTCGCTGAACATCTTCTCGAACACCGGAACGATAAACAGCAGCATGCCGATGACGGCGACGATCGCGATGCAGAACACGACCACGGGGTAGGTCATCGCCGACTTGATCTTCCCGCGCAACCGCACCTCGCCCTCGAAGTTCTCGGCGACCGAGACGAGCACCTGGTCGAGGAACCCCCCGACCTCCCCGGCGCGCACCATGTTGAGCATGATGGGCGGGAACGTCGCCTTGTGCCGGCCGAGCGCGTCCGAGAAGGACAGGCCGGTCTCGATGTCACCGCGCACGAGACTGAGGATCTTCGCGAGCTCGGCGTTCTCCGTCTGCTCGGAGAGGATCGTCAGGGAGCGGAGAAGGCTCAGGCCCGCGCCGATCATCGTCGCCAGCTGGCGCGCCATGATCGCGAGGTCCTTCATCGAGATGCCCCTGGCGCCCAGGCCCGGGATTTTGATCTCGCGCTGGAGGCCGGTGTTCTGCACCTCGCTGATAGACATCGGCGCGACGCCCATCGTCTTGAGGCGAGCCGCGACCGCCCCCTCGTTGTTCGCTTCGATCCGGCCCTTGACAAGCTTGCCCTTGGCGTCGCGCAGCGTGTACTCGTAGGTGCGCTGTCCTGCCATGGTCAGAAGCCTCCGATGTTCGTGGCGGCCTGCTGGAGCGTCGCGCCGCCTTGGTTCATCCGTGCCTGGCGGCCGGTGAGCTTGTTGTAGTCCTCGACGTGGTGGCACTTCTCGAGGCCGGTCTCGTACGAGATCTGGTTGGTACGCACGAGGTCGGCCAGGTGCTGGTCGAGCGTGTGCATCCCGAGCTGCTGGCCCGCCTGCATCGCCGAGTAAATCTGGTGGGTCTTGCCCTCGCGGACGAGGTTGCGGATCGCTGGGGTCGCGATCATGACCTCCGTCGCCACGACACGTCCCGGCCGTCCAGTGCGCTTGCACAGCGTCTGGCACACCACGCCCTGGAGCGCGCTCGCCAGCTGCGTGCGCACCTGCCCCTGCTGCTCCGGGGGGAAGACGTCGATGATGCGGTCGATCGTCTGCGCCGCGTCCTGGGTGTGGAGCGTCGCGAAGACGAGGTGACCGGTCTCGGCCGCCGTGAGCGCGACGGACATCGTCTCGAGGTCGCGCAGCTCGCCGACGAGGATGATGTCGGGGTCCTGGCGCAGGACGTGCTTGAGCGCGGCGGCAAACGAGTGGGTGTCCGTCCCGACCTCACGCTGGTTGACGATGCACTTCTTGTGCCGGTGCAAGAACTCGATGGGGTCCTCGACCGTCATGATGTGGTCAGACCTCGTCCGGTTCGCGAGGTCGACGATCGAGGCGAGGGTCGTGGACTTGCCAGAACCGGTCGGACCGGTCACGAGGACGAGCCCGCGCGGCAGACCTGCGAAGTTCGAGACGACAGCCGGGACACCGAGGTCTTCGAGCGGCTTGATGTCGTACGGGATCACACGGAAGACCGCGCCCATCGACTCGCGCTGCTGGTACATGTTGACGCGGAACCGTGAGAGGCCGCGCACCGCGTGCGCGAAGTCGAGCTCGAGATCGAGCTCGAACTTCTCCCGCTGCTTCTGCGTCATGATGCTGAAGAGCGTGCGCTGGAGGCCCTCCTGAAGGACCATCGGCTCGTCGTCGAGCGGGACGAGGGACCCGTTGCGACGAATCATCGGCGGCGCGCCCACCGTGAGGTGGAGGTCAGACCCTCCGGCCTCGACCATCGCGCGCAGCACCTTTTCCAGGTTCACGTCGTCGTCCTGCACCTGCCGGCTCATGCCGATGCGCGGCGAGGACGCGGCGGGGGGCCGGGATGCACGCTGGGGCGCTCCAGCCTGAGGCGGGCCCGGAGGCGCAGCCGCAGCGGGGCCCTGCTGGCGCTGCCCCGCGGGCGCGCCGTGCGCCTGCGTCGGCGCTGAGCCCTGCTGGACCGACCTGCTCGTGGGCTGGCTCTGCGGGGGCTGCGGAGCCGCGAGAGGTTGGGGCGGGGGCGGCGGCGCTACGTCGTGCGGCGCTTCCTGCGTGTAGGGCCGGTAGACCTGCGGGGCGTTCGCCGCGAGAGACCGTCGTGTCGGGACACCGTCGGGACTCGCATACCGCGGAGGGTCGTTCGGTCCGTTCATCGACCCGGGCACCGTCGGGTCCCCCGTCGGCGCAGTGAGCTCATTCACGGATCAGCCTCTCGATTCGACAGCCACGCGCACCACGTGACGACTGCTTATCGGCGGCAAGGCTGCTGATCTTAAGCAACGACGCGGGCGATCTCCTCGATCGAGGTCTGCCCTTGGATGACCTTCATCCAGCCGTCGTCGCGGAGCGTGATCATGCCCTGCGAGACCGCCGTCTTGAGGATCTCTGCCGAGGACGATCCCGTCACCGCGTGACGCTCGATCTCCTCGGTCACGCGCATGACCTCATGGAGCGCGAGACGGCCCTTGTAGCCGGTCTTCGAGCACGTCACGCACCCGACGGGGCGGTGCAGCACAGGCTTCTCCTCCCCCGGCAGCCACGGGAACCGGGACGCGACGAGCTCGTCGTCAGACGGCTCGTAGCGCTCCTTGCACTTGCCGCACAGCCGTCGAGCAAGCCGTTGCGCGACGATGCAGTCGATCGCCGAACCGACGAGGAACGGCTCGATCCCCATCTCGACGAGACGTGTCACGGCAGACGGCGCGTCGTTGGTGTGCAGGGTCGACAAGACGAGGTGACCCGTGAGCGCGGCCTCGATCGCGATCTGCGCCGTCTCGTGGTCACGGATCTCACCGAGAAGAACGACGTCAGGGTCAGACCGCAGGATGGATCGGAGCGCGCCGGCGAACGTCAGGCCGGCCTTCGGGTTGACCTGCACCTGGTTGATCCCAGGAAGCCGGTACTCGACCGGGTCCTCGACCGTGATGACGTTGATCTCAGGCTTCGACACCGCATTGAGCGTCGCGTACAAGGTCGTCGACTTTCCCGATCCTGTCGGACCGGTCACGAGGATCATCCCGTACGGCTTGTTGAAGGCCTCCGCGTACACCTCGTAGTTCTCGTCACCGAACGACAGGTCGCGAAGATCAAGGCTCGCGGTGGAGTTGTCGAGGATTCGCATGACAATCTTCTCGCCCCACACGGTCGGCAGCGTCGCGACGCGGAGGTCGATCTTGCGGCCGTTGTGGTTGATCGACATGCGACCGTCCTGAGGCTTGCGGCGCTCAGCGATGTCGATGTCTGAGAGGATCTTCACACGAGAGATGACCCCACCCGTGATGTTCTTCGGCGACCGTTGCATCTCGTGGAGCACGCCGTCGATGCGGTACCGCACGCGCAGGTCGTGCTCCCCCGGCTCGATGTGGATGTCCGAGGCCCGGTCGGTGATCGCCTGCGACACGATGAGGTTGACGTACCGGACGATCGGCGCGTCGTCGTCGACGGAGTCGCCGACCTTCGACATGTCGAAGGCGTCGAGGGTGTCTTGCTCTTCTTCGAACGCGTTGGTGAGGTCGTCCATCTCACCGTCTGCGCGGACGAAGCGGTCGATCGCGCGGGAGAGGTCCTCATGCGTCGCGACGACAGGAACGACCTGCATCCCGGTCATGGATCGCACGTCGTCCATCGCGAGAACGTTGCCAGGGTCGGCCATCGCGAGAACGATCGCGCCGTTCTCGAAGGCGATCGGGAGGACCGTGTACCGTCGGCACACTCCGCCGGCCAGACGGCTCACTGCCGTCCGGTCCACCGGGTACGTATCGAGGTCGACGAACTGCATCCCGACCTGGCCCGCCAGCGCCGAGACGAGCTGGCTCTCGGTGAGGATGCCGAGCTCGACGAGAACACGGCTGAGGCTCGTGCCACGGGTGACCTGCTCGTCGAGCGCGGACATGAGCTGCTCTTCGCTGACCAGACCCTCTTCGAGAAGGTGTTCTCCGAGCTGCTTCATGACTGTCCTCTCGACCTGCGCCGACGGTCCCGCGCAGGGACCACCGGCAGCATCCACCTACCGTTAACGAGTTCATCGGCACGATGGCGCAGGTTCGTAAGGTTTTGAGCGAGTACGGATGGGTGACGGTCGCCTCAGCCCTGGGGCTCGTCAGCCCCGAGGTCGAATCAGCCCTGCAGCGCGAGAGCGAGCGCGTCGCTCATGGCCTCGAGCGGCGCGGGGTGCCCGGTCATGAGGCGGACCTGTTCCGCGGCCTGGTGCAGGAGCATCCGCTCCCCCGAGACGCTGGTGCCACCGAGCGTGGTCCACGCACGTGAGAGCTCCGTGGGCCGGGGCTCGTAGGCGACGTCGAGAAGCACGCCGCGGGGGCGTGCTCCGCGCTCGACGAGCGCGCCGGCCAGAGCGTCGGCGCCGTGCGCCGGCAGGGTCGACACGGTGACGTCCGCCGCGACCATCGTCGACGCGGCGTCGTCCATGACGTGGAAGCGCGGGGTCACACCCATACGGTGTGCCGCGCGCTGAAGGTCACCGGTGCGTCCGAGCGAACGGACGAAGACGTCCACCGAGGTGCAGCCCAGCTGAGCGAGCGCGGCGAGGGCCGACGCGGCGGTGGCGCCGGCGCCGAGGACCACGGCGCTCCGCACACCGGGCTGCGACTTGTCTGTCGTGGCGCCCTCGTCGGGACAGTCAACACCGGACATCCCTTCCCCCAGCGCCGCGACGATCCCGTGGACGTCGGTGTTCGCGCCGACGAGCGTCCGGGTCCCTCCGACGTCTTGGACGAGCACGGTGTTCACGGCCCCCGTGACCACAGCGAGCGGGTCGACGTGGTCGAGGTACGTGATGATCGTCTGCTTGAGGGGCATCGTCAGGCTCAGGCCCGCCCACGAGGAGTCGATCTCCTCGAGGAAGGCGTCCAACGCGTCCAGTGGCACGTCCCTGGCCTCGTACTGCCAGTCGTCCAGGCCGAGCGCCGCGTAGGCCGCTCGGTGGAGCACCGGCGACAGCGAGTGGGCGATCGGGTGCCCGAGGACCGCTGCGCGTGCCACTAGCTCCCGTTCTCCGCGAGCCAGTCCTGGTAGAGCTCGACGTTCTTCCGGTGCTCGGTCCACGTGGCCGCGAAGCGGGTCTCGTGGGTGAGCGGGTTCACCGTGACGAAGTAGATGTAGTCCGTGACCGGGGGGTTGAGGACCGCGTTGATCGAGTCGATCCCGGGCGACGAGATCGGTGTGGGCGGGAGCCCTGCGTACAGGTACGTGTTGTACGGGCTGTCGGTCTCCCTGTCAGCGGCGGTCGTCGTCGCGTCGTCTGTGCCTCCGACGAGGTAGTGGACGGTCGAGTCCATCTGCAGCTTCATCGGCAGCGCGAGCCTGTTCTCGATGACGCTCGCGACGTTCGGCTTGTCGTCAGCCCCGGCCTCGCGCTCGACGATCGACGCCTTGGTGAGCACGGTCTCCCGGTTCTCGGCAGGCACTGCCAGCTCGTCTAGCTGCGCGACCGTCCGGCGGATCATCTCGGTGACCATCTCCGCGGGGGTCACGTCGAGACCGAACTCGTAGCGGTCTCCCCACAGCCAGCCTTCGAGCGCGCCGTTCGCCTCGGCCGGCAGGCCCAGCGCAGCGGTGTCTGCGATGGCTGCATCGACGTCGGCTTCGGTGACGCCCGTCACCTTTGCGATCTTCGCGGTGATGACATCGGCCGTCGATCCCGGCAGGACGTCGAAGATGTAGTCCGCTCGGTTGGCCGGGTCGAGGAGCGCCACGACCGCGTCGGAGGACTTCATCTCCTTGAAGAGGTTGTACGTTCCCGGCTGGATGCTCGCGGACGACTCGTTGGCCGTGTAGGCCGCGACGAACCCTGCTCGTGACGCGACGACACCCGCTTCGGTGAGAGCCGTCCCCATCTGCGTACCGGTCGCGCCCGCCTCGACGGTGACCTGGACCTGTCCCGTCCCGGGGCCTGTGAAGTCGAGGATCTCTTCTTCTGTGCCGCCGATCTCGTCGAGACCGCTGAAGAACTCGACACCGCGGGTCCAGACGAAGTAGCCACCCAGGCCGATGATCACGATCGCGACCAGGACGGCGATCAGCGCACGACGTCGACGCTTCGCAGCGCGCTTGCGCTCCTCGCGCAGGGCACGCTTCTCCGCCCGCGACAGACCGCCCTCGGCCTGGCGCGCGTCAGAGACTGACGGTCCCTCGAACAGGTCGTTCACCGGTCAATGCCTCCACACTCGTCAGAGCTTCGTCCCCGCGCACACGATGGACAAACCGACAACCTACTGCAGTTCAGTACTCAATGACATAGACGACCTACTCCACAAGCTCTCCGACACGAGCTGCGGCGTGCCGCTCACCGTCTAGCGCAGACTGCAAGATCACCACCGCTGCCGCCTGATCGACGACAGCACGGTGCTTGCGACCTGCTCTTCCAGACGCGTGAAGTGCTTGATGCGCGCTAACAGTACTCATCCGCTCGTCGACGAGACGAACCGGTACAGGGTCCACCGCGCGAGCGATCGCCCCAGCGTAAGTGCGCGCAGCCACGGAAGAAGCCCCTTCGACGCCAGAAAGATGCCTCGGGAGGCCTACGTACACAACTTTCACACCACGTTCGTCGACTTCGTGCGCGATCCGCACGACGTCAGGCGGGACCTTTCCGTCGTCGTCGACGCTCATCACGCGGGCGACGGTGTCGACAGGGGTGGCGATGAGACCGTCAGGATCGCTCACCGCCACACCCACGCGGACGCTGCCGACATCGATGCAGAGACGCGCACCGCGCTCGAGGCTCACGTGTCAGCCCTGGACCACAGCCGCGACGCCGTCACGCACGCCGGAGAGTGCGACCGGGAGCGCCGCAGCATCCTGCCCGCCGCCCTGAGCCATGTCGTCCTTGCCGCCTCCGCCGCCGCCCAGCGTGGCAGACGCAGCCTTCGCGAGAGCGCCAGCCTTGAGCCCGCGCTCTCGAGCAGGCGCGTTGGTCACGATGACGACCAACGGACGTCCCTTGCTCACTCCCCCGACCGCGACGACAGACGCAGCAGCATCGCTCAGCCGACCACGGACGTCGAGCGCGAGTGCGCGCAGGTCGTCCGCCGAGGCGACGTCTCCTGCGTCGTGCACCACGACGCGTGCGCCGTTCAGCACCTCGGCCGATGCCGCGAGCGTCCCGGCAGCCGCGAGCAGCTGCCCCTGGCGCAGACCAGCGAGCTCCTTCTCCGACTCCTTCAGACGAGCGAGCAGTCCCCCGATGCGGTCCGGCAGCTCCTCGGTACGGACGTTGAGCATGCCCGTGAGCTGCCCGACGAGAGCGTGCTCCTTGGCCTGGAAGCCGTAGGCGCCGTCCCCGACGAGTGCGTCGACGCGCCGGACGCCGGACCCGATGGACGCCTCGCCGAGAAGCGTGACGAGGCCGAGCTGGCCCGACCGCTTGACGTGGGTCCCAGCACAGAGCTCACGGGACCAGTCGCCCCCGATCGAGACGACACGGACCCGGTCGCCATACTTCTCGCCGAACAGCGCCATGGCGCCGAGCGCCCGGGCTTCGTCGATGTTCATGATCTGCTCGGTGACCTCAAGGTCTTCCGCGAGCTGCGTGTTGACCCGCTCCTCGATCTCTCCGAGGACACCCTGCGGGATCGCCTGGCTCGCCCGGAAGTCGAACCGGATACGGCTCGGCGCGTTCTCCGACCCGGCCTGGGTCGCGTCCTTGCCGAGCGCTTCCTGGAGCGCCTTGTGGATCATGTGGGTGGCGGAGTGCGCACGGCTGATGGCCTTGCGCCGCGCCCGGTCGATCGTCGCGGTACCGAGCTCGCCGAGCGTCGCCGTCCCGTCGACGAGTCGACCTCTGTGCACGGAGAGTCCCTTGATGGGCGCCTGGACGTCGTCGACCTCGATCGTCGCGCCGCCGTCGAGCACGATCGTCCCGTGGTCGGCGAGCTGACCACCGGCCTCGGCATAGAACGGTGTGCGGTCGAGGACTACCTCTACCGTCGCGGGCGCCGTCGCCGCCGGAGCGGGAACACCGTCGACGACGAGCCCCACCACGTTCACGCGAGCGGTCGAGTCGGTGTAGCCGACGAACTCGACGGCTGACGTGAGGGTGCTGTGGAGCGCCTCGTAGGCGGCCTTGTCCGCACCGCCCGTGCGCTTGCCGATCGCGTCGGCACGCGCACGGTCACGCTGTGCCTGCATGAGGCTGCGGAACGCTGTCTCGTCGACGGTCACACCTTGTTCGGACGCCATCTCGAGCGTGAGGTCGATAGGGAACCCGTAGGTGTCGTGGAGCGCGAACGCCTCCTCGCCGCCCAGGCGCGGTGTACCGGTGTCGCCAGCCACGGTCTTAGCGTTGCGCACCGCTGTATCGAGGATGGTGGTGCCCGAGACGAGCGTGCGTCGGAACGCCTCTTCCTCGGCATAGGCCACGGCCGAGAGGCGGTCGAAGTCGAGCCCGAGATCAGGGTAGGACGCCTGCATCGCGTCCCGGCTCGCCGGGAACAGGTGCGGCAAGGACGGCTCGTCGACGCCGAGCAGGCGCATCGCGCGCACGCTGCGGCGGAGCAGACGCCGCAGGACGTAACCACGTCCCTCGTTCGAGGGACGGATACCGTCGCCGATGAGCATGAGCGAGGAGCGGACGTGGTCGGCGACGACCCGCATCCGGACATCGTCCCCCGTCGATGAGCCGTACTGCTTGCCCGAGATCTCCTGGGCTGCGGTGATGACGGGGAACACCTCGTCGATCTCGTACATGTTGTCGACACCCTGGAGGAGGTAGGCGACGCGCTCGAGGCCCATGCCGGTGTCGATGTTCTTCTGCTTGAGCTCGCCGAGGAGCTCAAAGCTGTCCTTCGTCCCACCGTCGGCACGCTCGTACTGCATGAAGACGAGGTTCCAGATCTCGATGTAGCGGTCCTCGTCCACGACGGGCCCGCCCTCGGCACCGTACTCGGCACCGCGGTCGACGTAGATCTCCGAGCAGGGGCCCGCTGGGCCACGTGCACCGGTCGACCAGAAGTTGTCGCGCATGCCACGAGACTGGATCCGCTCGTCAGGCAGGCCTGCGACGGACTTCCAGAGCTGGCGTGCTTCGTCGTCGTCGTGGAAGACCGTGACCCAGATGGACTCGGGGTCGAACCCGTACCCGCCGTCCGCCACGGCACCGGTGACGAGCCCCCAGGCGTAGGAGATCGCTTCTTCCTTGAAGTAGTCCCCGAACGAGAAGTTTCCGTTCATCTGGAAGAACGTCCCGTGACGGGTCGTCTTGCCGACCTCTTCGATGTCGAGCGTCCGGACACACTTCTGCACGCTCGTGGCGCGCTTCCACGGCGCCGTCTGCTGGCCGGTCATGTACGGGATGAACGGAACCATGCCCGCGATGGTGAACAACGTGGACGGGTCCGGCGACACGAGCGACGCAGACGGCACGACCGTGTGATCGCGCTCGGCGAAGTAGTCGAGCCAGCGCTGGCGGATGTCTGCGGTACGCATGATGTCCTCTATCGGAAGTCAGAGCCTGCGAGGCAGGTCGATGTGGGTGGGCGCCCGTCGCAGGGAGCCCGTCAATCGTAGTCGGCTCGTGCACGCGGGGAGGCCATCCCCGGCCAGGTCGCCGTCGTCCGCTGCCCGGGCAGGGATCGCTGACGGTGCAGCAGCGGTCAGAACGAGTAGCCGAGCTCCTCGTCGTCCTGGTCCTCGACGTCCGCCGCGTATCGCTGCGCGGTTGCACGGTCGGCTGCGTGCTCTCGGCGTTCCCGGAGATCATCGACCGTTCCTTGCGTCGGCGCGAGAAGCGCGTCGGCAAGCTGCTTCGCTCGCTCGTCGCGAGCGGTGCGGAAGTCCGTGAGGAAGCTCCCGGCTACGTCCTGCAGGGTCTCCCCCGTCGACTGGGCCGTCGCTGCAGCCCGGTCGACCAGTGTCGCCGGGGCGTACCGGCGGACGGCTGCTCTCCCCTTGACGATGACCGCGATCGTCGCGACCGAGCCCGTCGCGACCCAGAACAAGCGGGCCATCAGTCCTTCTTCCCCGTGCCACCGAAGCGACCCGCTGCCGTGGCGAACGCCTGACGGACGCCGTAGGAGAAGGCTGCGACCTTGACGAGAGGCGCACCGAACGTCGCCGCATAGAGCCCAGTCAGCGCTGAGACGTTCTGGCTGACCTCGGATGCCGCCGTCGTGATGGTGTCGACCTTGACGAGCTGGCTGTTCGCGCTCGCGACGGCGACCGCCGACTCGTCGAGGATCGGGACCGAGTGCTCGGTGATCTCTCTGATGCTCTGCGTCGTGGTGTCGAGCACCCGACCGAGCTTGACGAGGGGCACGGCCAGGAGGCCGACCAGCGCCACGAACGCGACGGCTGCGATGAGTCCCGCAATCTGACCGATCACTCCACACTCCTCTGAAGAACAGGACGCTCTCCGGACCTCCCGGGCGTCTGAACAACGACAGTACCTGCACACACGGACGCCCCGCTCGCAGCAGGGCTGTGAGCGGGGCGTCCGTGTAGAGCAGCGGCGACAGGCCGCAGGTCAGATCAGCGCGAGTAGTGCTCGACGACGAGCTGGACCTCGGCGGTCACGGGGACCTCGACGCGCTTCGGGTGACGCACGAGCTGGAAGGACAGCTTCTCGAGCTGAACTTCGAGGTACGGCGGAACCTTGGGCAGGACGTCCCGGTGGGCGCCAGCAGCGGCGACCTGGAACGGCGTCATGGCCTGGCTCTTCGGCTTGACCTGGACGGTCTGTCCCGGCTTGACCTTGAACGAGGGGCGGTCGACGATCTTGCCGTCGACGAGGATGTGGCGGTGAACCACGGCCTGGCGCGCCTGCAGCGTCGTGCGGGCGAAACCGGAACGCAGCACGAGCGCGTCGAGACGGGTCTCGAGGAGCTCGACGAGCGACTCACCGGTCAGTCCGGGAGCCTTGCGGGCTTCCTCGAACGCACGGGCCATCTGCTTCTCACGGAGACCGTACTGGGCGCGCAGGCGCTGCTTCTCACGAAGACGCACGGCGTAGTCGGACTCGGTGCGGCGGCGGGCACGGCCGTGCTCGCCGGGTGGGTAGGGGCGCTTCTCGAAGTGCTTGACGGCCTTCGGGGTGAGCGCGATGCCCAGCGCGCGGCTCAGGCGAACCTGGCGGCGCGAACGGGTCACAGAAGACATAGAGAGTCAGTCCGTTCCTGTCGTGGTGACGTCACACCCACGTGCGGAGTGCACGGGGCGCGGGACCAGCCGGAGGGGAGAGCATCTACTGCGCATCACCATGATCGGAAACGACCACGAGCAGCGCCTGCAGATCCCACGGGGCCGAGGTCCCAGGTGGTTACCCAGAGGGCAACCTGAGAAGTTTAGCATTCACTCGCCGCGCAGGATCCCCCGCACCTTATCCAGCCGCTCGGCGACGGTGCGCTCGTAGCCGCGGTCGCTCGGGGTGTAGTACTGGGTACCGACGAGCGGGTCAGGCAGATACTGCTGCGCAGCCACGGCGTGCGCAGCATCGTGCGCGTAGACGTAGCCCGCGCCATGCCCGATCCCCTTCGCGCCGGAGTAGTGCGCGTCCCGCAGGTGCGCAGGAACGAGGCCGACCTTCCCTGCCCGCACGTCCGCGAGGGCCGCGCCGATCGCTGAGTAGGCGGCGTTGGACTTCGGCGCAGTCGCCACGTGCACGACCGCTTCCGCAAGGACGAGGCTCGCCTCCGGCATCCCGATCATCGCGACCGCCGTCGCCGCAGCCGTCGCCGTCTGCAACGCGCTCGGGTCCGCCATGCCTACCTCTTCCGCAGCCGCGATGACGATCCTGCGCGCGATGAACCGCGGGTCCTCCCCTGCGACGATCATCCGGGCCAGATAGTGCAGCGAGGCGTCGACGTCAGAGCCCCGCATCGACTTGATGAACGCGCTGATGACGTCATAGTGCTGGTCTCCGTCACGGTCGTAGCGCACCGCTGCGACGTCGATGGCTCGTTCCATGGTGCCGAGATCGATGTCGACCGGTTCCTCGCGCGTCGCCGGCTCAGCGAGGTCGGAGAGCGCTGCGCCCGCCGCCGCCTCGAGGATCGTCAGCGCCTTGCGTGCGTCTCCCCCGGCAAGCCTGAGCAGGTGCTCGTGCGCGTCCTCGGTCAGCCGGACCGTGCCTCCCAGGCCTCGCTCGTCCGTGACCGCCCGGTCGACGAGAGTGCGGACGTCATCGACACCCAGCGGCTGGAGAGTGAGGAGCAGCGACCGTGACAAGAGCGGGGAGTTGACCGAGAAGCTCGGATTCTCCGTCGTGGCTGCGACCAGCGTGACCCAGCGGTTCTCGACGCTCGGCAGGAGAGCATCCTGCTGGGACTTGGAGAACCGGTGGACCTCGTCGATGAAGAGCACAGTCTCGGCCCCGCCGGTCGCGAGCCGTCGACGCGCGTCCTCGATGACGGCACGCACGTCCTTGACCCCCGCCGTCACCGCCGAGAGCTCGACGAAGCGCCGGCCCGAGCTGGTCGCGATGAGGTACGCGAGCGTCGTCTTGCCCGTCCCGGGCGGTCCCCAGAGGATGACGGAGCCCGGCGCGGCGCGGCGCGGCGAGTCCTCCGCAGGCTCGACGAGCCGGCGCAGCGGCGACCCCTGGACCAGCAGGTGCGCCTGACCCGCCACCTCGAGGAGAGAGGCGGGACGCATCCGCACCGCGAGCGGCGCGCCGGGGCCGGTCGCGGGCACGCCGGTCGTCTCCTGCGTCGTCGAGCCGAACAGATCCATGCCGCAAGCGTAGGTCGTCGGGCGCCAGACACGCCCCGCACCCTGCACCGACGCGTCCACGTAGCCTCAGAGGCCCCCATGATGGGATGCTGACCTGCGTGTTCGAATCTCTCGGCCGTCGCGTCTCGGCCCACCCACGGACGGTCGTCGCGGTCTGGAGCGTCCTGACGCTCCTGTGCGTAGCCCTCGCCGTCTTCGGCGTCCACGGCGAGAACCTCTTCTCGCGGCTGACGAGCGGCGAGCAGGGCATCGCCGGTTCTGAGAGCTACGAGGGCACGCAGATCCTCGACGAGATCAGCACCGGAGGGGAGAACATCTCCCTCATCGTCGAGGGTGTCGCCCCGGCAGCCGACGGTGTCGCCGAGGTCCTCGACCCTGTCCAGAAGGACCTGCTCACCATCGACGGTGTGCTCTCGGTGCTCGACCCGGTCATCGTCCCCGAAGGTCCGGACAGCGACCTCGGTCGCTTGTTCACGGCGGCCGATGGCAACGGCTTCCTCATCGCGGTGTCCCTCGAACCGGGACTGGCCCCCGAGGACGAAGACGAAGCGATCTCCCGCGTCGTAGCGACGCTCCGCGCGGTCCCCGATGCCCTCGCGGTCCAGCACGACGGTGTCACCGGCCTCGTCGGGGGCACACCGCTCATCATCGACGCTGTGACCGACCAGGTCGAGAGAGACCTCACGACAGGCGAAGCCATCGCCCTTCCCATCGCGCTGATCGTCATGGTGTTCGTGTTCGGAGGCTTCCTCGCCGCCGCGATGCCGATGGCAGGCGCCCTCGCGTCCATCGGTGTCGGTCTCGGGTTCCTTCTCGGTCTCTCGTCCCTCGTGGACGTCGACGCCTCGGTCGTCAACGTCGTCACGCTCCTGGGCCTCGGGCTCTCCATCGACTACGGGCTGCTCATCGTCTCGCGGTTCCGCGAAGAGCTCCGTACGCCAGACGGCACGCACCAGCGCGCACCCGGACGGTCGCGGCGCAGGGGCCGCTCCGAGGCCCAGATCGAGTCTGCTCTGGTGCGGACGATGACGACCGCCGGGCGGACCGTGGCGTTCTCCGCGCTGACCGTGGCGATCTCCCTCGCAGGCCTCATGGTCTTCACCCCCGAGATCCTTCGCTCGATCGGCGCCGCCGGCCTGGCTGTCATCCTCATCGCAGCCGCCACAGCACTCACCCTCGTCCCAGCGATCCTTCGCCTCTCTGGGAACCGGCTCGAGAGGACCGGGATCCTCTCGACCATCCCCGTGCTCCGGACGATCGTGCGTCGCACGGCCGACGTCGGCCAGGAAGAGGGAGTCTTCTCGCGTCTCGCACGCCGGGTCCAGAGGCGCCCGGGGCTGGTCGCGGCCGGCTGCGTGGTCGTCCTGCTCGTCCTGGCGTTCCCTGCGCTCGGGCTCCAGATGCGCAACTCGGGCATCGAGCTGCTGCCCCCGACCTCACCGCAGCGCGTCTTCGTCTCGCAGCTCGCCGCGCAGTACCCGAGCACCGCGACGCCGGAAGTCACCGTGGTCACGACCGGGACGGTCGCCGACACGCAGGCATGGATCACCGACATCCTCGCGATCGACGGCGTCGAGTCGGCCACGACACCGACGGACCTGGAGGGCCACCTCACGTTCGGTGTCGAGCTCATCTCCGGAGACCCGGGAGGGTCTCAGGCAGTCGAGGTGGTCACCGAGATCCGCGCTCTCGACACGAACGTCGAGCACTGGGTCACCGGACAGGCCGCCAGCCAGGTCGACTTCACCGACGCGCTCCTGGACCGCGTCTTGTGGGCTGTGGCGATCGTCGTCGTCGCGACCCTCGTGCTGCTGTTCCTCATGACCGGGTCGCTCATCATCCCGGTCAAGGCGCTGCTCACGAACGCGCTGTCGATCGCCGCGTCGATGGGCGTGCTCGTGTGGGTCTTCCAGGACGGGCACCTCTCCGGGATCCTCGGGTTCGCGTCCACCGGCGGCATCGAGACGTTCGTCGTCGCCCTCGTCGTCGCCTTCGCGTTCGGCCTCGCGATGGACTACGAGGTCTTCCTCCTGTCACGGATCAAAGAGCTCCACGACGCCGGCGAAGACCCGGACACAGCCGTGAGCGCTGGGCTGCAGAGGTCTGGACGGATCATCACCTCCGCGGCGACCGTCATCATCGTCGTCTTCGCCGGCTTCGTCTTCGGTGACCTGCTCATCATCAAGCAGGTCGGTTTCGCCCTCGCGGTCGCGATCTTCATCGACGCGACGATCGTCCGCATGCTCCTCGTGCCCGCCACGATGACGCTCCTCGGGCGCTGGAACTGGTGGGCTCCAGGGCCGCTGCGTGCTCTCCACGACAGGATCGGGATCGCGCACTGACTCGTCGGGCCAACCACCGACAGCCAACCACCGACGACACAGGGCTCCCACCTCGCGCGAGGTGGGAGCCCTGTGTCGTCGTGCAGGTCGTCGCACGTCAGTCGGTGGACGGCACCTTCGGTGCCGCGTCGACGCCGGCTTCCTTGCGCTGCTGCGCGGTGATCGGTGCCGGTGCCTGGGTGAGCGGGTCGAAGCCGCCACCAGACTTCGGGAAGGCGATGACGTCGCGGATGGACTCCGACCCTGTGAGCAGCGTGAGGATCCGGTCCCATCCGAGGGCGATCCCGCCGTGGGGCGGCGCGCCGAAGGCGAACGCGTCGAGCAGGAAGCCGAACTTCTCCTGTGCTTCCTCCTCCCCGATCCCCATGACGTCGAACACCCGCTTCTGCACGTCCTGACGGTGGATTCGGATCGATCCGCCGCCGATCTCGTTGCCGTTGCAGACGATGTCGTAGGCAAAGGCCAGGGCCTCGCCCGGGTTCTCCTCGAACGTGTCGATCCACTCGGGGGTCGGCGACGTGAACGCGTGGTGCACCGCTGTCCAGGCGCCGTCTCCGACGGCGACGTCGTCGTCTTCACCCGTCGGCTTGAACAAGGGCGCGTCGACGACCCAGACGAAGGCCCACTGGCTCTCGTCGATGAGGCCGGCCTTCTGCCCGATCTCCAGGCGCGCAGCACCCAGCAGCGAGCGAGCGTCCGTCGCCCTGCCTGCGGCGAAGAACACGGCATCGCCAGGACCTGCGCCGGTCGCGGCCGCGAGGCCGTCTCGCTCTGCGTCACTGAGGTTCTTGGCGACCGGACCGCCGAGCGTCCCGTCGTCGGCGACCGTCACGTACGCGAGGCCCTTGGCACCGCGCTGCTTCGCCCACTCCTGCCAGGCGTCGAACCCACGACGCGGGGTCGATGCGCCTCCGGGCATGACGACGGCTCCGACGTACGGGGCCTGGAAAACGCGGAACGCCGTGTCGGCGAAGTACTCCGTGAGGTCCGTCAGCTCGAGGTCGAAGCGGAGGTCCGGCTTGTCCGAGCCGAACCGCTCCATCGCGTCCTTGAACGTCATGCGAGGGATCGGGGTGGGCACCGTGTATCCGATGAGGTCCCACAGCGCGACGAGAAGCTCCTCACCGAGCGCGATGACGTCGTCCTGCTCGACGAAGCTCATCTCAACGTCGAGCTGGGTGAACTCGGGCTGCCGGTCGGCGCGGAAGTCCTCGTCCCGGTAGCAGCGAGCGATCTGGTAGTACCGCTCCATGCCTGCGACCATGAGGAGCTGCTTGAAGAGCTGGGGCGACTGCGGCAGCGCGTACCAGGATCCGGGTGCCAGACGAGCAGGTACGAGAAAGTCGCGCGCCCCCTCGGGCGTCGAGCGTGTGAGCGTCGGGGTCTCGATCTCGACGAACTCCTGTGCGTCCAGGACGCGTCGCGCAGCCGCGTTCGCCTTGGCGCGCAGCCGCAGCGCAGCAGCAGGCTTCGGGCGGCGCAGGTCGAGGTAGCGGTGCTTGAGCCGGGCTTCCTCGCCGATGGTCTCCGTCCCGTCGAGGGCCGTCGAGACCTGGAACGGGAGCGGTGCCGACTCGTTGAGGACGACGACCTCGCTGGCCACGACCTCGATCGCACCGGTCGCGAGGTTCGTGTTCTCGTTGCCGCCCGGACGCGCCGACACCTCACCGGTGACCTGGAGGACGTACTCGTTGCGCAGCGGGTGCGCGACAGCCTCGTCACGGATGACGACCTGCGCGATGCCGCTCGCGTCGCGAAGATCGATGAAGGCGACCCCGCCGTGGTCGCGACGGCGATCGACCCACCCCGTGAGGGTGACGGTCTGGCCGATGTGGTCGGCCCGCAACGATCCGGCGGTGTGAGTGCGTAGCACGGAAGAGCCTCTCAGGGATGTGGGAGCGTCCGGCAGACCGGACGGTTTGAACCGACCCAAGTCTAGGCCGTGAGCGTGCGCCGGCGCGCACCTCGAGGGCGCACGCCACGATCACCTGCCCCGGAGCGGATCACGAGGTAGCGACGACACCCGGCCACAGGTCGCTGTTCGGCGGCATCCACACCGACGGGTCGGCTTCGACCTGCTCGCCGGAACGGATGTCCTTCACCTGGTGCGCCACCGGTGTCCCGTCTGCTGCCGTCGACTCCGGGAACCAGACGAAGGGGATGCCACGGCGGTCGGCGTACTTGATCTGCTTGCCGAGCTTGGCTGCAGAGGGCGACACCTCGGCCGGGATGCCGCGCGCGCGCAACGCACCAGCGACGGCGTCCGACGCAGTGCGCACCTCCTCGGACATGACCGCCACGACGACCGCGCTCGGCACCGAGCGTGTCGCCCGGACGAGCCGCGCAGAGAGGAGCCGCGAGACGAGCCGCGAGATGCCGATCGAGAGACCGACGCCCGGGTACGTCGCAGCGCCGTCCGAGGCGAGGGTGTCGTAGCGTCCGCCGGAGCAGATCGACCCCAGGTCTTCGTGCCCGACGAGAACTGTCTCGTAGACCGACCCGGTGTAGTAGTCGAGCCCACGGGCGATCTTGAGGTCCGCGCGCACGACGCCGGGTGCGCGCACCGCAGCAGCCGTCATGAGCGCACCGAGCTCGACGAGCCCCTGCTCGAGCAGGTCCGACGTGATCGCGTGAGCGTCCACGAGCTCACGGACCCGATCGATGACCGTGCTGTCGTCGCCCGACACCTGGGCGAGCTCGAGGCATGCCTGCGCCTGCGCCGGCGTCGCGCCGATCTCGTCGACGAGAGCAGCCACGACCTTCGTCCCACCGATCTTGTCGAGCTTGTCGATGATCCGCAGGACACCGTCGACGTCCTCGATCCCGAGGCCCCGGTAGAAGCCCTCGGCGACCTTGCGGTTGTTCACGAGGATGCGGACCTCTGGCACACCGATCCCTCGGAGCGCGGCCAGCGCCTCGGCCATGACGAGCGGCACCTCGACCTCGAAGTGGTACGGGAGGTCCCCCGCGCCCACGACGTCGATGTCCGCCTGCACGAACTCACGGAAGCGGCCGTCCTGAGGACGCTCGCCACGCCACACCTTCTGGATCTGGTAGCGCTTGAAAGGAAACGCGAGGTGCCCTGCGTTCTCCAAGACGTAGCGCGCGAACGGCACGGTCAGGTCGAAGTGCAGACCGAGCCCCTGCTTGTCGGCCGCGCTCACCGACGCCTCCGCGTCGTCCTCGCCCTGGAGCCGGCGCAAGACATAGACCTCCTTGGAGGTCTCTCCCTTGCGCAGCAGCTGGTCGAGCGGCTCGACCGCGCGCGTCTCGATGCCAGCGAAACCGTGCAGCTCGAACGTCTTCCGGACGGTATCGAGGATGTGCTGCTCCACGATGCGGTCGGACGGAAGCCATTCGGGGAAGCCTGAGAGAGGTGTTGGGCGTGCCATAGCTACAGATCTTGTCAGATGCACAGCGATACCCGGTCCACGGTCCGTGAGCGCACACGTCAGCGCGGCGTCAGCATACTCGGCCAGACTTCCCTAGACTATGGAGAAGTTTCTCGTCATGGCGGTCGCCAACCGGTCGCCGTGAGAATTCTCACGAGAGAAGATCACCGGCTTGGGGCCTACCCAAGCAGTCGCTGACGCGCAGACGGGCCAGCCCGCTCAGTCGTCATCATCATCCAAGGAGTTGAGCCCCCAGTGAGCGAGAGCACCGAAACCACACCGGATGCGACCACGGACATCGTGGAGGTCTCGGTTGACGCTCAGGCGACGCCGACCCCCGCTGCTCAGGTCCCCCCGTCACCGGAGGCCGCGCCGTCGCCAGAGGGCTCGTCGGCCGAGGCCGAGGCTGAGTCTGCACCTGCACCTGCACCTGAGGAAGCCGCTCCGGCAGCGCCCGCACCGGCGACCCCGCGCCCCGCGCCGGTCCCCCGTCCCACCCCGCGCCCCGTCCCGCGTCCGGCTGCAGCGCCGCAGCAGAATGCCTCGGCACCTGCCGACCGTGCCGCGCCCGCGGTCGCCGTCATCCCGGACGAGATCGCTCAGACCAAGGCAGCGCGTGCGTTCGGACGGGTGGACGACGACGGGACGGTCTATGTCACCGACAGCGCCGGCGAACGCGTCGTCGGCCAGTTCCCTGGCGTCACCCCGGACGAGGCGATGAGCCTGTACGTCCGCCGCTTCCTCGATCTCCAGGCCAAGATCGCGCTCTTCGAGGCACGCCTCGGTACCGCAGAGCTCGCACCCAAGGAGATCGATGCGACGCTCGCGAAGATCTCCGACGAGATCGCCGAGCCAGCAGCTGTCGGCGACCTCGACGGACTGCGGACCCGGGTCGACGCCATCCGCGAGATCGCCGCTGCCCGCAGGGCTGAGCTCGATGCCGACCGGATTGCTGCGAAGGAGGTCGCTCTGGCTGCACGGACGGCCATCGTCGAGGCTGCCGAGCGTCTCGCCGGCACCGAGCCGGCCAAGATCCAGTGGAAGCCCGCTGGAGAGGAGCTCCGGGTGCTCCTCGAGACCTGGAAGACCGCTCAGCGCTCTGGTCCGCGTCTCGACAGGGCCTCTGAAGAAGCCCTGTGGAAGCGTTTCTCCCACGCCCGGACCACCTTCGACCGCGAGAGGCGTCACTTCTTCGCCGAGCTCGAGAAGCAGAACTCCGGAGCCAAGGCGTCCAAGACCGCCCTCGTCGCCGAAGCAGAGCGTCTCTCCACGAGCACCGAGTGGGGTGCCACCGCTGGTGCATATCGGGATCTCATGGAGCAGTGGAAGGCCGCAGGCCGCGCGAACCGCAAGGACGACGACATGCTCTGGTCACGGTTCCGCCGCGCCCAAGATGCGTTCTTTGCAGCACGCGACGCCGCCAACGCCGCGACGGACGCCGAGTACGGCGAGAACCTCGTCGTCAAGGAGGCGCTGCTCGTCGAAGCCGAGGCGTTGCTGCCGGTGACCGACCTCGCCCAGGCGAAGATCTCGCTCCGCGCGCTGCAGGAGCGTTGGGAGACCGCAGGCAAGGTACCGCGCGGCGACGTCCAGCGCGTCGAGGGACGCATGCGTGCCGTCGAGACAGCGATCCGTGACGCCGAACAAGCGAAGTGGACGCGCTCGAACCCAGAGACGCACGCCCGCGCCGAGGGGGCGGCTGCGCAGCTCGAGGCTGCGATCTCGGTGCTCGAGGCGGACCTCGAAGCGGCTCGCGCACGCGACGACGCTCGCAAGACGAAGGAGATCGAGGCTGCACTTGCCGCACGGCGCTCATGGCTCGAGCAGGTCGTCAAGGCCGCTGCGGACTCACGCGGCTGACTCGTCGTCGCGCGCTGACCGCAGTCGGTGCACGGCTCGCGCCCAGCGTCGAGAAGAGGCTCGTCATCCACAGATGGCGGGCCTCTTCTGGCGTCGCGACGCAGTGCCGGGGCACAGTGGCACCGTGCTCATTCCCACCGCGCTCATCCCCGTTGCGCTCATCCCGACTGCGCTCCCCCGCGGCTCGTCCGACCCGCTGACGCTCGACGAGCTGCTCGCCCCACCACCTGTCGTGCAGCCGCCGTACTCCCGTGAGTCTCTCGGCTCTCAGGCGTGGGCCGCCATGGTGCGTGACGGGGACATCGTCGAGCTGTGGGACGGGCACGGACTGCCTGCGGGGCTGGCAGCGACCCCGGAGCTCCGAGCACGGTCTCTCGTCCACCAGGTCCCGCGGGACGTCATCGTCGGTCGACGAACCGCAGCATGGGTGCACACCGGCACGCCGCGGCCGGTGCACCTGAGCGTCCTGTACGAGCCGCGCGGATACCGTCCGCGCAACACCACAGGGCTCGAGCTGTCACAAGCCTCGGTCCGTCCGTGGGAGGTCGTCATGATCGGCGGCCTCCGGGTCACCGACCCGGCGCGGACGGCGCTCGACGTCGCCACCTGGGCCGACCCTGACGAAGCGACAGCGATCCTCGTCTGTCTGCTGCGCCACGGCGTCGAGGTCTCGGACTGCCTGCAGCGCCTGGATCGGGTCGCGAACTGGCGCGGAGCAGGCCGCGCACGGGACCTCCTCCTCCACGCCGCCCGCTCGGTCAGGTCAGGATCCGCGTCTCCGCAGCCTTCGAGCCGGTGATCCGGTAGACGTCGAACACGCCCTCGGTCTTGCGCACCGCCGCAAGGACGGTCGCGAGATGGGCCGGCTCCGCCATCTCGAAGACGAACCGCGAGACCGCTACGCGGTCGGTCGACGTGGAGACGGTCGCAGAGAGGATGTTCACGTGGTTGTCGGAGAGCACCTTCGTGACGTCGGACAAGAGACGTGAGCGGTCGAGCGCCTCGACCTGGATCTGGACGAGGAAGAGCGTGTTGCCACCCGTGGTCCACTCCACCTCGACGATGCGCTCGGGCTGGGCCCGCAGACCCTCGACGTTCCCGCAGTCCGCCCGGTGGACGCTCACGCCCTGCCCGCGCGTCACGAAACCGACGATCTCGTCCCCGGGGACCGGGGTGCAGCACTTGGCAAGCTTCACCCAGATGTCGTCGACACCCTTCACCGCGACGCCCGGGGCGCCCGTCCGTGGACGGCGCGACGCATGGCCGGGACGGGCAGTCTCGGCAAGGTCTTCAGCATTGCCGTCCTCGCCCCCCATCGACTTCACGAGCCGGTGGACCACGTTCGCCGCGGAAACCTGCCCTTCGCCGATGGCGGCGTAGAGCGCCGACACGTCCGCGAACCGCATCTCGTGTGCAGTCGTCACCATCGACTCGTGGGAGAGGATGCGCTGGATCGGCAGGTTCTGCTTGCGCATCGCCTTCGCGATGGCGTCCTTGCCCTGCTCGATCGCCTCTTCGCGACGTTCCTTGGAGAACCACTGCCGGATCTTGTTCTTCGCGCGTGGGCTCTTGACGTAGGCCAGCCAGTCGCGGCTCGGGCCTGCGGTCTCCGACTTCGAGGTGAGGACCCCGACGACGTCACCGTTGTCCAGCGTGGAGTCGAGCGGGACGAGCCGACCGTTGACCCGGGCACCCATCGTCCGGTGCCCTACCTCGGTGTGGACCGCGTACGCGAAGTCGACGGGCGTCGAGCCCGCCGGCAGAGCGATGACGTCTCCCTTGGGGGTAAAGACGTACACCTCGCCGCCGCTGATCTCGAAGCGCAAGGAGTCGAGGAACTCTGAAGGATCGGCTGTCTCGCGCTGCCAGTCGACGAGCTGGCGCAGCCACTGCATGTCGCCGCTCCCGGCTTCGCCCCCAGGCTTCGCTGCCTTGTCCGCTTCCTTGTACTTCCAGTGGGCGGCGACGCCGTATTCCGCCCGCCGGTGCATGTCGTGGGTGCGGATCTGGATCTCGACAGGCTTGCCGCCAGGACCGATCACCGTCGTGTGCAACGACTGGTACATGTTGAACTTGGGCATCGCGATGTAGTCCTTGAACCGGCCAGGGACCGGGTTCCATCGCGCGTGCAGCGCTCCGAGAGCCGCATAGCAGTCGCGGACCGAGTCGACGAGCACCCGTGTCCCGACGAGGTCGTAGATCTCCGCGAAGTCGTGCCCGCGCACGATCATCTTCTGATAGATCGAGTAGTAGTGCTTGGGGCGCCCGGTCACCGCGGCCTTGATCTTGGCCGAGCGCAGGTCTGCGATGACCTGCTCCCGTACGAGTGCGAGGTACTCCTCGCGCGCTGGCGCACGCTCAGCGACGAGATGCACGATCTCGTCGTAGACCTTGGGATAGAGAGTCTGGAAGGACAGGTCCTCGAGCTCCCACTTGATCGTGTTCATGCCGAGCCGGTGCGCGAGCGGCGCGTAGATCTCGATCGTCTCGCGTGCCTTGCGCTGAGCGGACGTAGACGGCACGAACTTCCAGGTCCGAGCGTTGTGCAACCGGTCAGCGAGCTTGATGACGAGGACGCGGATGTCACGGGCCATCGCGACGACCATCTTGCGGACCGTCTCGGCCTGCGCCGCGTCTCCGTAGGTGACCTTGTCGAGCTTGGTCACGCCGTCGACGAGCATCGCGATCTCGTCGCCGTACTCGGTTCGTAGCTGATCGAGGGAGTAGTCGGTGTCTTCGACCGTGTCGTGGAGCAGCGCGGCGGCGAGCGTCGACGGCGTCATCCCGAGCTCGGCGAGGATCGACGCGACAGCGACCGGGTGCGTGATGTACGGATCGCCGCTCTTGCGCATCTGACCGCGGTGGGCCTTCTCGGCCGTCACGTACGCACGCTCGATGATCGAGACGTCACCCTTGGGGTGGTTGGCCCGGACCGCTCGCAACAGCGGTTCGAGCGCGGGCGTACCGACCGCGTGCCGTGATCCGAAGCGAACCAGGCGGGAGCGCACACGGCTCGCAGAACCGAGCGTCGGCGCGACGGGCGCCACGGTCGTGTCCGTGACGGGCGTGGCAGCCGTCGAGGTCTCGCTGTGCGACTCGTCGTTCGCAGGCACCGGAGTGGTGCGCGTTCCTTCGCTCATGCGCGCCTCCCGGGATCCGAGCTCGGGAGAAAGCCCCGAGGAGGAGATTCTACGGTGCCGTCGCCAAGATGGAGGACACCTCTCGCCCGGCGAGGCGGCTCCGTCCGTCGAGCGCGGTGAGCTCGAGGAGGAACGCGAGCCCGACGACCCGTGCACCGACCGCCTCGACGAGCTGTGCTGCGGCCGCAGCCGTCCCACCGGTCGCGAGCACGTCGTCGACGAGCAGCACCCCGACGCCAGGGCGGACCGTGCCCTCACGCAGCTCGAGGCACGCCTGCCCGTACTCGAGGTCGTAGGTCACCGCGTGCGTCGGAGGCGGGAGCTTTCCGGCCTTGCGGATGGGGACGAAACCCTTTCCGAGATGAGCGGCGAGAGCCGCACCGAGGATGAATCCTCGCGCTTCCATCCCGGCGACGAGGTCAACATCTGCAGGAACCGCATGGGCGAGAGCGTCGATGACGGCGCGAAACCCCTCAGGGTCCACGAGCAGGCCCGTGATGTCCTTGAACAGGATCCCGGGCTCGGGAAAGTCCGGGACGTCGCGGATGTGGCTCGAGATGAGGTCAGCGTGCGGACCTGCTGACGCAGCGACGAGGCTCATCGGCCGCTCTTGCGCTTGCGCGGCTGGGCCTGGTGCCCCTGGTGCGCGCCCGGCTGCAGGTGACCGGTGAATGCGAGTGCCGTGGTGGTGCTCGCTCCCGTCTCGTCGGTGACGACGACCGCGGACCGCGCCTCAAGAATCTTTGCCGTGTGGGCTGCGGTCTTCGCCTCACGCTGGCGAAGAGTCACCTCGAGCGGCGTCGCCAAGAAGATCGACGAGTATGTCCCGACGCCCATCCCGACGAAGAGGGCGAGCGAGATGTCGCGCAGGGTGCCTGCTCCAAGGATGAACGCACCGATGAAGAGGATCGATGCGACGGGCAGCAGCGCGACGATCGAGGTGTTGATCGAGCGCACGAGCGTCTGGTTGACGGCGAGGTTGGCCTGCTCCGCGTAGGTGGTCCGCGACTGGTCGAGCACGTCGTCGGTGTTCTCACGCACCTTGTCGAAGACGACCACCGTGTCGTAGATGGAGTAGCCGAGGATCGTGAGGAACCCGATCACCGTCGCAGGCGTCACTTCCCAGCCGATCGCTGCGTAGACGCCAGCCGTGATGATGAGGTCGTGGAAGAGCGCGAGGATCGCGGCCAGCGCCATGCGCCACGCACGGAAGTAGAGCGTCATGACGATCGCGACCAGGACGAGGAAGACGATGAGCCCCGTGATCGCCTTCTGGGAGACGTCCTTGCCCCAGGACGGGCCGATGAACGAGCTCGTCACCTGGGTGCTGGCGACCTCGTAGGCGTCGGCCAGCGCGACGCGGACGTCACCGACCTGAGCCTCGGTCAGCTCGGCGGTCTGCACGCGGATGGCGCTGTCCCCGAGCGTCGAGATGCGCGGCACCTCGTTCGGAGCGATGGATGCCACCGCGTCGGCGGCGATCTCTTGGTTCTGGGTCACGACACCGTCGACGGTGAACTCAGAGCCACCTCGGAACTCGATACCGAGGTTGAAACCACGAGTCAGGAGCACGACGAGCGCGAGCAGCACCATGATCGCCGACGCGAGGTAGAAGCGGCGGCGTGCGCCGACGACGTTGTACGAGCGTCGACCGGTGTGAAGGTCGTTGCCCCACTGTGAGAATCCCGCGGCCATCAGAGGTTCCCGCCCTTGTGCTCGTCGATCTCGTGATCGTCGGACTTCGTCTCGTCCGCGGCCTCTGGGCCGTCGGAATCCGGATCGTCGGCCAGCACGGTGCTGTCCGGAGCATCGTCGGCGACCACGTCGTGGTCGGTCGTCGAACTGCTGGACTGCGCGGCTCGACGCTCAGCGATCGTCATCTTCCTCCCGTCGTCGGCGCCAGACCTGCCTGCTCCCACGAGGACCTTCGTGCTCGATCCCGGAGCCGATCCGTCGGGAGCTGCCGTACCGAGCCCCGACGACCTGCTGGCCACACGTCCACGGCCCGCGTACCGGACCGACTCGACGCCGAGCTGACGCGGGTCGAGACCCGACGCACGGTGCCCCTTGCCGAAGAACTTCGTCGTCGCGAGCACCCGCATGAGCGGGTGGGTGAAGAGGAACACGACGAGGATGTCGACGACGGTCGTCAGACCGAGGGTGAACGCGAACCCGCGCACGCCACCGACCGCGAGGAAGTACAGGACGATCGCGGCGAGGAAGTTGACCGCGTCGGACGCGAGGATCGTCCGGCGCGCTCGTTGCCACCCTGTCTCGACCGCGGAGGTGAGCGAGCGTCCGTCGCGCAGCTCGTCACGGATCCGCTCGAAGTAGACGATGAACGAGTCGGCGGTGATCCCGATCGCGACGATGAGACCTGCCACACCCGGCAGGGACAGTCGATACCCCTGCGTCCATGAGAGGAGCGTGATCAGCCCGTAGGTGATAAGACCAGCGATGACGAGCGACGCGACGGTGACCAGGCCGAGCGCACGGTACTGGACGAGCGAGTAGAGGACGACGAGCGCGAGACCGATGAGGCCGGCGATCAGGCCCTTCTGGAGCTGTTCGCTGCCGAGCGTCGCCGAGATCTGCGACTCGCTCTGCACCTCGAACGTCAGGGGCAGCGCGCCGAAGTTCAGCTGGTTGGCGAGGGTCGTCGCCGTCTCCCGCGTGAAGCTCCCGGTGATCTCCGCCTGGCCGTCGGCGATGATCACCTCGACCGTCGGCGCCGAGATCACGAGGTTGTCCAACACCATCGCGAACATGCCGGGCGACTGCGTCGGCGGGTTGAGCAGGATCCACGACGAGTACGTCGGGAGCTTGGACAGCCGGGTGGTGACCTCGGTGAACTTGTCTGCGCCCTCGGAGTTGAACTGGATGCTCACGGCCCAGTCGTTGAGCGTGGTGCCCTGGGAGTTCGTCCGGAGCCCCGAGGTCGCACTGTCGATGTCGAGCCCAGCGATCTCCATCGGGCCGAGGATGTACTTCATCGTCCCGTCGGATCCGCACGCGACGATCGGTGCGTTCGCGTCCTGGGCGCCGCCGCCGCCGGCGAGGTTCGCTGGCAGGGTGCAGTCGAGGGCGTCGAACTCGGCCAAGAGCTCTGGAGTCACCTGAGCGAAGTCGCTCGGGTCGGTCGGGACCACGGGCTCGGTGGCCGGTTCGGTCTCGGCCGTCTCCTCAGAAGGCTCGATCACCGCGGGGTTGCCGAAGAACAGGACCGGTCGGAACTGCATCTGTGCCGACTCGCGCACGAGGTCCAGGGTCTCCTGGCTCGGGGTGCCGGGCAGCGCCACGACGATGTTGCTGCCGGCCTGGCTCGTGATCTCGGCTTCTGCGACGCCGGAGGAGTCGACACGCTGGCGGATGATCGCGATGGCCTGCTCAAGATCCTCGGCGGTGACCTGCTCGTCGTTGTCGGTGACGGGCTGCAGGATGATCTGCGTACCGCCCTCGAGGTCGAGCGCCCGCTTCGGTGTCCACTCGGCGCTGGACCAGATGGTCCCGGCGAGGAGGGATCCGAAGATTCCGAGGACGATGATGAGAAGTCCGACGAGCGCCCGGCTCTTGCCGGGCTTCTTGCGGTTGGTGGTGGCCAACGGAGTCTCTTCCCGTGCGCGCACCGAGGCCGTAGAACGGTCACCGGTGCGAGTCTGTGACCCGCGTGCCGTGCCGGGCCGTGCTGTCTGGGTGGTGCTGCCTGCCTACTTGGTCGTGTCGTCCGGCTTCGGCTTCTCGATCAGGCCCGAGATGTCGTCCGGGATCGTGAAGGCCTGCTTCTTCTCGATGTCGACCTTCTGTCCGGCATCTGTCTGAGCAGCCTCTGCTGCGACGGCCTCCCCCTCAGAGGAGACGGGGTCGACCTGCTTGGCGATCGCGGCCCGGAGCCAGCGTGAACGGTTTCCAGGCGTGCTCTCGAGCGTGACGACGTCATCCGCGACCGAGACGACCGTACCGAAGTATCCGGACCCGGTCATGACCTCTTGGCCTGGCTGAAGGTCGTCGCGGAACGCGACCGACGCTTGCTGCTTCTTGCGCGAGCTACGCGACATGAGGAACATGGCGCCGATGGCTAGCGCGGCGAAGAGAAGAATTTCCATGACGTGGGATCACGTCTCCTGTTCTGCAGAGGGAACTACCGGAGTCTAGGCGCAGGTGCGCCGAAGTGACTAACGACCGGGCCGCCCGATTGGTGCCTTCCGTCGGTATTCCTGCAGGACGAGCGCGAGACCACGGGCTGGGGCCGCTAGCTGAACAGCGTCGAGGCCTCGGCCGGGGGCGTGAGCCCGAGGTGCTGCCACGCCGCTGGCGTCGCAACCCGCCCGCGCGGCGTGCGTCCGACGAGCCCCTCCCGCACGAGGTAGGGCTCGGCGACGGTCTCGACGGTCTCGGGCTCCTCGCCGACCGTGACGGCGAGCGTCGTGAGACCGACCGGCCCGCCTCCGAACCGCGTGCACAGAGCGGTGAGCACGGCACGGTCGAGCCGGTCGAGGCCCAGCGCGTCCACCTGGTACACATCGAGCGCTGCGTGCGCGGCCTGCAGGTCGAGGGAGCCGTCGCCACGCACCTGGGCCCAGTCGCGAACTCTGCGCAGCAGCCTGTTGGCGATGCGAGGCGTTCCTCGCGACCGCCCCGCGATCTCGACCGCGGCGTCGGGCGCGAGGTCCGCGCCGAGCAGCCTCGCTGATCGCACGAGGACGCGCTCGAGCTCTTCGGCAGAGTAGAAGTCGAGGTGTCCGGTGAAGCCGAACCGGTCGCGCAGCGGAGCAGGCAGCAGTCCGGCTCGGGTCGTCGCTCCCACCACCGTGAAACGAGGCAGGCTCAACGGGATCGCGCTGGCTCCTGCTCCCTTGCCGACGATGATGTCGACACGGAAGTCCTCCATCGCGACGTAGAGCAGCTCCTCCGCCGGGCGTGCCAGGCGGTGGATCTCGTCGATGAAGAGGACCTCTCCCTCGTCGAGCGAGGACAGGACCGCCGCGAGGTCTCCGGCGTGCTGGATGGCCGGACCCGACGTCACACGCAGGGACGTGGCGAGCTCGGCTGCGATGATCATCGCCAGCGTCGTCTTGCCGAGCCCGGGCGGCCCGGAGAGGAGCACGTGGTCCGGGGGCGCGCCGCGCCCGACCGCTGCGTCGAGCACGAGCGAGAGCTGGTCACGGACGACGCGCTGGCCCACGAACTCGTCGAGGCTGCGTGGTCGGAGCGCGGCCTCGGCGGCACGCTCCAGCTCGTCGGCGCCGGCGCCGGTCGCTCGTCCCGGCGCGAGGTCGATACCGAGAGCATCGACGTCCGGTTCACCCACGATGTCCGCCGAGGACCTTGAGCGAGCTGCGCAGGATGCTCGGCACGTCTGCGGCTGCCACGTGGTCGACACCGAGATCACCGAGAACGGTCGTGATCGCGTCGTCGGCGACCTTCGTGGACCAGCCGAGACCCACGAGGGCCTCGCTCACACGCTCGCGTTGGTCCCCTGCGAGCTCGCGTGCTGCCGATCCCGACACGCCCGCCGCTTCGTCGTCCACCGGGTGGCCGAGCTTGTCCCCCAGCTCGAGGACGAGCCGCTGGGCTCCCTTCTGACCGATCCCGGGAACCCGGGTGAGCGCTTTGAGGTCACCGGAGGCGAGAGCCCGCCGCAGCGCATTCGGCGTGAGGACTGCGAGCATGGCGAGCGCGAGCCGTGGCCCGACCCCGCTCACGGTCTGCGCCGCCTCGAAGACCGACCGTTCGTCGTCGTCGGCGAACGCGAAGAGCGTCATCGAGTCCTCCCGCACCACGAGAGAGGTCGAGAGGCTCGCCTGCGCGCCGACGCGGAGCGTCGCCAAGGTCGCCGGCGTGGCGTGCAGGAGGTAGCCGACGCCGCCGACCTCCACCACTGCAGAGTCGAGCCGCAGCATCTGGACGGTCCCGCTCAACGATGCGATCACGGACAGCTCACTTTCGAGGCGGACGCAGCCGTCGGCCGAGAGGCACGAGGGCGGGCGTCGTGCGAACACGTGTACGAACACACCACCGTATCAAGGGTCACCGGGTGCCTCGGGCCCGACGCGCCGCCTGCTCGGCCGCCGCCCACGCCTTCTGAGCAGGGGTGAGGGCAAAACGCTCAGCCTTGTCGAGCAAGGCCGCCGGCCGCCAGAGCTGACAGATGGCGATCGCGAGGGCGTCAGCGGCGTCCGCTGGCTTGGGAACCTCAGCGAGGCCGAGGATGTTCGCGACCATCCGCTGGACCTGTTCCTTCCCTGCGCGTCCGCTCCCGGTGACGGCGGCCTTCACCTCGCTCGGTGTGTGCATGGCGACCGGCACCCCACGACGCGCAGCAGCGACCATCGCGAGACCCGCGACCTGCGCGGTGCCCATGACCGTCGAGACGTTGTGCTGGGCGAAGACCCGCTCGACCGCGACGATGTCCGGGACATGAAGGTCCATCCATCGGTCGAGCTCGTCGGCGATGAGAAGCAGGCGCTGGTCGACCGAGATGTCGGGAGGCGACATCGCCACACCGACAGCCACCAGCTGAGCCCGGCGCCCCGACTGAGAGTCGACGACCCCGATGCCGCAGCGGGTCAGCCCCGGGTCTACACCGAGCACTCGCACGTCTCGACCGTTCCCGGGAGCTCTGCCGTCCGCGTCCTGGTCAGTCGTCCTCGAGCTCGGCCATGACCTCGTCGGACGCGTCGAAGTTCGAGTAGACGTTCTGGACGTCGTCCGAGTCCTCGAGAGCATCGATGAGACGCAGGACCTTGCGAGCGCCCTCCGCATCGACCTCGACCTGCATGGACGGGTGGAACACGACGTCGGCAGAGTCGTACTCGATCCCTGCGTCCTGCAGGGACGTGCGGACGGCGACGAGATCGGTGGCCTCGCACAGCACCTCGAAGGCGTCGCCGAAGTCGGTGACCTCTTCTCCCCCGGCCTCGAGGACCGCCTCCATGACGGAGTCCTCGTCGGTCCCGTCCTTGGGAACCATGACGACGCCCTTGCGGGCGAAGAGGTAGGACACGGAGCCTGGGTCGGCCATCTGCCCGCCGTTGCGAGAGAACGCGGTGCGCACCTCGGCCGCTGCGCGGTTGCGGTTGTCGGTGAGGCACTCGACGAGGAGCGCGATGCCGCCCGAGGCGTAGCCCTCGTAGAGGATCGTCAGGTACTCGGCGCCGCCGGACTCCTGGCCGGACCCACGCTTGACCGCCCGGTCGATGTTCTCGTTCGGGACCGAGGTCTTCTTCGCCTTCTGGATGGCGTCGAAGAGTGTCGGGTTGCCGGCGAGGTCACCGCCGCCTGTGCGGGCAGCTACCTCGATGTTCTTGACGAGCTTAGCGAAGAGCTTTCCGCGCTTCGCGTCGACGACGGCCTTCTTGTGCTTGGTCGTGGCCCATTTGGAGTGACCTGACATGCGTTAGTACCCCTTGCGAACGATCGATACGAACAGTTGGTGGATGCGAGCGTCGCCCGTGATCTCGGGATGGAACGACGTCGCCAAGAGGCCACCCTGACGGACTGCGACAATCCTACCGGCGGCAGGACCCGTCCGGATCGTCGCGATGGCGCTCGCCCTGGGCCCGGTCGACTCGACCCACGGGGCACGGATGAACGCAGCGTGCACCGGCGGGCCCTCGACCCCCTCGACGTCGAGGTCGGTCTCGAAGGAGTCGACCTGGCGTCCGAACGCGTTGCGCCGCACGACGACGTCGAGCCCCCCGAGGGTCTGCTGGTCGCTCGTGCCGCCGACGACCGTGTCGGCGAGAAGGATCATCCCGGCGCAGGACCCGTAGACGGGCAGCCCGTCGGCGATCGCCTTCTGCAGCGGTTCGTAGAGATCGAAGATGCGCAGGAGCTTGTCGATCGTGGTCGACTCCCCGCCAGGCAGGACGAGACCGTCCACAGCCTCGAGCTCCGCGACCCGGCGGACACCGACGGTGCGCGCGCCTGAGGACTCGAGAGCCGCGCGGTGCTCACGGACGTCGCCCTGAAGCGCCAGGACACCGATCAAAGGATTCACGATCGACCATCGTACGCGGGCGGCGGTGACTGTCCCGGACGCCGTCAACCGACAGCAGTGTTCTCGTCCTCGGTGCCCAGGTGCTGCGTGGTCCCGTCCCATCCGGGGAGCAGATCGGCGACGATCGTCGCCAGCGAGGCGGGAAACACCTCGATCTCGACGGCGCGCAGCTCGTCGAGCGTCAGCCAGGCGCACTCGTCGAGGAAGCTCGACTCGAGCAGGGTCCACCCTGACCGGCTCAAGCCCGCCGCGCTGTCGAGGCGGACCACGTAGAACGTCTCGTGCTGGAGGCGGTGCGCCCGCGCGAAGTCGAAGATCGCGGACCGGGTGAGCACCGGCCCGTCGAGGTCGTCTCGTGCGACGCGCAGGCCCGTCTCTTCGAAGACCTCTCGGACGGCAGCGTCCCGTTCGTCCTCCCCCGGGTCGATGCCACCTCCGACCGTGAACCACCAGTGCCGCGTCGGGTCGTCCGCGTCGTGCCCGCGCAAGAGAAGGACACGGTCCGTCGCGTCGACGATGATGACCCGCGCTGCGTGGCGCGTGAGCATCCCGTCCGGGCCGAGCGTCCAGCCCGGGTCGAGATGCTGGGTCTCGGGGTGGGTCTCGGGCTGGCCAGCGAGCGTTCCGCCGCTCGAGAGACCCGACGACGGAACCCCCGACACCGCGTGGGCGTCAGGGGTTCCGGACGAGAGGTCGGTCAAGCTCTGCTCACCAGCCGCGCTCTGCGAGACGGTGGGGCTCAGGGATCTCGTCGACGTTGATGCCGACCATCGCTTCGCCCAGACCACGGGAGACCTTCGCGATGACGTCGGGGTCGTCGTAGAAGGTCGTCGCCTTGACGATCGCGGCGGCGCGCTCTGCCGGGTTGCCCGACTTGAAGATGCCGGAACCGACGAACACGCCCTCAGCCCCCAGCTGCATCATCATCGCGGCGTCGGACGGCGTCGCGATGCCGCCTGCCGTGAACATCACGACGGGGAGCTTGCCGGTGCGCGCTACCTCGACCACGAGGTCGTAGGGGGCCTGGAGCTCTTTTGCCGCGACGAAGAGCTCGTCCTCAGCCATCGAGCTCAGGCGTCGGATCTCCGCCCGGATGGTGCGCATGTGCATCGTCGCGTTCGAGACGTCGCCGGTGCCGGCCTCGCCCTTCGACCGGATCATCGCTGCGCCCTCGTTGATGCGGCGCAGGGCCTCGCCGAGGTTGGTCGCGCCACACACGAACGGTGCAGTGAAGGACCACTTGTCGATGTGGTTGGCGTAGTCCGCCGGGGTCAGGACCTCGGACTCGTCGATGTAGTCGACACCGAGCGACTGGAGCACCTGCGCCTCGACGAAGTGCCCGATGCGGGCCTTCGCCATGACGGGGATCGAGACCATCTCGATGATGCCGTCGATCATGTCCGGGTCGCTCATCCGCGAGACGCCACCCTGTGCACGGATGTCGGCGGGCACACGCTCGAGCGCCATGACCGCGACGGCTCCGGCATCCTCGGCGATCTTCGCCTGCTCGGGCGTGACCACGTCCATGATGACGCCACCCTTGAGCATCTCCGCCATGCCCCGCTTGACCCTGGCGCTGCCGACGATGTCGTTCGCCTCTGCGGCAGTCGCAGTTCCCTCACGTGACGTGTTCTCGCTTGGCACAGCAAACCTCACTCAGTCTTGCGTCGGATCACGTAGCCCGTTGACCACGCCGTAAGGCTCAATGCTACGCCGAGAGGGTGCCCGTCGAGGCTCCTCGTCCACCCGTCGCACCGGGTCGCCGCAGTGCCGTGGGCCAGGCGTCGTCGAGCTCGACCGTCTCTGGCATGACCGCGTGCCCGGCGAGCCGCACCGCCCGGACGACAGCCTTGCTGCGCACGCGCTGAGCCTGGGCGACGGCCTCGTTGTGGAAGCGTCGGGCAAGCTGGACCCGGTACCAGGCCGCCGCGAGCGCTTCGAGGAGAGCGTCGCCGTCCGGTGATCGGTAGAGCTCCTCTACCTCGGTGGGGTCCTCCAGGACGGTGCGCAGGGTGGCCGAGAGGATGCTCTCTGCCTGGGCCCGGTCGTCGCTGAAGCCGGTGCCGAGCGCTCGCGACACTCCCTTGCGCGTCGGCGCCCGGTGGTCGGCGGCGTCTTGGCGTGTGAGCGCGACGAGGTCGGCAAGGTCGGGGACTGCTGCGACGAGCTGGTGACCTCCGGAGTCTTCGGCGACGGAGGACTCGTGGGCTGCCTCCGCGACGAGGACGGAGCTCACCGGGTCGAGCGCGCCAGAGGCTGCGAGGTCGACGGCAGCCGCGGAGCGACGGACGAGCTGGGAGTCCAGGGCGAGGCGTGATGCGACGACCTTGCGGTGGAGTCGGTCGAGCCTCGATGCCGAGACCCACAGGAGCCAGGCCACCAGCGCGAGCATGATCAGGACGAGGATCGTGGTCTCGGACCAGGTCATGACGTGACCTCGGTCCATCGGCCGCGGCCGGGCCGGATCGACGACGGGTCTTCGCGGACGCCGCCGAGCGCGCGGCTCGCCTCGAGGACCATCTCGTAGACGGTGAGCACCTGACCGGTCACGGTCGACCAGTCGAACTGGAGCACGCTGCGGCTCGCGTAGGAGATCTTCTCGGCTCGGCCGGCCGGGTCGGCGAGCGCGTCGAGGACTGCTCGGGCGAGGTCGGCGCTGTCTCCGACGCGGAAGATGAAGCCTGCCTGGCCGTCGTCGAGGACGCGCTCGAAGGCACCGAGGTCGCTCGCGACGACGCACGCCCCGGCGCTCATGGCCTCGACGAGCACGATGCCGAAGCTCTCCCCGCCGGTCTGCGGCGCGACATAGAGATCGACAGAGGAGAGCAGCTGTGCTTTCTCGTCGTCGCTGATGGAGC
Source organism: Sanguibacter antarcticus (assembly GCF_002564005.1). Lineage (NCBI taxonomy): Bacteria > Bacillati > Actinomycetota > Actinomycetes > Micrococcales > Sanguibacteraceae > Sanguibacter > Sanguibacter antarcticus. The sequence continues at coordinate 1,007,262 of NZ_PDJG01000001.1, read as the reverse complement.
CGAGGAACTCGACGGACCGCGCTTGTTCGCCGAGCGCCTCGAGCGCCGCAGCCTGGCCGTCGTCACCGCGTCCTGCGACGAGGAACCGTGCGCCCGGGACCTCAGCGAGGATCGCTGGGATCGCCCCGGTCAGGACCGGCAGGCCCTTGCGAGGTTCGTCGAGGCGACCGAGGAAGGCGATGGTCGGCGCACCGGGCGTACCGGTCCAGTCCGGGAGCGCAGACGCCGAGGCGAACTTCTCGACGTACACCCCGTTGGGGATGACGACCGCGTCCCCGCCCATGTGCTCGACCAGCGTGCGGCGTGCGTCTTCGGAGACGGCGATGCGAGCGGAGATCTTCTCGAGGCTCTGGCGGACGAGCGGGTACGCCATCTGCAGCGCTCGTGACCGGATGAGCGCTGTGTGGAAGGTGCCGACGATGGGTCCTTGTGCGATCCACAGGGCGAGCATGCCGAGGCTCGGTGTGACGGGCTCGTGGAGGTGGAGGATGTCGAACTCGCCCTCCTTGAGCCATCGGCGCACCTTGGCTGCGGTGCGGGGGCCGAAGGTCATCCGGGCGACCGATCCGTTGTACTTCACGGGGATCGCCTTCCCGGCGGACGTGATGTAGTCGGGGATGGGTGTGTCCTCGTCGGCGGGGGCGAGCACGGAGACGGTGTGCCCCTGCGCCATGAGCGCCTCGGCGAGGTCGCGGACGTGGAACTGGACCCCGCCGGGGACGTCGAACGAGTACGGGCAGACGATCCCGACTCTCAGGCTTCGCTGTGCCATGGCGTGTCCGTCCGCTGGTTGGTGTGCGCCAGGCGCACCGGGTCGAGGTCGTCGACGAACACCTTCTGGAGCATGTGCCAGTCTTCGGGGTGCTCGGCGAGACCGGGGCTCACCGCGTCGACCCAGCCTTGGGTCGCGGCCTGCATGCGCTCGCCCTTGGTGCCCGCTGTCGGGACGTCGACGGCCGGGTGGAACGTGATGACGATGCCCCACGGGCTGCCCGCGGCGCGACGACGTGCGCCGGTGAGCCGCTCGTAGACGATGTTCGCTCCGACGAGGGGCGCACCGCACGCCACAGCGAGGGCGGCAGGGCCTGTCGCGACGCGGACCTGGGCGTCGAAGAGCCGGGCCTCGATGCCGTTGTGGCTGAGGTCACGGTCGGCGAGCAGGCAGATGAGGCGCGCTGGTGCTGGGCTCCTCGCCTCGCGCATGAGCCTGCGGAAGACGTCGCCGTCCCCGGCCGTGAGGATCTCCATGCCGAGCCCCTCGCGGAACGCCTTGAACTCCTCGTAGAGGGCTGGTGGCTCGAGGCGCTCGGCCACGGTGAGGACTGGGGCGATGTGCCGCGAGGCGTAGACCCCGGCGAGGTCCCAGTTCCCCTGGTGGGTGAGCGCGACGACAGGTGAGACACCGGCGTCGGTGAAACGGGTGCAGTTCTCGAGGCCGTCGACGCGCACACGCGCAGCGATCTGTGCCTCGCTCGTGCGTTGGAGCACGAACACCTCGCGGTAGTACCGCATGTAGGACCGCATACCGCGGCGAGCGAGCGTGCGGATCTCCCGCGCGGAGGCCTCAGGGCGCGCACGACGAAGGTTGCGACGGAGCTGGTCGACGCCACCGCGACGGCTCAACGACGCGACGTCGGCGACGACCGAGAACAGTCCACGCACGATCACGGGCGGGAGCGTGCCGACGTGGCGCCACGCGAGGTGGAAGGCTCGTGCTGAGTCGATCATGAGGGGCTCGGTACGGCGAACGCCTGGTGGCGGACGGTCAGCATCCGCTGGACGACAGTGACGAGGCTGGCCAGGGCAAGGAGCACGAGTGCGCCGACGAGCACCTGTGCGGGGGCTCCGAGGCCGACGAGCACGGTGGCAGCGAGGGAGACGAGGAGGCGGTCAGCGCGTTCCGCGATCCCGACGTTCGCCGTCATGCCGAGGCCTTCGGCACGAGCTCGTGCATAGGAGACGAGGGAACCGAAGACGAGGCAGGCCAGGGCCGCGATCGTGCCGTACGTGCGCAGACCACCGTCGTGCTGGACGAGGAAGTAGGCGGCGAGCCCGCAGAAGATGGCGGCGTCCGCGAGCCGGTCGAGCGTCGAGTCGAGGAACGCTCCCCAGAGGCTGGACCGGCCGGAGAGACGTGCCATCGTGCCGTCGAGCGCATCGAGGAACGCGAAGAGGGCGATGACGACGGAGCCGACCGCGAGGTGGTCCGTCGGGAACGCCCACAGGGCCGTGACGAGCACGCCGACGGCACCGAGCGCCGTCACGGCGTCGGGTGAGACTCCTGCCCGGAGGAGCACGCGGGCGAGGGGGGTGAAGAGCATCGTCATGACGCCCCTCAGTCGGCTCAGCACGTGCTATCCCTCCTCGTGCGTCGGGGTGGACGCACTCGTGTCGTGGTCAGGTGCTGCGGCCGTGGGCCACCGGTCGGCGAGCAGCTGCCGTGTCTGGGACAACAGCTGCGGGAGCGCCTTGGTGCGCGCGACGACGGGCAAGAAGTTGGAGTCGCCCTCCCACCGGGGCACGACGTGCTGGTGGAGGTGAGCGGCGATGCCGGCGCCAGCGACAGCGCCCTGGTTCATCCCGAGGTTGAACCCGTGCGGCGAGGACACCTCACGCACCACGGACATCGCTGTCCGGGTGAGTGCGGCGACCTCGGCGACCTCGGGCTCGGTGAGCTCGGTGTAGTCGGCGACGTGCCGGTACGGGCACACGAGGAGGTGCCCAGAGTTGTACGGGTACAGGTTGAGCACCACGTAGGCGTGCGTCCCGCGCGCGACGATGAGGGCGTCCTCGTCGTCGCGCGCGGGGATCGAGCAGAACGGGCAGGACGCAGAGGTCGCGTCGACAGGTTTGTCCTGCCCGCCGATGTAGATCATCCGGTGCGGCGTCCACAGCCGTTCGAGCGCGTCCGGGACGCCGGGGTGCTCCCCGGAGGTCTCGCTCACACCTGGACCCGGTCCCGCACCGCGGCGCGGACACGCTCGATCGCGTCCGCGATGGGTACGCCGTTGTCCTGGCGCCCGTCGCGGTACCGGAAGGACACGGCGCCGGCCTCGGCGTCCTCTCCCCCGGCGATGAGCACGAACGGGATCTTCTGCGTGGACGCGGTGCGGATCTTCTTCGCGAAGCGGTCGCTGCTGTCGTCGAGGTCGGCGCGGATCCCGCTCGCACGCAGCTGTGCGACCACGTCGGCGAGGTAGTCGTTGAACGGCTCGGCGACGGGGACCGCGAGAACCTGGACCGGCGCGAGCCAGGCCGGGAACGCACCCGCGTAGTGCTCCGTGAGGACCGCGAAGAACCGCTCGATGGAACCGAAGAGCGCACGGTGGATCATCACCGGACGCTGACGGGTGCCGTCAGCAGCCGCGTACTCGAGGTCGAACTTCTCCGGGAGGTTGAAGTCGAGCTGGATGGTCGACATCTGCCACGTGCGTCCGATGGCGTCCCGCGCCTGGACGGAGATCTTGGGTCCGTAGAACGCTGCCCCCTCGGGGTCGGCGACGAGCTCGAGCCCGGACTCGGCCGCGACCTCGGCGAGGGTGCGGGTCGCTTCCTCCCAGACCTCGTCCGACCCGACCGACTTCTCGGGGTCGCGGGTGGAGAGCTCGAGGTAGAAGTCGTCGAGGCCGTAGTCCTTGAGCAGGCCGAGGACGAACGTGAGCGCGTTCGTGAGCTCGGACTTCATCTGGTCGCGCGAGCAGTAGATGTGGGCGTCGTCCTGAGTGAACCCGCGGGCACGCGTGAGCCCGTGGACCACACCCGACTTCTCGTAGCGGTAGACGGTCCCGAACTCGAAGAGGCGCAGCGGCAGCTCGCGGTAGGACCGCCCCCGCGACGCGAAGATGAGGTTGTGCATCGGGCAGTTCATGGGCTTGAGGTAGTAGTTCTGCCCGGCCTTGCGCACCACGCCGTCGGCGTCGTGCTCCTCGTCGAGCTGCATCGGGGGGTACATGCCCTCCGAGTACCAGTCGAGGTGCCCCGAGGTCTGGAAGAGCTGCTCCTTGGTGATGTGCGGGGTGTTGACGAAGGAGTAGCCCTCCTCGACGTGCCGCTTGCGGGAGTACTGCTCCATCTCCGCACGGATGATCCCGCCCTTGGGGTGGAACACCGCGAGACCAGAGCCGATCTCGTCAGGGAAGGAGAACAGGTCGAGCTCGGTTCCGAGGCGGCGGTGGTCACGACGCTCCGCCTCGGCGAGCCGTTCGAGGTGCTCCTTGAGCGCGTCCTTGGTCGCCCACGCGGTGCCGTAGATGCGCTGCAGCTGGGGGTTCTTCTCGCTGCCGCGCCAGTAGGCGGCGGCGCTGCGCATGAGCTGGTACCCGTTGCCGATGAGCTTGGTGCTCGGCAGGTGCGGGCCACGGCAGAGGTCCGACCAGGCGACGTCACCGTTGCGTCGGACGTTGTCGTAGATCGTCAGCTCACCTGCACCGACCTCGACCGACGCGCCCTCGGCGGCGGTGTCGCTCGTGCCCTTGAGCCCGACGAGCTCGACCTTGTAGGGCTCGTCGGCAAGCTCGACGAGCGCGTCGGTGTCGGCGACGGGACGCCGACGGAAGGTCTGGCCCTCCTTGACGATGCGCATCATCGCCTTCTCGAGCGCCTTGAGGTCCTCGGGCGTGAAAGGCTCTGCGACGTCGAAGTCGTAGTAGAACCCGTCCTTGATGGGCGGGCCGATCCCGAGCCGGGCGGAGGGGTTGACCTGCTGCACCGCCTGCGCGAGGACGTGGGCGGCGGAGTGGCGCAGCACGTCGAGACCGTCGGGCGAGTCGATCGTGACGCTCTCGACGACCGTGCCCTCGAGGAGCTCCGAGGCGAGGTCCCGCAGCTCGCCGTCGACACGCAGCACGACGACCTCACGACGGTCAGCGAAGAGCTGGGTGCCGGTCGTGCCGGTGGTGACCGTCGTCTGCTGCCCATCGACTGTGATGGTGACGGACTGGCCCAGCAACGACGACTCAGACACGGTGGTCTACTCCAATGACGATCGAGGGACACACGCCTGATGACATGTGCCCCTCGATGTTACCGATACCGGCCGCGCTCGTGGGCCACCGGTGCCGACCGCGTCAGTTGTTCGCGTCCTTCGCCTTCTCGGCCAGTGCCGCGACAGCCTTGTCGACGGAGTCGGGAGCGACAGCGGTGACCTTCTCCGCGATGGCGTCGATGTTCTCGTCGGTGAGGTGCTCCTTGGCCTTTCCTGCGAGCGCACCGAGGTCGTCCATGCCGAATCCAGACTTGTTCTCTGCCATGTGGGGCTCCTTGAGCTGGTGGTGGCGTGCTGCTGGAGGTCTCCGGAGCGGTGACCTCTTCCTCCCACGGTACCGAGCACGGGCTTGCAGCGCGGTGGGTAGCGCCTCAGGTCGGGGAAAGTGCTCCGTCTGAGCCTGGGTGCGCCGGCGCGTCGGGTGAGCAGGTGTCCGCCGGCCCGTGCCTCGATCGACATAGTGTGGTGGCATGGATCGGTTCATGACGGCGCTCGTCACGGCAGGCTGGGCACGATGAGGCGGGGTCGCTGGTGAACGCGTCAGATCTTCGCGGCGCTGACGGGCCGGACGACGAGTGGACGCTTCGCTACCTCATGCTCGGACCGGGAGAGTCTCCGCCTCTGATAGTCGAGGAGCTCTGTGGGACGGACACAGCTTCGGCACCGGTCGTGCCTGAGCTGGCGTGGAGGAACGCGCTCGGTGGCCAGACATGGCGGCTCGGGGATCGGTACCTCAAGTGGAGCCCCCGTGCCGCTGGCATCGACCTCGGGCGGGAGGCGGAGCGCCTGCGGTGGCTGGAGGGGCGGTTTCCTGCTCCGCACCTGCTGGGTTCGGGTGACGACGGGGCCGGGCAGTGGATGATCACAGCAGCGCTCGACGCAGGCTCGGCCGCGAGCGCGGTCTGGCGGGCCCGCCCGGAGCAGGCTGTGCGGGCTGTCGCCGAGGGGCTTCGACGTCTGCATGCGGTGCCGGTCGCCGGGGTGCCGCTGCACTGGGAGTCGTGGGTGTCGCGGACGCCGCAGGAGCTCGGTGCGCGGCCACCGGTCGATGCCCCGGTGCTGGTGCACGGTGACGCGTGCGTTCCGAACACGCTGGTTGACGCCGAGGGGCGCTTTGCCGCGATCGTCGACGTCGGCGACCTTGCTGTGGGTGACCGCTGGGCTGATCTTGCGGTCTGCGCGATGAGCCTCGAGTGGAACTACGGCACGGGCTGGGACGGTGTGTTCTACGAGGCTTACGGGGTCAGACCTGACCTGGCGCGGATCGCCTTCTATCGCGCCCTCAGGGATTCCGAGTCCTGAGCTTCACGCGTGGTGGGGCGTCGCGGGTCGGCCTCGTCAGGCGTGCTGCGTCCCCCGCTGCTGTTCCAGGTGCTGGAGCGCCGCGGTGTCCAGCTGTGTCTGTGCGCCGACGAGAGCCGACTCCAGCTGCTGCACGCTCGACACCCCGACGACGGGGACGACCGGACGCGACCGCTGGGCCATCCAGGCGAGCACCACCTGTCCGCTGTCGACCTCGTACGTCGACGCGACGTCTCGAAGTGCGCTCAGCTGCCGCTCGGTGTTCTCGGATATGTACGTGTCGGGGACGCCTCGGCCAGGTGCGGAGTAGGCGCCGCCGAGGAGAGGCGAGTATCCGAGCCTGGACATGGAGGCTCTCTCTGCCACCTCCATCACGTCCTCGGAGAGCAGGACGTGCGGGGTCAGGTCTGCGCCCTCGGCCGGGGTGAGGTAGGTGAAACGCTGCTGGATCGCACAGTATCCGGGACCACCTTGGACGGCGTCGACCGCGTCGCTGAGGCGTTCGGCGGACAGGTTGCTGCAGGCGATCCGCCGGGCGGTGCCGCGCGCGACCTCGTCGAGGAGCGCGCTCACCGTCTCTTCCAGCGGGGTCAGGCTGTCGTCGATGTGTGCGTAGAGAACGTCCACGTAGTCCGTCTGGAGGCGACGCAGGCTCCCTTCGACCTGCTCGCGGATCGCTGGGCGAGAGAGTCCGAGGACCGAGTCCAGGGACGCGCTCCCCGGCTGAGGTCGCGCTCCGACCTTGGTCGCGACCAGCACGGAGCCGCGGGCTCTGGACCGCAGCCACGAACCGATCGTCTGCTCTGACTCGTCACCGACCGCCCCCTCAGCCCAGAACGCGTAGTTGTTCGCGGTGTCGAAGAATGCATACCCACGCTCGAGCGCACGGTCCAAGATGCGGTGCGACTCCTGGACGGGAACCTGCGTACCGAAGTACATCGTCCCGATGCACAGCGGGGGCACGACGAGACCGCTCGCGCCGAGAGAGATGCGAACCACCGGGGACCTCTTGATCGTCGAAAGGTGCACTGTCTACGCGTGCTAAACATGCCCATAGTAGTTGCTACCACAAGATAACGGGCTCTTTGCGACGCCGTGTGCGGTCAGGGTCGGCGCGCCGGTCTCCGGCGAACCGCGCCGGCACCGTTTCCGACCACCGCCGGCCACCGCACAGGTCTCGTACACATGTTCGATGAATGGTCGTTCGCCGAGGCTCGGTCGCTAGGTCACCGACGTCATTCCTCACGCCTCCTTGATCGTCTCTGCGAGCGTGCGGCGTCCCGAGACCACCAGAAGGAGATCCGTGACGGGCAGGCGCACCTCGGCACCGTTCCCGATGGTCACGTCTGCGTCGCTCGCCACCAGTCTCGTACCGTCCAGGTCCACCCGGAAGTACCGCACGGCTCGGGGAGTCGCGTTCTGCAGCACGAGCGCCACCCGGTCAACGGGCGGTCGAGGCAGGCCCAAGGGCTCGGTGATGTCCAGACCGTGGATCACGTCGTGGCTCAATGCTCCGACTCGGCCTCCACCCGGTGGACGCCAGGGGTGGGTGATGTTGTCGCGCAGCAGGTCCACCAGCTCGGCGTCGGTCATCGATCGAGCGACAGCACGAGCGTCGCGGTCGGCGTAGCGGTCGAACGAGAAGCGCGACCTGGCCATGCCGAGGACGACGTCCGGCAGCGTGCTGCGGAACGGCATCGTGAGGTGGGCCAGCACCTCGCGGACCTGCCAGCCGGCGCACAGGGACGGGACGCTCCATCGGTCCGGTCCGAGGTCCTGCACCAGGCCCACCAGCCGGGTGCGCTCGGCGTGGGTCGCAGCGATGATCTCGTCGGGGTGTGCAGACATGTGGTTCCTCCTCGTCGTGCGGGGTGCTCTCACTGCTTGTACGACCCGACTCGCTCACACTCATCGCGCCAGCCCGGTCTCCTTCACCACCGGGGGCAGCCCGAACTCGGCGAACCGCGCCTGGCTGCCGAGAAAGGTCACGAGGTGAGCGACGCGGCCGGAGACGACCTCGACCACGAGGAGAGCGAACGGTTCGAGCCGGCCGTCCAGACCGGGCCGGTACTGTCCGAACCCGGGCGACCCGTTGATCGCGGTGGGCAGCAACCGGTCACCAGCACAGGCATCGCTGGCCGCCATCACTGCCCCGATCCGGTCTCGACCGGAGAGCCACCACGCGAACGGCGGCATCGACGAGGTCGCGTCCTCTCGCAGCAACGCTGTCAACCGGGGCACGTCGTGCGCCTCGAAGGCGGCGACATAGCGTGCGAGCAGATCCCGCTGCACGGCGTCCTCAGGGTCCAGAACGTCAGTGACGGCGACCGGATGATCTGCGAGCGCTGCACGCGCCCGCTGCAACACGCTGTTCACCGCCGCGACCGAGGTGCCCAAGATCTCGGCACTCTCCTGCGCCGAGAAGACCAGCACGTCGCGCAGAACGAGTGTCGCGCGCTGCCTGGGCGACAGGCGTTGCAAGGCCGCGATGAACGCGAGGCGCACGGTCTCGCGCAGAACGATCCGATCGGCGGGGTCGTCGATGCCGAACAGGCGAGCGTCGGGCATCGGTTCGACGAACCGCCCAGGCGAGAGCGGCGCTCCCATCTCTGTGCTCTGCGAGGCTGGCCCCAAGTCGACCGCGAGGGCCCGCCTGCTGGCACTTCGGAGCATGTCGATACAGATGTTGGTCGCGATCGTGTGCAGCCAGGTGGTCAGCCGGGCGCGCTGGGGGTCGAAGTCGGCGAGCTTGCGAGACGCCCGGATCAGGGTCTCCTGGACCGCGTCGTCGGCATCCGCCGCTGATCCGAGCAGCCGGTAGCAATAGCCCGTCAACGGCCTCCGGTACGCCTCGAGTTCCTCACTGCTCACTCGTTCAGTTCTACACGAGGACGTGAGCGGAACGGGTGAGGCGTGGACGGGAACAGCAGCTCTCCCGTGCGCCGGAACGGCGATTCCTCACCGTGAGTCGGTGCGGCCTTCGTTCGACCTCTCGTCGTCGATCGGTTTCGCTTCTGAGGTCCGTTGCCTGATTGCGGTGTCGAGTGCGCTCATCAGCCGTGAGAGGCGAGAAGCTCCGTGGGGTGCGGCCGGATATCGACGAAGCACGTCGGGTACGGGCGGGGCTGCTCGTTCTACCAGGACGCCTACGCTGTCGCTGCTCGTCGTTCCCTCGTCGTCGGCTCTCAGCTCGGCTACTCGTGCGGCACAGGCCGCCGCGCGGAGGATGTGGCCGACCTGCGTCGCCTCGGCGATCGGGTGGAGGTAGGCGGAGGCTGCGGCGTCGCCGCAGGCCAGTGCTGCGAGCTGCGCAGTCTCCGCGGACACGCTCTGTGCTGCTCGGTGTGCTGCGAAGGCGGCTGTTCGTTGGAGGTTCGTCCGGGCGCCTCCCTCGGCGAAGACGCGAGCGGCATGGAGCGCTTCGCGCGGTCGCGAGTTCTCCGGGGCCTCAGCCTCGAAATCGGGAAGCACGCTCTCCGCGCAGTCGGCAGCGAAGCGAGCCACGGCTCGTAGCTCCTCCATCGTGAGTTCGACGGCCTTGCCGTTCACCGCGGCCATGTCGCTCCTCTGCCGGCGTCGTGAGGCTCGTTGTCGGAGATGACAACAGCCTCTGGGCCGCGTTTCCGCAGTCCAGAGGCTGTTGTGAACATGTGGGCGATACTGGGTTCGAACCAGTGACCTCTTCGGTGTGAACGAAGCGCGCTACCACTGCGCCAATCGCCCGCTGATCTGGTCCACCGATGCCGAACGCTGGCGATCAGCGTCGGTGTCCGTGGAAGATCGTAACCGCTCTAGGGCCATGGAGGCGAACTGGGCCGCGGCCCAGACGTCGCACGGCGCATCCCGCCTGGCGTCAGGGGTCGATGCCGTCGCGTACGCGGCGGGCGAAGAGGTCCTGAGCGGCGTAGGTCAGGTGCCCCGGAGCGAGGTCGACGCCGTCGAGAGAGACGACCGGTGTGACGTTGCGAATGCTCCCCGCGAGCGCGAGCGCGCCACGTCCGGCGAGCACGTCGTCGAGGACCATGAACGGCAGCTCGTCTGGTGTGGCTTCACGGACGGGCAGCCCCTCGTGCGCCGCCCACTCGAGCAAGAGCTCGCGGGTGATGCCTGCGAGGCAACCGGTCTCGAGGACGGGGGTGAGGAGCTCTCCGTCACGCTCGACGAGCACGTTCGACGCGGTCCCTTCGCAGAGTGCACCGACGGTGTTCGCCAGGAGGCCCTCGTCGGCGCCGCGAGCCGTGGCATAGGCGAGGCCGACGACGTTCTCGGCGTAGGACGTCGTCTTGAGCCCGGCGACTGCTGAGCGCTCGTTACGGACCCACGGCAGGCGGACGGCTCGAGACAGGGACGACGGGGCGCTCGGGCCGGCCGCCACGAGGAGAGTGACGGGGCCGTCGCCACGCGCCGAGCCAAGCGGGCCGACGCCCGCGGTGACGGTGATGCGCAGTCGGCCGACAGTCGCACCTGCGCGGTCGAGGACCCGCTGCACGGCGTCGCGGACGACGTCCTCGTCGGGCGCAGCGAGGCCCATGCCGCGGGCGGAGCGGGCGAGGCGGTGCAGGTGCCGGGTGAGCGCGAAGGCCTGCCCGTCAACCACCGAGCAGGTCTCGAACACCCCGTCGCCGACGGTGAAGCCGTGGTCGACACCGCTGAGCGCCGGTTCGTCGGCGGTGACGAACCGCCCGTCCGTCCAGATGACTAGGTCCATGGGATCAGTCTGCCGCAGACGCGAGCCCGATCAGACGGTGGGCCTTGAGCTCGGTCTCGCGCCACTCGGCCTCGGGGTCGCTCCCCCACGTGATCCCTGCACCTGTGCCGAAGTGCAGACGGGGGCCGCCACCGGCCGTGTGGGGGCTGTCCGCGGTCCACCAGAACGTCCGGATACCGACAGCGAGCTCGGCTGTCCCGGCATCGACGTCGATCCATCCGACCGCACCGCAGTAGGGACCTCGTGGGACGGGCTCGAGCTCCCCGATGATGCGCAGCGCGGCGGACTTGGGCGCGCCGGAGACAGACGCGGGCGGGAACGTCGCACCGAGGATCGCGCCCCAGGGGCCTGGCGGCTCGGTGACGTCGGGCAAGAGCGTGCCGACCACCGTCGAGACGAGGTGAGCGAGCCCGGGATGCTTCTCGACAGCGAGAAGGCTCGTGACCTCGACGCTCCCCGGCTCGCAGACCCGGTGGAGATCGTTGCGGACGAGGTCGGTGATCATGACGTTCTCGGCACGGTCTTTGTCGAGCAGCCCCTCAGGGGTGGACGCGGTTCCCTTGATCGGCGCGGACGTCACCGTGGTGGTCACCCGCCCGTCGGGACCCACGACGCGGTCTGCGCGCAAGAAGAGCTCCGGGGACGCTGTCACGACCCAGACGGGCTCGAGCCCGGAGAGCGCCGGGACATGGATGACACCTTCGTAGGGTGCCGGGTTGCCTGCGGCCAGGCGCTGAGCCAGAGCCACCGCCGACGGCTCGCCGCGCGCGGGCGAGAGCGGGGCAGACAGGATGCGGCAGATGTTCGCCTGGTAGACGCTCCCCTGCCTGACGTGCTCCCGCACGGTCACGACGGCCGCGCGGTAGGCGTCCTCGTCGAGCGACGACCGCCAGTCCGCGGATGCGGGCCCGTTCCACGGCTCGGCGGGAAGCCGAGAACCCTCGAGGCTCGACGTGGCCTCCGGACCGGTCTCTACGTGAGCGAAACGCCATGCCCTCACGGGGCCCTCGAAGTCTGCGACGACGAACCACACACCCCCGACGCCCAGCGCATCTGGTTCGCGCGTGAGGTCGACCATCTCGACCGCACCGCGCCCCGTCCTGCGCCCGAAGCGCGCGTATCCGTCCACGCCCACACGCTACCGACCATCTGCTGGCGGACGTCATCTCAGGAAGTTTTCCGCGAGATCCTGCGGCTGACACGCAGACGACGGCACTCAGTTGGACTCAGGGCGCGAAAGTCCATTAGAGTCTGGGACGCGCCGAAAACGCCGGGGAGAAATTCACGAAGTGTTCGGGGCATGCGGACGTGGCTCAGTGGTAGAGCATCACCTTGCCAAGGTGAGGGTCGCGGGTTCGAATCCCGTCGTCCGCTCGGAGACAGATCCTCGGGGGTCTCCCCCGGTGATTCATCTCAGCGGTGGAGTGGCCGAGAGGCGAGGCAGCGGCCTGCAAAGCCGTCCACACGGGTTCGAATCCCGTCTCCACCTCGTAGTACGAAAGCTTCATCTCGTGCAGCACGCATGGGCGATTGGCGCAGCGGTAGCGCGCTTCCCTGACACGGAAGAGGTCACTGGTTCGATCCCAGTATCGCCCACCAGCATCACAGCAGGTCAGAGGCCGTTTCGGAGAAATCCGAGGCGGCCTCTCTCGTTGCTCGGAGCGCCCGTCACCCTATGCGTACCCCAACATGGTCTCGCGGACCGGTGTGGACGGGCAGCCACCTCGCCTGCTCCCTCGACACGGACGGACAGATCACCCGCGAGGGCTCCTCAGCCGGTGCGGTGCGCACCTTCTCTAACCTCGACGGCTTGCTCTCGGGGTACACCCAACAGATCGGCGGCCGAGCGCCAACGGTCACGACCAGCACGAGCGGGACGTCAACGGCCGCATCACGGCCCTGACTACCGACGGTGACACGACACCTACGGCTTCGGCTACGACGCAGCAGGCTTGTGCAAGAGCCTGGGCGTGCAGCATTCGATGGGCAAGGTGCGTACCAGCCCGGACCACGCGCTGGCCGAGTCGTTCAACACCTCCCTCGAACGCGAACCCTCGCTGGCACGCACGGGTGACCTCACGCACCTACGGCTCGCCACGTGAAACTACCCGCGTATCCACGAGCCGGGGTCAAGCCTTCGAACGTTCTACAACCCGCTCTTCGGATCGACTGTTTCTGGCACATCAGGGCGCATTCGACGCGTCGCCCACCCAAGAACGACAAAGAGAAACCCGATGGCTGCAGCGAGCCACTCGAGCCACGGGTCGTGCGAGCGGAACAGCACGGGGACCATGAGCATCAGTGCACACGCCGACAACACCATCCCCGCAAAGACCGTCAAGAATGGCAGGTACTGCGGACGCTCATCGTTTGTCATATCTGAACCGCCATACGATTCGACTCCTTCACAGCCTTCTGCATGTCCTAGGTCAGTTCGATATCATACCTGCATGACAGGCCCAGTCCCGGAAATAAAGGCTCCCGTGTCGGAACTGATGTCAAGAACGGTTGCATGTGACTCATCAAGAGGAGACAGTGACGCTCGTACGTCGAGGGTGCTGTCTGCCACCTTCGCCATGACCGTTTCGATGGACGTCGCGGCCTCGCCACCAGACGCCGATTCCCCTCCGGCTCCAGCAGTCGCAATCGTCGACGTCGGCGCGATCAGCCCAAGGCCGAACGCCATCAACACTGCGACGAGTGCACCCACACCCGCACTGCACCATCGCTCATTCTTACAAACTCCAACGTCTACCCTCTTCGCGATTCCGGCATGACCCGCATCATTGCAGCAAGCCGGCTTTACATTGCGACGGTATCAAGTGCGAGGCCGCATCACTAGGTGTTGTGGGGCCCTTCAGTCGCGTCTGACGTGGAGGCAAGTCGTCTTTGGCCAGCGCTCGGGCGACGGAAGATTTTCTGGGCTCATCCCAATCCAGCGTGCAGTCGGTTTGGTGGAGGCTCGGAACTGACGCTTCGATAGGAGTCGAGGCGGGGTCGTGACGGTAGTGGTTGGTCTCAGGGTCTTGTCAGGTGAGCCCTGGGGAGGGTCCGTTGCGTTTCGGATACCGCAGCGCTGCGAGCAGCTGACTGTGCAGGTTTGCGTTGGAATACAGCCCACCCCCTTGATCGCCTGCACGCCCTCCGGTCCGGTCGGTGAACTGACCACCCGCTTCCTCGACGAGCAGGATCCACGGAGCGTGATCCCAGAGGTGATAACGCTCCACCAGGAAGGCGTCGATCTCGCCACGAACGAGCTCGACGAGCGGCAGCGGGCTCGCCGGCGAGCGGACCGCACCCGGAGGGAGCCGCGCTCGAGACGCATCGTCTAGAGCCTCAAGGCGAGCCCCCTCCAACGTCGACGTCCCACTGACGTCCAGGCGCGTTGCCCGAGCCTGGTGCCGTGGCCAGGGAGACTCGAACGCACCCCCGCCGCGGGTGGCCCACCAGCAGCGCTGCAGCGCGGGAGCGGTCACGACCGCGAGCTCGGTTCGCCCGCCAACCTCAAGTGCGAGGTGGACCCGCCAGTTCGGGTCATGCCGACTGAAGAAGGCCGTGCCGTCGATGGGGTCGATGATCCAGATCCGATCGGACTCCCCCAGCCGCCCCAGTTCCTCGCCGAGGAGTGCATCGCTCGGCCGGTGCTTCGACAGCCTCTCGCGAAGCAGTCGCTCAACCGCCCGGTCAGCCTCGGTGACCTGAGAGCCGTCATCCTTCAACATCACCGCGACACCGGCCTCGAAGTACTCCAACGCGAGCTCAGCAGCTTGGTCCGACACGTCGAACGCAAACTGCAGATCGTCACTATTGCTCATGACTGACGAGTCTAGCGACCAGGCGTCGCCGAACCGCCACGCTCGCTCATCGGCATGGCCGCGAAGTAGCCCACCATGATCACCGCATCACGTCGGAGCTGACCTGCCCCGATAACTGTCGTTCACAGACAACGATCGTGAAGTTGCCAACGTCATGACCCACAACAGTTAGTCCCGGTCGATGCCCGACACGAACTCGAGGACAGCGGCGGCGAGTTGCTCGGGAGCTTCCTGAGCAACTAGATGCCCGACTCCCTGGATGTGTACCGACGTGAACTCACCTGAGCTCACCTGCTGAAATGAGTTCGCGGTGAAGGGATTGTTCACGCCGTCGACCGTGAGCACCGGCACCTCGATCGAATGCGCTTCTGCCAATGCCTTGGTGGCACCGTTGTCGGAGAAGATCGCCCGGTACAGACTCTCGGTGCCTCGCCATGCACCCGCGCGGGAGTATGAGCGGATGAACTCTTCGAGGTCGGCCTCACTGACGGCACCCTCCGTGCCGTTCATCATCGGATAGGCCCATTCGGCGATCAGCGTGCGTTCGCGCCCGGCGAGCAGAAGCGAGGGGATGCCCGGAGCCCCGAGGAAGCCGACGTGCCAGGATCCGAAACTGTTGACGTCCGCGAGCATTTCCAGGCCGAATCCCGCCAGGGTTGATTCGATCGCAGTGAAGCTCAATAGATCTTCAGTGTAGGTCGCGGCGAAGCGAAATCCGACCCCTCCGCTTATGTCCTGGACAAGGACGTGAACGGGGCCAACGTCCAGATGCTCGACGAGATAGTGCAGGTCGTCGGCAGCGACTTGCTCTTCCCACCCAACGTCGTCGTTTCCAGAGTCTCCAAATCCCCGCAGATCGAGAGCGTAAACGCGGTGCGTCTGGGCGAGGAGCGGAATGAGCTTGTGGAAAGCCCACCAGGTCTCTGGCCATCCGTGCACCAGCACGATCGGGGAACCTGTGCCACCTGCTGAGACGTAGTGAATGGGGGCGCCGTTCAGATCGACGACGTGGTGGGTGACCTCGGGGATGGTTGCGCCGGCGGGACTGGTGATGGTCATAAGTCTGAACTCCAATAGACAAGTAGCTTGTCGTTCGAAGGTAGACAAGGAACCTGTCTACGTCAAGTCTGGTGGCCGACAGGTCCTCCGATCTGAGGGGTAGCGCTGGTGGTCTGATCTGGTCGGGACGTGGGCCGAGGTCCCCTGATGAGGGGGCCTGCGACTCCCATCCAGAAAGCCTCGACGTGACCGACGCCAGCTTCCACAGTCCTGATCCGACCACGTTCTGCCGCCTGGACGAGCTCGGCCTCGTCGTTGTCGGTCAACGCCTCGAGCCTGACCGGGCGAAGCTCTCGCGGGCGGCGGTGCGCTGGGCGCTGGTCGGGCTCGTGGGGGAGCATCTGAGATCGCGCGGGTCGCCGAAGCATTGGCGGTCGCGAGGGACACCGCGAACGACGCCGTCCTGACCGAAGTCGGCCGGCTGCTGATCGACGGCGACGCCCGGTTCGACGGCGCGCGGGTACTCGGCGGCGACGAGCACGTCGAGGTCGAGGCGACCTGGGGCATCGACCAGCGCACGATCCCTTGCCTACCGCCACCGGGACCGAACCTAAGGACGAACACACATGACCGCGCTCAGCGGGCTCGTCACCCTCGGGCGGACGTTGCAGAAGCGGGCCGAGGACGTTCTGGCCCACTGCGACCTGCCCGGCACGAGCACCGACCCGACGGAGGCCGTCAACGGACGCCTCGAACACCTACGCAGCTCTACCCTCGGCTTCCGCAACCACACCAACAACATCGCCCGCCCGCTCCTAGAGGCCGGAGGCTTCAGACCACTGCTACACACCCAGATCGGATGAGCGCCTAAACTGGTTCCATGTCTCGCTCAGGTGCCGACCTCGCGCTGTTGCTCCTCGCTGGCTTCCGAAAGATGGCGGACCAGGGCTCAGTCGAACTCTCGAAGCTCGGATACGACGACGTCCGGCCGGTGCATGACTTTGCGCTGCATTCCATCTTGTCCGGCGCAGATAGCGCCTCCGAGCTGGGGCGAGCGATGTCAGTCACGAAGCAGGCCGCCGCCAATACGATCAGTCTGTTGGAGGATCGGGGCTATATTGTTCGGAACCCCGATCCAACGGACAAGCGTCGCATTCGGTTGAGCGTCACAGAGCGCGGAATGGCTATGCTTCGCGAGGGTGAGGCCATCTTTGACAAACTCCGCGAGCAATGGGAAGAGCAGGCCGGCACTGACGCTGTCGCTGGGCTCGAGGACACGTTGGCCCGTTTCGTTGGCGCCGACGCAATCCAGGTCAACGTCCCGGGCTGGGATGCACGCGACCCGGAGTTATAGCTACTCGTTACACCTTTTGAGGGCGCCATCACCAGCGGTTTCTGGCTGAGGCCGCAATACGAAAACATGGGTCCGTCGAGCAGATCCGGTCGAAGGGTCACCGAGTAGAGTCGGCGCGTGCCATCCAGTGTCAGCGCAGGCGTCAGGGTTACCGATGGATCAGAGCAGCCAGCGGTCAGGTGCCCGCCGTCAAGGCGCTGACTTCCGGGCGGTATCTCAGTCAGGATGATCGCCTGACGATCGCAGATCTGCGTCTGGTCGGCGCAGGCGTGAGGCAGATCGCGCGCGAGCTCGTTCGCGCGCCGAGCACGATCTCGCGTGAGCTGCGACGTAACTGCGGAAGAGGTGTGGGCCCCTTTCGTCCGCACGCAGCTCAGAAAGACGCCGACGCGCGCACGCTAAGCCCCAAGCCTGGCAAGCCCGAGAATGTCGCTCTAGTTTCCGCCGTCGAGGCCCGGCTGGTGAAGAACGGGTCATCACAACAGATCAGTCAGAACATGATGAGGGCATTCGCCGGCTGGCAGGAGATGTAGGTGTCGCACGCCACGCGGCAACCACTTCACCACCAGAGGGCGCATCCACGACAGTCTGATCGCCACGATCAACACGGCTCTTCAGAGTTGTGGTGGGAGGAGCAGTCCGCCAGCGACCAGGAGCATGCGTAGTCGGTAGTGGTCGCGGTTGCGGTAGCCGCGGGCGATGCGCCGGTGCAGCTCGATGATTCCGTTGATCGCCTCCGTGCCGCCGTTGTTGGCACGGTTGGTCGTGAAGTAGCCCAGGAACTCCTTCTTCCAGCGTCGCAGCGTCCTTCCAAGGCGGGCGATCTCGGGGATCGGGCAGGTGGAGAACGCATCCAAGATCTTCTCCGCCGACGCCTTGCCCTCGGCAGTGTCCTTGGCTTGGTAGGCCGCCCGCAGTTGCTGATAGCACTGCCAGGCGACCTGTACTTCGTTGTCGGGGTCGCCGTCGGCGAGGCACTGGTCGAGGCGTTCGCCTTGGCGCGGGGTGAGGTGCTCGAGCCCGCGGTGCAGGATACCCGCGGATCCGGTAGAGCGGGTCCTTGGCATGACCACGGCGGCCCAGCGTGGCTTGCTGAACTCGGCGGCGGACGTCGTCCAACGCCTGCCCTGCGAGCTTGACGACGTGGAACGCATCAAGGGCCGGGACGGCTTCGGCGAGGTGGGTGTCGATGGCGTTGGCGTAGCCGCGGAACGGGTCCAGGGTGGCGATCTTCACCCCGGTGCAGAACACCTCACCGCGGCCGGTGAGCCAGTCTCCGAACACCTTCCCGGTGCGCCCGGGGACGAGGTCCAGGAGTCGGGCTCGGGTGCGTCCGCCCTGGTCACGAGTCAGATCCACCATGCCCGTCAGCATCGTGGGGCCCTTCAACGCAGCGCGGTGCGGGGTGTGGTGCCACACATGCTCATCGACCCCGAGGGTGGCGACGCCGTCGAAGCGGGACTCATCACGCGCCAGCTCGGCCACTCGGGGTTCAACCACCCGCCACAGCGTGTTCCAGGTGACGCCGAGCTGACGGGACAGGCCCTCGATGGTCGCGTGCTCACGGCGCAGCTGGCCGATCGCCCACCACACCGCCCGCGTCGTGAGCACTGCCCGCCGGCTCGCCAACGACGGGAGCTCCTCGGTGAACGTCCCCGCCGGACAGGCATCGTCCGGGCACGCCCAGGTCCGCTGCCGCCAGGCCAGCACCACCGCCGACCCCGAGCACGGGACGTCCCGCAGCAAGCGGGTTCGACGCCCGTGACTGAGCGCCACCACCCCGCACCGCCGACACCCTTGCCGCTCACGAGGTGTCTCGATCGTCAACGTCACCTGGCCGCCCGAACGGGCCACGGCGATCACATGGACGCCATCCAGGTCCACGAGGGTGTCGATGCGCGAACAGTACGAATCAGGCGTGGCACAGCAGAGCGCAGTAGGCCTGGTCATAATCGAGGTCCTCGTGGAGCAGTGGCTTAGTCACTACTGATCCTGAGGGCCTCGACCTATCTCACCACGGACCCGCGGCGCACCGGCGCGTCACGCTCCTCCCACCGCAACTCTGAAGAGCCCCTTTGACGGTGAAGACGTAGTCCGCGCCCGCCGCCACGATCGTCTTCGCGGTCTCGTCCAGCGTATGCATCGCATCAACAGTGATGACGCATCCGTGCAGGTCAGAGGGATCGAAACCGGCCAGGAGGTCCCGGACGGCGGGGATCTCGTTCGACTTCACAGGCACGGCGTTCTGCCCCAGAACGACGCCGGTGGTGTGATCCAGGGCGGCAATCAGATGCGGTGCTGTGGCGCCGGCGGTCCTCGCCCCGCGCACCGTCTTGCCGTCGATCGCGATCACCCGACGGCCCCCGACCTGAGCGGTCCTGCACCAGGTGAGCACCGCGAGGTGACGGTCCAGTACGTCAGCGTCCAGGCGGGCGAACAGCTTGCGCATCGTGGACTCCACCGGAGCACGCTCCAGCCCGAGGCGGTCCAGCTGCTCCACGTTCAGGTCCAGGGCCCATTCCCCGATCGCAGTGAACGACCGGGCACCAGCCAGGACCGCGCAGACCGCGACCGCCAAGAGGCCAGCCAACGGGTAACGCATCCCGCGCCGGTCACGAGGATCAGGGACCTGGCCCAACACGGCGAGCAGGTCATGGTCGAGATGACGACCGGAGGCAGGGGTGATCTGGGAAGATGACACGAGCGGATGGGGTCCTTGCGCGAGAGGGTGAGCGTCAGAACTTCCATCTCAGCCCACGGGCCCCATCCGCCCCACACCCCACGCCGGTCATACCACCACAAAACTCCAGGCCACAGCCCTACACACCGACCTTTCCGGAGCCCTGGGTTCGAGGCCCGGGCTCGGGCTCGGGCTCGGGCTCGGTGGGAGTGGGCGATGGCCGGTACCGCGGTGCGTGTGTACGCCGTCATGGTCGCGGTGCTCCTGGTGGTGACACTCGGTGTCGGCGGTGGGTTTGTGCTGAGTGCGGTGCGGGCGGATGCGCCCGGCACGCTCGGCGCTGACGGCGGGCTCCCGGCTCCAGTGACGGATGAGGACGGCATCGTGACGGCGACGGCATCGGTCAAGGACGTGTTGGAGACGTTCTACCTGGGCCGCTCGCAGGTCATCTGGACGGACGACCTGCCGTGCAACGACGTCCGGGCCTACGCCCTGCCGGCTGACACGTTGGTCGCCTGGTGCATCGGCGCGACGGGCCAGCCCTACATGACGCAGGCCGGTGCCGATGAGGCATGGAACGACCTCGCGGAGGCTGACCGGCGCAACTGGATCGCCTCGGCGTTCGCGCTACGTCGGCTGATCGTCAGCGGGATCAGCGAGGACGACGCGGGCACGGTCTGGCGGGAGTACCGCTGGACGTGACGGACAGCCCAGCGGCTCGCCGCATCCTCCGTACGGATGAAACGGCGGCTTGCCCATGTGGAAAATACGGAGCTACGGTATGCTCGTCATGTGCGGATGGGCCGCACGAGGCGGACGAAGGAGCGAACATGAGCAATATCTACGATCAGGACAGCAGCCCGGAGGCGGTGGACGCTCGGCTGGTCCGGTACATGCGCGGCCTGACGGAGGGTGTCCTGCCGCGCAGCGATCTGACTCCGGCGCAGAAGATTCTGCTGATCCTGCTGACGATCGAACGGGCCGCCTACACGGCCGAGCACCGCGACGTGCTTGAGGTGGTCAGCGGTGCGCAACTGGCACGTCAGTGCGGCGTGAACGCGTCGACCATCGCGGATGCGCTCAACGCCCTTGAGGACAAGAAGTTCATCGACACGGAGATGCGCCCGCCCGAGGGCAAGGTGCGTCGGACGTGGCTGCGGGTGAACCTCGCGCGCATCGAGGCGTTCGCGGCTACGGCCCCCACTGAGACGAAGGAGGCCTGACGTGCGTATCCCGGTGAACACCAACCCGGAGGTCTTCGGCCTGACCGTCGGTCTTCGCGTCATGCCCAAGGGCACGAAGGTCGAGCAGCCGCCTGGCTCCGGCCAGTTCGTGGGTGGCGGTCAGAAGCGTGACGGTCAGGGGGTGCCGGTTTGGGCGTGCTCGGTGGCGGTGCTCCTACCTGGTGAGAAGCCCGAGATGATCGATGTTGCGGTCTCGTCCCCGACGGAGCCTGCTCTGGTCTAGGCGTTGTAGGTCATGACGTTGTTGACACGCCGGGGAGTGTGGGCGTGAGGAAGGGGTAGGTCCCCGAGTGCAGGATGGAAGTACCTCTACATCCGCCTGCGAGAAGGACCTACCCCTCATGACACACGCTAACGCCCCGTTGACCCCAGCCGGAAGACTGCGCGTTGTCCAGCGCTGCCAATCTCGTCCGATTGCTCACGTCGCGGCCGAGGCTGGGGTTGCTCGTGCGACGGTGACGAAGTGGGTGCGCCGCTACGCCGAGCACGGCGAGCTGGCCTTGGTCGACGTCTTCAGCGCACCGCGGTCTCAGCCGACCCGCACCGCGCAAGAGGTGGTGGAGCGGATCGAGGACCTGCGCCGGACCCACAAGTGGACCGCCCGTCAGATCCACCTCGAACTGGTCCGCGAGGGTCACCAGATCTCCCCGGTCACGGTCTCGCGGTGGCTGCGCCGGTTGGGGATCTCCCGCCGCCGCGACATCGACCCGTCCGGTGCGACGAACCGAGTCGTCAGGAAGATCGTGGCCCGGTATCCCGGGCATATGGTCCACCTGGACGTGAAGAAGGTCGGGCGCATCCCTGACGGCGGCGGCTGGCGCACCCACGGGCGCGGCTCCGACCAAGCCAAAGCAGTCGAACGGGCCAAGACCAAGGGCTCCCGGGCCGGCTCCATCTACCTGCACTCAGCCATCGACGGCTACTCCCGCCTCGCCTACACCGAAGCCCTGCCCAACGAGACCGCCGCAACCACGATCGCCTTCTGGGCCCGCGCGAGGGCGTTCTTCACCGCCCACGGAATCACCCGGTTCACCCGCGTCGTGACCGACAACGGGTCGAACTACCGCGCCCGCCACTTCCACCGCACCATCGCGGGCACCGCCGCCCGCCACCAGCGCATCCGCCCCCACACGCCCAAGCACAACGGCAAGGTCGAACGTTACAACCGCACGCTCGCCGAAGAGCTCCTCTACGCCACCGAATGGACCTCAGAGACACAGCGGGCCAACGCGATCACCGTCTGGAACATCCACTACAACTACCATCGACCCCATACTGCAATCGGTGACCGACCCCCAGCCTCACGCATGCCAGCACGTGTCACCAACGTCATGACACAGAACACCTAGCCTCCGACGGGGACGAGGGAGTGGATGAGAGCCACTTCGTCGCGGTTGAGGATCCCGGTGGTCACCATCGCCAGCGCGGTGATGGCCACCGGGATCCACCACGATGACCGGCGCAAGAACCACGCGATGAGAGGTAGCAGGACCACCAGGACCATCGCAACGACGGTGACGGTATTGACGGTCTCGCTGATTCTGACATAAGCGCCGCGGCTTGAAACACCACGCGTGTCAAGGTCGCCAAGTATCCGCGAATAGGTCCACCAGGTGGAGTAGACCACGAGAACGACAAGGCAGCCCAAGGCGATCAGCAGGCTTCGGAAGAGCTCGAGAACAGATCGCGCGGGCTCGCCACTGGAACTCGAAGTCGACCGGAAGACGCCGTGGTTGCTCACACCCGCAACCTACTGGGTCCCGCGGCGGCGACTTGAGCAGCTAGGTGTTCTGTGTCGTGACGTTAGCGACACAGCGTCCACTGTCCGCCACGACCGTTCACGGATGGAGCCGAACAGACCCTCCACCGAACGCGGTACGAGACAGCTGCGTTGGACAACCGGGACCGTCTGAACGCATAGGGCAGGGCGCATTCGTCGTCGAGGTACGTCGCTGCGCCGGCCTTCCAGCGTCAGTCGGTGGCTTTGGAGCATCCGTGCTGGCGTTCGATAACGCCGCCGGTGGTGGTGAGTCCTTGGTGTTCGCTCTCGAGGATCCAGCGCGCGAGTGCACGGTGATCGACCTCGGTGCGCGTGCGCGTGCGCGCGCTGGACGCCGTGGTGATCTGCACAGTCACCGGCTGCGACCTGGTCGGCGTTGCGTGCGCTGCGGGCGGAGCGAGCGCGAGCTCGTGCTCGACGTCCTCGAGCTCCTGCTGGGTCACCTCGACGTCAACCTGGTCGACGTCATAAGCACTCGAGCGCGCGCTCGTCGGGGCGAGCGCGTGGCGCAGGACCTGGACGGTGAGGTGTGTGGCGGCACCCGCTCCCCGCCGGCGAGGGCGCCGATGGGGGCACGCGAGGGGATCTCCCCTCCCATCAGCTCGCTGCGTGGTTGGTGAGGTACTCCTCCACGGCCTGACGCACGAGGGCCGAGAGGTCACGCTCTTCGGCCTCGGCGCGCGCTCGTGCGCGTGCGTCGAGCGGGCCGGGCGCGCGCACCCGCCACATGGGCGAGGTGGTGCCAGGGGTGGCGGTGGGGTCCAGCGAGGGGCGACCGCGCCGGGCACGGGCCAGCAGCGCCTTCTCCTCCTCGGTCTCCGCTCCGGCTTCGAGCATCGCGCGCAAGGCGTCGTGGTCGGCGGCGGTGCCGCGGATCATCTTCGTGCCGGGCTGGATCGTGGGCTCGTCGGACTGCGCCCACGCCGCGAGGGCGTCGTAGTCGGTTTCGGGGTTGGTGCTCATGAGGGTCACTCTCCTTCTTCGAGCAGGGCCAAGAACTTCGGCCGAGCAATCATGACGTGGAAGACGATGATTCCCGATCCGGTGGTCTCGGTCATCACTTCCAGCAACGGTGCACCGCGTCGGCGCTGGGGTCCGATCCACAGGTCGGGCCGCGTGGTGCAACCCGCGCGCGGGACGTCGAACCCCGGGAACCGGGCGTCGTAGTTGAGCATCGCGTGCAAAGCGTCCTCGCGGTCCACCCCGTGCTGTCCGCCCACGTCACCCTCAGAGCATTAGTGTACCCCAAATTTGTCTATTTATGTACCCCAGATAGTGTGGAAGTGACGGATTTCCGCCACTTCCACACTGCGATGGGTCAGTTCACTTCGGGTGCCTGGCGGTTCTGCATGGCGCGCAGGTCGCCGAGGGCGAGGCATTGGGGGCAGGTGGTCTCGGTCGTGGTGAGGGTGGTCAGGCGGCGGCGGGTGATGCGTTGGGAGCGGGTCAACTCGAGTAGGTCGCGGCCGCACGCGATGGCCATGTTCGGCAAGATGCAGTGGATCGCGTCGGGCTCGTCGTCGGCTACGAGCAGGTCGAACAGATCGGGCTCCTCGAACAGGCTCGTGGTCGTCGCGGTCTTCATGATGCTCCTCCGGTGCCGATATCGGCGGCTCTCGGTCGATCGCTCTACGGGATCGATCCTGATAGCGGAGCACCTGTCGACCGGGGGTGGAGCGCACACCCGAAGGGCAGCGGAAGAGAGGTTTTCGCCGCGAAACAAGGGAGCGCAGCGACCGCGTGGTGAAAACCTCTCCTGCGCTGGCGGCGCAGCCGCTTGCACGTAGCTCCCGGTCGACAACGATGAGAGCGTCAGGAACGACCCCCTGCGTGTGGCAGACGGCCGCCCCAGCGGTCGGCTGTTTGCTCGACCGGCGCGCAGCGGCGGTGAGCCCGCTGATGCCGGGCTCACCGCCGTTGGTGGTCGTGCGGGTTGTGCGCCCTGTCTCCGTGCGCCTGGGGGCGATGAGCAGCTAGGAGACGGAGTCGAGTCGCTGCGATTGATACGGCAGGCGGTAGGCGCGACGTCGCGTAGGTCGTCGTTCTACGTGTGGTGTTCAGACCAGCCGAGGCTCACGGTGACGAACGTGTCCGGCCCCGGGCGCCACCTGGCCGGTGCCAGTCCCAGCCAGGACGTCAGTGGCGCGAGCTCGCCAGCGCTGGCCGGAGCGTTGGCTGACTGGCCGGCCACGGCGCGTGAGCTCTTCAGCCAACCACGCACCAGACACCGACGGGTTAGCACGCACAAGCTCAACGGCCAGCTCAATCGTCGGAACCAACGACTGCGCGCCACTGATGACTGCTCCCCCGTCATCGGTGGCCGCTCCCCCGTCACTGGTGGCCGATCGCTGTGACCGGTCGCGAAGAGGGGGGTGTTCCTGCCGTTCGCACCGACCTGGGCTGTGACCGATGCCGGCACTGACGTCGCACCAGACACGGACCGTGGCGCGCTGACCGCGGCCAGACCTGAAAGCACGGTGGCACGGTCACCGGCCGAGTCAGGACACCCCAACAACGCAACAACGAGGGTGGCTTCAGGGAGGTGATCGACCTGTCCACCAGCCGCCAGAATCGAACCCGGATCCACACGCCACGTCGAGGCCCCGCCGCTCGTCACGACGCCCTCGTCGATGTCGTCCTGCTTGACCCACAGCTGCACTGGCTCGACCTCGTAGCCCAGCTGGGTCGCGACCCTATGGACCGTGCCGTGCTCGGTCCCCAGCTCCACCCGCAGCGAGCGGACCATGCAGACCGCCGTTGCCTTCTCCTGATCGGAGTACCGCCTCGTGATCGACTTCCCCGCACTCTGCTCCTTCGGCAGGAGCCCATCCTCGTTCCCAGACTCAGGCGGCCCGCGTCCGCCGCGATCGCCCAGAGCCGCTCAGGGCCTCGGGTCGCCGTGCCAGACCGCGCCCCATCTGGAGACCGCAGACGTCACGCCTCGGGCTCCAGAAACTCGAGCCGGTTCCCGAGCAGGTCGAGGGCGTAGAAACGGCGCATCCCCGGAAAGCTATCGTCCCAGGTGACCTCGATACCGCGGCTGGTCAGCCGATCAGCGACCGTATTGAGCCCACTGATGAGGATGCCCGGGTGTGCCTTCTCGGCTGGACGGAAGTCCTTTTCCACACCAAGGTGTATCTCGAGCCCACCGCCTCGGAACCAGCACCCGCCGCGCGCCGCGAGTACCAGAGGCTTCTCGATTTCGTCGAAGCCGAGGATACGGTCCCAGAATTCCCGGCACTTGTCCTCGGCACCCTCCGGAATCGCCAGCTGCACATGGTGCAGCCCCTGGAATGCTTCGCCTACGTCGTAACCCATGTGTTTTTCTCCCTCGTCGGCTTGGATTCCCGACTTATCATATGTACTCCGCACGACCGCTCCCCTGTCGAACCGGGAAGCGCGAGGCTAGCCTCGATCTTTCATCGGGCTCTTGAGGTGGGTCGCTTGGGCGTCGGTGCGCCTGCTCGGGTGTGATTGTGCTCTGCGGGTGCGACAAAGTTCCCCGTGTCGTGGGGGTGGCGCCGGTTCCAGGGGCCGGGTGGTCGTTCAGGGGCTCGTTGGGGTAGGGGTGTTCTGGTGCTCAGGTGGGTGCGGCGCGGGCTCTCAGTGTCGTGATCGCTTGCGCTGTGAGGCTGGCCCAGGGTGCGCGTTGGTTCAGGCGCAGCCAGGTGCGCCGCCCGGTGCGGGCGATGACCGCGGGGATGGTGAACAGGCGCAGTCGCAGTCGTTTGGGTTCCCAGCGCCGGGCCTGGTGGTCGGTGAGGGCGAGCATGCCCATCCAGGCCAGCAGGTCACCGGCGAGGGCGACGATGGCGCACCAGATCTGATTCTGAGCGAACGCCTTGAGGGGGAGGTTGCGCAGACCGGTGTCCTTGGCGATGCGGATGCGGTCTTCACACCTGGCGCGGCGACGGTGACGCAGCTCGAGGTCAGCGAGCTGACCGGCGGGCGTGTTCGTCACGAACGCGGTGATGCGCATCCCGTCAACGTCCTCGAAACGCAGCTGAGCGCCGGGGTGGGGTCGTTCCTTGCGAACGATGACGCGCATGCCTGCCGGCCAGGCGGTCAGGTCCATCAGGTCGGTGAGCTCAGCGACCCAAGCGCCGTCACGGACCTGGTCATGAGCGTCCAGGGCCGGAGCCCAGACACGCTCGGGGATGCGGGCGAGCAGGTCGGGGGTGTTCTCGGGCAGCGTGAACCCGACCGAGTAGGCCAGTCGCTGGGGCGTGAGCCACTCGAGCAGGGCCTTGGTTCCCCCAGCCCCGTCGGTGCGGATGAGGATCTTCTTGCTGCCCCGGGTCCGACCGTGATGGCCAGGGAGCTGGGCGAGAGCGTCCCTGACGACCGTGATGTGGTCGGCGGCGGTGTTCGACCCGGCGTTGCCTTTGCGCAGCATGATCGCCAACGGTTCCCCGGTCCCGGCTGCCCCGTGATCAACGAACGCGGCAAGGGGATGGAACCCGAACCCGCGCTTGAACGTCGGCGCCGCGTTCTCCTTCTCCGAGTGCGCCGTGACCAGTGTCGCGTCCAGGTCGATCACCAGGGGGTTCCCCACGCTGGCGTCGTGGTCGGGGGCGTGCCCACCGGCCAGATGCCACGCCCTCGCCCGCGCTGCCGCTCGAGCGGTGTCGATCGCGCGTAACGCCGCCGGAGCGTCAGCGGCCAGCGCTGCGATCGTGCGCGAGACCGTCGGGTCGGATGCGACCGAGCCGTAGAGACCCGACTCGCCGCGCAGGACCGCGACGTCCGCGAGGGCATCACCGCCCAACGCGAGAGCGATCGCCAAGTCAGCAACGACCTTGCCCGGGTCATGAACCGCCGTCGCCTTACGCCACCGCGCCAAGCCCGTCGAGAGCGTCCGGTCCAGGCCCGTGGCCCGGACCGTCTCGGTGAGCAGCACCCCACCAGCCTGACCGACCGCAGCCGTCGCGGACGAACTCACACGCAAGCGGGGGTAACCGGTACTCTTCACCTTGAAGGTGCTCCTTTGAACTGGCTCAATGTGTATCTAGACAATCCACATTCTCCCAGTTCAGGAGCACTTTCTTGTCTCACGACACCTGCTGAGACCCACCCCGCCATGAAAGCCCGAGGCTAGCCTCGATCTTTCATCGGGCTCATGAGGTGGGTCGTTTGGGCGTCAGGGCGCCTGCTCGGGTGTGATTCTGCCTTGTGGGTATGACAGATGGTCCCGTGTCGTCGGGTTGGGCGCCGGTTCCAGGTCCGGGTGGTCGCGCGGGGGTCGTTGAGTCAAGGGTGTGCTGGCGCTCAGCCGGGTGCGGGTCGGGCTCGCAGGGCTTGGACTGCTTGAGCGGCCAGCGCTGCCCAGGGCGCTCGGTTGGAGAGGCGGAGCCAGGTGCGCCGGCCGGTGCGGGCGATGACGGCGGGGATGGTGAACAGGCGTAGGCGCAGGCGTTTGGGTTCCCAGCGGCGGGCCTGGTGGTCGGTGAGGGCGAGCATGCCCATCCAGGCCAGGAGGTCATTGGCGAGGGCGACGATCGCGCACCAGATCTGATTCTGGGCGAAGGCCTTGAGGGGGAGGTTGCGCAGACCGGTGTCCTTGGCGATGCGGATGCGGTCTTCACATCTGGCGCGGCGGCGGTGGCGCAGCTCGAGGTCAGCGAGCTGACCGGCGGGCGTGTTCGTCACGAACGCGGTGATGCGCATCCCGTCAACGTCCTCGAAGCGCAGCTGGGCCCCGGGGTGGGGTCGTTCCTTGCGAACGATGACGCGCATGCCTGCCGGCCAGGCGGTCAGGTCCATCAGGTCGGTGAGCTCAGCGATCCAGGCGCCGTCACGGACCTCGTCGTGAGCGTCCAGGGCCGGGGCCCAGACGGTCTCGGGGATGCGGGCCAGCAGGTCGGGGGTGTTGCCAGGCAGCGTGAACCCGACCGAGTAGCCCAGGCGGTGGGTCGTGAGCCATTCGATGAGGGTTTTGGTTCCGCCTGCGCCGTCGGTGCGGACCAGGATCTTCTTACTGCCCCGCGTCCGCCCGCCATGACCAGGGAGCTGAGCCAGAGCATCTCGGAGAACCGCGATGTGATCGGCGGCGGTGTTCGACCCGGCATTGCCCGGCCGCAGCATGATCGCCAGCGGTTCCCCGGTCCCGGCGCCGCCGTGGTCGACGAACGCGCACAGGGGATGGAACCCGAACCCGCGCTTGAACGTCGGCGCCGCGTTCTCCTTCTCCGAATGCGCCGTGACCAGCGTCGCGTCGAGGTCGATGACCAGAGGGTCCACCGCGCTGGCGCCCGCGTCGGGGGCGCGCTCACCAGCCAGGCGCCAGGCCGCCGAACGGGCCGCAGCTCGGGCGGTGTTGATCGCCGCCAACGCTGCCGGGGCATCAGCGGCCAACGCCGCGATCGTGCGCGAAACCGTCGGATCCGAGGCGACCGCGCCATAGACACCGGGCTCGGCGCGCAGCACCGCGACGTCCGCCAACGCGTCCCCACCCAACGCCAGGGCGACCGCCAGGTCCACGATCACCTTGCCCGGGTCGTGGAACGCCGTCGGCTTACGCCACCGCGCCAAGCCCGTCGACAACGCCCGATCCAGACCCGTCGCCCGGACCGTCTCGGTCAACAGCACCCCACCAGCCTGACCAACCGCGGACGTCGCCGACGTGACGATGTTCAGACGGGGATACGCGACGGTAGTCTTCACCTTGAAGGTGCTCCTCGAACTAGTCAGAATCGGTCCTCAACAAACCGTATTCTTCCAGGTCAGGAGCACTTTCTTGCGTCATGACACCTACTGAGACCCACCCCGCCATGAAAGCCCGAGGCTAGGGCGATCATCCACGGATCAAGGAGTACCAGTCTATGAAGTTGACACCGCTCAGGGCGGGCGACCGTGCCGAGGGATTCGGTTCGGTCGTCCGCCTTGTCGACGGACTTGGACTGAAGTACGAGGACCGCGCCACCGGCGGGCCTCCCCCGCCAGAGGTCTATCTGGCGGTCCGGGACGTCGCCCGCCTTCTCCACGTCGACGGCGAGCTCCTCGGCCAGCACTGTGCGGTGTCGGGTCGATGGTCGGGCTCAGCCCTGGACGTCGACACGTTCGGACCGATGCCCCCGGTCGCGAGGGCCGCTCCCTCCTGGAGGGGGCCTCGCGTCGACCGACCCCGTCGTCCTCGAACCGCCACCCTCGACCATGACCTGATCGAGCGGGCGTGGGCTCCACTGTGGGACGCCGGCATGGTCGTGAGCCGGGCCGTCGACGAGTACGACTTCGCCCACGTGGTCACTCACGACCTGGACCGCGCGGAAAGAGCCCTGCGGCCGGTGTACGGAGACTCGCTCCTCCTGACCGCCAGCCCATGGCCACCCGAGGTCTTTCACCACATCGAGAAGCTGATGAACATCGGCGATCACCAGGAGGTCGTCTTCATGGCAGGTGGAGGGTTTGCGTACGACGCCGAGTACGACGGGTACCTCGCGGTCACCTACGTCACCGAGGCCATCGCGGCGGCCGCCCGCGACATCCCGGACGGTGCCCTGGGTGTGGTGACGCTGCTTCGGCCCGTCGACGCCCGAACACCCTAGCCTCGGGCTTTCATGGGGAGCTGACCTGAGCGCTATGTCGTGACGCAAGAAGGTGAGGCCTTGACCCCTCCGGCAGTCGGTGCGCGTCCTGTAACGCTCAGAGCGTTGACGGACATGTTGGGGTATGAACACCTCAGACATCGGAGCTCCAGCGTGAGCGGACCGACCCCGGAGGAGCGCTTCGCCACGCTCTTCGACGCAAACTACCCGGCGCTGCTCGGATACGCCGTCAGGCGCGTGAGCCATCCCGAGGACGCAGCTGACGTCGTCGCTGAAGCGTTCCTCGTGGCGTGGCGGCGCTTGGACGACGTTCCGGGCGGGGCCGATGCCCGCCCGTGGCTCTTCGGCGTCGCTCGCAACGTGCTCGCCAACTATTACCGGAGCGAACGACGTCGCTCGACGCTGGCTGTCCGCCTGCGCGAGACCCTGACGACCGACCCTCCGCGAGCGATCGTGGAACCGTCGACGCTCGGAGCAGCCATGGCCCTGCTGAGCGAGGACGACCGGGAGCTGCTGCGACTCCTCGCATGGGAGGGGCTCGCACGCGACGAGATCGCACTGGTGCTGCGCGTGCCCCGCGCCACCGTTCGCGTCCGCCTGCATCGGGCACGACGTCGCCTCGTGCACCTCATGGCGGAGGTCGACGACACGAACCGTGCACCCGCACAAGAAGCGCTGAAACGGTCAGCAAGTCCCGGACATGTGACGAACAGACGGGCCGCCGGCCTGACCGAAGCGGAGGAGATCTGATGCGCGACCAGGACCTGATACGGCAGCTCGCAGCACTCAACCCGGTGACGACAGCAGATCTCGCGCGCCTGGACACCGCCTCAGGCGCGGCGCTCCGAGAGGGGATCGTCTTGACCACCAAGTCGCCCGCCCAAACTGGTCGTCGTCGCCTCGGCCGACGGACAGGGATCACCGCAGGGCTCACCGTCACGCTCCTCGGTTGTGGCATCGCCTACGCGGCCGTACACAACGGCTGGTATGCGCAGAGCGGCGGCGCGGACGGCATCACGTGCCTGAGCGAGTGGGCGAACCCGAACGAGGTGTCCTGGGACGAGGAAGGCATCGCCACCGGCGGACCGGCGCTGACCAGCGACCCGGTCGCCGACTGCCAGCAGTACCAGGAGCTGAGCGAACGACCGCCCGTCGACGACCCTGTCGCCTTTCGGTGGCACAGCCCGAGCGTGTACGTCGCTCCGCGCGCGCAGGTGCCGGCAGACGCGACCCTGCTCGTGCCAGACCCCGAGGCCGGCCCTGTGTTCGAGCTGACGCTCAGCATCTTCGACCTCGTCGACGGTCTGGGCGCCCGGTGTCTCGGCACAGACGAGACTGTCCTCGCTGCCCGGGCCGAGCTCGACCGGCTGGGTCTGACGGACTGGCAGGTCGACGTGGTGCCGCGCGCAGCGGACAGGTCGGCCGAGAAGTGTGCGGAGGTGCAGGTCCCGGCGGAGCACCGCATCGGCGACGAGGTGGCGACGCCAGCTCTCGTGGTGGTTCCCGAGGCTCGCCGGGACCGTGAGGACTCCCGGGGAACGGATATCGACGAGGTCGTGTTCGAGATCCGGGACGCGCTCCGTGCGCGGATCACCGACCAGTGCCTAGGCATCGACGCGGCCCGCGCGGTCGTCGACGAGGAGATCGGAGCTCTGCACCACTGGCCGACCACGAACGTCGTCGACCAGGACGCAGCCTGCACGCGTGTCTATCTGAACGTCGGCGGAAGCCTCCAGGTCTCCCTCTACGGGCCCGAAGAAGCTGCCAGGTGACGTATCGAGCGGTGCCCTCGTCTCCCTGACGAGCGCGCCGCTCGATGTACCGGCCAAGGCGCAGATCCACCAGCCCGACGACGACGCTCAGGTCTGACGTTTCCTAAGTCGGCTCAGCGCCATCCGACTGGCCTCTACCCGTCGTAGTCTCGCGCACCGCGCTCGCCCGGAGACGGTCGGACAAGGCAAGGACCTCGTCGCGCAGGGCGCCCGGGGTGATCACCTCGAAGTCCCAGCCAAGACCAGCCAGCATGCGGGCCATGCCGTCGAGGCGCTCGGCGCGGGCTTCGAAGAGGACCCCGTCGGCGTGCTCGCTCAGGCGTCCCGCGCTCCGGGGCAGCCGCTCGCTCGCGTCAGCAACGGTGGTCCGCAGCACGACAGAGACCCTGTGCGACCATCGCACAGCGGCGATCCCCGACACGACCTGCGTCCCTGCGTCGAAGTCGGCAGGCACGACGAACGAGCCGTCGCCCTGCGTGACCGACGCGATGCGGTCCATGCGGAAGGTCCGCACGTCATCGCGACCGTGGTCGTTCCCGGTGGCGTACCACCGGCCGGAGTGGAAGACCAGACCGTAGACATCGAGCGTGCGCTGAGACTCCCGCCCGTCCCAGGCGGTGTACGTGATCACGACGGTGCGCCGTGCTTGCGCAGCCGATGCGAGACCGAGCAGCGTGCTGGCGCCGACCGGGGCGGCTGCACTCACCGGGGTCGTGAGCTCCGCACTCGACAGCAGGCTGTCGAGCCGCTCGGCCAGGGCCCGCGGCAGCACACGCGATACCTTCGCCAGCGCGCTCACGGACGCCGTGTTGTCAGTCGTCGCAAGCCCTACGCGTTCCGCCGCACTGAGGCCCATGACGACAGCGACTGCCTCGTCCTCCGTCATCATCAGCGGCGGCAGCTTGTAGCCACGGGCGAGCCTGTAGCCGCCGTAGCGGCCGCGCTGTGCCTGGACGGGGATGCCGAGGTCTGCAAGGTGGACGGCGTAGCGCCGGACCGTGCGCTCGTCGACGCCGAGCCGGGCAGCGAGATCGCCGACCGTCCGCTGCCCGCCAGCCTGCAGCAGCTCCAGCATGGCCAGCACACGAGCAGTCGGGCGGGTCACAGGCGTCCTCGACACTTCTCAGAACTCATGATGAAGGACCTCTCTCTACCGGGCGGTATCTGTCCGCAATCAAACCTAGCGTTGTCACCATGAACACCACCACCTACGTCCTCGTCCCCGGCTTCTGGCTCGGCTCCCGGGTCTGGCACCACGTCGAAGAGCTGCTCAGCCAGCACGGCCATGTCGTCCACGCCGTCGACCTCGCCGGCATGGGCGAGCGCGCCCACCTCGCCTCACCCGAGACCGACCTGTCCACCCACATCGACGACGTCGTCCGCCTGCTCGAGCAGCAGGACCTGCACGACGTCGTGCTCGTCGGCCACAGCTACGGCGCCCTCGTGACGACCGGTGCGGCAGACCGCGTCCCTGAGCGCGTGGCGCGCCTCGTCTACGTCGACACAGGGCCCCTGCCGGACGACATGGCACAGGCAGACTTCGAGGGACCGGACGCTCGCGCAGCGAACGAGGCCGTCGTCATGACGCGGGGCGAGGGCTGGATGCTTCCCCCGCCCCCATGGGCCATGCTCGCCGCCGAGGTTCCCGAGGTCGACGCCGTCGCCCTCACCGCGCTGGACGAGGGCTCGCAACCGCAGCCCTGGCGGACCGCTACGCAGCCGGTCTCGCTCACCGGCGCCTGGCAGCACCTGCCCCGGACCGGTGTGCTGTGCAGCTTCAGCCTCGATCAGCTGCACCAGATGGCACCACACGCACCGGCCTTCGCCCACATGCTCGATGGCGACTGGACCTACGTCGAGCTGCCGACGTGGCACTGGCCGATGGTGAGCCGCCCGGCGGAACTCACCGAGGTGCTGGAGTCGGTCACCAGCTAGGCGTCGGGTGACGCCGCGGGCTCCAGCGTGGCGATGTCGCCACGGACGACGATCTGCTGGTCGGGGCACACGGGCCCCGACAGCACGGTCTGCTGGCCGGAGGCGAGCTCGACCGTGACGTCACCGGGCGTACAGCCGTAGTCGAGGATCGACACGCCGCCCCACGCAGGGACCGTCGCATCCTGGTCCCCGGTCTGGACGACCACCTGGCTGTCGCTGTCGTTCACGATGTTCAGGGCACCGGCGTCGGCGCACCCCGAGAGCGTCAAGACGAACCCTGTGCCCACGAGCCCGGTGCTCGCCCACCATGTTCGCGACATCATCAGGTCCCCTTCTCTCCACGATCGGCACGCTCTTGTTGATCGTATCCATGGACCCGTCCGCTGTCGCGCGCCTCGTCGATCTCTGCCAAGCACTCCAGACGCGGGTCCTGCTCGGTGTGAGGACGCACCTCGTCGATCGCGAAGATCGCCTCGACGTAAGCGGCGGTGACGATCCCGTCGTTCTCGAGGAGTGCGGCCCCTGGCGGACCAGGTCCTTCCAGGCGGCGTGCGTACCGGCACCTCTCCAGAGCTCACCTCAGGGCACGGTGGTGGCACCGGCGGCCATGCAGGTGACGGCACCACGGTCGACGCTCGGCGTGAGCGAGCGGTTTCGCCGGCACGACCGCATCGACCATGGCCATGACCCGCTAGGCTCGGTCATCTGGAAGGCGTTCCTCGACCTGCCCTGACGCTGTCCGCGGCACACCAAGTCATCGCGGGTCGAAAGCGCCTCTCACGCCGCCGGCCCGCCATCGCCGCACGCTGGGGATCCAGCACCGCCGAGGACGCCGCGTCAGGGCCCGGTCGTCTCGCCCATGGCCCCGGGGACGCGGGCTAGGGTTCGTCGACCGACCGGTCCCGAGCCGAACGTGGCATGTTCACACCGCATCGCAGCCGGCGTGCGGGTGCTGAGAAGGAGGAGAAGTGGCTCGACGAGGCCAAGGACGGTCCGGTGGCACACCGCGCACCCAAGGCGGGCAGAGCACCGCGGGAGCCCAGCGCCGACGTGCCCCGCGACGCACCGCGCAAGGGATCATCGCGGTGCTCGCCGACGTCGCCCGCGAGGTCGACGTCGCCGTCAAGCGGCCTCCGACGAGCGGGGCCGTACGCACGAAGTTCCAGGTCGTCGCGCTGCTCGTGCGCGAAGAACGTGCCCGGGTGATGGCCGACGACAGCCTGACGGTGGCTCGCCGCAGCGAGGAGCTCAAGCGTCTCGACGGCGTCGCGACGATGCTCGCGAAGACCGCTGCCCGGGACACCTCGCTCCTCGAGCTGCTCGCCGACGACGCCCGGGTCTCGGACGCGGCGCGCGCCTTCAAGGCGTCGGTGATGCGCGCTGCCGGGATGGAACCGCCGGAGGCGTCCGCGCCCGTGGCTCCGACCGCGACAGCGCCCAGCACCTCGACCTCGGTGGTGCCACAGTCGGTGCGTTCGCGCCAGATGGCGAACCCTTTCCTCGCTCCGGACTTCGCGGCCGCGGCACAACGGTCTGCGCCGCGTGCGGCTCGGCTGGGTGGCTGGGAGCTGCTCGAACCGCTCTTCCGATCCTTCGAGCGGGCCGCCACCGGCGCACCCGCCTGCATGGCGCTGCCTGCCCCTCGCCCGGTGTCCATCCCCCGCGGCCGGGAGCTCATGCCCCACCAGGCCCGCGTCGTCACGGCGACAGCGCGCGGCCATCGCACCTTCCTGCTCGCCGACGAACCTGGCCTCGGCAAGACCGCCCAGGCGCTGCTCGCCGCCCAGGTGGCCGACGCCTATCCGCTGCTGGTCGTCGTACCCAACGTGGTCAAGACGAACTGGGCTCACGAGGTGGCCCTCTGGACGCCGTCGCGGCGGTCCACCGTGGTGCACGGTGACGGTGACCGGATGGACGGCTTCGCCGACGTCGTCATCGTCAACTACGAGCTCCTCGACCGGCACATCGGGTGGCTCGGCGAGCTGGGCTTCCGCGGCATGATCGTCGACGAGGCGCACTTCATCAAGAACAGGACCTCCCAGCGGTCCCAGCACGTCCTGGCGCTCTCGGAGAAGATCCGCACCCGCATCGCCGGGCCGCTGCTCATGGCGCTCACCGGCACCCCGCTCATCAACGACATCGAGGACTTTCGAGCGATCTGGCAGTTCCTCGGCTGGATCGACGACACCGTGCCGCTCGGCGCGCTGCAGGCTGCTCTCGAGGACACAGGGCTCACCCCGGCCGACCCGGGCTTCTCGGCCGCCGCGCGGGCCAGCGTCATCGACATGGGAATCGTGCGTCGTCGCAAGGTCGACGTGGTCGCCGACATCCCGGCCCGTCGGCTCGCGGACCTCGTCGTCGAGCTCGATGGTGCGGCAGGCCGGTCGGTCCGCGCCGCCGAGTCGGCCCTCGTCGACCGGCTGGTCCAGCGCTACCGGACCGCCCTCGAGATGCGCACCGTCAGCGGCGACCCTCACGCGATCGACCACGAGCTCGTCCACCGGGTCGCGTCGGCAGAGCTCAAAGACTCGAGCTCGAAGGCCGGAGGCGAGAACGTCTTCACGATGGTCCGTCGGATCGGCCAGGCGAAAGCCGGGCTAGCAGCCGACTACGCCGCACAGCTCGCCCGCAACGTCGGCAAGGTGGTGTTCTTCGCGAAGCACGTCGACGTCATGGACCAGGCCGAGCAGCTCTTCGCCGACCGCGGTATCCGCTACGCCTCGATCCGCGGAGACCAGACACCCAAGGTGCGTGAGAAGAACGTCGCGGCGTTCACCGACGACCCGGACGTGTCGATCGTCGTGTGCTCCCTGACGGCCGCAGGCGTCGGTCTCAACCTCCAGGTGGCCTCGAACCTCGTGCTGGCCGAGCTGTCCTGGACCTACGCCGAGCAGACCCAGGCCATCGACCGGATCCACCGGATCGGCCAGGCTGATCCCGTCACCGCATGGCGGATCATCGCGGCGCAGACGATCGACTCGAGGATCGCCGAGCTCATCGACAGCAAGTCCGGGCTGGCCGCTCGCGCGCTCGACGGGGCGGGCGACGAGGACGTCCTCTCGTCCACGACCGTGCAGCTCGACGCCCTGGTCGGGCTGCTCACCGATGCGCTCGTCGCGAGCGAGCTCGACTGAGCCGTCCTTCACGCGCTCGAGGATCCGCAGGCGTCAGTCGGGTGCGTGCACCGCGTGGCGGAGGTAGACGACGCCGTTGGCGAACCGTCGGTGGTCGAGGAGCTCGAGGTCGACCCGGACGCCCCGGGGCAGCCCCGGCTTGCCACCGCCCACGAGGACCGGGCACAGCAGCAGCACACACTCGTCGACCAGACCGTGCCGGAAAGCCTCGGCTGCGATCCCCGCGCCTCCGATGCTCAGGTCTGAGCCGGATGTCTCCTTGAGCCGCCGCACCGCAGCAGGATCGAAGTGCCGTTCGATCCTCGTACGCGCGGTCGAGACGTCGGCCAAGGACGAGGAGTAGACGACCTTGTCGGCGTCACGCCAGATCTGGGCGTACTCGCGGACGACCGCAGGCTCGTCGGTCAACCACTCGTCGCTCTCCCAGACACGCATCGTCTCGTACAAGCGCCGCCCGTAGAGCGACGTGCCGATGCGCCGCTCGTGCTCGTTCCAGAACGCGTGCACCTCATCGTCGGGCACAGACCAGTCGAACGCACCGGTCTCGTCTTCGAGAAAGCCGTCGAGCGAGACGTTGGCCGCATAGATCAGGTTGCCCATGGAGTCCTCCGCTTGATCGAGATCCCAAGGATGCAGCGGCACGGCGGTAGTGGCAACGGGAACGAGCCGGCGGCAGTCACGACGAAGCCCCAGGACAGATGGTCTCTGTCCTGGGGCTTCGTCGTGGTGGGTGTGTCACCGGCGCCCTGGTCCTCCACCGGCTTCCTGGCTTCCTGCTGCTGCGACGCCCGCGGTGGCGGTGCCTGCAGACTGGCCGCCGACCGTGACCGTGTAGGTGGAACCGTCGACGATCTCAGCCGCCGAGAGGACGACCGACTGGAAGGACTTGACCGACGTGAACTCGGCGACGACCGTGTCGCTCTCGTCGAGCACCTGCACGCTCTCCCCCGCGCCGTAGGTCTGGTCGAGCGATGCGCTCAGCCAGCCCTGCTCGGACTCCGCGTCCGGTGACGTCGCCATGCCGGTGGTTCCGACGGCGAGGAGCGTTCCGCTGTTGACGACGAGCGAGCCGTTGGTGTCGAGCGCGCCTTCGCGGTCCTCGGGCGAGCCGAACACCGTGGTGGTGCCACCGGTGACGAGGATCGATCCGTTCGAGTCGATCCCGTCGCCCTCTGCGTTGATGGTGCTCTCGCCGCCGGTGATGGCGATGAGTGCGCCGTCGTCGGCTTCGACGACGCCACCGATGTCCGTGGTGGTGCTGGTCCCGCTGGTGGCGTTGAGGCCGTCGTCGCTCGCGATGACGGCGAGGGTGCCGCCCTCGATGGTGATGTAGTACGCCTCGACGCCTTCATAGGAGCTCTGGACGGTGGTCGCGCCGCCTGCGACGACCAGGTGGGCTTCGGCTTTCAGGCCGTCGTCGGTAGCGGCGAGGGTGGTCTCGCCGCCCGTGATGACGAGGTCCGTCTGTGCCTGGACGCCGTCGTCCCCGGCGACGAGGTCGATCGTGCCGCCAGAGATGGAGACGTAGCCGCGGGTCTCGTCCTCGTCGTTGTCCGACTTCAAGGCGTCTCCTCCTGCGTCGACCGAGACGGTGCCGCCCTCGATCGTCAAGGAGTCTTTGCCGCGCAGGCCGTCGTCGCCCGCGGTGACGGTGAGGTCGCCGGAGAGCACCATGAGGTCGTCGAGGCTGGTGATGCCGTCGTTCATCGTGCTGGTGACCGTGAGCGATCCGTCGCCGGTGATGGTGAGGTCGGCGTCGCTGAAGAATGCGGCGTTGGCCTCGTCGTCGTCGCCGGTGGACGCCAGGGTGCTGCTGCCGGTGAGCGAGACGACGACGTCCTCGGCGCTGAGCACGGCGATCGCGGCGCTCGTCGAGCTGGAGACGTCCACGCCGTCGAGCACCAGGGCCACGACGCCTTCGTCGACTGTGTCGACGACCACCTGACCGTCGTACTGGCCGGTCAGGACGTAGGTGCCGGCTGCCGTGATCGTGACGGTGGTGCCGTCGACGACCACACCGTCACCGTCGGCCGAGGCCGCTGCGCCGTCGAGCGTGACGGTCACCGCGCCGTCCATCGTCCACTCGTCGTCGTTGACCGTCGTCGAGTTCTCGTTGGCGGCGAGCACCTCGGTGGCAACCTCCCCGGTCGTGAGCTCGGCAGGTGATGCCGTGGTGCTCACGATGCTGCTCTCGCTCGCTGCGCTGGCCGTGCTGGTGGTCTCGACGGTGGAGGAGCATCCGGACAAGAGAAGCCCTCCGATGAAGACCGTGCTGACGATCGCGGGGATGGTTCTCTTGCTCTTCATGATCGGGCTCCTCTAGGTCTCTACGCACCGTCCGTGCCGTGCTGCGGTGACATGACCATCACAACGCGGCTGCCTTTGACCTTCCTGTGAAGCGAGCATGAGTCAGACGTGCGTCCTGAGTGAGAGGACTGTCGAGGAGACAGGTCAGTGGTCGTGCGGCACGCCCTGCTCGTGGAGGCGCTCGTGCTCCTCGCGAGCGGCCTGGCGCGCTGCAACACGGGCGGCGACGTCGTCGCGGCGCAGCGGAGGCACGGTGGACGGCGGGTTCCGGCGGTCGGGCAGGTCTGCGAGCGCCTGTGCGGTCGCGGCGGTGATGGCGGCGACTGCGGTGTCGGAGGCGTTGCGGGTGGTGTCAGTGGTCTTGGTGACGCCGGTGACCTTGCGGACGTACTGGGTCGCGGCGGCGTGGATCTCGTCTGGCGTTGCGGGTGGTTCGAGCCCGCGAAGGGTGGTGATGTTGCGGCACATGGTGTGACGTTACGGGGCGGGTGGGTGGTGTGGGTAGAGGCGCTGGTGGTGGTGAGCGGGCGTTCGGAGAGGAAGGCCGGACGCGGTCAGCTGGTGGGGCGTCCGCGCCGGAGCTCGCGCTCGATGTCTTCCTCGGTGATGGGTCGGCTGCCGAGGACCTTCCAGGCGCTGAGGACGAGCCCGATGCCCCATCCGCCGATCACCCAGATCGGCCAGAAGTATCCGCCGGGGCCGGTGATCCACCAGACGAGGACGAGGAACGCGTTGACGACGAGGTAGGTGACGGCCTGCGTGGCGAGGGCGCGCCGCGCGCGGATGCGCTTGAGCGCCTCGCGGCGCTCGTCGTCGTAGGGCGGCTTGAACGAGTCGGTCATGGTCTCTCCGTCGGGTCGGTGGTGCACCGTGCACCGGTGCGTTCGCTCGCGTGGCGACGACGAGCCCCCTGGCCAGGCGAGTGCACCATGGTCCCACGGCAGCCCCGGCGCAGGTGAGATGTCATGAGATCGACACCGGGCCGGTGACGGTGCCGGATTCATCCGCGCGACCCCTTCACCTCCTGCCGAGGCTGCCGATTGGTAGGACGTCTGACACGTACCGGCGTGGATCTGCACGTGCGCCCTGCCGGTTCTGTTCGTCAGGCCCGGACGCCGGGGGACGTTCGTCCACGCACCCATCGAGCATGCAAGAAGGAGCAGACCCCGTGTCCTGGAGCCTCACCCGCCTGAGCCGAATCGTCTTCACCGGACTCCTCGTGGTCGTCGGTGGTGCCGACGCGTACGTCGTCGTCGCCGCGAACCACGCGTCCACCGCGCTCCAGGACTTCCGGGACGATACGTCCGTGCTGCAGACCGCCGCGTCGCACATGCGTGCGGACTTCTACGCGTACGACGGCGCGAACAACATGTATATCCTCACGGCGAGCACGGGCGGGGCCGAGGGCAAGGCGCTCTCGGAGATCACGTACGCCCAGGCTGTCGAGTGGTCCGACGCGCTCACGAGCGAAGCGGTCGCGGTCACCGACCTCGTGGCGGGCACGGACCTGGAGCCGGTCATCGCGGATCTTCTCGTCGCGGTCGACGCGTACGACACCCTCTTCGACCAGGGGTACGACCTGCTGCAGGCAGGCGACCTCGAGGGGGCCGCGCACATGGAGACGGTCGAGAACGTCGAGGAGTCTGATGCGATCGGCGCGCAGATCGACGCCGTGCAGGCTGCTGTCGACGAGCGCAGCGCCACCGTCCTGGCTGACCTCGACCGCACCAACACCCTGCTGCGCAACGTCGCGGTCGCCGCGCTCGTCGTGTCGGTCGCTGTGATCGCCGCGATCATGCTCGCCTTCAACAAGGCGGTGCTCTCGCCTGTCCGCCTGCTGAAGTCGCAGATCGAGGTGATCGGTGGGGACCTGACCAAGCGCGTGACCGTCGTGCGTCGTGACGAGGTCGGTTCCCTCGCTGAGTCGTTCAATGCCTTGATCGCGTCGACCCACGGCGCTGTGGAGACGATCACTCGGAGCTCCGCCGCGCTCGCTACCGCCTCGACCGGGCTCACCGAGTCCTCCCGGTCGATCGAGACGTTCTCAGGGAACTCCTCCACGCAGGCAGAGAATGCCTCGGCCTCGGCCCAGCAGGTCTCCTTGAGCATCCAGTCGGCTGCGGCCGGGGCTGAGGAGATGGGTGCCTCGATCCGCGAGATCGCCCAGAACGCGTCCGAGGCCGCACGGATCGCTGGCCGGGCGGTCTCGGTCGCTGAGGCCACCAGCACCCAGGTCGCCAGGCTCGGGGTGTCGAGCGACGAGATCGGCGCCGTCGTCAAGGCGATCACCTCGATCGCCGAGCAGACGAACCTCCTCGCGCTCAACGCGACCATCGAGGCAGCCCGCGCGGGCGAGGCCGGCAAGGGATTCGCCGTCGTCGCCGGAGAGGTCAAGGAGCTGGCACAAGAGACAGCACGCGCGACGGAGGACATCGCCGGTCGTGTCGCATCGATCCGTTCCGACACGAGCGACGCCATGGTCGCGATCGCTGAGATCGCCGAGATCGTCCGGTCCATCGACGACTACCAGGGCGTCATCGCCGCAGCCGTCGAAGAGCAGACGGCCGTGACGAACGAGATGGCACGCTCCGTCTCCGAGGCAGCCAAGGGCAGTACCGAGATCGCCGACCGGATCGCCTCCGTCGCGCAGTCGGCCCACGGTGTCTCGCAGTCCGCGAAGGACACCCGTGCGGCGTCGGACGGTCTGGCTGGCCTGAGCGACGACCTCAGCCGCGTGGTCGCGATCTACACCGTCTGACCTGCACAGGACGAGAGACGCTCCCCCGCTCCGCTCACCAGACGCGCGTCCGGGAGGCACCCGCTGCGAGCGCTCCGATCGGTCCTGTGGCGTAGTCCTGGCCGTGGACCTTGACCGTGCCCAGGAGGTCCGTGTCAGCGCGTACAGGTGTCCCGTCGCGCTCCTCGAAGTCTGCGTCGACGAACCGCACCCGTTCGAGGTCGTGGCCGGTGACGAGGGGGACGCGGAGCGAGTCGAACTTCTCGGGCAGCCGGGCGTCGAGGACGACGTGGTCGCCTTCGTCGACGAGGGTCACGTGGGTGGTCGACGTCAGGACGAGTGCGTCGTCTTCGCCGTCGTAGGGGGTCGCGCCGGGGGCGTAGGTGTTTGCACGGACGTAGACGGGTTGTCTCACGGTGGCGAAGCGTTCGTGGTCGCCGAGTGTCGGGTCGCCTGTGCGTGCGACGTACTCGGCGATCGAGGCGGGGTGACCGTCGTAGCCTGCGGTGCCGTAGGTGGCGACCTGGCCGGGGCGTCGGGTCGGGCCGTAGGCCTGGTCGGCGTCGTCGGCGAGGAAGATGTTGCCGATGTGGTGGTCGTCCCCGCCGAGGACGGCTGCGTAGCCGGCGACCTCTGTGCTGTGGGGGACGTGGTACGGGGTGGGGCGGTCGACCACCGGTTCGAGGGACACGGTGCCGCAGACGAGGTTGTTGACGAACGCGCCGCCCTGGCTGAAGATCTCGAGCGACGCCCGAGATCCGAAGATGTTGTGGTCGACGAGGTAGGGGCCGTGGCTGACCTCGATGAACAGGTCACGGCTGTTGGCGTAGAAGAGGTTGCGTGCGATGCGGGTGCCTTGGGTCTGCCAGTCGAGCCACGTGCCGAGGGTGCAGTCGTGGATGCGGTTGTGCCGGATGGTGACGTCGATGGCTGCGTGCAGCTTGATGCCGGCGATCTCATAGCCGTAGAACTCGCGCTTGGTCGCGATGTTGTAGATGTGGTTGTCCTCGATGGTCGAGAAGACGGCGCCGAGGTGCCCGACGATCCCGTTCTGGCCGCAGTCGAAGATGGTGTTGCGGCGCACCGTGTGGGAGCCGATGTGCTCAGCGTCCCAGCCGATCTGACGGGCGGAGAACACTGTCTCCAGCTGGTACTGGTAGCCGGGCTTGTCTCCGCGCTCGGTGGCGAGGTTGTGGCCTGTGGAGGCTTCCTTGCCCAGGGAGACTGCCGAGCACTTGGCGTCGTGGATGACGTTGTCTTCGATGATCCAGCCCTTGGCCCACCCTGGACCGACGAGGCCCGGCTGGTCGGCTGTCGGAGGCGCCCAGGGGCACGCGGCGTGGGCCAGCTCGAACCCTCGGACGGTGATGTAGTCCAGGTGGTGCTCGGTCGGGTAGAAGACGGACCGGCGGACGTTGATCTCGACGAGCTCGACGTTGGGGTCCGCGTCGTGGAAGGTGGCCCAGATCGTGGTCTCGTCCTCGCCGACCTGTGCGTGCCAGACGTACCGGGTCTGCTCGGGGTCGCGCACGACGTCCTGGGCGCCGGTCCAGTCGTCGGTCGCGCGTGTGCGCACCGGCGGGTTCGAGAGCTGGTCGAGCTCGCTCACCTCGTAGAAGCTCTTCCCGTCGAGGTAGACGTCACCCAGGTGCTTCTTCAGGGCGTCCGGGGTGGGGTGGACCATCCAGTCGCCGTCGATCTCGAGGGCGTAGGGGTTCCAGTCCCCGAACATCGTGTTCGGCAGGCGCACCGACCAGACCGTCGCCCCTGCACGGGTCCATCCGGTGATCCGTTCTGATCCCTTGATGGTGACGTGCTCTCCTGCGGCAGCCTGGTAGGTGATCCGGCGCTGGTCGGAGAGGCCTCCACGTCGGGGCACCACCCACTCCCGGTACACGCCCGCGTGGACGGTGACGGTGTCGCCGGGTCGGGCGACCTGGGCTGCGTGGTCGATGGTGCGGAAGGGGTCGGTCTGTGAACCTCGGGAGGTGTCGGAGCCGCTGGTCGCGACGTGGATCTCGTTCATGAGTCTGGACCCTTCGTGTGGGTGTGCGGGCCGCGGTCGCCGATGCCTGCCGTGGCATAGATCGCGTCGATGGCTCGCATGTTCGCGACGATGTCGTCGCCCTCGGTCAGGCTGGGTGCGTCGTCGCGCACCGCGGTGACGAACGCCTCGAGCTGGTAGTCGTAGGTCTCGTCCCCTGCGACGGTGAACGCGTGGTCTGCACCCGTCACGGACGTGATGTGCACGCTGTGCCCGAGGTGGGGGTGCAGCGGGTTCGTCAGGGTCGCGGTGCCGCGCTCCCCCGTGACGACCAGCCTCCCGGCGAACGTGTCGACCGTCATGCTGGCGGAGACCCGCCCGGTCGCACCGCTCGGGAAGGCCAGGGTCGCGTCGATGGTCTCGTCGGCGCCGAGCGGGTTGAGGGTGGCGCTGGCTGTGAGGACCGTCGGCTCGGCGCCGGTGAGCGACCTCAGCCAGTGCACGGGGTAGCACCCCAGGTCCATGAGAGCGCCTCCCCCGAGCGTCGGGTCGTGGCGGATCGAGTGCGCGTCGAAGGGAATCGGTGCGACGAGGGCGCCGTCGATCTGTGTGATCGTCCCGAGCCTGCCC
Organism: Sanguibacter antarcticus; assembly: GCF_002564005.1. Classification (NCBI taxonomy): domain Bacteria; kingdom Bacillati; phylum Actinomycetota; class Actinomycetes; order Micrococcales; family Sanguibacteraceae; genus Sanguibacter; species Sanguibacter antarcticus. The sequence continues at coordinate 962,353 of NZ_PDJG01000001.1, read as the reverse complement.
GAGGCGACCATGTCGACCATGAGCGTCGTAGCGGGGTGGTAGCGGTCGTGGAACGCTTCGATCAGCCGGCGGCCGCTGCGCACGGCAGCCTCGACCATCGCTGTCGCCTCGGTCGCGCTGGTGGCCGCCGGCTTCTCGCAAAGCACGTGCTTTCCCGCCTCGAGCGCGCGGATCGACCAGCGTGCGTGCTCCGACGGCGGGAGCGCGATGTAGACGGCGTCGACGAGCGGGTCGGCGAGCAGCGCGTCATAGTCGGCGTGCACGACAGCGATCCCGTGACGAGCAGCGAGCTCGTGAGCAGCCTGGGGTCGCCGGGACGCGACGGCCACGACGTCGACGTCGGAGCGCCGCCTGGCGGGCCTGAGGAGCGCCGCTGGTGCGATGCCCGCTGCGCCCAGGATCCCGAACCTCATCATCGTGGCCGCCTCTGCCGTGTCGCGTCGTCGACCGGGGTGATCACGACTGGTGTCTCGAGCTGGCGGTCGGGTCCCACGACGCGGGTCGGTCCCGTCAGACGCACCGTGGTCCGCCAGGGCAGGTCGCCCGACGACGTACCGACGGACAGCTCGATGTCACCGGCCTCGACGATGCGCTGGAGGTCGACTGTCGGGTACGACGTCCGGTCGGCGTGCAGCCGGAAGGTCACGTCCGCAGCGGCCCCAGGCTCGAGCACGACCCGCGCGAACCCGACGAGCTGGAGCAACGGCCGCACCACCTGTGCGACCGGGTCCCGCAGGTACAGCTGGACGACCTCGGCTCCGGAGCGTCCACCGGTGTTGGTGACACGGACGGTCACCGACACCTCGCCGTCGGTGGCCATCTGCGTGGCGCTGACGCGATGGTCGTCCAGCACGAACCTCGTGTACGACGAGCCGTAGCCGAACGGGAACAGCGGGCTCGCGTCGATCGTCGAGACCCAGCTCCCCTCGCCGCCGCCGCCCAGCGGCGGCTGGAGGTACGACGCGACCTGTGCCGGGGTGCGCGGAATCTGGACCGGGAGATGCCCGCTCGGGTTGATCCGACCGGTCATGACCCCGGCGACGGCCGCTGCCCCTTCGGCTCCTGGCATAAAGGCCTGCACCAGGCCCGCAGCCCTCCCGTGCACGTCACCGAGCGCGTACGGGCGGCCCGAGACGACCACGACCACCACCGGTGTCCCCGTGCGCAGCAGTGCCTCGACGAGCTCCGCCTGGACGCCCGGCAGCCGCAGGTCGCTCGCGTCGCACCCCTCGCCCGAGGATCCCTTGCCGAACATGCCGGCCCGGTCCCCCACGAGTGCGATGCACACGTCCGCGTCCTGTGCTGCGGCCACCGCGTCGGCGATGGCGCTACGGTCCTCGCCCATGACCTGGCACCCCTGTGCGTGCACGACCTCGGCGCCGTCGAGCTCGGCGCGCAGCGCCGCGAGAGGTGTGGGCACGTCGATGCCCAGCGCAAGCTCGGGATAGCGGGGCAGCACATGGTTGGGGAAGGCATAGCAGCCGAGCAGCGTGCTCGCCTCGTCCGCGCACGGTCCGACCACCGCGACTCGACGCGGAGGCGTCCGGCCGTCGCCGAGCAGCGGCAGGGCCGTCCCTGCATCGAGCAGGACGACCGACTCCTCGGCCACCCGGCGTGCGACGTCCCGGTTGGCTGCCGAGTCCAGGTCGACCTGCCCCGCGGTAGCCACGGCCGCTTCCGGCGTCCAGCCCTCGTCGAGCAGACCGAGCTCGATCTTCTGGCGCACGACGCGGCGCACCGCCCGGTCGACGAGGTGCTCCGGCGTCAGCCCGCGCGTGACACGGTCGACCAGGAGGTCACCGAAGCACGCCGTGTCGGGCAGCTCGACGTCCAGGCCCGCAGCGAGCGCCTGAGCGCCGGCCTCAGCGGGGGTGGCCGCCGTCTGGTGCGCTGTCTCGAGCATCGGGATCGCGCCGTAGTCCGCGACCACCGTCCCGGTGAAGCCCCACTGCTCGCGCAGCACGTCCGTGAGCAGCCACGAGCTGGCTACGCACGGGACCCCGTCGACGTCGGTGTAGCTGTTCATCACCGAACGGGCCCCGCCGAGCACGATCGCTGCCTCGAAGGACGGCAGGATCACGTCGACGAGCTCGCGACGTCCCATCGACACCGGTCCGTGGTTGCGGGCTCCTCGGGAGGCCGAGTACCCGGCGAAGTGCTTGAGCGTGGCCACGAGCCCCGACGACTGCAAGCCCCGGACGTAGGCGGTCCCGACCATGGAGACCAGGTAGGGGTCCTCGCTGATGCACTCCTCGACCCGCCCCCACCGGTAGTCGCGCACGACGTCCAGCACGGGTGCCAGGGCCTGGTTGACGCCGAGCGCGGTCATGTCCGCGCCGATGGCGGCCGCCATCTCGCGCACCAGGTCCGGGTCGAAGGTCGCCCCCCACGCCAGAGACGTCGGGTAGACGGTCGCGCCGTAGGCGGTGAAGCCGGTGAGGCACTCCTCGTGCACCACCGCCGGGATGCCCAGCCGTGAGCCGTCGACCACGACGTGCTGGCGCCGCACCAGCTCGGCTGCCCCCTCGGCCGGTGTGATCGGGTAGCTGCCGTAGACGCGGGTGAGCTGGCCCAGCCCGTTGCGGCTCGCTGCCTCGAGGCTGTGGCCGCCGTCGGCCTCTGTCATCGCCGTCACCGGGGCGACGTGGTGCTCGCTCGTCTCCGCGCTGTTCTCCTCGCCCCACTGGTGGTCGAAGACCCAGTGGCTGCCGAGCTGGGCGACCTTCTCTTCCACGGTCATGGCCGCCAGGAGCGCCTCGACGCGCTCGTCGACAGGCAGGGAAGCGTCGTGCCAGGGGCGGAGGCCTGGAACGGTGCCGGTATCCGCGGCGTCGTGGTCCGCGGCGGTGGACGCGGCTCCCGGGGCACCCACCGTGAGCCGGACCGCGTGCGGGTCGCCGTGGTGCGACCCGACCTCGAGCGTGATCTCGCTCTCGACGGACATCCAGGCTCGCGCGTCGATGTCCCAGCGCATGGTCGGGCTCAGGCTCACGGGCACCGAGACGGTCGCGCGGCCGTGCGCCGGCACGTCGACCCTCCCGAACCCGAGGAGCTGACGACGAGGTCTGGTCGGGTCCGTCTCCCGGGGCCCGCCGTAGACCTGCACGACATGGGAACCGTCCCGGCCGCCCGCGTTCTCGACGGTCACCTCGACCCGCAGGTCCGGCGTCACGGACTCGACGGTCGCGGCGACGATCGAGTACTGCCCGTACCCGAGGCCGTAGCCGAACGGGTAGCGCGGCGTGGTCCCGTCGCGGTCCATGAGGCGGTACCCGTACCAGTGGTCGTACTCCACAGCCACGGCGTCCGGGTCGAACCCGGGCAGCTGGGACTCGCTCTGCGGGACGACGAACGGCAACCGACCGGCCGGCTCCACCACACCGAGCAGGATGTCGGCCAGCGCGTGCCCGCCCTCCATGCCGGAGTACCACCCGTACACGATCGCCGCGGGCAGGTCGTGCCACGGTTCGACGACGACGGCGCTGCCTGCCACGATCACCACGACGGTGCGCGGGTTCGCCGCGCACGCCGTGCGGACGAGCTCCTCCTGCTCGGGCGCGAGCCGGAGGGAACGGCGGTCACCGCCGCTGCCGGAGCCGAACTCTCCTGCGTTGCCTTCCTGCGCCAGCGCGAGCTCCCGGACCAGGGCCGGGTCTCCCCCGTCAGGGAACACCGTGGAGACCAGGTCGGGGTTGTCGTCGTCGATGTACTCGCCCTCGTCGGCTGCCGTGTACCCGACCACGACGACGACCGTCTGAGCCGCGCGGGCGGTGCGTCGTGCACGGTCGAGGTCGCTGCCGTCGTCGATCGTCACTGCACCCGCCCCGAGCGCCGCCACCATCCCTTCGGCGACGCTCACCACGTGCGGGGACCGGACGCTGGACGATCCTCGGTCGCCGGTGTTGTCCATCGTGGACAGGGCACCCAGCACCGCGACGTCACCGAGCTCCGCCACAGAGCGCGGCAAGAACGGGCGACCGTCGACGGTCGCGTTGTGCACCAGGACCGCGGACCGCCCGGCGGCATACCGGGCGAGGGCACGATGCTCCGGGCTCGCCATGACCGACACGTCAGGTACCGGGCTCGTGACCGCGGCGGCGAACCGGAGCTGCATCCGCAGGATCCGCGTCCCGGCCCGGTGCACGTCCGCGAGCGCGAGCCGTCCGTCCGCGAGCGCGTCCTCGAGCGTGCTGGCGCGCTGCTGGCGGAACGGCATCTCGATGTCGAGCCCTGCGGCGACGGAGCCGACGGGATCGCGCAGGCCGTAGACGAAGTCGGAGACGACGAGGCCTTCGAAGCCCCACTCCTGGCGGAGGATCCCGGTGAGGAGCTCGTGGTTGTCGCCGGCGATGACGCCGTTCACCGCGTTGTACGAGCTCATGACCGCGGCGACGCCGGACTCGACGACCTGGCGGAAGTGCGGGAGGTAGATCTCGCGCAGGGCGTCGTCGGCGACGTTCACGTCGACGGTGAAGCGTGCGTTCTCCATGGAGTTGAGGGCGAAGTGCTTGACGCATGCCATGACGTTCTCTTGGGCGCCTCGTGCGAGGGCTTCGCCCATGGCGCCGAGCAGGACGGAGTCTTCGCCGTAGGTCTCTTGGGCGCGGCCCCAGGCGGGGTGGCGCAGGAGGTTGATGCAGACGCCGGCGAAGAAGTTGGCTCCTTGTGAGCGTGCTTCGGCGCCGATGGCGCGCCCGATGCGGAGCTCGAGCTCTGGGTCCCAGCTCGCGCCTCGGGCCATGGCGACGGGGAAGGTGGTGCCGTGGCCGACGACGCAGCCGCGGGGTCCGTCGGCGAAGCGGATGCCGGGGATGCCGAGCCGGTCGATCTGCCCGGCGACGAGGGGTTCGGTGTTGTAGCCGTCGACGTAGAAGTCGAGCATCCCGCGCCAGAACTCTTTGTCTCCGTCGAGGAGTGCGAGCTTCTCGTGTGCGGTGAGCTGCTCGAGGAGCTCGGTGGCTGCCTCGTGGTCGTCACGTCCAGCGCGTACGGCGAGGACGGCGTGGTCGAATGCCGTGGTCATGACGGTCCAATCGGGGGTAGAGGCAGTGGTGAGCGTTGTCGAGGGGCACGCCAGGGTGCACGAGCCGGCGGGCGACTATTTGCCGAAGCCTGCTGTCATCCCTGCGAGCAGCTGGCGGCGGCCCAGGATGTAGAGGGCGATGACCGGCAGGCTCGAGAGGACCACCGCGGCGATGATCGCGGGGACGTTGATGGTGAACATCCCTTGGTAGGACGTAAGGGCGAGCGGCAGGACACGTGTCTCTGGGCTCTGGGTGAGGACGAGGGGAAAGAGGAAGCCGTTCCAGATGTTGAGCCCGCTGTAGATGGCGACGGTGACGATCGCTGGTCTGGAGAGCGGGATGGCGAGCTTGACCATCACCTCCCACTCGGAGGCCCCGTCGATGCGCATCGCCTCGTAGAGCTGGACGGGGATGTCCCGCAGGAAGTTCACGAGGATGAGGACGGTGATCGGCAGAGCGAACGCGACCGACGGCAGGATGATCGCGAGCAGGTTGTCGTAGAGGCCGGCTTTGACGATCATCAGGTAGATGGGGATGATCGTCGCCTGCAGCGGGATCGCCAGGCCGAGGAGCATGACGTTGAACATCGTCCGGGTCTTCTTGTTGGGCGAGCGCGCGACGGTGTACGCGCACAGGTAGCCGGACGCGACGACGAGGACGACGGCGGAGATGGTCACGATGAACGAGTTGGACAGGTAGCGTCCGAAGTCGTTCGCCAGGACCGTGCGGTAGTTGTCGAGCGTCGGGTCTGTCGGGAAGGCCAGCGGGCTCTCGCCGAAGAAGCCTTGCTGGGTGCGCAGGCTCGTGATGAGGATCCAGTAGAGCGGCACCGAGACGATCAGCAGCCAGACGAAGGCTGCGGCCCCGCCGAGGACGTTCGGTCGTGCTGCGGTGGTGGGCCGGGACCGGATGATCTTCGCCGGTCCGTGTCCGTGAGCTGTGTGTGCGGTCATGTCACGCCTCCCCGTCCAGCTGGCTTTCCATCTTGGAGAATCCCGAGGCCTTGGAGATGGTGAGCGAGAGCACCATGCCGAGGACGACGAGGACGACCGCGATGGCGCTGGCGAGACCCATCTTGTTGGCGACGAATCCGGTCAGGTACATGTCGAGCGGCAGTATTCGTGTGGCATCGCCGGGTCCGCCTTGGGTGAGGATGAAGATGACGTCGAAGTAGGTGAGCGCTCCGACGAGGATGAGCGTCGAGGACGTCACGATCGTGTAGCGCAGCTGCGGCAGCGTGATGCTGCGGAACTGACGTGCACGGCCTGCTCCGTCGATCGCCGCGGCCTCGTACAGGGTCTGCGGGATCTGTCGTGCGCCGCCCTGGTAGAGCAGCGTGTGGAAGGGAACGAACTGCCACGCGATGATGAACGCGACGACGTAGAAGGTCAGGGAGGGGTCGCCGAGCCAGTTCTGGTTCAGCCACCCGAGGCCGCCGCCGGAGAAGACGCCGAAGTTCGGGTCGAGCAGGTTCCGGTAGGCGATCGCGATGGACGCTGAGGACAAGAGCAGCGGCACGAAGTAGACGACTGCGAGGATCTCGCGGTACCGCTGGCGTCCGGCCAGGAAGACGCCGAGCAGGAGCGAGATCGGTGTCTGGACGAGCCACGTCAGGACCATGAGCTGGATCGTGAGCATGAGCGAGTGCGCCGTGGAGCTGTCGGTGAGCAGGGTGCGCCAGTTCTCCAGGCCTACCCACTCAGGAGAGCCGAGCCCGCTCCACTGCGTGAAGCTCAGGTAGAGGGCTACGCCGAGCGGCAGGATCGCGAAGACCGCGAAGAACGCCATCGCGGGAATTCCCAGGAGGGCCGAGGGGCCGAAGCTGGTCGCTCCGGCCCCTCGGGTGCGGGTCGTGGTCATCCCTCCTGCGCCACCGTGTTCATGGCGTCAGAGAACTCCTGGGGGGTGCTCTGGAAGAGGAAGACCTTCTCCAGGTTGGTCAGGAGCGCTTCTGCCTGGTTCGCGTCGAGCGCCTGGTCCCACGACAGCTGGAAGCTGCCGGCGGCCTGGGCTGTCGTGTAGACGAACGCGTTCCACTCGGGAGCCGACGACGCGGCGATCTTGTCGTCGAAGCCGGAGATCGGGGGAACTGCGCCTGTCGCCATGAGCTCGTCGACGTACGTGTCGTCGAACACTCCGTTGAGCAGCCAGTCCGTGGCGTTCGCCGTGCCCGCCTCCGAGGCTCCTTCGGAGATCGAGAAGTAGCTCGACAGGTTGCCGGTCACGTTGGCCGGGTCGCCGGCGCCGCCCTCGACGGTGGGGAACGTCGTCCAGCCGAGGCTGCCGCTCTCCACGAAGTCTGGTGCCGCGGTGAGGTAGGTCCCGGAGTAGGCCCACGCGCCCTGCAGCTGCATCGCGGCCTTGCCGGTGTAGACGAGCGCCTCGGCGGCGCCCTGGTTGGCGTCGACGGAGGAGAACCCGTCGACGAAGCCGCCCGCTGTCACGAGCTCTTGGATCATGGTGTTCGCCTCGATGACGGCGGGGTCGAGCCAGGCGTCTTCCTCACCGTCGACGATGCTCTGGAAGACCTCTGGTCCGCCGATCCGGTCGGTCAGGTAGGCGATCCACATCAGGTAGGGCCACTTGCTCGCGCCACCGACGGAGAAGGGGGCGACACCGGCGTCGTTGAGCTCGCCGACCGCGGTGAGCAGGTCGTCCCACGTGGCGGGGACCTCCACGCCTGCCTGCTCGAACACGTCCTTGTTGTAGTAGATGACGACAGGCTGCACACCGTTGTAGGGCGTGCCGTAGATCTCGCCGTCGACGGTGCCGCCAGCGAGGACCGACGGGAAGATCCGGTCCAGCAGGTCGGGCGCGGCGTCGAACGCGCTCTGCAGCGAGGTGACCTCGCCGGCGTCTACGTAGGTCTTCAGACCGCCACCGCCCCAGCCGGAGAAGACTGTCGGGCCCTGGCCTGCACTGATGGCGGTGCGCAGCTTCGTCTTGTACGGGTCGTTCTCGAAGATCTGGACGTCGATCTGACCGTCAGGGTGGTCGGCGTTCCACCGTGTCGCGGACGCCTCGAGCACGTCGTCCGTCCCGGCTGTCGTCCACACGGTCGTCGTGTCGGGGCTCGTGGCAGCCTCGTCCGAGCTGTCAGACGAGCTGCACCCCGCCACCAGCAGCATCGCTCCGACGGCCACACCGGCGCTCATCGTCCGGATCACGTTCTTGTCCATGCTCGCTTCTCCTCACATCCTTGTGGGACCCGCCCATCGCCGCCGATCATTCGCAATATAGCGAGATAATCGGTTCAACATTGCGCAAGTTTTCGCTTACTGTACGATGGCTGAAAGCACCTCGTCAAGGAGTGCCACCACATCGGGAGACACGTTCCCGCTCGACCACCAGGCATCGAGCAACGACGGGCGACCGAGAACTCGACCGAGAAGTACCGCACCGATCACGTCCAGGGGAGCACGGATGCCAGCAGCACAGAGCACGAGACGAGCGACGCTCAGCGACGTCGCACGCGCAGCGGGAGTGTCCGTGCCGACCGTCTCCAAGGTGGTCAAAGGTCGCACCGACGTCGCCCCCAAGACTCGCGCCCGGATCCTCGCCCTGCTCGACGAGCACGGCTACTCGCCTCGCGGAACGGCTCCCCGCGACCTCCCGCGCGTCATCGAGCTGTGCTTCGACTCCATGGAGTCGACCAACAACCTCGCGACGATGCGCGGGGTGCTCAAGGCGGCCGAGCCGTTGGACGTCGATGTCATCGTGAAGATCACCCCACGGGAGATCGACGGAGCCACGTGGGTGGCCCGCGTCACCGACACCCAGCACTCAGGCATCATCCTGGTCACCTCACAGCTCCCCGAGGACCAGCGCGAGCAGTTCTCCCGAGCAGGAGTGCCGATCGTCGTCATCGACCCGATCAACTCCCCAGCGGACGCGCTGCCGTCCGTCGGTGTCAACAACTTCACGGGCGGGTACCTCGCCACCAAGCACCTGATCGACCTCGGGCACACCCGGATCGCGATCATCCAGGGCACGGCGAGCGAGTGCTCGCACGCCCGGCTGGCCGGCTACCACGCCGCCATCCGCGAGGCCGACATCACGCCCGTCGACGAGTACGAAGAGCACGGAGCCTTCCGGTTCCAGGACGGCGAGCGGGCGGCAGAACGACTCTTCGACCTGCCCCAGCCGCCCACCGCGATCTTCGCGGCGAACGACCTCGAAGCGCTCGGCGTGTTCGAGGCAGCCCGAAAGCGGGGCATCCCCATCCCCCACGAGCTGTCGGTCGTCGGATTCGACGACTCGCTCCAGGCCGCCTCCGCATCGCCGAGACTGACCACCGTGAGGCAACCGTTCGCCGAGATCGGCTCGACCGCGCTCCAGGTCCTCCTGCAGCTCGCCGAAGGCACCCCGCTCGCCACACAGCGGCTCGAGCTCACGACCCACCTCATCGTGCGCGAGTCGACGACCACGCCGCCCGCCCCGTAGGCCCCTCACCCGCAGCCGCTCCGGTGCGGAGCGGAGCGGACACGCCACAGCGGACTCGATATAACAGCACTGTTACAGTCGTGCCGTGACAGACGACCCGACACGCACCCCAGGACGGTGGGACGCTCTCTTCGCCCACCTCACCGAGATGAACTCCCAGATCGAGGCGCTCTACGCACGCCACGGAGCCGACGGCATCCGGCCCCGCTTCGTGCGCCCCCTCGTCCGGCTGGCGCACGACGGGCCGATGACGATCTCCGACCTCGCTCGCTCGCTCGCAGCGACGCACTCCGCAACGAGCCAGACTGTGACCGCCATGAAGAAGGCCGACCTCGTCGCAGCGGAGCCCGGGCCTGACGCACGGACCCAGGTGGTGGCGCTCACGGAACGCGCCACGGCCCTCGTCCCGCTCCTCGAGGCCGAGTGGCGAGCGACCGACGCCGTCGTGGCGCGTCTCGACGACGAGCTCGACGGCGCCGTGACACATCTGACCGAGGGCCTGACCCGCAGGTTCGATCACCGCACCATGGCCGAGAGGCTCGACGACGCGATACGACGCCAGCCGTGAGCCTGCGCGGACACCTCACCGACGTCCGTCCCCTGCGGACCTCGCAGGCCTTCCGCGAGATCTGGGCCACGTCGCTCGTGACGAGCCTGGCGGGGCAGATCGCGGCGCTCGCCGCGCTGTCACAGATCTGGGACCTCACCGAGAGCCCGGTGTGGACCGGCGCCATCGGTCTGGCTCAAGGCGTGCCCACCCTCGGCCTCGCTCTCGTCGGCGGCAGCCTCGCGGACCGGTACGACCGCCGCACGATCGTGCAGCTGAGCACTCTGGCGCAGGCCGTCGCTGCCCTGGGGCTCGCAGCCCAGGCGGCGTCGAGCAGCACGTCGCCGTGGCCGGTCCTCGCGCTGCTCTCGGCGAGCGCCGGCGCCGGGGCGCTCGGCGCACCTGCTCGGCGCACCCTCCCGGTCCGGCTGCTCCCCCGCGACGAGGTGCTGGCTGGTCTCGCGCTGCAGAACATCGCCTTTCAGGCGTCGATGCTCATCGGGCCCGCGGTCGGCGGCCTGGTAGTCGCAGCGTCCTTGCCTGCGGCGTACGCCACTCAGGTCATCATGCTGACGGTGGCGTTCGTCGCGGCGTCTCGTCTCCCGCGTCTGCCACCCGAGAGGACCTCCGGCCCGGGGCTTCGCCGCGGCGGGTGGTCGTTTCCCTGGCGCCAGCCGGTCCTGCGTGGCGCGTTGCTCACCGATCTGGCGACGACGACGCTCTCGATGCCGGTGGCGATCTTTCCGATGCTCAACGCTGTGCGCTTCGACGGCGACCCACGCACCCTCGGTCTGTTTCTCTCGGCGATCGCCCTGGGTGGCATCGCTGCGGGCCTCGTGTCTGGCGTGGTGACACGGATGCGTCGCCCGGGACTGGTGCAGCTCGTGTGCGCCGTCGTCTGGGGGTGCGCCCTCGCGGGATGTGGCCTGTCCACGTCGTTGGTCGTGGCACTGGGTCTCCTCGTCTGCGCGGGGGCGGCGGACACCGTAGGCGTCGTCGCTCGCGGTGGGTTGGTCCAGCTCGTGACGCCCGACGAGATGCGTGGCCGGGTCTCGGCAGTCGACCATGCTGTCGGCGTCGCAGGTCCGGAGATCGGGAACATGCGCGGCGGTCTGCTCGCCGCGGTCGTGGGGGCTCCCGCGGCCATCGTCGTCGGTGGGCTCGGTGCCGCTGTGGCGGCCGTCAGCATCGGTCTCACGCACCGGCGGACGATCACTTATGTCACCGACACCCGCGTCGGTACATAGGCGGAGCGCGTCGAGCAGGACGCGTCTTCCCGCACAGCGCGCCTACCGGCTCGTCTGGCGGCGGACCATCTCGGTGATCCAGATCGGGGCGTACGGGGACGTGCAGCCGCGCGGGGTGGGGTAGTCCTTCAGGACGCCGAGACGCTGGCCGATGCTCATCGCCCGCGCACGGTGCCCGGGGTGGTGGATGCCGATGGTGGCGAGGCACTCGTTCATGGCCCACTGCAGACGTTCGGGAGCATCGTTCATCTGGTCCTCGACGAGATCGAGGAGAGCGGACAGGTCGAGCCCGTCCGGTGCTCGGACCACGCGGTCGCTCGTCAGCGCCCACCCGGCCGCCGCGACGAAGGGGTCGTGGTCGTCGAACCATGTGGTGCGGAGCTCCTCGACGTGCGCGCTCTTCTTGACGACGTAGCTGAGGAGCCAGGCGTGGACCTTGGGGACGCGGGCCTCGCGGAACATGCCGTCGAGCTCGATCGCGCTGAACGTCGTGGGGCGACAGACGAGCAGCGCGACGAGCCGGGCTGCGGTGTCGCCTGTCTCCCACAGCTCGCCAGCGAGCTCGGGCTGCGCTCTGAGTCGCTTGGCGACCGCGCGCAGCTGGGCGAGGTTGACCCCGTGGTCGTCTCCGTGGCGAGTGTTGACCGCCCGGACCTTCGGGTCCTCGAGCGCAGCCAGCTCGGCTGTCACGTCACGGACCGTCGTCGGACCGCCGGCAGGAGTCACCACGCCAGGGGCCCCTGCGCGTTCCGCTCGTCGCGCCAGGCCAACCAGTCGGCGACGTGCGAGACGTCGTAGTCCGGACCGGTGATCCCGATGGTGAAGAGCGTCGCCCCCAGCGCGTGGTGCTCCTCGACCTCGGCGACGCTGCGGCTGCCGATCTCGGTGGAGACCTCGATCTCCGCGACGTCGCGGCCTACCGTGCGCGCGTGCTCGGCGAGGATCCCGAGCTTGCGCTCGAGCGTGGCCGCGTCGCTGAAGCTGTGCCAGATGTCGGCATGCTGCGCGACGATCCGGAGCGTCTTCTTCTCCCCTCCTCCGCCGATGAGGACCGGAATCTTGCGCGTAGGTGCCGGGTTGAGGTGTGTCCACCGGTCTTCGATGACCGGCATGTCCACGGCAAGCGCGTCGAGCCGGCTGCCCACGGTGCCGAACTCGTACCCGTACTCGTCGTAGTCGCGCTCGAACCACCCGGATCCGGTCCCGAAGATGAAACGACCGGTGCCGCCCTTGGCGCTGATGTGGTCGATGGTGCGGGCCATGTCTGCCTGGAGGTTGGCGTTGCGGTAGCTGTTGCAGTTGACCAGCGCACCGAGCTCGACGCGAGCGGTCTGCTCCGCGAGTGCGGCAAGCATGGTCCAGGACTCGAAGTGGAGCCCGTCGGGTGCACCGCTCAGAGGGAAGAAGTGGTCCCAGTTGAACAGGACGTCGACGCCAAGATCTTCCAGAGCCGCTGCCGTCTCGCGGATCGTCTCGTAAGAAGCGTGCTGCGGGGCGATCTGGACGCCGATGCGCACCGGCCGGGTACGGACCTTTGCCGGACCGGTCGCTGGGAGAACGTGTTCGGTGGGCATGGCGTCTCCGATGAGAGGTGGGGACTGCCCACGGTACGACGGGAGCGAGGCGCGTGCATCCACCTGGTCGAGGACGACTCGCGGCTCGGTGCCTACTGGCCCTCGGCCGCGGTGACGATCCGCCCGTCGGGCAGGACGGCGAACGCCTGACGCGCCCCCTGCTCGACCGCCCACCCGAGGGACTGCGGACCGAGGACGAGGACGCACGTCGCCAGGACGTCCGCCGTGGTGAGATCGCCGGCGACGACCGTCGCAGCCACGAGCGGCAACGACCTCTCCCCCGTCCGGCCGTCCCACACGTGCGCACCCCGCTCGTAGGTGCCCGACGTCGCGACCGCCCCGTCACGCTGCTCGACGACCGCGAGCATCCGCCGCGGATCCCACGGATCACGCACACCCGTGCGCCACCCACGCCCCGGCTCTGGCTCACCCCCGGTCACGACGTCGCCACCCGCATTGAGGCAGAAGCTCGTCACCCCGTGCTCCCGCAACGTCTCAGCTGCACGCTGCGCCGCCCACCCCTTGACGACCCCGTTCGTGTCGAGCGAACCATCCGGAGCCCGGACGCTGAAAGCGCCCCCGCTCGCAACCCTCGCCCGCTCCCCGATCGCAAGAATCTCGACCAGGTCAGCCGACGCAACCGTCTCAGACCGCGCAAACCGACACAGCTCGCTGTCGACGCGGAACGGGCTGAAGCGAATGTCGGCCGACCGCAGAACAGCAAAAGCCGCCTCCACCGCAGCTGCTGCCGCTGCTTCTCCTTCTGCCTCGCAGCCAGCACGCCCTGCACGCACGTCGATCGACATGGGGATACCCATGACTTCTTCCGTCCGGCGCACCTCAGCTCATCTGGTCGATAGCCGCCTGGACGGACTCGCAGTACGCCTTGGACGTGTAGGACGCGCCCGAGACCGCGTCGATCTCCGCCGACTGCGCATCGATCACCTCTTGGGCCAGCATGGGCATGACGCGTTCAGAGGTCTGTGCGCTCGGCACGCGCGCGTACGGCGACTGGAGCTCTTGGACATCGACGATCTGGGCTCCGTCGAACGTCACGGACACCTGGACAGGGCCGTACCGCGTCTGGACGAGCGATCCGGCGACCGTGACCGCGCCCGACGTGGCCGCTCCGTCGGCCGGTGCGCTGACCTCCGACGGGTTCGCCTCCGTCGACGAGTCTGTCGACGCCGACACGGCCGAGGACGTGTCCTCGGACATGCTTGTCGGCGCAGCCTCCTCAGACTCTTCCACGAGGCCGAAGCGGGCGACGACCAGAGCCCCGAGCGCCGCGATCGACCCGGTGAAGATGAGCGTTCCCCGCCAGCTCGATCCGCTCATGACATGCTCAGCTCTTCGTAATGGATGGCGTTGCGGGGGACGCCGAGGCTCCGCAGCGAGATCACCACAGCCTCCATGAGGCTCTCCGACGCACAGACGAAGACATCACGTTCCGCGACGTCGGGGACGAGGCTCAAGATGCTGTGGGGCGCGAGCGGGTCGTACCCGAGCTCGGCGCGCCGCCCAGGCAGAGGCTCGTAGCGCAGGTTCTCGACGTCCATGAGCTCGCTGCTCAGCGCCAGACCGTCTGCGGTCTGCGAGCGGTGCAGCACGACGACGTCTTGACCCCGGCGCAAAAGGTCCTCAGAGATCGACCGGATCGGTCCGATACCGGCTCCGCCCGCGATGAGCAGCGCGCCGGAGGACGTCGACCGTTCGGCGGTAAACCTGCCGAAGGGACCTTCGACGAGAACCCGTGTGCCCGGCTTGATGTGTGCGGTCGCGGACGAGTGGTCGCCGAGAGCAGCAATGGTCACCCGCAGCATGTTGGAGGTCGGGACCGTCGAGAGCGAGTAGGGGTGAGAGGTCCACCGGTGGCCGCGGGTGAGGAACCGGACGAGGACGAACTGGCCCCCCTGCGCCGAGAGACGCTCGAGCCCGGCACCCCGCATCCACACGCTCACCATCCCCGCACCTTCCGGGACCACCTGCTCCACCCGGAACGTCGTCTGCTGGTGCCTGACCAGAGGGAGCACCACCCGCCACATGAGCAGCGACGATGCCGTGCCCACGTAGAGGGCGATCCAGACGACCTGGGCGAGAAGCGAGCCGACGAAGTGGGTGCCAGCAGTGATCTGGTGCGCAAAGGTGAGGAAGATCCCGACGTAGATGGAGAGGTGGAGCATGAACCAGACCTCGTAGGACAGGTGCTTTCGCGCCAGCCGCGCGCTCGACGTCCCGACGACGAGGAAGATCGCCGTCCCGACGAGGGCCGAGACCATGTCGGGGATCGTCGCGAGGGTCATGAGCACCTCTGACCACAGCGTGAGGCGGTCGATCATCGCTCCCCCGACGATCATGAGCAGCACATGGGTCACGACGAGGAGCACGACCGCGGTCCCGAGCGAACGGTGCCACCCGACCAGGCGGTCCATCCCGACGGCACGCTCGAACCACGGCACCCGTCCGATGAGCAGCAGCTGCAAGCACACGAAGTACGACCCCAGCAGGCCTGCGAGCTCACCGAAGCACATCAGCACCACACCGGGGGTCGCCCCGAGGCTGATGGGTGTGCCGACCCACCAGAAGGCGAGCACGGCGACCGCCCCACCGAAGAGGAGCGTGTGCACCACCGCACGACCCTGGGAACGCTGTCGACGCGTCGACCGCTCCGCTCGACGGGTGGTCGGCGCCGGCTCAGCCAGACGAGTAGTCCGAGCGGGCTCGACCTGACGCGGAGCCTCCACCGGCTCAGCCAGACGAGAAGTCCGAGCAGGCTCAACCCGACGCGGAGCCTCCACCGGCTCAGCCAGACGAGAAGTCCGAGCAGGCTCAACCCGACGCGGAGCCTCCACCGGCTCAGCCAGACGAGAAGTCCGAGCAGGCTCAACCCGACGCGGAGCCTCCACCGGCTCAGCCAGACGAGAAGTCCGAGCAGGCTCAACCCGACGCGGAGCCTCCGTGGGCTCGGCACGACGGGTAGACCTGGTGGGCTCAACCCGACGCGGAGCCTCGGTCGGCTCGGCACGACGGGTAGACCTGGTGGGCTCAACCCGACGCGGAGCCTCGGTCGGCTCGGCACGACGGGTAGACCTGGTGGGCTCAACCCGACGCGGAGCCTCGGTCGGCTCGGCACGACGGGTAGACCTGGTGGGCTCAACCCGACGCGGAGCCTCCGTGGGCTCGGCACGACGGGTAGACCTGGTGGGCTCAACCCGACGCGGAGCCTCGGTCGGCTCGGCACGACGGGTGTCCGGCACGGTCTCGGCCCGACGGGCGGCCGGCACGGGGGTGGCTCGGTGGGTGGCCCGCACGACTCGGGGAGCCGACCTCTGATCCTGTTGACGATCCTGGTGATGTTCCGTGACTAGGGTCATGGCACCAGGATGCATGGCGAAAATCAGAGTTTTCTCATCTTTCGGGACCTTAGACTACCGCTCGCGCGGACCCAGCCCGGATTCATAACGATTTCTTATCCTTCTCTTTCTCTGAAGTGACGTGGGTCTCACCGGCACGTGGGGATCGCGGCCTACGTCCTACGATGGGCGCGGAGGCGATGATGAGCTCAGAGGGTGCGCGGGTGCTCCTGGTCGAGGACGACAGCCAGCTGTGCACGATGCTGGAGGAGGTCCTCGCCGACGAGGGGTACACGGTCGACGTCGCCAATGACGGTCAGCGCGGTCTGCACCTGGGGCTGACGAGGGCGTACGAGGTTCTCGTTCTCGACCGTGGGCTGCCCGTGATCGAGGGGCTCGACCTGCTGGGACGGTTGCGCGGTCGTGGTGTGCTCACGCCAGCGCTGATCTTGTCTGCGCTGGGCAACCCGGCAGACCGGGTCGCAGGTCTGGATGCCGGTGCTGAGGACTACATGTCCAAACCGTTCGACGTCGACGAGCTTGCCGCCCGGTTGCGTGCGCTGCGGCGCCGTGGCGCCGCAGGGGCGGGTCCTGAGGACGAGGTCGTGCGTGTCGGTTCCCGTGTGCTCGACGTCGTCGGACGGCGGGTGACCTCCGCGGACGGATCGGTGGTGAATCTCTCAGAGCGGGAGTGCTCTCTCTTGAGCCTGCTCGCTCGCCGTCCGCGCCAGGTGTTCTCGCGCGGTGACATTCTCGACCGGGTCTTCGACGGGTCTGACGACGAAGGCGCGGTCGACACGTACGTGTACTACCTGCGACGCAAGCTCGGCCGTGGCATCGTGGCGACGGTTCGTGGGCTCGGGTACCGGCTGGGGAACGAGTGAGACGGCGGGCTCGCTTGACGTCGGCCGAGGACTACCGGTTGCGGCGGACCGCGCGGCTTCTGGGACTGCAGGCTGCAGCTCTCGTGCTCGTGTGCTTGGTGGCTGTCGGGGTGACGGTGGTGCTCGTGGTCGCTCACGGGCAGGCAGAGGTGGGTGAGCGGGCGCTGGAGAGCGCGGCACGGTCGGTCGACGACATCCACGACGCACCGACCGGGATGTGGGTCGCGATCGACGGACCGCACGGGCTCGAGACGTCGCCAGACATGCCTGACGGGCTTCCCGACGTGTCGGTCATGACCGACGTCGCCCAGACCGGGAAGGCGCGATGGACGCAGGCGACGCTCGGTGACGACGAGCTGACGGTCTTCACCGCACGGTCACGCAACCGCACGGTCCAGGCGATCCTCGACCCGCGCGAGAGCCACGCGGAGATCGGACGGCTCGTGGCGGCGCTGGCGGTCGCGGGCGGCCTAGGAGTCGTCCTGGCTGGTCTCGGTGGTTCGTGGCTCGCTGGTCGAGCGGTGCGTCCGACCGTCGAGGCGCTGGCCCTCCAGCGGCGGTTCGTGGCGGACGCGAGCCACGAGCTGCGCACCCCCTTGACGCTGCTCTCGACGCGGGCGCAGCTTCTTCGGCGCCATGCGCGCGCTGATCCCGCCGTGGCCGAGGGGTCGCGGATCCTCGACGACGTCGATGCCCTGCTCGAGGACACCCGCGCACTGACGTCCATCCTCGAAGACATGCTGCTCGCGGCCGACGCACGGTCGGTCGACCTCGCTCCGTCGGACGTCGTGGTCATCGCGGACTCTACGGTCGCCGCAGCGCGCGCGACTGCTCAGGGGCGGGAGGTGGAGCTTGTCCGGGCCGGCGAGACATCGGTGGTGGCTGCGGTCTCGTCCGTGTCGGTGCGACGTGCCGTGACCGCGCTGGTCGACAACGCGATCGATCATGCGGTGCACCAGGTGCGCGTCGTGGTCACGCGTGACGGCGACGGCGAGGCAGTCGTCGTCCGGGTCGAGGACGACGGGCCCGGGATCCTCGGTGACGGTGGCGACCTCTTCGAGCGCTTCGCGTCCCGGAGGGCGCTGAGGGTCGGCGAGGACGACCGACGGCACTACGGTCTGGGGCTGGCGCTCGTCGCCGAGGTCGCGGCGCAGCACGGTGGCTCGGTCACCGCGGGCCCCCGGCCGGACGGTCGTGCGGGCGCTGCGGTCACGCTGCGTCTGCCTGTGTCGGGTCGGGCCCGGCAGCGGTGACGATCCGTCCGTCGGGCAGGACGGCGAACGCCTGACGCGCCCCCTGCTCGACCGCCCACCCGAGGGACTGCGGGCCGAGGACGAGGACGCACGTCGCCAGGACGTCCGCCGTGGTGAGATCGCCGGCGACGACCGTCGCAGCCACGAGAGCCAGCGACCTCTCCCCCGTCCGGCCGTCCCACACGTGCGCACCCCGCTCGTAAGTGCCCGACGTCGCGACCGCCCCGTCACGCTGCTCGACGACCGCGAGCATCCGCCGCGGATCCCACGGGTCTCGCACACCCGTGCGCCACGGCCGCCCCGGCTCTGGCTCGCCACGGGTGACGACGTCACCGCCAGCGTTGAGGCAGAAGCTCGTCACCCCGTGCGCGCTCAACACGTCGGCCGCACGCTGCGCCGCCCAGCCCTTGACCACCCCGTTCGTATCCAACGAACCATCCGGAGCCCACACGCTGAACGCACCCCCGCTCGCAGCCCTCGCTCGCTCCCCGATCGCCAGGATCTCCGCTAGATCGACCGACGCAGACGCCCCCGGACGCGCATACCGCCGCACCTCGCTCTCAGCGCGGAACGGACTGAAACGCTCGTCAGCCGACCGCAGAACAGCAAGAGCCGCCTCCACCGCGGCGCCTGCAGCGCGCGGTCCAGGGGCCCCCCGCACGTCGATCGACATCGGGATCCCCATGACCTCCTCCGTCCGACGCACCTCAGCCCACCTGGTCGATCGCCGACTGGACGGACTCGCGGTACGCCTCGGACGTGTAGGTCGCACCCGAGACGGTGTCGATCGCTGCCGACTGCGCATCGAGCACCTCTTGGGCCAGCACGGGCATCGAGCGGGCGGAGATCTCCGCGCTCTCTCGGTGCGTGCTGGGCGACTGGAGCTCCTGGACGTCGACGATCTGGGCTCCGTCGAACGTCACGGACACCTGGACAGGACCGTACCGCGTCTGGGCGACCGAGCCCGCGACGGTGACCGTGCTCGACGTGGTGGACCCGGCGGACGGCGCAGCGGTCTCCGACGGGCTCGGGTCTGCGGACGGGGCTGCCGGGTCGGCAGGTTCTGCCGCGTCTGTCGACGGAGCGGGCGTCGTCGCCGCTACGGAAGACTCCTGGGAGACGACCGGCGGCGCAGCGACCTCGGTCGTGGCCAGGGGGCCGAACCGGGCCACGGCGACCGTCCCGATCGTCGCGATCGTTCCGGTGTAGATGAGTGTCCCGCGCCAGCGTGGTGTGCTCATGACAGGCTCAGCTCCTCGTGGTGGACGGCACTGCGGGGGACGCCCAGGGTCCGCGCCGAGCTGACGACAGCCGCGACGAGACCCTCGGGGCCACAGACGAAGACGTCACGTTCAGCGACGTCGGGGACGAGACGCACGAGGCTCCGGGGCGCGAGGGGGTCGTACCCAAGATCGGCACGCCGCCCGGGGAGCGGGAGGTAGCGCAGGCCCGCGACACCGACGAGCTCGCGGCCCAGGGCCAGTCCGTCAGAGCTGTGGGCACGGTGCACGACGACGACGTCGCGCCCCTGGCGCAGGAGGTCCTCGGCCAGCGACCGGATCGGTCCGATCCCGGCTCCGCCAGCGACAAGGAGCGCGCCGGAGGACGTCGACCGTTCGGCGGTGAACCTGCCGAACGGCCCTTCGACGAGAACCCGTGTGCCCGGCTTGATGCGTGCGGTCGCGGACGAGTGGTCGCCGAGCGCAGCGACCGTCAGTCGCAGCAGGTCCGAGGTCGGAACCGTCGAGAGCGAGTAGGGGTGCGCAGTCCACAGGTGCCCCGGCGTGAGAAACCGGACGAGGACGAACTGGCCGCCCTGCGCCGAGAGGCGCTCGAGCCCGGCACCGCGCAGCCATACGCTCACCATCCCCGCACCTTCCGGGACCACGTGCTCCACCCGCAGCATCATCTGCCGGTGTGCGAGCAACGGCACGACCACCCGCCACGTGACGAGTGCCGACGCCGTCGCCACGTAGAGGGCGATCCAGACCGCCCGGGCGAGCGTCGAACCGACGAAGTGTGACCCGGCCGCGATCTGGTGCCCGAAGGTGAGGAAGATCCCGACGTACACGGAGAGGTGGAGCACGAACCAGATCTCGTACGACAGGTGCTCTCGCGCGAGCCGCGCGCTCGACATGCCGACGACGAGGAAGATCGCCGTCCCGACCAGGGCCGTGACCATGTCAGGCTGCGTCGCGAGGATCGAGAGGACCTCCGGCCACAGCGCGAGCTGGTCGAGCATCGCTCCCCCGACGATCATGAGCACCACGTGGGTGACCACGAGGAGCACGACCGTGGTGCCGAGCGAACGGTGCCACCCGACGAGCCGGTCCATCCCGACGGCGCGCTCGAACCACGGCACCCGTCCGATGAGCAGCAGCTGCAAGCACACGAGGTACGACGCCAGCAGGCCTGCGAGCTCACCGACGCTCGTCAACGTCCCACCAGGGGTCGCGCCGATGCTGCTGGGAGTACCTGCCCACCAGAAGACGAGCACAGCGACAGCTCCACCGATGATGAGCGCGTGCACCGCAGCGCGACCGTAAGACCGCTGTCGATGCTTCGACCGCACCGCTCGAGGGGCAGGCGGCACGGCTCGGGGGACCGGGCTCTGTTCCTGGTGGCGTTCCGTGACGAGTGTCATGGACCTAGGGTGCCGTGCGATTCTCAGAGAATTCTCGAAGTCTGCTGTGCGGCGGTGCCGAGCATCGATACCACCGAGACGCACGGATCGGACAGCCTCACCTTGCTGGCGGACCATCGTGTCCCGGGAGTAGACCAGGATCATGGACGCCTTCCTGAGCACCGCGCGCAGGTACCCGATGGTCCTGACGACGGTGCTCGTCGCCGCCCTCGCAGGGGTGCTGACCGCCTCTGCGTGGTCGTGGTCCGCCCCGTGGCTGCTCGGCGGCTTCGCTGCGGTGGCCGCGGCCCGGTCGGCGTGGTCGATGGTGCGCGATCTTCTCCGCGGGAACGTCGGTGTCGACGTCCTCGCAGTGACAGCGATCGTGGCCGCCGTGGCGGTCGGCGAGGTGTGGGCCGCGGTGATCGTCGTGCTCATGCTCACCGGCGGCGAGGCGCTCGAAGACTACGCGGCGCACCGCGCCGAGCACGACCTCACCGCGCTGCTGAGCAACGCGCCTCGCGTGGGTCACCGGTTGCTCCCCGACGGGACGACCGAGGACGTCCCGGTCGACGAGATCCGGCCGCTGGACCGCGTCCTCGTGCGCGCCGGCGAGGTCGTCCCCGTCGACGGCACGCTGCTCACCGCCGTCGCAGAGCTCGACGAGTCCTCGCTCACCGGAGAGAGCCTCCCCGCAGAGCGCGTCGCCGGCGACGAGGTGCTCTCCGGGGGCGTCAACGGAGCGTCCGCAGTCACGCTCGAGGTGACCCGTGCAGCACGGGACAGCCAGTACCAGCAGATCATCGCGCTCGTCGAGGGCGCAGCCGCGAGCAGGTCCCCGATGGTGCGTCTCGCGGACCGGTTCGCGGTCCCGTTCACGGCGGTCGCCTTTCTCGTCGCGGGCGCTGCGTGGTGGGTCTCGGGCGACGCGGTGCGCTTCGCCGAGGTCCTGGTCGTGGCGACACCGTGCCCGCTGATCATCGCCGCACCGGTCGCCTTCATGGCGGGCATGAGCCGCTCTGCGCACGCAGGAGCGATCATCAAGAGCAGCGAGACCCTGGAGAAGCTCCACGGTGCACGGGCTGTCGCGTTCGACAAGACGGGGACTCTCACCAGCGGACGGCCCGAGCTCACGGAGGTCCGCTCGGCGGGTCGTCTCTCGAGCGACGAGGTCCTGCGCCTCGCGGCGTCCGCCGAGCAGTTCTCCTCGCACGTCCTCGCGCAGGCGGTCCTCGGCGGTGCTACCGCGCGCGGTCTCACCGTGGCGGGCTCGGGATCGGCAGAAGAGTCGACAGCCAACGGCGTGACCGCTCAGGTCGAGGGGCGCACGGTCGTCGTCGGCAAGCGCGCTTTCGTCGCTGCCGCGGCCGGCCAGGACGTGCCGCCCACGGCTCTCGAGCCCGGCGAGCTCGCGGTGTACGTGGCTGCCGGGGGGACGTACGCAGGCGCGCTCGTCTTGCGTGACGAGGTCCGGGCTGACGCGCGCACGACCGTCGACGACCTGCGGTCCCACGGCATCCGCCACATCGTCATGCTCACGGGCGACGCCCGCCCGACCGCGGAGCACGTCGCCGCAGAGCTCGGCATCGACGACGTCCGAGCCGACTGCCTGCCGGCGCAGAAGGTGGAGGCGGTCGTCGGTCTCGTCGAGCGGCCCGTCGTCATGGTGGGCGACGGCGTCAACGACGCCCCCGTGCTCGCTGCTGCTGACGTCGGGATCGCGATGGGGGCACGTGGGTCCACGGCGGCGAGCGAGTCGGCGGACGTGGTCATCCTGCGCGACGACGTCTCCCTGGTCGCCACGACGCTGACGATCGGTCGGGAGACCGTGAACGTCGCGCTCCAGAGCATCTGGGTGGGCATCGGCCTGAGCGTGGCGCTCATGCTCGTCGCTGCGTCCGGCGTGCTGCCGGCGGTGGTGGGTGCCTGGTGCCAGGAGGGCGTGGACGTGCTCTCCATCCTCTGGGCGCTGCGGGCGACCGGGTCACGGTCTCAGCGGGTGCGCGTCGCGCCGTCGCTCGAGCAGGCACCTGTGCCCTCGTGACCGGGGTCCTCGCCGGTCGACGACGCCCTGGTGTGACCAACGCCACGCGACCGACCCGATAGGCCCAATACCCCGGGGGGTATTCTCAGACCATGACTTCATCACACGAGACAGGCCGCCCACCTCGCATCGTCATCGTCGGAGGTGTCGCCGGTGGCATGAGCGCAGCAGCCCGCGCCCGCCGCATGGACGAGACCGCCGAGATCACGGTGCTAGAGCAGTCGGACTACGTCTCCTTCGCCAACTGCGGCCTGCCCTACCACCTCTCCGGAGAGATCGAGCAGCGGGAGTCCCTCGTGCTGCACACCACCGGTTCGCTGGCAGCCACGCTCGCCCTCGACGTCCGCACCGGGAGCCGCGTGACCTCGATCGACCGCGCCGCACAGACCGTCTCTGTCTCAGCAGGCAGCGACACATACGACCTCTCCTACGACGCGCTGCTCCTGTCCACCGGCGCGGTCGCGGTCCAGCCCCCTATCGACGGGCTGGACCACCCCGCCGTCCACTCGCTGCGCACGATCCCTGACCTCGACGCCGTCAACGCCCGCGTCGACCACCTCCTCGCACGCGCAGCCTCCGACAGGCAGCCACGCGCCGTCGTCGTCGGCGCCGGGTTCATCGGGCTCGAAGCCGTCGAGGCGCTCGTCGCTCGTGGCCTCCGTGTCGACCTCGTCGAGCTCGCCGACCACGTCCTGCCGCCGCTCGACGCCGAGCTGGCCCCGCTCCTCGCGGACGAGCTGCGAGCGCACGGTGTCGGGCTGCACCTCGGGGTCTCCGCGACGAGCGTCACGGGCGCGGGCGACGACGGGTCGGCAACGGTCACGCTGGCCGACGGCACGGTGCTGGCTGCCGACGTCGTCGTGGTGAACGTCGGTGTGCGTCCGGCGAGCGATCTGGCCCGCGACGCAGGTCTCGATCTCGGCCCCAGCGGCGCCATCCGGGTCGACTCCGACCAGCGCACGTCCGACCCGCACGTCTGGGCGGTCGGTGACGCGGTCGAGGTCCTCGTGGCTGTCACCGGTGCGGTGGGCCCTGTGCCGCTGGCAGGCCCGGCGAACCGTCAAGGTCGCCGTGCAGCGGACTCGATGCTGGGTCGGCGCACGACCCCGCAGGCACCGGTCCTGGGCACGGCGATCGTGCGCGTGTTCGGGCTCACTGCTGCGGTGACGGGTGCGAGCCAGGCGTCGCTCGCCCGGGCAGGGATCGAGCACGAGGTGGTCCGTATCCACCCGGGGCACCATGCCGGGTACTTCCCTGGGGCGGAGCAGGTGCACCTCGTCGCGTCGTTCGCGCCGGACGGTCGTCTTCTCGGGGCGCAGGGCGTGGGGCGCGAGGGCGTCGACAAGCGGATCGACGTGCTGGCGACGGCGTTGCGCGCGGGGATGACCGCAGACGACCTGGCTGAGCTCGAGCTGGCGTACGCGCCGCCGTATGGTTCGGCGAAGGACCCGGTGAACATGCTCGGGTTCGTCGCACAGAACGTGCTCGACGGGACGATGCCGCAGTGGCACGCCTCAGAGCTCGACACCGTGGGGGAAGAGACGCTCGTGCTGGACGTGCGCTCGGTGGACGAGTTCGAGCAGGGGCACCTCGAGGGTGCGCTGAACATCCCGCACACCGAGCTGCGCGAGCGTGTGGACGAGGTCCGGCTCGCTGCGGCGGGGCGCGGCATCAGCGTGCACTGCGCGAGCGGGGTCCGGTCCCACATCGCGACCCGGGTGCTCGTCGCGGCCGGGCTCGATGCCCGGAACCTGTCGGGAGGCTGGCTCACTCTCGCTGCGGTGCGTCCCGACGCTGCTGTCCGCACCGACTCTGCTGCGCCCGCCCTCGCGGCCGTGTAGTCCCGCGCAGGCCGTCTGTGACGTTCTGCGAAGGATGCCCGATCGGGACTAGGGTGAAGAGGACAGCACGCACGGCAGCGTCCGACCCGCTCCGGAGGTCCTCATGACAGAGCACGGTTCTGTAGTCATCGCACTCGACGGTTCACCGCACAGCGCACAGACGCTCGAGTGGGGCATGGCGGAGGCCGTCCTGCGCGGCACGGACGCGATCCTCGTCCGAGCGTGTCCTGGGACGCGGGACATCAACCGGATCGGGTGGTATCCCCTCCTCGAGGACGAGATGTTCGAGGCCGAGTCGCGCGCCTACCTCGAGAAGACTCTCCCGCGCGTCCGCGAGCGCTGGCCGGACGTCGAGGTGTCCACGAGGCTGCTCCACGGCTCGGAGGTCCCGGTCCTGCGGGACATCAGTCGTGGGGCGGCGCTCCTTGTGATCGGTGCGCGCGGCCGGAGCGGCCGGCGTCGTCTGGGATCGACGGGCGCGCACATCGCTGCGCATGCGCTCTCCCCTGTCGCTGTGGTCCGTGACGTCCGGGCACCGTCCGACTCCCCTGCCCCTGTGGTGGTCGGTGTCGACGGGTCGCCGTCGTCCTTGCTCGCTGCTCGGCTCGCTGCGGCCGAGGCGTCGCTGCGTGGTGCGCCGCTCGTCGTCGTGCACGCGCGTCCCAAGAAGTCGGGCCGCCGTGCGGACGGTGAGCAGGCGTCGGTCGGCGACCGCGGGGCGTCGGACGAGCGCGCATCGACCGACGGCATGGCCGAGGTCGCTCGGACGCTCGCCGGGGATCACCCTGGTCTCGATGTGACTGTGGACGTGCGTCTCGACGACCCGGCCCGGGCGCTCATCGCGGCGGGGCGTGATGCTCAGCTCATCGTCGTGGGATCGCGTGGGCTCGGTGCCTTCCGCGGCATCCTCATGGGCTCGGTGAGCAGCGAGGTGCTGCGCAAGGCGGAGCGGACCGTCCTCGTCGTGCGGACCGGGCCTGAGGATGCGACGCACGGCGACGCACCGGCCGGCGGCTCTGAGGAGATCGACGGCTGACCGTCGGTCGCGGTCGTGGCCGTCCGGCTTGGGTGAGGTCCTGCTGGGGCTTGACTAGTGAGGTCGGACGGTCCGGCTGCGGACGACGTGCGCCGCGGCGTGCGGGTGCAGCGCGAGCCAGAGCAGCAGGTACGGGAGCCCTGGGTTGACGGGCTGGACGACGTGGTCTGCGCTCCATGTCGACAGGGTGCTCATGATGTCCTCGCTT
Organism: Sanguibacter antarcticus; assembly: GCF_002564005.1. Taxonomy (NCBI): domain Bacteria; kingdom Bacillati; phylum Actinomycetota; class Actinomycetes; order Micrococcales; family Sanguibacteraceae; genus Sanguibacter; species Sanguibacter antarcticus. The sequence continues at coordinate 936,276 of NZ_PDJG01000001.1, read as the reverse complement.
CACCGTGGTGCACGACACGAAGGGCGTGCCGTCTTACCAGACCTATCCGCAGGAACGCGTCGTCCATGACAGGTCGGACGGGGTGAAGACGAGACCAGACGACGAGATCAGGCGAGGACGAAGACGAGCGAGGCGATGGCGAAGCCCATGAGCCCGATGACGGTCTCCATGACCGTCCACGTCTTGAGGGTGGTGGCGACGTCCATCCCGAAGAACCGCCCGACGAGCCAGAACCCCGAGTCGTTGACGTGCGAGGCCATGACCGAGCCCGCGGCCACGGCGACGACGACAGCAGCTGTCTCGAGCCCGTTGTAGCTCCCTGCCGCGACGGCGGGCTGGATGAGGCCTGCTGCGGTGATGAGAGCGACCGTCGCGGACCCTTGGGCGATGCGCAGGATCGTGGCGATGAGGAAGCCCGCGACGATGACCGGCAGGCCCAGGTCCCCCAGCACGTCTGCGAGCGCGTCACCGATGCCTGATGCACGCAGCACCGCGCCGAACATCCCGCCGGCTCCGGTGATGAGGATGACGGAGCAGACCGGTCCGAGTGCTGAGTCGAGGAGCTTCTCGATCACGGTCTTCTCGCGGCCCCGTCGGTGACCGAGGACCCATGCCGCGACGAGGGTCGCGATGAGGAGCGCGACCGGGGTCGAGCCGATCGCCCGGGCTAGCGCGAACCAGGTCGCCTCGCCGTCGACCACCCCGGCACCGCGCAGGGTGTCGAGGCCCGTGTTGACGAAGATGAGGACGAGCGGCAGGAGGAGGATCGCCACGACGGTGCCGATGCCTGGAGGGTTGTCCGGGTAGTCCTCGTCGTCTGGCTTGCCGAGGATCTCGGGCACGGGCAGGACCCAGTTCTTCCCCGCCCACGTCCCGTAGAGGTACGACGAGACGTACCAGGTGGGGACGGCCACGACGAGGCCGAGGAGGATCACGAGGCCGGTGTCTGCTCCGAGGAGCTCGGACGCAGCGACCGGCCCAGGGTGGGGCGGGACGAAGATGTGCATGACGGAGAACGCCCCAGCCGTCGGCAACCCGTACGTGAGCACGGAGCCGCCCAGCCTGCGGGCGACCGCGAAGACGATGGGGAGCATGACGACGAGGCCTGCGTCGAAGAAGATCGGGAAACCGAAGATCAGAGACGCGATCCCGAGGGCGAGCGGTGCGCGCTCTTCGCCGAACCTCGCCACGAGCGTGTCGGCCATGACCTTGGCTCCGCCTGAGGTCTCGACCATCCGGCCGAGCATCGCTCCGAGGCCGACGAGCAGAGCGACCGAGCCGAGCGTCGTGCCGAACCCGCTCGTGAGGACCTCGACGACCGATTCGGGGGGCACCCCGGCGGCGAAAGCGGTGAGCAGGGAGACGAGGATGAGCGCGAGGAACGCGTGCAGCCGCAGCTTGATGATGAGGACGAGCAGCAGGAGTATGGCCCCGCCGGCGATCGCGAGCAGCGGGCCTGCTGTGAGCGTCTGGTTCCAGTCCTCGAGCGGCATCGGGGGCTCCAGTGTTCGTGGGGACGAGTCTGTCTGAGCGACTCGTGCCAGCATGAACGAGGACGTCCCTGTGTGCGACCTGAGCGCCGAGGCCCAGGAGGTCGGCAGGTCGCCGGTCTAGATCTCTTCGGGGTTGTCCCAGTCGTCCCCGGCGAGGATCGCGCCGTCCTTGGCGCGCCGCTCGGACTCCCGCAACGACTTGGGAGCACGGGTGGCGTCACCACCGGTGAGCACGTCGCCCATACCGGGCCTGTCCTCGTCGTAGTACCGCGCGTCACGCTCGACAGGGACCGGCGTCGCGTTCGGTCGGCGTGCGGGGCTGCCCGGGTCTGATCGTTTCGTGGCCATGCTTCATCCCACCAAACTCCGACGCTTTGCGCCACAGATGAGTGTGCTGAGACGGTGCACGTCTCCGCCAGTGGTGAAGGTCATAGAGCCGGAAACGGCGCTCGTGGGCACGATCTGACCTCCGATGTGCGCCTAGAACGCCTTTTGGCATGACGGAGGTCGATTCGTAGTGCAGTCTTTTCGCATGCAGATCTGGCCTGGACATCCCTACCCCCTCGGTGCGACCTTCGACGGCACCGGCACCAACTTCGCGATCTTCTCGGAGGTGGCGGAGCGCATCGAGCTCTGCCTCTTCGAGATCGACGGGACGGAGACCCGGATCGAGCTGACGGAGGTGGACTCCTTCGTCTGGCACGCCTACCTTCCCTCGATCCAGCACGGCCAGCGGTACGGCTACCGGGTGCACGGGCCGTACAGCCCCGAGAACGGTCAACGGTGCAACCCCTCGAAGCTTCTCCTCGACCCGTACGCCAAGGCGATCGACGGTCAGGTCGACGGCGACCAGAGCCTCTTCTCGTACACGTTCGGCGAACCTGAGAAGCGCAACGACGACGACTCCGCCGCCCACACGATGAAGTCGGTCGTCGTCAACCCCTTCTTCGACTGGGGCCACGACCGGCCGCCGAACCACGAGTACCACGAGAGCGTCATCTACGAGGCGCACGTGCGCGGCATGACCCAGCAGCACCCGGACGTGCCTGAGGAGCTGCGCGGCACCTACGCAGGCATGGCCCACCCGGCGGTGATCAGCCACCTGGTCGAGCTCGGGATCACGGCCGTCGAGCTCATGCCCGTGCACCAGTTCGTCAACGACTCCACCCTCGTCGCGAAGGGCCTCTCGAACTACTGGGGCTACAACACCATCGGCTTCTTCGCCCCGCACAACCGCTACTCCTCCTCCGGGTCTGCCGGGCAGCAGGTCCAAGAGTTCAAGGCGATGGTCAAGGCTCTGCACGAGGCCCACATCGAGGTCATCCTCGACGTCGTCTACAACCACACGGCCGAGGGCAACCACCTGGGCCCGACGATCAGCTTCCGCGGGCTCGACAACGCGGCCTACTACCGTCTCGTCGACGACGCGCAGGAGCACTACTTCGACACGACAGGTACCGGCAACTCGCTGCTCATGCGTCACCCGCACGTGCTCCAGCTCATCATGGACTCGTTGCGCTACTGGGTGACCGAGATGCACGTCGACGGGTTCCGCTTCGACCTCGCGTCCACGCTCGCGCGCCAGTTCCACGAGGTGGACCGCCTCTCCGCGTTCTTCGACCTCGTCCACCAGGACCCTGTGGTGAGCCAGGTCAAGCTCATCGCCGAGCCGTGGGACCTCGGCGACGGCGGGTACCAGGTCGGCGGCTTCCCGTCGATGTGGAGCGAGTGGAACGGCAAGTACCGCGACACCGTGCGCGACTTCTGGCGCGGTGAGTCGGCGACGCTCGCCGAGTTCGCGAGCAGGCTCTCCGGTTCCTCCGACCTCTACGAGCACACGGGCCGCAAGCCCATCTCGTCGATCAACTTCGTCATCGCCCACGACGGATTCACCCTGACCGACCTCGTGTCCTACAACGACAAGCACAACGATGCGAACGGCGAGGGCAACAACGACGGCGAGAGCCACAACAGCTCGTGGAACTGCGGCGTCGAGGGGCCGACAGACGACCCCGAGATCAGCAGCCTGCGCCGCCGCCAGCAGCGCAACATCCTGGCGACGCTCCTCCTCTCTCAGGGCGTACCGATGATCGCCCACGGCGACGAGATCGGACGCACCCAGAAGGGCAACAACAACGTCTACTGCCAGGACAACGAGCTCGCCTGGATGGACTGGGACCTCGACAGCGAGAAGCAGGACCTGCTGCGCTTCACCCAACAGCTCGTGCACCTGCGGCTGCGCCACCCCGTGCTCCGCCGTCGTCGGTTCTTCAACGGCGACCACGACTGGACGGACACGTCTCTGGGTGACATCGCGTGGCTGAACGTCGACGGCGAGCACATGCAGGACGGCGCGTGGAACGAGGGCTTCGCCCGCTCGGTCGCGGTGTTCATCAACGGTGAGGCGATCGGCGAGCCTGGACCACGTGGCGAGACCATCACCGACGACAGCTTCCTCATGCTCTTCAACGCCCACCACGACGAGCTGGAGTTCACGATCCCCGACGCGAGCTTCGGTGCTGAGTGGACGATAGTGTTCGACACAGCGACCCCGCCGTTGGACGCTTCACCGCTCATCTCGACGACCACACCTGTGGATCTGCCGGTGACGAGCGCCACGACCGTCGAGGCGGGTGCCACGATATGCGTCACGGGGCGGAGCGTGGTCTTCTTGACGCGGCCGCCGCTCGGCGAGTAGCGGCACCCGTACCCGAAGGAGCTTCGATGTCAGACCCGCAGACACCTGGACAGCCCGAGACGACGACCCAGGGCGAGCGGGTGTCCAGCCGTCGCGCTCCGTCGCCGGGCAAGGTGGTGCCCGTCTCGACGTATCGCCTGCAGCTGGGTGCGGACCTGACGTTCGACGACGTCGCTGCGCGGACGGGGTACTACGCGTCACTAGGAGTGACGCACCTGTACCTGTCACCGATCCTCGCGGCGGCGCCAGGGTCTACGCACGGCTACGACGTCGTGGACCACCTGCGGGTGAGCGACGTGCTCGGTGGGCGGGCCGGTCTCGACCGGCTCGCCGCCGTCGCGCACGAGGCCGGCCTCGGCCTCGTGCTGGACATCGTCCCCAACCACATGGCGGTCCCGACCCCCGCGTGGCACAACGCCGCGCTGTGGTCGGTACTCTCCGAAGGGCCGGAGTCACGGTTCGCGCGGTGGTTCGACGTCGACTGGTCGGGCGGCGAGGGTGCGCTCCTCATGCCCGTGCTCGGCGGTCGCATCGGCGACGTGCTCGCGTCCGGCGACCTGACGGTCGAGGTCGAGGAGATCCCTGGGTGCGACGGCGAGCAGACCGTCCTGCGGTACTTCGACCACGTGTTCCCCGTGCGGAAGGGGACGGAGTCGCTCCCCCTCGCGGAGCTCGTCGACCGCCAGTTCTACCGGATCGCCCACTGGCGGGTCGGTGACGAGGAGCTCAACTACCGACGGTTCTTCGACGTGGGCACCCTGGCAGCGATCCGGGTCGAGGACCCTGAGGTCTTCGACGAGACGCACGCACTGATCCTCGAGCTGCTCGACGAGGGCATCGTCGACGGGCTGCGCATCGATCACCCGGACGGGCTCGCCGACCCGTCGGGGTACCTCAGCCGTCTCGCAGAGAAGTCGGGCGGCGCGTGGGTGTCCGTCGAGAAGATCCTCGCGGGCGAGGAGGAGGTCCCGCGCGACTGGGAGACCGTCGGGACCACCGGCTACGAAGGGTTGTGGCGGCTCCAGTCCACGTTCGTCGAACCGACGGGCGAGTCTCGGCTGGCCAGCCTCATGCACCGGATCACCGGCGACGAGGGCGACGACCTGCCCGAGGTCGTGGAGACCTCGAAGCGAGAGATCGTCCACGGCCCTCTGTACGCCGAGGTCCACCGTCTGACCGACCTGGCGGCCGCCATCTGCCGCGACGACCCTCGTCTGCGCGACCACACCTGGCGCGCGCTCAACGAGTGCTTCGTCGAGCTCCTCGTCGCGTTCGACCGGTACCGCGCCTACGTGGTCCCTGGTGCGGACACGCGCCGGGAGTCCGTGCAGGCCATGGAAGCGGCTGCGGCTGTCGCTCGGGCCCACGTCGACGCCGTGCGCCAGGAGACGCTCGACATGCTCGTCGACCTGCTCCTGGGCAAGGAGACCGGTTCGGCCGGTCGTCGACGCGAGACACGACGCGACGAGCTCGTCATCCGTTTCCAGCAGGTGTGCGGTGCCGTCATGGCCAAGGGCGTCGAGGACACGGCGTTCTACCGCTGGATGCACCTGACGTCCCTCTGCGAGGTCGGTGGCGAGCCTGCACGCTTCGCGGTGAGCACCGACGACTGGCACGCGTTCGCAGAACGCTTTGCGACCCAGACACCACTCGCACAGACGACCGGCTCGACCCACGACACCAAGCGCAACGAAGACACACGGGCCCGGCTCGGCGTCTTGTCCGAGTTCGCCGAGGAGTGGGCGGCGCTCGTCGACGCCCTCCAGGCGCACACGGCTCCGTCGCGGAGCAGGTTGCTCGACGGGCGGACCGAGTATCTCGTGTGGCAGACGATCGCGGGCACGTGGGGCCTCGACGGACCAATCACGGCCGAGCGCCTGACGACGTACCTGCTCAAGGCGGTCCGTGAGGCGAAGACGTGGACGACGTGGACCGAGCCCGTCGAGGCGTACGAGGACGCGGTCATGAACCTTGCGCGTCGTGCGCTCGAGGACCCTGTGGTCGTCGGGCTCTTCGACGCGTGGACCGAGCGCACCGCGAGCGCTGTCCGGGCGGCGAGCCTCGGGATCAAGCTCGTCCAGCTGACGATGCCCGGGGTGGCGGACGTCTACCAGGGCACGGAGCTGTTCCGCCCGACGCTGGTCGATCCTGACAACCGTCAGCCGATCGACGCCGACGACCTCGTCGAGCGGCTCGGGCGTCTCGATGCCGGGAGCAACCCTCGGGACCTCTCCGAGGAGAAGCTGCTCGTCACCGCTGCGGCCTTGCGGGTCCGCCGCTCCTACCCCGGGGCGTTCATCGGTCCGGACGCCGGGTACCGGCCGCTCGCAGCCTCGTCCGGATGCGTCCTGACGTTCGCGCGGACCGAGGGGGACGGCCCACGGGTCGTCACGCTCGCGACGCGGGGTGCCGGGAGCCTGCAGCGGCTCGGCGGCTGGCGGGAGCACACGGTGACGCTGCCTGAGGGACGATGGCGGGACGTGCTCACCGACCGTGTGCTCGACGGCGGTCACCAGCAGATCGCCCCGCTGCTCGAGACCTACCCTGTCGCCCTCCTCATCCCGGAGACCGAGTCATGACTGCTGCCGAGAACCTCTCGGGTACGCGCGCGGCCGTCACGGCTGCCCTCGGTGTCTGGGCACCTCGCGCGGACCGCGTCGAGCTCGTGCTCCCACCCGCTGGAGGTGCCGAGGACGTACCCCGCACGGACACGGTGGAGGACCGGGTCGAGATGGCCCGCGACGTCGCGCTCGGAGACGGCTGGTGGTCGGTGCCGACCGCGCGCGCAGAGCCCCTCGCCGACGATGCTCTGTACGCCTTCAGCATCGACGGCGGACCGGCACGACCAGATCCTCGTAGCCCGCGCCAACCGTTCGGTGTCCACGGTCCGAGCCAGCGTTTTGACGCCACGGTGCACGACTGGGACGACGACGCATGGCCTGGGGTGAGCGTCCTGGGTTCGGTCGTCTACGAGCTGCACGTGGGCACGTTCACCGCCGAGGGGACGTTCGACTCCGCGATCGCCCGGCTGGGGTACCTCGCCGACCTCGGGGTGGACCTCGTCGAGGTCATGCCTGTCGCCGCGTTCGACGGCCGCCACGGCTGGGGCTATGACGGTGTGGACCTCTTCGCGGTCCACGAACCGTACGGAGGCCCGGCCGCGTTCCAGCGCTTCGTCGACGCGGCGCACGGCCACGGGCTCGGCGTGGTGCTCGACGTCGTCTACAACCACCTCGGACCGACGGGGAACTACACCTCGACGTTCGGGCCGTACTTCAGCGACGACCACCACACGCCGTGGGGCCAGGGCATCAACCTCGACGGAGCGGGATCGTCGGAGGTCCGCCGCTGGATCATCGACAACGCCCTACGGTGGATGCGGGACTTCCACGTCGACGCGCTCCGCCTCGATGCCGTGCACGCTCTCGTCGACGACTCGACGCCGCACATCCTCGCCGAGCTCTCCGACGCGGTCGAGGCCCTCTCCCACGAGCTGGGGCGTCCGCTGAGCCTCGTCGCGGAGTCGGACGAGAACGATCCGCGCACCGTCACGCCGACGGCTGCCGGCGGACGCGGCATGACCGCCCAGTGGGCCGACGACGTGCACCACGCGGTGCACGCGCTGCTCACAGGTGAGCGGCACGGCTACTACGTCGACTTCGGACCCGTCGCCGTCCTGCGCAAGGCCCTCGTGGGAGCGTTCGTCCACGACGGCGACCACTCGACGTTCCGCGGGAAGGCCTGGGGGCACCCTGTGCCGCGCGACACCGACGGGCACCGCTTCGTCGCGTTCGCGTCGGACCACGACCAGGTAGGCAACCGTGCGCGCGGCGACCGCCCGTCGGACACCCTCGACGCCGGCGGGCTGGCGATGGCTGCAGCCCTCGTCCTCACGTCGCCGTTCACCCCGATGATCTTCATGGGTGAGGAGTGGGGTGCGTCGACCGACTGGCGATTCTTCGCCGACTTCACCGACGCGGACCTCGCCCGAGCCGTGAGCGAAGGACGCGCCCGCGAGTTCTCGGGTCACGGGTGGAGCGAGATGTACGGGGACGGTTTCGTCGTCCCCGACCCGCAGGACCCAGCCACCAGGGATGCGAGCGTCCTGGACTGGGACGAGCTGGACCGGGGCGAGCACGCTCGCCTGCTCGCCTGGTACCGCACACTCATCGACCTTCGTCGATCCGAGCCCGACATCGCATCGGGACGGCTCGATGCGACCCAGGTCGACGGAGACGACGACTCCCCCGTCCTCGAGGTGCTCCGTGGTGGGGTCCGCGTGCTGCTCAACCGCGGGCACGACACCTCGGTCGTGCCCGTGACGACCGGCTCGGTGCTCCTCGCCGGGTGGAACGGTGCACGGCTCGACGCGCACCTCGATTCCCCGCCACGCCTGCACCTGCCGCCCCGCACGGTGGCAGTCGTCCGAGGCGCGAGCTAGACCGCACCGTACGCACGCTCGACCCGCATCCATCTCGATCACCGTCGGAGGCAGCATGTCGAAGTCCAAGCACTCGAAGAAGTCCAAGCACACGAAAAAGTCCACGAGCTCGAAGAAGACGACGAGCCCGAAGAAGGTGAAGAGCCCCGACGGCTGGGACGCGTCACCGACCGAGGTGCTGCGGGTCGGGCCAGGATTCTCCATCGACGACTTCGACCGCGCCTCGACGCCCGGATGGTCGGACGGCAAGAAGAAGGCCGAGGACACCCTCGCGAGCTACGGAAAGCGGCTCTCCGAGCTCCAGGAACGACTGTTCGCCGAAGGACGCTCGGGCGGCTCACGGTCCGTGCTCCTCGTCCTGCAAGGCATGGACACCGCCGGCAAGGGCGGGATCGTGCGCCACGTGGTCGGGCTCGTCGACCCTCAAGGCGTCCAGCACCGCTCCTTCGGCGCGCCGACCGAAGAAGAGCTCGCTCAGAACTACCTGTGGCGGATCCGCCGCGCCCTGCCAGAGCCCGGCTACCTCGGGGTGTTCGACCGCTCGCACTACGAGGACGTGCTCATCGTCCGTGTGCACGATCTCGTCCCCGAAGACGTGTGGTCGGGCAGGTACGACGAGATCAACGCCTTCGAGGCGGAGATCGCTGCCGCCGGCACGACCATCATCAAGGTGGCCATGTTCGTCTCGCTCGACGAGCAGAAGGCTCGCCTCACCGAGCGCCTCGATCGCCCTGACAAGTACTGGAAGTTCAACCCGGGCGACATCGACGAGCGCCTGGAGTGGCCCCGGTACCAGGAGGCCTACCAGGCGATCCTCGACAAGACGAGCACCGAGGTCGCCCCGTGGCACGTCATCCCTGCCGACCACAAGTGGTACGCACGGCTGGCGGTCTCCCGCCTGCTGCTCGACGCCCTGGAGGGGCTCGACCTCGGCTGGCCCGCGGCAGACTTCGACGTCGAGCACGAACGCCTCCGGCTCGCCGAGAGCTGATCCCTCCCTGTGAAAGACTGCGCCGTGCCCTCCACCGCAGATGCAGCTCCGACGAACGCGCCGCCCTCGACCTGTCCCGCGACCGAAGAGGTCCTCGAGGGCGGCGGCGTCACGCGTGTCAGCCGCGTCGGTGACACCGTCAGGCGGCCCGTGCGCTCGTGGACGCCCGCCGTGCACGAGCTGCTGCACCACCTGCGCGAGGACGGCTTCGACGGAGCCCCGCGAGCGCTCGGTCTCGACGAGCACGGACGCGAGATCCTCGACTACGTGCCCGGCGAGGTGGGCAACTACCCGTTGTCTGCGCAGGTCCGCAGCGAGTCCGCGCTCGTCTCGGCGGGGCGCCTCCTGCGCCGGTTCCACGACGCCACCACGAGCGCCCTTCCTCGCGGCCTCGAGGGATGGCAGCTCGGCTCGCTCGACCCCGTAGAAGTTCTCTGCCACGGCGACTTCGCGCCCTACAACTGCGTCTTCCGCGACGGCGAGGCGGTCGCGATCATCGACTTCGACACCGTGCGTCCCGGGCCTCGTTCGTGGGACCTCGCCTACGCGCTCTACCGGTTCGCGCCCTTGACCCGACCGGAGAACGGGGACGGGTTCGGCAGCACGAGCGACCAGGCGAGTCGCGCCCGGCAGCTGCTCGACGCGTACGGTGCCACCGCGGAGCAGCGAGCCGCCACGGTCGCGATGCTCGTGCCGCGGCTGCAGTCCCTCGTGGACTTCATGCAGGCTGCCGCGGACGCAGGGGACGCAGGATTCGCCCGGCACATCGCCGACGGCCACGCCGACCTCTACCTCCACGACATCGCCTACATCGATGCCCACGCTGACGTGTGGCACCGGGTCGTCGTCGACTGACCGTCCCAGCGCACCAGGCGCCGTCCGCGCTCAGACGGCCTGCTCGACCAGCTCCCGGCCGTCTGCGGCGAGCGACCCGAGCCGGGACAGCGCCCGGTAGTACTTCTTGCGGTAGCCGCCTGCGCGCATCTCGTCGCTGAACAGGTCTGCCTCGCCCGAGCCTCCGAGAAGCACGGGCACGTCGCGGTCGTAGAGCCGGTCGACGAGGACCACGAGGCGCAGGGCCGCGGACTGGTCGCTCACGGGGTGCACACCGGTGAGCCCGAGGAGCGTCACCGTGTCGAGCAACGCACCGTAGCGGCTCGGGTGGACGTGCGAGAGGTGGCTCAGGAGCTCGTCGAAGTCGTCGATCAGGGCACCCGGACGGCCACGGACCGCGTCTGCCACGGCCGAGTCCGAGACGCTCGAGGCTCCGGCGACGAGAGTGCGGTGCCGGTAGTCCTCGCCGTCGACCCGCAGCACCTCGAAGCGTGCTGACATCGCCTGGATCTCCCGGAGGAAGTCATCGGCGGCGAAGCGTCCCTCTCCAAGAGAGTCCGGGAGCGTGTTGGACGTCGCGGCGAGCGAGATCCCGCGGTCGGCGAGCTCGCGCAAGAGACGAGACATGAGGACGGTGTCCCCCGGGTCGTCGAGCTCGAACTCGTCGATGCACACGAGCCGCTTCGTCGAGAGCGCCTCGACCGTCTTGGCGAACCCGAGCGCTCCGACGAGGTTGGTGTACTCGACGAAGGTGCCGTAGGCGCTCGCCTCGGTACCGACCGCGTGCGCGAGCGAGGCGAGCAGGTGCGTCTTGCCGACGCCGAAGCCGCCGTCGAGATAGATCGCGACCTGAGAGCCCGACCGCGCGCCGACGAGCCGCTTGAGCCACCCGGTGGACGACGCCGAGAGCCCGGCAGCCACCTCGACGAGGCGGTCGACGGTCGCCTGCTGGCTCGGGTGGACGGGATCGGCACGATAGGAACCGAAGGAGGCAGCCGCGAAGTGGCGCGGCGGCACGAGGTCTGCCAGGAGCCGCTCGACAGGGACGTTCGGGCGGACGTCGGTCAGGTGCGGCAGGGAGACAGTCACGACGGACAAGCCTACTGGCGAACCTCTAGGCTGGTGCTGTGTCGATCACCACGTCTGCTTCGTCTCAGCCCGCCGCCGACCTGCCCGCCGCGCTGGCCGGTCTCGTCGAGGAGCTCCGTGCGCTCGCGCCCGCTCAGCGGCTCGAGATGCTCGTCGAGATGGGAGCCTCGGTCGCCGAGGTTCCCGAGCCCTATGCGTCGGACACGTCGCTCATGGAGCGCGTCCAGGAGTGCCAGTCCCCCGTGTTCGTCGCCGCTGAGGTCGCGCCCGTCGCCCCGCACGCGGTGACGGTCCACTACTCAGCCCCCGACGAGGCGCCGACGACGCGAGGGTTCGCCGGGATCCTCACAGAAGGTCTCGCCGACCTTGACGCTGGCGCTGTACTGGCTGTGCCCAGCGACCTCCCGGTCCGGCTCGGCTTCGGCGGTCTCATCAGCCCGCTGCGCCTGGCCGGGATGTCGTCGATGCTCGGACGGGTCCAGCGCCAGGTCCGCGACGCGGTCGCTGCGGTGCCTGCCCCATGACAGCAGGCACGTTCCCAGATGTCGACGTGCTCTTCTCGTCCAGCGACCTGGCCGGTGCGCCGACCGGCTCTCGGCTGCCACACGCACCGGACGAGCCAACCCTGTGCGCCCTGTACGCGCACCCGCCCGCGCCGACAGGACGGAGCGCGTTCGTCCGAGCATCGATGATCTCGACGATCGACGGTGCGTCCTGGGGTGCGGACGAACGCTCCGGGTCGATCAACAGCCAGGCCGACTACCGGGTCTTTCGCGTGCTGCGGGCCCTGTCGGACATCGTCCTCGTCGGTGCAGGTACTGCACGGGCCGAGGGATACCCGCCGCTGACTGTGCCGCGCGGGCTGGCCGGTGCACGCGCCGCGGCCGGCCGGTCGCCCCGCCTGCCGACTGCCGTCGTCACGCGCGGCGGGCACCTGCCCGAGTCGATGACCGGCACCGGCTCCGACGAGCACCCGTACGTCGTCACGTCCGAGCTCGGGCGCACGAGGCTGCCTACGACCGTCCCAGCGGACCGGGTCGTCGTGTGCGGAGACGACCAGGTCGACCTCGGCGCAGCACTCGAGGGCCTCGCCGAGCGAGGCTTCACCCGAGTGCTCTGCGAGGGCGGTCCTACGCTCCTCGGAAGCATGCTCGAGGCCGACCTCGTCGACGACCTCTGCCTGACGACGAGCCCGCACGTCCTCGGAGGCGACGCAGCACGGCCCGTCGTGAACGCGGACGGGTTCACCGGTCGCCCCCAGGCCCGCCTCGGCCACCTGCTCCACGCAGACGGCGTCCTCCTCGCACGGTGGGTCATCCGACAAACTACGCCCGCGCCGGTAGTGTGAACGATGTGACCGAGACCATCCTTGTCCTGACCGAAGACACTCTCGACGACTTCGACGTGCAGCACATCGTCGGACTGCACCCGGGCGAAGAGCTCGACTACCGTGTGCTCGTACCTGCCGACACTGAACGCAGCCTCTTGGGCTCGCTGTTCAACCACCTCGCGTCCGGACAGTTCAAGCAGGCGTGGGACGACGCGACGGCGGGCGAGCCGACCGAGCGGGACGCCCGTGCCGAGGCGAGCGAACAGCTGGCGCTGAGCATCGCCGAGTTCCAGACGGTCGGGTGCGCGGCCTCGGGTGTCGTCGTCGAGGATGACCCGCTGCCGGCCTTGCGCAACGCCGTCGCCGTCGGGGGCGTCCGCGAGATCATCGTCGTGACGTACCCGCACGCGCTGGAGGACACCTTCCGCCGCGACTGGGCCTCGCGTGCGCGCGACGAGCTCCACGTCCCCGTCCTCCACATGTACACCCGGACGAGCGAGATCGGCTGAGCCGAGCCGCACCTGATCGTGCCTCGACGACGCGAGCCCGGCAGCCGATGATCCGGCTGCCGGGCTCGTGCGGTCTCGTGCGTCAGAAGCCCGTGGTCGTCAGGCGCGGGTAGTGCGTCCGGAACTTGCGCACCTGGTTGAGGAGCGCGAGCGACACGTACGTGCGCCGCTTGACGGAGGCGTCCTCGCTGTAGCGCAGCGGGTGGACCACCTTCCCGGACTTCATGAGGCCAACGACCATCGCGCGCAGCGCAGGGTCGACGACGTACCGCAGGAGCAACCTGTTCGGCAGGATCGAGTAGAGGATCTCGTTGTCGACGACGACAGGCTTCACCGACCGTCCGTAGACCCTGTCCTCGACGAGAAACCTCATGGGGTTCGCACCGGCTGCGGTGAGGTAGTAGTTGTTCCGCCCGATGCGCGGGTTCACCTCAAAGAACCGGAACGACCCGTCACGCGGGTCCACCTTGACGTCGAAGTTCGCGAACCCGACGTAGCCGGTCGCGACGAGGAACTCCCGCGCCTGCTCGAGCATGTCGTCGAACCGCCGGGTGACCATCGCCGCCGGGTTGCCGAGCCCGGTGGGCGTGTGCTCCTCGAGGAGCACGTGCGCCGAGCACAGGAGGGTGATCTCCCCACGGGAGTCCACGTACGAGGTGATGGACCGCATCTGGGTGTCGTCGCCCGGGATGAGCTCCTGGACGACGAACCTGCCCCGGAAACCGGCTGCCTGCAACGAGACCCACAGGTCGTCGAGCTCCGCCTGGGTCGCGATCTCGAAGACCTTCTTCTTGCCCTCGAACTCGACGTCCTGGTAGTCGGCGCTGCTCGCTGCCTTGGCGATGAGCGGGAACCCGACGTCGACGGGCACGGGTGCCCATCCAGACTCGGCGGCACCGGCGAAGTCCTGGACGATCGTCCGGGGCACGCTGATCCCGAGCGTGTCGCAGATCTCCGCGAAGGTCGCCTTGTCGGAGATGCGGTCGAGGATCTCCTCGGAGAGGAAAGGCACGACGAAGTGCTTCTCGAGCTCGACGCGATTCTGGACGATGACGCGGACGAGCCAGTCGGAGTTCGCCAAGAGGACGAGACGCCGGCCAGGGTTCTTGCTGGCGACCTCGAGCGCACGGTCGACGAGCTGACGAGGGTCGTGGCTGTCGTCGACGAGCGAGTTCTCGATGATGGACGAGTCAGCGACGGCCCCGACAGCGATGCCGCTGATGACGATGGACCGGACCCCGTACTCCTCGTGGAACGCGCGTGCGAGCGCGTAGACCCCGATGTCGGCGCCGAGGAGGACCGGGAGGATGTCCTCGTGCTTCACGGCCTCCGGGCTCGCTCCCTGCTGGTGAGCGCTCAGCGTCACTGGGCAGTCTCCGTGCGGTCGAGGGACCACTCGGTGTGGAACACACCGGGCTTGTCCACGCGCTGGTAGGTGTGCGCACCGAAGAAGTCTCGCTGCGCCTGGATGAGCGCGGCCGGCAGACGCTCGGCGCGCACCCCGTCGTAGTACGCGAGCGACGACGAGAAGGCCGGCGTGGGCACACCGTTGAGGGCGGCGGAGGAGACGACGCGGCGCCAGGCCGAGACGCCGTTGCCGACCGACTCGGTGAAGTGCGGGTCCGCGAGCAGCAGCGAGAGGTTCTCGTCACGCTCGTAGGCCTCGGTGATGCGGTTGAGGAAGCGCGCACGGATGATGCAGCCACCCCGCCAGATGCGCGCCATGGCGCCGCGGTCGATGTTCCAGCCGAACTCCTCCGAGGCGGCAGCGATCTGGTCGAACCCCTGGGAGTAGGCGACCACCTTCGAGGAGTACAGGGCGAGCCGCACGTCCTCGATGAATGCGTCACGGTCTTCGACGGCCCATGTGCCGGCCTCGGCACGAAGAACTCCGCGAGCCGCGGTGCGCTGGGGGGTTGACCCGGACAGGGCTCGCGCGAAGGTCGCCTCGGCGATGCCCGTGATGGGGACCCCGAGATCGAGACCGTTCTGCACGGTCCACCGGCCGGTGCCCTTCTGCTCTGCCTGGTCGAGGATGATGTCGACGAACGCGGAGCCGGTCTCGGCGTCGACGTGCTGGAGGAGGTCTGCCGTGATCTCGATGAGGAACGACTCGAGGTCGCCGGTGTTCCACTCGGCGAAGATCTGGCCGATCTCGGCTGCCGTGGCGCCGAGGCCCTGCTTAAGGAGGTCGTACGCCTCCGCGATGAGCTGCATGTCGGCATACTCGATGCCGTTGTGCACCATCTTGACGAAGTGCCCGGCCCCGTCGGGACCCACGTAGGTGCAGCAGGGGACGCCGTCGACCTTCGCTGAGATGTCCTCGAGGATCGGGCCGAGCGTCACGTAGGACTCCTCGGAGCCACCGGGCATGATGCTCGGGCCGTTGAGTGCGCCTTCTTCACCGCCGGAGACGCCGGTCCCGACGAAGTGGAGACCGAGTCCCCGGAGCCGCTCTTCACGCCGACGGGTGTCGGGGAAGTGCGCGTTACCTGCGTCGATGATGATGTCGCCCTCGTCGAGAAGAGGGATGAGCTCGTCGATGACCGCGTCCGTCGGGCCACCTGCCTTGACCATGATGACAACCTTGCGAGGCTGCTCGATCGAGGCCACGAAGTCCGCCATGCTCTCCGACGCGACGAACGTGCCGTCGTCACCGTGATCAGCGACGAGAGACTCCGTCTTCGCGAACGACCGGTTGTGCACAGCGACCGTGTAGCCGTGCCGTGCAAAGTTCCGGGCGAGGTTGCGGCCCATGACAGCCAGACCGGTCACACCGATCTGTGCAGGTGCAGACATATGCAGGTTCTCCTTGATCGCCGAGCGGCTCGCCGACGGTGGCGTGGACGAGCGCAGTACGGGACCCAGAATAGTGCGAGTGTCTCGAAACGTACTGGTCCGCGCGGCGGTCCGCTCAGATGCCGGACCGCGGCCGTAGTCTGCACTGGTGATCACGGCCGACCAGACAGACGTCCCCGAGGGCTTCCTCAGCGCGCTGCGTTCCCTGCGTGCAGCACGGGTGCGACCCGAGGTCCAGCTGACCGAGGTGCCGGCACCCCGCAAGATCGCTCCGTTCTCGGCAGCGCTCAACGGTGAGATGGTCTCCCCCGAGCTCGAACGATCGGGCCACAGCGCCTCAGGCCGCTTCATCGTGCTCCACGACCCGGCAGGTCAGGACGTCTGGGAGGGCACGTACCGCTTGGTGACGCTCGTCCGTGCGACGCTCGATCCCGAGATGGGAGCAGACCCGTTGCTCGCCGAGGTCGCGTGGTCGTGGCTCGAGGAGTCCTTCATGCTCTCCGGTGCGCGCGCGCACGCACAGGGGGGCACGGTGACCCGGGTGGTCTCGGAGAGTTTCGGGGCGCTGAGCATGCGCGAACCAGAGACCGAGATCGAGATCCGCGCCTCGTGGACCCCTCCGGAGCCATCGCCTCGCGGCGGCGTACCGTTCGACCTCGGACCGCACCTCGCGGCCTGGTCAGGTCTCCTGTGCATGACGACGGGCCTGCCCACCTATCCGGACGGCGTCACGCCGTTCCCGTCGCACCGCGTTCCGCGGGGAGTGTCCTGAACTGATGCCGTCCACACCTGACACCACGTCCACCAGCGTTCCCGAGGAGACGGTGCCCGGACCGCCGGACCCCGACGACGCCACCGAGCAGACCGAGGCGCCTGCTCTCGAGATCACGCTCCTCACCGAGCCCGCCGACGGTGTCCCGGACGTCCTCACGACGAACGCCGAGCTGGCCCGCGCCGTCCGTCAGCTCTCCGCGGGGACCGGCCCGGTCGCCGTCGACGCCGAACGCGCGTCGGGCTATCGCTACGGGCAGCGGACCTACCTCGTCCAGCTGCGACGCGAAGGAACCGGCACGGTGCTCATCGATCCGGTCCCTCTGCCCGACCTCTCCACAGTCTCCGACGCCCTCGAAGGCGTCGAGTGGATCTTCCACGCAGCGTCCCAAGACCTACCTGGTCTCGCGGAGCAGAACCTGCACGCGTCACGGGTCTTCGACACCGAGCTCGGCGCACGGCTCCTCGGGCTCGACCGGGTGGGGCTCGCGGCGGTCGTCGCAGAACTGCTCGGGCTCGGTCTCGCCAAGGAGCACTCCGCGGTGGACTGGTCGACCCGGCCGCTGCCCGACGAGTGGTTGCGCTATGCGGCGCTCGACGTCGAGGTCCTCATCGAGCTGCGCAACATCATGGCTGCCCGGCTCGAGGCCGCAGGAAAGCTCGGGTGGGCCGAGCAAGAGTTCGAGGCCGTTCGCACCATGGCCCCGCCTGCACCGCGGGTCGACCCGTGGCGCAGGGTGCACGGTGTCCACGGTCTGCGCGACCGTCGGATGCTCGCTGTCGTCCGTGAGCTGTGGATCGCCCGCGACCGTCTCGGGCAGTCGCGGGACATCGCGCCCGGACGCGTCCTGCCGGACCGTGCGATCATCGCTGCGGCGACCGCGCTGCCACGGTCTGTCGGCGAGCTGACACGGGTCCATGCGTTCGGCGGTCCAGCGACCCGGCGACGTGCGGCACTGTGGCAACGCGCGATCGACATCGCGCTCGCCCTCCCGGAGAGCGAGCTCCCGGACACCAAGGGCCCGCGCACAGACGCACCCCCGCCGCCCAAGGTGTGGGCCGACCGCGACCCCGACGCGGCAGCGCGCCTCGCGTACGCGCGCGCAGGGATGGCCCGGCTGTCGGAGGCACACTCAGTTCCGCTGGAGAACCTTCTCCAGCCAGACCTGCTCCGACGGGTCTGCTGGCGCCCGCCCGCCGAGACGACTCTCGCGGCGGTCGAAGAACGGTTGCGCGAGGGCGGCGCGCGCGCGTGGCAGGTCGAGCTCACAGCAGGCCTCCTCTTCGAAGCCCTGGGCGAGCACGCCTGAGCGAGCGCGCTACCACATCGACGGCGGACCACCCCCGGACCTGAGCCCTTGCACACCTGAAGACAACGCTCTGTGCTTTTTACTGAAACTGCCGGTAGCCTGTAACTCGGCCCGACGGGCCCACCCGCATCCCGGACACAGTCGTCCTTCAGTCAGGAGTCTTCATGCCCGCTCCCGCCCACCGTCCCGTGGTACGCGACGTCGTCTTCGTCGAAGGGGTGAGGACCCCGTTCGGCAAGGCCCGCCCCGACGGCCTCTACGCCGCGACGCGCGCAGACGACCTCGCCGTCAAGACCGTCCGAGAGCTTCTCCGGCGCCGCCCCGAGCTCCCCGCCGAACGGATCGACGAGGTCGCCATCGCCGCGACGACGCAGTCCGGCGACCAGGGCCTCACTCTCGGACGCTCGGTCGCCGTGCTCGCGGGGCTCCCCAAGTCCGTCCCTGGGTTCGCCATCGACCGCATGTGCGCCGGTGCGATGACCGCGGTCACGACGACCGCCTCCGCGATCGGCTTCGGCCAGCAGGACGTCACCCTCGCCGGCGGCGTCGAGCACATGGGCCACCACCCGATGGGCTTCGACGCCGATCCGAACCCTCGGTTCGTCTCGGAGAAGCTCGTCGACTCCACGGCGCTGGTCATGGGCGCGACCGCGGAGAACCTCCACGACCGGTTCCCGCACCTGACGAAGGAGCGCGCCGACGCCTACGGCGTCGCGAGCCAGGCGAAGTATGCCGCTGCGGTCGCAGCAGGCCAGATCTCCCCCGACCTCGTCCCGATCGCGGTCCGGTCCGACGCCGGATGGGGTCTGGCGACCGCGGACGAGCTGGCCCGCCCAGGCACCTCGATGGCCGACATCGCCAACCTCAAGACGCCGTTCCGACCGGGCGGCCGCATCACCGCGGGGAACGCCTCTCCGCTCACCGACGGAGCGTCGATGTGCCTGCTCGCGGCAGGTGACGTGGTCGACGAGCTCGGGCTCCCCGCCCGCATGCGCCTCGTCTCGTTCGCCTACGCGGGCGTCGACCCGGAGATCATGGGCTACGGCCCCATCCCCTCGACCGAGCGTGCGCTGGCGAACGCAGGTCTGACGATCGACGACATCGGGCTCTTCGAGATCAACGAGGCCTTCGCCGTCCAGGTCCTCACGTTCCTCGACCACTTCGGGCTCTCGGACGACGACTCCCGCGTCAACAGGTACGGCGGGGCCATCGCTGTCGGGCACCCGCTCGCCTCGTCCGGCGTGCGCCTCATGACGCAGCTCGCCCGCCAGTTCGAGGAGAACCCGGACGTGCGCTACGGCCTCACGACCATGTGCGTCGGGCTCGGCATGGGCGGCACCGTCGTCTGGGAGAACCCGCACCACGCGGACTACTCCGGGCACACGACCACGCACGCGTCCACGACGACCGAGAACTGAGGGGAAGCACATGTCTGACACGACGGCAGGACAGCAGGACCCGACCACCTCGTCCGCGAGCGCGGAGCGCGTGACCCATTCGTACGTCCGGGACGTCGCCCTCCCGGGAGGCACGGGCACGCTCGCGCTCGTCACGCTCGACAACGGGCTCGACCACACCAAACCGACGACCTTCGGTCAGCAGGGGCTCGCTGAGCTCACGCTCACGCTCACGGAGGTGTCGCGCCGTGCCGCGGCAGGAGAGATCGTCGCGGCCGCTGTCACCGGGAAGCCGTACTTCTTCGTGGCCGGCGCCGATCTGACGAGCGCGAAGGAGCTGGCCGGCGCCGATGCTGCGAAGCACCTCGCATCGTCGGGGCACGATGCGTACCGCCTGCTCACCGAGATGAGCGTCCCGACGTTCGGGTTCATCAACGGTGTCGCGCTCGGTGGTGGGCTGGAGATCGCGCTGAGCTGTGCGTACCGGACGATCTCGAGCGACGTTCCCGCGGTCGGGCTGCCGGAGACGGCTCTCGGTCTCGTCCCTGGGTGGGGCGGGTGCTACCACCTCCCACGGATCGTGGGGCTGGAGAAGGCGCTCGAGGTCATCGTCGCTCGTCCTGCGGCGAACAAGCCGTACAAGGCTGCTGAGGCGTTCTCGATCGGGATCGCCGACGCGCTCTTCGACGCGGCCGACTTCCTCGAGCAGTCGATCGTCTGGGCTGCCGCGGTGGTGCGCGGCGAGGTGAGCGTGACCCGTCCGGAGCGTGAGTCGCAGCAGGTGTGGGACGGCACGCTGGCGGTCGCGCGCGAGCGCCTGGACGCGGTGGTCCACGGTGCTCGTCCGGCGCCGTACCGGGCGCTCGACGTCCTGGCTGCTGTCCGGGACGACGACCTCGACGCGGGGTTCGCCGCAGAGGAGGACGCGCTGACGGCGCTCCTGCTCACCGACGAGCTCCGGGCGAGCATCTATGCCTTCGAAGCAGTGAACAAGGGCAAGCGCCCGACGGGTGCCCCCGACCCGAGGTCGGCCCGACCGGTGACGTGCGTGGGCATCGTCGGGGCGGGCCTCATGGCTGCTCAGCTCGCGCTGCTGTTCGCGCAGCGGCTCGGCGTCCCCGTGATCATGCGTGACCTCGACGAGGAGCGTGTGGGCAAGGGGCTCGACTTCGTGCGCGCCACGGTGGACAAGCTCGTCGCGACGAAGCGGATGTCGAGCGACACCGCTGCGACGGTCCTCGGCTCCGTGACCGGCACGACCGAGATCGGCGACCTCGCCTCGTGTGACTTCGTCATCGAGGCCGTGACCGAGGTGCTCAGCCTCAAGAAGCGTGTGTTTGCTGAGCTCGAGGGGGTCGTCTCGGCCGAGACCGTCCTGGCGACGAACACGTCTGCCCTCTCGGTGACGACGATGGCTGCCGACCTCGCGCACCCCGAGCGCGTGGTGGGCCTGCACTTCTTCAACCCGGTCGCCCAGATGCCTCTCGTCGAGGTGGTCCAGGCCGAGAAGACGTCGACCGAGGCTCTGGCGACGGCGTTCGCTGTCGCGAAGACGCTCCGCAAGACGGCTGTCCTCGTCGCCGACCGCCCAGGCTTCGTCGTCAACCGGCTCCTGGTCCTGCTCATGGGCGAGATCGTGGGTGCAGTCGAGCGCGGGACGCCGGTGGAGGTCGCGGACCGCGCCCTGCGTCCGCTCGGGCTGCCGATGGGGCCGTTCGCCCTGTTCGCTCTCGTGGGACCAGCTGTCGGGCTGCACGTCCTCACGTCGTTGCGCGACGAGCTCGGCGACCGGTTCCCGGTTTCTCCCGGGCTGGAGAAGATCGTCGCGGACGGCACCCCGGTCGTCTTGCCGGCGCCTGCGCGCGGCGTCCCCGCGGACGTCGACCCCGCTCTGCAGGAGGTCTTCGACTCGGTCGCGCAGGAGCGCTCCGCTCCGCTCGACGAGGCCGGCGTGCTGGATCTGGTCCTCACGTCTCTCGCTCGCGAGGTGGGCCTCATGCTCGACGAAGGCGTGGTCGCCGGACCGACGCAGATCGACCTCTGCATGATCCTCGGTGCGGGCTGGCCGTTCAGCGCAGGTGGCATCACGCCGTACCTCGACCGGACCGGATACTCCGACAAGGTCCTGGGGCGGACGCTCCTTCCTGACGGCGTGGCGAACGTCCCCGCCTGACGTTCTCGTCCTGGTCGTCCCGCCGCTGGCCCCGTGCGCACCGTGCACGGGGCCAGCGGCGTCTCGAGCCTCGGGTGCGCCGGACGAGCCCACCCTGGTCTTGCATGCTGAGACATCGGACGGGAAAGCGTGCGCGATAACCGTCAAACAGGCACATCCCACCCGCGACAGTCTCATCCTGTGACATTCATCGCAGACCTCCGACCGAGGTCCATTACGGTCGCAGACACCACACGTGACGAGCGCGCTCGAGCGCTCCGGACCTACCTCGCTGAGGAGCGCACACATGGCACGCAACGACGTCCTCGTCTCGGCCGACTGGGCCGAAGCACACCTCCACACTCCTGGCCTCGTCTTCGTCGAGGTCGACGAGGACACGAGCGCCTACGACACAGGTCACCTCGACGGTGCGATCAAGCTGGACTGGAAGCTCGATCTCCAGGACCCGGTCCGCCGCGACTTCGTCGACAAAGAGCAGTTCGAGGCGCTCCTGTCCGCCAAGGGCATCAGCAACGACGACACGGTCGTGCTCTACGGCGGCAACAACAACTGGTTCGCCGCCTACGCCTTCTGGTACTTCACGCTCTACGGCCACCAGAGCGTCAAGCTCGTCGACGGCGGTCGCAAGAAGTGGGAGCTGGAGTCTCGCCCCCTGAGCGACACCGTCGTCACCCGCCCCAGCACGACCTACGTGGCGCAGGACCAGGACCTGTCGATCCGGGCCTTCCGTGACGAGGTCGTGGCCTCGATCGGTCAGAAGAACCTCGTCGACGTCCGTTCACCCGACGAGTTCTCCGGCAAGATCCTCGCCCCGGCGCACCTTCCGCAGGAGCACGCCCAGCGCGCCGGTCACGTGCCCTCGGCGATCAACATCCCATGGAGCAAGGCGGCGAACGACGACGGTACGTTCAAGTCGGACGAGGAGCTCGCAGCCATCTATGGTGCTGCGGGCCTCGACACGACCAAGCCCACCATCGCCTACTGCCGTATCGGCGAGCGGTCGAGCCACAGCTGGTTCGTCCTGTCCGAGCTGCTCGGGCAGCCGGACGTGAAGAACTACGACGGCTCGTGGGTCGAGTACGGCTCCCTCGTGGGTGTGCCGATCGAGCTCGAGACCGCGAAGTGATGGTCACGCGATGAGCTGCGCTGCACCTGACCAGAACCTGCCCGCCGCCGCGGCGCCCGGCGCCACCCTCATCGAGGGCACCGTCAGCATATCCGGCGAGCCTGTGGGCGGGGCCTACGTCCGCCTGCACGACGCCACCGGCGAGTTCACCGCAGAGGTCGTGGCCAGCACCTCAGGTCGATTCCGGTTCTATGCCGCACCCGGCACGTGGGAGGTACGCGTCCTGTCCCCGCGCGGCAACGCCCGCCAGGAGGTCACCGCCGAGGTCGGGGTGACCACGACCGAGCTCGTCCTCGGGTAGCTCCCGCCATCACTCACGCCGAGGTCCTCGGCGCACCAGACGTCCCGTCGGCTCGACGAAGTCGACGGGACGTCCGTGAAGGTAGGTCGTGCGCACTACCCCGGTGAGGTGCCGGCCCGCATACGGCGTGATCGGGTTCTTGTGGTGCAGGCGCGCCACGTCCACGACCAGCACCTCGTCGGCAGCGAACACCGCGAGATCTGCGTCGTACCCCACGGCGAGGTGCCCTTTGCCCTCGAGCCGTGCGATCTCTGCCGGACGCGTCGACATCCACCGGACGACCCTCTCGAGCGGCAGACCGCGAGCGCGCGCTTCCGTCCACACGAGCGCCAGGCCCAGCTGCAACGACGAGACCCCGCCCCAGGCGACGGCGAAGTCTCCGTTCTCGAGGTCCTTGAGATCGAGGGTGCTCGGCGAGTGGTCAGAGACGATGCAGTCGATCGTCCCGTCCTCGAGCCCCTGCCACAGGAGGTCGCGGTTCGCAGCCTCACGGATGGGCGGGCAGCACTTGAACGCTGTTCCACCGTCGGGGACCTCCTCCGCGACGAGCGTCAGGTAGTGCGGGCACGTCTCCACGGTGAGCGCCACGCCGTCCCGCTTCGCGGTGACGATCATCGGCAGGGCGTCAGACGACGAGAGGTGGAGCACGTGCGCACGGGCCCCGGTGCGCCGCGCGCTCTCGATGACGTGGGCGATCGCCACGTTCTCGGCCCCACGGGGGCGCGACGCGAGGAAGTCCGCGTAGCGTCGCCCGTCGGGGGCGGGAGCGTCGTCGATCGTGTGCGGGTCTTCGGCGTGGACGAGCAGCAGGGAGTCCGTCGCAGCGATCTCGACGAGGTCGCGCTCCATCTCGTCGACGTCCAGGTGGGGGAACTCGTCGACCCCGGAGTGGACGAGGAAGCACTTGAACCCGAACACCCCGGCGTCGTGCAACGGACGCAGGTCCGGGGTGTTCCCCGGCACCGCTCCTCCCCAGAAGCCGACGTCGACGAACGACTGGTGCGCCGCAGCACGACGCTTCACGTCGAGCGCCTCGACGCTGACGGTCGGCGGGACGGAGTTGAGCGGCATGTCGACGATGGTCGTCACCCCGCCGGCAGCGGCCGCGCGGGTCGCTGACGCGAACCCTTCCCACTCGGTTCGCCCCGGCTCGTTGACGTGCACATGGGTGTCGACCAGCCCGGGCAGGAGGGTCTCGTCGGCGGCGAGATCGATGGTCTCGCGCCCACGCAGGCCTGTACCGAGCGGCTCGACCGCCACGATGATCCCGTCGCGGACGCCCACCTCGCACGGACGGATGCCGCTCGGGGTGAGGACCCGCTCGCCGCGCAGGACGAGGTCGCACAGCGAGGCGGTGTCGCGGCAGGGCTCGTCAACGGTCTCAGGCATGTGGTCGGTCCTCGCTCGTCGTCATCAGCTGCACATGAGCCGCGATAGTACAGCTGGCACGTTTCAGGAGATCGGCGGCGCGGGTGACGCCGTGCGCTCAGCGCGTCGTGAGCCGGACCTGCCGGTTGACGTCTTTGTAGAGCAGGTAGCGGAACGGGCCCGGACCTCCCGCGTAGCAGGCCTGGGGGCAGAACGCCCGCAGCCACATGAAGTCGCCTGCTTGGACCTCGACCCAGTCGTCGTTGAGGCGGTAGACCGCCTTGCCCTCGAGGACGTAGAGCCCGTGCTCCATGACGTGCGTCTCGGCGAACGGGATGGTGCCGCCCGGCTGGAAGGTCACGATGTTCACGTGCATGTCGTGGGCCAGGTCGTCGGGGTCGACGAACCGCGTCGTGGCCCACGCGCCGTCGGTGTCCGGCATCTCTCGTGGGGCCACGTCCTGGTCCCGGGTGACGAAGGCCGTCGCGCGGTATCCGGCGAGCGGCTCGTACTCCTTGCGCACCCACTGAAAGCTCACCGGCTCGGTACCCGTGTTCGCGACCGTCCACGTGGCGCCCGCAGGCACGTACGCGTACCCGCCTGCCTCCATGACATGGCTCTCGCCCTCGAGGACGAGGTCGAGCGCACCAGACAGGACGAACACGACCGACTCGACGGCTGCCTCCTCCTCAGGGTGGTCGCTGCCTCCTCCAGGTGCTACCTCGACGGAGTACTGCGCGAACGTCGTCGCGAACCCGGCGATCGGACGCGCGAGGACCCAGGCACGCGTCTTGGTCCACCCAGGGAGGTTGCTCGTGACGATGTCTCGCAGGACGCCGCGCGGGATGACGGTGTAGGCCTCGGTGACGATCGCGCGGTCCGTGAGGAGCTCGGCCTGGGTGGGCAGGCCGCCGGCGGGTGCGTAGTAGGACGGTGTCGTCATGGTGTGCTGCTCCTCTGGGTGGATGGACCGTCTGTGCCGGTCGACGCGCCGCGCGGACGCACGGGGAACGCCAGCGCGTCGAGCGCGTCAGGGCTGAGCCCGCACCGTGCAGTGACCTCGGCTGCGTCGAGAGCGCCGCAGGACAGTCCCCTCGTGACGAAGCGGGCGAGCGCCCGGGCCGTCGCGGGCTCGTCCATGACTCCGCCAGACCGAGAGCTGACGTAGCTGTCCAGGCGCCGGGCAGCGGGTGCGAAGCCGGAGCGGAAGAACGCGTAGGTCGCGATGAACCGCGTGACGAGCTGGGCCGGGTGCAGGTCCCACCCCTGGTAGAACCCCGCGCTCAGGGAGCGCTGGACGAGACGGGCGTGCAGGCGCCACGCGGCCTCGATCTCGTCTGGAGAGCCGACCGGGACGATGTTCGTCGAGCCGTCGGACAGGTGCACGCCCGTCCCTGCGACCGCGACCTGCATCGCCTGCTTCGCGTGGTCGGCTGCCGGGTGGTCCATCGCCTGGTGCTGCGCTGCGATCCCGAGCGAGGCGCTGTAGTCGTACGTCCCGTAGTGCAGCGACGACACCCGGCCCGGTGCCCGGTGCAGAGCGCGCGCCACCGGGACGGTGCCGTCCGCACCCAGGACGAGCTGAGGCGTCTCCACCTGGATCTCGAAGCGCAACCGGCCCGCAGGCAGGCCGTGCGCGGCCTCCAGCTGTTCGCAGACCCGGACCATCGCGTCGACCTGGTCGACCGTCGTGACCTTCGCGAGCGTGAGGACGAGACCGTCTGGGAGCCCGCCTGCGTCGACGAGTCCCGAGACGACGAGGTCGAGGGTGCGCAGGCCACGAGCACGCGTGGGCGCTTCGAGGCACTTGAAGCGGATACCGAGGAAGGGCGGGGCGGTGCCGTCCGCGACCGTGGTGGCGATGTGACGGACCACCGCGAGGGCGTCCTCGTCCTCTGCTGCGTCACCCCGGTCGCCATAACCGTCCTCGAAGTCGAGGCGCAGGTCCTCGATCGGCTCGGCCTCGAGCTTGGCCTGCACCCGTGGGGCGACCTCCGCGACGAGCGCGTCGTCGTCGAGGATGGCCGCGGCGAGCCCCGCAGGACCACCGACGTAGGACGTCGCGGCGAGAGCCCGCTCGCCCCACTCCCGCGCGAGCGTCGGCGTGCACGCGTCCGCAGGCACGTACACCGTGTGGACAGGCTGACGCGAGGACCGCTCACCGGGATACGCCGTCTCGAGGAGCGTGTCGGTGCTCCGCAGCATCGAGTCGACCTCGCCCAGGTCGGCTGCGGTGAGCGAGGTCCGGCCGGTCACAGGCGGACGAGGAGCTCGTAGGCAGGCACCGTGAGGAAGTCCGTGTAGTCGTCGGAGAGGCAGATGTCCTCGACGAGCGCGGCAGCCAGCGCGTACACGCGCGCGAAGGCCGCTGCCCCCACCTCGGAGCGCAGGCGGTCGCACTCCTCCCCGAGGATCGACCGGACCAGCGCCGCGTCGACGGTCCGGCCGGTGTCCGCGAGCGTCACAGCATTGTGGATCTGCTGCCACACCTGCGACCGGGAGATCTCCGCGGTGGCGGCATCCTCCATGAGGTGATGGATCGCCACGGCGCCGTTCCCGGCCAACCACCCGGCCGTGTACGCCACGGCCACGTAGAGGTTGCTGCGCAGACCCTCTTCCGTGACCTCGCCGCCGGCCGACGCGACGTCGAGCAGCTGGTCGGCGGTGACCTCGACGTCCTCACGGAGCAGGCGCAGCTGGTTGGTCTCGTCACCGAGCACGTCGTCGAAGACCTCGCGGCAGGTGGCGACGAGGTCCGGGTGAGCCACCCAGGACCCGTCGAAACCGTCCGTCGCCTCACGGGTCTTGTCCGCACGGACCTTGGCGACGGCCTGCGCGGTGACCTCCGGCAGCGAGCGGTCGGGGATGAACGCCGCCATGCCGCCCATGGCG
Source organism: Sanguibacter antarcticus (assembly GCF_002564005.1). Taxonomy (NCBI): domain Bacteria; kingdom Bacillati; phylum Actinomycetota; class Actinomycetes; order Micrococcales; family Sanguibacteraceae; genus Sanguibacter; species Sanguibacter antarcticus. Next base: position 908,754 of record NZ_PDJG01000001.1, on the reverse strand, counting down.
AACGCTCCACGCTTGTGGCACGTCCGCACGAGAAGATCCGTGTACGCCTTCATGAACGGCGCCGTCATCGTGATGCTCCCGCGGTCCGGGAGCACGAAGCCTTCGCCCGCGTCCCGGAAGTACTTGATGACAGAGAAGAGGTAGTCCCAGCGTCCCGCGTTGAGCCCCGACGCGTGCTCGCGCAGCTCGTAGAGGATCTCCTCCATCTCGAACGCGGCAGGGATCGTCTCGATGAGGATCGTGGCGCGGACCGTGCCCTGCGGGATCCCGAGCGCGTCCTGTGCATAGACGAAGACGTCGTTCCACAGGCGCGCCTCGAGGTGGCTCTCGAGCTTGGGCAGGTAGTAGAACGGGCCGGCGCCGTCCTGCGCGAGGCGAGCCGCGTTGTGGAAGAAGTGAAGACCGAAGTCGACGAGCGCACCGATCGCTGGGCGCCCGTCGAAGGTGATGTTGGCCTCGTCGAGGTGCCATCCGCGCGGACGGACGACGACGACAGCCAGGGGTGCGTCCTCTCGCAGGGCGTAGGCCTTGCCCTCGGCCGACGTGAAGGCGAGGCTGCCGCGCGCCGTGGCGAAGAGGTTGACCTGGGAGTCGACGACGTTCGACCACGTGGGCGAGCTCGCGTCCTCGAGGTCCGCGAGCCAGACCTTCGCCCCGGAGTTCAGCGCGTTGATCGCCATCTTCGCCGGGGACGCGGGCCCGGTGATCTCGACGCGTCGGTCGACGAGCGCGGCTGGCGCAGGAGCGACCGTCCAGTCCCCCGAACGGATGTCGGCGGTCTCCGGCAAGAAGTCGAGACGACCGGTCGCGGCAACCTGTGCACGGCGCTCACCGCGAACGACGAGGAGCTCGTCGCGCCGGTCAGCGAAGCGACGATGGAGCTCGGCGAGGAACTCCATCGCCTCCGGTACCAGGATGTCCTGCGCGCCAGCGACGTCGGACGGAAGGTGCTGGGGCCCGGAGCCGGAAGGCATAGAGATCGATGGGATAGAGCTCTGGGGCGTGAACATGGCTACTGCTGCTCCCTCGTCGGTGGCGCGCTGGTGCGGTGGGACATCTTAAGACATATGGAGCTCTGGCACGGGCGGCAGCTCAGCTTCCGCGGTAGCTGGAGAGCGCGAACGGGCTGACGAGGAGCGGCACGTGGTAATGCCTGCCGGTGGCGTCGACGGTGAAGACGACCGTGATGTACGGGAAGAACGTCTCGACGCCGCTGGCAGCAAAGTATGCACCGGTCTCGAAGGTGAGCCGATACGTCCCCGGAGCCAGCAGCTCCGGTCCGAGCCCGCGGACCCGTCCGTCGTCGTCGGTCACGCTGCGAGCGACGAAGGCCCAGCCCCCAGCGGTCCTGCCGTCGCCCTCCGCGCGCTCGAGCACGATCTCGACACCGGCTGCCGGCGAGCCCGTCGTCGTGTCGAGCACGTGCGCTGTCACGTGAGAGACCGTCATGCCGTCACCGTCCGGCTCAGACGCAGGACGGCGATCTCTCGCAGCTGTTCGGCGACGACCCGGTCCTCGACCTCGACCGGGTTGTCCAACCGCGTGCGGAGCGCAGCCACGATCTCCTCCGGGCCGCGGCCGGCTGCCCGGATGAGGAAGACCCGGTCGAACCGCCGCTCGTACGCCTCGTTGCCGTCGCGCAGAGCGCGCGCCACGCTCTCGTCGAGGCGATCGACTCCACCCTGCTCCGCTTGCGACATCGCCGCCTCCGCACCGGAACCGGGCGCGCGCTCGCCGATCCGCGGGTGGTGCGCCAGCGCGCGGTCCACCTCGTCGTCTGTCAACGGCTCGGCGGCTGATCGCGCGCGCCCGAGGAGATCCTCGGCCGACGCGTAGGGTCTGCCGGTCAGGATCTCGTCGATCCACCGCTCGATATCGAGGCACGGGCGCAGCACGACGGCGCCGTGGTCACGGTCGGCAGCGTTGAACTCTGCGAGGAGCACTGGCGGCCGCCGTCAGACAGGGCTGACGTCGAACGCTTCGGCCAGGGTGACGATCTTGCGCGCTCGCCCCAGCCGGGGCAGGTCGCTGCCGTCCCTGATGACCTCACCTCGCGCACGGAAGTCTGCGAGGAAGTCGTACGCCCACGTCACGTCGGTGCGCATCGGGCTGATCACCTCGTTGACGACCGGGGCCTGGTCGGCCGTCAGGCACAGCTTCCCCGTCATGCCCATCATGACCGTCACGCCGGACTGCTCTCGCAGCACCGGGTGGGACTCCCCCACCGTCGGCCCGTCGATCGGTCCGGGCAGCCCGCCGACACGGCTCGCGACGACGAGCCTGGCCCGCGGGTAGGCCATCGCCTCTTTGTCCGCGCTCATCCCGGTGTCCCGACGGAAGTCGCCGCTCCCGAACGCGAGCCGGAACGTCCCTGGCGCCTTCGCGATCGAGGTCGCGTCCTCGATCCCCTGCGCAGACTCGACGAGCGCCACGATGCGCACGTGCGACCCGAGGATCGCATGGGTGCGCGCGACCTGGCCCGCGTCCTCGGTCTTGGCGAGCATGATCCCGAGGAGCCCGGTGGCGCCGCGCAGGTCGCGCAGGTCCTCTTCCCAGAACTCGGTGGTGGCGTCGTTGACGCGCACCCAGGCCTCGCCGCCTGAGGCGAGCCAACCGGAGACGACACCTCGCGCCTCGCGCTTGCGCGACGGATCGACAGCATCCTCGATGTCGAGGATCACAGCGTCAGCCGAGGAGCGTGCCCCCTGGTCGATCCGCTCGAGGTCGGTCCCGGGGACGAGGAGCCAGGAGCGCGCCAGGTCGGCCGGCACGGGTCGGCGAACGATCCCGCCGGTGTCTGGAGGGCCGGCCTGCTGGAGTCCTTGCGCGTCGCTCATCGTCGTCCCTCGTGTTGCTGTCGACCGGGCGACGCTCGTCGCCCCGCACGGTCACCGTCTCTGCAGGCACGGCGTCTCTGCAGGCACTGTACCGTCGCGGAGCGTCCCGACTCAGATGAGGACACGGTTCGTCGTGTGCTGCAGCACGATGCCGTTGCCGTCGGGGTCGTTGAAGGTCGCGAAGCGCCCCCACGCCTGCTCCTCGATCGGCGTCTCGAAGACGACGCCGTCGCGCGAGAGACGCTCGACGTCGCCGTCGAGGTCGTCTGTCTCGAGCACGATCCCCTTGAGGTCGCCCGGCTTCATCGTCGGGAACCATGTCACGAGCGTGATCGCAGTGGAGCCTCGCGGAGGAGCGAGCTGCACCCATCGCATCTCAGGGGTGACCTGCTGGTCGCCGAGCACCTGGAACCCGAGGACGTCGCGATAGAAGTCTCGCGAGCGGTCCTGATCGGTGACCGGTACAGAGAAGAGCTGGATCTCGGTGATAGCCATGACCCCCACCCTGCCAGGTCAGGAGCACTCAGGCACGTCGGTCTCCTGCGCGGTCCCTGACGACCGGTCCTGCCGTGCTGACCGGGTGGGAGACGGCTCAGAAGACGGAGAGCCCGCGCGCCCGGAAGATGTCACGGACCTGTTCGGTCTCCTCGTTGGTCGGCGGGGGCGTGTCCTCGAGCTCGTAGCGCATCCCGAGGCTCGCCCACTTGTCGCGGCCCATCTGGTGGAACGGCAGCACCTCGAGCCGAGTGACGGTCGGGAGCGTCGCTGCATAGTCTGCGACAGCCTCGATGTTCGCCGTGTCGTCGGTGAGCCCAGGGACGAGGACGAACCGGACCCAGATCTCGATGCCCTTGTCGGCGATCCGACGCCCGAAGTCGAGGGTGGGCTGCAGGTCGCGGCCCGTGACCTTCTTGTACGTGTCCGGGTCGCCGCTCTTGACGTCGAGCAGGACGAGGTCGATCGTCTCGAGCATCTCGTCGGTGCATGCCGCACCGAGGTATCCGGACGTGTCGATCGTCGTGTGGATCCCGGCGGCCTTCGCACCCGCGAGGATGGTCGCGGCGAACGTCGGCTGCATGAGAACCTCACCACCGGAGATCGTCAGCCCGCCACCGGTCGAGGTGAAGACCGGCTTGTACCGGAGGATGCGCCGCAGGAGCTCCTCCGACGTGATCGTCTCCCCGTTCTTCATCTGCATCGTGTCGGGGTTGTGGCAGTAGAGGCACCGCAGCGGGCAGCCTGAGAAGAAGACGGTCATGCGCGTGCCGGGCCCGTCGACAGCGGTGACGAGCTCCCACGAGTGGATCGAGCCGAGCGTTCCTGCGCGCATCTGCGCGAACTTGTCGCTGCGGTCGAGCGCCGTGACCTCGAGACCCTCGGTTCCCACACCGGTCGCCCGGTGCTCGGGCGCCTCGAAGTCCTTGTCGCCGAGGATAGCGGCGGTGGTCGCCGCTGCGCTCTCGGCAGGTGACGGGCTCGTGGCAACAGCGTCTCCCACCAGGTCGAGAGCGCACGCGCTCCCGGCGATCGGGACGATCGGGACGACTCTGCTGCTCATGGGGAACCTTCCGGAGCTGGAGCTGGTGCTGGAGCTGGGCGGTGGTGATGAAGCCGGTGGCTGCTCGCAGGACGAGCAGCCACCGACGGACGCCCTCTAGCGAGGGCGGCGGCTCACGCCGACTGGTGGAACGTGCGGGAGAGGATGTCCTGCTGCTGCTCACGCGTCAGCTTGACGAAGTTCACCGCATAGCCCGAGACGCGAACCGTGAGGTTCGGGTACTTCTCGGGGTTCTCGATCGCGTCCTCGAGGGTGTCACGGTTGAGGACGTTGATGTTCGCGTGGAACAGCCCCTGGCCCATGCCTGCGTCGAGGATGCCGACGAGGTTCTTGACCTGCTCGTCCTTGGTCCGGCCGAGCCCGCTCGGGGTGATCGTGTTCGTCAGCGAGATGCCGTCGAGCGCGTCGTTGTAGTCGAGCTTGCCGACCGAGAGCATGGAGGCGACCATCCCGTGGGTGTCCATCCCGTTCTCCGGGTTGGCTCCCGGGGAGAAGGGCTCGCCCTTGCGGTGACCGGACGGGAACGACCCGGTGGCCTTGCCGTAGACGACGTTGGACGTGATCGTCAGGACCGACTGCGTCGGCACCGCGTCGCGGTACGTCGGCAGCGCGCGGATCTTGTCCATGACGGTCTTCACGACGAGGGCGGCGATGACGTCGGCGCGGTCGTCGTCGTTGCCGTAGACCGGGAACTTGCCCTCGGTCACGTAGTCGACGACGAGTCCGGTCTCGTCGCGCACCGGGGTGACCTTCGCGTACTTGATCGCCGAGAGGCTGTCAGCGACGATCGACAGGCCGGCGATGCCGCACCCGAGGGTCCGCACGATCACGTCGTCGTGGAGCGCCATCTCGACGGCCTCGTACGCGTACTTGTCGTGGCTGTAGTGGATGATGTTCAGCGCCTCGACGTACGTGCCCACGACCCAGTCGAGCATCGCGTCGTACTTGGCCCAGACCTCGTCGTAGTCGAGCGGGGCGTCGCTCGTGATGGGCTCGAAGCCCTTGACGACCTGCTTGCCGCTCATCTCGTCGCGTCCACCGTTGACGGCGTAGAGCAGGCTCTTGGCCGCGTTGACGCGTGCGCCGAAGAACTGCATCTGCTTGCCCACGCGCATCGGGGAGACGCAGCAGGCGATCGCGGCGTCGTCGCCCCAGTGGTTACGGATCTGGGAGTCGGACTCGTACTGGACGGCCGAGGTCTCGATGCTGATCGCGGCGCAGAGGTCCTTGTATCCCTGGGGCAGCTTGTCGTCCCAGAAGATCGTGATGTTGGGCTCAGGCGCCGGGCCGAGGTTGCGCAGCGTCTGCAGGAGGCGGAACGAGGTCTTGGTGACGAGCGTGCGGCCGTCGTCTCCGAAGCCGGCATCCGACCACGTGGCCCAGTACGGGTCGCCAGAGAAGATCTGGTCGTAGTCGATGGTGCGCAGGAACCGGACGATGCGGAGCTTGAGAACGAGAGCGTCGATGTACTCCTGCGCTTCGACCTCCGTGAGGGTGCCTTCGGCGAAGTCGCGCTCGACGTAGACGTCGAAGAAGGCCGAGAGCCGGCCGAAGCTCATCGCGGCGCCGTCCTGGGACTTCACGGCGGCGAGGTAGCCGAAGTACGTCCACTGGACGGCTTCCTTGGCGGTCGCCGCGGGGCGACCGAGGTCGAACCCGTACTGCTCACCGAGGTTCTTGAGCTTCTTCAGCGCCTTGATCTGCTCGGAGTGCTCTTCGCGGTAGCGCGCCCAGTTCTCAGAGAACGGCTGGTCTGCGGTGGCGTCCTTGTCTTTGAGCTTCTCGGCGATGAGGAAGTCGACGCCGTAGAGAGCGACGCGGCGGTAGTCACCGATGATCCGGCCGCGCCCGTAAGAGTCCGGGAGGCCCGTGATGATGTGGGAGGAGCGTGCTGCGCGGATGCGCGGGGTGTAGATGTCGAAGACGCCTTCGTTGTGCGTCTTGCGGTACTTGGTGAAGATCTCCTTGACCTGAGGGTCAGGCTCGAGGCCTGCCTCCTTGATCGCGGTCTCCACCATGCGCCAGCCACCGTTGGGCATCATCGCACGCTTGAGCGGGACGTCCGTCTGGAGCCCGACGACGACGTCGTCGTCAGCGCTGATGTAGCCGGCGGGGAAAGCGTCGATGTCCGCTGGCGTGTGGGTGTCGACGTCATAGACGCGCTTGGCGCGCTCGACGGAGAGGAAGTCCTTCTCGAGGGTGTCCCAGACCGCGAGGGTCTTCGCCGTCGCTCCTTCGAGGAAGGTCGCGTCGCCCTCGTACGGGCGGTAGTTGCGCTGGATGAAGTCGCGCACATCGACGGCATCGGTCCACGGTCCTTCAGTGAACCCGCGCCAGGGCTGGGGAGTCTCGGCACTCGTCGGGGTGGTCGAGGTGCCGTCTGCTGTGGTGGTCATCGCCGTCTCCTAGGTCCTGCCTGATCAGAGGTGATCTTGTTCTTCACACTACGAGTGCATTGATGGGACGACTTGGGACCTAAGGCCCTCAGAGGTCCGCGCAGGTGCGTCGTGCGTCACAGCCGTGCTCTCTAAATCATGAGGCCGGAGAATTCTCCTCCGTGAGACGTAAGTCACTTGCGGACGCTTTCATCGTACGCTTTCCCGATGGGCACAGTCGTAGACAGCATCGATGCTGACCTCTCCCTGTGGATCGGTCAGCAACACATGTTCTTCGTCGCCACGGCACCGTCCAGCGTCGACGGTCACGTGAACGCCAGCCCGCGCGGCCTCGACTCGTTCTCGGTCCTTGGTCCCACGCGCGTCGGCTGGGTCGACCTCACCGGCAGCGGCGTCGAGACGATCGCGCACCTGCGAGACAACGGACGCGTCTGCATCATGTTCTGCTCGTTCGACGCCCGTCCGCGGATCGTGCGCCTGCACGGTCGCGGCCGGGTCGCCGAGCCCGGGACGACCGAGTTCGACGAGGTCGCTGTGCTCCACCCGGCGCACACCGGCACCCGAGCCATCGTCGTCGTCGACGTGACGCGGGTGAGCGACTCCTGCGGCTGGGGCGTACCCGTCATGGACCACGTCCGCGAGCGCGACGTGATCGAACCATGGAGCGTGAAGAAAGGGACCGACGGGCTCGTCGCCTACCGCGAGCAGAAGAATGCCCGGAGCATCGACGGGCTCCCGGGTCTGCCCGAGACCGTCGCCGGTTGACGCCGTCAGGCTGTCGCGCCGACCGTCCGGAGCTCGGTGGGGCCGGTCACACCCAGACGGTCGGGTCGGTCTCCGCCGTGCGGGCCGTGCTCCACCCGGTCAGGGCGACGACGTCGGCAGCAACCTGCTCCACCGTCCGCCCGGTCGTGTCGAGGCGCGTCACCCACTCAGGTGCCCTCAGCTCCAGCTCCGCCCTGCGCGCGACGCTGCGCTCTAGGTGGACGTCGAGCTCGCTCCCCTGCTCACGCTGGCGCAGCCGGTCGCGCACGCTGCTCTCCGTGGCCCCGAGCAGCACGGCCACGACCTCTGCGTCGGAATCCACGGCCGTTGCCAGCTCGACGGTCTCGAGGACGCTCACGGTGTTGACGTAGACGAGGCGCCGCTGGCCCGCAGCCCGGTAGGTCTCCCACACCTTGGCAAGGTTCGTCGTGGTGAACCAGTCCCGGTCACTCTCCCCCGGATCGGGATAGCTCGCGTCGAGGTTGTCGCCGTCGACCAGCGCATGCGCGATCCGCGCGCGAGAGAGCAGCGCGCTCACCTCGAACGCGACGGACGTCTTGCCTGTGCCGCTCGCTCCACCGACGAACAGCACCTGGGCCCGACCCGAGGGCAGAGCCTCGCCTGGAGCCTGCCTCATCCTTGACGCGATCGCGCCAGCCAGTCGATGGCGTCCCGTGCGACGTCCGGCGCAGTGAGCCTGTTGGCGGTGACGATCTGGTCGCGCGACGCATGGTCGAGGAACGCTGTCGGGAGGCCGACCGTCAGCACAGGGGTCCCGACGCCCGCTGCGAGCACCCGCTCGCCGAGCAGCGCGCCGATGCCGCCTTCCGCCAGCCCGTCCTCGAGGGTCACGACGAGCTCGTGCTCACCGGCGAGCTTCGTCAGCACGGGCGGCATGGGCAGAACCCACGTGGGCGACACGACAGTGGCCGTCACGCCGTGCGCGGCAAGGATGTCGCAGACCTCGAGCGCGGTGGTCGCCATGGACCCGATGCCGACGAGGAGAACCCGCCGCGGGGAGGTGCTCGACCCGTCCGGTGCGGGAAGAACCACCGGAGCATCCGAGCCGCTCTGCTCGACGTCCGTCCGGCGGACGACGTCGACGCCGTCGAGGACGTCGACCGCAGGGATCGCGTCGCCGACCGGTCCCTTGGGGTAGCGGACCACGCTCGGGGCGTCGTCGATGTCCATCGCCGAGCGCAGTGCGGCGCGGAGCGTCTCCTCGTCCCGAGGCGCAGCGAGGTGCAGGCCCGGCACGATGCGCAGCATGGCCATGTCCCACATGCCGTTGTGGCTGGCACCGTCGTCCCCGGTGATGCCGGCCCGGTCGAGGACGAAGGTCACGCCGGCCTTGTGGAGCGCGACGTCCATGAGCACCTGGTCGAACGCGCGGTTGAGGAACGTCGCGTAGAGCGCGACGACAGGGTGCAGGCCTGCGAACGCCATCCCGGCCGCGGACGTGGCAGCGTGCTGCTCCGCGATCCCGACGTCGAACGTCCGCCCCGGGAACTCCTTCTCGAACGGCGCGAGGCCCACAGGAGCGAGCATCGCGGCCGTGATGGCGACGACGTCGGGGCGGGCGCGGCCGATCGTGACGATCTCGTCGGCGAACACCTTCGTCCAACCGAAGCGCGACGGCGCGAGAGGCAGCCCGGTCTCCGGGTGGATGCGCCCCACGGCGTGGAACCGGTCGGCGACGTCCTGCTCCGCCGGGGAGTAGCCCCGCCCCTTCTCGGTGATCACATGGACGAGCACGGGCCCGCCGAACGCGCGGGCCCGCACGAGCGATCGCTCGACAGCCTCGATGTCGTGACCGTCGACGGGGCCCACGTACTTGATGCCGAGATCCTCGAACATCCCCTGCGGGGCTACGACGTCCTTGATGCCCTTCTTCAGCCCGTGGAGCGCGTCGTAGGCAAAGCGACCCGGCAGGCCCGAGCGCCGCAGCGTCCGCTTGCCCCAGTCGAGGAACGTCTCGTAGCCGCGGGTGGTGCGCAGCGTGTCGAGGTGGTGCGCCATGCCGCCGATGGTCGGCGCGTACGAGCGGCCGTTGTCGTTGACGATCATGATGAGGCGCCGGTCGTGGCCGGCCGCGATGTTGTTCAGCGCTTCCCAGGCCATCCCGCCGGTCAGGGCGCCGTCACCGATGACAGCGACCACGTGGCGGTCCGTCAGCCCGCGCACGACGTTCGCCTTGGCGATCCCGTCCGCCCAGCTGAGCGCCGTCGACGCGTGCGAGTTCTCGACGACGTCGTGGACGGACTCCGACCTGCTGGGATAACCGGACAGCCCGTCACGTGTCCGCAGGTCACCGAACGACTGTCGCCCCGTGAGCAGCTTGTGCACGTAGGACTGGTGGCCCGTGTCGAAGATGAACGTGTCCTTCGGAGACGAGAAGACACGGTGCATGCCGATGGTCAGCTCGACGACCCCGAGGTTGGGACCGAGGTGCCCTCCGGTCCGCGAGACCGACTGGACGAGGAACTCACGGATCTCGGCCGCCACCTCGACAGACTCTGTCGGGGTGAGCCGACGCAGGTCGTCGGGCGACTGGATGTTCTCCAGGAGTCCCATGGCATTCCTCCTTGTTGCAGCAGCGCCCACAATCGTCGCCGACCAGGAGCGCGCACACGTGATCGTGCGGCGAGCACGGAGATCTACTCTATAAGTCGGACGGCCACCCCTGCGACGCGGGCCGGGTCACAGGGGCCAAGCCGTACAGGACCCAGCCCCCTCACGCACAGGATCCACACGGGCACGGTGCCTGCCCGGAGGCTCCGCACACCGACGTGAGCCGACGGCGTCGTCCATCTTCGTAGACTGGCCGCATGCGCTTCCTCGACGGGCACCTCCCCCCACACGACCTCACCTACGGGGACGTCTTCCTCGTCCCCTCCCGCTCCGACGTCACGTCCCGCTTCGACGTCGATCTCGCGAGCGCGGACGCGACCGGCACGACGATCCCGATCGTCGTGGCGAACATGACCGCGGTCTCCGGACGGCGGATGGCGGAGACGGTGGCTCGCCGCGGCGGCATGGCCGTCATCCCGCAAGACATCCCGACGGACGTCGTCGCCGACGTCGTCGCCAGCGTCAAGGCGAAGGACACGGTCGTCGAGAGCCCCGTGACCGTCATGCCGACCGACACGGTGCACACCGCGATCACGCTCATCGGCAAGCGCGCCCACGGAGCCGCGGTCGTCGTCGACGCCGCCCGACGACCGGTCGGGATCGTCTCCGCTGCCGACTGCCTCGGCGTCGACCGGTTCACCCAGGTCCGCCAGGTCATGACGCCAGACCCGACACTCATCGACGCCTCGGTCCTCACCTCAGACGGGACCGACGGTCTGCGCAGCGCGTTCGACCAGCTCTACGCGACGCGCCGACGCCTCGCACCCGTCGTGCGCGACGGAGAGCTCCTCGGCGTGCTCACACGGACCGGTGCCCTGCGCTCGAGCATCTACCGCCCCGCGGTCGACACGGCCGGACGGCTGCGCGTCGCCGCTGCCGTCGGCATCAACGGCGACGTCGCAGCGAAGACCGCCGAGCTCCTCGACGCAGGTGTCGACGTCATCGTCGTCGACACGGCCCACGGACACCAGACGAAGATGATCGCGGCGCTGGCTGCGGTCCGGTCGGTCTCCCCCCGTGTCCCGATCGTCGCCGGGAACGTCGTCACCGCACGAGGGGTCGAGGACCTCGTCGAAGCGGGCGCCGACATCGTCAAGGTCGGCGTCGGTCCAGGCGCGATGTGCACCACCCGCATGATGACCGCCGTCGGCCGGCCCCAGTTCTCCGCCGTGCTCGAGTGCGCCGCCCGCGCCCGCGAGCTCGGCGCGCACGTCTGGGCCGACGGTGGCGTGCGCCACCCGCGCGACGTCGCCCTCGCCCTCGCGGCCGGCGCGTCGCAGGTGATGGTCGGGTCGTGGTTCGCCGGCACGCACGAGAGCCCGGGCGACCTCCACGACGACGGCAGCGGACGCCTCTACAAGGAGAGCTTCGGCATGGCCTCGGCCCGCGCGGTCGCCGCTCGCAACGCGGGCGGCAGCCCGTTCGAGCGCGCCCGCAAGGCGCTCTACGAGGAAGGCATCTCCTCGTCGCGGATGTACCTGGACCCGCAGCGCCCCGGCGTCGAGGACCTCATCGACCAGATCACGTCCGGCCTGCGCAGCGCGTGCACCTACGCGGGGGCGCGCACCCTCGAGGAGTTCACCGAGACTGCCGTCGTCGGCGTCCAGTCAGCAGCAGGGTACGACGAGGGCCGACCGCTGCCGACCGGCTGGTGACGCAGACGTCGCCGGCCGCCCCGGACGCCGTCCGGGCGCGTCTCGACGCCCTCGTCCGGCTCGGGATCGACTGGGGGGCCGGGCGCGGGCGCGTCCCCCGGAGCGCACCCGACTCGCGAGCGGTCCCTGGTCCGCGATCGGCAGCAGCACAAGCGGTGCGTCCCGCAGCGGTCCTCGTCCTCTTCGGTGCGCTCGAGGGACGCGCCGGGCACGACCCCGGCGACATCGACGTGCTCCTCGTCGAGCGCGCGGCATCGCTCGGCCACCATCCGGGGCAGATCGCCTTCCCCGGAGGCAGGCTCGACCCCGACGACACGGGCCCGGTCGGCGCGGCTCTCCGGGAAGCGACGGAAGAGACCGGTCTCGACGCCGACGGGGTCGAGGTCGTGGGGACCCTGGCAGGGCTGCCGCTCCCGGTGAGCAACCATCTCGTCACCCCGGTGCTCGGGTGGTGGGCCCGCCCGTCACCGGTCGGGGTGGTCGACCACGGCGAGTGCGCAGCAGTCTTCCGCGTCCCGGTGAGCACGCTCCTCGATCCCGAGAACCGTCGGCTCGGGAGGGTGACGCGCGGCCGTTCGTCGTTTGACAGCCCGGCGTTCGTCGTCGAGGACCGTGTCGTGTGGGGCTTTACCGGGATCGTCCTCGACCGTGTGCTCGACGGGCTGGGGTGGGCCCTCCCCTGGGAGCGCCGGCTCCTCGACATCCCGGTCTGACCTGCACGCACCGAGCGCATAGCCTGGACAGATGGACTACATCCCCTCCCGCTCCTGCGCGCCGGCCCCCGGTGGGTCTGACGCGTCCCCACTCCTTCGCGTCGGCGACGACCGCCGACCGGGCATCTCGGTCGCCACGCTGTGAGCGGCCAGGAGGTCCTCGTCGTCCAGCACGCTGCGTGGGAGGGGCCCGGGCTCGTCGGGCGAGCCCTCGAGGCGCGCGGCATCCCGTGGCGGTCCGTCACCCTGGTCGACAAGGTCGCCCCGGAGGTCCCTGACATCGCCTCGCTCGCTGGTCTTGTGGCCATGGGTGGCGCGATGGGAGCGCTCGACGACGCGCAGCACCCTGGTCTCGCTGCAGAACGACAGCTCCTCGCAGCGTCGACCGAGGCAGGCGTCCCCGTCCTCGGCGTGTGTCTCGGCATGCAGCTGCTGGCTGTCTCCCTCGGCGGCACGCTGCACTCCGGCGCTGGTCGGGAGGTCGGATTCGGGCCCGTCGCGCTCACGGGCGCCGGGATCCGCGACCCGTACCTCTACCCGCTCTGCGTCGACGCGACGCCCGACCCCTCGGTGGTGCACTGGCACTCAGACGCCGTCGATGCACCACCGGGCGCCACCGTGCTGGCCTCGAGCGTCCAGACCCCTGTGCAGGCGTTCCGCGCCGGGAGTGCCGTGGGGATGCAGTTTCATCTGGAGCTCGACCACCCGATGCTCCGCACGTGGATGGACCAGCCGGACATGGCAGCAGACCTCCAGGCGGGCGAGGCGGAGAGGCTGGCCGAAGACGCTGCCGCTCGTTTCCCCAGCCTGGTCCCCCGTGCGCTCGTGTGCTTCTCCGCGTTCGCCGAGGCTGTCGAGTCCTGGCGTGGCTGACAAGCCTGCGGCCGAGGTCCGCATCGACACGGATCTCATCAGGAGGCTCCTCTCCGAGCAGCGGCCTGACCTGTCCCACCTTCCCCTGCGGCTCGCGGGCGAAGGCTGGGACAACGCGACGTGGCGGCTCGGTCCAGAGCTTGCCGTCCGTCTTCCGCGTCGAGCCGCGGCATCGGAGCTCGTCAGGCACGAGCAGGACTGGCTCCCGCGTCTTGCGGCGCACGTCGACGTCGGCGTCCCGGTCCCGGTGCACCGCGGCACGCCCAGCGGCGACTACCCCTGGCACTGGAGCGTCGTCCCCTGGTTCGACGGTGTGCCTGCGGGCGTCGTTCCCCTCGCGGGGCGCGACGCCGCCGCGCCCGGTCTGGCCCGTTTCGTCGAGCAGATCCACCGCCCTGCGCCGGCCGATGCCCCGATCAACCCGTTCCGAGGAGGCGACCTCTCGAGCCGCTCGGCGACAGTGCTCGATCGTCTCGCCGTCATCGACCACGAGCGGGCTGCCGAGGCGCTCGCTCTGTGGACGGACCTCAGCGCGACCCCGCCGTGGACCGGGCCGCCGGTCTGGATCCACGGCGACCTGCACCCCTTCAACATCCTGCTCGAGACGCACGAGACGCATCCTGTCCAGGCGCTCGGGCTCGGCGCCGTGATCGACTTCGGCGACGTGACAGCAGGCGACCCCGCGACCGACCTCGCCACGGCCTGGCTGACGTTCGGCCCGGTGGGTCGCGACGACTTCGTCCGGTCCGTGACGCACCGCTGCGGGACAGACGTCGCGACCTGGCGCCGTGCCCGCGCGTGGGCCGTGGCCATCACGACCGGGCTGCTCATGCACAGCGACGACGACGCGCTGTTCGCCTCCCTCGGGCGCACCGCGCTCGACCAGGCGCTCGACGACGCAGCGCCCGGTGGGTGCTGATCGCTCGGACCCTTCTACCGCTCGGCCGGCCACCGCTCTGTCACGTTCCGGTAGGAGGCTGTGACGATCTCCTCGAGGACACCGACGTCGACCGCAGAGAGCCGCTTGATGTACAGGCACGAGACGCTCGTCGTGTGCGGGCCCAGTCGCGCGAGCCGCTCGGCGTGGCCAGCGAAACCCTCAGCGACGTAGACCGTCGTCGCAGCCTTGCGTGGTGAGAAGCTGGCTGCGGCCGCGTCCCCCTGGTTCCCCGTCGGGTAGACGTAGTGGTACGACCCGAAACCCACGATCGACGGACCCCACATCCTCGCCGGCTGGCCGGTGACGCGCTCCATCATGCGCTTGAGCGTCCGTGCGTCGTCGCGTCGCACCTCGTTCTCGACCGAGGCGATGAAGGCATCGACGTCTGCGGTCGTCGGGACGGTCTTCGGCGTGATGGACATGCTTCATCCTGCCTCGCACCGTCGGCCGCGTCACGCTGCCCCGCCGGGTGAACGACAGCGGGCGCCCTCCGGAGAGGGCGCCCGCCGCAGCAGCACTCATGTCGAGGCGTCAGCCCAGACGTCGGTGAGCCTGGTCAGCTGTTGACCAACGACCGCAGCACGTACTGGAGGATGCCGCCGTTGCGGTAGTAGTCCGCCTCACCCGGGGTGTCGATGCGCACGACGGCGTCGAAGGCGACGACAGTACCGTCGGCGCGGGTCGCCGTCACTGCGAGCGTCGACGGCGTCGAGCCGTCGTTGAGCGCCGTGACGCCAGCGATGTCGAACGTCTCCGTCCCGTCGAGCCCGAGCGAACCAGCCGACTCCCCGACGGGGAACTGCAGCGGGAGGACGCCCATGCCGATGAGGTTCGAGCGGTGGATCCGCTCGAAGCTCTCGGTGATGACCGCGCGGACGCCGAGGAGCGCCGTGCCCTTGGCCGCCCAGTCACGCGACGAGCCGGAGCCGTACTCCTTGCCACCGAGGATGACGAGCGGGGTGCCCTGCGCCGCGTAGTCCTGCGCCGCGTCGTAGATGAACGACTGCTCGCCCTTGACGAAGTTGAACGTGTAGCCGCCCTCGACGTCCGTGAGGAGCTGGTTGCGCAGGCGGATGTTCGCGAAGGTCCCGCGGATCATCACCTCGTGGTTCCCACGACGTGAGCCGTAAGAGTTGTAGTCCTTGCGGTCCACACCGTTCTCGGCCAGGTAGTCGGCCGCGGGCGTGCCCGGCTTGATGGCACCAGCGGGGCTGATGTGGTCGGTCGTGACCGAGTCGCCGAGCTTGGCCAGGACGCGTGCGCCCACGATGTCCGTGACCGGCGCCGGCGTCATGCTCATGCCGTCGAAGTACGGGGGCTTGCGCACGTACGTGGACTCGGAGTCCCAGGCGAACGTCTTGCCCTCGGGCGTCGTCAGCGCACGCCACTGCTCGTCGCCCGCGAAGACGTCGGCGTAGTCCTTGGTGAACATCCCCCGGTTGATGGACGTGTCGATCGTGTCCTGGACCTCGTCCGCCGAGGGCCAGATGTCCGCGAGGAACACGTCGGCGCCGTCAGGCGTCTGCCCGAGCGGCTCGTTCTCGAAGTCGAAGTCCATCGTCCCGGCCAGCGCGTACGCGATGACGAGCGGCGGGGACGCGAGGTAGTTCATCTTCACGTCGGGGTTGATACGCCCCTCGAAGTTACGGTTCCCCGAGAGGACGGAGACGACCGAGAGGTCGTGCTCGTTGACGACCGCCGAGATCTCCTCTGGCAGCGGGCCCGAGTTGCCGATGCACGTCGCGCAGCCGTAGCCGACGAGGTGGAAGCCGAGCTTCTCGAGGTACGGCCACAGCTCGGCCTTCTCGTAGTAGTCGGTGACGACCTTGGACCCGGGCGCCATCGACGTCTTGACCCACGGCTTCGCGACGAGGCCCTTGTCGACGGCCTTCTTCGCGAGCAGGCCAGCAGCGAGCATGACCGACGGGTTGGACGTGTTGGTGCACGAGGTGATCGAGGCGATGACGACAGCACCGTGGTCGATCTCGGTGACGGTCCCGTCCGCGAGCGTGACCGGGGTCCGCTTGTGCGGCCGCTTCGCGCTGTCGCCGTCCGGCACGTGGGCCGGGGCGTCGCTCGCGTCCGCGTGCTCGCCTGCAGCGATCGGGTCCGAGGCAGGGAACGTCTCCGCGACGGACTCGTCGAGCCCGGTGAACTCGGCGGCCGCGTCGGCGTCGACGTAGTCGAGGATCGTCGTCGCGAAGGACTTCTTCGCGTCCGTGAGCTCGATGCGGTCCTGCGGGCGCTTGGGGCCGGCGATCGAGGGGACGACCGTCGAGAGGTCGAGCTCGAGGTACTCCGAGAAGATCGGCTCCGTGTAGCCGTCGACCGTCGGGTCGTGCCAGAGGCCCTGCTCCTTGGTGTACGCCTCGACGAGCGCCAGCTGCTCCTCGCTGCGGCCGGTGAGGCGCAGGTAGTCCATCGTCACGCCGTCGATCGGGAAGATCGCCGCCGTGGATCCGAACTCAGGGCTCATGTTGCCGATCGTGGCGCGGTTCGCGAGCGGGACCGCTGCGACGCCTTCCCCGTAGAACTCGACGAACTTGCCGACGACGCCGTGCTGGCGCAGCTGCTGCGTGATGGTGAGCACCACGTCGGTCGCGGTGACGCCCGAGGGGATCTCGCCCGTGAGCTTGAAGCCGACGACGCGCGGGATGAGCATCGAGACGGGCTGTCCGAGCATGGCGGCCTCGGCCTCGATGCCACCGACGCCCCAGCCGAGCACGCCGAGGCCGTTGACCATCGTCGTGTGCGAGTCGGTGCCGACGCACGTGTCGGGGTAGGCGCGCAGGTTACCGCCCACCTCGCGCGTCATGATGACGCGCGCGAGGTACTCGATGTTCACCTGGTGCACGATGCCGGTGCCCGGCGGGACGACCTTGAAGTCGTCGAACGCCGTCTGGCCCCAGCGCAGGAACTGGTAGCGCTCACGGTTGCGGATGTACTCGAGGTCGACGTTGCGCTGGAACGCGTCCGCGCGGCCGGCGACGTCGATCTGCACGGAGTGGTCGATGACCATCTCGGCGGGAGCCAGCGGGTTGATCCGCGTGGGGTCGCCACCGAGCTCGGCGACGGCCTCACGCATGGTGGCGAGGTCGACGATGCACGGAACACCGGTGAAGTCCTGCATGATCACGCGGCCTGGCGTGAACTGGATCTCGGTGTCGGGCTCCGCTGCGGGGTCCCAACCTGCGACGGCGCGGACGTGGTCCGCGGTGATGTTGGCACCGTCCTCCGTGCGCAGGAGGTTCTCGGCGAGGATCTTGAGGCTGAACGGGAGGCGCTCGGCGCCTGGTACTGCTGAGAGTCGGTAGATCTCGTACGAGGCGTCTGCTACCTCGAGAGTTCCCTTCGACCCGAACGTGTCGACGCTGCTCACGAACGCTCCTTCTGTGGTGATGAGTCTGGTGACGACCACCGGAGACGTGCTGACGTGCCCGTCTCCCCGGTCGGCACTCTCGTGCACGGACCGCCGCCCAGCCTACGCCGGGCGGCCGGCGAGGCCAGCGGTACGGTGCGCTCGCTGGCCTTGCCTTCTCGGATAATCATAGCGCACATATCTTGACGTCAAGATACTTTGGGAGACCTTTGTCCCCCGCACCGACCTCGGTCAGCGCGTGAGGACCGCCACGCACTCGACGTGGTGCGTCGTCGGGAACAGGTCGAACGCGCGCAGGCTCTCGAGGCTGTACCCCGACTCCGCGAGGTAGGCGATGTCTCGTGCGAGCGCCGCAGGATCGCAGGCGACATACACGATCCGCGCCGGAGAGAGCGTCACGATCTCGGCGATCGTCCGCTTTCCGGCACCGGTGCGAGGCGGGTCGAGCACGACGACGTCTGCCCCACCGATCGCACCGTGCCCTGCAGTGCGCAGCACCCGCTCCACGGCCCCGTGATGGATCTCGACCTGCTCGAGGTCGTGCGCGTTGCGCCGGGCATCCTTCGCCGCCCGCTCGTCGCCCTCGATGGCGATGACGCGTCCAACCACCCCTACCGCGTGAGCGAGAGGCACGGTGAACAGGCCTGCACCCGAGTAGAGGTCGAGGACGGTGGCGTCTGTGAGATCTCCCGACCCGCCCCGGGCTGCGTCGAGCACGACCTGGGCAAGGAGCGAGGGCGCCTCGCGGTGCACCTGCCAGAACCCGTCTGCCGCGACGCGATAGCTGTGCTCCACGCCGTCGACCGTCGCCGTCTCCGTGACCGAGCGGCGCGCGTTCGGACGGTTGTCGACGTGCCCGCTGCGCACGACCGCGTCGTCGACGAGAACGATCGCGTCCGTACCGTTCGCCGGAGCGATGATCTCGATGCGCGCTCCCGCGTGCCAGCGGCGCGCGAAGACCTTCTCGGCCGCCGCGGCAGCAAGCACCTCAGGCGTCGCGAGCGGCATCGTGGCGAGCGGCACGATGTCGTGCGAGCGGAACTTGCGCATCCCTGCGCGGCCGTTCTCGTCCGCGACGAGATCGATGCGCGTGCGCCAGCCCAGGCCACCGAGCGCGCCGTCCCCCGGAGCCGCCTCGACGACGACCTCGCGATCGAGGTGAGCGATCCTGCGGAGCTGTTCCTCGACGACGCCGGCCTTCCAGCGACGCTGCGCCTCGAGCGCGACGTGCGCAAGCTCGCCACCGCCCACACCGTCAGCACCAGCCTGCGGCCATGCGGAGCGCACGCGGTCGGGGGACGGCTCGAGGATCTCGATCGCGTCAGCGCGCCAGAACTTCGACGTCTCGCCAGAGTCCGTCAAGCGCGCCATGACCCGTTCCCCCGGGAGCGTGTGCCGGACGAAGATCACGCGCCCCTCGTGGCGAGCGACACAGTGTCCACCATGGGCGATCGACCCGATCTCGAGCTCGACGAGCTCGGCGGGCGCAGCGGGCTCGCGAGGGTCGGCGGGGTCGGCGGTCAGAGCGTCAGAGTTGGTAGGCACGGTCCCAGTATCCCCTGCGCCACGGCGCAACCCGTCGCCCACGACCGCGCGACCGGGCGCATGTTGCGCGGATGCCGCGCCTCAGTAGCCTCGCGGCAGCTTCTTGGCCACGTACGCCGTGCCCTCCAGACCGGTCTGCCCGGCGGACGACGCCAGCTGCCACGGGACAGACGCGACGACGACGCCCGGGGTGAAGAGCAGGCGACCCTTGAGACGCAGAGCACTCTGGTTGTGCAGGAGCTGCTCCCACCAGTGACCCACGACATACTCCGGGATGTACACGACGACCAGGTCACGAGGACTCTCTCGACGGATCGACCGGACGTAGCCGAGGATCGGCCGCGTGATCTCCCGGAAGGGCGAGTCGAGGATCCGCAGCGGGACCGGCAGGTCGAGCTTCTCCCAGCGGGCGGTCAGACGCGCCACGTCCTCGGGATCGACACCGACCGTCACTGCCTCGATGGTGCTCGGCCGCGACGCCCGAGCGTAGGCGACGGCACGGAGAGTCGGCTTGTGCAGCTTGGACACGAGCACGATCGCGTGGACCCTGCTCGGCAGCGCACGGTCGGCTCCTGGCTCGTCGCTCAGCTCGAGCTCGCGGGAGACGGTGTCGTAGTGCTTGCGGATCGACTTCATCAGCACGAACACGACCGCCATCGCGAGGATGGCGATCCACGCACCGTGGGTGAACTTCGTCACGAGGACGATGACGAGCACGGTACCGGTCATCGCGAGGCCGAAGCCGTTGACGACGCGGGAGCGCAGCATCTGCCGGCGGGCCGACGGGTCGGTCTCCGTGCGCAGCCGCTCGGTCCAGTGCCGCACCATCCCGAGCTGCGACAGGGTGAACGACACGAACACGCCCACGATGTAGAGCTGGATGAGGCGCGTGACCTGCGCGTCGAACGCCCAGATGAGGACGATCGCACCTGCGGCGAGCGTGAGGATCCCGTTCGAGAAGGCGAGACGGTCGCCACGGGTGTGGAGCTGGCGCGGCAGGTATCCGTCCTTCGCGAGGATCGACCCGAGCACAGGGAAGCCGTTGAACGCCGTGTTCGCGGCGAGGATGAGGATGATGCCCGTCACCAGGGAGACGGCGTAGAACGCCGGGGGGAAGCCCCGGAAGATCGCCTCGGCGAGCTGCCCGATCACCGGGTGCTGGACGTAGTCCACCGGCAGCGCTACCCCACCGTCGGTCAGCTGCTCGTGAGGGATCTCGGCATAGTGCACCTGCGTGACACGAGCCAGGAAGAGGATGGTGAGGATCATCGCGGCGGAGATGAGTCCGAGGAGCGCGAGGGTCGTCGCCGCGTTGCGCGACTTCGGCTTCTGGAACGCTGGCACACCGTTGCTGATCGCCTCGACACCTGTGAGCGCAGCACAGCCAGACGCGAAGGCCCGGGCGATGAGGAAGGCCCCGGCTGCACCCGTGAGCCCCTGATCGAAGCTCGGCTGTGCGATGAGCTCGAACCCCGAGCTCTCCGCCAGAGGCAAGTTCCCGGCGGCGTAGCGGAAGAACCCGACGACCGCCGTCACTCCGATCGCGAACATGAACAGGTACACAGGGATCGCGAACAGGCGCCCTGACTCCTTGACCCCGCGCAGGTTCGCGAGCGTGAGCATCATGACAAGACCGACCGCGAACAGCGCCTCGTGGTCCCGCAGGGCCGGGATCGCGCTCGCCGCGTACTGGGCGCCGGACGAGATCGAGACAGCGACGGTGAGGACGTAGTCGACCATGAGTGCGCTCGCGACACCGACCCCCGCGCTCGGGCCGAGGTTCTTCGTCGCGACCTCGTAGTCGCCACCGCCCGACGGGTACGCGTGGACGTTCTGCCGGTAAGAGGCAACCACCGTGAGGAGGACGACGACGACGACGAGGCCGACCCACGGGGAGATCGCTGTCGCGGTGAAGCCTGCGACCGCGAGCGTCAGGAGGATCTCGTCGGGCGCGTACGCCACCGACGACAGAGCGTCCGAGGCGAAGATCGGCAGAGCGATCCTCTTCGGCAAGAGGGTGTGGCCCAGGCGGTCGCTACGGACCGGACGGCCGAGCAGCAGGCGCTTGGTGGCATCGACGATTTCCGGCACGTTGAGCAATGCTAGGCCTACTTGTGCGCTTCCGAGCCTCACGTGGCGGTGAAGTTCTCAGCGAGGCTTGTCCAGGGACCTGTCGGATATACCTGGAGACGAACCTGGTATAGCGTTCCCGACTGTGCACTTCGTCATCATGGGATGCGGGCGGGTCGGAGCGACGCTCGCCCAGTCGCTCGAGAACTACGGCCACTCGATAGCGATCATCGACCAGAACGCCGAGGCGTTCCGTCGACTTTCACCCGATTTTGGTGGGAAGAAGGTCACGGGGCTCGGATTCGACCGCGACACCCTCGGGCATGCCGGGATCGAGGAAGCCTACGCGTTCGCCGCGGTCTCCGACGGTGACAACTCGAACATCGTCGCGGCCCGGGTCGTCCGCGAGACCTTCGGCGTCGAGAACGTCGTCGCACGGATCTACGACCCTCGCCGGGCCGAGATCTACCAGCGGCTGGGCATCTCCACCGTCGCGACCGTGCGCTGGACCGCAGACCAGGTCTTGCGCCGGATGCTGCCGATGGGGGCGACCGACGAGTACCGTGACCCCTCCGGACAGATCCGGCTGTGCCAGGTCGACATCCACGCCGGATGGTACGGGCGCTCTATCCGCACCATCGACGAGGCTACCGGCGCGAAGAGCGCGTTCGTCACGCGTTACGGCGACGGGCTCATCGTGAGCCCAGACACGATCCTTCAAGAGAACGACATCCTCCACGTGCTCGTCCACACGGACGACGCTCCGACGATGGAACGTGTCTTGACCCACGCACCCAAGCTGGAGAACTGATGCGCGTCGTCATCGCCGGAGCCGGCTCGGTCGGTCGGTCCATCGCTCGTGAGCTGCTCGCGAACGACCACGACGTCACGCTCATCGACCGGCAGCCGACCGCTATGCGCGTCGCCCAGGTCCCCGACGCCGACTGGTTGCTCGCCGACGCGTGCGAGCTCCCGACCCTCACCGAGGCCAAGGTCGACGAGTGCGACGTCATCGTCGCCGCCACCGGTGACGACAAGGCGAACCTCGTCATCTCGCTGCTGGCCAAGACGGAGTACGGCGTCCCACGGACGGTCGCCCGGGTGAACAACCCCAAGAACGAGTGGATGTTCGACGAGTCGTGGGGCGTCGACGTCGCTGTCTCGACGCCGCGGATCATGACCGCGATGGTCGAAGAGGCCGTCTCGATCGGCGACCTCGTGAAGATCTTCACGTTCCACCAGTCCGGTGCTGGGATCCTCGAGATCACTCTCCCGGAGGACTCCCCCCTCACCGGGCACCGGGTCGGTCAGATCGTCTGGCCCACGGACACCGTGCTCGCGGCGATCGTCCGCGGCACCCTGCCGATCGCGCCCAGCGCCGACGACACCCTCGAGGTCGGCGACGAGCTGCTCATCGTCGCGGGGCCGGAAGCGTCTGAGCTGGCGCTGCAGGCGATGCTGGTCGGCGCACCAGGACCCACGTCCCCCACAGCACCAGACCCCACAACGGGATCCCCATCACCAGCCGCGCAGTCCCCAGCCAGCCCACCTGGTGCATGACGTAGAGCGGGACCTGGACCACGAGACGGACCGCGAACAGGCCCACCCACAGCCAGGTCGCGAGCATGTAGCGGCGCATGAGGGGCAGGTCGCGGCGCCACGCGGTCGACCACACCGGAGCGGGGGCGGTCTCCGCCTCCGGCTCGCTCGTCGCGGGCTCCTGGGTCGTGGGGCTCCCGAACCCTGCCCGCAAGCCCTCGATGACCAGACCGACGACGGGCCACCGCAGCACGGTGGTCACGAGCAGGACCACGAGGTACACGACGTTAGTCCACAGGCCCACGACGAAGTAGTCGCTCGCCTCACCTGACTTCCACGCCCAGAAGACACCGATCGCGACGCCCAGGAGCCCTCCGAACGCCTGCGTCAGCGGGGTGCGCTGGAGGAGCCGCGCGATGACGGCGAGGACGGCGATAGACATCGACGCGACGAGCGCAGGGCTGAGCTCCCTCGTCACGACGAACACCACCACGAAGACGAGTCCTGGAGCCATGGACTCGACCACGCCGCGGACACCCCCGACGGAGCTCAGGACAGAGAACTCGTCCTCCGTGAGCGAGCGCAGCCCGGTGGCCGGCGCTGCGTCTGTCGCGGGAACCTCCTCGGTGGACTCTGGGGACTCCATCGAACGGCTCACTCTCCCGGCCGAGCGCGCAGCTCGTACCGCGGGTTGTAGATCATCGGGCGACCGCCCATCAAGCACACGAGACCCTCAGCACGGATCCGACGACCAGGCTCGATGCCCGCGATACGACGACGACCGAGCCAGACGAGGTCGACGCTGGCCGAGCCGTCGAACAGCTCTGCCTCGAGCGCGGGGACGCCCTGACGCGGGCGCAGGATCACGGACCGAACGACTCCGGAGACGACCACGCGTTCGCGGTTCCCAGCAGTCGCGACAGAGGTGCAGCCCACCTGTGCCGAGGAGTCCGAACGCTCCTCGTCCGCAGCGATCTCCTCTTGCGACGCAAGCATGGAGTGCATGGCGGTCTTGATGTTCATCAGTGGATCTCGGTGATCTCTGGACCACGTGTCAACGGGTCGAGCGTCGGCTCGCTGGGGGTCGTGGCGGCAGGGGCGGCTCCACCGGGAAGAGCGAGCGCGAGGAGGTCACGCGGGGGCCGGGCATCGTCACCGCGGAGGACGACCGTCCCACCGAAGACGGCCTCGAGCTCGAGGGCCGCCTCCACGTCGATCGCTGCCCGGCCGCTGACGACACCGCGCAAGAACCACCGAGGGCCGTCGAACCCGATGAACCGTGCTGGTCGGTGGCCTGTGCGCCCGTCCGGGGTCCGCGCGGGAAGGCGGGCGAGAAGCTCACGACCGAACGTCCCAGGGACGTCGTCGACCGAGCCGCCCTGCTTGACGACAGACTCCGCGATCTCGGCCCGGATCTCGTCCCAGATGCCCTCACGACGTGGTGCGGCAAAGGCCTGGATCTGGAGAGCCGACCCGTTGAGCGCGATACCGACGCCTGTCACGCGCTGGGTCTTCTCGTCGACCTCCATGCGCACCTCCATGCCCTGGACACCAGGAACCCAGAGCGAGCCGAGGTCGATCCGCGCACCGCGCTCGGGCACCTCAGAGACGTCCCACGGGCCCTGGTGCGAGGCGGGAGCCGTGTCGACGGCTGCGTCGCTCGCGTCGGGACCGTCTGCAGCCGCTGCCTTGGGACTGCGTCGAAACAGAGCCACGGGTTTGTCTCCTTCAAGTGTGCGCCAAGCGCGATCCGCCGAGCGGGACCACAGTAGACGCTTCGTGATCGTCTCGTGACAACACTAAGCCGATCTGAGTGCGGGACCCTACTCTTGCGCTCCGGGCGAACCGGCCCACCCACCGCTGGAACCGAAGCCGCCCGTGCCGCGCGCGGACCCGGGAAGGCGTTCTGCCTCGACGAAGCGAGCGTGCGCGACCTCTTGGACGACGAGCTGGGCGATGCGGTCGCCGCGGACGAGGACGATCGGCTCGTGAGGGTCGGAGTTGTAGAGCGTCACGCTGATCTCGCCGCGGTAGCCCGCGTCGACGGTCCCGGGTGCGTTGAGGATCGTCAGACCGTGCCGTGCAGCCAGGCCGGAGCGTGGATGGACGAACGCTACGTAGCCGTCAGGGAGCGCGATCGCGATGCCCGTGGGAACGGTGCGTCGCTCGAACGGAGCGAGCACGACGCCCACGGTGGTCACGAGGTCCGCACCTGCGTCGCCCGGGTGCGCGTAGGCGGGGAGCGGCACCTCGGGGTCGAGCCGGGTGATGAGAACTTCTGGAGAGCGCGTGGTCACGCTAGGAGACTCTAGCGGCCCTCGCAGCCCTGGCAGCCCGATTCGCCCTGGCAGCCCGATTCGCCCTGGCATCATGGGTTCATGACCGATGCCCCGTCGTCCCCCCGCCCTGCCGCTAGTCCGTCCGACCAGAGCCGGTCTGCGCCGACACCGACGTTCCGAGAGCGCCTCGTACCGAGCGTGGGTGGCTGGTTCGGGCTGGTGGTCCTCGCGGGGGTCGTCGGGGTCGCGGCGAGCGTTGCCGGCACCACCGTGGCGGTCGTCGTCGGGGCGGGCGTCCTCGTGGCCGGGCTCGTCGCCGCCTGGGTCACGTCACCGGTGGTCGAGGTCGTCGGGGCGGACCTGCGTGCCGGAGCGGCCTGCATCCCGCTGCGGCTTCTCGGAGAGGTCCGCGTTCTCGACCGGGACGGCGTCCGGGAGCAGATGGGCCCGCCGTGGGACCCGCGAGCCTTTGCGTGCCTGCGCACGTGGGCCGGAGGCGGGATCCGGGTCGAGGTCCTCGACCCGGCAGACCCGACGCCATACTGGATCGTGTCCAGCAGGCGGGCAGGCGACCTGGCGGCTGCGCTCTCCGTGCGCGGCTGATCGCACACGGACGCAGCCGCGAGGGCGCGTGGACGTCGTACCTCAGCCAGCGCACTCCGAGCAGATCTGGCGGCCATTCTTCTCGCTCGCCAGCTGGCTGCGATGGTGGACGAGGAAGCAGCTCGCACAGGTGAACTCGTCAGCCTGACGCGGGAGCACGCGGACCGAGAGCTCTTCGCCAGACAGGTCCGCGCCGGGCAGCTCGAATCCTTCTGCGGCTTCCGTCTCGTCTTCGTCCACGACCCCGGAGCTCTTGTCGGACCGACGCGCCTTGAGCTCTTCGAGAGAGTCCTCGCTGAGGTCCTCCTCAGTCTTGCGCGGGGCGTCGTAGTCGGTTGCCATGTGGGGGCTCACACTCCGTTTACAGGTGTAGTGGTCCACCGGCTGAGAGCCGGTGGCGTCGTCGTTGGGGACGCGTACGCAGTCAATGCTCGAACGACGCGGATTGTTCCCAGGTCGCGATGGGATTGTGCACCATTTATCAGCGGCCCGCACACCCGGGTGCGGGTGACATCTGTCACCGGGTGATAAACACGGTGGTCACATCCTCGAAACATCCCCGCGACACGCCCGGTCAGGCGCCGTTGTCAGCGTCCAGCCCGGCCAGCAGGCTCGCGAGCTCTGCTGCTGACGAGGACGCGCCCGCCACCGTCATGTCCGGCCCTGCGCGGCGTCCACGGAGTCCCGTCAGCGCGCCACCGGCCTCGGTGACGATCAGGCCGCCTGCGGCCATGTCCCACGGGTTGAGCCCGCGCTCGTAGACGAGGTCGAGGCTCCCGTCGGCAACCATGCACAGGTCGATCGCTGCGGACCCGATCCGACGGATGTCGCGCACCTTCGGCAGCACGTGCGTGAGGACGAGCGCTTGCGCGGCACGTCGCTCGCTCTCGTACCCGAAGCCCGTCCCGACGAGGCTCTGAGAGAGCGGTTTGGCGTCGTTGACGTGCAGTGCACGGCCGTCGAGGGTCGCTCCCGCTCCGAGCGCCGCCGTCCACGTCCGGCCGTCCACGACGTGCAGGACGCACCCGGCGAGCGCGACCCAGCGGTCCGGGTCCGGCGTCCCCGCGACCACTGCCACGGAGATCGCGTAGGCGGGGATGCCGTAGAGGTAGTTGACCGTCCCGTCGATGGGGTCGATCACCCAGGTGAGCCCGCTGGCTCCGGCGACATGGCCTCCTTCTTCGCCGAGGATGGCGTCGCCTGGCCGTTCGGCGAGGATGAGTCGTCGCAAGAGCGCCTCGGAGTCGGCATCCATCTGAGTGACCACGTCGACGGGCGACGACTTGGTGGCCGCGACCTCGACCCGGTCAGGACGTCCCTCGCGGACGAGGTCTCCCGCGGCGCGCGCGACCCGCTCAGCAAGAGACCGGAGCTCGGCGAGGAGCGCAGCGTCAGGGATGTCGGTCGGCACGATCTGCTCAGAGTTCATGCGCCCATCCTGCCCGATCCCCGCGGTCTCGGCGGTCCTGGTTGGAGAGGTACCGTGCCGATGAGACGGCGCACCGGTGCACGTCCGCCACTGTGAGCGACAAAGGTGGCAGGCTGAGCGTCGAGGCAGTGCCATGGGAGGACTAATGGTTGAGGTGAGCGCAGGAGAGCTACGGCTCGTCGACCTGCACGACGACGGGGAGCATCTCCTTCTCGCGGGCCCCGGAGGCGCGCAGTACAGATTGCCGATCACGGATGCGCTGCGTGCTGCGGTGCGTCGGGACCGACCGCAGCTAGAGCATCTGAAGTCGACGTCTGCAGGGTTCTTGCCGCCACGGGAGATCCAGGCGAGGGTCCGGGCAGGGATGACGGCGCAGGAGATCGCGACGAGTGCCGGCATCACGATCGAGCAGGTGCGCCGGTACGAGGGACCTGTGCTCGCCGAGCGCGAGTTCATCGCTCAGCAGGCGGCAGCGACGCGCGTGGGCCGGGACAACAGCTCGCCGCCCCTGGGTGACCTCGTGACGGACCGTCTTGCGGCCAGAGGTGTCGACACGACGGCGTTGACGTGGGACGCGGCCCGCCCGGACGGGCACGGCTGGATCGTCTCGGTCGGTTTCGAGGTGGGAGGCCAGGCCCGCCTCGCGCGGTGGACCTTCGACCACTCCGCACACATGCTCCACGCGCTCGAGGACGAGGCCAGGTGGCTCTCTGAGACCGAGATCGTCGACGAACCCATCCCCCGCCGCCACCTCGCTTCAGTGCGCAGCACGGTCTTCGACGTGGAGGCGAACGGATCGATCCGTCCGGTCCTGGACGCCGTCGACGGGCATCGCACGAGCGACGGTGCGTCCGAGGCGCTGACGCCCGACGAGCTTGCTGCGAGCGCTCTCGACGAGACGACGTCCTTGCTCGACGACCTGCGCGGACGCCGAGGCGTGCGCCAGCAGGTCGACCTCAACGACGAGGACGACGACGTGGAGTTCGAAGGCTTCGGTCCTCCGACGGTCTTCGACCTCGGTCGACCAGGTCCGCGCCCGGTGGGCGACGCACCCGGTGCGCATCCCCCGGAGACCGGGTCGCTGCGCTCTGCCCGGGTCTTCCCGGCCCCTGCCTCGACCACGTCAGCGGCCGACGGTCCGAGCACCGCTGTGGGTCCGGACCGCTCCGCTGCTCCGACGCCTGACGGCGAGCAGCCGGACGTGCATGCGGCAGCCTCGGACACGGCGGGTGCTAGCAGCTCTGCTGCCGGCTCGCAGCCCCCTGAGGTGGAGACGGTCGACCGGGTATCGGTCAAGAACCGTACGCCGCGTCGCGCTCGGTCGAAGGTACCGAGCTGGGACGAGATCGTCTTCGGAGCGAAGCCCGAGTAGCAGAGACCAGGTCGCGGCGCGGGGGCCACCGCCGACCAGAAGGGACCGGTCAGACAGGACCGGTCAGACCGTGAGCGTGAGGAACGGGACCCGCATCTCACGCGGTGTGAGCGAACCGTGCACGCCCACGAGGTCGAGAGACCGTGCCGTCTGGGTCCGTGAGTCGACGATCGTGCCGCGCCCGGTGACAGCGACGACGACGTCGCCGATGTACGGGTACACATGGTCGCTCACTGGTCCGAGGAGTCCCGCCTCGATGATCTCGTCCTTCGGGGCGACGAGCGCACCATCCCCGAGCACGTCGCGCCAGCGGTCGACGATGCCTGCGACGCCCTCGGGCTTGCGCGCGTGCACGTGGACGGCTCGTGGCTCTCCCGCGACGAGCTTGACCCCTTCTGCGAGGCCCTGGGTCGCGGCGACGTCCCACCGGCGGGCGCGGTCGACGTCGATCATGCCGTGGTCGGCCGTGACGATGATCTGCGTCCCACGAGGAAGCACCCGGGCGAGCCGTGCGAGCTCGCGGTCGGTCCGTTCCAGCTCGTCGCCCCATGCTCGCGACTCGGAGCCGTGGTGGTGGCCGATCTTGTCCACGTCACCCCAGTAGAGGTAGACGAGACCTGGTGCCATGAGCTCGTAGGCGGTGACGTCCACGCGGTCCGCGAGCGACTCGGCGCCGCGATGGAACCCGCCCCTCAGCGCCGCCTGGGTCAGGCCTGACTGGGCGAAGCGGGAGGGGCCGACCGAGGTGACCGACCGTCCTGCTGCGCTCATCCGCTCGAAGACGGTCTCCTCGCGCTGCATGGTCGTCGGCTCCGTGGCCCCCTCCCAGGAGACGAGGTTGGCCAGTCCCCCGGTGCTCGGCTCACGGACGGTGTAACCGAGCATCCCGGTGCGTCCTGGGCACGACCCGGTTCCGAGGATCCCGATGGAGGCAGCGGTGGTCGAGGGGAAGCCGCAGGTCAGCTGGGCGTCCTCGTCGAGGAGAGAGCGCAGGAACGGCGCGTGACCGCTGCGCTCGCGCAGGTTCTCGAAGCCGAGCCCGTCGACGAGGACGACGCAGACCCGGTCGGCGGTGTCCAGGCCGAGCAGGCGACGTGCGCGCTCGAAGTCGCCGGTCGGTTCAGGCGTCTGCAGAGCGCCCGCAGCGGCGGGCAGGACGGCCGCGAGGCTCCGGCCGGTGTAGTCCGGGGCGACGAAGCCATGGCGGGCGATCTGGTCGGCGACGCCGGCTGCCGTCCCGGACGAGCTCACCGAGATCCGCCGCGAGCGCCGTATCCCGTCGCCGCGGACAGCGCCCGGGCGAAGGACACTGCGGCGCGGACAGCGTCCTGTCCCTCGGCCTGAGCGCTGATCCGGACGAGGACGTCGTCGTTGGCCATCGATCCGGTCAGACCGTGGTCGCCTTCGCACTGGGGGTCACCGCACTGCGCAGGCTCGAGGTCGATGCGCGAGACGGCGCCCCAGCCGATCGCGAGGGTCAGCTCGGCGGGCGGATCACCGGCGGTGTGCTTCTCGGGTGCGTTGACCATGTGCGTCAGGACCACGGACTTCACCTGGGAGAGCGGCACGGCCTCGGTCGTGGCGGCGGCGCTGGAGCCCGCGTGGGTGTGCTCGTGGGCGTGGACGACGTCGTCGTCGTCGGTGTCGTCTTCGCCGGCGTGGTCGTCGACGTGCGCGAGCACGAGGCGTGACGCCGTGAGCACGAGCACCGTCACGTGGCGCCGGACCTCCGACGTGGCAAAGGTGGTCTCCACGTGGACGAGGTGCGCCTCGACAGGCTCGTCTGCGAGCGCGACGTCGATGACGTCAGCGACGAGCTCGGGGTAGTACCCGGCGCGGTCGAGCTGGCGGCGGAGGTCTGCGCGGTGATCAAGGGTAGGAGATGGCACCCGTCCATCCTAGTCGGGCGGTGCCAGGCGTTTCGCCGTCGGCACCGAGACGTCGGCCTCAGTCCGGAAGAGTGCGGCGCAGCCCGTCCTTGCGGTTGGCCGCCCCGAGCGTGAGCCGGGCAGAGAGCACGGCCCCGCCGTGCTCGGCGACGACCACGGGGTAGAGCTCGAGCGAACGGAGCTCCGGGAGGTCGTCTGCCATCTGGGAGACCCTGCCGATGAGGTCCTCGATCGCTGCCGCATCGGCTGCCGGGAGCCCTTTGTAGCCGAAGAGCCGCGGCGCAGCGCGCACGGAGCGGACCATCTGGGCGACATCGGTGGTCGTCAGCGGCGGGACGCCGTAGCTGACGTCGCCGAGCAGGTCGACGGCGTCGCCAGAGAGGCCGAACGACACCACCGGACCGTAGAGGACGTCCTCTGTCGACCGCACCACGCACGCCACCCCGGCGGGTGCCATCCGTTGGACCTCGAGCGGGGTCGCCGAGGTTCGCAGCGCTGCGGGCAGGTGCTCAGCGAGCGACAGGCGCATCTGGTCGAACGCCGTCCGCAGCTCTTTCTCGTCGGCGAGGTCGAGCCGGACGCCTCCGAGGTCGGCGCGGTGCCGCAACGACTCTGCGGTGCTCTTGAGGACGACCGGCCAGCCGAGCTCGTTCGCGGCGGCGACAGCGGCGTCGGCGTCGGCGACCGGCACGGAAGGCCAGGTCTCGATGCCGTAGCAGCGCAAGAGGTCGCGTGCGACGTCCGTCTCGACCTCGCCGTCCCCGTGCTTCTCGACGAGGGCGCGGGCTCCCGCCACGTCGACGTCGGGGTACACCAGCCCACGACCGTGGTCCCGCGAGCGCCACGCCGCGTACATGACGACGGCTCCGAGGGCCAAGACCGCGTCCTCCGCCGTCGAGTAGGCGGGCACGTTGACGACCGCGCCGTCCGGTGCGACGGTGCTCAGCTCGGGGACGAACCCGTGGAGACCGAGGATGCTCACCACCGTCGGCCGGCTGGTGCGTGCGGCCGCGGTCGCCACGGCGCGCGAGAACCGCTCGTCGTGGTCCCCGAGGACGGGCACGTGGACCGCGACGACGACGTCGCACGCACCGTCTGCGTAGACGTCGTCCACCGTGCGCACGATCTCCTCGTCGGCGGCGTCCTCGGCGACGATGCCGGCTGCCCCGGTGACGACCATGCCCGCAGCGCCTGCCGCCTCGGCGACGATCGCGGCGAGGGGCGCAGAGCTGGCGACGATCCCCACCCGCCGGCCAGAGGGCAGCGGCTGGTGCGCGAGGAGCTGGATGATGTCGATCATCTGGTGGGTGTTCTCCGCATGGATCACCCCGGACTGGCGGAACACCTCTTCGAGGGTCCGGCGAGGGGCTCGCGTGGTGCGCACGGCGTGCCCGGGCGGCACGATGTGCCCTGAGCGTCCGGCCGTCACGACGATGACGGGCTTGACCTGGCCGAGCCGCCGGGCGATGCGGGAGAACTTGCGGGGGTTGCCGATGGACTCGAGATAGAGGCCGACCACCGACGTCGCGTCGTCGTCGTGCCAGAACTGCATGAGGTCGTTGCCCGAGACGTCGGCCCGGTTGCCTGCCGAGAGGAACGACGAGAGGCCGAGCCCTCGTCTGCGGACGGTGGCGAGGATCGTCACCGCGATCGGCGCGGACTGGCAGAAGAGCCCGACGACACCGCCCAGAGGCCTGCGGTCGGCGAGCGACGCGTTGAACGAGCCGTCGGAGCGCGCGGCGAAGAGGCCGTACGAGCCTGGCCCGACGATCCGCATCCCGGCGGCGTGAGCGGTGCGCACGAGCTCACGCTGCAGGGCGAGGCCCTCGTCGCCGGTCTCGGCGTACCCGGACCCGAGGACCACGACGCCACGCACCCCGAGGCGCGCGAGCTCACGGACGGCCGTGACCGAGTCCTGCGCGCGGACCGTGACGACGGCGAGGTCGATGGGCCCAGGGACCTCGTCGAGCGTGTCGTAGCGGTCGAAGGTGTCGAGGGTGCCGTGGGTGTCGAGCGCGTCACGGACGGCCACGGCAGTGAGGCCGACGACCTGGAGCTGGGCACCGCCAGTGACCTCGAGGCCTCCCGCGAGCGCGCGGACAGCGAGCCGGGCCTCGTGCGCGTCGGCGGTCCCCCGGACGGACGCGACGAGGACGACGGACCGCGGCGAGAACAGACCGTGCATGCTCCGTGCCTCGGCGCGGTGCTCCCGGTCGGCCATGACCTGGCGTGAACGGTCCGTGGGGTCGAGGTGCATGCTCACCGTGACGATGCCGTCGTCGACGTGCTGGCTCATGTCGTAGCCCGCCTCGCGGAACACGGCGATCATCTTCCCGTTCTGCGGGAGCACCTCGGCGGTGAACCGCTGGATGCCGACCTCGCGGGCTGCCGCGGCGACGTGCTCGAGCAGGACCGAGCCGACGCCCCGGCCCTGGTAGGAGTCGCTGACGTTGAAGGCGACCTCGGCCTCGCCAGGACCGATCCGGTCGAAGCGTGCGACCCCGATGATCTCGTCGTCACCGTCAGGGGTCGACGTCACCCCGACGAGCGCGACACGGTCACGGTGGTCGAGGACCGTGAAGCGTGTGAGGTCGCGTGCGGAGAGCTGCTCCATCGCGACGAAGAACCGCAGGTAGGTCGAGCGTTCGGACTGTCCACGGTGGAAGCGCTGCAGCGCGTCACGGTCCTCGGGCCGGATCGGGCGCACGTGTGCGGTGGTGCCGTCGCGCAGGACGACGTCCGCCTCCCACTCGACCGGGTACGGCGCGGCGACAGAGATCTCCCCGCTCGGACCGGGCTCCCCGATGACGTCCTCTTCCGTGCTCACGTCCCCCAGGCTATGCCTCGGGCCCTCGGGCGGCGTGGACGTCGTGCGGACCCGTGTCGTTCGGCACGCCCGGGCGACCTCGTGTCAGCCGCCTCGTGTCACACTGTGGCGCGCACGTCACGTCCCGCCCGAGGTGAGGGCGAGAATAGACGCACAACGGACCTTTGCCCGCTCCCCTCGACATACCCAGGAGTCGTACCCCATGGCACGCAAGCCGGCCGGCGATCAGCTGATCGCACCGACGGACGTCGTCGAGAACATCATCGACATCGACGTGGCGACAGAGATGGAGGGCTCGTTCCTCGAGTACGCGTACTCCGTCATCTACGCCCGTGCCCTTCCCGACGCGCGTGACGGGCTCAAGCCTGTCCAGCGACGGATCCTCTATCAGATGGCGGACATGGGCCTGCGACCCGACCGCGCGCACGTCAAGTCGTCCCGCGTCGTCGGCGAGGTCATGGGGAAGCTGCACCCCCACGGGGACACGGCGATCTACGACGCGCTGGTGCGCCTCGCGCAGTCGTTCTCGCTGCGGCTGCCGATGGTCGACGGGCACGGAAACTTCGGTTCGCTGGACGACGGCCCGGCAGCGCCCCGGTACACGGAGGCCCGGCTCGCGCCCTCGGCCATGCTCATGACGACGGGCCTCGACGAGAACGTCGTCGACTTCGTGCCGAACTATGACAACAGGCTCATGCAGCCGGAGGTCCTGCCGTCTGCGATCCCCAACCTGCTCGTCAACGGGGCGTCGGGCATCGCGGTCGGCATGGCGACCAACCTCGCGCCGCACAACCTCATCGAGGTCATCGCTGCTGCGCGTCACCTCGTCGCCAAACCAGACGCGACGCTCGAGGACCTCATGCGGTTCGTCCCCGGCCCCGACCTGCCCACGGGCGGGAAGATCATCGGCCTCGACGGCATCCGCGACGCCTACCGCACCGGCCGCGGCTCCTTCAAGACGCGAGCGACCACCCGCATCGAGAACGTCACGCCGAAGCGCAAGGGCATCGTCGTCACCGAGCTGCCGTACCTCGTCGGCCCCGAGAAGGTCATCGAGAAGATCAAGGAGGGCGTCCAGGCGAAGAAGCTCTCCGGGATCACGGCGGTCACCGACCTGACCGACCGCTCCCATGGTCTGCGGCTCGTCATCGAGATCAAGACGGGCTTCAACCCGGAGGCGGTCCTCGAGCAGCTCTACCGGTTCACCCCGATGGAGGACTCCTTCGGCATGAACAACGTGGCCCTCGTCGACGGCCAGCCGCGCACGCTCGGCCTGCGCGAGATGCTCACCGTGTGGGTCGCTCACCGGATCGACGTGGTCCGCCGCCGCTCCAGGTTCCGTCTGGACAAGCGTCTTGCTCGCCTCCACCTCGTCGAGGGCATGCTCCTCGCGATCGTCGACATCGACGAGGTCATCCAGGTCATCCGCGCCTCCGACGACACAGCGACGGCCCGTGCACGGCTGCGCGAGGTCTTCGAGCTCTCCGAGCTCCAGGCCGAGTACATCCTCGAGCTCCAGCTACGCCGCCTGACCAAGTTCTCGCGGATCGAGCTCGAGAAGGAGCAGACCTCCCTCGCTGAGGAGATCGCCGACCTGCAGGCGATCCTCGCTGACGAGTCACGACTGCGCCGTCTCACGAGCCAGGAGATGGCCGACGTCGCGAAGGTGTACGGCACGCCTCGTCGCACCATCCTGCTCGACTCGGCCGGCGCCGGCGTGAGCGGTGCGGTCGGCACCGTGAGCGTGCGCGGCACGGCCGTGCCGCTCGAGGTGGAGGACTCCCCGTGCTGGGCGATGCTCTCCGCGACAGGCCTTCTCGCGCGCTCGAGCGGCGCCGAGGCACCCGTCCGTGACGACCAGCGTCACGCGCACGACGTGCTCGTCGCGACCGTGCCGACCTCGGCCCGCGCCGAGCTCGGTGTGCTCACCACGCGCGGCCGGATCGTCAAGATGTCCGTCCTCGACCTGCCCTCGCTGCCCCCGACGCAAGGCGCCCCGAGCCTCTCGGGCGGTGTGCCGATCGCCGAGGTCTGCACCCTCGAGCCCGGCGAAGAGGTCGTGAGCCTGGTCTCGCTCGCCGACGACACGCCGACGCTCGCGATCGGCACCGCGAACGGCGTCGTCAAGCGGCTCGCCCCAGGCGACGCGCCCAACCGTGACGCCTGGGAGGTCATCGCGCTCAAGGACGGTGACACCGTGGTCGGTGCAACGCCTGTCGCAGATGCCGACGAGCTCGTCTTCGTCAGCTCGGACTCGTCCCTGCTGCGGTTCTCCGCGAGCGCGGTCCGCCCCCAGGGCAGGACAGCTGCCGGGATGGCCGGGATCCGGCTCGCTCCGGGTCAGAAGGTGGTGCACTTCGGTGGCATCGCTGCCGACGGCCCGGCGAGCGCGGTCGTGACGATCGCCGGAGCCTCGGACGCGTTGCCGGGCACCGAGACGGGCAGCGTGAAGACGACGCCCTTCGACCTCTATCCGGCCAAGGGGCGTGCGACCGGTGGTGTGCGCACCCAGCGCTTCCTGCGCGGCGAGGACACCCTCGTGCTCGCGTGGGTCGGTGTGGCGCCGCCGCACGCGACCGGGTCCGCGGGGCAGCCCGTCGAGCTGCCCGAGCCCGACCCGCGTCGGGACGCGTCTGGGGTGGCGCTGCCGGCGCCGGTCTTCGCGATCGGCTGACCGCGCCGCCCACCTGGCGGTCGCGAGCGGTCGGCGTGGACAGGTCTCTCTAGACTGACGCCATGCTCACTCCTCGCGCCGCCGCGCTGAAGTCTGCCATCGCCAGCCGGGTCGTCGTCGCCGACGGCGCGATGGGCACGATGCTCCAGGCGCACGACCTCACGCTCGCGGACTTCGACGGGCTCGAGGGGTGCAACGAGATCCTCAACGTCACGCGCCCCGACGCCGTCGAGGCCGTCCACGACGCCTACTTCGCTGTCGGTGTCGACTGCGTCGAGACGAACACCTTCGGAGCGAACTGGTCGAACCTCGGCGACTACGGGATCGACGACCGGATCGTCGAGCTCGCCGAGGCTGGCGCCCGGATCGCACGCCGCAGCGCCGAGAAGTTCTCGACGCCGGACCGGCCACGCTGGGTCCTGGGGTCCATGGGCCCCGGGACCAAGCTCCCGAGCCTGGGCCACACGACCTATGCCCACCTCAAGGGCACGTTCGCTCTCCAGGCCAGCGGGCTCGTCACGGGCGGCGCCGACGCGATCCTCATCGAGACGTGCCAAGACCTGCTGCAGGCCAAGGCCGCGATCAACGGCGCCAAGCAGGCGATGGCCGATCTGGGTGTCGAGGTACCGATCTTCGTCCAGGTGACCGTGGAGGCCACCGGCACCATGCTCATGGGTTCGGAGATCGGGGCTGCGCTCACGACCCTGACAGCCCTCGGCATCGATGCGATCGGTCTCAACTGCGCGACCGGTCCCGCAGAGATGAGCGAGCACCTGCGTCATCTGTCCAAGCACTCGAGCGTGCCCGTGACGTGCATGCCCAACGCCGGGCTCCCGGTGCTCGGCGCGAACGGTGCCCACTACCCGCTCACACCGGTCGAGCTCGGGCTGGCTCACGAGCAGTTCGCCCGCGAGTTCGGTCTCGGGCTCGTCGGCGGGTGCTGCGGCACGACGCCCGAGCACCTGCGCGAGGTCGTCGAGCGCGTCGGTGCGCGCCCGGTCGTCGCGCGAGCGCCCGAGCCCGAGCACGGCGTCGCGAGCCTCTACACGCACGTCGACTTCGACCAGGACGCGTCGTTCCTCGCGATCGGAGAGCGCACCAACGCCAACGGCTCGAAGGCTTTCCGTGACGCGATGCTCGCGGAGAGCTGGGAGGAGTGCGTCCAGATCGCCCGCGGCCAGACGCGCGACGGCGCACACCTGCTGGACGTGTGCATCGACTACGTCGGTCGGGACGGGGTCGCGGACATCCGGTCTGTCGTCTCGCGGCTCGCGAGCGCGTCGACGCTGCCGCTCGTCATCGACTCGACGGAGCCCCCCGTCATCCAGGCGGGGCTCGAGCTCATCGGCGGCCGCGCCGTGGTGAACTCGGTGAACTTCGAGGACGGCGACGGTCCGACGTCGCGCTACGGGCGGATCATGCCGCTCGTCAAGGAGCACGGCGCGGCCGTCATCGCGCTGACCATCGACGAGGACGGACAGGCCCGCACGGCCGACGCCAAGGTCGCGATCGCGTCGCGGCTCATCGACGACCTCGTCGGCACCTGGGGCATGTCCGTCGAGGACATCGTCGTCGACACGCTGACGTTCCCCATCGCGACCGGCCAGGAAGAGACCCGCCGAGACGCCATCGAGACGATCACCGCGATCCGCGACCTCAAGGCCCGCTACCCCGGGGTCCACACGACCTTGGGCGTCTCGAACGTCTCGTTCGGCCTCAACCCGGCGGCCCGCGTCGTGCTCAACTCGGTCTTCCTCCACGAGGCCGTGCAAGCAGGCCTCGACTCGGCGATCGTGCACGCTGCCAAGATCGTGCCGCTCGCGAAGATCCCCGACGAGCAGCGCCAGGCAGCCCTGGACCTCGTGTGGGACAAGCGAGAGTTCGACGCCGACGGGGCCATGACATACGACCCCCTGGCGCACCTGCTCGACCTCTTCGCCGGCGTCGACACCGCAGCGCTCAAGGACGTGCGTGCCGCGGAGCTCGCCGCGCTCCCCCTCGGAGCACGGCTCGAACGACGCATCGTCGACGGGGAGCTCAAAGGGCTGCACGACGACCTCGACCTCGCGCTCTCCGAAGGCATGAAGGCCCTCGACATCATCAACAACCACCTGCTCGAGGGCATGAAGATCGTCGGCGAGCTCTTCGGCAAGGGCGAGATGCAGCTGCCGTTCGTGCTCCAGTCCGCCGAGGCGATGAAGACCGCCGTCGCCCACCTCGAACCGTCCATGGAGAAGTCCGACGAGGCCGGCAAGGGCACCATCGTCCTCGCCACCGTCCGCGGTGACGTCCACGACATCGGCAAGAACCTCGTCGACATCATCCTCACGAACAACGGGTTCACGGTCGTGAACATCGGCATCAAGCAGACGATCGCCGCGATGATCGACGCTGCCGAGGAGCACAGCGCGGACGTCATCGGCATGAGCGGGCTGCTCGTGAAGTCGACGGTCGTCATGAAGGAGAACCTTCTCGAGCTCGCCTCCCGGGGACTGTCCGGGAAGTATCCCGTCCTGCTCGGCGGCGCAGCGCTCACCCGGACGTACGTCGAGGACGACCTCGTGAGCCTCTACGACGGCGAGGTGCGGTACGCCAAGGACGCCTTCGAAGGACTGCGCCTCATGGAGCCCCTCGTGCGGATCGCCCGCGGCGAGGCGCGGGACGCGGTCGGTCTGCCCCCGCTCAAGAAGCGACGGCACGCACTGGTCACGGTGACCCAGACCCCGGACGAGGACCTTCCTGCCCGCTCGGACGTCGCCGCCGACAACCCGGTACCGACCCCGCCCTTCTGGGGAACGCGCATCGTCAAGGGCGTCCGCCTGGCCGACTACGCGGCGTTCCTCGACGAGCGTGCGACGTTCATGGGTCAGTGGGGTCTCAAGCCGTCCCGTGCAGACGACGGCGCGTCCTACGAGCAGCTCGTCGAGACAGAGGGCCGTCCCCGTCTGCGGGAGTGGCTCGACCGCATCAAGACGGACGAGATGTTCGACCCCGCAGTCGTCTACGGGTACTTCCCCGCGGTGTCCGAGGGCAACGACGTGGTGATCCTCCACCACGAAGGTCCCGACGGCGGTTCGGGCGGCACACCGGGGACCGAGCGCCTGCGCTTCACGTTCCCCCGGCAGCGACGCGACCGGCACCTGTGCCTGGCGGACTTCGTCCGTCCGAAGGACTCGGGCGAGATCGACGTGGTCGGCTTCCAGCTCGTCACGGTGGGTGCCACCGTGAACGAGCACACCGCGAAGCTCTTCGCTGCCGACAAGTACCGCGAGTACATGGAGCTCCACGGGTTGTCTGTGCAGCTGACAGAGTCGCTCGCGGAGTTCTGGCACTCCCGCATGCGTGAGGAGCTCGGGTACGCCGCCGAGGATCCCGCAGACCTCGAGGGGATGTTCAAGGTCGCCTACCGCGGCGCCCGGTACTCCTTGGGCTACCCGGCGTGCCCCGACATGGAGGACCGGCGCAAGGTCGTCGAGCTCTTGCGGCCCGAGCGCGTGGGAGTGGAGCTCTCCGACGAGCTCCAGCTCCACCCTGAGCAGTCCACGGACGCCTTCGTGTTCCACCACCCGGAGGCGAAGTACTTCTCGGTCTAGCCGAAGCTCCCGCGGCGACGGGCACGTCTCAGCGTCCCCAGGACCGGGCGTCCGAGAACCACGACCGCCACGACGTTCGTCACGGCACGCACGGTGTCCCACGGGAGCGACGTGACGAGCGTGAACGTGACGAACCGGCGGAGGTTCTCGGCGAGCCCTCCCCCGGGCACGTAGGAGATCCTCGTGTCGCCGCCGAGCGCGAACGGCCAGAACCACAGGTTCATGAGCGCACCGAACACATAGGCGACGACGACCGCGTAGACGGCGAGCGCAGCGAGTTCGCGGCGACCACGGGGCCGGACCCGCCCTGCGAGAAGGTTCCCGAGCGCGCCTGCACCGAGGCCGATCCACCCGGCGGCAAACATCTGGAACGGGAGCCATGGGCCGACCCCGGCGGTGAGCAGCGCGGACGCGAAGAGCGACAGGGCGCCGAGGAGGAAGCCGAACGTCGGACCGAACACGTAGCCGGCGAGGACGAGCAGGAAGAAGACGAGCTCGATCCCGCCAGCTCCAGCACTCACGAGCCGCAGCGCGGCGTTGACGGCGCAGAGCACGCCGAGCATCGCAAGGCTGCGCGCATCAAGCCCGTCCGAGCCGAGCTGCGCGAGCACGAGCACGAGGAGCACCGGCAGGAGCACGAGCACGAGCCAGGGCGCGCTCTGTCCGCTGGAGCGCGGCAGGACGCTCGCGACGAGGGGCCAGCAGAACATCGCGAGGCCGAGGACGCTCGCGACCGTGAGGAGCAGGGCCGACGCTGCCCGCGGACCTCGGGTCCGTCCTGCGTCGAGGACCGGCGCCTGTGGCCGAGCCGTCACGAGCGATCCGTGAAGACGACGTCGTCCATGCGCATCCAAGGGCCTGGGGAGAGGATCTTCGCGATCTGCGGGGCAAAGCTGGGCGATCCGGTGAGCATCGGTCGCGCATCGCCGTCGGCGACGATCTCGCCCTGCGTGATGAGCACGACGCGGTCGGCGAGGTCGGCTGCGAGCTCGACGTCGTGGGTCGCGACGAGGACGGCCGCGCCCCGGTCGGCGATCGCACGCAGTGCTGTCACCAGGCGGCTCTTGGCGTCGTGGTCGAGCCCGCGGGTCGGTTCGTCGAGGAGGAGGACCGGCGGTTCGGTGGCCAGCACGATCGCGAGCACGAGTGCGAGCCGCTGTCCCTCGGAGAGGTCTCGCGGGTGGGTCCCCGGGTGGACGGCTGGCGGGAGGTCGCCGCCGGAGACGATGGAGTCGAGGATCGACTGCGTCGTCCCCGGGGCCCGGTGAGCGTCCGTGTCCGAAGCCGTGCACTCCTCGGCGACCGTCTCGAGGTAGAGCATCGCCGAGACGTCCTGCGGGACGAGACCGACGAGCGCACGGGCGCGTGCCGGCGGCAGCCCGTGCGGGTCCAGCCCCTGGACGTCGACGGTGCCGCCGTCGCGCCGGCCGGTGCCCTGCAGGGTCCACAGGAGAGACGACTTCCCGGAGCCGTTGCGCCCCATGAGCGCAGTGATCTCGCCAGCGTCCAGCGTGAGGTCGACCCGGTCGACCGCGCGGTCTGCCTCGTACCGCACGCTCACCTGGCGTGCGACGAGCACGTGCTCGCCCGACCGCGCCGTCCGGGGAGCGGCGTGCGGCGGCGCCGCGAGCGTCGGCACGACGTCCCGGGCACGACGACGGGCGTCGCGGACCGTGAGCGGCACCGGGTCCCACCCGGCGGCGACAGCGAGGCGGACGATCGGCGGGGCGACCGTCGTGCCGGGGAGGATCTCCTGGGGCGGCCCGGTCCGCACTCCCCCGTCACCGATGAGCAGGACGACGGTGTCCGCCAGCTGGACGACCCGTTCGAGGCGGTGCTCGGCCAGGACGACCGTCAGCCCGAGGTCGTGCACGAGGCGACCGATCGTGGCGAGCACCTCTTCGGCACCGACCGGGTCGAGCGCCGAGGTGGGCTCGTCGAGGAGCAGCGCCCGGGGTGCACCGGTGAGCACCGCACCGATGGCGACGCGCTGCTGCTCGCCGAGGGAGAGCGTCTCGAGCCTCCGGTGCCGCAGCCCCGCGATCCCGACGAGGTCGAGAGTCTCCTCGACCCGCCGCCGCATGGTCCGCGGGTCGACGCCCTGCTGCTCCATCCCGAAGGCGAGCTCGGACTCCACGTGCGCAGTGACGAAGCCGAGGGTCGGGTTCTGGCCGACGTACCCGACGGCGCCCGCGAGATCTCGGGGCTCGACCTCACGTGTCGATCGACCGTCGACGAAGACCTCGCCGGTGACCCGCCCCCCGGTAAAGCGTGGGACAAGACCGTTCATCGACTGCAAGAGCGTCGACTTGCCCGTGCCGGTCGGGCCGACGACGAGCGCCAGCTCGCCGGCACCGACCACGAGGTCGACACCTGCGAACAGCGGCGGCGAGCCGTCGTAGGAGAACCCGAACGACCTCAGCTCGATCATGCGGACCTCCTCGATGTCAGGGCGCCAGGGACGGCGACGACGAGCGGACCCAGCAGCGCAGCGACGCTCAACGACGGCCAGCCGTCGAGCGCAGGGAGCCGGACCTGCGGCGTGGTGAGCACGATGACGACGAATGCCCCGACGAGCCCGCTCACAGCCGTGAGCGTCGACCCGGCTCCCCAGCGGTCCGGTCGATAGACCGTCCGTCGGGCCGTCCGGTCGACGAGCGACGCCCCGAGCGCGCACGCGACCGCACAGCCCGCGAGCGCCGGAGCGAGCCAGCCGGGCCACGCGTCGTCGAGCAGACCGTATGCGGCGAACGCGACGCACAGGATCGCTCCGAGCACGAAGACCGGCTGGGCCGCTGCCCGCAGGCGCTTGGCCCCGTGCACGAGACCGGGCGCGGGACGTGCCGCCCCGAGACCGCGCGCCTCCATCGCTGCCGCGAGCGCGACCGACCGTTCCATGGTGGCTTCGAGGACCGGCACGACGACGCCACGGAGCCCGGACCGGCCGCCGCGCAGGCGGGCTGCCCTGCGGACGTCCTGCGTGCTGCGCGCGAGCTCGGGAAAGACCGAGACGGCGATGACGAGGGCCGTCGAGAGACCGGCGAGGGAGGGCGGCGCGTGCTTGAGGAGCTGGAGCACGTCGGCGAGCGTGTGCGCGGCCCCGACCGCGAGGATGACGGTCGCGAGCTGGAGTCCGCCGCTCACGGCGCTCACCAGCGCCTGCGTGGTGAGGGTGCCGAAGAGGTCGATCGGGCCGATGCTCACCGTCGGCAGCACGAGGAGCGGTGTGCCGCCTCTGTCGGGGAACACGCAGCGGAACACGACACGGATCACCACGACAGCGGCAGCGACCCACACGTAGAGCGCGTACCGGCGCACCCCGTCGGAGGTCGCGCAGGACGCGACCACGAGGCCGGTCGCCGCGAGAAAGAGCGCGAGCACGAGGATGTTCGTCGTCAGGGTGGCGGCCGTCGCCGTCGCGAGCGCCCAGACCCACCAGGCTCCGGGATGCACCGGTCGTCTGTCGGTGCGCAGCCTCATCGCCGCCGCCTGATCAACGTCGTCTCCTGGCGAGCGCGAGGCTCGCCAGCACCAGCACGACGACGAGCGTCGCTCCGACGACAGGCAGCACCGTGTCGGCCGAGGTCCTCGAGCGTCGTCCCTCGGCGTCCTCGCTCCCGCTGCTGGTCGCGTCGTCGGCCGACGAGGCCCGCCACGTCCACCCGTCGGTCGCGGTCCCCGTCCGCGCGGCTCCGGCCGACAACGACGGAGGCTCGGGGCCGTCCTCCCCCACCGCGAAGACGAGGCCGAGCGCGGCCCCGGGGACCAGATCCATGTCTCCGGCACCGGTCTGCGCGTACGTCCACGCGCCGCCGGGCGCAGCGGTCCAGAGCGTCCAGTAGGCGAGCGCCGACGGTGTGCGGTCGCACGTCTCTTGGAGCGCCCCGACGTCGGGCACGAGGATCGTCTCGGACGATGCCGGGCGGCCCTCGACCCGGCAGACGAACGCGGCGCCCCACTGAGCGGTGCCCTCGACCTGGACTCCCGCGTCGCGCAGCACGTCGAGGCCGTCGGTGCCAGGTGCTGAGGGGTCGCGGAGCGCGCACGCGACGAGACCGTCCTGCAGGCTGTCTCCATCGGCGGGCAGCGCCCCCGGGTCGACGACGACGACGACCCCCTGGCACGCGGTCGCCGTGGTCGCCTCGGGAACCTGCGTCCCGAGCTTCGGAGCACCGGAGACCGTCCCCGCAACGAGGACGGTCCCGACGACGGCTGCCAGCACGAGGGCGACCTATCCGAGCAGACCGGCCAAGCCAGTCCCGGCGAGAGCGACGAGAGCCTGGGAGGTCGCGCGGGCATCCGGGACGTCAGCGACCGTGAACGATCCGGCATCGTCGCCCGAGACCACCATCTGGGCCTCGAGCCACGCGAGCGCCTGCGTGTCGTCCTCACCGGCGTCGCGCAGCGCGACAGCGGCGACAGCCGTGCTGTTGACGCTCGCCTCGGCTGGTTCCGCAGAGAACCAGAACTGTCCGTCGTCGTCGGTCTGGGCAGCCTCGGTCAGCCAGTCGACCGCACCCGCGACCCGAGGGTCGTCGGCCGGTACACCGGCCGAGACGAGCGCGGAGACGGCAAAGCCTGTCGCATCGGGGTCTGCGTCGCAGGTCCCGGTGGGCTCGTCCGTGAGCGCGGCGGGGTATCCCTCGCCCGAGCACTGCTGGTCCGCGAGGAAGTCGACAGCGGTCGACGGTACCTCGCCGGCCTGGCTCAGGGCGAGGACCGCCCAGGACTGG
Source organism: Sanguibacter antarcticus (assembly GCF_002564005.1). Classification (NCBI taxonomy): domain Bacteria; kingdom Bacillati; phylum Actinomycetota; class Actinomycetes; order Micrococcales; family Sanguibacteraceae; genus Sanguibacter; species Sanguibacter antarcticus. Next base: position 864,454 of record NZ_PDJG01000001.1, on the reverse strand, counting down.
GAGATCGTCTGGGAGTAGTCAGGCTCGCCGAGGTCGGTGAACCGACCGCTCGGCGCCTCGCGCGCCGCAAGCTCTTCGAGGAGATCGCGACCCGTCTCCTCCGCAGAGTCGAGCCGCGCCACCGCGAGGGTCGCCGCGAGCTTCGCGGTCGAGCCCACGTACAGGCTCGTCGTGCCGTCTCCCACGTAGGAGGCCACGACGGCCGGATCAGCAAGAGCCCGCGCGATGTCGCCCGCGCCCAGGGTCTCCCCTGACGCCGAGAGCGCGAGCACGACGTCCGCGGTCAGTCCCGGGTCCGGGTAGGTCTGGCCGTCGAACTCGGTGGCGAAGAGCCCGTCGTCGCCTGCTTGCCCTGTGAGCCAGCCGCTAGCGGCGGCGACCGCACCGGGTACGTCTTCGGTCACGGCGACCGGCTCCGGAGAGCTGTCAGACGAGCACGACGTCAGAGTGATGGCGACGAGCACCATGAGACCGGAGAGAGGGAGAGCACGCAATCGACGACATCCTCGAGGTGTTGAGAAAGATCCTGCACGGTGCAGGAGACCACCCTGATTCTAGGTCCGGTCGCGTGCACTCTCGCGGCCGTCTCACGCCGTGCTGCCGGTAGCCCCCGAGGTCAGAGCTCGATGGAGTACATCCGTGAGCCGCTCGACTTCACGAAGCCCAGGTTGGAGTAGAGACCGAACGCCCCGGACGGGTTGTCTGCATCGACATCGAGCTCAGCGAGCTCCATGCCGCTCGTCCGGTACGCATCCATCGCGGCGGCGAGGAGCGCCACAGCGATCTTGCGCCCCCGGTACTCCCGTCGCACGCCGAGCGTCTCGATGTACCCGCTCGTGCGACCCGTGACGGTCCAGTCCTGCTCATACCTGCTCGAGAGGAGGTAGCCCGCGACGTACGGCTCGTCGACGGCAGCCTTGGTCGTGTCGACCACGACAAAGCTCCATCCGGGCGCAAACATGCTCCGTCCCTGGAGCCACGAGTCCCGCGTGGCGGGCTCGCTCCCCCAGTGGTCACGAAAAGCGTCGTTGTGCGCCCGACGCGCGGCGTCTTCCAGGCTCGAGTCCCACGGCACGACCCGCAGCTCTGGATCGAGCACGAGATCGCGCGTCGGCTCCGCGAGCTCACACCGCAGGTTCGAGTAGAAGCGCGCAGCCGTGTATCCCGCTGCCTCGAACAGGTGCCACTGGTCCGGCGCGGTGTCGTCGAGGAAAGCGGCGATGCGGCCCGGGACGTCCTTGCCCGACTCGGCGAGCTTCTGACGCGCACGCCCCGTCATCCACCCGAGCAGCTCCCGGCCGACGCCGGCTCCGCGCACCTGCGGGTGCACGCCGCCCGCGACGAACACGCGTACCACCGACTCGTCGCCGGGCGGCGCCTCGACCGTGCCGTAGGCCCGGAAGACTCCGTTCTCGTCGATGCCGACGACCGTGTCTCGAGCGCTGTCCTTCCACGCCCCGACGAAGATGTCGTCGACCTCGCCCGGAGCCGTCCGGTACGGCGCGCCGTCCGTGACCTCGATCGTCGTCATGAGCACCCCCAGCGCCCCGGCGTCCTGGGGCCCCATCGACCGCCACCGAAGACCGAGATCGGCGGAGGGAAGGCTGAGGTCGGTCGGTGCCCCCGCCCGGTCGCCGATGCTCGTACGTCTCGTCGTCTCACTCATGATCCCAGCCCTCGCTCATCTACACAGACTAGGGACTGCTCGGAGGTTAAACGGCACTTTTAACACTGAAGTTACACATCGGACACCCGCGCGCAGCGTGCGCGAGTCAGATCACCGTACCGCTGACCTTCCGGCCTCGCCTCAGGCGTCGATGCGTGACCTGTCGAGAGCGTTCGCACCCGCGATGATGAAGTCCTTGCGCGGCGCGACCTCCGACCCCATGAGGAGCTCGAAGACCCGCTCAGCGGACTCGGCATGATCGGCTGTCACGCGTCGCAGCGTGCGGTGCCTCGGGTCCATGGTCGTCTCTGCCAGCTGATCAGCATCCATCTCGCCCAGGCCCTTGTAGCGCTGGATCTCGTCCTTGTAGCGCTTACCTGCCTTGTCGAGCTTCTTCAAGGTCGTGGCGAGCTCCGCCTCGGAGTACGTGTAGATGAAGGTGTTCTTGCGGGACCCCGCGCCGATCACCTCGATCCGATGCAGGGGCGGGACCGCCGCGTAGACGCGACCTGCGTCGACGAGGGGGCGCATGTAGCGGAAGAACAACGTGAGGAGCAAGGTGCGGATGTGCGCTCCGTCGACGTCTGCGTCGGTCATGAGGACGATCTTGCCGTAGCGCGCCGCCTCGAGATCGAAGGACCTCCCTGAGCCAGCACCGAGCACCTGGATGATGGCTGCGCACTCGGCGTTGCGCAGCATGTCGCTCACCGACGCCTTCTGGACGTTGAGGATCTTTCCACGGATCGGCAGGAGCGCCTGGAAGTCGGACGAGCGCGCCAGCTTGGCCGTCCCCAGCGCGCTGTCGCCCTCGACGATGAACAGCTCGCTGCGTGCCACGTCGTCGCTGCGGCAGTCCGCGAGCTTCGTCGGCAACGACGAGGTCTCCAGCGCGTTCTTGCGTCGCGAGATCTCCTTCTGCTTGCGCGCGGACAGCCGGGCCCGCATCTCGGCGACGATCTTGTCGAGCAGCAGCGACGCCTGTGTCTTGTCGTCGCGCTTGGGCGAGGAGAACATCGCAGCGACCTGCTGCTCCACCACACGCGAGACGATCGCCCGCACGGGAGCCGTCCCGAGGACCTCTTTCGTCTGGCCCTCGAACTGGGGCTCCGCGAGACGCACGGTGAGAACAGCCGTCAGACCGGCGAGGACGTCGTCCTTCTCGATCCGTTCCGCTCCGTCCTTCATCGAGACCTTGAGCTTGCGGGCGTTCGTCTCGACCGCCTTGCGCATGACCTTGAGCAGCCCTGCCTCGAACCCGGCGAGGTGAGCGCCGCCCTTGGGCGTGGAGATGATGTTGACGAAGGTCCTGAGCTCCGTGTCGTAGCCGGTCCCCCAGCGCATCGCGACGTCGACCTCGCAGTCACGGACGACCTCCTGCGGCGTGAGGTGACCACGCTCGTCGAGGACAGGAACCGTCTCCTTGAAGGTCCCGGTCCCGGTGAGGTGCCATGTCGCGGTCACCGCGGCATCGGGGGCGAGGAACTCGACGAAGTCGACGGTCCCCCCGTGGTGGACGAAGGTCTCCTCGTGCGGCCCAGCCTCACCCGGCGTACCAGGCAGGCCTCGCTCGTCGCGCACGGTGATCGTCAGACCGGGGACGAGGAACGTCGTCTGGCGGACGCGGGTGACGAGCTCGTCATAGGAGAAGACCGCTGACTTGGGGAAGACCTGACGGTCCGCCCAATAACGCACCCGTGTGCCAGTCTGCCCGCGCTTGGCCTTGCCGACGACCACGAGCTCGGAGTTGTCGGTGAAGGGCGTGAACGGCGAGTCCGGACCCGGTCCTGCCGCCGTGTCGTCGAAGAGACCGGGCTCGCCCCGGCGGAACGTCATGCGGTGGACCTTGCTCCCGCGGTCCACCTCGACGTCGAGGCGCGAGGACAGGGCGTTGACCACCGACGCCCCGACGCCGTGCAGGCCGCCGGACGCGGTGTAGGAGCCGCCGCCGAACTTTCCCCCGGCGTGCAGCTTCGTGTAGACGACCTCCACCCCGCTGAGGCCTGTCTTCGGTTCGACGTCCACCGGGATGCCGCGGCCGTCGTCGCTCACAGATACGGACGTGTCAGCGTGCAGCACGACTCCGATCCGGGTGCAGTGCCCACCGAGGGCCTCGTCGACCGAGTTGTCGATAATCTCCCACATGCAGTGCATGAGCCCCCGGGAGTCGGTCGACCCGATGTACATGCCTGGGCGCTTGCGCACGGCTTCTAGCCCCTCGAGGACGGAGAGGTGGCGTGCGGTGTAGCTCGATTCAGCGGATGCAGTCGTCACGGTCACCGAGCCTAGTGCCTCCGTCCGACACTTCTCTGCTGCCGTGTCGTCCCGCCCGCACAGGACGCACGAATACGCGCGGAGCGAACCACCCGCTCGCGACAGCCCCAAACAGGGTCCTAGGTGGTTTCATTGCTGTGTGAATACAACGACGACTGAAGCTCTGACCGTGGCTGACCGCTGCGACCGCTGTGGCGCTCAGGCATATGTCCGCGTCCTCCTCCCATCAGGTGAGCTGCTCTTCTGCGCACACCACGCGCGGGCGCACTCCGACGCCTTCGCGAACATCGCCACGCACATCCAGGACGAGACGGACCGGCTCCTCGAGGAGCACGGCGCCGGCGCCGGCGCACGCAGCTGACATCTCAGCGGCGCAGCACAGCCCCGCACCGAACGATCGTTCCTGCACGACACCGTGCGATCCCCGCACCAAACAGCGCAATCAGCGAAGGAGCCCGCCCCTCAGGGACGGGCTCCTTCGCTGTTCGTTCTGACGACCGACAGCCGACCGGTCAGTCGAGGTAGTCGCGCAGAACCTGCGAGCGGCTGGGGTGACGCAGCTTCGACATCGTCTTGCTCTCGATCTGACGGATGCGCTCGCGCGTCACCCCGTAGACCTTGCCGATCTCGTCGAGCGTCTTGGGCTGCCCGTCCGTGAGGCCGAATCGCATAGACACGACACCTGCCTCACGTTCAGAGAGAGTGTCGAGAACCTGGTGGAGCTGCTCCTGGAGAAGGGTGAAGCTCACAGCGTCGGCGGGCACGACGGCCTCGGAGTCCTCGATGAGGTCACCGAACTCGCTGTCGCCGTCTTCGCCGAGCGGGGTGTGGAGAGAGATCGGCTCGCGTCCGTACTTCTGGACCTCGACGACCTTCTCCGGCGTCATGTCGAGCTCCTTGGCGAGCTCCTCCGGGGTGGGCTCGCGCCCGAGGTCCTGGAGCATCTGCCGCTGCACTCGGGCGAGCTTGTTGATGACCTCGACCATGTGCACGGGGATGCGGATCGTCCGAGCCTGGTCGGCCATGGCGCGTGTGATCGCCTGACGGATCCACCAGGTCGCGTACGTCGAGAACTTGTAGCCCTTCGTGTAGTCGAACTTCTCGACCGCACGGATGAGCCCCAGGTTCCCTTCCTGGATGAGGTCGAGGAAGAGCATGCCGCGACCTGTGTAGCGCTTGGCGAGCGAGACCACGAGGCGAAGGTTCGCCTCGAGCAGGTGGTTCTTGGCACGACGACCGTCGCCCGCGATCCACTCGAGCTCGCGACGGGCCTTCGGCTCGAACTTCGCGTCAGAGGCGAGACGCTCGTCGGCGAAGAGCCCTGCCTCGATGCGCTTGGCCAGGTCGACCTCTTGCTCCGCGTTGAGGAGCGCGACCTTGCCGATCTGCTTGAGGTAGTCCTTGACAGGGTCGGCCGTCGCACCGGCAGTGATGACCTGCTGCGCGGGTGCGTCGTCGTCGTCTGCGTCGGAGTAGACGTAGCCGCGAGACTCGTCTCCCTCTTCGGCGGCCTTCTTGGCGACGGCTGCGGGGTCGACCTCTTCGAGCTCGGCGACCTCGACGCCGTCGGACACGTGGCCCTCGTCGTCAGAGGCCTTGCGCCGCGGCCGCTTGACGGGTGCGGCCTTCGTCGCAGCCTTGCGCGGTGCACGCTTGGCAGGCTCCGCCTCGACGCCTTCGGTCGGCGCGTCAGCGGTGAGTGCGGCCTCGGCTGCTGCAGCCTTCTTGGCTGCCGCGGTGGTCCGCGGCTTGACTGCACGAGCGGTCGCGGTGGTGCTGCGGGTCGTTGCGGCCGCTGCGACCTTGGCGGTCGGGAGGTCGACGTCGACGCCGGCGGACACGAGGGCGCGGAAGACGACCTTGAGACGCTTGGCGTCGGCAACCTCCGCGTGCTCGCAAGCAGCGCGGAAGCTCTCGGCATCCACACGGCCATGGGTCGCCCCACGTCGGATGAGATCTTGCAATGCTGGGTGCTCGAATTCGCGCGGAAGAGCGGGATTCGCAGAGATGGGCGCCACAAACGACCTTTCGGCATCTCAGGTAGGCGGTATCCGGCACGCTCCGATGGTGTTCCAGAGCTGCCGTAAACCCATATTGTACTTGCCGACACCACGGCTCACACCCTCGTGGTGCGATATGGCCGGATTTCCTACCGACTGCTCGGGTGATTCTCCGGTCGTGCTGACGTCCGGGCCCGAGGACTCCGGCGGCTGCCGGGGCTCTGAGGAGAGAACGCCCGACACGTCGAAAAGATTCCGGTCAGGCGATGACCTGGCGCTCCGGCTTGACTGCGAGCACGGGGCACGGGCTCTCGAGAAGGATGCGCTGTGCGTTCGATCCGAGGATGAGCTTCCCGACGGGGCTGCGCCGTCGCAGCCCGATGACGATGACCTCTGCTGCGACCTCTTCGGCGACGGCGATGAGGTCCTCGGAGACGTCGTGGCGCTCATCGAGCACACGGATCTCCAGCGAGACCTCGGATGCCGCTGCGGCCGAGCGGACGACGGCGAAGTCCGCCTCGCGCTGCTCGAGGACCTCGGGCGCAGCCGGGCGGGTCTTCTCGCTCACCACCACCACGAGGTCTGTTCCCCGCCGTACCGCCTCGGCGACCGCCGAGCTCAGCCCTTCACGGCCCTCAGGTGTGGCGAGATATCCCACGACGACTGTCATCAGTCCTCCGACGCTCGGTAGAGCACGTCCGTCCGGACGCCGCCCGCTCTGAAACTACCCGAACGGAGCCCGTCTCGTCAGATCGCGTCGTCGCTCTCCCTGAGCGTGCGCACCCACCCTGGCGGCATGCCTGCGTCGACAGCCCGTGCGACGAGCAGCGCGAGCCGATATCCAGGGTCGCACCGCAGCGCACGATCGAGGAGAGCACTGGCTCGCGTGCTGCCACCGCACCACCAGGTGAGCAGCGCGAGGAGCGTCAGCGCGGGCGCCTGGCCGGTGCGACGTCCGTGCCCGATCACCGCTTCGAGAACGGTGCACGCCGAGGTCGAGAGGTCGACGTCCGGCCGTGCCCCGACGTCGGGATCGACGATCGACGCGATCGCGGCCCCCACCCGCACGTCGACCGCACGGCGCGCGCCGTGCGGGCTGTCGTCGGTCGTCTCGCTGTCCATCGCATCGACGAGCATCTCCGCGAGGTCCCCTGATCCCGAGACGAGCGTCATGAGGACCGCGTCGCGGACCACGGTGTCCTCGAGCGCTGCCTCGATCCGCCCGAGTGCCGGAGCGCTGGTTCGGACACCGTCCGCCAGGCTCTCCTGGGCGGTGCGCCACGTCGCGAGCCCCTCTTGGCGCCAGGCTCGCAGCGCTGTGACCGTCGTGGCCGCGCGCCGTCGGGCGCGCCAACGGTTCGCTGCGGCGTTCGCCCGGCGCCGGTCGGGCTCAGGTGCTCGGGGCACGCGCGCCAGGTCGTCGCGGGTCTCGACGACAGCAGCACCGGAGAGAACCATGCGTGCGCTCGTGACGGTCGCGACGAGGTCGTCGATCGGACGACCTCCCGCTGGGCAGCAGAGCCGGTCGGTGCACTCCAGCGCGAAGTAGCCGGTGCGGGTGACCACCCACACGTCGACGGCGTCGAGGAACGGCGCCGCCGCCTCCTGGACGGTCCTGGCGGCCTCCCAGACGCTGTCGAGGCTACGCCCCTCCTCCGCCGTCTGCGTGTCTGGGTAGAGGACGAGCACCGCGGACCGACCGCCGTCGGACGCGACGTGAGAGACGAGCTCGCGGGCGAGCTGTCGACCGTCGTCGTCCTCTCGAAGGTCCGAGAGGTCGACCCGAGCGACGAGCCCGACACGTCGTCGTGCGCCCCGCAGGCTCACGACCACCGCGCTGGTCAGCGGTTGAAAGCCCAGCTGGTACGGGATCAGTGCCAACAGCTCCTGTGGTTCTCGGATGCGCAAGGTCGTCGTCATGCCACGACTGTGCGGGTGCGGCCCGCCGTGTGCCTCAGGCTCGACAGGCCGTTGGGGACTGTTCCCCCCGCCCGTTCACTGTGGACGAGGTGTTCTGACGCTCGCTCATCTGCGGACATGCCGCACGGACGCGCCAGCACCGACTGCTTCTGCCCTCTAGGCTCGGGCCATGCCTGACGACACCACCGCCCTCGTCGATCGCGAGGGCCTGCGCTCCGCCGTCGACGCCCGCCTCCAGGTCGTCCTCGGCCACGAAGCCGCCGTGCTAGACGAGATCAGCGAGGATGCTGCGCCGCTCATCGAGTCCTGGCGGACGATGCTCAGAGGCGGCAAGAGGCTCCGCGCGGCCTTCTGCTACTGGTCCTGGCGCGCCCACGGCGGATCGCTCACCGGACCAGACCGCGAGAGGGTCGTGGGCGTGGGCGCCGCGCTCGAGCTCTTCCAGGCCGCTGCCCTGTTCCACGACGACGTCATGGACAACTCCGACACCCGCCGCGGCCAGCCGACCGCTCACCGGGCCTTCGCCCGGCTGCACCGCGACTCGGGCTGGGTCGGCGACGCCGCCCAGTTCGGTCTCTCTAGCGCGATCCTCCTCGGGGACCTCAGCCTCATCGCGAGCGAGAACGAGCTCCTGGCAGCGACGTCAGACGTCTCCCCCGAGATCCGTCGGCTCGCGCGCAGCACGTTCACGCGGATGCGCAGCGAGGTCACCGTCGGTCAATATCTCGACATGCATGCACAGGTGCTCCCGTGGGACCAGGAGTTCGCCGCAGACGAGCGTCGTGCCCTCGAGGTCATCCGGTCGAAGTCTGCGCGCTACAGCGTCGAGTCCCCGATCGTCCTCGGGGCCACGCTCGCAGGCCGCGACGCTGACGACCGTGCGCTGGCGTCTGCCGTCGGCCTTCCCCTCGGAGAGGCGTTCCAGCTGCGTGACGATCTCCTCGGGGTCTTCGGGGACCCTGCCGTCACGGGAAAGCCTGCAGGCGACGACCTGCGCGAGGGCAAGCGCACGCTCCTCCTGGTCCACACGATGCGTGCTGTCGACGCATCGACACGGCGGGTCCTCGTCGACGCTCTCGGTCGGCCAGACCTCACAGACCACGAGGTCGCGGAGCTGCAGGCGACGATCATGGCGTCCGGGGCGGTCGACGAGATCGAGGCTCGCATCGCTCGTCAGACCGACGAAGCGTTCGAGGCGCTCGGGCGCGCGCACCTCGACCCGTCCGCCGAGCCGACCCTCAGGGACCTGGCCCTGGCCGCCGTCGCGCGGGCCGCCTGAGGCCCGTCGCTGCTGACCCCTGCCCAGGGACCGGTCAGGCGACCGCCTGGGCGGCACGGCGCACGGCGCTCTTGCGGCCGGCGAGGAGCGCAGCGACGGGAGTCTGGCCGAGCATGGCCTCTTCCGAGAAGAGCCACTCGATGATCTCGGTGTCCGTCAGCGCGGAGTCGGAGAGCATAATGATCGTGCCCTGCAGGGCCGGGAGGATGATGATCTGCTCCTGAGCTCCCTCCTGGACCGCGACCGGCTTGACGTTCGCCGGGTTGGAGAGGTGCTTGGGGACGAGGAAGCAGGCGGGCACCGAGAAGATCCGACGCTCCCCACGCTTCATCCCGATGATCCGTCGGTCGCTCAACGCGCTGCGGACGGACGTGACAGCCGTCCCGAGAAGCTCTGCGACCGCGGGGACAGAGAGCCAGTCGCCGACGAGAGCATCGATCTGCGTGGTGTCGGGGGTGTCTGTGTCGTCGGGCTGGGGCATCGGGTCTGTTGAGTTCACGGACACAGCGTACGGCTCGTCGTGCGTGAGCCGACTGTCGGGATGCTCGATCGTCCCCTACGGTCGAGGGACCATCAGTCACATGTGTCCCTCCAGTCACACTCGCTGGCGGAACGTCCTCGCACAGAACACCCTTCGCGGACTTCACCGTCGTTGCTCCACCCGGACCTGCAGCGACGACACGACCTCGATCCGTGATGCACGTCCGACAGATCGGAAGCGACCATGACCGCACCGCTGCGCACCACCACCGTCGTCGACCCACCAGCCGTCAGGCCTGCGCCCGAGAGGTCGACCTCCTCGCGGTCGCTCTCGCGCACGCTGGGCATGCACGCAGTCCGCTACGGCACGACCGGGCTGGCTCTCGCCGCCGCGTCCATCGCCGCGAGCGCCTCGTCTGCCGCTGCCGACGAGACATACGAGGTCGAGCGGGGTGACACCGTGAGCCACATCGCGCTCCGCACCGGGACGCCTGCGACGTCGATCCGTGCCGCGAACGGGCTGGACGCGCAGTACCGGATCCGCGAGGGCCAGCGCCTGGTCATCCCGTCCGCCAGCCCGTCGGCCCCGGCTCCGTCCGCTGTCCCTGCTCAGGCGCTCACCGCTGCAGGCCACCGGGTGGTGGCCGGAGACACCGTGTCCGCGCTAGCGGTGCGCTTCGCCGTCACCGAGGAGAGCATCGTCGCAGCGAACGGCCTCGACGCCAGTGCGACCATCCGGATCGGTCAAGAGCTGTCCATCCCTGCCCGCTCGACCCCCGCGGGCGCTGCACCCGCCGCACCGGCGCAGCAGCTCGTGGCCGACACGTTCGCCGGACGCACCTACGCAGAGGACGTCGTCTCCGCGGCGAACGCCAACAAGGCGACGCTCCTGTCGGTCGCCGTGCCGTCGAAGGACGAGGTCCGCCGGCTCGTCCGGGAGGCCGCGGTCGCCCACGGCGTGGACCCGCGGCTCGCTCAGGCGGTCGCGCTCCAAGAGTCGGGGTTCGACCAGCGCGCGGTGTCTCCCGCGAACGCGATCGGTGCGATGCAGGTCATCCCGTCGTCCGGCGACTGGGCGTCGGGGCTCGTCGGTCGAGATCTCAACCTGCTCGATGCGCACGACAACGTCACCGCGGGGGTGGCGATCCTGGCCCGCCTCATCGAGACGAGCCCGTCGCTCGACACCGCGATCGCGGGCTACTACCAAGGTCAGACGTCCGTGCGGAAGTACGGGATGTACGACGACACACGAAGGTATGTGGCAAATGTCCAGACACTCGCGTCGCGTCAGCCGTGACCGCACCGGACTCGTTCCGGACGTCTACCACAACACCACGACCTCCTGTCGGCGACGTCCCCGACAACTACGGGACCGCCCACTAGAATCATCGCGTGGCAACCATTCTCTCTGACTCCCTCGTCGGCCAGCTGGTCGACGGGCGGTACAAGATCCTCTCGCGCATCGCGCGAGGAGGCATGGCCACGGTGTACCTGGCGACAGACCGCCGCCTCGATCGCGAGGTCGCGCTCAAGGTCATGCACTCCCACCTGGCCGACGGCGCGACCGGTGCTGACTTCGTCTCGAGGTTCCGCCGCGAGGCTCGCGCAGCCGCGCGGCTCACCCACCCCGGCCTCGTCGCCGTCTACGACCAGGGCGTCGACGGCGAGACGAGCTACCTGACCATGGAGTACGTCGACGGCACCAACCTGCGTCGACGCCTGCACGACGACGGACCGTTCACGGTCGACGAGAGCCTCTCGATCATCGACGACATCCTCGATGCTCTCGCCGCAGCGCACCGCAAGAATCTTGTCCACCGAGACATCAAGCCCGAGAACGTCCTCCTCGCGACAGACGGGCGCGTCAAGGTCGCCGACTTCGGCCTCGCCCGTGCTGTCACGGAAGTGACCTCGACGACCACAGGCACCATCCTCGGTACGGTCGCCTACCTCGGCCCAGAGCTCATCTCGACCGGTGCCTGCGACACCCGGACAGACATCTACGCCGTCGGGGTGATGCTCTACGAGATGCTCACCGGACGCCAGCCGTTCGTGGGTTCGACACCGATCCAGGTGGCGTTCCTCCACGTCAACAACGACATCCCGCGACCGTCCGAGCTCGTCGACTGGATACCTGCCGAGCTCGACCAGCTCGTGTGCGCGATGGCGGCGAGAGAGCCCGCCGACCGGCCGGCCGACGCGCCCGCTGCGCTGGAGCTCCTGCGCACGGTCCGCGCCGGGCTGTCCGACGACCTCGTCGCGCGCCGAGCCGCGGCTCCTGCACCGGTGGTCTTCCTCGCCGAAGGGACACCCTCCGACGAGGACCCTCAGGACGACGACCTCGACGACGCGACCACCGCGCTCCCGGACCTGCCCACGCTCGAGCCCGGAGACGAGACGTTCGACGCGGGGCCGGCCCACGCAGCCGCGTCCAGGACAGCGCGAACGCCCGAGCCGGAGAACGCTACACAGGCGCTCAACGTCGGGGCGTCAGGATCCACGATCGCGCTCCCGCTCGGAACCGCCCGCTCGATCATCAAGAACTCCTCAGCAGGCGGGGCTCCTGCTGCGGCGCCGGACTCCGCAGCGGACGGCACCCCCACAACGTCCACCGTCGCGCTCGAGGTCCCGGCTCCGAAACGACGCCGCCGAGGACTCGTCGGGGCGATCATCACGATCGTGCTCCTTCTCGCTGTCCTCGGCGGAGGCAGCTACTGGTGGTTCGTCTTCGGCCCTGGAAACTACACGACCGTCCCTGAGGACCTCGTCGAGGTGAGCCTGGCGGACGCCGAGTCAGCGCTCACGGTGGCAGCGCTCGGCATCGAGTCGACGGAAGCCTTCAGCGACACCGTGGCCAGCGGTGTGGTCATCGCCGCCGACCCGGAGAGCGGCGCGAAGATCGCCAAGGATGGCACGGTCGAGCTCACGGTCTCGAAGGGGATCGAGCACTTCACCGTTCCCAAGGACCTCACCGGGATCGCCGACACCGACTCCGAGACCGCGCTCGAGGCAGCTGGGTTTACCGCCGTCAGCACCACGCTCGTCTGGGACACGACAGTGGCTGAAGGGACCGTCATGTCGATCTCCGAGGCCGAGGGGGCGCTCCTGCCCCACAACACCCCGATCGTCCTGACTGTCTCGAAGGGACCAGAACCGGTCACCGTTCCGCAGGTCCAGCTCCTCAGCCTCGACGACGCCACCCAGCAGCTCGCACCGTGGGACCTCGCTCCGGTCACCGTCGAGGAGTACAGCGAGACTGTTCCCGAAGGTTCGGTCATCGCGCAGAGCCCCGAACAAGGTACGGCCGCGCACCGCGGTGACGAGATCACCCTGACGGTCTCCCTCGGTCGCCCGTTCGTCGAGGTGCCGGACGTCCTGCTCAAGCCCGTCGCGGAAGCACAGAAGCTCCTCGAGGACGCCGGGTTCGTCGTCAAGGTCAACTACTACTTCGGTGTCTTCGGCAACGAGGTGCGCAGCCAGAGCGAGGATGCCGGGACTCAGCTGCGCAAGGGCTCGACGATCACGCTCGATCTCTGACGTTGTTCCCGTGCGCACCGGCGGAGACGCCGCCGGTGCGTGTGATGAACGTACGAGGCCCGCTCACCCCTCCTGGGGCAGCGGGCCTCGTACGAGCAACCATGCTCTAGCGCTGCAGCATCTCCGCGACCTGGAATGCCATCTCGAGCGACTGCTGGTGGTTGAGCCGGGGGTCGACGAGGGTCTCGTAGCGCACCGCGAGACCAGCGTCGTCGATCTCTTCGCTGCCGCCGAGAACCTCGGTGACGTCGTCACCGGTGAGCTCGACGTGCAGCCCTCCGGGCACGGTCCCGAGACCACGATGAACCTCGAAGAAGCCTCGCACCTCGTCCAGGACATCTTCCAGGCGACGCGTCTTGTACCCGCTGTCCGAAGTGATCGTGTTTCCGTGCATCGGATCCGTCACCCAGGTGACCGGGCCGCCCAGAGCCGTCACCTTCTCGACGAGCGGCGGGAGAGCCTCGCGGATCTTTCCGGCGCCCATGCGCGTGATGAACGTCAACCGACCGGGGACGCCCTCCGGGTTGAGCTTCTCTTGGAGGGCGAGCGCGTCGTCGGCGGTGGTGGTTGGTCCGAGCTTGACCCCGATGGGGTTGGAGATGCGCGACAAGAAGTCGACGTGGGCTCCGTCGATCTTTCGGGTCCGCTCCCCGATCCACAAGAAGTGTCCCGACGAGTCATAGGGAGCACCGCTCTGAGCAGAGATCCGGGTCAACGCCCTCTCGTAGTCGAGAAGGAGCGCCTCGTGGCTGACGAAGAACTCGACCGTGCGCAGCGCATCGAAGTCGGTGCCGCACGCGGCCATGAACCGGATCGCACGGTCGATCTCCATGGCCGTGTGCTCGTACCGCGCGTAGGCAGGGTTCGTCATGAAACCACGGTTCCACTCGTGCACCTGACGCAGGTCTGCGAAACCACCGGTCGTCAGGGCCCGGACGACATTGAGCGTGGCTGACGAGATGTTGTATCCCTGGAGGAGACGCTCAGGGTTCGGCACACGGTCGTTCTCGGTGAAGGCATGGCCGTTGACCATGTCTCCCCGGTACGCGGGCCACGTGACACCGTCCCGGGTCTCGTCGTTCGAGCTCCGTGGCTTTGCGTACTGACCGGCCATGCGTCCCATCTTCACCACCGGCATGCTCGCCCCGTGGGTGAGGACGACCGCCATCTGGAGGATGGTGCGCACCTTGTTGCGGATGCGGTCAGCGTTCGCTTCGGCGAACGTCTCTGCGCAGTCGCCACCCTGCAGGAGGAAGGCTTCCCCTCGCCCTGCCGACGCGAGCCGGTCGGTCAAGGTCTCCAGCTGGGCCGGCACGACGAGCGGAGGCACCCCGGCCAACCTTGCGCTCACCGCACTGAGGTGGTCAGCATCCGGCCAGACGGGCTGCTGACCCGCGACGAGCGTCCTGAAGTGGTCGAGACCTTGTGAGACCTCTGGGTCGACGGCAACGCTCATGAGGTTGCGGGCACCTGCTGCTGGCCGATCTCGGAGAGCAGGTCGACAAACCATCCCTGGGACACGTCGAAGGCCTTGCCGCCCGCGATGCGGGGGAAGGCGATGGCCTTGAGGCGGTCGCCGTCTTCCTCGTCGTGACCGACCACGCCGGACTCGCCGCGGAAGGCGCTGTCGACCGCGAAGTCGGTCATGGACTTGATGAGACGTAGGTCCTCGACGTTCGCGGCTGCGGCGCGCGAGAAGTATCCGGACTTCTGGACCATCGTCTTCTCCGCCCCGAGAAGGTCGGCGAACTGCTTCGCGAACCACTCACCGGGGTTGATCGTGTCGAGCTTGACGTGCCCGAACGGGTCGCGCTCGACGGTCTCGCCTGATGCTTCGAGCTGGGCGACGATCTCGTGCATGCCCGCCCCTTCGGACAGGAAGATGTTGACGTTCCCGACCTCGTCCATGACGGTGCGCAGACGTGCCGCCTCGGCTTCGATGTCGAGCTTGATCTCCGGAAGGAAGACGGCGTGGATGTCCCACCGCTCCTTGGACAGACCGATGCCGGGGACCCACTCCTGTGCATCGAGCCACGTGCGGTACGAGGCCGCAGCTGCTGCGGTGAGCCATCCGCAGTGCCTGCCCATGACCTCGTGGACGATGAGCATGCGCGGGCCTGAGCGGTGCTCGCCGATGACGTTCGCAGCAAACGCTGCTGCTTCCTCGGCCGCGGTCCAGGCACCGAGCGACTGCTTGATCGGGATGACGTCGTTGTCGATCGTCTTCGGCAGTCCGACGACGGTCAGGTGGTAGTCGTTCTCCTCGAGGTACGCAGCGAGGTCGGCCGCTGTCGTGTTCGTGTCGTCGCCCCCGATGGTGTGAAGCACGTCGATCCCGTCAGCCTTGAGCCGCTCCGCCGCCACAGCCAGGGGGTTCTCGCCTTCCTTGACGAGCCCACGCTTGACGCAGTCTGCTGCGTTGGTGAGCTTGACCCGGCTGTTGCCGATCGGCGACCCCCCGAAGCGGTGCAGGACTCCGGCGTTCTTGCGGACCTCGTCGTCGATGACAATCTTGTTGCCGGTGAGCAGGCCGTGGTAGCCGTGCTGGTACGCAACGATCTCGACCTCTGGTGCCAGCTCTGTGTAGCGCTCGATGAGCCCTCCGACAGCGGAGGAGAGGCACGGTGCAAAGCCACCAGCCGTGAGGAGTGCGACGCGACGGACCGACATGTAGATCAACCTCTCATTGAGCCCGCCGCGCGCGCTGGGTGCGCGCAGAGGTGTGCGGGCGCTGTTTCGTGTGGTGCAGGCGAAGCTTCAGTCTAGTGACGTCGGAGGTGGGGCCTGCGGCGGTTCCGGCACCTGGACGTCGGGAACGGGGCGTCCGCCTGGAGCCGTCGGGTTCGGTGACGCCGATCCGGAGTTCTTCACGCCGGCCGCGAGCCGTGCCTTCTGCGTGGCGGCGTAGATGTCGACGTACTCCTGGCCGGAGAGGCTCATGAGCGAGTACATGATCTCGTCGGTGACCGAGCGAAGGATGAAGCGGTCGCTCTCCATGCCTGCGTACCGGCTGAAGTCGAGCGGCTCACCGATGACGATGCCGATCCGCAGCGGCTTGGGGATCCGGGTACCGATCGGTTGGGCCTTGTCTGTGCCGACCATCGCCACGGGGATCACCGGGGCACCGGACTCGAGGGCGAGCCGCGCGACCCCGGTCTTCCCGCGGTAGAGCCTGCCGTCAGGGCTCCGGGTGCCCTCTGGGTAGATCCCGAAGAGTCCACCGTCAGAGAGTCGCTTGAGCCCGGTCCGCAGAGCAGCCTCGCTGGCCTTGCCACCTGCACGGTCGACAGGGATGGTGCCGACGCCACGCATGAACCCTGCCGTGGCACGCCCCTTGAGGCCGGTTCCGGTGAAGTACTCGGACTTTCCGATGAACACGATCTCGCGGTCCATGATCAACGGCAGCACGAACGAGTCGATGACCGCCAGGTGGTTGCTCGCCATGATCGCGGGCCCGTCGCCCGGAATGTTCTCGAGGCCTCGGACCCACGGACGAAACATCAGTCGAAGCATCGGCCCGACGAGGACCCGCTTCATCAGCCAGTAGAACAACCCGCCTCCTCGTGCGCCTCGCATACGCGGGACTGTCATCCGACTCTAGAGTGATCACCATGCCAGGAAACATCGACGAACCCGACGAAGCGCCGGACGAGCACGTCGACCCGGAAGGTCGCGGTGAGCGCGGCGCGTCCGACCAGGAGCGGACGGACGCAGCCTGGGCGAGGATCGTCGCCGAACTCTCCGATCTTTCCACGGATCCACCGGTGGAACGAACTCCGGCCGCCGCCGAGGAGGGCGTCTCCTTCGATTTCCCCGTCGCACCGTGGGTCCACCCACCGCTGCCGAGCGTGGTCACGCCGCGCAACCGTGCCGCTGGTCCCCGGGACTGGCCGCGCAGCGCGGAGGTCGAGGCGGCAGAAGAGCGCGACGGTGAGTTCGTCGCACCCGACCCCGGGATCGCGTTGAGCTCGGACCCGCTGCGCAACGTCGCCCTGCTCGCGCTGGGCGCCAGCCCCGTGGCCCTCGTGCTCTCGTGGCTCTTCTGGGAGAACGCCCCGCGCGGCTTCTTCCTCTCGCTCGCGGCAGTCTTCCTCGGCGGCGCGGCGCTCGCCGTCTGGCGGCTGCCGCGCCATCGCGACACCCTTCCCGGAGACGACGGCGCACGCGTCTGACCAGGGTGGTCAGGCGCGTGCGGTCAGGCATTCAGGCGCGTGCAGTCAGGCGCGTGCGAGGTCTGCCGCGCCGACGATCCCTGCCTCGTTCCCGAGGGCCGCGAGCTCGAGGCGCGCCTCAGGACGGTGCCCGCGCGCCGGGAGCGACTCGCCGTAGGCCTGTCGAGCGGGCTCGAGCAGAAGCGCTCCCGCCGCGCCGACCCCGCCACCGATGACGATGAGCTCCGGGTCCAGCAGCGCCGCGACGGACGCGGCTCCTTCACCGATCCATCGGCCAAGCTCGGCGAGCAGCTCGATCGAGAGAGGGTCGCCGGCCATCGCTGCGGTGGTGATGAGCGGGCCCGTGATGTCACCGGCGATCCCGTTCGCGAGGTCGAGGAGCGGGACGGCGTCCTTCGGGCGGGCGACCGCTGCGGCGCGCGCGTCACGCACGAGTGCTGTCCCTGACGCGTACTGCTCCCAGCACCCCTCGTGCCCGCAGCCGCAGTAGTGACCGTCAGGCACGACGCGCATGTGCCCGACCTCCGCCGCGACGCCCCACCGGCCACGGACGAGCTGGTTGTTGACGACGAGCGCGCCGCCGAGCCCTGTACCGACGGTAAGCATGAGGAGGTCTGTGGCCTCGCGTGCGACACCGAAACGGAACTCCGCCCATCCTGCCGCGTTCGCGTCGTTCTCGACGACGATCGGGACGTCGAGGTCTAGGAGCGCTCCCACGCGGTGCGCGATCGGGTAGTCGCGCCAGGCGATGTTCGGCGCGAAGAGGACCGACGCTCGGTCGGGGCTGACGAACCCGGCGGCGGCGAGGCCGATCGCACCGATCTCGTACTCCTTGGCGAGGTCCCTGCACACCTCGGCGATCGCTCGGTCGATGCTCGATGCGTCGTCGGGCTCGGTACCGACACGCGTCTGGGCGAGGATCCGTCCCTCATCGTCGACCACCCCGGCCGCGATCTTCGTCCCGCCGATGTCGACCCCGATGGCATGCATGCCGATTCCTCACAGATCTTGTTGGTGTGCACGAACACGTGCGGCTCGGATGAAGCGTACTCATGTCTGCCGTGCAACTGCACGTCCCGATCAGTGGGTAAGGTCTACCCACTGTCGACCACTGCCACTGGAGCCAGAATGGACGAGTTCTTCACCCCCGCCCTCATTACCGTCGATCCGCAGAAGAACCTCAACGACCTCCTCGCTGCGCGTGTGACCGCGGCCGGAGACCAGCCGCTCATGGAGATCAAAGACCCCGAGAGCGAGCGCTGGGCCGTTGTGACCGCGAGCGCCTTCGACGCCGAGGTCGTCGCCGTGGCGAAGGGCTTCGTCGCTCGCGGGATCGAGCCGGGCGACCATGTCGGGATCATGTCTCGCACCCGGTACGAGTGGTCGCTCCTCGACTGGGCGATCTGGGCAGCGGGCGCGATCACGGTGCCCCTCTACGAGACGTCCAGCGCAGAGCAGGTCGAGTGGATCCTCACCGACTCGGACGTCCGGCTCCTCGTGGTCGAGACGGCCGAGTACGCCACGACGGTCGCCGGGGTCAAGGTCCGTGCCCCACGGCTCGGCGAGGTGCACGTCATCGACGACGGCGGCCTCGACGAGCTCAAGAAGGCGGGTGCCGACGTGCCCGACGAGGAGATCGTCCGTCGCCGCTCCATCGCCCGGCTGGCTGACGTCGCCACCGTCATCTACACGTCCGGGACGACTGGTCGTCCGAAGGGCGCCGAGCTCACCCACGAGAACTTCTACTCCGTCACGATGAACGCGACCGCGAAGCTCACCGACGTCCTCCACTACGGCACGCGGCGCACGCTGCTGTTCATGCCGCTCGCGCACGTCTTTGCGCGGTTCATCCACGTCTTGGTCGTTCCCGCTGGCTCGGTGCTTGGTCACACGCCTGACACGAAGACGCTCCTGCCGGACCTTGCGTCCTTCAAGCCCACCTACATCTTGTCCGTGCCGCGGGTCTTCGAGAAGGTCTACAACTCGTCGGAGCAGAAGGCTGCCGCAGGCGGCAAGGTGAAGATCTTCCACTGGGCGGCGTCGACCGCGATCTCCTACTCGCGCGGGCTGGACTCCGCTGGTGGTCCGAGCCTCGTGCTGCGCCTCAAGCACAAGGTGGCCGACCTGCTCGTCCTCAAGAAGATCCGTGCGGCCCTCGGCGGTGACGCCCGCTACGCGGTGTCGGGCGGAGCGGCGCTCGGAGAACGGCTCGGGCACTTCTACCGCGGTGTGGGTCTCATCGTCCTCGAGGGATACGGACTGACCGAGACGACGGCCCCGTCGACCGTCAACCTTCCCGGTGGGAAGATCGGCACGGTCGGGCCACCGATCCCGGGCCACGGCCTGAAGATCGACGCGGACGGCGAGATCCTCATCAAGGGCCCGCACGTGTTCCGTGGATACCGCAACAACGACCAGGCCACCACCGACGCGTTCTCGGACGGGTGGTTCCGTTCGGGGGACATCGGGGCGATCGACACCGACGGCTACCTACGCATCACGGGTCGGAAGAAGGAGATCATCGTCACGGCCGGGGGCAAGAACGTCGCTCCTGCCGTCTTGGAGGACAGGCTCCGGTCCCACCCGCTCGTCAGCCAGGTCGTCGTCGTCGGTGATGCGCAGCCGTTCATCGGGGCGCTCATCACGCTCGATCCTGAGGGACTGCCCGGATGGCTCTCCAACCATGGGAAGTCCGCTCTGACGGTCGAGGAGGCGGTCGGTGACCCCGACGTCCTCGCGTCGATCGACGCTGCTGTCCAGCGCACCAACCGCGCAGTCTCTCGCGCGGAGTCGATCCGCAAGTTCAGCATCCTCACGACCGACTTCACTGTCGAGAACGGGTACCTCACGCCGTCTCTGAAGGTCAAGCGTTCGCTCGTCCTGACCGACTTCGCGCACGAGGTCGACGCGATCTACGCGGACGTCAAGCGAGTCGACTGACCTGAGGAGCCTTTGCTGGGTCGCCGTCTCGACAGCGACCCAGCAGAAGGCAGGATGGCGTCGATGTCGGTAGGTCCGCCTAGTCTCGGCACATGCGTCACGAATCATCCGTAGGAGCGTTCCGCTCTCTCCCTGGTGCACGGCAGCGGGGTCGTCAGATCACTCCCGCCAAGCCGGGCCTCCAGACGCCGCCAGACATCTCCGGGAGACCCGTCCAGCTCGGGCTGGACGAGCTGGGCACCCCGCTGCACGACGTGACGTTCGTGGTGGTCGACCTCGAGACGACCGGCGGCTCGGCGAAGGACTGCGAGATCACCGAGATCGGCGCGGTCAAGGTGCGGGCCGGCGAGTGCGTCGGGGAGTTCCAGACACTCGTCAACCCGGGCGTCCCCGTGCCGGCGTTCATCGCCCGCCTCACAGGGATCAGCACCGCCATGGTCTCTGACGCACCGCGGATCGAGGCAGTCGTCCCGGCGTTCCTCGAGTTCATCCGGGGCACGGTCCTCGTCGCGCACAACGCGCCGTTCGACGTCTCGTTCCTCCGGGCCGCAGCCGCCCGGTCGAGCTACGCGTGGCCTGGCAACCAGGTGCTCGACACGGTGGCGCTCGCCCGGCGCGTCGTCACCCGCGACGAGGCACCGAACCACAAGCTCTCTACCCTCGCGAACCTCTTTCACGCGACGGTCACGCCGGACCACCGCGCGCTGTCCGACGCCCGCGCCACCGTCGACGTCATGCACGCGCTCTTCGACCGCCTCGCGCCGCTCGGCATCACGCACCTCGAGGACCTCGCGACCGCCACCGATCCGGTGCCGCCGGATGTCCGTCGAAAGCGACACCTCGCGGACGGACTGCCCACAGGACCAGGTGTGTACATGTTCGTCGGCCCCGGGAGCGAGGTCCTGTACGTCGGTACCTCGACGTCGGTGCACAAGCGTGTGCGCAGCTATTTCACCGCATCGGAGAAGCGCGGCCGGATGGTCGAGATGATCCGGCTCGCTGAGTCTGTACGTGCAGTCCCGTGCGAGACGGAGCTGGAGTCGCGCGTGCGCGAGCTGCGGCTCATCACCGAGCACGCACCGCGATACAACCGCCGATCGAAGCACCCTGAACGGATGCACTGGGTCCGGCTCACGACCGAGGCCCATCCGCGGCTGACGATCGTGCAAGACGTCCGCCGGCGGACGACCGGTCCGAGCGAGCCGCACATCGGGCCTTTTACATCTCGTGGCCGCGCCCAGGAGGCTCTCGAGGCGCTCCAGGCGACGCACGCGGTCCGTCAGTGCGCTGCACGGCTCCCCGTGGTGCCGCTCGCATCGGCTACGGCGTGCGCGCTCGCCGAGATGGGACGGTGCAGCGCCCCGTGCGTCCCCCGTGAGAAGCGACCGACAGGCACCTCAGAGGCCGTGTACACCGTGGTGACCGAGTCGCTGCGTTCGACGATGCGCAGCGACTCGGGGCCCGTCGTCGCGGCTCTGTCCCGCAGGATCAAGGAGCTCGCTGGCGACGAGCGGTTCGAGGATGCTGCCGCGGAGCGTGACCGTCTCACGGCCTATCTCGCTGGTGCGGCACGCGCCCAACGGCTCGAGCCGCTGAGCGCGTGCGAGCAGCTGGTCGCCGCGCGCCCGTGGACCGGCGGCGGGTGGGAGATCGTCGTCGTCCGCCATGGTCGGCTCGCTGCGACCGCAGTCTGCCCACCGGGGAGGGACCCGTACGCGACCGTGGCTGCGGCGGTGGACTCCGCAGAGCACGTCGTCGCGCGCCCGGCCCCGGCGCCTGCGTGCCACCCGGAAGAGGCAGACCTTGTCTTGGCCTGGCTCCGCTCGCCCGGAGTCCGTCTGGTGAGCACGACCCTCCCCCAGACGTGCCCGGCGCGCGGCGCCGAGAGGTACCTCGTGAATATGACGACCGCCGGAGTCGTCTCCAGCGTCGTCTAGCGGCATGATCAGTGGGCGACGACCGGTCGCCGAACCACCCCCTGTCTCGAGGAGCGCACCATGCCCACCGCCATCGTCATGATCGACACCGACCACGCACTCATCCCTGAGGCTGCGACGGCTATCGCCAACGTCGAGGGCGTCGCCTCGGTCTACTCGGTCACCGGCGACGTCGACCTCATCGCGATGGTCACGGTCCACGACCACCACGACTTCGCCGACATCATCGCGGACAGGATCAGCAAGGTGCCAGGCGTCGTCCGGACCCGGACCTACCTGGCGTTCCGGGAGTACTCGAGCTCCGACCTGGACGCGGCGTTCGCCCTCGGGCTCGAGGACTGAGCCGCGGCAGAGTCTGCACCGGAGCCGCGCCCAGCACCAGGTCGACCTCCACGACGCGCGTCAGCCGGACGCTGCAGCCCACCGCGCGAGCACGTCCTGCGCGCTGCCGGAGTCGATGGACCGTGCGGCATGGACGAGGCCGTGCCCGAGCCGGTCGGCGAGAGCCCCTTCGTCGGTCCCGGCGAGAGAGCCGTCTGCCACGAACGCCGCTGCAGCATTGAGCAGGACGGTCTCCCGGACGGCCCCGACAGCTCCGCCGAAGACGTCGCGAGCGACGCCTGCGTTGAACTGGGCATCCGCGCCTCGTAGCTCGTCGAGAGTCACCGGCGTCACGCCGAGGTCGGCGACCGGATCGAACCGGTGGTGCGTGACGTCGCCGTCCCGTACCTCCCACACGTCTGACCCTCCGGTCGCCGCGAGCTCGTCGAGACCGTCGTCGCCGTGGAACACGAGCGCACGCCTGCCGCGCCCCGCGAGCACGCCGGCGACGAGCGGTGCCATCCGTCCGTCCGCGACGCCCACCGCGGTCGCGCGAGGTTGTGCCGGGTTCGTCAGAGGGCCGAGCAGGTTGAACGCCGTCGGCAGCCCGAGCCCGCTGCGCGCGGCCGCTGCGTGCCGCATCGCAGGATGGAACACGTTCGCGAAGCAGAAGGTGATCCCGACCTCCGTGGCCAGCTCGGCGACGCGCTGCGGGGTGTGGTCCAGCCGGATGCCGAGGACCTCGAGGACGTCGGCCGCGCCAGACGACGAGGACGCTGCACGGTTCCCGTGCTTGACGACCGTGAGTCCGGCCCCAGCGAGAACGACAGCCGCCATCGTCGAGATGTTCACGGTGTGTGCACGGTCGCCGCCTGTGCCGACGATGTCGACGCACGGTCCGTCGACCTCGAACCGCAGCGCGTGCGCGAGCATCGCGTCAGCGAGACCGCCGAGCTCCTCGATCGTCTCCCCCTTGGCACGCAGCGCGACGAGGAAACCCGCAAGCTGCACAGGCGTGGACAGGCCGGACATGACAGCGTCCATGGCCCACGAGGTCTCGTGCGTGGTGAGGTCGCGTCCCGCGATGAGAGCTGCTGTGAGATCCGTCCAGGTGAACAGAGCCGTCACCGCACAGCACCGTCCGCGACGCGCGCGAGGAGCAGGCTCCGTGCCGCGCGCTGCAGCTCGACCGGGTCGAGCGGTCGTGGGACGGCTGCGTCGGCGAGCGACCACGACGCGAGCCACGCGTCTTGGGGGCGCCCCGTGAGCAGGAGCACGGGCGGGCAGTTGAAGATCTCGTTCTTCAGCTGTCGGCAGACGCCCATCCCACCGGCCTTGTCCGTCTCGCCGTCGAGGATCATGAGGTCGATCCCGCCCTCGTCGGCACGCCCGACGACGGCATCATACGAAGCGACCTCGACCCAGCGCAGAGGTTCGCCACCGCTGCGCGCGACTGCGCCGACAGCTGATCGGACCGCCTCACGCACGGTCACGTCGTCGCTGTAGAGCAAGATGGTCTGCTGCCGGTCGGTGGGCGACGAAAGCGTGGACATGAGCATCCTCACGGTCAGGGGTTCGGACAAGGCCCTATGAGGCTACCGCTGCGGGTCACGCGCGGTCAGCCATGTGTCATGGCGACGCCTCCGGTGCTCTACGCCGGCGATCTTCGTGACAGTTCTCAGCCTTTCGTCATGAGAACAGCGGTGGATCGATCAACCTGCCGCCATTGTGAGATTTAGCGCCCCGATTGTTAGGCCTTAAGGCCCACACATGTGCCGTCGTCGGCCATAATGAATACCGTGTCGACTGCAACGGCTGTCCCCAGCGCCCAACTCCACGTGAGCGTGAACCGACCGAACCCTGTCTCGGTCGGAACCATCGTGTGGCTCGCGAGTGAGCTCATGTTCTTCGCCGGCCTCTTCGCGATGTACTTCACCACGCGTGCGACCATCCCAGCAGAGCAGTGGAGCGAAGGAGCGGGCCATCTCAACATCACCTTCTCTCTCATCAACACCTGCGTCCTCGTCGCGTCATCGGTGACGTGCCAGATGGGGGTCTGGGCCGCCGAGCGGTTCCAGCCACGTCGGACCGGTTCGATCTTCGCGATCAACCGCTGGGGCATGAACGAGTGGATCACTCTCACCTACCTCATGGGCGCCTTCTTCGTCGCAGGCCAGATCTACGAGTACTCAGAGCTGGTCTCGCACGGCCTGACGATCTCCTCGAGCCCGTACGGGTCCGTCTTCTACCTCGCCACAGGCTTCCACGGCCTGCACGTCGTCGGCGGGCTCATCGCGTTCCTCTTCCTCCTCGGACGCTCCTTCGTGGCCAAGAAGTTCGGTCACCACGAGGCAACGACGGCGATCGTCGTGTCGTACTACTGGCACTTCGTCGACATCGTCTGGATCGCACTGTTCTTTGTCATCTACTTCCTGCAGTAGACCGTCCGCGCCCCGCGCACCGACGGCTCGCACCATCCCCTGAACCGAGACGAGGATCCATCCGTGAAGGCACTCGCCGCCCGCCGACACCACCGGCTGATGCCGGTCGTGCTGCTGCTGCTGGCGCTGCTGGTCACCGGCGGCCTGTACGCCGCCCTGGCCCCTGCTCCAGCCAGCGCCGAGACAGCTACGACCGACGACATCGAGAGCGGTGCGAAGCTCTTCCAGGCCAACTGCGCCACGTGCCACGGGCTCGACGCGGAAGGCCGTGAGAACGCGCCATCCCTCATCGGCGTCGGTGCCGCAGCGGTGAGCTTCCAGGTCGGTACCGGCCGCATGCCGATGCAGTCGAACGGTGCCCAGGCGATCGCGAAGCCGCGCCAGTTCGACGAGGCCGAGACCGAGCAGCTCGCTGCCTATGTCGCATCGCTGGGCCCCGGCCCCTCGACCCCGACAGCCGAGCAGGTGGACCCCGAGCTCGGAGACGTCTCGAACGGTGCCGCCGTGTTCCGGACGAACTGCGCCATGTGCCACAACGCTGTCGGTGCCGGTGGCGCGCTCTCTGAAGGGAAGTTCGCTCCGTCGCTCTGGGAGACGACACCGACCCACATCTACGAAGCGATGCTGACCGGGCCGCAGTCCATGCCCGTGTTCAACGACGCGACGCTCACCCCCGAAGAGAAGCGGGACGTCATCGCCTACCTCGCCGAGCAGCGAGAAGGATCCGCCGGAGGCCTCGACCTCGGTGGAGTCGGACCTGTCAGCGAAGGCCTCTGGGTGTGGGTCGTCGGTATCGGAGCACTTATCGGGTTCTCCGTGTGGATCGGAGCAAAGTCCTCGTGAACGAGAACCAGAGTTCAACGAACGTGACCACCACGGGAGCGTCTACGACGCCAGACCGTTTCGTCGACCCAGGCATCCCCGCGCACCAGGAGCGGATGGCTGACAAGGACCCTGCCGCCTCGGCCCGGGCGGAGCGCCAGGTCGTCATCCTGTTCGTCCTCTCGATCATCGGCACGATCGCCACGATCGTCGTCTACTTCGCGATCCGCCCCGAGGGCACGACCGCCAGCGTCCGCAACGCCAACCTTGCGCTCGGCCTGGGGATGTTCCTGTCCCTCATGGGCATCGGTCTCGCAGCCGTCCACTGGGCGAAGACGATCATGTCTGACCACGAGCGGGTCGAGGAACGCCACGAGCAGCGCAGCACTGACGAGGTCCGCGCGGCCGCGGTCGCAGTCCTCAAAGACGGCGCCGACGACTCAGGCATCGCCCGCCGAGGAGTGCTCAAGGGCGCGGTCGTCACTGCGGTGGGTCTCTTCCCGCTGACGATCGCTGTGCCGCTCATCAGCTCGGTCGGCAACGACTGGGACGTGAGCAAGTTCCGCCACACGATCTGGACCAAGGGCACACGTCTCGCGACCGACCCTGCTGGGCGCCCGATCAAGGCGACGGACATGACCATCGGGTCTGTCGTGCATGTCATCCCCGACGTCCCGGAGGAAGAGCGGCAGACGCACCACTGGATCACGGAGAAGGCGAAAGCCATCGTCCTCCTCATCCGTCTCGACCCCGCCGACCTCAAGGAAGCGGAAGACCGCAAGGACTGGTCTCACGAAGGAATCGTCGCGTACTCGAAGATCTGCACGCACGTCGGTTGTCCTGTGGCGCTCTACGAGCAGCAGACCCATCACCTGCTGTGCCCGTGCCACCAGTCCACCTTCGACGTAGCTGACGGGGCCAAGGTGGTCTTCGGACCGGCGAACCGGCCGCTCCCCCAGCTGCCCATCGCCATCGACGACGAGGGCTACCTCGTCGCTCAGGACGATTTCAACGAGCCGGTTGGCCCGAGCTACTGGGAGCGACTGAAGTGAGCACATCCCCCACCGAGTCCGCCGTGGCTGGCACCGTGGACTACCTCGACCAGCGCACAGGCATCGCCGGCGCCGTCAAGGGTTTCGCCCGCAAGATCTTCCCCGACCACTGGTCGTTCCTCCTGGGTGAGATCGCCCTCTACTCGTTCGTCATCCTCATCATCACCGGTGTCTTCCTCACGATGTTCTTCGTTCCCTCGATGGGACTCGTCGTGTACGAAGGCCCCGTCGCCTCGATGAACGGTCAGCTCATGTCCGAGGCCTTCGCCTCGACGCTCGATCTGTCGTTCGAGGTCCGCGGTGGACTGCTCATGCGCCAGATCCACCACTGGGCTGCGCTGCTGTTCATGGCGTCGATCGTGACGCACATGATGCGCGTCTTCTTCACCGGCGCGTTCCGCAAGCCGCGCGAGCTCAACTGGATGGTCGGATTCCTCCTCATGATCCTCGGCCTCGCTGCCGGGTTCACGGGCTACTCCCTCCCGGACGACGTCCTGTCCGGCAACGGGCTGCGGATCACGGACGGTGTCGTCAAGTCCATCCCGCTCATCGGCTCGTATCTTTCGTACTTCATCTTCGGTGGTGAGTTCCCGGGCGAGGACATCATCTCGCGCCTCTTCACGCTGCACATCCTCGTGGTGCCGGGCCTAATTCTCGCTCTCGTGGGGCTCCACCTCCTGTTCGTCGTGCTGCACAAGCACACGCAGTACCCGGGCGGCGGCCGCACCGACAACAACGTCGTCGGCTTCCCGCTCTTCCCCGTCTACGTCGCGAAGGCCGGTGGGTTCTTCTTCATCGTCTTCGGTGTCCTCGCGTTCATGGGCGGCACGATGGCGATCAACAACGTCTGGAACTACGGACCCTTCGACCCGTCACCGGTCTCTGCAGGAGCACAGCCTGACTGGTACATGCTCTTCCTCGAGGGTTCGCTCCGACTCATGCCAGGCCAGACCGAGCTCGTCATCGCGGGCTACACGCTCTCGCTCAACGTCCTCATCCCGGCAGTCGTGGTCCCCGGCCTGTTGTTCACGTTCCTCGCGGTCTATCCCTTCCTCGAAGCGGCGGTGACGAAGGACAAGCGCGAGCACCACGTCCTCGATCGTCCGCGCAACGTCCCCGTCCGCACGGGGCTCGGCGTCGGCTTCCTCACAGCGTTCATCATCCTGGCTCTCGCTGGGTCGAACGACCTCATCGCGACGCACTTCTCGCTCTCGATCAACTCGATCACCTGGGTCTTCCGTATCGCTCTCTTCGTGGCCCCGGTGCTCGCGTTCTGGATCACCAAGCGCATCTGTCTCGGACTGCAGCGCAAGGACCACGAGCTCGTGCTCCATGGGCACGAGACGGGACGCATCGTCCGGTTCGCGAACGGCGAGTACATCGAGGTCCACAAGCCCCTCGCCGACGAAGAACGCTGGTTGCGCGTCAACTACGACGCACACCGCCCGCTCGAGATCGAGCCCAGAGAAGATTCCCGAGGGGTTCGCCGTAAGGGGTTCCGCAAGGACCAAGCGCTCCAGGCGCTGTCAAAGTTCTTCTACGAGGACCGTGTCGAGCCCGTCACGCCGCTCGAGCTCGCCGCCGCACACTCTCACGGCGAGCACGACCAGCTCAAGGGGCACGCGAGCGACTCAGCCCTCGCGATCGTCGGACCCGATGGCACAGGAGTCGACGATCACTCGCTGGACGACCGCGAGCAGAACCACTGAACTTGCTGCACAGTAGGACGATGACCCGTGATCACCTCCCCGCCCAGGCGGGGTCCCGATCGCGGGTCATCGGCTTTCTCAGTAAGCCACGACGGCTCCGTCGTGGAAGATCTTCCAGGAGGACATAGCAATGGCTGTCTACACCCTGCCGGACCTCGGATATGACTACGGCGCACTCGAGCCGCACATCTCCGGCCGGATCATGGAGCTGCACCACTCCAAGCACCACCAGGCCTACGTCACAGGCGCAAACACTGCGCTCGACAAGCTTGCAGAAGCACGCGAGAACGGCGACTTCGCCGCAGTGAACCTCCACTCGAAGAACCTCGCCTTCAACCTGGGAGGTCACGTCAACCACTCGGCTTTCTGGACGAACCTCTCCCCCACCGGAGAAGGCGAACCGATCGGCGACCTCGCCGCCGCGATCAGTGAAGACTTCGGCTCGTTCGAGTCCTTCAAGAAGCACTTCGCTGCCGTCGCAGCCGGCGTGCAGGGCTCCGGCTGGGCGATCCTCGCCTGGGACTCGATCGGCCAGAAGCTCATCATCGTCCAGCTCTACGACCAGCAGAGCAACATCGCACTCGGGCTCACCCCCATCGTCCTCCTGGACGTCTGGGAGCACGCCTACTACCTCGACTACCAGAACGTCCGCGCCGACTACGTCGCGGCCTGGTGGAACCTCGTGAACTGGAGCGACGCTGACGCCCGCTTCACGCGTGCACGCACACAGACCTCAGGCCTCATCGTCGCAAGCTGACCGCTTCTCACCAGGAGAACGCACTGGTGGCGCCGTGAAGCACTGACCGTCGCCATACCGAGCATCACGATGCCGCGTAGACGCATGTCATCTGCGCGGCATCGTCATGCCCCACGACCACGACAGGCTCACACTTGCACCGGCAGGCACGGGGCACCCTGCCTGCACCGGGCTGTGCCCATGCCCATGCCCATGCCCATGCCCATGCCCATGCCCCACCGCACACAGGCCCTGTCTGTTCTCCGGAGGGAACCACACGCTCGGTAGACCAACGCAAAGGGCCGGTCGCCGCATCTGCGGCAACCGGCCCTGATCGATCCTCTAAGGATCAGTGCGCGTGCTGGCCTCGGGAGAACTCGAACACCCATCCGACGAGTGCGATGACGGACAGTGCAGCCCCGATGCCGAAGATCCACCAACCGACCGCAAGACCGAGGAAGGTGATCGCAGCACCTGCGGCGATCGCCAGGGGCCACCAGCTCCACGGAGCGTAGACGCCCTGCTCGCCGGCGCCCTGCTCGATCTCACCGAAGGGATCGTCTTCAGGCCGCTCGTCCATGCGGCGGGCTGTCGCGGCGAGGTACCAGCCGACCATACCGACGAGCAGTCCTGTGAGGAGGAGCGTCACGGAGCCTGCCGGCTCCCAGTCGCTCCAGAACCCGTAGACGAGGAACACGAGGAAGAAGAAGGGGAACATGTACGAAAAGAGCTTGCTCTCGATCTTCATCAGACGTCCTCCTCGTTCTTGCGCGTGTCGACTAGGAGGTCTGTGGCGCTCTCCAGCCGCTGGGCGCCGTTCTCCTGCTCGCCACGTCGGTCCGGCTCGCCGTAGACCTTGTCGAGCAGCGTCGGGTTCGGGGCCTGGTGGTCCATGGCTGCAACCTCAGGGTGGTGAAGGTCGAACGCAGGTCGTTCAGACCGGATCCGCGGGAGCGAGGCGAAGTTGTGGCGCGGCGGCGGGCACGACGTCGCCCACTCGAGCGACGCACCGAACCCCCAGGGATCGTCGACAGTGACCTTCGGAGCGCTGCGCCACGTCACGTAGACGTTCCACAGGAACGGCAGCGTGGAGGCAGCGAGGACGAAGGAACCGATGGTCGAGACCTGGTTCATCCAGGTGAAGCCCTCTTCGGGCATGTAGTCCGCATACCGTCGCGGCATGCCTGCGACACCCAGCCAGTGCTGGACGAGGAACGTCATGTGGAAACCGACGAAGAGGAGCCAGAAGTGCACCTTGCCCAGACGCTCGTTGAGCATCCGTCCGGTGAACTTGGGCCACCAGAAGTAGAACCCCGCGAACATCGCGAACACCACGGTGCCGAAGACGACGTAGTGGAAGTGGGCGACGACGAAGTAGGTGTCGGAGACCTGGAAGTCCATGACGGGGCTCGAGAGGATGACTCCCGTCAGTCCACCGAAGAGGAACGTGACGAGGAATCCCAACGACCAGAGCATCGGGGTCTCGAACGTGAGCTTCCCACGCCACATCGTGCCGATCCAGTTGAAGAACTTCACACCCGTGGGGACCGCGATGAGCATCGTCATGAAGGAGAAGAACGGCAGGAGGACAGCACCGGTCACATACATGTGGTGTGCCCACACGGTGACGGACAGCGCCGCGATCGAGATCGTGGCGTAGACCAGGCCCTTGTATCCGAAGATCGGCTTCCGACTGAAGACCGGGAGGATCTCGCTGACGATGCCGAAGAACGGCAGAGCGATGATGTAGACCTCGGGGTGGCCGAAGAACCAGAAGAGGTGCTGCCAGAGGATCGCTCCCCCGTTCTCCGGGTTGAAGATCTGCGCTCCGAGGCGACGGTCGGCGCCGAGCGCGAAGAGGGCCGCCGCGAGCGGCGGGAACGCCATGAGGATGAGCATGCTCGTCACCAGCGTGTTCCAGGTGAAGATCGGCATGCGGAACATCGTCATGCCAGGCGCGCGCATCGTGATGATGGTCGTGATGAAGTTGACGGCGCCGAGGATCGTGCCGAATCCCGTCAGAGCGAGCCCGAACACCCAGAGGTCTCCGCCGAGGCCCGGGCTGAAGGTCGTGTTCGACAGCGGCGCGTACGCGAACCATCCGAAGGAGGCTGCACCCTGCGGGGTGAAGAAGCCCGCGGAGGCGATGAGTCCGCCGAAGAGGTACAGCCAGTAGGCGAACATGTTGAGCCGCGGGAAGGCGACGTCAGGTGCACCGATCTGGAGCGGCGTGATGATGTTCGCAAAGCCCGCGAAGAGCGGGGTCGCGAACAGCAGCAGCATGATCGTTCCGTGCATCGTGAACAGCTGGTTGTACTGGTTCGTGCTCTGCACGATCTGGAGTCCGGGCTCGAACAGCTCGGCCCGGATGACGAGGGCCATGAGCCCACCGATGCAGAAGAACACGAACGAGGTGATCAGGTACATGTACCCGATCGTCTTGTGATCGGTCGAGGTGACCCACTTGATCACGGTGCGACCGAGGGTCTGGCGTCCGGCGGAGAGGCCAGGGACTGCCTGTGAGGCGGCGACGGCATCCATCAGTTGTCACTCTCCGTCGTAGCCGTGGATTCTGGGTGC
Source organism: Sanguibacter antarcticus (assembly GCF_002564005.1). Taxonomy (NCBI): domain Bacteria; kingdom Bacillati; phylum Actinomycetota; class Actinomycetes; order Micrococcales; family Sanguibacteraceae; genus Sanguibacter; species Sanguibacter antarcticus. Next base: position 832,591 of record NZ_PDJG01000001.1, on the reverse strand, counting down.
TGCTGGCGGTTGAGGTCGAGACCGAGCTGCCCTGTCTGACCGATGTCCGCGAGACGCTCCATCTCTGCGTCGAACTCTTCTACAGAGACGACCTTCACGTTGAAGAGCATGCCGGAGTGGAAGTCGCCGCAGAGCTCGGCGCACTTGCCTGCGTAGACGCCTTCGCGCAGCGGTGTCACCTGCCAGATGTTCGTGCGGTACGGCACCATGTCCATCTTGTCGAGGAACGCGGGGATCCAGAAGGAGTGGATGACGTCGCGCGACTCGATCTGAAACTCGACGTTCTGTCCGACCGGCAGGTAGAGCGTCGGGAACGACTCGTCGGTTCCGACGCCACCGAGGTCGCCGGTGATCGTCCCCGGCTCGATCGCGTGCTGGCCGGTCTCGTACACACCCTCGTCGAGGTAGTTGAAGTCCCAGCTCCACTGCTTGCCGATGACCTGGACGGTGAGGTCCGGCACGGCCGAGGTGTCGCGGATGTCAGACATGTCTCGCTGCGTGAAGAAGAACAAGACGCCGACCATGACGATCGGGACCATCGTGTACATGATCTCGAGCGGCAGGTGATAGCGCGTCTGGATCGGCAACACGTTGTCGTCGCGACGCTTGCGGTAGACCACGACGCACCAGAGCATGAGAGCCCAGGTGATCACACCGACGACGAGCGCGGCGGTCCAGGAACCCACCCACATGTTCGTGATGGTGTCCGTCTGGTTGGTGGTGGGTCCGTCTGAGTACCCAGGGAGGAAACCTCGCTGAGCCTCTGGGGCACATCCGGAGACGGCAAGGGAGACGAGCGTGGCGGCTCCTGCGAGCCTGCCGATCGTTCGCCTGCTGCTGGTGGGGCGTTCCGAGCGCAAAGGATGGCCTTTCACTACACGTCCTGGCTTGACCCAGAAGAGGGCAACACCCAGGACCTTCGTCCTCGACAACTCGAATCGTATCGCGCCTTGGCGGCCCACGAGGCACCAGGCACGCCTCGGAAGTGTGAGAAATCTGCCGTTTCCGTCAGTTACTAACACCCTGCGCCGCTCTGTCACCAACTCGGCCCTCCGTGCCTGGTGAGAGCGGTCTACGGTGGCGTGGTGAGCGCCGACCCTGTTCTCCCGTCCCACCGTGTCCACCTCGACGCCGGAGGCAACGCTCGTCTCCACCCGTTGGCACGGCAGGCCTTCCTCCAGGCGGTCGACGACGGATGGTCTGATCCCCGGCGCCTGTACTCCGAGTCCCGGCGTGCCGCGACCCTGCTCGCCGGTGCCCGCGAGGCTCTCGCTGCGTCTCTGGGCGCGAGGACCGGAGAGATCCACCTCGCGCCGTCGCACACGGTCGCCCTGCACTCCGCGGTCGCTGCCACGGTGCACGGGCGTCGACGCACCGGGAGCACCGTCGTCGTGTCCGCGGTCGAGCGGGCTGTCGTGCTGTCGGCGGCAGGGCATGCCGCCGCGTCGACGGACCTCGTGCCCGTCGACCGTCTGGGCCAGGTCGACGTCGACCGCTTCACGGACGCGGTCGCCGGCCCCGGCATCGCCCTCGCGGCGCTCCAGCACTCGAACGGCGAGGTCGGGACCATCCAACCCGTCGGGCAGGCTCTCGACGCGGCTCGCGCGGCCAAGGTCCCGCTCCTCGTCGACGCAGGCGCCGCGGTGGGCCATGTCGCGATGGACGACAGCTGGGACCTGCTGGCAGCAGACCCTGCCGACTGGGGCGGACCGTCCGGGGTGGGTGTTCTCGCCGTGCGCCAGCAGGTCCGCTGGAGCCCCACGTGGCCGGACGACCCGGACCGGTGGTTCCCGGGAGGCGTGAGCGTCCCGGCCGCGTTCGCCGCGGCCGTGGCGCTCCAGGCCAGAGACGACGAGCGTGCAGCCACCTCCGCTCGGCACCGGCGGCTCGTCGATCGCCTGAGGACACGCATCCCCCAGCTCGTGCCGGACGTCGAGATCGTGGGCCCGGACGTCGACCGGCTTCCGCACGTCATGACCTTCTCCTGCCTCTTCGTCGACGGCGAGGCGCTCGTCACGGAGCTCGACAAGGCCGGTTTCACGGTCGGGTCAGGATCGGCGTGCGCATCCGCGGCCACAGAGCCGAGCCACGTGCTCGCAGCCATGGGTGTCCTCACGCACGGCAACGCGCGGATCGTGCTCGACGACACGACGAGCGACGACGACATCGAGCGCTTCCTCGCCGCGCTGCCTGTCGTCGTCGCCCACGTGCGGTCGAACCTCGGGGTGGACGGGCTGTGACGATGGACGAGAACGAGGACGCCCTCCTCGTCGATGCTCGAGGCCTGCGCTGCCCGCTGCCGGTGATCCGCCTGGCCAAGACGGCGAGCTCGCTGCAGGGCGGGAGCGTGCTCACGCTCTGGTCGACCGATCCTGCTGCTGCGCACGACGTGCCCGCCTGGGCACGGATGCGGGGGCACGTCGTGGAGAGCACGGCCCTCCAGGAGATCGACGGGACGGACTGCCTCGTCACGCGGGTGCGCCTCGGCGAGGGACCTTAGCCGGAGCCAGATGCAGGAAGGCCTCGGCGAGATCTCGCCGAGGCCTTCCTGTCATCGTTCGTGCGGCCGGGTCGTCCGGCCGTCCGCGATCAGCTGAAGGATCCGCCGCACGCGCAGCCGTCGCCGGCGTTGGGGTTGTCGATCGTGAAGCCCTGCTTCTCGATCGTGTCCGCGAAGTCGATCGTCGCGCCCTCGAGGTACGGGACGCTCATCTTGTCGACGACGACCTCGACGCCCGAGTAGTCGCGCAGCGCGTCACCGTCGAGCACACGCTCGTCGAAGTACAGCTGGTAGATGAGGCCGGAGCAGCCGCCAGGCTGGACCGCGACACGCAGCCGCAGGTCGTCGCGACCTTCCTGCTCGAGCAGGTCGCGGATCTTCTGCGCCGCGAAGTCGCTCAGCAGCACCCCGTGGGTGGCAGTCTCGGTGGTCTCGCTCATGGTGTCTCCCCACAGAAGAATTCTGGTGAACTGATGATCAGTCATCGAGAGAGCGTCCGCGCGCCGGGGCGCCTCGGGTGCTGCTCTGCGTCGGTCTCAACCGCGCGTCGACGTGTTTTGTTCCACCAGCCTAAGCCCTGACGACGATCCGGCGGCTACGTGCGTGTGACCAGCCGTGCCGGCGACCACGTCCGCGCGAGCCGCTCAGCCTGAGCGTCGAGGTCCTCGACCGTCCCCCGCGGGTCGCCGGTCGCCGGCGTCTCTCCCGCGTGCAGCTCGGAGAGTGCACTGAGGCCGGCGGACGCCTGCTCGCGCCTGCTCATGAGGCTCGTCCCCGCGACAGCGAGGCACGGCACACCCCACTGCGCTGCCGCACGCACGGCCACGGCGAGGGCCGACCCCTGGAACGACGACCCGTCCAGCTCACCGCGTGCGGTGAGGACGAGATCCGCACGCTCGGCACGCTCACTCACCCGAGCAGTGTCGCCGAACACGTCGGCGCCAGGGACGAGGCGTCCACCGAGAGCGCAGAGGGCGAAGCCCAGACCGCCTGCGGCGCCCGTGCCTGCACCGGTGGTGAGCGCGCGTGCCACGTCCGCGCGGGCGCCGTCCCCGCGCGTCGATCCGGCCAGCGGCAAGGGACGCCGGAGGTCGGCCAGGGGCGCGAGGATCCCGCGCACGACGTGGGCGAAGTGCCCGATCTCCCGTTCCAGGTCGTGCGCCTCCTGCGCACCGAGGACTCCGGCTGCTGCCGCGCTCGCGCTCGCACCGTGCAGCCCGAGCAGCGGGACGTCCGATGCCGTCGCGCCGACGAGGTCGACGCCCCGCAGCCGCTCGCGCACCGCGGCGAGCCCTCCGAGGTCAGAGGCGGTCACGGCCCCGAGACGGCCAGTCCAACGACCGTGGCGCTCCGGTGCCAGGGCACCGAGCGCACCGAGGAGCGCCGCTCCGGCGTCAGGTCCGCGCACGGTCTCGTGCGGACCAGGGAGGCCGACGACGATCCTTGTCGCACCGAGGGAGAGCGCGTGCTCGATCTGCTCAGCGAGCCACGCTGAGGATCGACCTGCATCAATGCATCCATGTCCGTCGATGTACACGGTGGACGTCCCGTGGGTCCCTGGAACGACGAGGACGCCGTCCGGCTCCGGACGGACACCGAGGGCGTCCCCCACGAGAGCGACGAACCCGTGCCCTCCGTCCGACAGCGGGCGCACCTCGACGGTGTCGTGCGGCGCACCACGCGCCCAGCCCGCAGCCAGAGCGTCGCCGGTGGTGCGTGGACCGAGAGTGGCGCCGAAGGCGTCGGCTGCGATGAGCACGTGCATAGGACCATCCTGCTCCATCCCCCGCCACCAAGATGTCGCATGCCTCTATGAGACGATGTGGCCTGTGAGCACACTGCTGAACTCGTCCTTCGCCGAACCCGCTCCCTCACCAGCCCTCCTGCTCCTCGGACAAGGCGCCGACCTGGCGTCCGAACGTGGGGTGGAGTGCACCGGCGAGCTGCCGCCTGCGAGCTCCCCCGACCTCGTCGAGCGCGCGCGCGTCGCACGCGAGGCCCTGGGCGACCGCGCGTTCGTGCTCGGCCACCACTACCAGCGCGACGACGTCATCGCGTTCGCGGACGTGACAGGCGACTCGTTCAAGCTCGCTCGCGAGGCGGCGGCACGCCCTGAGGCAGAGTTCATCGTCTTCTGCGGGGTGCACTTCATGGCGGAGAGCGCAGACATCCTCACGTCGGACACGCAGCAGGTGCTCCTGCCCGACCTCGCCGCCGGGTGCTCCATGGCTGACATGGCCGCGATCGACCAGGTCGAGGAGTGCTGGGACGTGCTCGTCGACGCGGGCGTCGCGCACGAGACCGTCCCGGTGACGTACATGAACTCGACCGCGTCCATCAAGGCGTTCACGGGCCGGCACGGCGGAACCGTCTGCACGTCCTCGAACGCCGAGGTGGCGCTGCGCTGGGCGTTCGACCGTGTCGGCGGCATCGATGGCTCCGGCAAGGTCCTCTTCATGCCCGACCAGCACCTCGGACGCAACACCGCTCTCCTGGGTCTCGGGCTGACAGCCGACGACTGTGTCGTCTTCGACCCGCGCAAGCCAGGCGGTGGGCTGTCTGTCGACCAGCTGCGTGACGCGCGGATGATCCTCTGGCGCGGGCACTGCTCTGTGCACGGGCGATTCTCCGTGCGCAACGTGCACGACATCCGAGCAGCAGTTCCTGGGGTCAACGTCCTCGTCCACCCGGAGTGCACCAACGAGGTCGTCGAGGCAGCGGACTACGTCGGTTCGACCGAGTACATCATCCGTCGGCTCGACGCTGCAGAGCCTGGGTCGGCATGGGCGCTGGGGACCGAGCTCAACCTCGTCCGACGCATCGCGCAGGCGCACCCGGACAAGCAGGTGCACTACCTCGACTCGACCGTGTGCTTCTGCTCGACGATGAACCGCATCGATCTCCCCCACCTGGTGTGGACCCTGGAGTCCCTCGTCGCCGGCCGGGTCGTCAACCAGGTCGTCGTCGATGCCGACGACGCCCACTGGGCCCGCGTCGCGCTCGACCAGATGCTCGCGCTCCCTGGCCTCTGAGGCCTGCCTGGTGCCGACTACCCGTAGTAACCTGTCTCGGTGACCCGCCAGATCAGACTCGCACTCGCCACCTTCCGCCCACGGAAGGCAGTCCCGGGTCAGACGATCCTCGATCCGTCGACCACCCGCACCCGCGTAGGCCCCGGGGACCTCGACATCTATCTCCACGTGAACAACGCGGTGTACCTCAACATGATGGACACCGCCCGGTCGAACCTCCTCGCCGACTGCGGCGGCATGCCACACCTCAACGAGAAGCACTGGTACCCGGTCGTCGCCGCCTCGACCGTGAAGTACAAGAGGTCTCTGGTGCTCTGGGAACCCGTCGAGATCACGAGCGGGGTCGTCGGCTGGGACGAGCGCATCGTCTACCTCGAACAGGTCGTGACCACCCGCGGGCAGCTGGCCGCGCGCGGACTCATCGCCGGACGGTTCCTCGGCAAGGGTGGAGTGCGCATCCCGGCCCAGCAGATCGCCGACCTGCTCGCCGGTCCAGGGATGATCAGCCCGGACCTGCCTGACGACGTGCTCGCGTGGGCCCGCGCGGTCGACGTCGCCCATCGCTGAGCGACACACCGCCGCTGGGCTGCGCTCTCGCGGTGAGCCCAGCGGCAGCGACTGCTAGGAGGTCGGCCGGGCCAGGCGCTCGAGCAGCAGGCTCTCCGCAAGGACGACCTTCTCGAGCTCGCCGAGGTGTACCGACTCGTCTGCCCCGTGGGCTCGCGAGTCCGGGTCCTCGACCCCGGTCACAAGGATGGCCGCGTCGGGGTAGACCTCGAGCAGGTCGGCGATGAACGGGATGGATCCACCGATCCCGATGTCGACGGGCGGGGTACCCCACGCATCCTCGAAGGCGCTGCGTGCGGCACGCATCGCGGGCGAGTCGCCCGGAGCCTGGAACGGACGCCCGAGCTCACCGTCACGAACATCGACGTGCGCGCCGAACGGGGCGTTCGCCTCCACGTGAGCGCGGAGCGCACCGAGCGCAGCCACGGGGTCCTGACCTGGCGCGATCCGCAACGAGAGCTTCGCGGTCGCGCGCGGCGCGATCGTGTTGGACGACAGCGCGACGCTCGGCGCATCGAAGCCGATGACCGAGAGTGCTGGCCGGGTCCACATCCGTGCTGAGATCGGGCCCGTGCCGGCGAGAACCGCACCCTCCACGAGTCCCGAGTCGGCGCGGAAGTCCGCCTCGTCATAGTCGACGAGAGGGTCCGGCGCGTGCGTGAGCCCGGCCACCGCGACCGTGCCGTCATCGTCGTGGAGCGTGGCGACGAGGCGGGAGAGCAGCGTGATCGCGTCGAGCACCGGGCCGCCGAACATCCCGGAGTGCACGGCGTGCGACAAGATCGTCAGCTCGACCTCGCAGTCGACCAGACCACGCAGCGAGGTCGTGAGGCCAGGGACCCCGACCTTCCAGTTGGAGGAGTCAGCGACGACGATGACGTCGGCGCGGAGCAGGTCCTCGTACTCCGCGAGGAACGCGCCGAACGTCGGCGAGCCGATCTCTTCCTCGCCCTCGACGAACACGGTGACGCCGACAGCGAGGTCGTCGCCGAGCACACGCAGCGCCCCGACGTGAGCGACGATCCCGGCCTTGTCGTCTGCCGCGCCTCGCCCGTAGAGGCGTCCGGACCGCTCCGCCGGCTCGAACGGCGGCGTCTGCCACTCCGTGTCGCTCCCCGGCGGCTGCACGTCGTGGTGCGCGTAGAGAAGGACCGTGGGCGCGCCGTCAGGTGCGGGACGGCGGGCGACCACGGCCGGACGAGAGCCGCCGGCTGTGAGGATCTGGACGTCGGGCATGCCTGCACCGCGCAGGAGCTCGGCGACGGCCTCGGCGCTGCGCGCCACGTGGGCCTGGTCGAATGCCGGCGCCGAGACGCTCGGTATGCGGACAAGTGCCTCGAGGTCGGCACGCAGTGCCGGGAAGAGGGAGGTCACACGGGCACGGAGGTTGAGAGGATCGCTCATCACAGCACCGTATCGCGCTCGGGGGCCTGTGCTGCGTCGACTACGATGACGTCGTGTTCTCACGCAAGAAGCCTTCAGACGACTCGTCCGCCACCGACGCCGCTGCCGACGCCGCTGCCATCGAGCAGTCCGTCGGCAAAGGACGCCCGACGCCGACGCGCAAGCAGTCTCAGGCGGCCAACAAGCGCCCCCTCGTGCCGGACGACCGCCGTGCAGCAGCGAAGGCCGACCGCGAGAAGAAGCGCGCGGTCCGCGACCGCGAGTACCAGGCGATGCAGACTGGCGACGAGAAGCACCTGCCCTACCGCGACCAAGGACCGGTCCGCCGATACATCCGCGACTACGTGGACGCCCGCTGGAACGTCGGGGAGTACTTCCTCTTCCTCGCGATGGCGTTCCTCGTCATCACCCTCTTCTCGAACCAAGCCCCGGCGCTCGCCCTGGGCGCCATCCTCGGCCTCTACGTCGTCGTCCTCATCGCGATCATCGACGCGTTCATCATGTGGCGCACGCTCAAGAAGCGGCTCGTCGCGACCTTCGGAGCCGAGAAGCTCATCCGCGGGACGGCGCTGTACGCGATCATGCGAGCATTCCAGATCCGGCGTGCGCGGCTGCCGAAGCCGCAGGTCAAGCACGGCGAGTTCCCGGCCTGAAACCTGGCCTTCCCGCCGGGTGCGCCTCCTCCAGCCGCTCGCTAGTGTCGAGGAATGGTCAACTACCGCTACCTCGGCAGCTCAGGGCTCAAGGTCTCTGAGATCACGTACGGCAACTGGATCACGCATGGCTCGCAGGTCGAGAACGACACTGCTACCCGGTGCGTCCACGCTGCTCTCGACGCCGGGATCACTACGTTCGACACCGCGGACACCTACGCCAACACGGCCGCCGAGCAGGTTCTCGGCGACGCGCTCAAGGGCCAGCGACGCGAGTCGCTCGAGATCTTCACCAAGGTCTACTTCCCGACAGGCCCCGGCGGCCCCAACGACACCGGGCTCTCTCGCAAGCACATCATGGAGTCCGTCAACGGCTCGCTGCGACGCCTGGGGACCGACTACGTCGACCTCTACCAGGCCCACCGGTTCGACACAGAGACTCCGCTCGACGAGACGATGCAGGCGTTCGCAGACATCGTCCGCCAGGGCAAGGCGCTCTACATCGGTGTGAGCGAGTGGACCGCTGACCAGCTCCGCGCCGGGCAAGAGCTGGCGAAGGGGCTCGGCTTCCGGATCGTCTCCAACCAGCCGCAGTACTCCATGCTCTGGCGCGTCATCGAGCCGGAGGTCGTCCCGACGTCGAGCGAGCTCGGTATCTCTCAGATCGTGTGGTCGCCGGTGGCACAGGGAGTGCTCACCGGTAAATACCTCCCGGGACAGCCTGTTCCCATCGGCTCTCGCGCGACAGACACGAACGGTGGAGCACAGTTCATCAAGGGATGGCTCCGCGACGACGTGCTCGACCGGGTCCAGGCGCTGCGCCCTGTCGCCGACGAGCTCGGGCTGAGCCTCGCGCAGCTGGCCGTCGCGTGGGTGCTGCAGAACCCGAACGTCTCAGCGGCCCTCATCGGGGCGTCTCGGCCAGAGCAGGTCGCCGAGAACGTCAAGGCGTCCGGTGTCGAGATCCCGGTCGAGCTGCGGAACAGGATCGACGAGATCCTCGGCGACGCAGTCGAACGGCACGCCGGGAAGACCGCCGAAGGAGCCCCGGCGAGCCGGTTGTCGTAGACCCTGCGGACCTCTGGACCGCATCGCATGGAATCCAGCGGTGCGGCCCGGGCCTCTGGGCTGCAGCCCGTCAGCCGTGTGCCGGCGACAGCTCGGTCGACAGCCGTACGGCGGGTGCGGCCTGCAACCCGTCGTGGAGCAGGTGCGCAGTGCGGACCCCGTCCCCCGCGAGATCTCGCCAGAGTCCACCGAGCCACTGCTCTGCATCAAAGCGATTGGTGAAGACCGGGCTGACCGGCGCCGTGAGCGGCGTCCCCTCAGGTCCGAGCATCTCCCACACCCACTGCGGACGGATCATCGGGCGAGTCCCCGGTTGATCCGACGTGCCCAGAGCGGACCCTCGTAGATGAGCCCGGTGTATCCCTGGACAAGGTTGGCCCCGGCGTCGAGATAGGCCTGCGCGTCACGGACGTCGAAGATCCCGCCTGCGCCGATGATGACCGGGACCGGCCCGAGTCGGCCTCGGAGCCGACGCACCACGTCGATCCCGCGGTCGAGGAGCGGGCGTCCCGATAGCCCGCCCTCCCCCAGGTCGTGCTGGATCGTCGTGTTCACCGCGACGACGCCGTCGAGACCGAGCTCGAGGACGAGGTCGGCCACCGCGTCGATGTCTGGGTCCGCGAGATCGGGGGCGATCTTCACGAGCAACGGCGTCCGTGGCCGACCGGCAGCCTCGGTGGCGCGGTCGGCCGCCTCGCGCGCCGCGACGAGGATCGGACGGAGCGAGTCGACCGCCTGGAGGTCACGCAGCCCAGGTGTGTTCGGTGACGAGACGTTGACGACGAGGTAGTCGGCCAGCGGTGCGAGCAGGCTCGCGCTCGTGGCATAGTCCGCGGCTGCTTCCTCCGCAGGGGTGACCTTAGACTTCCCGATGTTCGCACCGACGAAGACGGCACGACCCGCCACGGTCGAGCGGAGGCTCCGCAAGCGCTCGGCGACCGCCTCTGCTCCGTCGTTGTTGAAGCCCATCCGGTTGCGCAGGCCTCCGAGCTCGACCTCTCGCCACGCGCGGGGCTTGTCGTTTCCGGGCTGCGCACGCGCGGTGACGGTCCCGATCTCGATGAACCCGAACCCGAGCATCGTCAGCCCACGGACTGCCTCAGCGTTCTTGTCGAACCCGCCGGCCAGCCCGAACACCCCTGGGACCCGCCGCCCGAACACCTGGACGCCCTCGCGCTGGAGATATGGGGCCAGCGCGCCCTGGACGATCCCGTTGAGAACCGGCACGCGTCCGGCCAGCGAGATCGCGCGGAACGCGAGAGTGTGCGCACGCTCCGGATCCATGCGGCACAGGACGGTGGAGAACAAGAAGTGGTAGACCATCGTCGCTCAGTGTTCCTCTGCTCGGGGTTTCAGGGATGGTTCGCGGGTCCGCCACAGCCAGACGAGGCCGATGACGGGCAGGACGAGCGGCACATATCCGTAGCCGCTGCCGAACGACGACCACACGGTCGCGTCGGGGAAGGCCGCATCGTCGACGAGCGTCGCGACGCCGACCGAGAGGACGCCGACCAGCTCGATGCTGCACGCAGCCCAGGCGACCTGTCGCCACCGGGCCGTGCCACGGGCGAGGGCAAGGGTCGCGACCACGTACACGACGCCAGCAGCCAGAGAGAGTCCATAGGCGAGGGGCGCGTCACCGCCGTGCGACGCCAGCTGGTAGGTCGCCCTGGCTGTCGCCGCGACGGCAAGGGTGCCGTAGACGAGCACCAAGAGCCGTCCGAAGCCGCTTCCGGTACGCGGTGCGCCGAAGTCGGCACGGTCTGCGCGGTCAGGTGTCTTGTCCAGCACGCTCACGTGTCCTCGCAGTCGGCGATCGTCCGCGGGCCGTCGGCTCGACCCCTACCCATTATCGCGCCGCTCTCGTCGCCGGACGACACGAGACGGCGATCACGCAGACCAGATCTGCACGAGCCGCCACTCGAGGAACGCCACGGTCAGAGCGGCCACGAGCATGACGACCGAGCTCCAGCGCGTCCGTTCGGCGAACGCCCACGCGGCTGCGAGGGGAAGGACGAGGAGCGCCGTCACGAGATACCCCCAGAGCTCCCAGACCTCCACGTGACCGTAGGAGCCGAGCAGGAGGAGGCCCGCGGTGACGATCGCCTGCACGAGGAGCAGCCCCTCGACGACAGCGCAGCCCCAGAGCTGTCTGAGCATCACGGCCCGATCTTTCATCACGAACCAAGCAGCCCACCCCGCCTGGACGAGGCAAGCGAGCACGATGAGGTACGTCAGCGGTGGAAACACACGACGAGGTTACCGCCCGGTAGGAGCGCTACCATCGTCGGGTGCCAGACCTTACCTTCACCACATCAGACCTTCGTTCCATCAACGTCGACGCACTCGTCGTAGGTGTCGTCACGACTCCGAAGGGACTGACGATCGCTTCGGTCGATGCGTTCCCCGACGAGGTACGCGCGGCCGTCGACCTGACGGTCCTCGGCGCCAGCGCCGACGCCGACACGACGCTCCGTATCCCCGCGCCTGCTGGCCTCGGCGCCAAGGTGCTCGTCCTGACCGGTCTCGGATCGACGGACACGACCACTCCCGAGGCCTTGCGTCGCGCCGCCGGTGCTGCGGTCCGCTCCGTCGCAGGGCTCGCCTCCGTAGCGCTCGCCCTGCCCACGACAGACGAGTCAGACGTCACTGCCGTGGCCGAGGGCGCCCTCTTCGGCGCCTACGCGTTCCGCACGTACCGCACGGGCGCCGCCGCGACGGCGGGGAGCCCCGTCCCGAAGATCTCGGTCGTCACACCGCTCGCACAGCAGGCAGCCGTGAAGAAGTCCGGTGAGCGCGCTGCGATCGTGGCGCAGGCCGTCCACGGGACCCGCGACCTGGTCAACACCGCGCCGAACGACCTCTTCCCCGCGGCGTTCGCGGACATCGCGCGTGCTGCCGTCCGCGGCACGGGCATCAAGATCAGCGTGCTCGACGAGAAGGCGCTCACTGCTGGCGGCTACGGCGGGCTGCTCGGCGTCGGGCTCGGTTCCTCGCGCGGTCCCCGGCTCGTCAAGCTCACCTACGCGCCGTCCCGCGCAAAGGCCAAGATCGCCCTCGTCGGCAAGGGCATCACGTTCGACTCGGGCGGCATCTCCATCAAGCCTGCCAAGGGCATGGAAGCGATGAAGTCAGACATGTCCGGAGCGGCGGCAGTGCTCCACACCGTGCTCGCAGCCGCTCATCTCGGTCTCCCGGTCGCGGTGACCGGCTGGCTCTGCCTCGCTGAGAACATGCCGTCCGGAACGGCCCAGCGGCCGTCAGACGTCATCACCATCCGCGGCGGCAAGACGGTCGAGGTCCTCAACACCGATGCCGAGGGCCGTCTCGTCCTCGCCGACGGTCTCGTGGCCGCCGGCGAAGAGAACCCCGACATCATCCTCGACATCGCCACCCTCACCGGTGCGCAGATGGTCGCTCTCGGCAACCGCGTCTCCGCCGTCATGGGGACCGAGGCTGTCCGGTCCGCCGTCGTCGACGCGGCGACGGGCTCAGGTGAGCAGTTCTGGCCGATGCCGCTGCCCGTCGAGCTCCGCGCGTCGATGGACACGCCGGTCGCCGACATCGCGAACATGGGAGAGCGCTTCGGCGGCATGCTCGTCGCCGGCCTGTTCCTTCAGGAGTTCGCGGGAGACTTCCCGTGGGCGCACCTCGACATCGCAGGCCCGTCCTTCAACGAAGGCTCGGCTCACGGATACACGCCTGTCGGCGGCACCGGCGTGGGCGTCCGCACGATGCTCGCGTTCCTCGAAGCGCAGGCTGCCGGCTGACCCGATCAGCCCGACACGTGTCTCGCGCGCCCGTCGATCATCGATCGGGCGCGCGAGGCTAGCTCCCGCGACTCTCGCGCTGGTTCCGTCGACGTGCTGAGTTCCAGTCACGCATCCGCTGCGGGTAGCCCGTGAAGTTCACGTCGTAGACCGGGATGCTCAGATCCTTGGCGATCGCTCGAGCAGTCGACGCATCGGGGACGCGACGACGCGTCCACTCCCCCGTCGTCGCGATGAACAGGACGCTCGTCGGCTCGTCGACCGTCGGCGGCTCGATGTAGGCCTCCACCCCTACGCGGGTGGCGGTGAACTCCGCGAGGTGCTCTCGCGTGCGGCGCCGACGGGCGCTCTCGGACTCCGGCTCGCCGGATCCGTCGCGGTCCCTGCCGGTCCGGCGGCCGAAGAGCCAGGACAGTCGTGACATCCCCGCAGACTACATCGCGTGCCGAGGCCGACAACGAGCCGTCGTGCCGCCCGCCGCATACAGTGAGCAGGTGTCTTGAGGATCACACCGCGCAGAGGCCGTATCTGACGCGTTGCGCTATGGACTGCGTCTCCTTGATGACAAGATGGACAGGTATCACATCCAAAGCGCCTAAGGAGCTGCACGTGCCCGAGACCCCCGGCACCGATTTCGACATCGTCGTCCTGGGCGGAGGGAGCGGAGGCTACGCCACTGCTCTCCGCGCCGCTCAGCTCGGCCAGAAGGTCGCCATCATCGAGGCAGACAAGCTCGGTGGCACGTGCCTCCACTACGGCTGCGTCCCGACCAAGGCCCTCCTGCACGCCGCAGAGCTCGCGGACAACGCCCGCGACGGAAGCCACTTCGGTGTCCTGACAGAGTTCAAGGGCATCGAGATGAACGGTGTCAACAAGTACAAGGACGGGGTCGTCTCAGGCCTGTACAAGGGACTCCAGGGACTCGTGAAGTCCCGTGCCATCACCCTCGTCGAGGGCTACGGCACGCTCGTCTCGAAGGACACCGTCGAGGTCGACGGAAAGCGCTATACGGGCAAGCACGTCGTCCTTGCCACCGGCTCTTACTCGCGTTCGCTCCCAGGGCTCGAGATCGGCGGACGCGTCATCACGTCCGAGCACGCCCTCAAGCTCGACTACGTGCCCAAGTCGGTCATCGTGCTCGGTGGCGGCGTCATCGGCTCGGAGTTCGCGAGCGTCTGGCGCTCCTTCGGAGCCGACGTCACCATCATCGAGGGCCTGCCCCACCTGGTCCCCAACGAGGACGAGTCCCTGAGCAAGGCCCTCGAGCGTGCGTTCCGCAAGCGCGGCATCGCCTTCAACCTCGGTGACCGCTTCGCCAACGTCACGCAGAACGACACCGGTGTCCACGTGACTCTCGAGTCGGGCAAGACCTTCGACGCCGAGCTCATGCTCGTCGCCGTCGGCCGCGGCGCACGCACCGCCGACCTCGGTTTCGAGGCGCAGGGTGTCACCATCGACCGCGGCTTCGTCATCACCGACGAGAAGCTGCACACGGGCGTCGGCAACATCTGGGCAGTCGGAGACATCGTTCCTGGCCTCCAGCTCGCGCACCGCGGGTTCGCCCAGGGCATCTTCGTCGCAGAGCAGATCCTCGGTCTCGACCCCGCCCCGATCGTCGAGTCAGGCATCCCCCGTGTCACCTACTCCGACCCGGAGATCGCGTCTGTCGGTCTCACCGAGGCGAAGGCGAAGGAGAAGTTCGGAGCCGACTCCGTCGAGACGCTCGACTACAATCTCGCGGGCAACGGCAAGAGCAAGATCCTTGCGACCCAGGGATTCATCAAGCTCGTCCGACAGAAGGACGGCCCCGTCGTCGGCGTCCACATGATCGGCGCCCGTGTCGGTGAGCTCATCGGCGAGAGCCAGCTCATCGTCAACTGGGAGGCCTACCCCGAAGACGTCGCCGCGCTCGTCCACGCTCACCCCACGCAGAACGAAGCTCTCGGAGAGGCCTTCCTGGCTCTGGCCGGCAAGCCCCTGCACGCCCACAACTGACGAAGCGATATAAGGAGACCGGAGAGGTCATGTCTGACAACGTGCAGATGCCCGCACTGGGCGAATCAGTCACCGAAGGAACCGTTACACGCTGGCTCAAGGCTGTGGGCGACGAGGTCGCGCTCGACGAGCCCTTGCTCGAGGTGTCGACCGACAAGGTCGACACGGAGATCCCGTCACCGTTCGCCGGGATCCTCGAGAAGATCCTCGTCGAGGAGGACGAGACCGTCGAGGTCGGAGCCCCGCTCGCCGTGATCGGGTCCGGAGAGAGCGCAGCGACGCCGGAGCCTGCTCCTGCCGCCGCCGAGCCGGAGCCTGCCCCGGCACCGGCAGCCCCCGCAGCACCAGCTCCCGCGGTGGAGAGCGCGCCTGCGGCGCCAGCGCCGAGCGCGGCTCCGAGCGGTACCTCGGACGGAGAAGAGATCACGCTCCCCGCCCTCGGCGAGTCCGTCACGGAAGGCACAGTCACCCGGTGGCTCAAGCAGGTCGGTGAGGCCGTCGAGGTCGACGAGCCGCTGCTCGAGGTGTCCACCGACAAGGTCGACACCGAGGTTCCGTCGCCCGTCGCTGGCATCGTCCAGCAGATCCTCGTGCAAGAGGACGAGACCGTCGAGGTCGGAACCGTCCTCGCGATCATCGGTTCAGACGCACCGGCAGCCGCCGCTGCGCCAGAGAAGCCTGCCGAGGCGCCCGCCGCACCCGCACCCGTCGCGGCCGCACCAGCAGAACCTGCTGCACCCGCGCCTGCACCGACGCCTGCACCCGCACCCGCACCCGCAAAGCCTGAGGCACCAGCAGCATCCCCGGCCGCAGCTGCACCGGCACCGAAGGCACCGGCTGCTGCGACCTCTGGTGGGGGCACCTCCTACCTCACCCCGCTCGTGCGCAAGCTCGCCGCGGAGAAGGGCGTCGACGTCTCGGCTCTCACCGGCACAGGAGTAGGCGGACGCATCCGCAAGGAAGACGTGCTCGAGGCTGCCCAGAAGGCTGCGGATGCTAAGTCCGCACAGACGACGGCCGCCGCGGCCCCTGCTTCGACGGCTCCGGCCAAGGCCGCGAGCATCCCCGACGTCTCTCCGCTTCGCGGCACCACGGAGAAGGCGAGCCGGCTCCGCAAGATCATCGCGGAGCGCATGGTCGACGCACTGCACTCCCAGGCCCAGCTCACCACGGTGGTCGAGGTCGACGTCACGCGCATCGCTCGTCTGCGTGCGAAGGCGAAGGAGACGTTCAAGGCGCGCGAAGGTGCAAACCTCACGTTCCTGCCGTTCTTCACGCTCGCCGCTGTCGAGGCGCTCAAGGCGTTCCCGAAGGTCAACGGAGTGCTCGAGGGTGACACGATCACCTACCACGGCCAGGAGAACGTCGGCATCGCCGTCGACACCCCGCGTGGTCTGCTCGTTCCCGTCATCCGCGACGCGGGCGACCTCAACCTCGCTGGTATCGCCCGCAAGATCGTCGATCTCGCGACGCGGACCCGCGACAACAAGGTCACTCCGGACGAGCTCGGCGGCGGGACGTTCACGATCACCAACACCGGCTCCGGCGGCGCGCTCATCGACACGCCGATCGTCCCCGGAGGCACCTCGGCGATCCTCGCGACCGGGACGATCGTCAAGCGCCCGGCCGTCATCAAGGGCGCGGACGGCGAAGAAGTCATCGCTGTCCGGTCTATCTGCTACCTCTCCCTCTCCTACGACCACCGCCTGGTCGACGGTGCGGACGCCTCGCGCTTCCTCGTCGCGATCAAGAACCGCATCGAAGAAGGTGCGTTCGAGTCGGAGGTCGGTCTCTGACCGATCGGTAGGAAGCCAGTGAGCGATCACTGAGCAGAACATCCGGGCACCACCCGGAACGCAGGGCCCGTGACCGTTGGTCGCGGGCCCTGCGTCGTCTGAGAGTCTCGGCCGCGCCCGGGCAGGCAGGCCGACCAGCGACTACGCTTGCGGCATGCCTGAGCTCGTGGACAGTCGCCAGACCATCGTCGTCGCCGGATCCAGCGGTCTCATCGGGACTGCTCTCGTCCGTGCGCTGCGCGCCGACGGCCACACGGTGCGCACGCTCGTGCGCGGACCTGCGACGACCGCCTCGCAGACGTCGTGGGACCCCGCAGGTGGTCATCTTCCGTCTGACGCCCTCGACGGCGCAGACGCGGTCGTCAATCTTGCGGGTGCAGGTGTCGCGGACCACCGCTGGACCGAGTCTTACCGCACGACCATCCTCGACTCGCGCGTCTCGACGACCTCCCTCCTCGCTCAGGCCCTGAGCGTGATCGAGCATCCTGCTCCTGTGCTCGTCCAGGCGTCAGCCATCGGGATCTACGGGGAGCGTGGCGACGAGGTCCTCACCGAGACGTCCGCGCGTGGCGACGGCTTCCTCGCAGATGTCGTCGAGCAGTGGGAGGCCGCCACGACCGTCGCCAGCGAGGCGGGCGTGCGCGTCGCGCTCGCCCGGTCGGGGATCGTCATGTCACCGACAGGCGGCGCGCTCGCCAAGCAGCTCCCGCTCGTGCGGCTCGGTCTCGGTGGTCGGCTCGGGTCCGGCAAGCAGTTCTGGAGCTGGATCACGCTCGAGGACGAGGTGCGTGCTCTGCGCCACCTCATCGCCGCCCCGGTGAGCGGCCCCGTCAACCTCACTGCGCCGGAGCCGGCACGGAACGCCGCGATCATGGCTGCGCTCGGTGCAGCGTTCCACCGCCCCACGATCCTTCCTGTCCCGGCGTTCGCCCTCAAGATCGCGCTCGGCGACTTCTCCTCAGAGATCCTCGGGTCGCAACGAGTCGTGCCAGCAGCCCTCATGCAGTCGGGGTTTCGTTTCTCTCACCCGACCTTCGACGCTGCCGCGTCCTGGCTCCGACCGCGGTCCTGACCGGGGGCGTGGCGCACCACTAGGTGTTGTGGGTCATGACGTTGGTGACATGCCGGGGAGTGTGGGCGTGAGGAAGGGGTAGGTCCCGGTCTTGCAGGATGGAAGTACTCCTACATCCGCCTGCTTGAAGGACCTACCCCTCATGACCCACGCTAATGCCCCGTTGACCCCAGCCGGAAGACTGCGCCTGGTGCAGCGCTGCGAGTACCGTCCGATCGCTCACGTCGCGGCCGAGGCGGGCGTCGCCCGCCAGACGGTGACGAAGTGGTTGCGCCGCTACGAAGCCGTCGGGGAGGTCGGTCTGGTCGACCGGTCCAGCGCCCCGCACTCGTCCCCGACCCAGACCCCGCCCGAGGTGGTCGTACGGATCGAGGAACTGCGCCGCACCCACAAGTGGACGGCCCGACAGATTCATCTCGAGCTGGTCCGTGAGGGTCATCAGATCGCGCCCGTGACCGTCGCCCGCTGGTTGCGCCGGTTGGGGATCTCCCGGCGCCGGGACATCGACCCCACCGGCGCGAGCAACCGAGTCATCAAGAAGATCGTGGCCAGGTATCCCGGCCACATGGTCCACCTGGACGTCAAGAAGGTCGGGCGGATCCCCGACGGTGGCGGCTGGCGGGCTCACGGCCGCGGATCCGAGGCAGCCAAGGCCGTTGACCGGGCCAAGACCAGGGGCGCCAGAGCCGGATACGTCTACCTGCACTCGGCCGTCGACGGGTTCTCCCGCCTGGCCTACACCGAGGCCCTGCCCGACGAGAAAGCAGTCACCACGATCGCGTTCTGGGCCCGCGCGAGGGCGTTCTTCACCGCCCACGGAATCACCCGGTTCACCCGCGTCGTGACCGACAACGGGTCGAACTACCGCGCCCGCGACTTCCACCGCACCATCGCGGGCACCGCCGCCCGCCACCAGCGCATCCGCCCCCACACGCCCAAGCACAACGGCAAGGTCGAACGTTACAACCGCACGCTCGCCGAAGAGCTCCTCTACGCCACCGAATGGACCTCAGAGACACAGCGGGCCAACGCGATCACCGTCTGGAACATCCACTACAACTACCATCGACCCCATACTGCAATCGGTGACCGACCCCCAGCCTCACGCATGCCAGCACGTGTCACCAACGTCATGACACAGAACAACTAGGCGAGCGCCTCAGGCTCGTCCTCGGTCACTGCAGAGACACGCCACCCGTCGTCGGTCAGGACGAGGAGGAGCACCGCACCCTGCGGTCCGCTCGCAGGCACCACGGACCGCAGGCCTGCCCGTCGCACCGCGTACTCGCTCGTCGTATAGACGATCTGGACGCGGGCGCTCGCACCGTCGCTCTCGAGCAGCTCCGCGGAGCTCACCGTCGCCGACAAGCCGGTGAGGGACGATCCGGCCGCGACGAGCTCGCCGACGAGATCGAGAGCCTGAGCCTGCGCAGGCGAACCCGGCGCCGTGATGTCTGTCCACGCACGAGCATCGATGTCTGGGTCGGCGGCCGTCAGACGGGCGATGAGGTCGAACCGACCTTCGGTCAACGTCGCGGCCGCCTCTGCAGGGTCGTCCGCCGAGCTGTCGGGCGTGGGATCGTCGGCCGGTGGGACGTCTCTCACGGCGGCATCCTCAGCAGCGGAGTCCACTGCTTCGGTGCGCGACGCCACGAGCGGTTCTCGTTCGTCCAGAGGCCGACCGACGCCCATCCACCACGCACCAGCCATCGTGGCCACGACAGCGAGGACCGCTCCCCCGGCGAGATACCGGGCGCGCACGTGCGACCGGCGTCCACGGGGGTGTTCGGCGTGCAGCTCGTCGCGGGCACCGTCGGAGGGCGGGCTGACGACCACGAGCGGCTGACATGCTGCGATGTCGTGGCTGAGCGAGGCAAGGGTGCCGACGCCAGGTCGGGACTGCGCGTCACCGAGGGCGCTGGTGATCGTCCTCTTCAGAGCACGCAGCGCTGCCGCGGGACGAGCCGACGCTCCGGGGCCGTAGGCGTCGACGATCACGGAGTCGGCAAGTGCTGCCAGGTGGTAGGCGTCCTCGGCGGGCGATGCGGGCAACGTGTGTGCGGCCCGGGGCTGCGGAGACGGGACGACAAGTCGCGGCTGTCCGTCGACGAGGACCACGTCGTCCACGCTCATCGGCCCGTAGACGACCCCATCGGCATGCAGTCGCGCGAGCGCCCTGCCCAGCACCACGAGCAGGGTGCTCGCCTGGCCTGCGGAGAGCCGTCCTTGCTGCGACACGAGCTCGGCGAGCGTCACAGCGGCGACAGGACGCAGGAGCGCGACCGCGTCAACGAGGTCGACCGCGTCGTCGAGCGGTTGGACCCCTGGGTCGTCGACCGTGCGCCACCGTGCCAGGTGTGCGGAGCAGCGCGCGCGGGCCGCGTCGTCCGCGAGCGGGACGACGGTGAGCGACGACCGCTGCTCGCCTCTGACGACGACAGGGGTGGTGGCCCCGGTCAGAGCGTCGTCGACCGCGTAGCCGGCGCGCACGAGCGCAGCACGTCGCGGATCGGTGAGCAGGGTCTGCATGTGTCCATCTCACAGCACCGCGGACGTCACCGGGCGTTTTCCACAGCGTCAGAGCTGCACGCGCTCCCCCGTGGCTGCGCTGCGCCGGGCCGCGTCGAGCACGCGGGCGGTGGCGACGGTGTCCGCGGGGTCGACCGGCACAGGCCCCGACTCGTGGAGCCACCGTTCGACGGCCGGGTAGAAGTCACCGTGCCCTCCGGGCGCGCTCGGTACCGGGGTGCGTTCGCTGCCGTGCGCCAACCATCCCTCAGCCCCCTCGGGAGCATCGGTGTCCATCTCGCCGAACGGGGACGACTCTGCTTCGAACGTCGTCACGACGTAGGCGCCTCGGCTGCCCAGCACGCGGGTCCGCGGCCCCGGCGCACCCACCACCGCTCCTGCTGAGAGATGACTGATGACGCCTAGCCCTCCCGGGCTCTGCGGCGCGTGGAACAGCGACAGGAAGACGTCGTCCTCTGCGGGGGTGGTGAGCGAACGGAGCTCGGCGTACACGGACTCGACAGGACCGAAGAGCTGCGTGGCCGAGTCGACGAGGTGCGTCCCGAGATCGAGCAGCAGACCGCCACCCACCGGGTCGTTCTCCTTCCACCGGTCCTGCGGCACCGGGCGCCACCGCTCCCACCTGCGCTCGAAGCGGTGCACCGTCCCGAGATCACCGGCGCGCAGGACTGCGCGGAGCGTCAGCTGCTCCGGGTCCCACCGTCGGTTCTGGAACACCGTGTACGGGGTCCCGGTGCTCGCGGCAAGGTCCACCAGAGCCTGTCCGCTGTCCGCGTCGAGCGCCGCTGGCTTGTCGACGAGCACCGGGATCCCGGCGACGAGGGCTTGTCCGACGTGGTCTTCGTGGAGGGGCGACGGGCTCGCGACGACCATGAGGTCGTAGCGGTCCCGGGCAGCCACGAGCGAGCCCAGATCCTCGTGGACGACAGCATCCGGCCAGTCCTTTTCGGCCTGGGCGACGCGCTCGGGCGAGCGCACCACGATGTCGGTCACTCGCCCGCCCGCCTCGCGAACGAGACGGGCGTGGATCCCTCGGCCCGACCCGCCGTACCCGACCAGGCCCACGCGGAGCCCAGAGCCGACGGGGCGATCGTCCCCAGAGGTCGAGGAACCGGCAGGGTCGGGAGTGCGGGGCTGTGTCATCAGTCCACACTAACCGCCACGGCAGGCTCAGCGCCTGGAGCGTCTTCGCGCGCCAGCTTGGACGGCCACCACACCACCGGACCGAGGTCGTGGACGAGCGCCGGGACGAGGAGCGACCGGACGACGATCGTGTCGAGCAGCACCCCGAAGGACACGATGAACGCGAGCTGCGCGAGGAAGAGCAGCGGGATGATGCCGAGCGCGGCGAACGTCGCGGCCAGGACGATCCCGGCAGAGGTGATGACCGAGCCCGTGACGGTGAGTCCCCGAGTCACGCCGAGGCGTGTCCCGTGCTTCACGGTCTCCTCCCGGACCCGGGTCATGAGGAAGATCGTGTAGTCCACCCCGAGCGCGACGAGGAAGCAGAACGCGTACAGCGGCACGGTCGGGTCTGCGCCGGGGAACCCGAAGACGTGGTTGAACAGCAGCGCCGAGACGCCGAGCGCCGCTCCGAACGACAGGACGTTCGCGGCCATGAGGAGGACCGCGGCCAGGACGGACCTCAGCAGGAGCATGAGGATGAGGAGGACGACCACGAGCACCACGGGGACGATGACCTGGAGGTCCCGGGTACCTGCGGCCTGCGTGTCGAGCCGTTCGGCGGCTGCGCCTCCGACGATCGCCTCGGACGACGTGGCATGGACGGCCTCGCGCAGGTTCGTGACGGTCGCGACGGCCCCCTGGGTGTCGGCGGGGTCTGTCGTGACGACGTCGATCCGGACGGAACCGTCGACGACGACCGGCGGTCCGGCGTCTGTCGCGCCCGGGCGGCCGTCGCTGGTGGACTCGGCGACGAGTGCGGCGCTCTCGACGCCCTCGACGCCTTCGGCTGCCGCGAGAACCTCGTCGGCCTGCGCCTCGGGGGCGATGATGATGGTGGGCTGGATGCTCGCTCCAGGGAAGTGCTCGACCAGCACCTCCTCGCCGTCGACGGAGTCGACCTGGGTGAGGAACACGTCCCCGTCACCCGTCCCGCTCGCATCGAGCGTGGGGACGAAGGCCGCGGCAGCGGCCAGGACGAGTGCGGTGATGATCCACACCGGCCGGTCGTGCCGAGCGACGAAGCCCGCGACCCGCGCCCACAGCCCCGTGGTCGCCACGGTGGCGGACGTGTCGGCCGCGCCGTCTGCGGCTCCGTCGACGAACGTGGGCTTGATGGGCCAGAAGACGCCGCGGGAGCGCTTGCCCCCGACGAGGAGGAGCGCCGGCAGGAACGTGAGCGCAGCGAGGAATGCGGACGCGATGCCGATGGCCGCGACCGGGCCCAGGCTGCGGTTCGATGCCAGGTCCGAGAGGAGGAGGCACAGGAGCCCGGCGATGACGGTCCCCGCGCTCGCGAGGATCGGCTCGAAGCAGGCACGCAGCGCTCGGCGCATAGCGGTCGACGGGCTCAGGACGTGCTTGAGCTCTTCGCGGTAGCGCGCGACGACGAGCAAGGAGTAGTCGACAGCGGCTCCGACGACGAGGATCGAGAGGATGCCTTGAGCCTGGCCGTTGAGGACGAGCACGCCTGCGTCCGCGAGGTAGTAGACGAGAAGGCCTGCGAGCGACAGGGCGAAGACCGCTGTGATGATGACGATGAACGGCAGGATCGGCGAGCGGTAGACGACAGCGAGGATGAGGAGGACAGCGACGAGCGCGACGAGCAGGAGCACAGTGTCGATGCCGCCGAACGCGACGACGAGGTCAGCGATGAATCCGGCAGGTCCGGTGACCCACACGTCGAGGCCTGCGGCGTCGAGCTGCTCGGCGACACCGTCGCGCACGGCCTCGACGACGGTCGGGGTGAGCGACTCGCCGTCCTCGAGCAGGTCACCTGCACGTGCTGCGTCGAAGGAGACGGTCACGAGCGCGGCGAGACCGTCCTCGGACGGGATGACGACGGGTGGCGACGTGAGCACGTCGGCCAGGGTCTGCGGGTCGCTCGGCCCGGCGCCGGGGATGGCGAGCCCAGGGATGTCTTGAGCGATCGCGTCAGCTGCCGCGAGCTGGTCGGCGGTCAGCGGCTGACCGTCCTGAGTCTCGAGCACGACGAGCGCGGGCAGGCTCTCCGTATCGACGAAGTCGCTCGAGACCGCCCCTACCTGGGTCGACTCTGCGCTCGTCGGCAGGGACGCCGCGGCATCGTTCGTCTGGACGGAGCTCAGCTTTCCCTGAGCCTGACCACCGACGCCGCCGATGCCCAACCAGATCGCGAGGACCGCCACTATGATCAAGCCGCGCAGGACGCCGCCACTCTTTTTACTCAGCATGCTGAGTATTGTTGACGAGGCTCGGCCTGCACGCAACACGAATGATGGACGGAGGACAGATGGACGACGATCCAGCGTCGTGGGCGACCGGTCGGCTCCTCTCCCACGTGTCACGAGACCTCGAGCGCCAGTGGAACACCCACCTCGGAGCGTGGGACCTCAACCACGCGAGCCTGCCTGTGCTGCTCGCCCTGCTCGGCTCCGACCACTCCCAGCGAGAGCTCGCGAACGCCTCGGGCGTGACAGAACAGACGATGAGCCGGATCGTCGGCCGGCTGGAGCGGCACGGCTACGTGACCCGGACCGCGAGCCCGAGCGACGCACGCCGCCACGTGGTCCACCTCACGGGCACAGGACGCACCGTGGCCCTCGAGGCCGCCGACCCCCAGACGGGCGAGGAGATCGCGACCAAAGGCCTCGCCCCCGAGGACGTCACCCGCCTCCGCACGCTGCTGGTGGCCATGGTCCACGCCTCTGCCGGAGAGATCGAGCCGTCCACGAGCTAGCCTGAAGCCATGGAGATCCTGTCACTCGGCCTCGGGGAGTCCCTCGCCGACTACGAGACCACGTGGGCGCTCCAGCGGGAGATCCACGGCGAGGTGGCGGACGGGACCCGTCCTGACACCGTCCTGCTCGTCGAGCACTCGTCCGTCTACACGGCAGGCCGCCGCACCCGCATCGCCGAGCGCCCGGCCGACGGCATCCCGGTCATCGACGTGGACCGCGGCGGGAAGATCACCTGGCACGGTCCCGGGCAGCTCGTCGCCTACCCGATCGTCCGGCTCGCAGAGCCGATCGACGTCGTCGAGTACGTGCGGGCGCTCGAGCAGGCGGTCGTCGACCTGTGCGCCGACCTCGGCCTCGCCACGGTCCGCGTGGACGGGCGCAGCGGAGTCTGGTTCCCAGCGACCCCGAGCAGGCTCGAGCGCAAGGTCTGCGCCATCGGCGTCCGCGTGGCACGCGGGGTGACCATGCACGGTCTGGCGCTCAACTGCGACCCCGACCTCGGCGCCTTCGGCACGATCGTGCCCTGCGGGATCTCTGACGCCGACGTCACGTCACTCAGCGACGAGCTCGGGCGTCCGTTCGGCCCGCTGGACGCAGAACCGTTGCTGCGCCACCATCTCGCGGCGCGTCTACCTGCACTGTCACAGACGTCACGTCTCATCACCGCAGACAGCACTGGAACTGCGACCTCGCTGACGTAGGCTGATCCGAACCGAAACTGGGAGACAGCGCGTGACAATCGCACCTGAAGGACGACGCATGCTGCGGGTCGAGGCCCGCAACAGCGCCACCCCGATCGAGAAGAAGCCCGACTGGATCAAGACCCGCGCGACGATGGGCCCCGAGTACACCGAGCTCAAGAGCCTCGTCCGCAAAGAAGGGCTGAACACCGTCTGCGAAGAAGCAGGCTGTCCCAACATCTTCGAGTGCTGGGAAGACCGTGAGGCGACGTTCCTCATCGGTGGCTCCCAGTGCACCCGTCGCTGTGACTTCTGCCAGATCGACACGGGCAAGCCCGACGACTTCGACGCCGACGAACCTCGGCGCGTGGCCGAGTCCGTCCAGGCCATGGGCCTGAAGTACTCGACCATCACCGGCGTCGCCCGGGACGACCTCGCCGACGGTGGCGCATGGCTCTACGCCGAGACCGTCCGCCAGATCCACGCGCTCAACCCTGGCACCGGCGTCGAGCTCCTCATCCCCGACTTCAACGCGATCCCTGAGCTGCTCTCAGAGGTCTTCTCGTCCCAGCCCGAGGTGCTCGCGCACAACCTCGAGACGGTGCCCCGGATCTTCAAGGAGATCCGCCCCGGGTTCCGCTACGAGCGCTCCCTCTCGGTGCTCACGCAGGCCCGCGAGGCCGGCTTCGTCACGAAGTCGAACATCATCCTCGGCATGGGCGAGACCGTCGAGGAGGCGGAAGAGACCCTCCAGGACATGCACGACGCCGGGTGCGACCTCATCACCATCACGCAGTACCTGCGCCCCTCCGTGCGACACCACCCCGTCTCACGATGGGTCAAGCCGGAGGAGTTCGTGTACCTCTCGGACGCAGCCGAGCGCATCGGCTTCCTCGGTGTGATGTCCGGCCCGCTGGTCCGGTCGTCCTACCGCGCCGGACGACTCTGGGGCCAGGCGATGAAGCGTCGCGGTCTCGAGATCCCCGCGACGCTCGCCCACCTCGGCGAGCCGAAGTCGTCACGCCAGGAAGCGTCGACCATCCTCGCTCGGTCTCCGCGCTGAGGTCATGAGCGGCCCGGTCGGACGCGACCGGCACCATCCCCTGTATCCAGCCCCCGTAGACTGAGGATCATGGCCCGCAAGAACACTGACGCGACCCCTACGGGCGTCGCGCCGGGCGCCCAGGGCGCCCCCAAGCAGAAGAAGCCGAAGAAGATCCGCTGGTATCACCAGATCTTCCAGGCGTACAAGATGACCTACGCGCGCGACCGCAAGGCGCCGTGGGTGATGCTCGCTGCGGCTGCTGGTGTCCTGGCGGTCGCCGTGCTGCTGGGGCTCTGGTGGGGCCAGGTCGTCTACCTCATCGTCGTCGGCGTCCCGTTCGCTCTCCTCGCAGCGATGTTCGTCCTCGCGCGCCGGGCCGAGCGAGCCCAGTACGCCGAGATCGAAGGACAGGCCGGCGCGTCGCGCGCTGCGCTCGGCACGGTCCGCCGTGGCTGGTCCTTCGACGACGAACCTGTGGCCGTCGACCCGAAGACCCAAGACCTCGTGTTCCGCGGCCTCGGCCGGGCGGGCGTCCTGCTCGTCAGCGAGGGCCCTTCGCACCGGGTGAAGAAGCTCCTCGATGCGGAGCAGCGCAAGCTCGGTCGCGTCCTGTCAGGGGTGCCGGTCATCGTCGTCCAGTGCGGCTCTGAGGAAGGCCAGGTCCCGGTCGCAAAGCTCGGGCGGCACGTGCAGAAGCTCAAGCCGAAGCTCACGAAGGCGGAGGTCGGCGAGGTCGGCAAGCGCCTGACTGCACTCGGCAAGATGCGCATGCCGATCCCCAAGGGTGTCGACCCGAACCGTGCCCGGCCAGACCGCAAGGGCATGCGCGGGCGCTGAGCAGCGCACCCACGGTTCTCCCCACGACGGCACCGCTCGACGACGAGCGGTGCCGTCGTCGTGTCCGGCGAGAATCGCCGTCTGTGGTCAGGAGCGGACGATGATCGTCCGCGCGGCCTTGTCGTGCATCCCCCGACCGTCCGCGTCCCAGATGGCAGCAGGAACGACGAGGACGAGCAGGACCGTGCGGATCGCTCCACGGAGGAAGCCCATCATCAGCGCCTCACGGCCCTCGGTCCGCACCCGGAGCCCGAACAGCCTGTGACCGACGGTCGCGCCGGCGGTCGAGACGAGCACGAGGTTCTCCACCGCGAAGATCCCCAGGGTCGCCATCGGAGCCCCGTCGAACAAGAGGTACCCGACGAGCATGGACAAGAGCCAGTCGACGACGAGCGCACCGAGGCGCCGGCTCACGGGCGCGAACGAGCCGCGACCCGAGGCAGGAAGCCCCAGCCGCTCGTCTCTTCCGCCGACGTCGCCCGACGGCGAGCCGCCGAGCCAGGAACCAAAGTCTTCTCGTGATGCCACCCCTCAAGCGTACGTGCGCACGTCGGCGGTCCAGCGGTAGGGTCGAAGAGCCGTTGGGACGGTTGCGTCACACGAGTGTCACGCAGCGGACACATTGGTAACACGTGCGAAACACGTGCAACATGGGAGCGAAACTCACTCCCTCTAGTTTTCAAGGTGCCCGGGTACGCAGGGCGACATCGACCAAGGAGCAATGGATGTTCACCACAGCCGATGAGGCAATCGCCTTCACGAAGAACGAGGGCGTCGAGTTCGTCGACGTCCGGTTCTGCGACCTGCCCGGCATCATGCAGCACTTCAACATTCCGATCGCCCAGTTCGAGGAGTCGGCCTTCACCGACGGCATGATGTTCGACGGCTCGTCGATCCGCGGCTTCCAGGCGATCCACGAGTCCGACATGAAGCTCATCCCGGACGTCACCACGGCGTACGTCGACCCGTTCCGCAAGCGCAAGACGCTCATCGTGAACTTCTCGATCGTCGACCCCTTCACCGACGAGGCGTACTCCCGCGACCCGCGCAACGTCGCAGCCAAGGCCGAGGCCTACCTGCGCAGCACGGGCATCGCCGACACCGCCTTCTTCGCCCCTGAGGCCGAGTTCTACATCTTCGACGACATCCGGTTCAAGTCGGGCCAGAACGAGTCGTACTACCACATCGACTCCCAGGAAGCAGCCTGGAACACGGGCCGCGTCGAGGAGGGTGGCAACCTCGGCTACAAGACCCGCTACAAGGGCGGCTACTTCCCGGTCTCCCCCAGCGACCAGATGGCGGACCTGCGCGACGAGATGTGCGCAGTCCTCACCGATGTCGGCCTCGACGTCGAGCGTGCGCACCACGAGGTGGGCACCGCCGGTCAGCAGGAGATCAACTACCGCTTCAACACGCTGCAGCACTCCGCTGACGACCTCATGAAGTTCAAGTACGTCGTGAAGAACGTCGCCTGGGACGCCGGCAAGTCCGCGACCTTCATGCCGAAGCCGATCTTCGGTGACAACGGATCCGGCATGCACTCGCACCAGTCCCTGTGGAAGGACGGCGTGCCGCTGTTCTTCGACGAGAAGGGCTACGGCGGACTGTCTGACATGGCTCGCTGGTACATCGGTGGCCTGCTCAAGCACGCGCCGGCGCTGCTCGCCTTCACGAACCCGTCGGTGAACTCCTACCACCGCCTGGTCCCCGGCTACGAGGCGCCCGTCAACCTCGTCTACTCGGCGCGCAACCGCTCCGCCTGCATCCGTATCCCGGTCACCGGGAACAACCCCAAGGCCAAGCGCATCGAGTTCCGCGTCCCCGACCCGTCGGCGAACCCGTACCTCGCATTCGCGGCGCAGCTCCTCGCGGGCATCGACGGGATCAAGAACCGCATCGAGCCGCCGGAGCCGGTCGACAAGGACCTCTACGAGCTCCCGCCCGAGGAGCACGCCGCGATCCAGCAGGTTCCCGCGTCCCTCGGCGAGGCTCTCGACGCCCTCGAGATCGACCACGACTTCCTCACGGTCGGCGACGTCTTCACGCCTGACCTCATCGAGACGTGGATCGACTACAAGCGCACCAACGAGATCGACCCGATCCGTCTGCGTCCCCACCCGCACGAGTTCGAGCTCTACTACGACATCTGAGTCGTAGGCCGTCCAGAGCCCGCTCTGCCCTGCCGACATTGTCAGCAGGGCAGAGCGGGCTCTGTCGTCTGGTGTCGACGTGGCTCGATCGGCTGCCTCCGAGCCTCAGAGACTCGACGCATCGTTCCGGCTCGCAGGCTCAGCTGAGCTGAGCGGCCAGGTCGACGAGAGACGACGCCTGAAGATCCGGCGCGACGAAGTGTGCCGGATAGGGGGCTCCGCTCCTGTTGAGCCACGCGGTAGCAAGCCCGGCTCGCGAGGCGCCGTCGATGTCCCAGGGGTGGACTGCGACGAGCATCGTCTCTTGAGCATCGGCGCCGCACCGCTCCAGCGCGGCGTCGTACGCAGCGCGGGCGGGCTTCCAGAGCCCAGAGGACTCCACGCTCAAGAGGCTCTCGAAGCACGGCCGGATGCCAGCACGCTCGAACAGCGACTCGGCAACCGAGACGGCCCCGTTGCTCAGGGTCACCAGACGGATCCCGAGCGCCTCGAGGGCGCGGACACCGTCAGGCACGTCAGCGTGCACGGGCAGGTCTGCGAACCCCTCCATGATGTGCTCGATCGCTGCCTGCGCCGGACGGTCGAGCGGGAGCCCGTAGAGGGTGACGCCCAACGAGTCGGCAGCGATCTGAGCGAAGGAGGCGCTGGTGCCGACCGCAGCGAGTGCGAAGCCGTCACGGAGCACCCCGGCGAACCAGGTGGCCGCCAGGTGTGCCGGCGCGCCGACGTCCACGAACCGGCGTGCCATCGGCCCCATGTCCGAGAGAGTCTCGTTCACGTCGAACACCACGAGCTGTGGGCGTCGGGGACCGTCTGGGCTGACGGGGTGGTCGGCACCGGCGCGCGGCCGGTCACTGGGGTCGGTGTGGTCGGTGGGCATGCTTCTCACCGTAACCTCTCCCCCTGCTCGAGGCGCGTCGTCGGTCCGGTGCCCTGGTGCCTGCCCGCGTCGTGCTCGCGGAGCTCGACGAGCCGCTCCCCCACCTCACCGTCAGGGCACGGGACCGACCACAGCGCATCGCTGCTCGGGACGAGCACACCGGTCCGGTCGCCGAGCCGCAGGACGGTTCCCAGCCTCACCTCGACGTCCAGGCGGACCCGCTGTCCCGTCGCCGAAGGATCGAGCTCGACGGTGACCTCCTGGCGCGGTCCCGACTGCCGTACCTGCACGACACGTCCAGCGAGCGCCGACCCAGCGTCGACGGCCACGAGCTCGAGCCGTTCCTTGCGGACGAGCAGGATGGCTGCCCCCGCCACCCGACAGGTCGCCGGCAGGGTGAACGAGCCCAGGTCCGAGCGGTGCACCCCGGCCGAGACGTGCCCGGTCACCTCGTTGAACCCGCCGACGAGGCGTGCCACTGCGACGGTCTTCGGTGCCGCATAGAGCTGGGCTACGGCGTCGAGCTGCTCGACGCGCCCGTCGACGAGCACCGCGACGCGGTCGGCCAGCCCAGCCTCGTCGAGGTCGTGGGTGACGATCACGATCGTCGGGCTGAGCGCCGCACGCACCTCCATGAGCAGCTGCTGCATCGCGCCCCGCAGGCTCGTGTCCAGCGCGCTGAACGGTTCGTCGAGAAGCATGACGCGTCGGGTGGCGGCGAGCCCTCGAGCGAGCGCGACCCGCTGCTCCTGCCCGCCGGAGAGCTCGCGCGGCCGACGCCGACCGAGGTCCCCGAGGTGGACCAGCTCGAGGTACCGCTGCGCGGCTGCCCGGCTCTGCCGTCGGCTGAGCCCTCGCAGACGGTCAGCGAAGGCGATGTTGTCCAGGACGTTCAGGTGCGGGAAGAGGTGCGGCTTCTGGAACATGACTGTGAGGTCGCGTCCCTCCGGGGGAACATCGAGGACGCTGATTCCGTCGATGAGGACGTCACCGGTCTCGGGCTGCTCCAGCCCCGCGGCGACTCTCAGCAGCGTCGTCTTGCCCGAGCCGGACGGCCCCACGACCGCGACCATCTCTCCGTCCTGGACGTCGAGGTCGATCCCCGCCAGGGTCGGCCTGCCGGCGCCCGGGTGACAGTAGGTGATCGCGGACAGCTCCAGTGCGGTCGTCATGATCGTGCCGCCGAGCGGCGACGGGCACCGGCGAAGGCAAAGACCGCCAGCGCCAGCACCGGAGGGATCGTCGCTGCGAGCGCCAGTGCCGCTGTCTGGGGGTCGTTGCCTGACCCGGCGGCGGACGAGCCGATGAGCATGGGGGCAGTGATGAGCTGGCCGCCACCGATGAGCAGGGTCACGGTGTAGTCGCTCCATCCGACGAGAAAGGCGAGCCCGGTGGCTGTCACGACGCCGGTGGACGCCGCCGGGAGCGTCACCCGGAGCCGGGCCTGGCGCGCGTTCGCCCCGAGCACCCGCGCTTGTTCCTCCAGCGCGGGGTCGACCCCGAGGTAGGTGGCCCGCATGGTGAACGTCGTATAAGGCAGCGCGAAGACGCTCAAGACCAGCACCACTGCTACCTCCCCCGGGACTCCGAGCCGCAAGACGACCACGTCGAGGCCCATCGCGACGGCGAACGGAGCGAGCACGACGGGCGCCAGCAAGACTACCGACGGCAGCGCCGGCCTGCGGAGCAGGTGCCACCCCAGCGCCCGGCCTGCCATGACCCCGAGAGGCGTAGCGACGAGCGCCACGGCGACACCGAGCGCGGCTGAGCGGACCAGTGCCGGGAGCAGTCCGCCGTCGAGCGCCTCGTCCCATCCGCGCAGCCCCAGGTCCTGCGGCAGCCGGGACGTCCCTGACCACCGTGATGTGCCTGCCCACACGACGAGGGGGACGAGAGGCACGACCAGCCAGAGCACGACGAGGGCCGACGTGGTGACGGAGCGCGGACGGCGGACGGCGCGCGCAGCTGTGTGTCCGCTCATCGTTCGGCTCCCAGTCGCCGCAGGAGAGGGAGCGCGGCTGCGACGGCGAGGAGGGCGATCGCCGTGGCGACCACCGCGACCGCCGCAGCCTGGGGCCGCGCCGCGACGTCGATGTCGGTGAAGAGCCGGTAGGCCATGACCGGGAGGGGTTCGGGGTGCGCACGGCCCAGGAGTCGGGCGACCTCGTATGTTCCGAGAGAGTAGACGAAGACGATGAGGGAGGACGAGGCGAGGGCAGGTGCGGCCAGCGGCAGCAGGACGCGTCGCCACTGCGCACGAGGGGGTGCACCGAGGACGGCGGCGACCTCACGCAGGTCGGAGTAGCGGCGGCCGGTGGACGCGACCACGACGAGGGCGACGAACGCGGACTCCTTCCAGGCGAGCTCGAGCACGGTCGCCCAGGGCCAGCGTCCGCCGACGAGCTCTGGCCACGACGCAGGGGGGATCCCCAGCCACCGCTGGGCGAGGCCGACGTCCGAGAGCAGCAGCCCGGTCGTCGTCGCGCCGACGAGGTGCGGAACGGTGAGGACTCCCACGGCCAGGCCGACGACGAGGCGTGCCCGGGTGCCTGAACGCAGGACGAGCGTCGCGATGGCCAGCCCCATGGTCGCGGAGAGCACCGTCGCGGCCGCTGCCGTGAGCAGCGACTCCTGGGTCGCCGCGCGGAGGTCGCCTGCGACGGTGGTGAAACCGTCGAGGCTCAGCCGCGGCTGCCCGACGAGAGGCACGAGGCCGATGCTCGTGGCGAGCACGGCACCGAGGGCGGTACCGGTGACGACCACGACGACGGCGACCGAGGGTGCCACGAGCCGGGCGCCGCCGAGCCTGACGGTCGTTGGCCGCCCGCCAGCGCTCGGGGAACGACGCATCAGGACCCGGAACCGAGAACGGTTCTGCGCCACCCGTCGTCGAGACGAGAGACCCACGAGGAGGCGAGCTCCGGGTTTGCGTCGCGCGAGAGGACGTCGTACGGCGGGACGACGGTCGAGACCGGGAGGTCGTCGAACCGCGCCTGGTCGGTCGCGCTGAGCAACGATGTGTCGAGCACGGTGAACTGCCCCCACGTGTCGGGGTCGGCCTTGATGGCCTGCTGCTCGGGCGAGAGCGCGAGGTCGGCGACCACCATGGCCCCCTCGGGGTCACCGGCCGAGGACGGGATCGCCAGGAAGCTGGCGTTCCCGATGGTTCCCTCGTCGAGCGCCAAGACACGCGTCGTCGCCGGGAAGGTGCCGTCGGCGACGAGCTGCGTCAGGGTCGCCGGCCCGTACGTCATCGTCATGTCGACCTCGCCGTCAGCGTAGAGCCGGTCGAGCGCGACCGAATCGGACGGGTACGTCCGGCCCTCGCGCCACAGGGACGGCGCGACGTCGTCGAGAGCGTCCCAGAGGCCTGGCGTGAGCGCGTCGTACGCGGCCTGGTCGAACTGCGCCGGGATCTGGTCGGCGCCGCCTGCTGTGCTGTAGAAGACCTGTCGGACGAAGACCGAACCGGTGAAGTCGGGTGGGGCCGGGTACGTGAAGCGCCCCGGGTTCGCCTGTGCCCACTCGAGCACCCCGTCGATGGTGGTCGGCGGGACCGGGACGCGCGCCGAGTCGTAGACCAGCGTGAACTGGGCCTTGTGCCAGGGGGACTCGCAGCCGTCGACGCTCGTGCCGAAGTCCTCGGTGACGAGCGCGTCGTCCGGCGCGACGTACGTCATGTTCGGGAGTACGGAGGACCAACCGCAGCGCCAGGCGTCAGCCTGCTTGCCGGTCGCGAAGCTGTCGCCGTTCACCCAGACCAGGTCCACCGCACCGTCCTGCGTACCGGCCTGCCGCTCGGCCAGGATGCGGGTCATGGCGTCGGTGGTGTCCGCTACCGGGACGCGTCTCAACGTCACGCCGAGCTCCGCCGCGGCCGGCGTGAGCACGTCGTCGACATAGGCGTTGCCCTGCTGGTCTCCCCCGTACATCCACAGGTCTACGGTCTGGCCCGTCGCCTCCTGGGTGATCTGTGTCCACGACCTCGTCTCGGAGGCTGACCCGGCCGGCGCGCTCGGAGCCGCACACCCCGAGACTGCTGCACCGAGCAGCAGGGTCGGCACGATCAGTCGGGCAGAACGCATGGGATTCGGACCTCCGGGAAGGGAATGTGTCGAGTCGGGAACACGCTGGGGTGGTCAGGGACTTCCCGGAGGAGCACAGCTATCGTTTCGAGGGATGAGGACCACGATGAACAGAGCCACCGTAGTCAAGGCAAGCACGTTGGTCTTGATCGTGCTCGGTGCGGGAGTGCTGGTCATCGTCTTCGGCACGCCTGACGTCGACGAGCTGAGGGCACGTGTCGATGCGGCAGGCGCGTGGGCACCGCTGCTGTTCTTCGCGCTCTACGCGGCCCTGGCCTCGATCCCCAGCCCTGTGGGGCTGCTGACCGTGGCGGGCGGGGCTCTCTTCGGCATGTGGGCCGGCGCCGGGCTGTCGCTGGCTGGTGCGCTGGTCGGAGCAACCATCGCCTTCGGCCTCGGCCGGGTCCTCGGGCGCGACGCGGTCGACCGACTCATCCGTGGGCGGCTCGAACGCGTCGACACGCTGCTACGTGACCACGGTCTGTCCGCCGTCCTCATCGTCCGGCTCGTGCCGCTCGTCCCGTTCCTCGCCATCAACTACGCCTCGGGACTCTCCGGAGTACGACTGCGTCACTATGTCGTGGGCAGTGCGGTCGGGATGCTTCCAGGCAGCCTCGCGTACGCCGCACTAGGCGCCTACGGGACGAACCCGTGGGGTCTTGCAGGTGCTATCACCGGCCTCCTCGTCCTCGTCGCAGGAGGCGCGTGGTGGGCACGACGCCTCGCTCCGCGCCGCCTGGGCGAGGACACCGCACCAGTCCCACCCTCAGACCTTTCCCCGACAGCCACAGGCACGCATGCTTGACACCGCAGCCCGGCAGGTCCTCGCGCGTCCCCTGGCCGATCTGGCCCGGCTCGTCGACCACCCTCGAGTGAGCCCGAACCGGCTGACCCTGCTCGGTCTGGCCACGGGCCTGGCCAGCGCCGCGGCCGCAGCCGGCCACCTGTGGTGGTGGGCGCTCGCGCTCTGGTGGTTCTCGAGAGCGATGGACGGCCTCGACGGTCCTCTGGCGCGCCGTCGCCGGGCAGCCGCACACACCCCAGAGACAGGTGCAGGCGGTTTCCTCGACATCACGGCCGACTTCACCGTGTACGGCGCGACCGTGGTCGGTGTCGCGATCGGAGCGACGAGCCAGCACGGCGCGAGCTGGTTGCCGTTCATGGCCGTGCTGCTCGCCTACTACGTCAACGGCGCTGCGTTCTTGGCCTTCTCGTCGATCGCGGAGCGAACAGGTCGCCAGCGCGACGACGGACGCTCGTTGAGCTTCCTCGGTGGGCTCGCCGAAGGTACGGAGACGATCATCGTCCACTCCTTGTGGCTTGCGTTCCCGGCCCACGCCGACGTGATCGCCACGCTCTGGGCGGCCGTCGTCGGCGTGAGCGCTGTCCAACGCATCGTGGCTGGCGCACGCGACCTCGCCTGACGCGTCTCTCCGGGATCGGCGCTGCAGGCCGATCCCGGACGAGTCACTTCCGGCCGACCCACCACCGACGCCCACGAGCGAGGACCCCCACAGCGCGCTGCACGGCCGGTCGACGGAGCAGCGCCTGCACGTCGGAGATCACGGCGTTCCAGGGTCCGTCGTTGTATGTCGGATAGGCGTGCGTCACCCCGGCGAGGTCACGGGTGGTCAGGCCTTGGGCGACCGCCAGCGTCACCTCGCCCAGCGTCTCTCCAGCACGTGGTCCGACGATGGTGGCTCCGAGGATGTGGCCACGCTTGTCGACCACGAGCCGCGTGAATCCGCTGGTCTCCCCCTCTGCTACTGCCCGGTCGACGTGCGTGTCCTGCCAGTCGATGACGCGAAGACCTGGTCCGGGACGATCGCTCGCGAGACCCACGGCTGCGACCTCGGGGCTGGTGAAGGTGACCCGAGGAAGAGCCGTCAGGTCGACGGCCCGGCGCAGGCCGAGGATCGCGTTCGACACGGCCAGGCTCGCGTGCGAGCTCGCCGCGTGGGTGAGCTGTGGGTGCCCGGTGAGGTCGCCAGCAGCCCAGATGTGCGGGTTGGTCGTGCGCAGGTGGTCGTCGACCACGACGAATCCGCGAGCGCCGATGTCGACTCCCGCTGCTGAGAGGCCGAGGTCGGCTGTGCGAGGTGCCCGACCGACCGCGACGAGGAGGCGGGCGAAGGGAACCTGGCGGCCGTTCTCGAGGTGGAGGACGCCCTCCCCCGGCCCGCTGGTCTCGACGCTCGACACGCCGGAGCCGGTGTGGATCTCGACACCGTCGGCCACCAAGGCCTCGGCGACCGCTGCAGACGCGAGGGGGTCCTCGCGCGGCAGGAGCCTCGGTGCGCCTTCGACGACGGAGACCGTGCTGCCGAGGCGCGCGAACGCCTGCCCGAGCTCGCAGCCGATGGTCCCGCCGCCGAGGATCACCAGACCTGCCGGAAGGTCGTCCAGGTCCCAGACCGTGTCGCTCGTCAGGTAGTCGACATCGGCCAGGCCGGGGATCGGAGGGACGGCTGGGGCCGCGCCGGTCGCCAGGAGAGCTTGCCGGAACGTGTGGCGCTCGCCCTCGATCTCGACGGAGTCGACCCCGGTGAACACAGCCGTGCCCGTGCGGACCGCCACGGACGATGCTTCGAGCGTCTCGATGGAGTCCACCGGCGCGATGTGCTGGATCGCAGCGTGCACGTGCTTCATCACCTGCGAGAAGTCGACGGTGACGTCAGCCGGGCCGGCGCTCACACCGAAGCGACCACCGGTTCGCGCGGCTGCCGCAGCAGCCGCGGCCGCGAGCAGGGCCTTGGACGGGACGCACCCCGTCCAGAGGCAGTCTCCCCCGGTACGGTCTCGCTCGACGAGAAGGACTCGGGCACCGAAGCGCGCGGCCGTCTTCGCGCCGACGATGCCGGCCGTTCCGCCACCGACGACGACGAGGTCCCAGGGCTCGTCTGTCTGTGCGGAGGAGGTGGAGGTCGTCTGATCAGTCATCGTGGGTCCTCGTC
Source organism: Sanguibacter antarcticus (assembly GCF_002564005.1). Classification (NCBI taxonomy): domain Bacteria; kingdom Bacillati; phylum Actinomycetota; class Actinomycetes; order Micrococcales; family Sanguibacteraceae; genus Sanguibacter; species Sanguibacter antarcticus. The sequence continues at coordinate 795,672 of NZ_PDJG01000001.1, read as the reverse complement.
GTCGATGGTGGAAAGGAAGCTGCGGACGCGGTCGACCGACCGTGGGTCGACAGACCGCATGCCGGTCCATGCAGAGAGCGCGCGGTGCAGCGCGCGGTTCTCGGCGGCCACCTCCGCGCACCTCTCGCACGTCGCAAGGTGTTCTTCGAGCCGCGACGTCTCTCCGGGCGTGAGCCGAGCAGCAGGGTCGGCGTCGAGGTAGCGCTGGATCCGTCGGGCAGACCAGTGGCAGGTGAGCATCTGGCGGAGGGTCCCAAGCATCAGAGGTCTCCTCGGGTGAGCGGGGTGGCACGCAGCGCCTTGCGGACGCGGTCACGTGCCCGGCTGAGGCGTGACATGACCGTGCCGACAGGCACGCCCATAACGGCTGCGGCCTCGGCATAGCTGAGGTCGTGAACATCGACGAGGATGAGCGCCGACCGGAACCTCGGGTCCAGCGCACGGACCGCAGCGTCGAGGGCCGGGTGGAGCTCCAGGTCGATCACGCTGTCCTCGGCGCTCGGGAGCTCCGATCGACCGAAAGCAGGCTTCGCGGACCGGATGACCTCCCAGTCACCGACCGTTCCCGGCCTGCGTCGCCGGTGCATGTTGGCGTTGGTGTGCCGGAGGATGGTCAGCAGCCACGCCCGTGGATGTCGACCGTCGAAACGATCGAGCGCCTTGTAGGCGCGCAGCAGACTCTCTTGCACAAGGTCCTCCCCGTCGGCTGGGCTCGACGTGATGGAGAACGCCACCCGGAGCATGACCTCGATCTCAGGCTCGACGATCTCGCGAAAGGTGGCCTTCCGCGTGGTGTCGTCAGGGGTCCGTCGATCTGTCACGTCCGGGGAACCCGGCGAGTGCCTGCATCTCTTCCCGAGGAGGGCTCGCCCCTGCGCAGGGAGGTCTGCTCCGCGTCCCGGTACGTCGCCAACCAGCGGCGGTCGATGAGCTCTTTGAGCCGCAGCGCGCCAGCACCGAACCACCACCAGCGTCCACGAACCGCGAGCGCGGTGCCGCCGCCGAGGTCGAGGATCGAGAGAGCCCGGCGCTGGGGCTCGTAGACCGGCAAGCGGTCACCACGCGCACGCGCGAGCAGGCTCTGGAGCAGGACGGGGCCCTGGCGGACTCCGTGCACCCCGATGCGAGGCAGCGTCACGGGAAGGAAGCGTGCGCAGTCGCCCACCGCGTAGACGTCGTCGTGGCTGACGTGCTGGAGGGTGTCGCGCACCGGCACACCCCGCTCGTCCCCCAGCCCGATCGCCGCCACGAGCGTGGGCGCGCTCAGTCCGGTCGCGAGCACGGCGACGTCGTACGTCAGCTCGCTCGCGTCCTCGCAGACCAGGCGGTGCTCGCCGATCTCTCGCACCGCGCGCCCGGTCTGGACCTCGACTCTCCGGGTGGACAGGAGCGCTTCGAGCCGTCGGCGTGCGCCGGCGGGAAGCCCTCCACCGATCGCAGGAGCCGACTCGACCAGACGAACCAGCGCGACGTCTGGTCGGACAGCCAGGTGCGCGGCCAGCTCCACGCCTGTCGCGCCCCCGCCGACGACAGCGACGACGGCTCCCTGAGACCCGCTCGTCGCGCGGAGACGGGCATCGAGGTCAGCGAGCCCGCTGAGCGGCTTCACCCGCACGACGGACGGATGGACGCTCGTGCCGGTCTCGGCCACCACGCTGCCGATGTTGAGGGACACGACGTCGAACGCGAGCTCCAGCCCGGCTGCGGTCCTGGCGACCCGCGCTGCGAGGTCGAGCAACGCCAGGGTGTCGACGTGGTGCTCCACACTGTTCCGAGCCGCGAGCGCCTGGACATCGACCCGGCCGGTGTCCCTCGCTACCGTGCCTGCGGCTGTCGCAGAGGCGACCCCGCTGTAGTCGAAGAAGCGCGGCGCAAGGAGGTGGACGTGATAGCCCTCAGCAGCCAGCTCGCGCGCGTGGTTCATGACGTAGAGGTGTCCGTGGCCTGCACCGACAAGGAGGAGCGTCGTCATCGTGGGTCCTTCGTCGAGGGCCGGGTGGCTGTGTCTGCTGATGGGGTCGCGCCTGCTGACGGCATCCTGAACTGTAACCACCGCGCGGGGCGTCGGCGCCTCGTCCTGACACCTGCGTGCGGTATGTTTCGCCACGGTTCACGGCATCCCGCACCGTCGAACGTCATGGACGACCGAACCTGGTCCGACACGAAAGAGGCCCGTGGTGAGCACCGCGCGCGCACCCAGACCATTCCCTCGATCGAGTGTTCACCCACCACGTTGGTTACCTCGTGCGCTGGCGCTCGCGGTGGTCGCCGCGTTCGTCGGCATCTTCGCGTGGCGGGCGCTCGGGTCGTTGTCAGGCCTGCTCGTCAACCTCGTCATCGCCCTGTTCTTCGCCTTGGCGATGGAACCGATGATCCTCTGGCTCGTGCGCCACGGGTGGAAGCGCGGTGCCGCGACCGGGACGGTGATGTTCTCCATCCTTGCTGCCGTAGGTGTCGTGCTCACCCTCTTCGGCACGCTCTTCGCGGAGCAGGCTGCGCAGCTCGTCACCACCTTGCCGGACACGTACGCGAGCGTCGTGCGATGGACCGAGGACCAGTTCGCCGTCAAGCTCCCCGAGATGCACGATCTGCAGTCGCAGCTCATCAACGACTGGGGTGGGGAGGTCGCGACGCGGGCGATCGCGATCGGTTCGTCGTTGCTCGGCGGGATCTTCGCGTTCACCACCGTCCTGCTCGTGGCGTACTACCTCGCCGCAGCGGGGCCGAAGTTCCGCGCGTCGATCTGCGGCTGGCTCAGCCCGCGCAACCAGACCGAGGTCCTGCGGCTGTGGGAGGTCACCCAGCTGAAGATCTCCGACTACATCAACTCGAGGATCATCCTCGCGATCGTCTCCAGCGTGTTCACCGGGGTGTTCCTCACGATCATCGACATCCCGTACGCCCTGCCGCTCGCGCTCTTCACCGGGGTGGTCTCGCAGTTCGTCCCGACGATCGGCACCTACATCGGTGGCGCGCTGCCGGTCGTCTTCGCCCTGACGACGGACGGCCCTCAGAAGGCGCTCCTCGTCGTCGTCTTCATCGTCCTCTACCAGCAGGTGGAGAACTTCTGGTTCGCACCGAAGGTCTCCGCGCGTGCCCTCCAGATGAACCCGGCGGTCTCGTTCGTCGTCGTGCTCGCGTTCGGAGCCGTGTTCGGGGCGCTCGGTGCGTTCCTCGCGCTGCCGATCGCCGCGACGGTGCAGGCGGTCGCGTCGACGTACCTGCAGCGCCACGAGCTCATCGACTCGCACATGCTGCGTGACCCCGCCAAGAAGGACGGGTGGTCAGAGGTCGACGACGCACCGACCGACGCCGACAGCACCGGCGACGTGGCGGACGTGACTTCTGAGATGCCCGCGACGCCCGCGACCGACGAGGGTCAGTCCTCGATCTCGTAGAAGACCCGCTCGACCACGAGACGGGCCCGGCGGGCGGTCCGCAGGTAGTCGTCCTCCATCTGTGCCCCGCACCCGGGTGGGTAGTGCATCGCCCGCGCGATGCCCGCGAGGGCGAGGAAGTCCGAGGGCAGGACGTCCGCCATCGCGCCGCCGAGCCGGCCGGTGTACAGGACGACAGCGTCGCGAAGGTTCGACGCCATCTGCCAGGCCGCTGCGAGCGTCTGAGCGTCCTCGGTCGCGATGAGCCCGGCCTCCTCCGCCGCCGCCAGACCCGCCAGGGTCTCGGTGGTGCGCAGGGCGGGGAACGCATGCCCGTGCATGAGCTGCATGAGCTGGACGGTCCACTCGACGTCGCTGATCGCTCCTCTGCCGAGCTTGAGGTGGCGTGCTGGGTCGACGCCTCGCGGGAGCCTCTCGGCCTCCACCCGGGCTTTGATCCGGCGGATCTCCCGGACCGTCGTGGTGTCGAGCCCCGTCGGCGGGTAGCGCAGCGGGTCGATCAGCTCGATGAAGCGTTCGCCGAGCCGGGCATCCCCCGCGACAGGTCGCGCGCGCAGCAGCGCCTGGCTCTCCCATGCGGCCGACCACCGGTTGTAGTACTCGACGTAGGAGTCGAAGGACCGCACGAGGGGGCCGTTTCGGCCCTCTGGGCGCAGGTCGGCGTCGACCTGGAGCGGAGGCTCGACGTTCGTCGCTCCGAGGAGAGACCGGATCTTCAGCGCCACCGAGTGGGCGTAGGCGAGTGCCTCTGCTTCAGGTGTGTCTCCGTTCGCCTCGTAGACGAACATGACGTCGGCGTCCGAGCCGTAGCCGAGCTCTCGTCCTCCGAGGCGCCCGACCGCGATGACCGACATGATCGCCGGCGGTGACTGCGTGCTCAGCCCCTTCTCGTCGCAGACGACACGGTGCGCGATCCGGACGGCCCCGACGAGGGACGCGTCCGCAGCGTCGGAGATCCCCAGCGCGGCTGCCGGCGCGTCGCACACGCCGAGAAGCTCGCCGCACGCGATGCGCGCGAGCTCGCGGCGCCGCAGCGCTCGCAGGAGCGTGATCGCCGCTTCCCACTCGGTCGCGCGCGTGAGGAACGCGTCCGACTCCCGCAGGAGCCGTTCCACAGGGCGCGGCGCGAGGTCGGCGTCCTGGTCCAACCACGTGACCGACTCGGGCGAGCGACCGAGAGACTCCGCAACATATCTCGACGTCGAGAGGAGATAGGCGAGGCGGAACGCGGCGGAACCCGAGTCACGGAGCATCTTGAGGTACCAGTGGGTCCGGCCGAGCTCTTCCGAGAGCCGTCGGAACGCGAGGAGCCCGCCGTCAGGGTCCGACCCGTCCGCGAACCATCCGAGCATGACCGGGAGGAGCTGGCGCTGGATCGACGCGCGTCTGCTCACGCCGTCGGTCAGCACGGCGATGTGCCGCAACGCGCCGGCCGGGTCGCGATAGCCGATAGCCGCGAGCCGCGCGCGAGCCGACTCGGGAGCGAGGCTGACCTCCTCCGCCGAGAGCTGCGCCGTCGCTGGCAGGAGGGGACGATAGAAGAGCTCTTCGTGCAGCGTGCGCACGTCGCGCCGGACGGTCCGCCACCGCGCCAGCAGGCCCTCGGCGCCGTCGGCACGCATCCCGATCGACCGGGCGAGGCGACGCAAGTCGTCCTCTCCGGTCGGCATGAGGTGCGTGCGGCGAAGGTTGTACAGCTGGATACGGTGCTCAAGGGTGCGCAGGAACCGATAGCAGACAGCGAGCTTTGCGGCGTGCTCGCGGCCGACGTACCCGGCCGTCGCGAGCGCGGCGAGCGCTGTGAGGGTGTTGGAGCTGCGGATGGACTCGTCGGAGCGCCCGTGCACGAGCTGCAGCAGCTGGACGGTGAACTCGACGTCGCGCAGACCACCTTTGCCGAGCTTGAGCTGGCGGTCGGCCTCGGCGGCGGGCACGTTGTCCTCGACGCGTCGGCGCATGGCCTGAGAGTCCACGACGAAGTTCGGGCGGCTCGCAGCAGACCAGATCATCGGCCGCACGGCGTCGACGTACGCCTGGGCCAGCGCCGCGTCGCCCGCGACGAGACGTGCTTTGAGCAGTGCCTGAAACTCCCACGTCTTCGCCCAGCGCTCGTAGTACGAGACGTGGCTGGACAGGGTCCGCACGAGCGGGCCGTTCTTGCCCTCCGGCCGCAGGGCTGCGTCCACGGGCCAGAGCGCAGGTTCGGAGCTCGGTCCGCCGCACGCCCGCGTGAGGCCTGCCGCCAGCCGGGTCCCGACGCTCGTCGCGTAGTCCTCGGTGAAGCCGTCGACAGGTTCGACGACATAGATGACGTCGACGTCGCTGACGTAGTTGAGCTCGCGTCCACCGCATTTACCCATGCCGAGGACGGCGATCCGGACGCCTTCTCCGGCGTCCGGGAGCTCCGCGCGGGCGATCGCGAGAGCGCCTTCGAGCGCGGCGGCCGCCAGGTCGGCGAGCGCAGCCCCGACAGCACCGAGGATGGACAGCGGCTCGTGGGAGACGAGATCGGTCGCCGCGATGCGCAGGAGCCGACGGCGGTACGACCGGCGCAGGGCGTCCACCACGGCGGGTCCGTGGTCGGACGCGACCGGGACGTCCGCGAGAGGGTCGGCGCCCACCGCCTCGAGCAGCTCGGCCCGTACCGCGCGGACGTCCACGCCGACAGCGGGACAGATGTCGGCGACGACGTCGAGGAGATCCGGGTGCCGGACGAGATCGTCCCCGAGAGCGGTCGACGCGCCGAGGACCGCGACGAGACGACGACGCACGACGGGGTCGTCAGGATGCTCGTCGACCGTCGTGTCGTCCACCTGACGAGGATCTGCGAACAACCTGCGCAGATCCGTGGCGCGTTCGCGCGAGCTCGCCGAGGTGTCGCCGCAGAGCGTCTCGCACAACCGGACGAGAGCGAGCAGAGCGAGGTCTGGATCGGCGGCCTCGCCCATGGCGGCGAGCACCTCGGACGCGGTCGTGACCGGTCCGATCACGGCGACGAGATCTGGGTCCGCGCAGAGCTGCTCGGCACGCGCGGCGTCGGCGAAACCGAGCCTGGTGAGACGGCCTGTGAGCGTGGAGGTCCGGGACATGTTCACTCCGCGCATCCGTCGAGCACGAGCATCACCCTGGGCGTCACAGCACCTGGAGCAGGCGCTTCAGCTCGAACGGCGTGACCTGAGCCTGGTAGCCGTCCCACTCCTGGCGCTTGTTCCGCAGGACGAACGCGAAGACGTGTTCACCCAGCGTCTCGGCGACGAGCTCGGACCGCTCCATGATCGAGATCGCCTCGTCGAGCGACTGCGGGAGGGGCTTGATCCCCATCGCACGACGCTCTGGCTCGGTGAGCTCCCACACGTCGTCCTCGGTCGCGTCCGGGAGCTCGTACTCCTCCTCGATGCCCTTGAGGCCTGCAGCGAGCATGAGGGCGAAGGCGAGGTACGGGTTCGCGGCCGTGTCGAGAGCGCGGTACTCGATACGGCTCGAGTTGCCCTTGCCCGGCTTGTACATCGGAACGCGCACGAGCGCCGACCGGTTGTTGTGCCCCCAGCAGATGTAGCTGGGAGCCTCGGCCCCACCCCACAGCCGCTTGTAGGAGTTCACGTACTGGTTCGTCACCGCGGTGATCTCGGCCGCGTGGTGCAGGAGGCCCGCGATGAAGTGCCGAGCCGACTTGGACAGCTCGTACTTGGCACCAGCCTCGTGGAACGCGTTGCGGTCGCCCTCGAACAACGACAGGTGCGTGTGCATCCCGGACCCGGGCTGGTCGGCGAGCGGCTTCGGCATGAAGGACGCGAAGACGCCCTGCTCGAGCGCGACCTCCTTGACGACCGTGCGGAACGTCATGAGGTTGTCTGCGGTGGTCAGCGCGTCGGCGTACCGGAGATCGATCTCGTTCTGGCCGGGGCCCGCCTCGTGGTGGGAGAACTCGACCGAGATGCCCATGGACTCGAGCATCGTGATCGCACCGCGGCGGAAGTCGTGCCCCTGGGTGCGGGCGACGTGGTCGAAGTACCCGCCGTGGTCGATGGGGACCAGAGGCTTCTCGGGCACCGGCGGCTCGAAGAGGTAGAACTCGACCTCAGGGTGGGTATAGAACGTGAACCCCTGGTCGCTCGCCTTCTCGAGGATCCGCTTGAGGACGTTGCGCGAGTCTGCCATCGACGGTTCACCGTCCGGGGTGAGGATGTCGCAGAACATCCTCGCCGTCCCGTGGGTGTCTCCCCGCCACGGCAGGATCTGGAACGTCGTCGGGTCCGGTCGCGCGACCATGTCCGCCTCGTACACCCGGGTGAGGCCCTCGATGGCGCTCCCGTCGAAGCCGATGCCTTCCGTGAAGGCCGACTCGAGCTCGGCGGGAGCGATCGCCACCGACTTGAGCATGCCCAAGACGTCGGTGAACCAGAGACGGATGAAGCGGATGTCGCGCTCCTCGACCGTGCGAAGCACGAATTCTTGCTGCCTGTCCATGCGTACATCATCGCTGATGTATCCCCAGAATGGTGCTTGCCGCACCTAGAGGGTCTCGGGAAGACCCTAGGCTGGTGCCCATGGCGGACATCCGAATAGCCCTTGCGCAGATCGACACGTGCGTCGGCGACATCGACAACAACTCCCAGGCGATCCTCGACTGGACCCAGAAGGCGGCACACGCGGGAGCCGACGTCGTCGTGTTCCCCGAGATGACCGTCACGGGCTACCCGATCGAGGACCTCGCGCTCCGGGCATCGTTCCAGCGGGCAGCCGAGGCAGCGCTGCTGACGATCGCCGGCAGGCTCCACGAGCTCGGTCTCGGCGACCTGAGCGTCGTGGTCGGCACCGTCGGTGCCGTCCGTCCGAGCGCGGACCATCCTGAGCCACGCCCGACCAACCGCGCCGTCGTCCTGCGGCACGGGTCGATCGTCGCGTCCTACGACAAGCACCACCTGCCGAACTACGGCGTCTTCGACGAGGCGCGCATCTTCGCCGCGGGCCAGGAGGGCTGCGTCGTCGAGATCGGTGGCCGGCGCGCCGGGATCGTCGTGTGCGAGGACATCTGGCAGGACGGCGGCCCGGTCGCCGAGATGGACGACGCGCAGGTCGAGGTCCTCCTCGTGCTCAACGGCTCACCGTACGAGCAGGGCAAGGGCCATGTCCGCACGGAGCTCGCCGCGCGGCGAGCGCACGAGATCGGTGCTCCGCTCGTGTACGTCAACATGGTCGGCGGGCAGGACGACCTCGTGTTCGACGGAGGGTCGTTCGTCGTCGGTACGGACGGCGCTCTCCTGGCGCGCGCCCCGCAGTTCGAGGAGCACCTGCTCCTCTGGGACCTGGCCGACGACGCGTCGACGCCGCACCGTGGCGCGGTCGCCGCACCGCTCGAGACCGAAGAAGAGGTGTACCGCGCCCTCGTCACGGGCCTCGCCGGCTACGCGCAGAAGAACGGCTTCACGTCCGTGGTCCTCGGACTGTCGGGCGGGATCGACTCCGCGCTCGTCGCGGCGGTCTCCGCCGACGCGCTCGGCGGGAGCAACGTCTACGGCGTCTCCATGCCGTCGGTCTACTCCTCCGGTCACTCGAAGGACGATGCGGCAGATCTCGCAGCGCGCATCGGCGCGAGCTACCGGGTCCAGTCGATCGAGCCGATGGTCGACGCGTTCCAGGGCGAGCTGCACCTCGAGGGCGTCGCAGCAGAGAACCTCCAGGCGCGGGTCCGCGGGATGATCCTCATGGGGCTGTCGAACGCCGAGGGCCACCTCGTGCTGGCGACCGGGAACAAGTCCGAGCTCGCGGTCGGCTACTCCACCATCTACGGCGACGCGGTCGGGGGCTACGCCCCGCTCAAGGACGTCGACAAGTCCTTGGTGTGGGCACTGGCCCGCTGGCGCAACACCGTCGCCGTCGATGCTGGCGAGATCCCGCCCATCCCCGAGAGCTCCATCACGAAGCCCCCCTCGGCCGAGCTGCGCCCGGGTCAGGTCGACCAGGACTCGCTCCCGCCGTACGACCTCCTCGACGAGGTTCTCGACGCGTACATCGAGCATGCTGAAGGCCGTGCCGAGCTGCTCGCTCGCGGGTTCGACGACGCAGTGGTCGACAAGGTGGTCAGCCTCGTCGACCGGGCCGAGTGGAAGCGGCGACAGTACCCGCTGGGCCCGAAGGTCACCGCGCTCGCGTTCGGACGCGACCGCCGGCTCCCGATCACGTCGCGCTGGCGCGAACCGGTCGTCTGACTCCCCACCGATCCTCCTTCAACCGACAAGAGAGAAGCATTCCCGTGGCAGAGCACGCACTCCCGAGCACACCGGGTCCATCGAGCACACCGGGCACGACACCTGGTGCACCCGGCGAGGTACCCACGCGCAAGCGGTTCCGCGTCCACCACCTGATCGAGCGCAAGGCTGCCGGCGAGAAGCTCACGATGCTCACCGCCTACGACTCGATCACCGGACGGATCTTCGACGAGGCAGGCATCGACCTCATCCTCGTCGGCGACTCGATGGGCGACAACGTCCTCGGTCACGCGACGACCATCCCGGTCACGCTCGACGAGCTCATCGTCGCCGCCCGGTCCGTCGCACGTGCCGCGAAGCACGCCATGGTCGTCGCCGACCTGCCCTTCGGTGCCTACGAGGCGTCACCGCAGCACGCGCACGCGAGCGCGGTCCGCATGCTCAAGGAGGCCGAGGTCCACGCCGTGAAGATCGAGGGTGGCGCGCGGATCGCGCCGCACGTCGAGCTGCTCACCGGCTCAGGGATCCCGGTGTTCGGTCACCTCGGTTTCACACCGCAGTCCGAGAACATGCTCGGGGGCAAGCGCATCCAGGGGCGTGGCGACGAGGCTGCCGAGCGGCTCTGCGCCGATGCTCTCGCGCTGCAAGAGGCCGGCGCCGTGTGCGTCGTCCTCGAGATGGTCCCGGCGCCGCTCGCAGCGCGTGTCACCGAGATCCTCCGGATCCCCACGATCGGCATCGGGGCGGGGTCAGAGGTCGACGGCCAGGTGCTCGTCTGGACCGACATGGCCGGCATCGGCGACTGGTCACCGCGGTTCGCCAAGCAGTTCGGCCAGGTCGGTGCGGCGTTGGCCGCCGCTGCGCACGACTACGTGAGCGAGGTCCGGTCCGCAACCTTCCCCGGCCCGGAGCACCAGTACGACCACTGAACCACGCGACGAGCCCTACGCCCCGTCGCCGGGGGCCGCACCCTCACGGTCGTCTTCGTCCCAGGACTCTGTGCGACGCTCCGCCGTCTCGAGGGCGTGCGCAGCGGCCTCCCGCGTCGGGTAGGGGCCCATCCGATGGGTCCAGGAGGACGGCTTCCCTTCCTCGACCTGTCGGGTCTGGGTGTTGAAGTAGAACTCGGTCGACATACGATCCTTCTTCCTCGGGCTCCTCGCCCGGACGTCGCCCTCACCGCGTCGCAAGGGTTCATTCCGTAGACTGCCAGACATGCCGACCCTGCACGCGCCCAGACCAGCAGTCACACCAGGGACGGTGAGCCCGCTCCTCGCGGTGCCGTCGTCCATCCCACGGCCCGAGTACGTGGGGAAGCCAGGACCTTCTCCGTACTCCGGACCAGACGTCGTGGCGCCCGAGACGCTCGAACGGATCCGCGTCGCGAGCCGGATCGCTGCACAGGCGCTCGCCGAGGTCGGACGCCATGTGGCACCAGGCGTGACGACGGACGCGCTCGACCGGATCGGCCACGAGTTCCTCGTCGACAACGGCGCGTACCCGTCCACCCTCGGGTACCGCGGGTACCCCAAGTCGTTGTGCACGTCGGTCAACGAGGTCATCTGCCACGGGATCCCTGACTCGACCGTGCTCGTCGACGGCGACATCGTCAACGTCGACATCACGGCGTACATCGGCGGGGTCCACGGGGACAACAACGCGACCTTCGGTGCTGGTGAGCTCGACGAGGAGTCGGAGCAGCTCGTCGAGCGCACGCGGGAGGCGCTGGCGCGTGCGATCAAGGCCGTCAAGCCAGGGCGCGAGGTGAACGTCATCGGCCGTGTCATCGAGAAGTACGCGGATCGCTTCGGGTACGGCACCGTCCGGGACTACACGGGGCACGGCGTCGGTGAGGCCTTCCACTCTGGTCTCGTCATCCCCCACTACGACTCGGCGCCCAGCTACGCGACGGTCATCGAGCCTGGCATGGTCTTCACCATCGAGCCGATGCTCACTCTCGGCACCTACGACTGGGAGGTGTGGGACGACGGGTGGACCGTCGTCACCGCCGACCGGCGACGCACAGCCCAGTTCGAGCACACCTTGGTCGTCACTGACACCGGAGCGGAGATCTTGACCCTGCCATGAAGACCTCATCTGACCTGAAGCACGCCGACCACAGCACGCAGACAGCGTTCGGCATCGACATCGGTGGGAGCGGGATCAAGGCCGCGCCGGTCGACCTCTCCACCGGGACGTTCTCCGCCGACCGGATCCGTATCCCGACTCCGTCGGAGTCGACGCCTGATGCCGTGAGTGCGGTCCTGCGCGAGCTCGCAGGATCGTTCGACCTCCCGAAGGACACCCCGGTGGGCATCGCGTTCCCGGCGCCGATCCACCACGGTGTGGTCCCGAGCATCGCGAACCTCCACGCCTCGTGGGCTGGCACGGACCTCCAGGCGCTGGCGACCGAGGCGCTCGGGCGCACGGTCCACGCGGTCAACGATGCGGATGCCGCAGGATTCGGCGAGGCGACCTACGGTGCGGCACAGGGCAAGAAGGGCGTCATCCTCGTCGTCACTCTCGGCACGGGCATCGGCAGCGCGCTCATCGTCGACGGTCGTCTGCTGCCGAACACCGAGCTCGGCCACCTCGAGATCGACGGGTTCGACGCGGAGAGCCGTGCGGCCGACAGCGCACGTTCACGAGAAGACCTCAGCTGGAGTGCGTGGGCGAAGCGCCTGCAGAGGTACTTCAGCGTCGTCGAAGCGCTGTTCTCTCCAGACCTCATCGTGGTCGGAGGCGGCGTGAGCAAGCACCACGACGACTTCCTCCCCCTGCTCGACCTGCGTGCGCCGATCGTTCCCGCGACGCTGCGGAACAAGGCCGGGATCGTCGGCGCAGCCGCTCTGGCCAAGCAGGCTTCCGAGAGCTAGCTCGCGACGAGGCTCGAGGAGTCGGCGTCGAAGAAGCCGTCGACCCCGAGCATCGAGAGCACGTCGCTCACGACCCTGGGCGGGTTCCGGAGGGTGACGGGGAGGCCTTCTTCGCGGCCGATCGTGTAGAACTGCACGAGAAAGGCGATCCCCGTGGAGTCCATGAACGTGACTCGGGACGTGTCGATCGTGACGGGAAGGTCTCGATCGAGGGCGCTCGCGAGCGCGAGACTCGCCTGGGGTCTCAGAGCCCCGTCGATGTCACCCCACATGTCGACGATGCTGGACCGTGGTTCTTCGGTCAGCCGGATTCCGCCTGCTTGCGCTTTGGGATCATTCATGACAGTCCGCTTTCAGCCGGTTGGTGCCCCTCGCAGGGCCACCATCAGGTGAAGCGGCGGCGCCTGCGACGACGAGGTCCAGGCTATTTCTTCCGACGTCCCGTGGCAAGTACTTGACCGAACCAATACGTGATGACGTGCAGGGTTTTCCCCGCGTGACCTGCGGCAGCGCAGTCCCCTCCCTCTGCCGGGCGACGACTGCACCCGCCTGCTCGCCGCCCCAGGACCTCCCCGCGCCAGGCCAGGAGCGATCCCTCCTGGCCTGCGTCCGCGGGACCGGAAACGACGAGCGACTGTCCTGCTAGGCGTCGAGATCGGTCTCGAGGATCGTCACGAGAGAGTCGAGCGCGTCGTCGGCACCCGCACCCTCGGCGCGCAGGACCACGACGTCGCCGTTGGCTGCTCCCAGGCCCATGAGGGACAGGATGCTCGAGGCGTCCACGGCGTCGTCGACGGGTGCGCCGGCCATGGCGATCGTGACCTCGAGCGGCAGCTTGCCGACGGCTTCGGCGAAGATCGAGGCGGGGCGGGCGTGCAGCCCGACGCGGCTCGCGATGGTGACCTGACGTTCAGACATGGTTCCTCCTGCTGGTTGGTTGGAGATCGAGACCGACGGACGTCGGTGGGACCGGGGTGGCTAAAGACCGAGCTCGGCGAGGACCGGCAGCCGGGAGCGGACGCTCTCCTTGGCCGCGGCGGCGGTCGGTGCAGCCAGAGCCAGCTGCGCGAGGTCCTTGGCCTGGTCGAGCGTGACGCTCGCCAGCACCGCTGCCACGGCAGCGAGCGCACGCGAGGTCATCGACAACGTCGAGACCCCGAGACCGGTGAGGACGACGGCGAGCGCAGGGTCCGCCGCTGCCTCACCGCAGACACCGACAGGCTTGTCGTGGCCCTCGGCCACCGCCCCGGCGACCGTCAGCCCGATGAGCTGCAGCACCGCTGGCTGCCACGGGCTGTTCAGCGCCGCGAGCGGGCCGAGCTGTCGGTCGGCCGCCATCGTGTACTGCGTGAGGTCGTTCGTCCCGATGCTCGCGAACTCGACGTGCTCGAAGATCAGCTCAGAACGCAGTGCGGCAGCGGGGATCTCGACCATCACGCCCGGCGTCTTGAGCCCCGCCGACGCGCACATGGACGCAAAGTGCTCCGCCTCGTCGACCGTGGCGATCATCGGGGCCATCACCCAGACGTCGGCGGCCGAGCCCTCGGTCGCGGAGGCGATGGCCGCCAGCTGACGGTCGAGGACGCCGGGCGTGGTCCAGTCGGTCCGGTAGCCACGAACGCCGAGCGCAGGGTTGGGCTCGGTCGCGTCCGTCAGGAAGGGCAAGGGCTTGTCCGCGCCCGCGTCGAGAGTCCGGATCACGACCTTCTTGCCGCCGAACGCGTCGAACACCCCGCGGTACGCCTCGACCTGCTCCTCGATCGAGGGCTCGGTGTCACGTCCCAGGAAGCAGAACTCGGTCCGGAGGAGCCCGACTCCCTGGGCGCCGGCTGCGGCGGCGGCGACGGCGTCTTTGGCGCCGCCGACGTTCGCCAGCAGGGGAACAAGATGCCCGTCGGCTGTCCTGCCGTTGCCGTCGAAGTCGCTGAGCCGTGAGGCCATGGCGGTCCATGCGGTCGCGGCAGCGAGCTCCTCGGCGCCAGGGTCGACCACGATCGTCCCTGCGGCCCCGTCGATGTAGACCTCCGTGCCGTCGGCGAGAGCGTCGGCGCCGACGGCTGCCACGACGGCGGGCAGCCCGAGGGCGCGCGCGATGATCGCCGTGTGCGACTGGGGGCCGCCGCCGGAGGTCACGAGCGCGATGATCTGGTCAGGGTCGAGGGTCGCTGTGTCTGCGGGTGCGAGGTCCTCGGCGACGAGGACGAACGGCGTCGTCGCCGTGGGGATGCCCGGGGCGGGCACGCCCCGGAGCTGGGCGACGATCCGGGAACGCACGTCGAACACGTCTGTCGACCGCTCGGCCATGTAGCCGCCGAGGTTGTGCAGCATCTCCGCGACCGAGGCGCTCGCCTCCCAGATCGCGCGCTCAGCCGAGAGCCCGCGGTCGATGTGCTTGACGGCCGTCTTGAGGAGCATCGAGTCCGTCGCCATCTGCGCGGTCGCCTGGAGCACCGCCTTCGCGTCGCCGTGCGCGCGCTCGGCGCGCGACTTCAGGTCAGCCTGCACAGCCGACGAGGCGGCGCGGAGCGCGGCCGCCGCGTCCTCGGCAGACGTCGACGGGTCGAGCGGCTCGCCCGCGGGCGGCTCGCTGACCTGTGCCGGCATCTGCCGGACGGTCCCGAGGACTCGCCCGGGGCTGACGCCGACGCCTGTGAATGTCACTGCTTGTCCTGTGGATGTCACTTCGTGTCCTCGATCTTCAGGTTCCGGGGGTCGGTGTGCGCACGGGGTGTCTCGTGCGCACCGACGCGGTCAGTTCACGCTCGGTGCCAGGTCAGGTCTGGTCTGCGGCCACCCTGGCGACGTGAAGGGCTAGATAAGAGACCTCGTCGTCGGTGAGGGCCGCGCCGAGGCGCAGCTCGACCAGCTCTGCCAGACGCCGCGCACACTCGGCCTCCTGCGGGTAGGTCGCCCGGATGGCGACACCGACGGGTGAGTGCTTCTCGTCGAGCTGTTTGTGCTGGTGGATCCGGACGAACAGGTAGCGCAGGTGCGTGATGAACCGTCCGACGCTGACGCTGCCGGGGTCGAGGTTCATGTCGAAGGTCTGCTCGATGACGGAGACCATCTGCTGGATCGCGCCCGTCATCGTGTACGTGTACGAGAGGTCTCCTGTGGAAAAACCCGCGTTGACGAGGTGGAGCGCCAGTCCTACAGCCTCTGCGCTGGGGAGCTGAGTCTCGCTGCGCGAGTTGATCGCGGAAAGGAGTTCTACCGCCTCGGTGTACTCCTCGGCGTAGAGGTTGCGCACCTCCGCGAGCAACGGGTACTCCAGAACCATCCCGTGCGCGATGCGCCGCAACGCGAAGCTGACGTGGTCAGCGAGCGCGACGACCAGCGCAGGATTGCGAGAGAGGGCGTCCAGCCCGACGTCTGCCAGAGCCGACCCGACGAGCGCGATGTGTTCCGGAGGGATACCAGCGAGCAGGTGCGCGAGATGGTCCGGGTCACGCCCGTCGGTCGGTGCGAAGACTCGAACGATCCGGGCCTGGTCGACGACCTGACCTGGCCGGGCCTGGAAACCCAGGCCACGGCCGGTCAGGATCACGTCGCGTCCAGCGTCGTCCAGCGCGAGGACGACGTTGTTGTTGAAGACGCGCACGACCTCCATGTCAGGCAGGTCTCGCATCGGTCGACGCAGCGATCACTGTGGTTCCTCTCAGAGGGCTACATCCATGATCGTGTCACCAGGCACGACGTCGACGCCGGTCGTGGGAACGACAGACGACAAGGTCTTGCTGTTGGTCACGACCACGACCGTAGTGGAATCGTAGCCCGCCTCCCGGATGCCATCGAGGTCTACGTCGACGAGCAGGTCACCGACAGCGACCCGTCGGCCCTTCTTCACAGCCACCTCGAAGCACCTGCCCTCGAGCCGGACCGTGTCGATGCCGATGTGCACGAGCACCTCGACCCCGTCGTCGGTCTTGATCCCGTACGCGTGCCCGCTCGTCGGGACGGTGACCAGCAGGCCGGCGACGGGCGAGGTCACCCGACCGTCGGTCGGCCGGATGCCGACACCTTCGCCGAGGGTTCCCGAGGCGAACACCTTGTCTTCGACCTCGCTGAGGGGAACGACATGGCCGGCGATCGGTGCGACGACCGCCGTGGTCGGTGCACTGACCGTGGTCGACGCGACCGAAGGCGCAGCAGCCGAAGGTGCAGCGACGCTGGCCGCCTCGAGCGCGAGGTCGGACTCTGCCTGGAGACGGTTGGCGAGCGACTCCGCCTTCTGCTCTGGCGTGCGGTAGTCCGAGATGATGACCAGGACCATGGCGGTCACGAAGGCTGCTGCGATGGAGATCGCGTACAGCGGCATCGGGGAGAAGACGGGGATCGTCAGGAGGGACGTGAAGGCGAACGCTCCGGTCGTGACCCCACCGGACAGGCCCGTGATGAGACCACCGACGAGGCAGCCGACGAGCATGCGCGGGTAGATCCGCTTGAAGCGCAGGTGGATGCCGTACAGGGACGGCTCAGAGATCCCGCCGAGGAGACCTGCGGCCAACGCACCGGTCGCCGTCTCTCTCATCTCAGACTCTTTGTCGCGGATGGCGATGAACAGGACGCCGGCAGTCGCACCGAAGCACGCGAAGTTCCAAGCGCCCATCGGGCCCTGGATGAAGTCGTAGCCCAGGGTCTGGATGTTCACCAGCATGAGAGCGTTCAAGGGCCAGTGCAGACCCAAGGGAACGAGGAACGGGTAGACGAGCGGGATGATGATCGCGAAGAGGATCGGGGCGTGACCGTTCATCCACGACAGTCCGTTGCCCACGCCGTTGCCCAACCAGATACCTGTCGGGCCGATGAGGAAGGCTGTCACCGGAATCATGATGATCATCGAGAAGAACGGCACGAACACCATCTGGATGTTCGCCGGGAAGATCCTCTGCAGGCCCTTGTAGACCAGAGCCAGGACCGCGACCATGATCAACGGCACGAACACCTGGCCGCCGTAGCCGTTGAGCTGCATCGGGAGGCCGAAGACCTGCGCCACGCAGGACTCGGTGCCGAGGCTCGAGCTCGTCGTGCAGACGGTGTCGGTGAACTTGGACACGTCAGAGAGGCTCGAGAACTCGGGCGTCATGAGCGCGCCCATCACGGCTGCCCCGACCCACGGGTCGATGTTCAGCTTCTTGGCGGCGTTGTACGCCACCATGATGGGGAGGAAGTAGAACACCGAGCGCCACATCGCGTCGACAAAGATCCAGGACGCCGACTTGTCCGCGGCACGGAAGTCGATGACGTTGAACGCGTCGAGGACCGAGGCGAAGGCGATGATCAGCGAGGCGCCCAGAAGAACTCCGAGCAACGGCCGGAACGAGTCAGACAGGTACTCGAAGAAGCTGTCGACCCAGGCTGCCTTGCCGCGGCCCTTCGCGCGGGCTGCAGCCTTGACGTCAGCGTCGCTGGTCTGGTTCTTGCCGAGCCCGGCCATCTCAGGCAGGTTCATGATCTGGTTGAACATGCTCTGGACCGCGCCGCCGATGACGACCTGGAACCGGTCGCCCGACTGCGGAACTGCGCCCATCACGCCGGGGATCGCCTCCACGGCCTTCTGGTCGACCTGCGAAGAATCGTTGAGCACGAACCTGAGCCGTGTCGCGCAGTGCGTCAGGCTCACGATGTTGCCCGGACCTCCGAGCTTGGCGACGATCACCTCGGCCGTGCCTTGTTGAGTCGTTGACCCCATTGTCATTCCTTCCGCGCTGGTCCCCGCGGGAGGCAAAAAAATAGACCCGAGTCGCACCTAGGTGCGTCTCAGGTCTTGCCCCGTTGCGGGTAACAATCCTTGTGAGCGTTCGCTCGAAGAAGACAGTAGCACCAGCGGTACGTAGGGGGTACCGGGACGTATGTCCTTGTCTGGGCGGCCAGAGAGCGGATGAGCTGGCCGATACGCCGGGTTCTGTGCCTGTGCTGGTTGCCCGTGCACAGACGACGACCATCCATCTACGACGTACGTTGCCGCACGCCTCTAGCGGCCTACCCAGATGCTCGGGCGAGCAGCCCTCGAGCGCATCCTGTCTGACCTTGCTCCAGGTGGGGTTTACCTAGCCGCGCCGGTCACCCGGCACGCTGGTGGTCTCTTACACCACCGTTTCACCCTTACCGGACACGCGAGCGCGCCGGCGGTCTCTTTTCTGTGGCACTTTCCCGCGGGTCACCCCGGGTGGGTGTTACCCACCACCTCGCTCTGTGGAGCCCGGACGTTCCTCGGCGACGGGCGAACCCGTCGACGCGGTCGTCTGGCCAACTCATCCGCAGAGGAGAGCCTACTCGGCGCAGCGGCTAGATGGAGACGGGGTACGTCAGAGAGAGCTCGTCCCCGCTCACGCCGCGGATCCCCCACGACTCCTGTGGTGCTTCGATGAGCACGATCTCCAGGTCGTCGACCGGAAGGTCGAACGGTCCGCACACCTGCTCGTAGAGGGCCCCGATGAGTGCCCGTCGAGCGCCCCGGCTACGGCCTGCGAACGCCACCACCTCGATGAGGAGATATCGCTCGCTTCGCAGGGGGGCCACGAGGTCGTCGTCGTCGAGCCACAGAAATCGTTGGAACCGCTTGTCGCGTGGCATCTGCCACGCTCCGACGAGCGCCTCGTGGATCTGCGTCGACAGCTCGTCTCGCACACCTGCCCAGGCAGAACGCCTGCCGTACACCTTCACCTGTGCCATGGGCGCAGAACCTACCCGACGAGATCGCCTCGCGCACGCACTAGCATTCCGGTGTGCTCATCCTCCTTCCGCCGTCCGAGGGCAAGACTCCGCCGCTCACCGGTGATCCGGTCGATCTCGGCGCCCTGACCAACCCCGGGCTCACGCGCCACCGCCGGGCCGTCCTGACGGCGTTGCGCCGTGCCAGCGCGCGTCGGGACGCTCTGACGACCCTCGGTGTCGGTGCGAGCCTGGCGGACGAGGTGGCACGCAACACGCGGCTCGACGTCGAGCCCGCCGGGCGCGCCGCTGACGTCTACTCAGGGGTGCTCTACGCGGCGGCCCACCTCTCGTCGCTCGAGGACGAGGCGGCGGACCGTGCCCGCACGAGCGTCGTCACGGTGTCCGCGCTCTGGGGAGCCGTCGGGCCGGACGACCGTATCCCGGCGTACCGCCTCTCGATGGGGACCGACCTTCCCCCGATCGGCCCGCTGGCACAGTCCTGGCGCCCGCACCTCGAGAGCGCACTGGCGCCCCGCGCCCTCGGCGACGTCGTCGTCGACTGCCGCTCCGCGCCCTACGTCGCCGCGTGGCGTCCCGCGCGCGGGACGGACTGGGTCACCGTCCGGGTGCTCCGGGAGCTCGACGGACGACGCAGCGTCGTGTCGCACAACGCGAAGCACACCCGCGGCCTGCTCGTCCGTTACCTGCTCACGCGGGCCGGGGAGCCGCCGCGGTCCAGCGAGGACGTCCACAAGGCCGCTCACGAGCTCGTCGGCACCACGCTGCTCGATGCCACGCACACGACGAGCACGTCCGGTGGGTCGGTCCTCGAGCTCGTCGTCGGCTAGACCGACCGCGCTCAGTCGACCGGCTTCGTCTCGACCGAGCGGACGAGGATCCGGTCGCACTCCTCGCACGTGATGACCTCGTCAGGTGCCGCGGTGCGGATCCGCTGGGCGTCCGTCGGGTTCATCTCGAGCCGGCAGCCCTCGCACCGGCGCCCACGGAACGCCGCGGCGCCGAGCCCGCCGAGCTGCCCACGCAGCTTGTCGTAGAGCTTGACGAGCCCGGGGTCGATCCCCTCGACAGCGCCGACACGCTTCGCCTGGACAGCGCTCACCTCGGTGTCGATCTCCGCGAACGCCGCATCCCGCTCGGTCGCGGCCTCTGCCTGTGCAGCAAGGACCTTCGCGTTCGCCTCGTCGAGCTTCGCCAGAGCGTCCTCGTGCGCTTCGAGCCGCTCCATGATCTCGAGCTCGATCTCCTCGAGCCCGTTCTGACGACGGGCCAGGGACTCGAGCTCGTTGACGAGCGCCTGAGCGTCCTTGGCGCCGACGGCGCCGGAGTCGAGCCGTGCCTGGTCACGTGTCGCACGAGCACGCACCTGCTCGACGTCGTTCTCCGCCTTCGTCAGCTCGCGCCGCAGGTCGTTGACGGCCGTGCGAGACGTGACCAGCGCGGTGTGGAGATCGGCCAGCTGGGACTCGACCTCCGTGACACGAGCGAGCGCCGGGAGGGCGGTGCGCTTGTGCGCCAGCTGCTGGACTCGGGTGTCGAGCGCCTGGACCTCCAGGAGCCGGCGTTGGTCCTCGGCGGGTGCTGTGGTCACGGGTGGTGTCCTTCCGTAGCGCTGATGGTGTTCAGTTCTCGACCGGGTCGCTCGGACCGAAGCGTGCGACCCAGGGGTCGGTGCGACGGGTGCTGACCCGGGTCTCAACCGTAGTGCCGATCGCACCGACATCGTGCACCAGGTCGCGCGCCGCGAGCTGCAGCCAGGGCCACTCGCTCGCGAAGTGGGCCGTGTCGATGATGAACGGCGTCGCGCTCTGCGGTGCGCGTCCGTCGGCGACCGCCTGGAACTCGACCTCCTCGCGCAGCTCCGAGACCTGGTGGTGCTTGAGGTCGGACGTGACGTAGACGTCGACCCCCGCGGCGCGGACCGCGTCGAAGAGGGACCCGCCCGACCCCCCGAGCACGGCCACGGAGACGACCTTCGCGTCGAGGTCACCGGCGACCCGGACTCCTTGTGCTGTCGGCGGGAGACCGGCCGCGACGTGCTCGGCGAGCTCACGGAGCGTCGACCGCCGCTCGAGCGTGCCGACCCGGCCGAGACCCGTCGTGCTGTCGCGTGGAGCGAGCTCGAGCACGTCGAACGCGACCTCCTCGTACGGGTGCGCTGCCCGCACCGCAGCGAGGACGGCGTCCCGCAGGGCCCTCGGCGCGACCATCTCCACCCGGGTCTCGTCGACCTCTTCGACGACGCCGGCAGAACCGATGGCCGGGTGCGCGTCGTCGGAGGGGACGAACGTTCCGGTACCCGTCGTGGTCCACGCGACGCGCGAGTACTCGCCGATCGCCCCGGCACCGGCCGCGGACATCGCGTCGACGAGAGCCGCTGCAGAGGGGGTCGGTACGTAGACGACGTGCTTGTCGAGCGCGTGTGCCTGCGCGGCGACGAGCGGTCGGCGGTCCACGAGCCCGACCACGTCCGCGAGCGCGTCCGCGACGCCCCCGTCCGCCGCGTCGGCGTTGGTGTGGGCGACGTAGAGCGCGCACCCGCCGCGGACGAGCGCGGTGATCGCCGCCCCTTTCGCGGTGGTGACGGCGACGGAGCTGACGGGGTCGAGGAGGAGCGGATGGTGGGTCACGAGGAGATCGGCGCCCCACTCGAGCGCTTCCTCGATGACGACGCTGACGGGGTCGACCGCGAAGAGGACCTTGCGGACGCTCTGCCGGGGGTCGCCGACGACAAGCCCGACCCTGTCCCAGGACTCTGCTGTGCTGGGCGGGAAGCGTGCGTCGAGCGTGCTGAGAACGTCTGACAAGAGCGGGTTCGGGGTCACCATCGCAGGCTAGCGGCCTGGTCGGAGCCGATCAACGGCCGCCCGGTCTCCGTGCTCGTCGCTGGCCGTCGATGTCGAGTGCGCGGCGGGTGCGACGCCGCTCAGAGCTGCGTGCTCTCGGTGGGGTGCTCGGCCGTGGCGAGGGGGACGAGGACGGTGTCGATGAGCCGCAGGACGAAGTCGTGGTCGAGGGGAGCTCCGGTGGTGACCTTCTGGTAGGAGATCATCGCTGGGCCGACGATCGCGATCATGTCGAGGTCCCGCCCTGGTGGGATCTCGCCGCGTCGGTCGGCCCGCTCGAGGAGGTCTCGCATGAGGCGGGTGCGGGTCTGGACGAACTGCCGCTGGAAGACCGCGGCCACGTGCGGGTCGTCTCTCACCACGGCCGCGAGGCCGGCCATGAGGTCGTCGACGTCGGTCCGCACCTTGGCGTGGTGCAGACCGAGCAGGTCACCGCGCAGCGAGCCGGTGTCGGGGATGTTGTCGACCGTGAGGTCTGCGTACCCGTGGCAGGTGATGGCATCGACGATGAGGTCGGTCTTGGAGTCCCACCGGCGGTAGAGCGTCGCCTTGCCTGCTCCGGCTCGCTCGGCGACGGCGTCCATCGTCATGTTCTCGTAGCCGCGCTCGACGAGCAGCTCGCGGGCGGCCTCGAGGATCGCGTCGTCGCGAGTGCTGTCGCGTCGCCGGCCACGTCGCCGTGGGGGGCGAGCCACGGTCGCCTCGTCCTGCTGAACGTCCATCGGGTCCCTCTCGTCTCCTCCATCATCGCTGGTCGACCCGATCGAAAACAAATCGGCACCGAGGGGTTCCGGAACTGGTCAGTTCTGTATTACCGTCGTCCTACCGACCACGACGTCCTCGGAGACACCTATGCCTACACGCACTTCCCCCCAGCAGCCCGCGGCTGCGCCCGCGGGCCTCGCCGAGGCACCGACGTCCGCGCACCCGTCGCGACGCTGGTACGTCCTCGCGACGGTCGCTCTCGCTCAGCTCATGGTCGTGCTCGACGCAACCATCGTGAACATCGCGCTCCCCTCGGCCCAGCTCGACCTCGCGTTCTCGAACAACGACCGCCAGTGGGTGGTCACCGCGTACGCGCTCGCCTTCGGCAGCCTCCTGCTGCTCGGCGGTCGCCTCTCCGACATGCTCGGCCGGCGACGCATGTTCCTCGTCGGGCTCGTCGGTTTCGCGCTCGCCTCGGCGATCGGTGGAGCCGCCCAGACCTTCACCATGCTCGTCGCAGCACGGGCGCTCCAAGGTGTGTTCGCGGCGCTCCTCGCGCCTGCAGCGCTGTCGGTCCTCACGACCACCTTCACCAACCCGAAAGAGCGCGGGCGCGCCTTCGGGGTCTTCGGCGCCATCGCCGGGATGGGCGGCGCCATCGGCCTGCTCCTCGGCGGCTACCTCACCCAGAACTTCGACTGGCGCTGGAACCTCTACGTGAACGTCGCCATCGCAGCGATCGCGTTCGTCGCCGGCGTCGTGCTGCTCCCCCGCGGCGGCCACTCCGGTCGCCAGCCGCTGGACGTCCCGGGCGTGCTGCTCGGCTCAGCCGGCCTCTTCGGGATCGTCTTCGGCTTCTCTCAGGCCGAGCCTGCCGGCTGGGACGCACCCGTGACGTGGCTCTCGATCAGCCTCGGGGTCGTCCTGCTCGTCGGCTTCGTGCTCCGCCAGCGCACGTCGGCCACCCCTGTCCTCCCGCTGAGCAT
Organism: Sanguibacter antarcticus; assembly: GCF_002564005.1. Classification (NCBI taxonomy): domain Bacteria; kingdom Bacillati; phylum Actinomycetota; class Actinomycetes; order Micrococcales; family Sanguibacteraceae; genus Sanguibacter; species Sanguibacter antarcticus. The sequence goes on along the minus strand of NZ_PDJG01000001.1, from coordinate 771,977 downwards.
CATCGTCGACCGCGACCGCGGTGCGGCCTTCCTCGCGATCCTCGTCGCAGGGTCGGGGATGTTCGGGGTGTTCCTCTTCCTCACGTACTACCTGCAGACGACGCTCGGCTTCACCCCGATGCGCACCGGAACAGCGTTCCTCCCGATGGTCCTGGCGATCATCGTCACCGCGCAGGTCCAGACGAACCTTCTCCTCCCGCGCTTCGGCCCCCGCGTCGTCGTGCCCTTCGGGATGGTCGTCGGGGCGCTTGCGATGTTCTCGTTCACGCTGCTCCAGGTCGACAGCACCTACGTGCACGTGCTGCCCGGGCTCATCGCCATGGGGATCGGGATGGGCTCGATCATGCCGCCCTCGTTCCAAATCGCGACGCTCGGTGTGGACCGCTCCAAGGCGGGTGCTGCGTCGGCCATGGTCTCGACGTCGCAGCAGGTCGGCGGAGCGATCGGTACGGCGCTCCTCAACACCCTGGCCGCGACCGCCGCAGCGAACTACCTCGTCGATCACGCGTCCGGCACGCCAGAGGTGCTCGCGGAGGCAGCGCTGCACAGCTACTCGACCGCCTACGCAGCCTCCGCAGCGATCTTCCTGCTCGGAGGGGTGACCAGCGTGACACTGTTCCGCTCACGGGCAGACCGCGCGGCACGGGCCGCCGCGACCGCCTCCGCGGGATCTGCCGTGGACGACGTCCCCGTCGTCGCGCACTGACGGATCGCACGTGCGGGGCTGCGACGCACCAGCGTCGCAGCCCCGCACGTGCGTCAGGTGGGCTCAGCGCATCGCTGAGCCCAGCCGCCCAGTTGCCCGGTCCCCCGGGCGCCTGGGCGGTCAGTTCACGAGGACGCAGCCTCCAAGAGCTCGCGTACCTTCGCGACCGTGGGCACACGCCCAGACAGGACGACCGTCTCGTCGACGACGAGGCCCGGGGTCGACATGACGCCGTACCCCATGATCGCCGCGTAGTCGGTGACCTTCTCGATCTCAGCCTCCAGGCCGAGCTCCGCGACGGCCTCCCGCGTGACACGCTCCAGCGTGACGCAGTTGGCACAGCCGGGGCCGAGGATCTTGATGTTCATGGTGAGCGCTTCTTTCTCGAGGTGGTGCAGAAAGCTCCGGACAGGTGCGAGCCCTAGGGCAGGACAGCGTTGAAGAGGTAGCCGACCGCGATGATGCCGGAGCCGGTCACCGCGATGAACGTCGCGATGAGGCGCGGCTTGAGGACCCGGCGCAGCAGGATCATCTCGGGCACGCTCAGCGCGACGACCGCCATCATGAACGCGAGCAGCGTGCCCATCGGCAGGCCTTTGTCGTGCAACGCGTCCACCAGCGGCAAGATGCCCGCCGCGTTGGAGTACAACGGGATCCCGACGAGCACGGCGATCAGGACAGCGAACGGGTTGGACTCCCCCGCGTACCTGGTGAAGAAGTCTTCCGGTGCCCAGCCGTGGATGGCGGCACCCAGACCGATGCCTACGAGCAGGTAGGGCCAGATCTTCCGCAGGATCGAGCCGACCTCCTCGACCCCCATCTGGACCCGGTCGCCAGGATCGAGGCCGGCGGTGGAGTCGATGACCTGCCCGCCCAGGCGGGTCTCGAACACGAACGGCTCGACCCACCTCTCGAGCTTGAGCTTCCCGAGCGTGAATCCCGCGAGGACCGCGATGACCAGACCAGCCCCGACGTAGAGCAGAGTAGGACCGAGACCGAACAGTCCGAACAGCAGCGCGATCGCTACCTCGTTGACCAGGGGGCTCGCGATGAGGAAGCTCATGGTCACGCCGAGCGGGACACCTGCTGCCACGAACCCGATGAATGCGGGCACCGCGCTGCACGAGCAGAACGGGGTGATCACCCCGAGACCGGCGGCCAGCACGTTGCCGACGCCTTCCCGCTTGCCGCCGAGCAGCGCACGGGTGCGCTCCACGCTCATGAAGGACCGCAGCACCGTCACCACGAAGATCACGCCGACGAGCAGCAGCACGATCTTGACCGAGTCGTAGAAGAAGAAGTGCACACCCGAACCGAGCTGAGATGTCGGGGACAGCGTCAGCACGTCGTAGAGGATCCAGTCCCACAGCGGCAGGTTCACCTCGTAGAGGGCGAACCACACCACGACCACACCGGCTGATCCCACCCATCGCCGGGTCGGTGTGCTCGCGCGGTAGACCGCCGCGAGACTCACGACGACACCTCGACGCGTGCGCCCGGCAGGGCCGCACGCATCCGCTCCTGGGAGCCGTGCGCCAGCGCGTAGTCGACCCATCGGCCGCGCCTGCTGGACGTCACGAGCCCCGCGGTCCGCAGCATCTTGAGGTGATAGCTCAGGAGGTTCCCCGCGATCGGGATGTGCTCCTGCAGACTGCACACGCACCGCGGCCCGTCGGTGAGGAGCTCCAGGACCGCCCACCGCACCGGGTCGGCGACCGCCGCCAGAACCGTCACCGGATCGACCTCGAGCGCGGCTACAGGATCCGTTGCATCAACCATGCTTGAACCGTAGATCGCGGACGCAGGCGCAGGCATGGGACGTAGGTCCGGTCTCGCCGGGAGGTGCGGGGTGTGGGGTGTGGGGCCAGACTGTGGAGCCCGGCGCTGTCCACCGATCGGGCACGTATCAGCGCGCAGACTTCGTGCGGCGGTTCGACAGGGGTGGGCCCGGAGGGACTCGAACCCCCGACATCCACGGTGTAAGCGTGGCGCTCTAACCAACTGAGCTACAGGCCCCTGAACGGGCGGACACAGCCTACCGGGTAGCGACCACCTGTTCGACCGTCGCCACCCGGCGGCTCACGCCCCGCAGCACTCTCAGAGAAGCGCCAGCGCCTCGCGGTATCCAGCGAGGTCGCGGCTCTGGGAGCGCTCGTTGACGACGCTCCACCGCACGATCCCCTCAGCATCGAGGAGAAAGCTTCCGCGGATCGCGAGGCCACGCTCCGCGTCGAAGACGCCGTAGCGACGAGCGACGTCCCCGTGGGGCCAGAAGTCCGAGAGCAGCTCGAAGGTGAACCCTTCTTGCTCGGCCCAGGCCTTCTGAGCGAAGACCGCGTCGCACGAGAGCGCGAGGAGGCGGACGCCCGCAGTCTCGAGGTCGGCGATGTTGTCGCGCAGCTCGCACAGCTCGCCCGTACAGATCCCCGAGAACGCGAACGGGAAGAAGACGACAAGCACAGCCGTACCGCGCAGCGCCGAGAGCGTGACCGGCGTGCCGTGCGTGTCCGACAGGGTGAAGTCAGGTGCCAGGGCACCGACCAGAGGCCCGGAGACCACCAGGGCTACTTCCCGCGACCGCGGGTGCCGAGCTTGGTCGCCGCCCAGTCGGTCGCGACCGAGAACGTGCTCGTCGCGTGCAGACCCGCGGTCGTCCCGGCTTCCTGGATGTCACTGTGCGCCACGTGACCGTCGCGGCCCGGCTTGAGCGTGAAGATCCAGATGACACCACCGTCGTCGAGGACCGTCTGCACGTCCACGAGGGTGTCGGTGAGATCGCCGTCGTCCTCGCGCCACCAGACGATGACACCGTCGGTGACGTCGTCGTAGTCCTCGTCGACGAGCTCCGTCCCGGTGATCGTCTCGATCGCTGTGCGCAGGGCGTCGTCGACGTCCTCCGCCCAACCGAACTCCTGGACGACGAACCCTGAGGCGAAACCGAGACGGTCCGCGTCTTGAGGTTCAGTGGTCGCTACCACGGTGATGTTCTTCCCTTCATGGAACGTTCCGGTCGCGAGACCACGCCGGATGGATCAATGGTCGCAAACGTAGCCCACCCCGCGCCACGTCGCGCCCGGAATCCACGACGAAACGCCGAGGAGTCGCACTTTCGGCCGTCGTCGAGCACCCCGTCCACCCTCCCATGCACGCACCCACGACGTGCGCACCCGCCCGGGGCCCGGGGTCGCACGATGAAAAACAGGTCGCGAACCGCGGGATTCCGTGGATGTCACGAACGTCACGTCCAACCGGCGGTCCACTGGGTGGCTTTCCCGTCCTCCCTGCACAGAGAATGGGGAGAACGTCCGGACTTGACGAGTACTTTGCGAACGGCACATGGAGCCGTGCGAAGACCATCGACCGGACGAGGCGAGCGATGGGGCAGACCGCCCCGCAATGCTCCGGAGACGATGTGAGGTTGCAGGTGGCTACGCACGACGAGTCACGACCGTTGATCAACGGTCTGTTGAGCCAGGTCCCCGATATCGACCCCGCCGAGACGGGTGAGTGGGTCGATTCTCTCGACGGACTGATCGACGATCGCGGAGGCCCCCGGGCCCGGTACGTCCTCTTGAACCTGCTGAAGCGGGCGAGGGAACGCAACGTAGCGATCCCGACGTCGATCACGACGCCGTACGTCAACACGATCGGTGTCCACGAGGAGCCGTACTTCCCCGGCGACGAGATCATGGAACGCCGGTACCGCAGCTGGAACCGGTGGAACGCAGCAGTCATGGTCACCCGCGCCCAGCGCCCGGAGATCGGCGTCGGCGGGCACATCTCGTCCTACGCGTCCGTCGCGACGCTCTACGAGGTGGGCCTCAACCACTTCTTCCGCGGCAAGGACCACCCCGGTGGCGGCGACCAGATCTACTTCCAGGGCCACGCCTCCCCCGGCGTCTACTCCCGTGCCTTCCTCGAGGGACGGCTCACGGCCGAGCAGCTCGACGGCTTCCGCCAGGAGCACTCCCACGACGGTGGCGGGCTCCCGTCGTACCCGCACCCCCGCCAGATGCCTGACTTCTGGGAGTTCCCGACGGTGTCCATGGGCCTCGGTCCGGCGGGCGCCATCTACCAGGCGTGGACCAACCGGTACCTCCACAACCGTGGGATCAAGGACACCAGCCAGCAGAACGTCTGGGCGTTCCTCGGCGACGGCGAGATGGACGAGCCGGAGAGCCGTGGCATGCTCCAGCTCGCCGCGCAGCAGCAGCTCGACAACCTCACGTTCGTCGTCAACTGCAACCTGCAGCGTCTCGACGGACCTGTGCGTGGCAACGGCAAGATCGTCCAGGAGCTCGAGGCGTTCTTCCGCGGTGCCGGCTGGAACGTCATCAAGGTCATCTGGGGCCGCGAATGGGACACGCTGCTCAACGCCGACAAGGACCGTGCGCTCGTCAACCTCATGAACACCACGCCGGACGGTGACTTCCAGACGTACAAGGCCAACGACGGCGCCTTTGTCCGTGAGCACTTCTTCGGCCGAGACCCCCGGACGAAGCAGCTCGTCGAGAAGATGACGGACGACGAGATCTGGGCGCTCAAGCGCGGCGGCCACGACTACCGCAAGATCTACGCGGCCTACGCGTCCGCGACCGAGCACACCGGTCAGCCGACCGTCATCCTCGCGCACACCATCAAGGGCTACGGGCTGGGTTCTGGCTTCGCCGGGCGCAACTCGACCCACCAGATGAAGAAGCTCAAGGCAGACGACCTCAAGTCGCTGCGCGACACGCTGCACATCCCCATCACGGACGAAGAGCTCGAAGCCGATCCGTATGCACCGCCGTACTACCACCCGGGGATGGACGCACCGGAGATCCAGTACATGCTGGACCGCCGTCGCAGGCTCGGAGGGTTCGTCCCCGAACGCCGTGCGAACCCGGCGCCTGTCACGCTGCCGGGCGACAAGACGTACGAGATCCTCAAGAAGGGCTCCGGCCAGCAAGAGGTCGCCACGACGATGGCGTTCGTCCGGCTCCTCAAGGACCTCATCAAGGACAAGGAGTTCGGCAAGCGCGTCGTCCCGATCATCCCTGACGAGGCCCGCACCTTCGGGCTCGACGCGATCTTCCCGACCGCGAAGATCTTCAACACCCTGGGCCAGAACTACCTCGCCGTGGACCGCGAGCTCATGCTCTCCTACAAGGAGTCCGAGTCCGGCCAGATCATGCACACCGGCATCAACGAGGCCGGCTCCGCTGCAGCGTTCCAGGCGGTCGGCACGTCCTACGCGACGCAGGGCGAGGTGATGGTCCCGTTCTACATCTTCTACTCGATGTTCGGGTTCCAGCGCACCGGCGACCAGTTCTGGGCCGCCGGCGACCAGCTCACGCGCGGCTTCATCATCGGCGCGACCGCCGGCCGCACCACGCTCACCGGTGAGGGCCTCCAGCACGCTGACGGCCACTCTCCGATCCTCGCGGCCACCAACACGGCGATCGTCCAGTACGACGCCGCCTACGGCTACGAGATCCGGCACATCGTGCGCGACGGCATCCAGCGGATGTACGGCGAGAACGAGTCACGGGACCAGAACGTCATGTACTACCTCACGGTGTACAACGAGCCGATGACGCAGCCTGCCGAGCCGGAAGACGTCGACATCGACGGCATCCTACGAGGCATCCACAAGGTCGCCACCGCCGAGGGCGAGGGCCCGCGTGCCCAGATCCTCGCGTCCGGTGTCGGCGTGCCGTGGGCGCTCGAGGCGAAGGAGCTCCTCGCGAAGGACTGGGGCGTCCAGGCCGACGTCTGGTCCGTCACGAGCTGGAACGAGCTGCGTCGCGACGGTCTGCAGGTCGAGCAGCACAACTTCCTCCACCCGGAAGAGCCCGCTCGCGAGGCCTACCTCACGACCAAGCTCGCCGGGGCACAGGGGCCGTTCGTCGCGACGAGCGACTTCGACCACCTCGTCCCGGACCAGATCCGTCAGTGGGTCCCGGGCGACTACGCCGTGCTCGGTGCCGACGGCTTCGGCTTCTCGGACACCCGCGCGGCAGCCCGCCGCTACTTCAAGATCGACGGGCCTTCTGTCGCCACACGGGTGCTCCAGCAGCTCGCCCGCCGCGGCGAGGTCGCCGCGGACGCACCAGCCCGCGCCATCGAGAAGTATCGCCTCCACGACGTGAAGGCCGGCACGTCCGGCAACGCGGGCGGCGACAGCTGACCACCGTGTGAGCGTGCACGACGAAGGCCCGGTCCCTGAAGCGTCAGGGACCGGGCCTTCGTCGTGCACGCGAACGTCGGCCCGCCGCCTGCTACGTCCCCGAGATGTGCTGCTCGGCCTGAGCGATCTCGGTCTCGAGCTCTGCGTGGATCGGCGCGACGGCCTTGGTGTCCGGGTGGAGCGCCAGCGACTCGAGATGGTGACGTGCGTCGAAGATGCGGTCGGCATCGAGCGCCGCCCGCACGACCTGCCGGCCCACCTCAGGAGTGTGGTCGCGCACCCGCCAGTGGCCGACGCCGAGGCCGAGCGCCTCGACCGGCAGCCCCGCGTCGCGCAGGACCGCGATCGCCTCAGCGAGGGCCGCTCCGGACGGGTCACGGTCTGCGGCGGTGGCCAGGCGGCGGATCGCAGCGTCCTGGTCGTCGGCGAGCGACAGCCTGGCAAGCTCGATGAGCGGGTACCAGGCGCGCGGGTTGCCTGCGAGCTCTTCACCGAGCGCCCAGACTGCGAGGTCCGCGGCGCGGCGCCGTTCGATCTCGTCGGTGGGCGCGGAGAGCGGATCGTCCACCTGGGTGCCTTCGGCGGCCCGACGCCGGACCACCTCCGAGAGAGCCTGAAAAGCCCTGATGTTGTTGGGATCATCGACGAGCATCGCGCGCAAGGCATCTTCGTGGAGGGTGTCTCCACGTCGTTCACCTGTGGTGGGTCTGCGCGCGCCGATGGTCGAGGCCGAGGTCGTTCGGCGCATGAGCTGACGGAGTCTGGGCATGAGTGCCATATCTTGACGATAGCTGTTCAGACGCACTCACACCGCGTATGCACCCAGATTGTGCGTTGCGTCACCACTGCAGATCAGGGGTCAACTTTGTGCGTTCCCCACAAGTCCCGACGTATGCTCGGGGGATGCCACAGGCCGTGACGAGCTCTTCAGCAGCGGGCGCGACCCCTCCCGGGTCACCCGCGAACCTTCAGCGGGTCCGCGACGGGAGCGGCCTCCTCACAGCGGCAGCCCTACGACGGCTCGACGAAGACCTTCCCTGGTACCGGGCGCTCCCTGCGGACGACCGCTCGTGGGTCGGGCTCGTCGCACAGTCGGGCATCACGGCCTTCGTCACCTGGTATGCCGACCCGAGCGCCACCCCGCACGGCGTCGGAGAGATCTTCGCCGCCGCCCCGCCGGACCTCACCCGTTCTATCTCGTTGCAGCACACGCTCCAGCTCGTGAGGATCGTCGTGGAGGTCGTCGAGACCCACAGCGACCAGCTTGCAGTCCCGGGCGGGGAGCGAGACCTGCGCGAGGCCGTCCTGCGGTACTCCCGCGAGGTCGCCTTCTCAGCAGCGGAGGTCTACGCGAGGGCAGCCGAGGTCCGGGGTGCGTGGGACGCCCGGCTCGAGGCGCTCGTCGTCGACGCGATCCAGCGCGACGACCAGGACGGCTCGTTGCGCTCGCGCGTCTCGGCGCTGGGCTGGAGCGGACGCGGGTCGGTGCTCGTCATGGTCGGCACGACGCCCGAGCCGCTCGACGAGGTCCGGGCAGCCGAGCTCCGCCGCATCACGCGACGCGCTGTCGCCGACGCCCTCGTCGGCATCCAGGGTGATCGCATCGTCCTCGTCCTCGGCGGCGAGAGCGACCTGCAGGCGGCCGCGACATCGCTCCTTCCCCGCTTCGGCCCGGGCCCGGTGATCATCGGCCCCACCATGCAGAGCCTCGACGACGCCTCGCGGTCGGCCGCCGCTGCACTGGCGGGGCTGCGTGCCGTCACCGCCTGGCCCCAAGCACCCCGACCGGTCCTGGCGGACGACCTCCTGCCCGAGCGCGTGCTCATCGGGGACGCCGACGCCCGGCGCGTGCTCACGGTCCAGGCGTATGAACCGCTCGCTGCCGCCACCGGCCCTGTCCTCGAGACCTTGTCCGCGTACCTGGGCTCCGGTCGCTCGCTCGAGGCCGCCGCACGTGACCTGTATGTCCACCCCAACACGGTCCGGTACCGCCTGCGCAAGGTCGCAGAGCTCACGGGGTGGGACCCCCTCGACGCTCGCGAGTCCTTCGTGCTCCAGGTAGCGCTCGCGGTCGGACGGTTAGGATCGATCCGATGACCGGACGAGCGCTCGCTCCTCGCGCTTTGTAGGTAGTGAACAACTACAGTGGAAACTCTTCGTGTGCGTCGTGACGCACCTATCCCCTACTGAATCGGGCAAAGTTAGACCGTGCTTGCAGTCGTCTGCCCTGGACAGGGCTCCCAGTCCCCCGGAATGCTCGCCCCGTGGCTCGAGATCCCCGGCGTCGCCGATGATCTCGACCGCCTGGCCCGAGCCGCCGAGATCGATCTCGTCGCGCACGGCACGACGTCCGACGCCGACACGATCCGTGACACGGCCGTCGCCCAGCCCCTCATCGTCTCCGCCTCGCTCGTCGCGCTCCGTGCGATCCTCGACGGCCGCCGCGCCGCCGACGTCGTCGACGTCACTGCAGGCCACTCGGTCGGAGAGTTCGCTGCCGCAGCCGTGGCCGGCGTCTTCGACGACGCCGGGGCGGTCGGCCTCGTCGCGGCACGCGCACGCTTCATGGCCGACGCAGCGGGCCTGGAGACCACCGGGATGAGCGCAGTCGTCGGAGGGACCCCGCACGAGGTCCTGGCGGCGATCGACGCCGCCGGGCTGTTCCCCGCGAACGTCAACAGCGCCGGCCAGGTCGTCGCTGCTGGCTCCCCCGAGGGCCTCGCACGGCTGGCCGCCGATCCTCCGGCCAAGGCACGGGTCATCCCGCTCCAGGTTGCCGGCGCCTTCCACACCCCGTTCATGCAGCCCGCGCTCGACGCGTTCGCGCCCGTCGCTCGCGACTGGCCCGCACAGGACCCGCAGACGACCTTCCTGTCCAACGCGGACGGGGCGTCCTACGCGTCGATCGACACCCAGGACGCGGGAGGCGAGCACGGCTCGTCGACCGACGTGCTCCGCCGGCTGACAGACCAGATCGTCGCACCGGTCCGCTGGGACCTGTGCCAGGACATGCTCCTGACCCTCGGTGTGACCGCTGTCCTCGAGCTGGCGCCAGGCGGTGTGCTCACCGGCCTCGCCCGGCGTGCGCTCCCGGGCGTCGAGACGCTCGCCGTGAAGTCGCCGCAGGACATCGACGCGGCCCGTGACCTCGTAGCACGACACAGCACACCCACCACTGCCGAATCACCCGACCTGCTGGAAGAAGACCTCACGTGACCGTTCAGCTGAGACAGTCCACCGGACCGCAGTTCTCCCGCATCCTCGGCATCGGTGCCGAGCGGGGGACCAACGTCGTGACCAACGACGACATCGCCGGTCCGATCGACTCGTCCGACGAGTGGATCCGGCAACGCACCGGCATCATCACCCGCCGGCGTGCAGACCCGGAGACGACCGTCATCGACCTGTCCGAGGCCGCCGCGAACAAGGCGCTCGCCGCAGCAGGCCTGACCGGCAGCGACATCGACGTGGTCATGCTCTCGACCGTCACGTACTTCCACCAGACCCCCTCGGCTGCAGCGATCCTCGCAGACCGCCTCGGCACGACGGCCGCGGCCTACGACATGTCGGCAGCGTGCGCCGGCTACTCGTACGGCATCGGCCAGGCGGACGCGCTCGTGCGCTCAGGAGCAGCCCGCTACGTCCTCGTCATCGGTGCAGAGAAGATGAGCGAGTTCATCGACCCGACCGACCGGTCGATCTCGTTCCTCCTCGGAGACGGCGCGGGCGCGGCGGTCGTCGGCCCGTCCGACGTCCCCGGCATCGGACCCACCATCTGGGGCTCGGACGGCTCACGCGCACAGACGATCCGCCAGACCCACGGCTGGAGCGAGCTCCGGGACCACCCCGAGCTCGGATGGCCGACCTTGCGTCAGGAAGGTCAGCCGGTCTTCAAGTGGGCGAGCTTCCAGCTGCCGAAGATCGCCCAGGAGGCGCTCGATGCCGCCGGCGTGACCGCCGACGACCTCCAGGTGTTCATCCCGCACCAGGCGAACATGCGGATCATCGACCAGTTCGCGAAGCAGCTCAAGCTGCCCGACTCCGTCGTCATCGCCCGCGACATCGCCGACACGGGCAACACGTCGGCAGCCTCGATCCCCCTCGCAGCAGAGCGCCTCATGCGCGAAGGAACCGCCAAGTCGGGTGACCTCGCCCTGCAGATCGGTTTCGGTGCCGGCCTCGTCTATGCGGCCCAAGTGGTCGTTCTGCCGTAAGTTTCCCCAGTACGCCTCACGACGCCGCGCACGCGGCCGACCTCACCAAGGAGCAGCACACATGGCACACACCGCAGAAGACGTCCTCGCCGGCCTCGCCGAGATCGTCGCCGAGGAGACCGGGCTCCCGGCCGACTCCGTGACCTCCGAGAAGTCCTTCACGGACGACCTCGACATCGACTCCCTGTCGATGATGACGATCGTCACCCACGCCGAGGACAAGTTCTCCGTCACCATCCCCGACGACGAGGTCAAGAACCTCGCGACCGTCGGCGACGCCGTCACCTTCATCACCGGCGCCCAGGCCTGACCTGCGCCTCCCCCCGACTCGTCTGGCGCCCGGCGAACGCACCTGCAGCCGGGCGCCAGACAGTCACCTCGCCACCACCTCACCCAGGAGCTCACATGACCAACGTTCGCGACGTCGTCGTCACCGGCCTCGGTGCCACCACGCCGCTCGGCGGCGACGTGACCTCCACCTGGACCGCCGCGCTCGCCGGTGAGTCTGGTGCACGCACCCTCGACAACGACTGGGCCGAGACCTACGGCATGCCCGTGAACTTCGCGGCGACCATCAAGGTCAAGCCCGAGGAGGTCCTTCCACGGACCGAGATCAAGCGCATGGACCCCTCGACCCAGTACGCCATCATCGCCGCACGCGAGGCGTGGGCCGACGCAGGCGCACCCGAGGTCGACGGTGACCGGCTGGGCACCGTGGTCTCCTCCGGCATCGGTGGGATCTGGACCACGCTCGACGCGTGGGACACCCTCCGCGAGAAGGGCGCACGTCGCGTCCTGCCCATGACCGTCCCCATGCTCATGCCCAACTCCCCCACGGCCTACGTCTCGCTCGAGCTCGGTGCCCGAGCAGGGGCGCACGCGCTCGTGTCCGCGTGCGCTTCCGGCTCTGAGGCGATCGCCTACGGAGTCGAGATGATCCGCAGCGGCCGCGCTGACGTCGTCGTCGCGGGAGGCACCGAGGCGACCATCCACCCGATGCCGATCTCGGCCTTCGCCGCATCGCGGACGCTCTCGCTCCGCAACGACGACCCGGCAGGCGCATCACGCCCCTACGACCTCGCTCGCGACGGTTTCGTCATCGGAGAGGGCGCCGGCGTCGTCGTCCTCGAGTCGGCGGAGCACGCGGCTACGCGCGGGGCACGCGTGTACGCCACGATCGGCGGCATCGGGCTCTCCGCTGACGGATACCACATCACCTCCCCTGAGCCGACCGGCGACGGACAGGTCCGTGCCATGCAGTCAGCTCTCGACGACGCTGGCGTGACTGCCAGCGACGTGGTGCACATCAACGCCCATGCGACGTCCACGGTCGTCGGCGACCTCATCGAGGCACGGTCGGTGAGCCAGGTCCTCGGGTCGAGCGCCGACGGTGTCGCGCTGTCTGCGACGAAATCGATGACAGGCCACCTTCTCGGCGGTGCAGGTGCGCTGGAGACCATCTTCACCGTCCTCGCGCTGCACGAGCGGACAGCCCCACCCACGATCAACGTCACGGACCCGGACCCGGAGCTCGGTCTCGACCTCGTGCGCGACGCGCCCCGCCCGCTGCGCTCGGGTCCGGTTGCTGCGATCAACAACTCGTTCGGTTTTGGCGGACACAACGTGGCGCTCGTCGTCACGAGCGAGTAGCGCACCCGACGCAGCGCAGGTACGACTGAAGGCTGCACCCCGGCGGGGTGCAGCCTTCAGTCGTACATGGAGGGCGCCAGGTGCGACGGGGCCGCGGTGCCCGATCGACCCGGTGCCCGCACCGACGCGGTACTCAGCCGACGCGGTGGAGCCACCGGACGGGTGCGCCGGCGCCCGCGTAGCGGAAGGGCTCGAGCTCGTCGTCCCACGCCTGTCCCAGCGCGAGGTGGAGCTCGTCACGCATCCGGCGGGGGTCGGCAGCAAACTCCAGCGCTGCTCGGACGCGGTCCTCAGGGATGACGACATTGCCGTGGACGTCTGTGGCTGCGTGGAAGATCCCGAGCTCAGGCGTGTGGCTCCACCGCGAACCGTCGGTCCCGGTGCTGGCCTCCTCGGTCACCTCGTACCGCAGGTGCGTCCAGCCGCGCAACGATGACGCAAGACGCGAACCGGTTCCGGCAGGACCCGACCAGGAGTACTCAGCCCGGAAGAGTCCGGGCGCAGCAGGCTGCTCCGTCCACTGGAGCGAGACAGGCTCGCCAAGGACGTTGCCCGCTGCCCACTCCATGTGTGGGCAGAGCGCGCGTGGAGATGAGTGCACGAAAAGTACGCCGCGGGTGATTGCACCAGCCATGTTGTCCCTCCCAGGTTGAGATGCGTCTTCCCCAACGACCTCAGAACCCAGGTGAACTACTCTGTCGATACAGTTCAGAGACGCACGGATGCTTCTCTGAACGGCAGACCGGCGACGAACCGATACTGCTGGAGCACATCATGCCTTACATCACTGGTCTTGACCAACGTGGGCGTCGACCTAGAGCGACTCGCGCAGCTCGCGCATCGCCTTCTTGCGCACCGACTTCTCGAGCCGGTCGAGGTAGAGGAAGCCGTCGAGGTGGTCGACCTCGTGCTGGAGGCACCGCGCCATGAGCTCGGTCCCCTCGACCACGATCTTGTTGCCGTCGAGATCCATGCCCTCGACACGGGCGTACCACGCACGCTTGGTGGCATACCAGAGGCCGGGAACCGACAGGCACCCCTCGTCCCCGTCCTGGTACTCGTCCTCGGAGAGCTCGACGATGCGCGGGTTGAGCACGTAGCCGATCTCGTCGTCGATGTTCCAGGAGAACGCCCGGAGGCTCACACCGATCTGGTTGGCCGCGAGACCTGCACGACCGTCGTTGTCGACGGTCTCGATGAGATCAGCAACCAGGCCTCTGACCCGGTCATCTACGACGACGATCTGGTCGCACGGGGTGCGAAGAACAGGGTCGGGGATGACGCGGATCTCTCTGATAGCCATGGGCACATTCTTTCATGCCAGCACCCGGCGCAGAGCACAGATCGGCATCGTCGTCGATCACACCCCGGTGTCACATCCTCGCGTAGCGGGACCGTGCGAAGGAGTACACCCCGTAGGCGACGAAGCCCACACCGACCAGGACGAGGAGAACCTTGCCGTACGGGAGGTCGGCCAGAGACTTCAGCGCGACGTCGAGCCCTGACGCCTTCTCCGGGTCTGCCTGGACCGCACCGACCACGAAGAGCCCACCGACGACCACCAGCGCCACGCCCTTGGCGACGTACCCGGCGACACCCGTGACGTCGACACCTCGCCCCAGCTGACCCCCCGGACCACCCGCGAGGTCTTCCCTGAACTTCTTCGTCACGCCCTTGTACACGTGATACCCACCGACCACGACGATCGCCAGACCTGCGGCGGCCACAGCGACCTTGCCCAGCCCGCTGCTCATGAGCCACCGGGTGACCTTCTCGCCGCCTCCCCCGCTGCTCTCGCCCGTCACGACGCCGAACGCCAGGCCAGCGAGCACGAGGTAGACGACCGCCTTCGCAGCAGCCTTCGCCCGCGCAGCCTTCTGCTTGGTCGAGTCGTCACCGCGCGGGCTCCCACCGACGATCGCCTCGGTGATCTGCCACACGACGAGAGCTACGAGCGCAACGACAGCGAACCACAGGAACGCCGGCCCCCAGGCCGTCTCCTTGATCTCGGCGAGCGCTCCGCTCTGGTCTGCCGAGGTCCCGCTGCTGGAGCTCCCGGGGATCGCGATCCGGACGGCGACCCATCCGATAATCATGTGGAGCACACCGCTGACGGCGTACCCACCACGAGCGACGAGCTGGAGCCATCGTGAGTCGGAGAGGTCGTTGGCAGCGCTGCGCGCGGATGTCTGAAAAGTCACGGAACAGATCTTCGCACCGCACGCCCCCGTCCGCCCGGCGACAGATATGATCGGCTCCGCGCCCCGTTAGCTCAGTTGGTCAGAGCACCCGACTCATAATCGGCTGGTCGTGGGTTCAAGCCCCACACGGGGCACCGATCCAGACCGCGACGAGCGGCCGGCCGTCTCGTCGACGTTACGGTAGGCACATGGCCCTGTTCTCCCGAGACGAAGCGCTCCCCGCCGAGCTCCGCGCCGTCCTGGCACCTCTCCTGAGCCGAGGCGACACCCGGATCGCTCAAGCATCGCTCGTCGACGGCTCGTGGGTCGTCGCGACGAGGCTCGGCATCGCGTTCCTCGCCGACGCCCCGACGCTGCGGCCGTGGAGCGACGTGGACCGTGGTCGCTGGGAGCCCGACACGTCGACGCTCGTCGTCCAGTGGGTCGACGGTTCGACTCAGGTCACGCTGGGCATGGCACGGCCGACCCGGACAGCCTTCTTGCGGGTCTTTCGCGAGCGCGTCCAGTCGTCGGTGGTCATGGCGGAGACCGTGCACCTCCCGGAAGGGTCGAGCGCACGTGTCGCCGTCCGCCGTTCCGCGACGGACGGTCTCTTCCTGCAGGTGGTCGCAGACCCGGGTGCGGACCTCCGTTCCGCGTCAGCGACGGCCCTGGTCAAGGCCGCGGCGTCGCGACTGTCAGCGGCGTCAGGAGCACCCTCGGAAGGCTGATAGAGTTTTCTCCGGTCGATCCCGCGTAGCTCAATTGGCAGAGCATCCGACTGTTAATCGGACGGTTACTGGTTCGAGTCCAGTCGCGGGAGCCCGCAAAAAGAACCCCTGACCTGCAGAGATGCAGTTCAGGGGTTCTTTCGTTCCCCGCCGGGCGGCGTCCGCACGCCGAGCGACCAGCACCCGCTCGCACGAGCGGACACCCCGTGCCACGTCCCGACACCCGAGGGCCAGCCTCACGACGGAGCCCGGAACCTCGACGAGTCTTCGGTGTCCGGCGACATCGCTGCGCCTTCGCTCGTGCCAGCAGGGAGGCTCGTGCCCCTCGCCCGTCGGGGTGTATCGATCAACTCGCGACGGGCCACATTCCTTGTCACGACTTCTTGACGATTAGCCGCAAAAAACCCCGGTCGGGGACCTCTCCGGACGAGACCTCGGTCACTTTCACTGTATCGTTGCACTCATTTCCTCGTGGCAGGTACAGTCGCGCCGGGTCCGAGCAAAGGAGCGTGCACCCCATGGGAGCGACCACGATCCAGCGCGTCGCTGCGGACGGTGCTGCGTCGACGCAGAGCCGGTCAGCCGTGCACGTCGGACACTGCCCGATCGGTGTCGTCGCCCGAGAGATCAGTGCCGCGCCCGCTGCCCTCGCGGCGCCCCGAGCCCGCGGTATACGAGTCGTCCACAGGAGGAGTCACAGATGAGTGGCAGGTTGAAGGTCCTGATCAGCGGGACCGGATTTGCGGGCCAAGGCCATGCCGACGCGTTTCGAGGTGCTGGAGCCGAGGTCGTCGGGATCGTCGGCCGGACCCCGAGCGTCGTCGAAGACGTTGCACGCACGATGGGCATCCCCTACGCGGGAACGAGCTGGCAGGAAGCCCTCGACGTCTGCCAGCCCGACATCGTCTCGATCGCGACGCCGGGCGGCGCCCACCACGAGCACATCAAGCTGGCGATCGAGCACGGGTGCCACGTCTTCTGCGACAAGCCGATGACGACCTCCGGCGAGACGGCGGTCGAGCTCTACGAGCTCGCGCAGGAGAAGAACGTCAAGACCGCCTACGCCGCGAGCTTCCGCTACACAGCGAGCGTCCTGCACGCAAGGCGGCTCGTCGCACAGGGGGCGATCGGTGAGCCCGTCGAGGTCGAGTGCATCTCCCACTTCAACCTCCAGCGCGAGATCCCCTTCGGCTGGTCGCACCGCAAGGACGACGGCGGCGGACGCCTCAACAACAACTTCCCCCACACCCTCTCGATCGTGACCTCCGTCGTCGGCGACACGATCCTGTCGGTCATGGGCGACGTCCGCGACGATCTCGGCAAGGCCCCCATCGTCGAAGGTGTCCACAACTTCGCGACGCGACGCGACTTCATCCCCGAGGACCTCGACGACCCCTCGCTCCAGTGGGGCGAGAGCGACGTCGAGTGGTCCTACACGGTGCTGGCGAAGCTCCAGAGCCCCTTCGCCGCCCGACCGGTGTCCGTGCTGTTCAAGCACGGCGGGCTCGTGCCGCGGTTCCACGAGGACCACATCGTGTTCTACGGCACCGAGGGGGCCATCTACCTCAAGGGCCACTACGGCACCGGCCAGCTGTCCTTCTGGGGACCGGACGAGACGTGGGAGGACCTGCCACTCCCCGAGGACATCGCAGCATCCGTCCCAGACGTCACCGGGGACACCGAGCAGTGCTGGCACTACCTGGCCCGCGAGCTCGTCAAGGACATCCAGGGCGAGACCGTCGAGCCCTACCCGACGTTCCGAGAAGGCAGCCAGTACCAGCAGATCATCGACGTGATCCGCTCGGACGCCCACTGGACGGACGTCTCCGACCTGAGCTGAACCACCCCGAGCGGCGCGCCGAGGAGGTCCTTGCTCCTCGGCGTGCGGCGCTGTCCGCCCGTCGAATGGAGACCCTACCCATGAAGATCACCGACGCCCAGGTATTCGTCGGCGGCCCCGGCAAGAACTACGTCACCTTGAAGGTCATGACCGACCAGGGCATCTACGGGCTCGGCGACGCCACCCTCAACAACCATGAGACGCTCCCGGCCGCCTATCTGCGCGACTACCTGGTCCCGAACCTCGTCGGGATGGACCCGCGCAACAGCGAGGACATCTGGCAGCTCTTCTACCGTGGCGCGTACTTCCGGCGCGGTCCGGTCGCCATGGCCGCGTACGGTGCGATCGACATGGCCCTGTGGGACATCAAGGGCAAGCTCGCCGGGATGCCCCTGTACCAGCTCTTCGGTGGCAAGAGCCGGGATGGGGCGATGGTCTACGCCCATGCAGCCGGCTCCGACCTGGACGCCCTGATGGACTCCGTCGCCTCGTACGTGGAGCAAGGATTCAAGGCCGTCCGCGTGCAGTGCGGCATCCCGGGCATGCCGTCAGCGGGCTATGCCGTCCCGAAGGACGACGTCGGGACGACGCCGTACATCACCGACTTCAGCGGCATCCGGCCCTCGGTCGAGGGATGGGACACCGGCCGCTACATGCGGTACATGCCCGGGGCTCTTGCCGAGATCCGGGCGCGCTTCGGTCCCGACCTGAAGATCCTGCACGACGTGCACCACCGGCTCCTGCCTCGAGAGGCAGCCGAGCTCGCCAAGGCGGTCGAGCCCGTGGGGCTCTTCTGGCTCGAGGACCCGACACCGGCAGAGGACCAGGACGCGCTGAAGCTCCTGCGCCAGCACTCCACCGTGCCGATCGCGATCGGCGAGGTCTTCAACTCGATCTGGGACTGCAACAAGCTCATCGAGAACGAGCTGATCGACTTCATCCGGGTCGCCGTCACGTATGCAGGCGGCATCACCCACGTCAAGCGGATCGTCGACCTCGCGGCGATGCACCACGTGCGTACCGGGTTCCACGGGGCCCCCAGCCACTCGCCGCTGTCCATGGCTGCCCAGGCGCACCTCAACGCGTGGGCGCCGAACTTCGGGATCCAGGAGTACCTGGTGCTCGGGACCCCCGCCTGCGACGCGCTCTTCCCGTCCGAGCACCGGATGGAGAACGGGATGATGTACGTCAGCGACGCTCCCGGCCTCGGTGTCGACTTCGACGAGACCGAGGCGGAGCGGTACACCTACTCTCCAGGCAGCCACCCGATCGTCCGCCTGGAAGACGGGACCGTCTGGAACTACTAGCCGAACGGGACCGCTGCGCGGCCGTCAGGAGTCACGGTCGCGCAGCACGCGCCGTTCGTGCTCCAGGGTCATGAGGTCGGCGAACGCCTGCTGGTAGGCGTCAGGCTCCGCGGTCGGGTCGATGCGCTGGAGCTTGCTCTTCGCATTACCGATCTTCCGGGTCAGCCCGAGCTCGAGAAAAGCACCCACGACGCCGCGCACGTAGTCCTCGATGGCCCCCGGGCGGTCCTCGGGCATCGGGGCCACCGAGAGCTCGTTGACGAGCTGGACGACAGGCCCCGCGGCTTCCTCGCTCACGAGGCCCACCCACTCCGACGCGCCACGCTGCCCAGCCGTCTGGAGCCCTCCTGCTGCACGGATCGCCTCGTGGACGGCACGCCATGCCGGCACGGTGAACGCGTCCCCGGGCAGCTCGTCGAGCTGCTGCGCGGGCACGAGGTGCGGGTGCTGGAGGATCGCCTCGAGCGTCTGGCGCTCGAGACGAGCGATGGGGTCGTCCTGGCTGGGTCGTGAAGGAGCACCGCCGCCGCCTCCCGCGCCAGGGACCTGGCCACGATCGGGGGCTCCAGAGCGGTCCGCCCTCGTCGTGCGGTCGCCTGCGCTGCGCTGCGGCGCACCTCCGCTGCTGCTGCCTGTGGCGCCGCCCGACGCCCGGCCCGCGTCGTGCACCGCGCGGCGGACGGACTCGCCGTCCATGCCGAGCCAGCCGGCGAGCATCCGTGCGTACTCCGGGCGCAGCGCGGTGTCGCGGATCCCCGCGACGACGGGCGCAGCGGCGCGCAGCGCCGAGACCCTCCCCTCGGCAGTCTCGAGGTCGTAGGTGGCGAGGGTCGTGCGGATGACGAACTCGAAGAGCGGCTGGCGGCCGTCGACGAGCGCCTGGACCGCTTGGGGGCCACGCGCCTGGCGCAGCTCGCACGGGTCCATCCCGCTGGGCTCCACGGCGACGAACGTCTGCGCGTAGAACTTCTGGTCTTCGCCGAACGCACGCATCGCGGCCTTCTGGCCCGCGGCGTCACCGTCGAACGTGAAGATGATCTCGCCGCCCGACGACCCGCCGCCGGCGAGCTTGACTCCCCCGCCTGCGCTCGTGTCGCCGAGGAGGCGCCGGACGAAGCGGACGTGGTCGGTGCCGAAGGCCGTGCCGCACGTGGCGACCGCCGTCGTGACGCCTGAGAGGTGGGCAGCCATGACGTCGGTGTACCCCTCGACGACGACGATCTGCTTGTTCTTCGCGATGTCGCGCTTGGCGAGGTCGATCCCGTAGAGGACCTGCGACTTCTTGTACAGGGCTGTCTCGGGGGTGTTGAGGTACTTCGGCCCTTGGTCGTCCTCGTGAAGCTTGCGGGCGCCGAACCCGATCGTCTCCCCTGTGACGTCGCGGATGGGCCACATGAGCCTGCCGCGGAAGCGGTCGTAGAGGCCTCTGCTGCCCTGGCTCATGAGCCCGGTCGCGGTGAGCTCCGGCTCGGTGAAGCCCCGGCCGCGCAGGTGACGCAGGAGATGGTCCCAGCCGTTGGGCGCGTAGCCGACACCGAAGTGCTCGGCGTCCCCACGGTCGAAGCTCCGCTCGGCGAGGAACGTCCGCCCGATCGCTCCCTCGGGGGTGAGCAGCTGCTCCATGAAATAGGCGCCGGCGATACGGTGCGCCTCGAGAAGCTTCTGGCGGGTGCCGGGTTCTTCGGTCCGGCGCGGGCCGGTGCCCTCCTCGTAGCGCAGCTGGATACCGACCCGGCCCGCGAGGTACTCGACCGCTTCAGAGAACCCGAGGCCGTCGATCTTCTGGACGAACGAGATGACGTCGCCGCCCTCGTTGCACCCGAAGCAGTGCCAGCGTCCGACCTGAGGCCGGACGTGGAACGAGGGAGAGCGCTCGTCGTGGAAGGGGCAGAGCCCCTTCATCGAGCCCACACCGGCGGGGCGCAGGGTGACCTGATCGCCCACGATCTCCTCGATGTGCGCCTTCTCACGGACTGCGTCCACGTCTTCGCGCTTGATGAGGCCTGCCACGCGTCGAGTCTAGGTGCCCTGGGGCACCTCGGTCGTCGCTCCGCTCTCGGCGACCGCTCGGCGGTCGGCTGCGCGGCGCGCGAGGCGGTGCGCGAGCGGGTCGACGAGACGCGGGACGAGCGGACCGACGACCGCCATGATGAGGACGTACGCCGCCACCGTCGGTGCGAAGGCTGGCTCGACCGACGCCCCGACCAGGCCGGCGATGATGATCGAGAACTCTCCGCGCGGGACGAGCGCCGCACCTGCACGAAGCCGCCCGGCCGGTCCGATCCCCGCCCTCCGCCCGGCGATCCAGCCGGTGAGGAGCTTGGTCCCGATGCCCACGAGCGCAAGGAGACCAGCCGGGACGAGGACGGCCGGCAGCTCGGTCGGGTCGGTGGACAGCCCGAAGAAGACGAAGAAGACCGCAGCAAAGAGATCGCGCAACGGACCGACGAGCCCACGGACGTGCTCGGCCACCTCGCCCGAGAGCGCGATGCCGAGGAGGAACGCACCGACTGCCGCGGAGACGTGCACGGCCTCCGCCCCGCCTGCAACGAGGAGCGCGAGCCCGACGACCAGCAAGAGGAGGACCTCGTTCGAGCGGGAGACCACGAGGCGCGAGATGACGTGCCCCTTGCGGAGCGCAAGGACGAGGACCACGGCGAGCGTCCCGAGCGCGATGAGCACCGACCGCACCGCGGTCGCACCGCTCGACGCAGCGACGAGCGCGGTGAGCACCGGAAGGTAGACCGCCATGGAGAGGTCCTCGAGGACGAGGATGCTCAGGACGCTCGGGGTCTCCCTGTTGCCGAGCCGGCCGAGGTCGGAGAGGACCTTCGAGATGATCCCCGACGAGCTGATCGCGGTGACGCCGAACATCGCCAGCACAGCGACCGGGCTCCAGCCCATGAGCAGGGCGAACCCGACCCCCGGCAGACCGTTGAGCAGCAGGTCGACGACGCCGACAGGTGCTTGCTGGCGCAGGTTCGCCACGAGGTCGTCGGCCGAGTACTCGAGACCGAGCATGAGCAGCAGGAGGACGACACCGACCTCAGAGCCGGTCGTGAAGAACTCTTCGGGCGCCTGCAGAGGGATGAGTCCGCCCGCACCGAACGCGAGACCGGCCAAGAGGTAGAGCGGGATGGGCGACAGCCCGAACCGGCCAGCGAACCGTCCCATCACCCCGAGAGCAAAGAGCACTGCCCCGAGCTCGACGAGAAGGCTGGCTGTGTGGCTCACACCTGTCCGGTGCCTGAGCTCTCGCCCGGCACGACGTTCTCGCTCTCGTCAGCCTGCTGCAAGCGCTCGACGATCCGCGGTGCACCGAGCAGCTCTGCCAGGGTCTGGCTCTCCTCGGGCGACAGGACGATCGTCGCCTGGCACGAGTCCGGGTCGCGGGGGTCGTAGAGGAAGACGTGCCGTGCACCGTCGCGCTGGGAGATGACGCCCACGCGTCGGCCCTTCTGGGTCGCGAAGTCGTATCGGGCGCCGATCCCCGGCAGCCGTGTCTCCTCGATCTTCATCGTGCACCCTTCGCGCTCGCTCGACCGCGGACCGGCCGTGCTGACCCGTCTCACTCTACGCGCGGTGTCAGGTGAGGTAGAGGGGCCCCGGACGGACGAGCCGGGCGTGCCACTGGCCTGCTGAGACGTCGGTGAGCGACGCGACCTGGTCGATGACCACGCGCAAGCGGGCGGCGTCGTCCGGCGCCTGCGCCCAGTCGACCGCGAAGGACGGCTCGAGGGCTGTCGGCGCCCGGTCGGCGAGCACGTCGACGAGGTCCGCGATGAGCTCGCGCTGGGAGATGTAGAGCGGCTCGACCTCGCGCGGCGCCATGATGTAGGCGACCGCCAGGCCCTTGAGCACGAGGATCTCAGCGAGCGTGTGGTCCGGCACGATGAGCGTCGCTGCATACCGCGTGAGCGGGCCGTCGCCGTACTCGGCGCGGGTCGCCTTCTGCGACTCTTTGGCGAAACGTCCGATGAGCCTGCTCGTCGTGTCCTTGAGCGTCGCCAGCGCACGCCGAGAGCCGTCGAAGCCCTGGACGAGCAGCCCGGCAGCATCGAGCCGGTCGATAGCAGCGCGCAGGGCCTCGGGCGAGACGAGGTCTCCGTACCAGGTCTGGACGGCGTCGACGACGCGTGCCCGCTCGTCGTCGGCGGCGAGGATCGCGAGGTCGAACCGTCCGCCGACGATCCCGTCCTCGACGTCGTGGACCGAGTAAGAGATGTCGTCGGCGAGGTCCATCACCTGCGCCTCGAGGCACTTCATCCCGTCGGGGGCGCCCCGGCGGAGCCACTCGAAGACGGGCATGTCGTCCGCGTAGACGCCGAACTTGTGCGTGGGGCGCCCGTCGAGCCGCAGCGGTCCGTGGCCGAACGTCCACGGGTACTTCACGGACGCGTCGAGGCTCGCGCGCGTGAGGTTGAGACCCGCGGTCGACCCGTCGTCTGAGAAGACCTTGCCCTCGAGACGGGTGAGGAGGCGCAGCGTCTGCGCGTTGCCCTCGAACCCGCCGATCGTCGCGGCCAGGTCCGCGAGCGCACGCTCGCCGTTGTGACCGAACGGTGGGTGGCCGAGGTCGTGGGCCAGGCACGCGGTGTCGACGACGTCCGGGTCGCACCCGAGGGCCTTGCCGATCTCTCGTCCGACCTGGGCGACCTCGAGCGTGTGGGTGAGGCGGGTGCGGATGAAGTCGTCCGACGCGGGGCCCATGACCTGGGTCTTGGCACCGAGGCGCCGCAGGGCGGACGAGTGGACGATCCGGGCTCGGTCCCGCTCGAACGGGGTGCGCGCCTTGCTCTTGGGCGGCTCGTCGACCCAGCGTGCACGGTCGGCGTCGCTGTAGCCCGAGGTGGTGGGAGGGTGGTGATGGTCTGCGGTGGGCACAGGCCAACCCTAACGACACGCTGGGGTCCGGGGCGCGAGCACGTCAGCGGTGAGCAGCGTCCGCCGTGCGGGCGCTGCTGCTGTCGGTCGCCAGGGCGGTGTCGCGCACGCGCCAGACGTGCACCCCCGGTCCGGTTCCGGGCAGGAGCCAGCCGGCGTCGGAACGTTCCAGGGGCGCGCTGCCGTAGAGCGTGCGCGGCACGGTCCCGTCCGGGACGAGCTCTGCCGGGAGCCGGGCTCCTGCCCAGGGCGCCCGGGCGAGGAGCACGAGGACGCTCTCGTCAGGCGTCTCGCGCAGGTAGGCGACGGCGTCGTCCTCGACGACCACCCAGCGCAGGCCGCCGACGCACAGAGCGTCGCTGGCGCTGCGGAGCGCCGTCAGCGCGCGGAACACGTCGAAGGTCGCCTGATCCCAGCGCTCTGGGTCGTCCCAGGGCATCGTCACGCGAGCGTGCTCGCCGTTGGTGCCGCGGGCACCGATCTCGTCTCCGGCGAAGAGGACCGGTGTACCCGGGTACGTGAAGAGCAGCCCTGCCGCGACCTCGACCATCGCCAGGCTCCCGACGAGCGTCCGCAGCCTGGGGGTGTCGTGGGAGCCGAGCATGTTCCACTGGGTCGCCATGACCTTCCACGGGACGACGGCGTCGAAGTCGCGCATGGCGGCGACCATCTCGCGGCCTGAGCGACGTGGCAGGGCTGTCGGCAGGCCGACGGCGGGGACCGCGCTGTCTGGGTCGACGACCCAGGACCACACCGGGCGGGTGAAGGCGGCGTAGTTCATGGACGCGTGCCAGCCGTCACCGGTCATGTCGGGCCCGGAGTCGTGGAAGTGCTCCGCGACGAGGACGGCGTCAGGGTTGATCTCGGCCATCGTCGCGCGCACCGTCCGGGCGATCTCGTGCGTGAGGTCCTGGTCCGCATACCGTCCGGTCATGTTCGCGACGTCGACCCGCCAGCCGTCGAGAGCGAAAGGCGGGGCGAGCCACCGACCGATGACGGACGCGGGCCCGGAGATCATCCGTCGGACGAGCGCGGGTGCGGAGTAGTCGAGCTTGGGCAGCGAGGAGTGCTCGAGCCAGCCGACGTAGCCAGGCTCGTCGTGGGTCCAGTAGTAGAAGGCGCGCTCCTCGCTCGACCGGTCCGCGCGGGCGGCGGTGAACCAGTCGTGGCCGACACCGGTGTGGTTCGTCGTGATGTCTCCGAGGACGCGCATGCCTCGCTCGTGGACGGCGCGGGAGAGGTCGGCGAGCGCTGCGTCTCCGCCGAGCAGCGGGTCGACAGCGTCGAAGCTCGTCGCGTCGTACCGGTGGTTGGACCGTGCGGGGAAGACCGGGGTGAGGTAGACGGTCCCGACGCCGAGCTCGACGAGGTGGTCGAGGTGGGCGTGCACGCCGGGCAGGTCTCCGCCGTAGAGCTGGGTGCTCACGCCGTGGCCAGAGGCGAGGGGCTCGTCAGACCAGTCGGCCGCCTGTGCCCAGTCGGGGAGCACCTTGTCCGTGATCCCTCGGGCGAAGCGGTCGGGGAAGATCTGATAGACGAGAGAGCGGGACATCCAGGCAGGAGCCGGCTCGAAGACCGTGAGGCGGAAGTCGGCCGCGTCCGAGACCTCGCGGTCGAAGAGTCCACGACCGTTGAGCCAGCGATAGCCGCCAGGAACGTCGATGAGGAACCGGTAGCTCGTCACCGGGTTGTGGACGAGGACCTGGGCCTCGTACCAGCGGTCCTGAGCGGTCGTGGCGACCAGTCGTGCCGCAGACAGCCGGGGCTCCGCGTCGCGGACGACCCGCAGGTGGACCCCGTGCTCGTCGAGGCCGACCGGGACCCGGACGCGCACCGTGACGCTCTCCCCCAGGTGCGGCGTCGGGGTGCTCACGTAGAGGGCCGAGCCGTCGTGGTGCGGGGCTCCGAGCAGGTGACCCACTCGGGGCGCGACCACCGCCGTCACTTGACCGAGCCGGCTGTCAGACCGGACACGATGTACTTCTGCAGGAAGAGGAACAGCGCGACGACGGGGATCGCACTGATGACTGCCCCCGCTGCGAAGATCCCCCAGTTGGCAGAGAGCTGGTCGGAGACCCACTGGTAGAGGCCGACGGCGAGCGTCCAGTGGCTCTCGGACTGGAGGATGAGCTTGGCGAGCAGGAAGTCCGAGAAGGACGCGATGAAGCTCAGCAGGCCGACGACGGCGAGGATCGGGGCGACGAGGCGAAGGACGATCACCCAGAAGACCTGCGCGTGGCTGGCGCCGTCGATGCGTGCGGCCTCGTCGAGCTCCTTGGGGATCGTGTTGAAGAACCCGTACATGAGGAAGGTGTTCACGCCGAGCGCGCCGCCGAGATAGACCATCACGAGAGCGAGCCTGGAGTTGAGCCCGAGGATCGGGACGACGTTGCCGAGCGTGAGCAGGAGCAGGAACACCGCGACGAAGGCGAGGAGCTGCGGGAACATCTGGATGACGAGGAGGCTCGTGAGGCCGAGACGACGTCCCGAGAAGCGGAACCGGGAGAACGCGTACGCCGCGGCCGCCCCCATGATGACCGTGCCGATCGCGGTCGCGGTGCCGATGACGAGAGTGTTGACCGCCCACGTCCAGAACTTCGTGTCGCCGAGCGCCCGGAAGTTCTCGACGGTGACGGACGAGAACAGCTGGTTGGAGCCGGTGAGCGTCCCGCTCGTCGAAAGTGCTGCAGAGATGATGTAGACGATCGGGAACGCCGCGTAGACGATCGCGACGACCGCCACGACATAGCGCCAGCCGAGCTCTCGCCACCAACGCGTGCCGGTCGGCAGGACGTGCTCGTCCGTGCGGGTGTTGCGGGTCTTGCGTCCGGACCGGACGGTGGCGGAGGAGCGTGCGATGGTCGCCATGTCAGTTGATCTCCTCGAGCGAGCGTGTCCTGCGGAAGCTGATCACCGAGACGGTGGCCACGATGAGGAAGATGACGATGGACAGCGCGCTGGCCAGCCCGTAGTTCTTCGCGGCACCGCCGTCGAGGCCGGAGATCGCATAGACCATCGTGATGAGGATGTCGGTGTGCCCCACGGGCACCGAGGCGTCACCGAAGCGCGGACCACCCGAGGTGAGCATCTCGATGATGTTGAAGTTGTTGAAGTTGAACGCGAAGGACGAGATGAGCAGCGGTGCGACCGCGATGAGCAGCAGCGGCATCGTCATCGAGCGCCAGATGCGCAGGGCGCCCGCTCCGTCGATCTTCGCGGCCTCGACCACGTCGCCGGGGATGGACTGCAGCGCCCCGGTGCAGATGAGGAACATGTACGGGAACCCGACCCAGAGCTGGACACCGAGCACGGCGAGCTTGGCGAGCCACGGGTCTCCCAGCCAGTTGATGTCCGCTCCGCCGAGCAGCACCGTGTTGATGAACCCGTAGTTGGTGTTGAGCATGCCTTTCCACAGCAAGAAGCTCATGAACGCCGGGAAGGCGTACGGAAGGATGAGCAGCGCGCGCATCGTCCGTCGTCCTCGGAGCCGCTCGTCGTTGAGGGCGACCGCGAAGAAGAGGCCGACGAAGAACGTGCTGACGACCGACACGATCGAGAAGACGAAGGTCCACACGAGGACCTTGAAGAACGGCTCAGAGTAGCGAGAGTCCCCGAACGCGGTCCTGAAGTTGTCGAAGCCGACGAGCACACGCCAGCCGACGTTGAGAGTCTCGCCGCTCGACGACTCGAACTCGCCCTGGTCGTTCGGCGTGTAGACCGTTCCGGTCACCGTGCTCGTCATCTGGTCGAGATCCTCGTCGTACACGAGGACGGACGAGTAGACGTAGCCGCTGCTCGCGTCCTGTGTACGGATCGATCCTGATCCCGCGTCCTTCGAGACCGCTACCCGGAGCGCAGCCACGGCGCTCTGACGGTTGACGACGTCGTTGATGCCGAGGACGTCGTACCCGGGGATCGACGTGATGCGCCCGGCGGTGACGACCGCGTCGTCGGCGACCTCGAGCGGGGTGTCCTCCGTGCCGACGAGGACCTCGCCGTCATCGATGATCGCGAGGCCGAGCGTGCCGTCAGACTCGACGACCGCGAGCGGGTAGGCCTCAGAGTCCTCGACGCGCTTCTCGTTCTGGATGAGGAGCGCCTCGATCGCCTGCTCCTTGGTGGAGTTGTGGCCGTCGCCATAGTTGGTGAAGGCGATGTATCCCGTGTATCCGACCGAGAACACCTGGTAGATCAGGAGGAACGCGAGCCCGGGCAGCAGGTACTTCATCGGCAGCGCACGCTTGCTGAAGTAGACGACGTTGGTCAGGACGAGCAGCGCCACCATGATCCAGGCGACGGCGCTGCTGCCCTGCGCCCAGGCGACCATGACCACGTACACGCCGAGCGCGTCCACGAGCGCGACGAGCGCGAGCTTGACGAAGAACCCCGGCGAGTAGTCACGGGCGTGCGAGAGACGCGCGACGCGATCGGCCGTGCGAGGCTTCTGCTCGCTGACCGGTGCATCTGGCACCGTCGGGGGGCGGTCGGGACTCATTCTGTTCCTCCGGGCAGCACGGACCGTGCTGGATCGTCGTGGGTGTGCAGCGTGGCCGGTGCAGGGCCTGTGCGGGGCCGGTGTCCCCCTGGCGTGACGTGCGCAGCGAGCCACCGCACGCCGCGCCCGGGGGACGCGAGACGTAGATCAGCTGGCGTCGATGGCACCCTGGATGTCGGTCGACATCTTTTCCCAGCCCGCGACCGGCTCCGTGGCGCCGGAGATGATGCCTGCCTCCGTCACACCCCAGAACGACCAGACAGAACCCATCTCCGGGATCGACGGCATCGGCACGGCGTCCGCGCTCGCAGCCCTGAAGCCTGCGGCGATCGGGTCGGACGAGACCTCGTCAGCAGCCGCGGACAGAGCAGGCGTGCGGTCGCCGGCCTCGTAGAGCGCGACCTGGGCTTCCTTGGTCGCCATGTAGTTGGTGAGGAAGTCCGCAGCGAGCAGCTGGTTCTTGCTCTGCGCACTGACGTAGAAGCCTGCGACACCGGTGAACGGCTGAGCAGGCTCGCCGCCTGCGCTGGGGATCGGGTCGATGGCGAGGTCGAGGTCCTGGAAAGAGTCGAGCATCCACGGACCGCCGAGGATGTACGGGGACTGCCCGTCTGCGAAGGCCTGCACAGCGATGTCGTACGTCATCGAGACATCGAGGACTTTCGCTGCCCCCTGGTCTGCCAGCCACTGCGCGAAGTCGTTGCCGGCGTCGCCACCGAGAGCGAGCTCGGACGTGTAGGAGCCGTCGTCGTTCTGGGCGAAGACCGGGGCACCGAACGACGTCTGGAACGGGTAGAGCGTGTATCCGTCGCCGGTCTCGCCGACCTGGGCGAGGAACGGGTACTGGGTGCCGGCGGCGCGCCCCATGGCGATCATCTCGTCGAAGGTCGCGGGCGTGGAGTCTGCGAGCGCCGTGTTGCGGATGATCGCGATGTTCTCGATGGCGTACGGGAGCGCGTAGACCGAGCCGTCGAAGGTGAAGGCGTCGACGGCGACGGGCTCGAAGCCTGCTGCCGCGTCACCGAGCTCGATCGGGGCGACCACACCGTTCGTCGTGAGCTCGCCGAGCCAGTCGTGGGCTCCGACCGTGATGTCGGGGCCTTCGCCGGTGGGGACCTGGGCGAGGAAGTCGGGGCGGATGTCGTCGTAGTTCTTCTGGACGAGCTTGACGGTGTTTCCGGTCGCTTCTTCGTACTGGGCTGCTGCGGCCTCGACGGGCGCGGCGCGGGTCTCGTCGACCCAGATCGTGAGGGTGCCGCCACCGGCGGCCGTGTCGTCTGAGCTGGCGTCGGTGTCCGACGAGCAGGAGGTGAGGGCTAGGGCCAGGCCGAGGACCGCAGCCACGGGGATGCTTCGTCGCATCGTCTTTCTCCAAAGGTGTGTCTTGTGAACCGGCCACGGCGGGTTCGCACCGACGTTGGCCCTGATGTTCTGGACGCTAGCCGCTCACCCGCTACGCCTGCAAGTTCTTGCAGTAACTTTCATGCAACGATTGGCGGACGTGCGCAAGAAGTGACAGTTTTCTCAAGAATTTCCCGAGTTCCCGCGGCCCTGAGGTATCCTGTCTCACCGGCGGCCCGTTGCAAGCCGTTGCAACGATCGCTCGCCCATCGCTCAGCACCTCACAGGGTCCTGACTCATGACAAGGAGGTCTGGTGTGACGCTGAACGCTCCCCAGACACCAGGTTCCAAGACCCGGCTCACCGACCTCGCCAAGCAGGCCGGAGTGAGCACAGCGACCGTCTCCCGCGTCCTCAACGGCAAGGTCGGCGTCGCCTCCGAGACGCGCCAGGCAGTGCTCGCGGCGCTCGACGTCCTCGGCTACGAACGTCCCGAGAAGCTGCGCAACCGGTCCGCCGGTCTCGTCGGGCTCATCGTCCCCGAGCTGACGAACCCCGTCTTCCCGGCGTTCGCGCAGACCATCGAGAGCATGCTCTCCCAGCGCGGCTACACCCCGCTCCTGTGCACCCAGTCCCCCGGCGGGACCACGGAGGACGAGTACATCGAGATGCTCCTCGACCACTCCATCGACGGCATCCTCTTCATCTCCGGCCTCCACGCCGACACTCAGGCCAGCCGCGTGCGCTATGAGCAGCTGCGCAACCGCGGGGTCCCGCTCGTCTTCATCAACGGGTACGCACCCGAGATCGACGCACCCTTCATCTCGGCCGACGACATGGCCGCGATGGAGCTGTCCGTCAGGCACCTCGTCTCCCTCGGCCACCGCCGGATCGGCCTCGCGACCGGCCCCGACCGGTTCATCACCGCACGCCGCAAGCTCGAGGGCTTCAGCGACGCGCTCTCCCGTCACCTCGGGATCGAGGACTCCAGCCCGCACGTCGCGACGTCCCTCTTCACCGTCGAAGGCGGCCAGGCCGCCGGCGGAGACCTCATCGACTCCGGCCACACCGCGATCGTCTGCGGGTCAGACCTCATGGCTCTCGGCGTGGTCCGCGCCGCGCACCAGCGACGGATGAACGTCCCCCACGACCTCTCTGTCGTCGGGTACGACGACTCACCGCTCATCGCCTTCACCGACCCTCCGCTGACGACCGTGCGCCAACCGGTCTCAGCGATGAGCCATGCCGCGATCAGCGCCCTGCTCTCCGTCATCAACGGCACCTCAGCACCGCGCAGCGAGCTCCTCTTCCACCCCGAGCTCATCGTCCGCAACTCGACCGGAGCCTCTCCCGACATGCGCGCCCACGCCGAGCAGCGCGCCAGCCTCTCGTCCTGACCGCCCGCCCTGCCCCGCCCACAGCCCACGTACCCGCACACCACTGACAAGGACACCGTCGCCGTGACTCGTATCGATTCGACCACCACCGACAAGGCAACCTTCACGTTGACCTCCACGGGGGCCACGCTCCTCCACGCCGCCAGCGACGCCGCACGCGAATGGTGGCGCAGCGCCGTCATCTACCAGGTCTACCCGCGGTCCTTCGCCGACAGCACCGGCAACGGCATCGGAGACATCCCCGGCATCACCTCACGCCTCGAGCACCTCACGACCCTCGGTGTCGACGCGATCTGGCTCTCGCCGTTCTACCGCTCGCCGCAAGCCGATGCCGGCTACGACGTCGCCGACTACCGGGACGTCGACCCGATCTTCGGCACCCTCTCCGACTTCGAGACCCTTCTCGAGCGCGCCCACGACGTCGGCCTCCGCGTCATCGTCGACCTCGTGCCGAACCACACCTCAGACGACCACGACTGGTTCAAGGCTGCCCTCGCTGCAGGCCCGGACAGCCCGGAGCGTGCCCGGTACCTGTTCCGCGAGGGACAGGGCGAGAACGGCGACCTCCCCCCGAACAACTGGAAGTCGATCTTCGGCGGCCCGGCCTGGACGCGCGTGAACGAGCGCGCTGCCGCCGCCACCGACGGCGTCACCGACAGTCAGTGGTACCTGCACATGTTCGACACCACGCAGCCCGACCTCGACTGGGAGCACCCCGAGGTCCGCGCCGAGTTCGAGGACGTCCTGCGCTTCTGGCTCGACCGCGGGGTCGACGGCTTCCGCATCGACGTCGCCCACGGCATGGTCAAAACACCTGGTCTGCCCGACTGGGACGGCGAGGTCTCCATGGTCGAGGGCACCACCGACGAGGCGCACCAGCCCGCCGAAGACGGCTCCACCGGGGCGGGAAACAGCGGACCGATGTTCGACCAAGAGGGCGTCCACGAGATCTACCGCGCCTGGCACACCGTCCTCGCCGGCTACGACGGCGACCGCGCCCTCGTCGCCGAGGCGTGGGTCGAGCCGCTGAGCCGTCTCGCCCGCTACGTCCGCAGCGACGAGATGCACCAGGCCTTCAACTTCTCGTTCCTCACGACAGCGTGGGACGCCGCCGCGCTGCGCTCCGTCGTCGCTGCGTCGCTGCGGGCGTCCGACGAGGTCGGCGCCCCCACCACGTGGGTGCTGTCGAACCACGACGTCGTCCGCCACGCCTCCCGCATGGGTCTGAGCGGCGGCGCCGTCCGTCCGAACGGGATCGGCAAGACCGACCCTCAGCCCGACGCCGCGCTCGGCCTGCGCCGTGCCCGTGCCGCGACGCTGCAGATGCTCGGGCTCC
This sequence comes from Sanguibacter antarcticus, assembly GCF_002564005.1. Taxonomy (NCBI): domain Bacteria; kingdom Bacillati; phylum Actinomycetota; class Actinomycetes; order Micrococcales; family Sanguibacteraceae; genus Sanguibacter; species Sanguibacter antarcticus. Next base: position 739,728 of record NZ_PDJG01000001.1, on the reverse strand, counting down.
CGGGCTCCGCCTACGTCTACCAGGGCGAGGAGCTCGGCCTCCCCGAGCACACCGACCTGGACGACGACCTGCGCCAAGACCCGGCCTGGTGGCGCTCGGGCTACACCGAGGCCGGCCGCGACGGCTGCCGTGTCCCCCTGCCCTGGGAAGCGGACGCGCCCGGGTACGGCTTCGGCCCCACCGGGGCCACATGGCTCCCCCAGCCCGAGACCTACCGCGCGAGCGCCGCCGACGTCCAGCGCTCCACCGACGGCTCGACGTTCGCCATGTACCGCGACGCCCTCGCCCTGCGCAAGGAGCACGACCTCGGCCTCGGTTCGCTCGCCTGGGTCGACGAGGTGGCTGCCTCGCCGAACGTCCTCGCGTTCGTCAACCGTGACGTCCTCGTCCTCACGAGCTTCGCCGCGGAGCCGTTCGCGCTCCCGGCCGGGTCGCAGGTGCTCATCTCGAGCGGCCCGCTCGTCGCAGACGGCGCGAGCGGCGCTGTCCAGGTCCCGCAGGACACCACGGTCTGGGTCCAGCTCTGAGCAGCGTCCTGCGCGATCGCTGACCGGGGCCCAGCGCTGGGGTCGGGGTTGGCATGATTGCTCCATGCCACCAGAGACGGTCACCGCCCCCTCAGCACAGGTCCTCGCGGTCTGCCGCGTGCACGCACTCCGCGAGGACGAGGGGCCGGTCGGCGTCACGGCCATCGACAAGCGCCCGGTCGACGGGCCCGTGACTGTCGGCCCGCTCGGGCTGCGCGGTGACGTGCAGGCCGATCGTCGGTTCCACGGTGGCGAGGACAAGGCGTTGTACGCCTACGCCGACGAGGAGGCTGCGCTCTGGTCGGCCGAGCTCGGCAAGGACATCCCGCCCGGACTCTTCGGGGAGAACCTCCGCACCCTCGGTCTGGGGACCACCACCGCGGTCGTCGGCGAGCGGTGGCGGATCGGCGCAGCCGTCGAGGTCGAGGTGACGAGCCCGCGCATCCCGTGCTCGACCTTCGCGCGGCGCATCGACGAAGAACGATGGGTCAAGCGTTTCAGCGACACAGGGCGTGTGGGGACGTACCTTCGCGTGATCCGTCCGGGGCCGATCGAAGCCGGCCACGCGATCACGGTCGTCCACCGTCCGGCCCACGGCGTGACCGTCGGGCGGTGGTTCAGCGAACGCTCGCCAGCCGACGCACGCCTCCTGCACGACGCGCACGCCGGCGGTCTGATCCGCCTGTGCGAGAGCATGCTGGACGCAGTCCAGACCATGCTGGCCCGGACCGACGCAGAAGGATGAACGACCTGCGCCACCCGAGACGGTCGGCCCGTCGGCGCGCTCACCCGCCGGAGACGCTCAGCTCGGCTTCGAGAAGCTTGGCGCGGTGCTCGTCGCTCAGCTCACGAGAGTCGAGCCATCCGTAAGGAACGTGCGGTTGCTTCGGTGTCCCTTGGCGTCCGCGCTGGCCCTCGGCGTCCTTGCCCGGGTAGGGCTGGTCGAGGTCGAGGGCATCGAGGCGCTCGCGCAGCTCGGCGAGCGAGGAGACGAGCGCGAGCCCCCGGCGGGCGTCCCCACCGACGGCGTAGCCCTTGAGATACCACGCCATGTGCTTGCGCAGGTCGCGGGTTCCTTTGTCCTCGTCCTCGAAGAAGTCCGCCATGAGCTCACCGTGCCGGTAGATGGTCTCGGCGACGATCCGCAGCCCGGGCTTGATCCGCTCGTCAGAGCCGTTGAAAGCGGCCGCGAGGTCAGCGAAGATCCATGGCCGCCCCTGGCACCCGCGCCCGACGACGACCCCGTCGCACCCGGTCTGACGCACCATCTCCAGCGCATCCTCAGCAGACCAGATGTCCCCGTTGCCGAGCACCGGGATGCTCGTGACGGTCTCTTTGAGCTGGCGGATCGCCGACCAGTCAGCCGTCCCTGAGTAGTAGTCGGCAGCGGTGCGGGCATGCAGCGCGACCGCCGCGACGCCGGCCTGCTCAGCGATGAGACCTGCCTCGAGGTACGTGAGGTGGTCCGCGTCGATACCCTTGCGCATCTTCACGGTCACCGGCACGCCGTGGGGCGCAGCGGCCTCGACGGCGGCGTGGACGATGCGGGTGAAGAGCTCGCGCTTCCACGGCAGGACGGCCCCGCCGCCCTTCTTCGTCACCTTGGGGACCGGGCACCCGAAGTTGAGGTCGATATGGTCGGCCCGGCCTTCGCCGGCGATGATCCGCACTGCGGCGGCGACGGTCGCCGGGTCGACCCCGTAGACCTGGGCCGAGCGCGGCGACTCCCCCTCGTCGAAGGTGACGATCCGGAGCGCCTCGACGTTGCGCTCGACGATCGCTCGTGAGGTGACCATCTCGGCGACGTAGAGCCCACCGGGCCCGTGCTCGCGGCAGAGCCGACGAAAGGCGGTGTTCGTCACGCCGGCCATCGGAGCGAGGATCACCGGGGTCTGCACGGTGTACGGACCGATCTGCAACGGGGGCAATACCTGTCCGGGGTGTCGCGTCGGGGCGGCTTGATCTGTGGTCGCTGCAGAAGTCACTGCCTCATTCTCCCACCACGGGCCGGCCTCCTCGTCGAGGAGGCCGGCCCGTGGTGGGACGTCGGCGGGGTGCTGCTGTCAGCAGCCGACGAGACGCGCCCCGAGATAGGCCGTGACCTGGTCGAGCGCGACGCGCTCCTGCGACATGTCGTCACGGTGACGGATCGTCACGGCCTGGTCCTCGAGCGTGTCGAAGTCGACCGTGATGCAGAACGGCGTCCCGATCTCGTCCTGTCGGCGGTAGCGACGTCCGATCGCACCGGCGTCGTCGAAGTCGACGTTCCAGCTCTTGCGGAGCTCGGCCGCGAGGTCACGAGCCTTCGGCGAGAGCTTCTCGTTGCGCGAGAGCGGGAGCACCGCGGCCTTGATCGGCGCGAGACGCGGGTCGAGCCGCAGGACGGTACGGACGTCGACGCCACCCTTCGCGTTGGGGGCCTCGTCCTCGGTGTAAGCCTCGACGAGGAACGCCATGAGCGAGCGCGTCAGCCCGGCGGCAGGCTCGATGACGTAGGGCACCCACCGCTCGTTCTCGCCCTGGTCGAAGTACGAGAGGTCCTTGCCAGAGCTCTCCGAGTGCGTCTTGAGGTCGAAGTCGGTGCGGTTTGCGATCCCCTCGAGCTCGCCCCACTCGCTGCCGGTGAAGCCGAAGCGGTACTCGATGTCGACGGTGCGCTTCGAGTAGTGCGACAGCTTCTCTTGCGGGTGCTCGAAGAGGCGCAGGTTGTCCGCCGAGATCCCGAGGTCGGTGTACCAGGCCGTGCGCGCGTCGATCCAGTACTGGTGCCATTCTTCGTCGGTGCCAGGCTTGACGAAGAACTCCATCTCCATCTGCTCGAACTCGCGCGTGCGGAAGATGAAGTTGCCGGGCGTGATCTCGTTGCGGAAGGACTTCCCGATCTGTCCGATGCCGAACGGCGGCTTCTTGCGGCTCGCTCCGAGGACGTTGGCGAAGTTCACGAAGATGCCCTGGGCCGTCTCGGGGCGCAGGTAGTGCAGGCCGGACTCGTCCTCGACCGGGCCGAGGTGGGTCTTGAGCATCATGTTGAAGTCGCGCGGCTCGGTCCACTGCCCGCGGGTCCCGCAGTTGGGGCACGCGATGTCGGCAAGACCGTTCTCCGGGACGCGGCCCTTCTTCTCCTCGAACTCTTCGAGCATCTGGTCCTCGCGGAACCGCTTGTGGCAGGACAGGCACTCGGTGAGCGGGTCGGTGAAGACGCCCACGTGACCGGAGGCGATCCACACCTGGCGCGGGAGGATGACCGCTGAGTCGAGGCCGACGACGTCGTCGCGGCTCTGAACCATCGTGCGCCACCACTGGCGCTTGATGTTCTCCTTGAGCTCGACGCCGAGAGGCCCGTAGTCCCACGCGGACCGCGAACCTCCGTAGATCTCTCCGGACTGGAACACGAAGCCGCGACGCTTCGCGAGGGAGACGGCGGAATCGAGACGAGAGGGCGCTGTGGCCACAGTGATCACTCCAGATGCTCAGTGCCCGCACGTGGCTCGTGGGGCAGGCGAACGGCGCAAGCGGCGCCAGCGTCCTAGGTTACAAGGCTGCACGTCGACCGGTCAGTTTGACACGAGACCCAGCAAAACTGAGAATGATGCTCATGTTCGTTAGCATTCCTGCTCGACGTGGCTCTGCCCTCGCCGTCGCCACCCTCGTCCTCGGCACCGCCCTCACCGGGTGCGCAGACGCCACGAGCACCGACGACACGACCCAGGTCCTCGCGTCCTTCTACCCCCTCCAGTACGTCGCCGAGCAGATCGGGGGCGACCTCGTGACCGTCTCCTCGCTCACCCCGACAGGCGCCGAGCCCCACGACCTCGAGCTGTCCCCCGCCCACGCTCGCTCCGTCGGCGACGCAGGCCTCGTCGTCTACCTCTCCGGCTTCCAGCCAGCCGTCGACGACGCGATCGAGGCCCGTCAGCCCGAGCACGTCGTCGACGCCGCCGCGTCCGCCGACCTCGAGCAGCACGGCGAGGACACCGACGCCGGCCTCGACCCGCACTTCTGGCTCGACCCCCTACGTCTGGCGGCCGTCGCGGTCGACGTCGAAGCCGAGCTCGCCGCCGTCGACCCGGCGAACGCCGACGCCTACGCCGAACGAGCAGACGCCCTCGTCGCGTCGCTGACCGACCTCGACGCACAGCTGACGACCGGTCTCGCCGAGTGCACCGACCGCGTGATCGTCACGTCCCACGAAGCCTTCGGCTACTTCGCCGAGCGGTACGGCTTCGACCTCGTGGGCATCGCCGGGATCGACCCCGACACCGAGCCCTCGCCCGCCCGCCTGCGCGAGGTCTCCACCATCATCGAGGACAACGGGGTGAGCACGATCTACCTCGAACGGCTCCTCAGCTCGAAGGTCACCGACACGCTCGCCGCCGACGTCGGGGTGGCGACCGCTGTCCTCGACCCGCTCGAGAGCCTCAGCGACGCCGGCTCGGACTACCGTTCTGTCATGCTCACCAACCTCGCGACGCTGCGCACCGGACAAGGATGCGCATGACGACGACCGTGCAGAGCCCCACCGGTGAGACCGTCGTCGAAGCCGTCGGCATCCACGTCACGCTCGGGACCAGCCACATCCTGCGCGGCATCGATCTCTCCGTCCACGACGGAGAGATCGTCGCCCTCCTCGGGGCGAACGGGTCGGGCAAGTCGACGCTCGTCCGCACCCTCGTCGGGATCCTGCCGAGCACCGAAGGAACCGTCACCCTCTACGGCAAGCCGCTGGGCCGCCAGGTGCCCTGGAAGAACATCGGCTACGTGCCCCAGCGCGTGAGCGCGGGCACCGGGGTCCCCTCGACAGCCGCCGAGGTCGTCGCGTCAGGGCTGCTCTACGGCCTGAAGATCCGCACCCCGCGCAACGCATCGGCCCGCACCCTGGACGCCCTCGACCAGGTCGGGCTCGCAGACCTCGCCGACCGGTCCGTCAACGAGCTCTCCGGCGGTCAGCAGCAACGCGTCCTCATCGCTCGCGCCCTCGTGCGCGAGCCGCGGCTCCTCCTCCTCGACGAGCCCGTCGCCGGGGTAGACCAGCCCAGCCAAGAGAACTTCGCCGAGACGCTCTCGAACCTCGCAGCCCACGGCACGACCGTCCTCGTGGTGCTCCACGAGCTCGGAGCCCTCGCGCCGCTCATCACGAGGACCGTCGTCCTGCGCCACGGACGCAAGGTCCACGACGGGGCTCCCCTGCCTCCCGCGCCCGAGCACGCCGCCGCCGGTCACCAGCACCTCCACCCCGCCTCGAGCACCGCCCAGACCCCGGTGTCCCTCATCCAGGACGCAGGTTTCGGATCATGAACAACGTCGCCAGCGAGATCATCGCGATGCTCACCGACCCGCTCATGCAGCGCTCCCTCATGGCCGCGCTCGTCGTCGGGCTCACAGCACCGGTGATCGGCACCTATCTGGTCCAGCGCCGGCTCTCGCTCCTCGGAGACGGCATCGGCCACGTCGCGCTCACCGGGGTCGCCCTGGGATGGCTCGCCGGCTCCGCCATGGGACTCGTCGAGAACGATGCCCTTGCCGTCCCCGGTGCGATCATCGCCGCCACCATCGGCGCGGTGACCATCGAGATCGTCCGTGAGAAGGGACGCACCAGCGGCGACGTGGCGCTCGCGCTCCTGTTCTACGGCGGCATCGCCGGCGGTGTGCTGCTCATCGGTCTCGCCGGCGGGACGAACGCCAACCTCATGGGCTACCTCTTCGGATCGATCTCGACGGTGACGCGCAGCGACCTCGTCCTGACGGTCGCGCTCGGCGTCGTCATCCTCGTGGTCGGGGTCGGCCTGCGAGCCGCCCTCTTCGCCGTCTCGCACGACGAAGAGTTCGCCCGCGCCTCCGGTCTGCCGGTACGCGTCCTCAACATCGCGATCGCCGTGGTCGCGGCGCTCACGGTGACCGTCTCGATGCGCGTCGTCGGCCTCCTGCTCGTCAGCGCGCTGATGATCGTCCCGGTCGCGATCGCGCAGCTCGTCACCACGTCGTTCCGGCGTACCATGGCCGTCGCCGTAGCGACCGGCGTGTCCGTGTGCCTCGTCGGCCTGTCCATCACCTACTGGCTGCCGCAGTCCCCGGGCGCGACGATCGTCATCCTCTCTCTCGCCTGCTATCTCGTCGTCGCTGCGGTCCGCCCGCTCGTCGTCCGGCGGCGTGAAGACTCGCGCGACCCGCACCCGGACATGCTGGACGACGTCGCGCTCTCCGAAGGAGCCACCCAGTGCAGCGAATGACGAAGCAGCGCACAGCGATCACCGACCTCCTCCAGTCCGTCCCTGACTTCCGCAGCGCACAACAGCTCCACGAGCTCTTGCGGTCCCGCGGCGAGAGCACCGGCCTCGCGACCGTCTACCGGACGCTCCAGAATCTCGCAGACGCCGGCGAGGTCGACATCCTCCAGACCATCGACGGCGAGAACCTCTACCGTCGCTGTGCGCGCACCGAGCACCACCACCACCTCGTGTGCCGGGCGTGCGGCGCCACGGTAGAGATCGACGGCCCCACCGTCGAGACGTGGGCGGCCTTCGTCGGGGCCCAGCACGGCTTCAGCGACATCGAGCACACGATCGAGCTCTTCGGCACGTGCACCGACTGCATGGCTACGCAGCAGTAGCGCACGTGCCCGACCTGGACGGTGCCCCCTTCGTCGCGATCTTCACCTTCTTCTTCTGCATCGCGGCCGTACGGACCCAAGCCACCTACTGGCTGGCACGCCTCGTCGCCGCACGAGCCGTCGCACCGCCGGAGCACCCGCACCGGCTGCTCGCCCGCGCCCGCGCATGGGCCCAGGGCCCCTCTGCCGCGCGCGGGATCGCGGCGATCAACCGGTGGGGCGTCCTCGCGGTCCCGCTGAGCTTCTTCACGATCGGCTTCAAGACGATCGTCAACGGCGCCGCCGGGCTCACCTCGATGCCGTTCCGCCGCTACCTGCCTGCCATGCTCCTCGGCTGCACGATCCACGCGACCATCTACGCGACGGTCGGCTGGGCCGCGTGGGAGGCCGCGCTGGCGGCCGCAGCCGGGTCCCCGTGGGGGATCGCGGTGCTCACGGCGCTGCTCCTCGGCTCCGGGGCCCTCGTCGTACGCTCCCGTCGGCGCGCCGCCCGAGCCCGCAGCGCCGAGGGCCCCGCGCCGTACGCGCCCTAGCGGGCGTCGCTGCTCTCAGCGCTCTCGACCGCGCCGCCGTAGCGACGGTCCCTGCTCGCATACTCCTCGACCGCCCGCCACAGGCTGCGCCGGTCGACCTCCGGCCAAGGTTCCGGAAGAAAGACGAGCTCGGCGTAGGCCGACTGCCACAGCATGAAGTTCGACGTACGCTGCTCGCCCGACGACCGGATGAACAGGTCCACGTCCGGGAGATCCGGCTCGTCGAGGAAGCGCGCCACGGTCTTCTCGTCGACCTTCTCCGGGTTGAGCCGGCCCGCAGCGACCTCGCGGGCGATCGACTTCGCCGCGTCCGCGATCTCGGCACGTCCTCCGTAGTTGACGCACATCGTCAACGTGCACGTGTCGTTGGCTGCCGTCATCTCCTCTGCAGCCTCGAGCTCCTTGATCACCGATCGCCACAGCTTGGGACGACGCCCGGACCACCGGATCCGCACCCCCCACGCATCCATCGACTCGCGCTGACGCCGGATCACCTCGCGGTTGAACTTCATGAGGAAGCGCACCTCTTCCGGTGAGCGCTTCCAGTTCTCCGTCGAGAAGGCGTAGGCCGAGACGTGCTTGACACCGATCTCGATCGCGCCCGCGAGGACGTCGAGCAGCGCGGCCTCCCCCGCCCGGTGGCCCTCGGTGCGCGGCAGACCGCGCGCGTTCGCCCACCGCCCGTTGCCGTCCATGACGATGGCGACGTGCTTGGGGACGAACTCGAGCGGGATCGCCGGGACGACCGCTCCAGACGGGTGCGGAGGCGGCGGGACCGGCGGGCCCTGACGCGTCCGTGAATACAGCTCCTTATGATCGCGAGCCATCAGCGACGTTCCTCTCGTCCACGGTTCGGGGTGCCCTGTCGACCATGCGCAACGAGCGCAAGGTCCTCTCCAGGTGGTACTGGCTGTAGGCCGCCACGAGGCCGTTGGCCTCGCGTCGGCACCGCTCGTCCGACGCGTCTGCGACAGACCACTCGCCGCTGAGCAGCGCAGCGAGGAGCGTGATCGTCTCGGGCGCCGGGGCCGTCGCGCCGGGAGGCCGGCACCGGGCACACACCGTCCCGCCCTGCGCCACCGAGAAGGCCCGGTGCGGCCCAGGCTCGCCGCATCTCGCGCACGACGTGAACGTCGGAGACCACCCGGCGACCGCAAGAGCACGCAAGAGATAGGAGTCGAGCACGAGACCCGGTGCGTGCGCCCCCTCGGCGAGCGCACGCACCGCGCCCGCGAGCAGCCAGAACTGCTGGACGCTCGGTTCCTTCTCGGCCTCGACGAGACGGTCTGCCGTCTCGAGCATCGCTGCGCCTGCGGTGTAGAACCCGTAGTCCTCGCAGATCGACCGTGCGTACGCACCGATCGTCTCCACCTGCGTGACGATGTCGAGGCTCCGGCCCTCATGGAGCTGGATCTCGACGAACATGAACGGTTCCAGGCGCGCACCGAAACGGGAGGACGTCCGGCGCACACCTTTGGCCACCGCGCGGACCTTGCCGTGCTCGCGCGTGAGGAGAGTGATGATCCGGTCCGCCTCCCCCAGCTTCTGGGCACGGAGCACGACGGCTTCGTCTCGGTAGAGGACCACGACACCATTGTCCGCCATCCGGCAGGCACGCACAGAACAGGCTCGAGCCGACGTCCTCCGGCACGAGCCTGCTCTCTTCACATCCTGGGGACCTGCACGGTCAGTCGGTAGAACGTCCCTGGCGGTTGACTGCGGAGATGATCGCCTTGAGCGACGCCGTGATGATCGACGGGTCGATACCGACTCCCCACAGCACCTCCTCGCCGACTGCACACTCGACGTAGGCGGCAGCGCTCGCGTCCCCGCCCTCAGAGAGCGCGTGCTCGGCGTAGTCGAGGACGCTCACCTCGACGCCGACCTGTGCGACCGCATCGACGAAGGCAGCGATCGGACCGTTGCCGACACCCTCGAGCGTGACCGGAACACCACCGTCGACGAGGTCGACAGAGAGCGTGTCCGACCCACCCTCGACGCTCGACGCACGGGTGCCGTGCAGGGACAGACGCCCCCACGGCTCGAGAGCTCCGTCGACCGTCGCCGGGAGGTACTCGTCCGCGAAGATCTGCCAGATGTCCTCGCCCGTGACCTCGCGCCCGTCCGCGTCTGTGACGCTCTGGACCACGCGCGAGAACTCGATCTGGAGCCGGCGCGGGAGATCGAGGTGGCGCTCGGTCTTGAGCAGGTAAGAGATGCCGCCCTTGCCGGACTGCGAGTTGACCCGGATCACCGCTTCGTAGCTCCGGCCGACGTCACGCGGGTCGATCGGCAGGTACGGGACGCCCCAGACGAGCTCGTCGACGCTGGTCCCAGCGGCAGCCGCACGCGCGTCCATCGCGTCGAGCCCCTTCTTGATCGCGTCCTGGTGCGACCCTGAGAAGGCGGTGAAGACGAGGTCTCCGGCATACGGGTGGCGCTCGTGGACCGAGAGCTGGTTGCAGTGCTCGACCGTGCGGCGTACGTGATCGATGTCAGAGAAGTCGATCTGCGGATCGACCCCCTGGCTGAACATGTTCATGCCGAGGGTCACCAGGTCGACGTTGCCTGTGCGCTCGCCGTTGCCGAACAGGCAGCCCTCGATACGGTCCGCGCCAGCCTGGTACCCCAGCTCCGCGGCCGCGACAGCGGTCCCCCGGTCGTTGTGCGGGTGCAGCGAGATGATGACGTTCTCCCGGTGCGCCAGGTGACGGTCCATCCACTCGATCGAGTCGGCGTAGATGTTCGGCGTCGCCATCTCGACGGTCGCAGGCAGGTTGATGATGACCTTGCGCTCGGGCGTGGGCTCGAGCACCTCGAGGACCTCGTTGCACACCCTGACCGCGAACTCGAGGTCGGTGCCCGTGTAGGACTCAGGCGAGTACTCGTAGAAGACGGCCGTCTCAGGGACGGTCTCCTCGAACTTGCGGCAGAGCTTCGCACCTTCCAGGGCGAGGTCGACGACCCCGTCCTCGTCGGTGCGGAAGACGACCTCGCGCTGAAGTGTCGAGGTCGAGTTGTACAGGTGGACGATCGCCTGCTTGGCGCCGCGGATCGAGTCGTACGTACGCGCGATGAGGTGCTCACGAGCCTGCGTGAGGACCTGGATGATCACGTCGTCCGGGATGAGGTCCTTCTCGATGAGCATGCGGACGAAGTCGAAGTCCGTCTGCGAGGCGGACGGGAAACCCACCTCGATCTCCTTGTATCCCATGGAGACGAGCAGCTCGAACATCCTCAGCTTGCGCTCGGGGTTCATCGGCTCGATGAGCGCCTGGTTACCGTCACGAAGGTCGACTGCACACCAGCGCGGCGCGACGGTGATGACCTTGTCGGGCCACGTGCGGTCAGGCAGGTTGACGGCGAACTGCTCGCCGTAGGGCTGATACTTGCGCGTCGGCATCGTCGACGGCTGCTGCGGGGCGCTGTGCGCGTTCATGAGGCTGGTCCTTCGGCTGTGCGGGTCGGGTGGGCGGTCCTTCTGAGCTGCCGGCACACCAACCACCGCGACGAGAGACCGGCCTACGAGGCCTCGTCGCGGCACAGAAGGAGCAGGCTGACCTGCGGGACGCTTTGCACCCAAAACACTGTACTCCCCTGCGGCCCGCGCGCTGGGTGAAAGTCCACAGGGCGGAGCCGAGCGGGGCCTGACACCTGTGCCAGGCCCCGCTCGACTCCGCCCTCCTCCTGCTCGACGGTCTCGTCGCGCTAGAAGATCTCGTCGCCGATCACGCCGAGGTTCTCCGCCCACCACTGCTCGTCGAGCAGCTTGCCCTCGTCGTAGAGCCGGAGCACGTTGGAGGTGAGGATCCCTGCGGAGTCCCCGACCGTACCGAGCCCGCTGATGTACCAGCTGCCGTCCTCCTCGACCGCGACGAGCGAGAGGTCGCCGATCCCGAGCTCGACGAGCGCCGGGACGTCCTCGAGGCAGCCCTTGATCTGCTGGCCGTCAGCGTCCGCGCTGAAGCACTGCGCATCCAGCTCGATCGAGCCAGACTCTCCCTCGATCTCCCCGGAGACGGTCATCGAGTCGAGGACGAGCCACGCGACATCGTCGTCCTCCTCGCGGAGAGAGAAAGACGCCTCGACGTCGAGCTGCTCGAGCGCCGCCTGCATCTCCTCGAGGTCCCCGCTCTCGAGCGAATCGGTCGAGGCGTAGAGCGCCGCAGCGCGACGATCGGCCAGCGGGAGCGCCTTGAGGTACTCGTCGATCTCGCCTGTCGCGGCGTACTCCTTGAGGCCGTCGACGAACCCTGCTGCGGCGTCCTCGGGCGAGTCGAAGGTTCCGGCGAGGTCGCTGGACGGCATCGAGCCACGATCTGTGCCCGCAGAGACAGCCGTGTACTCCAGCGCGGTGAGATAGGGGCTCACATACCAGTCACCGTCTTCCTCGACGACCATGAGGAACGGGGCGATCGGCTCTGCCGAGGATGGATCTGGGAGGCCGAGGTCACCGGCTCCCAGTCCATCGAGCGCCTCCAGGGAGAGCCCGCTGGGATCGAACGCCAGGTCGTCGGTCATCACCGTGACCGGGAGCTCCTCTACGGCGATCGCGACCTGGTCGCGGATCTCGTCGTCGGACGGCACGCTGGTCCCGGCCGAGAGCTCGTCCCAGAACGAGGACTCCTTCGCGAGGTCGACCGTGTCGACGACCGCATCGCCGAGCTTGTCCGCGTCGGCGTCGACCGTCAGGCTCCCGTCGGTGATCGTCACCTTCGCGAGGCCGTCCTCGATCTCCTCGACCTCGACCTCGAGACCGTCCATCTCGAGATCCATCGCACCGAGGTAGGCATCGACGAGCTCCTGCGCTCCGTCGTCGTCGACGTCGTCCATGTGCTTCGAGAACAGGTCATACGCGGTGGCGATCTGCGACACCTCGGCTGGCGACATGACGCCGTACACGGACACGAGGTCCTTGTCCGCGATGCCACCGACCAGCTGGGTGACCGCTGCTTCTGGGCTCGACGCGCCACCGACCTTGGAGAACCAGAGGGCGTTCGCCGCGAAGGCCCCGCTGCCGATCAGCAGCGCACCAGCCACACCAGCACCGATCCACAGCCCACGACGAGACTTCTTCGTCTGCACCGGCGCTGCACCCCAGACGCCTGCCGCTGCACCCTGTCCGTAGGCCTGCTGACCGTATGTCTGCTGCCCGTAGGTCTGCTGGCCGTAAGCCTGTCCGTAGCCCTGCTGGCCGTAGCCCTGCCCCGTCGCCTGCTGGCCGTAGGTCGGGATCGCAGGCTGCTGACCGTCACCCTGATCCGCTGGGGCCTGGCCATATCCCGGCGCTGCGGGCTGCTGCGGAGCGACCCCGTACGCTGCCGCACCTGCGTTCCCAGGAGCCAGCACGGGACGCTGCGCGATCGCGGCGTCCACCGCGAGATCACCGAACGATGCGAGCCACGTGAGCAGGTCCGGGTACGCGGTCGGGTTCGACGCGACGGCCGCACGGAGATCAGGTCGGTGCGTCGCGATGTCTGCGAGCAGCGCTGCAGGGGTTGCCGGGTCGGCCGCTTGCGCAGCGGTGAACTGGGTTGGTTCCATCATCATCAGCCTCACGTCGTGGTGTCACAGGCGACCATAGTGGCCCATCGTAGGAGGCCCAATGGGGACCTCTATCCGCAGAGTTGCAGGCCGCGGAGGCCATTCGTCCGTTCTCGTACGGATTGGGCGGTGGAACGACGCAGGGGCCTGGACGCAACTGCGTCCAGGCCCCTGGGTGATGTCTCTGTGCGACGACCAGGTCGTCGCACAGAGGACGTCAGCTCGTCCGCGAGCGGATCGCAGCGTCGATCTGCGGGTCTCCGAGCTGGCTGAGCCACTCGACGAGCGCTGGGTATGCGGTCGGGTTCGCAGCAACGCGCGCACGCAGCTCAGGGGCGTTCTGGACGATGTCGGCCAGGACAGCCATCGGCGTCTCAGGGTCGGAGGCCTGCTCAGCAGTGAAGCCGTGCGATGCCACCGGAGCAGCCTCGACCGCGGGTTCCGACGGTGGCTCCGGCGCACGGGCAGGCGCCGGAGCAGGCGGTTGCGGCGCTGACTCGGTCGGGAGCGACTTGGCCTGCCAGACGCTCGTCTGCGGGTTCGGGTCGCCACCGCCCTGGGGCGAGGGCTGCGGTGCGGCCTGGTATGGCGCTCGTGCTGGTGAGGCTCCCTGATACGGGGCAGGGGCCTGTGGCTGACCGGGATACTGATATCCCTGCTCCTGCGCCGCGGGGGCGCTCCACTGGTAGGCAGCGCTGTTCACGGGCCGCGGGGCCGGGCGGTTCGCCTGGAAGTACTCCCGAACCTCCTTGGGCGCCAGCAGGGCGATCGCGATCATCGCGGGAAGCCCGACCGCGAGCACGAGGTGACCAGGCGTCACGTACCTCAGCCCCTGCCCGTAGGTGTCGCCCGGGACGAGGACCAGGATGACGAGCCCGAGGACGAACACCGCACCAGCTGCGCCGAGTGCCACGGTGCGACTGCCTGCCGGGTCCCGTCGTAGCTGCGTGCGCGCGAAGAACGCGGCACCAGCAGCGAGGAGCCCGAGGATGATCGTCGCCACGAGGACCCCTGTCGGCTTCTCCGGAGCGAAGAACCCGCCGTCTTCGAGGGTGAACCACAAGATAGCGCCGAGAACTGACGCACCAGCGACGAGGATCGCGTAGTCGAAGCTGTGGACGGCAGTGCTGATCCAGGTCTGCTCACGCGGTTCGCGGGCCATCGCTCGCACGGTGGCCGGTGCAGAAGCAGCAGCGGCGACGGCGGGGAGGAAGATCGCACCGAGCCCCTCGGCGAGCGACAGCGGGAAGACGAACGGGCTGAAGATGCTGCGCATCGACTCGACCTTGGTCAGCGACGCGTCCTCTCCCGCTCCGAACACGAAGACGCACACGAGGATCGTGGCGAGGCCGATGAGGACGAGCCGCCAGGACGGCGACCTCTGGACAGCGGTGCCGAAGACCGCCCACAGGCTGAACCCCACGGCGATCGCCCACCCGACGAGGTGGCCGACGACGTACATCGCACCGAACTCGGCGACATCACCGACATCGACGAGGAAGAAGACCAACGAGAGGAGATACGTGAGGGCGATGAGAGCACCGAGCGCCAGGGTGATCTTCAACCAGAGAGCGCTGACCCCCCGGTCCAGGTCCTCCGGGCCGAGCTCGCACTGACGCGGCTGGGCCGCGAGCACCGCACCGGCCAGGCCGAGCGCGAAGATCGTACCGATCCCCTGGGTGTCGTCGCTCGTGACCAGGTCAAGGATCACGTACACGAGCAGCACGAGGACGTAGGGCGCGTTGGCGAGCAGCCGAACCAGCCGCGTCGTGTGGACTGTCCAGGTCTGTGGGAAGAGGCTAGCCCGGGCCAGGTAGGGCAACGCGAGGGACACGACCGAGAGCAGCGTCACGAGAGTAACGATGTAGTGGAAGCGGTCGCCCACCCCTTCGAACCCACGACCTACCGTCACCGGGAGCGCGAGGGAGACGAGGAGGAGCAGCGCCGCGAGACCGTCCCGGACGAAGTCCGCGACGGGTATGCCCTTGAAGGGGTTCGGCCGCGGCTCTGCCGGCTGACTCTGCTGGTACTGGCCGGGCTGCTGCGCGTACTGGCCGGGCTGCGGGGCATACGCGCCAGCCTGGCCGTACTGACCCGGCTGCGGAGCCTGCTGGCCGGGCTGCGGGGCGTACTGGCCGGGCTGGCCGTACTGACCTGGCTGCGGCGCCTGCTGGGGCGTGCCGCCGTCCAGCGGCTGGTAGGAACCGGGCGTCGGCGTCTGCGAGGCGGCTCCGCCCTGAGGCGGATATCCCCCCGTGCTCGGTGCCTGACCTTCGTTGCTCATCGTCTTCCCTTCGTGTGTGTCGTCTGTGGCTCGCGTTCAGCGACGGCGCCCGCTCTGGTCGAGGCCGATCACAGGTCGTGCGACTCGACCTTCATAACCTACCCAGAGTTCACCGTCGGTGCGGGCACGGACGGCATCATGGCGCGAGCCTGCCCGCGCTCCGGCTCCGAGAGCGCTCGCCACCGGGTTCCCGTCCTCGTCGAGAGGCGGTGCAAGGTAGTCGCCGGGCCGGTATCTCGTGCTCGACGACCTCCCACCACGTCCGGCGCCACCCGGTCCGCCTGCCATCATGCCGGTCGTACTCGTACTCGTGCTCCCGCTCGTGCCCGTGGCTGCCGTTGCGACACCTGGTCCTGCACCGCTCGAACCCGTGAGACCGGTCGAGCTCGCGCCCCCACCCGGCACACCGAGCCGTCCGTTCGAGATCGTCGCGCCTAGGCCACCCACGCCGAACGCCCCGCCCTGAGCAGCTGCGCCGCTCATGACGCCGGGGCTGCCAGGTCCAGAGCCCGCGACAAGGAGATCGCGCCCGCGGGAGCCTGCACCTGCGCCACCGAGCCCATCTGCCCCTGCAGTGCTGCCGGTGGCCGGTCCACCTGGCCCGTAGCCACCACTTCCAGAGGTACCCGACGCTGCCGTTCCGCCGACCTCGCCGTCGACTGAGGTCCAGCCCGCTGTCGTGCCGCTCGCCGCAGATCCAGCAGTGCCCGCGACGCTCGTCCGTTCGCCTGGGGAGCCACCGTTTCCGTCCGGACCACCGAGGCCGCTGGCCTCACCCGATCCGCCTGTCCAGCCCGACCCCGAGGGCGTTGCGAACCCGCCTGACCCACCGCTCGTTCCGGTGTCGCCGGCGCCCACCGATCCTGCGGGTGCGCCTGGTCCGACCGTACCGGCACGGGCTCCGGCGCTGTCTGCCGACGGGACCGGAGCCCTCGTCAGGTCCGGGGCCGATACCGCCGAGTGCCCGCGGGCCGGTGCCGGCTCCACCGGGTGGGTCTCGATCGTCTCCAAGATCGTCTGCGCGTCGACCGTCGCTGTCGCCATCGTGGTGTCGAGGGTGGAGAGCGCCGTGCGTGCTCTCGATTCGCGCAGCGCCGCCGTAGCGTCAGCGGTGATCGTCGGGTCGCCGTCGATGAGCATCGCGTTGCGCACGACCACCGTGTCTTCGACGACCTCGAGGCCCGCGCGCGCCGTCGAGACTGCCGCGTCCGCAGCCGACGCGACGGTCGACAACAGCGTCATGTTGTCCACGTGCACGTAGAGGGTGGACCCGAGGGCCGTGAAGGTCTCGCTCGCGCTGATCGCGGACGCACCCGTCCAACCGACGTCGGCTGCGATGTCCTTCAGCGACGCTGCGATCGTCTCCAGCGAGACGGCCGCCGTCGTGAACTTCGTGACATCGGTGGCCCACGGCTCGACCATGCCCGTGTCCTTGACGAGCCTGAGCTCCTGCTCGTTGGGCCCGGCTACCATCGCGGTCCCTCGGGGCTCTCCCGCTGGGCGCTGCTCCGACGAGGACCGTCGCTGCTGGTCATGGTGGCTACCGCCCCAGCGGTGCGAAAAAGTTGACCACGTCTGGCTGTCCGAGCACCAGCACAGCAGGCTGGAGCGGTTGCTCGCCGGGCAGAGACAGCCGCTCCTGCGCCTGCCTCTCCAGCCTTTCCAGCGACCTCAGGGCGTCCTCGTCTGCGAGCTGGATCTCGTCAGCGAACGTACGCAACGACTCGACGAGACCCGACACCTTCGCCTCGGCCTGGTAGAGGACGTCGACCGTCGCGTTGACCGCGGTGAGGTACGCGCGCGCGAACGTCTGGCACGAGGGCACCGCCGTCCATGCCTGCACAGTCGACCGTGCGCCGATCTCGTGGAGGGGTGCGTACACGGTCTGGATGTCCTCGATCAGCACCGAGACAGCCTTGATCCTCGCCGCCAGCAGCTGCTCGTCGACGGTGACAGCGTCACTCTCGGCGGCCACGGTCATCCCTCCTTCGAGCTCGTCGCATCGTGTTCGTCCAGGCCCCGCGCTCGTGCTTGCCTCGGCACGACCGCCAGAGCTACCAGCGTTGGGCGTTCGCGCGCTCGGTGGCCTGGTAGTCGTCGTTGCTCGACGCGACGGCCCTGCCGACGTCCGCCAGGAGAAGCTTCATGTCGGTGATGGCCGTCGACCACGTCGCCTTGGCCGTCGTGTAGGCAGCCGAGGCTTCGCCGTCCCAGCTCGCGCGCAGCGGCTGCAACGACCGGTCCATGTCGTCGAGGATCCGCTCGAGGTTCGTCGCGCTGCCCTGGATATCGGCTGCCGCGGTGGAGAGTGCTCCGAAGTTGACCTTGAGGTCGCTCATCGTGTCAGTCCTTCCTGGTCGGTGAAGAGGGGCGGTGACGCTCAGCCGAGGCGCTGGGTGAGGTGGGTCATCGAGGTGGACTGTGTCTCGTCCGCCGAGTCGTACGCGGTGCTGGACGAGCGGAGGTTCGCCTCGAAGTCGTTCAGCGCACCGACCATCTTCGACGCGTCGTCGCGCCAGCGGGCCATGAGCTGGGTGAACGCGACAGCTCCCTGCCCGGTCCACGACGAACCGATCGAGGACAGCTTCCCCTCGAGCCCGACGAGCTCCTTCTGGAGCTCCGTCCGGGACTGGACGACTGCCTGGGCACCCTGCTCGAGCGCACCTTCGACCGCAGAGACTTCACCGGCCACGAGGACTCCTTGCTCACAGGCCCGAGGGCCAAGACGGGGCACCTGCCGATCGGCCGGTGCCCAGGTGCCGACGATCACGGCGCCTGCATGCTGCTGACATCTCGGACACTAGGGCGTCAGGCTGCTCTGACGCACCCCCGTACCGTGGGTAGAGGTACCCATGAAGCAGGCGATCCCCGTGTTCGCGGGCATCTGCCGCATGGGGAGTTCTCTCCTGCTCCTCCTCCGGGCTCGCTCGCGTCGGTACCGTCTGCTGGGGAGTGCGCCACACCGGGCGTCAGGTCACTCACTATGCTGAGGCCCGTCGCGCACCGTCGCCGGTCCTCCGCTCTCCGTGCGCCCGTCCCGCCTGCTCGCTGCCCGCCCCCCTCCCGAGAGGACCGCATGGTCGACGTATCGCCAGCACCCACCGTGCTCGGGACGCTCGTGCGGGTGTCCGTCGTGGCCGACGATCGTCGGCTCGACGTCGCGGTCCCGGGGAGCATCCCCGTCGCTGAGCTCGTGCCCGGGTTCGCCCGGGCTCTGCGGCTCCTCGACGCGGTGACGGTCTACGGCGGCTATCACCTCGTCCGGGCGGACGGCTCCGTGCTCGGCACGAGCGTGTCGCTCATCGCCCAGGGCGTGAGCGACGGCGCTGTCCTCACTCTGGAAGCAGGAGCGAGCCGCCCAGCCCCACGCGTCTACGACGACGTCGTCGAGGCCGTCGCCGACGCGGTCGAGAAGGACTACGCCCCCTGGACCGACGAGGACAGCGCGCGGACAGCGGTCGGCGCAGCGTCAGCCTTCCTCCTCGCGGGGGCCGTCCTCCTGCTCGGCGGCGGACGCGGAGACCTCCTCTCTCCTGTGGTCGCGGCGATCGTCGGCACTCTCGTGCTCCTCAGCGGTGCTGTCGTCGCACACCGCGAGCAGCACGCGACCGGCGCCCAGGCGATGGTCTTGTGCGGCACCGCGTTCTGGATGGTCGCCGGGTTCCTCGCCCGCACGGACGCGGGGCCTGCGGGTGCTTGGGGCTGGCCGCTCGCTTCTGCCGGGGCAGGGGCCCTGGCTGCCGGGCTCGCAGGGCTCGTCGTCCTCACCGAGCACCGCGAGACCTGCGTCCTGCCGCTGACGATCGGTGCCGTCCTCGGTGCGGCCGGCTCCGTCGTCGGGTCGACAGACGCTTCCGCAGGCCAGGTGCTCGCTCTCACCATCGCTCTCGCGGTCACCGCGAGCAACGGGATCCCGTGGCTCGCCCTGTCGAGCACGTCGCTGCGGGTCGTCTCGCCCCAGTCCGACGCAGAGGTCGCGACCATGGGGCCGCCCGTCGAAGAAGAGGCTGTGCGTCGCGACTACGATCGCGGCCACCGCACGCAGCTCGGTCTGCGTGGCGCAGTCGCCCTCGTCGCGCTCCTCGTGACACCCGCCGTCGTCGGCCTGGGGCTCAGCGGGACCGTCCTCATGGCACTGTGCTACACGGGGATGCTCCTCAGCGTGCGGCAGACCTTCTCCCGGGCAGCTGTCCTCGTCGTCATGGCGACCGGCATCGTCGGGGTGACCGTCACGACGCTGACCGCCGTGGTGGCGCACCCTCAGTGGCGCGAGGCGTCGCTCGTCGTCGTCGCCGTGGTCGCTGCGGTCGTCGTCGGAGCGTGCCTCGTCGCTCCTCGGCCACGGGCAGCCTTCGGTCGACTGGCAGACTCCCTCGAGCTCCTCAGCCTCGCTCTCCTCCTCCCGCTCGGTGTCGCCGCCGCCGGGCTCCTCTGAGCGGGCGACCATGGCCTCGAAGAAGGAGCTCGTCGAAGCCCAGGCGTTCAGTCGCCGCCGGCTGCTCACCGCGTTCGTCAGCGGCGCGCCCGGAGGCCGCGAGCTCGAACCCACCAAGCCGCTGCGCGCCGTCGTGGCGGGAGTCGCGCTCTCGGTTCTTCTCGTCCTCGGGAGCCTCGGCTTCGGGCTCCTCAAGCCCGGGCTGCCCACCGGGTGGGACGACGGCTCGCTCGTCCTGACCCAAGGCAGCGGCACCCGCTTCGTCGCCCTCGAGGGAACCTTGTACCCGGTGACGAACACGACGAGCGCCCGCCTGCTCATCCCGTCGGACGAGTTCACCGTCGTCGAGGTCCCCGCCGACACGATCGCCGAGGTCCCTCGCGGCGCCCAGGTCGGCATCGCCGGCGCACCGGACGAGCTGCCCGCACGCGAGAACCTCGTCGCCGACGGCTGGGTGTCCTGCACCGCGGACGGCGACGCGATCCGCACCGAGGTCACGCCCGGCTCGGCCGGCGCCACGGCGTCCGAGAGCAGCGCCGTCGTCACCTCCGGCAAGCAGACGTACGTCCTGCACGGTGCCTACCGGTACCTCGTCGCGCCCGGACAGTCGACCGCGATCTTGCGTGCGCTCGGGCTCGAGTCCGCCGAGATCGTCGCTGTCCCCGGGCTCTGGCTCAACACGTTCACCCCTGGGTCGGCGCTCGAGCCGCTCACCCTGCGCGGCGCCGGGGCACCGCTCGACGGTCCGCTCGAGACGGTCGGCGCCGTCGTCGGCTCCGTCCTCGTGGTCGCCGAGACCGGAGGTACGCCCAAGCGGTACGTCGTCACGACGGACGACGAGCTCGCCCCGCTCACCGAGGTGGCCTTCCAGCTCTACCAGCTCGGCTCCGGATCTGCTCTCGCCGGCCCGATCACGGTGACGAGCGCCGAGATCCGCGACCTGGAGACGACGACTGCGCTCGCTCCGCAGACCTGGCCCGTCGAGCCGTCGCCCGCCCTGGCCGACGGAGCGCCGCTGTGCGTGACGCTCGACGGATCGGCGAGCCCCGCTGCGAGCGGCCGTCTCGCGGACGCACCCGAGGACGCCGCGCCGAGCCGATCTGGTCTCGAGGTCGTCGTCGCCCCCGCCCGTGGCGCGCTCGTCCGCGGGACCGGCGACCAGGTTCCGGATCGCGGGACCGTCCAGCTTCTCGACGGCTCCGGCACGACCTTCGCGGTGCCGGACTCGTCGACCGAGGTGCTCGCGCAGCTCGGCTACACGACGGCGGACATCGTCCCGGTGCCGCAGGCGTGGCTCTCGCTCTTCCCCGCAGGGCCCGAGCTCACCGTCGAGGCGGCCAGCCAGACACCGCAGGTCGCGAGCGCCCCGTGACGCGGCTCGCCCTCGTCGGCGGCCTCCTCGTGCTCCAGGTCGCCGGTGCGGGGCTCGTCGTCCCCGGCGCGGCTCTCGCACCGCAGGAGGCTGCTCGGGCCGTCGCCGAGCACGGTGTCTCGACGCTCGCCCTTCCTGGCGCCGCGTGCACCCCCGAGACCACCGTCTACTCCCCAGAGGTCCCGGTCGCGCTCGAGCAGCTCAACAGCACGCTCGCCTGGACGGTCGCGACAGGACGCGGGGTCACTGTCGCCGTCGTCGACTCCGGGGTGGCCGCTGGGAACGCGCACCTCGCCGGCGTCGTCCTGCCCGGCATCTCGCTCATCGACGTGCCCGAGCCCGACGACGCTCCGACGACCGACGTCATGGCGCACGGCACCGCGGTGGCCGGGCAGATCGCGGCTCGCCCGGTCGCCGGTTCAGGAGTCGTCGGGCTCGCCCGGGACGCCGTCATCCTCCCGGTCCGCGTCTACCTCTCCACCGACGAGCAGGCTGTCGAGGCAGGTAACGGCCCGCGCGACGACCGCATGGCTGCGGGGATCCGGGCAGCGGCCGACGCCGGGGCACAGATCATCAACGTGTCGATGAGCACCACCGTCGACAGCACCGCGCTGCGCCGGGCGGTCGAGCATGCTGCGTCCCTCGGCTCGCTCGTCGTCGCCAGCGCCGGCAACCGGAACACCACGCAGGACACGCAAGACTCGCCTCGCTACCCCGCGGCCTATCCCGACGTCCTCGCTGTGACGTCCGTCGACAGCGACGGCCTCGCGACGCAGGACGCGATCCACGGTCCGCACATCGACGTCGCTGCTCCCGGGACCGACATCCTCACGACGTATCTCGCGGCTGGCGACTGCCTCCTAGGCGACGGTGTCCCGTCGACGAGCTACGCCACCGCGTACGTGAGCGCGGCGGCCGCGCTCCTCGCCGAGGCGTACCCGACGGAGAGCCCCGCGCAGTGGGCCTATCGCCTCGAGGTGACCGCAGCCCGCAGCACCCTCGACGTCAAGGACGCCGCGACCGGGTGGGGCACCATCCGTCCCAGCGAGGCGCTCGCTTTCGTCGACGACGGGACAGCCCGTGGACCTGAGAGCCCGGTGTTCGTGCGCCACGACCGGACGGTTCCCACGGCGCAGGTGCTCGATCTCGGCCGCGAGGACGATCCGATCGTGCGGACCCAGGGCGTCGCCGCATGGTGGGCTCTGGCCGGAGCCGGGGCGCTCCTGGCGACCGTGCTCCTCGGTCGGCTCGTCGGCCACGCTCGCACCGCGCGCCGCTGACTGCGCTCGGCCTCCGCACGGACGAGCGGACCTCAGTGGAGCGGCTGCGTCGACGCGACCTGGATGACCTCCCTGCCACGCTCCCGCGTGACGAGCTGCGCCCGTCCCGGCACCGACGGGACAGGGCGGGCGGTCCCGACGAGCGGCCCTTCGTCGGCGCTCCCCGAGAGCAAGATCCCCGGGGCTGCGGTGTCGCGCAGCGCCTGCAGGACCGGCTCGTACAAGACTCGGCCAGCGCCTCCTGACCGTCTCGCGACGACGAGGTGCAGGCCGACGTCACCCGCCTGCGCGACGAGCGGCGCGAGCACGGCGAGCGGGTTTCCCGTCGAGGTCGCCACGAGGTCGTAGTCGTCGACGAGGACGAACACCTCGGCGCCCGTCCACCAGGTCCGTGAGCGCAGCTGGTCGGCCGTGACGTCCGGGCCGGGGAGACGTCCGCGCAGGTACGTCGCGAGGTCGGCCAGCTGCCCGCCGGCGGCCTCGTGCGTCGTGAGGTAGCCCGCGAGGTACTCCTCCGGGATCTCCCCGAGCAGAGAGCGCCGGTAGTCCACCGCGAAGAGCTGCGCCTGGGCTGGTGTGAACTGGCGCATGACCTCGCGCGCGTAACCACGCAGGAGGCTGGACTTGCCTGAGCCGCCGTCGCCGAAGGCGTAGAGGTGCGGCTCGGTCATGGGGTCGAGCCCGACCGGTGCGAGGTTGGCCTCGTCGATCCCGAGCCAGAAGGTCTGCGACACCGTCGGTGTCTGAGCCTCGGCCTGAGCGCGGACCTCGTCGAGGGAGACCTCGTCGGGCAAGAGGCGCAGCCGGGGGCCGGCGGGCCCGGTCCACGCGGCGTTGATCGTCTCGACGAGGTGCTCGACGCCAGCCCCCAGGGTCGCGGCGCTGGTGTCCGAGTCGATCCGAGGGAGCGCGGACAAGATGTGGTGCTTCGAGGCGACGATTCCGCGGCCGGGGCGGTCCTGGGGAACGTTGACGGCCACCTTGCGGTCGACGTCAGAGTCCATCGGGTCCCCCATGCGGAGCTCGATGCGGGTCCCGAAGATGTCCTTGACCTGGCTGCGGTAGTCCATCCAGCGCGTCGCAGTCGCGAGCAGGTGGAAGCCGAACGTCAGGCCTCGGCCCGCGAGCGCCTGGATCTGCGGCTCGAGCTCCTCGAACTCGGCGCGGACGGTGCTCCAGCCGTCGACGACGAGGAAGACGTCGCCGTACCCGTCGTCGACGCGTCCTTCGCGGCGACGCTGCCGGTACGTCTCGATCGAGTCGATGCCCTGCGCACGGAAGTAGGTCTCCCGACGGTCGACGATGCCACGGACCTCGGCGACGATCCGCCGCACGACGTCCGGCTCGCTGCGGCTCGCGACCCCCGCGACGTGCGCGAGCGACGCGAACGGGCTGAACGTCCCGCCACCGAAGTCGAGGACGTAGAACTGGACCTCGAGGGGGGTGCGCGTCAGCGCCAGCGCGGTGACGACGGAGCGGGCCACCGTGCTCTTCCCGGTGCGCGGGCCGCCGACGACCGCCAGGTGCCCGGCTGCGCCGCCGAGCGAGACCACGAGGTCTTCACGACGCTGCTCGAGCGGCCGGTCCACGATGCCGAGCGGGACCACGAGGTCTCCTGCAGCCCGCCACGACGCAGAGACGAGACCGAGCTCGGGGTCGACGACGAGGTCGGGCATGAGCTGGTCGAACGTCTGCGGTGCCACGAGCGGAGGCAGCCACACGGGGTGGGCGGCGGGGCCTCGACCAGCCATGGCCCGGACGGCGATGTCGAACGTCGCACGTTCCTCGGCGACCGGTGCAACAGTCTCGACGGGCACCGGCTCGTCGGCCGAGCGGCGGACCACGGGCGCGGCGGTGAACGGCTCGAGGCCTCCCGTCCCCGACGCCTCGAGCACGTGCCGCCGTGCGGCGCGAGCCTTCGGTGGACCAGAGACGTACGCCGCCCGGAACCGGACCATCGTCGTCGTGTCCGGCTTGAGGTAGCCGATCCCGGGGATCGAGGGAAGGGTGTAGGCGTCGGGCACGCCCAGGACGGTGCGGGACTCTGCAGCGGAGAACGTCCGGAGGCCGATCCGGTAGGACAGGTGGGACTCGAGGCCCCGGAGCCGGCCCTCTTCGAGCCGCTGCGAGGACAGCAGGAGATGCATGTGGAGAGACCGTCCGAGCCGTCCGATCGTCACGAACAGGTCGACGAAGTCCGGCCGGGCCGTGAGCAGCTCGGAGAACTCGTCGGCGACGATGAGCAGCGCCGGCAAGGGGGCGAGGTCTGTCCGACCGCCGAGGCGGGCCTTCTCGTAGTCCGTGACGTTGGAGAAGTTGCCGGCAGAGCGCAAGAGCTCCTGACGACGGGTCATCTCGCCCTGCAGGGCGTCCTGCATCCGGTCGACGAGCGTGAGCTCTTCACCGAGGTTCGTGATGATCGCCGAGACGTGCGGCATGTCCGCCATCCCGGCGAACGTCGCGCCTCCCTTGAAGTCGACGAGGACGAAGTTGAGGTCTTCCGGCGAGTGCGTCAGCGCGAGCGCGAGGACGAGGGTGCGCAGCACCTCCGACTTTCCAGACCCGGTGGCGCCGATGACGAGGCCGTGCGGACCCATGCCCTGATGAGCGGACTCTTTGAGGTCCAGGGCGAGCGGCTGGCCTTGGTCGGTGAGCCCGATCGGGACCCGGAGACGGTCCCGCTGAAGTCGCGGGCGCCACGTGACGTCTAGGTCGAGGTCCCGGACGTCGTCGATGCCGAGGAGGTCCACGAGCTCCGCAGACACCGCGGTCGGGTCGCTCGGAGACTCCCCCGAGCCGACGAACCTCGAGGTCAGCCGACGAGCCATGGCCTCGGCGTCCGGGATCGATGCGTCGTCGGCCAGGAGGAGCCGCGGTGCCTCACGCAGCCGGAGGACCTCTACCGGTGCGCGAGCCCCGGCCCGAGCGGGCGCCGCACCGACGGCGAGCCGCAGGCGGAGCGGGTCCGAGAGGTCGTCCCAGTGCTCTGGCAGCTCGAGGACCGTCACGCCCATGACGCCCTCGGGCGGGGCCAGGACGCTCCCCGGCGCGACGCGGCCGCCGTCGACGACGATGAGCACGTGAGGGGAGACCGCCTGTCCGTCCGGGGAGAACCTCGAGCGCTCGTGCAGTGCGGACGGGAGCATGTGCTCGAGGTCGTCGAGGTCCGTCCCGATCATCCGGGCGGGGCCGACGCTGTCCTTCTCCCGCGTGCTGTGGGTGTGCGGTAGCCACTTCGCCCACTCCCACTCTGCGATCGTTCCCGACGATGCGACGACGGCGATCTGGAGATGCTCCGGTGAATGGAACGCTGCGAGCTGTGACACGAGAGCGCGCGCGAGGCCACGGGCCTCGGGCTCGGGGCCCGTGATCTCGATGCGCGAGCTGCTGGCGATGTCGATCGACACCGGGAGGTCGGGCTGCACCTGGTGCGTGACGAGGAAGCGATGGGCAGCAGACGCCGCGACGGGGTCGAGCTGTGCGAGCGGCGGGGTCTGCGCGCCCTCGAGTGCGAGGCTCAGCGGCTGGGCGGCAGCACCGATGCGTGCGTGGAGGTAGTCCCCCTGACCCGGCGAACGTTCCCAGACCCGGCTCCCGTCCTCGGCGAGGGACGCCAGCGCTGTCGGGTCTGGGTTGTTCCAGAGACCGTGACGACGCTGCTGGCTCGCTGCCTGGCGCACCGTGGCGCGCAGGTCGGCGAGGTAGGCCAGGTACTCGCGCCGGGCGCCGAGAACGGTCGCCTGGTGCTGCGAGCGCTGGCGCCACCCGTTGACGACGACGAACCCGAGCGAGGCGACGAGGAACATCCCGCCGGCGACCAGGCCACGTGGCCCTGGTGAGGCCATGGTGACGAAGACGATGGAGCCGAGGCTGCCGAGCAGAGGGACCAGCGAGGCGACGAGCCCGCTGACCCCGTCGGACGGGACGAGCTCGGGTGGTGCCTGCATGACGAGACGTCCGGAGGGCAGCGGCGGGGCCGGTGCGCGCGCGTCACGGTACAGCGGTGTACTCATGCGAGCCTCTCAGAGCTGTCGGCCGCGGTGAGCGGCCCGTCACCTGGACGGGTGCGTGACCGCACGGGAGTCAGGCCACACAATAATGGGTAGGCTCGCGCTGCACTGCGCCGGTCAGCAGCGACGGTGAGGGGGCTGGGGTGACAGAGACCGTCTCCGCGTCGCGCCGCGTGGTCCTCCAGTTCTCCGCGCACAGCGTGGACGTGCTCGTCCCCGACCACGTCTCGGTCGCCGACGCGCTGCGGTCGGTCGGCGTCGACCCGTCCGACCCGGCCCTCGTCGTGGTGACGTCCGACGGGACGCGGCTCGATCTGGCTGCGGCCGCCGGGGTGGTCCTGCACGACGGCGCGGTCGTGCACGTGAGCGCTGCCTCGTCGGGCGTCGTCACGCGCACGGAGGACCGCACCGCCCCTGAGGTGGTCTCCTCCCCGGTCGCTGCCGCGGGCGCACCGACCGTGCGAGCACCGGCGCCGCAGGTCCTGCTCGTAGCGCTCGCCGGCGCGTGCGCGCTCGCTGTCGTCACGATGTCGACGGTCCCGGGACTCGTGCAGACCGGTGCGGTGTCCGGCACCGGG
Organism: Sanguibacter antarcticus; assembly: GCF_002564005.1. Classification (NCBI taxonomy): domain Bacteria; kingdom Bacillati; phylum Actinomycetota; class Actinomycetes; order Micrococcales; family Sanguibacteraceae; genus Sanguibacter; species Sanguibacter antarcticus. The sequence continues at coordinate 712,558 of NZ_PDJG01000001.1, read as the reverse complement.
CAGCAGGTCGTCGCGGGAACCTTCCTCCTCGCAGCGCTCCTCCTGGGGCTGTCGCCTGCGGTGCGTCACGACGGCGGCACCGAGACCAGCCTCGTCGTGGCGGCGCTCCTGGCGTGCGCCGGTGGCGCGACCACGGTCGACACGACACTGGCCTCGAGCGACCAGCTCGCGGTGGTCGCAGGCTTCGTCGGTGCGAGCGTGGTGTCGGCGCTCGCCGCTGTCCGTGCTCGTGCCAGCCGCGCACGAGACGACGGCGTCCAGGTGGCGGTCGTCCTGGCGACGTCGTGCGCTGGCGTCGCCGGTGTCGCTGGCGCTGCCCTCACCCTCGGGCTGCCTGCCTGGACCGCCGCAGCGGTCCTCCTCGGGCTCGTTCCTCTCCTCCTGCGACTTCTGCCGTCGTGCGCCCTGCGGGTCCCGGTCGTGTTCCTCGTCGATGCGGCCCACGTGACGCGGAGCGCGCTGTCGGTCCGCGGCGCGGCGCCCGCCCCGCCGCCGGCGGTGCGCTCGCCCGTCGTGGAGAGGGCCGTAGGCCGCGGCGACCGGCTGCTCGCCGCGGGGACGGTCGCGCTGAGCGTCATGGCCGCAGCAACGACGCCGTTCGTCCTGCTGGGCACGCCGCCCGGCGGCGCCGAGGGCGTCACGGCCGTCGTCCTCGTGCTGCTCGTCGCCGTCGCGCTCACGAGCGTGCCCCGCACGGCGCGCGCCCCGTCGTCGAGGACCGCGCCCCGCGCCGCCGCGGCCGCGATGCTGCTGGCGATCGTCCTGCGCACGGCCTTCGTCGGCGGACCGACGAGCGCGCTCCCGCTGGCGTGCGGGCTCGCGGCTCTCGGCATGCTCGTCGTGTTCGCCGCCGGAGCGATCCGTCGCGGTCGTCGATCTGTCGGTCTCTCCCGCCTCACCGATAGTCTCGAGGGGCTCGTGGTCGCTCTCAGCCTGCCGGCTGCCCTCGTGACGATCGGGGTGGTCGAGATGGTGCGGAGCGCCGTCTCCGGATGATCCGCCGCACGGCCCAGACCACTCCACCCCCAGAGCTCTTGAGGCACGGACATGACCAGCACGACCCGAGCACCTCGCGTTCCGCGGGGCACCAGCACCACCCGCCACATCGTTCCCGGGCAGGGGGCGTCGATGACTGTCGCGCCCGTCGGGCGTCGGGTCGCGGCCTTCGCCGTCGACCTCACGACGACTGCTGTCGTGACCCTCGGCGTCTACCTGCTGACGGACTCGTTCCTTCTGGCGGGGCTCGCGCTCGTCGAGGTGCCCGTGGGGCTCTGCGTCTGGGAAGGTCGGTCAGGGCTCACGGTCGGCAACGCTCTCCTGCGCGTGCGGACCGTTCGTGCAGACGGCCCGTTCGCTCCGGGGATCGCCCAGAGCGCGGTCCGCGGCCTCGTCGTGCTGGCCGGGTTCCTCGTGGCGACTGTCGGTCAGTGGGTCGTGGTGGCGTCCGGAGCCTGGGACCGTGGGCCGCTCAAGCAGGGATGGCACGACTCTCTCGCCAAGACGACGATGATCGACGTCTCTCGACGTGCGCTCGCCCAGCGCACAGAGCATCCCGCGGACGAGCCGGTACCTCCTGGTGCGGCTGCGCTGTCGGTGCCATCGGCCCTCGGGGCCGGCGCCCCTGGGTCCGCCGCTGAGCCCCCACCGACGGTGCCGGTTCCCGTCGTCGCCCCGGTCCACAGCCCGCAGTTCTCCCAAGCGCTCCCGAGCTGGGCTCCGCCGCGGTCTGCCGCACCCGAGGCCTCGGCGCCCGGCCCGGCGGTCGAGTCGCTCTCGGCTCCCCCGCGACGTGCTCCCGCGGAGGGTTTCCTCCTGTCGTTCGACAACGGGCAGTCGTTCACCGTGCACGGCTCGGGACTCGTCGGCCGCCGGCCACGGTCTGCCGCAGGCGAGCGGCACGACGACCTGCTCGTCGTGGACGACGACCTGCGCTCGGTCTCGAAGACTCATCTCGAGTTCGGGATCGACGACGGCGGCTTCTGGGTGACCGACCGCGGCTCGACCAACGGGACGAGCGTCCTCACGGCTCACGGCGAGCCTCTGGACGTCGCTGCCGGAGCACGGGTCCATGTGCCTGCTGACGGCAGCGTCCGTGTCGGCCGTCGTCAGTTCACCGCACGCGCGCTCACGCGTTGACCACGCTTCAGAAGCCCATCCGGCCGAGCTGCTTGGGGTCGCGCTGCCAGTCCTTGGCGACCTTGACGTGGAGGTCGAGGTACACGCGGTTGCCGAGCAGCGCCTCGATCCCCTTGCGGGCTTCCGTCCCGACGTGACGCAGGCGTGCGCCACCACGACCGATGATGATCGCCTTCTGGCTGTCGCGCTCGACGAAGAGGTTCACGCGGACGTCCAGGAGCGGGTTGGGGCCGCTACCACCTTCGCGCGGCGTGATCTCGTCGACGACGACCGCGAGAGAGTGCGGGAGCTCGTCGCGCACGCCCTCGAGGGCCGCCTCGCGGACGAGCTCGGCGACCATGACGCTCGCGGGCTCGTCGGTGAGCTCGCCGTCGGGGTAGAGGTCCCCGCCCTCGGGAAGGTGCTTGACGAGGACGTCCGCGAGGGTCTGCACCTGGTACCCGTCCACGGCTGAGACCGGAACGATGTCAGCCCACTCGCCGAGACCGTCGATCGCGAGCAGGTGGACACCGAGCTCCTCGCGCGAGACGAGGTCTGCTTTCGTCACGACAGCGACCACCGGTGTGGGGTGACGCCCGGTCATGAGCTGGGACAGCTCTTTCGCGATATATCTGTCGCCGGGCCCGACCTTCTGGTCCGCCGGGAGGCAGAAGGCGATGACGTCGACCTGCGTGAGCGTCTCGCGGACGAGGTCGTTGAGGCGCTCGCCGAGCAGCGTGCGCGGACGGTGCAGACCCGGTGTGTCGACGAGGATGAGCTGAGCGTCCTCCCGGTGGACGATCCCACGGATCGTGTGCCGGGTCGTCTGCGGGCGCCCGGACGTGATCGCGACCTTCTGGCCGACAAGTGCGTTCGTCAAGGTGGACTTGCCGGCGTTCGGACGGCCGACCATGCACGCGAACCCGGACCTGTGCGGTGCCGTGCCCCCGGACTGGCCTGTGGGTGTGCTGGGGGTCATCGTTCCATCTCCTGCTGATCGGTGGGTGTGCGGCGATCATCGCTCGTGCGGTTCTCGTCGAAGGCTCGTCGTCCATGGTTCGTGGGGCGCTCTGCCGGGTCGCTGCGGCACACGAGGATGCTCGAGAGCTGCTTGCGACGGCCCTCGACCCGTTCAGCGACGAGGTGCAGCCCGTTGGCGTCTGCGGTGGACCCGGTGAGCGGCACCTTGCCCAGCGCCTTCGCGAGCAGACCGCCGGCCGTGTCGACCTCGTCGTCGTTCACGTCGAGGTCGAACAGCTCGCCCAGCTCGTCGAGCGCCAGCCGCGCCGGCACACGGAAGGTTCCGGGTTCGATCTCCTCGATCTCCGGGGCGACGGAGTCGTGCTCGTCGGTGAGCTCCCCGACGATCTCCTCGAGCGCGTCCTCGATCGTCACGAGCCCGGCGATGCCGCCGTACTCGTCGACGACGAGCGCGATGTGCGACGACGCGCTCTGCATCTCCCGCAGGAGGTCGTCGACCGCCTTCGACTCCGGGACGAAGAGCGGGGAGCGCATGACCTCGCCGAGCGTCCTGGTCTCAGCGTCCTGGGAGTGGTTGAGGACCCGGACGACGTCCTTGAAGTAGGCGACGCCGAGCAGCTCGTCGACGGACTCCCCGACGACCGGGACGCGGGAGAAGCCCGAGCGCAGGAAGAGGGCGAGCGCCTTGGGCAGCGGCGTGGCGGCCATCGAGGTCACCATGTCGGTGCGGGGCACCATCACCTCGCGTGTGAGCGTGGTGCGGAGCTCGAACACGGACCGCAGCATCGTCCGCTCGTCGTCCTCGATGGCTCGGGCGTCGCTCACGCGGTCGACCATGTCCCGGAGCTCGTGCTCGTCCATGGCGTCGGTCGGCGACCGGCTGGCTCCCGTGTACTGCGTGATCGGACCGGTGATCCTCAGCACGACGTCGAGCAGCGAGCTGAGGAAGACGAGGGTCTGCGCCGGGCGACGTCGCCCGATGGTCCTCGGGCTGATCCGCACGAGGACGAGCGCGACGAGCGCGCCGACGACGACCGAGATGAGCAGGACGAGCCACCACGGGTCGACGAGCGCCGCGACGCACACGGTGATGCAGGCTGTCGCGAGCATCTCCGCGAACACCCGGACAAACGCGGCCGAGGCCGCAGTGTGTCCGGGGCTCACGACGAGACGCTGGATCCGGTCGGCGATCTCGCTCCGGGTGTCGACGATCTCACCGACCGCCGTGCGCGTCACGCGGACGACGGCAGCCTCCCCCGCGCTGAGCAGCGCCGCGAGCGAGATCCCGACGAGAGCGAACACGAGGAGCCACCCGATCGGGGCACCGCTGAGCGTGTTCACGTCACGACGACCGACGGCTGGCGAGGAAGGTGAGGAGCAGCGTGCGCTGGAGCCCGAACATCTCCTTCTCCTCCTCCGGTTCCGCGTGGTCGTACCCGAGGAGGTGAAGGATCCCGTGCGTCGTGAGCAGGAGCATCTCCTCGACCGTCGAGTGACCCGCCACGGTCGCCTGCTGAGCGGCGATCTCGGGGCACACGACGACGTCCCCGAGCAGACCGGCCGGGGTCACGTCGCCCTCGCGCCCGGGGCGCAGCTCGTCCATCGGGAACGAGAGGACGTCGGTGGGGCCTGGCTCGTCCATCCACTGCACGTGGAGCTCGGTCATCACCTCGGTGTCGACGAAGAGGATGGACAGCTCGGTGAGGGGGTGGACGTGCATCTCCTCGAGCACGAACCGTCCGAGCGCGGCGAACTCCGCCTCGTCGACCTCGTAGCCGGACTCGTTGTTGACTTCGATGCTCACCTGCGGTGGCCCTTCTCGTGTGCCCGGTCGCGAGGACCGCGGTGTGCGGACGGAGCGGTCGCTCCGCTGACGTCCCAGCGTGCGTAGGCGTCGATGATCTCGCCGACCAGACGGTGACGGACCACGTCACCGGAGCTCAGGGGGCAGAACTCGACGTCGTCGACACCGGTGAGGACGTCCTCGACGATCCGCAGCCCGGACGGCGTCCCGCCGGGGAGGTCGATCTGGGTGACGTCCCCGGTGATGACCATCTTCGAGGAGAAACCCAGCCGGGTGAGGAACATCTTCATCTGCTCGGCCGTGGTGTTCTGTGCTTCGTCGAGGATGATGAAGGCGTCGTCGAGCGTCCGGCCACGCATGTACGCCAGGGGCGCGACCTCGATCGTGCCTGCCTCGATGAGCTTGGGGATCGACGCGGGCTCGAGCATGTCGTGGAGCGCGTCGTACAACGGGCGCAGGTACGGATCGATCTTGTCCGACAGCGACCCGGGAAGGAACCCGAGCCGCTCGCCAGCCTCGACGGCAGGCCGCGTCAAGACGATGCGGCTGACCTGCCGTGCCTGGAGCGCCTGCACGGCCTTGGCCATCGCCAGGTACGTCTTTCCTGTGCCTGCCGGCCCGATCCCGAAGGTCACGGTGTTCGCGTCGATCGCGTCGACGTAGTGCTTCTGGCCTGCCGTCTTCGGGCGGATCGTCCGGCCGCGGCTGGACAGGATGCTCAGCGTGAACACGTCGGTGGGTCGCGTCGCCGACTGCTCGGTGAGCATCGTGATCGAGCGCGCCACCACGTCGGCGGTCAGCGGCGTCCCTGCCGCGGCGACGTCGATGAGCTCGTCGACCAGACGGGACGCGAGCGCGAGGTCAGCGGCAGGGCCGCGCAGTGCGATCTCGTTCTCGCGGACCCGGACGTCGATGGTGGGGAACCCCGCCTCGATGGCGCGGAGCACCGAGTCGACCGGGCCGAGGAGCGCGGAGACGGAGACACCGACCGGAACGACGATCCGGTGCTCGACGTGGGTGTGTGGCGCTCCCGCGCTCGTGTCGTCTGCTGCCATGTGGCGGTGTGCTCGTTCCCGTGGTCCGTGCTCGTCCGGACGTGTCGTCCTCGATCGGTGCAGTCTATCTTTCGCACCGCTGCGGGCCGCACGCGGAGCGGGCGTGGTCAGGCGGGCGACCACCCGAGGTGAGCGCCACCGAGGACGTGCCCGTGGACGTGGAACACGCTCTGCCCGGCGTGCGGTCCTGAGTTGAAGATCAGCCGGAACTGGCCGTCTGCCTGCTCGCTGGCGACCTCGTCAGCGAGCGCGACGACGTCCGCGAGCAGGTCGGGCGCGCCAGCGGCCAGCTGGGCGATGTCACCGTAGTGCTCACGCGGCACGACGAGCACGTGCATCGGAGCCTGCGGGTTGATGTCCCGGAACGCGATGACGCGATCGTTCGACGCGACGACGTCGGCTGGGACGTCGCCCGCCACGATCTTGCAGAACAGGCAGTCTGCGTCGGCGGGCATCGTCTCGGTGTCGTGGTCCGTGGTCATCTTCCGAGGCTAGCGCGTCTGCACCGCGTCGTCAGCGCCAGCGCCCGAGCCGCTGTGCGACGAGAGCAGCCGCGACAGGTCCCGCGGTCGACGTGCGCAAGACGTGCGGGCCGAGCCGCACCGGCACCGCGCCGGCATCGACGAGCCGCGCGAGCTCGCGGTCGCTGATCCCGCCCTCGGGCCCCACGACGAGCATCACCTCTCGGACCCGCTCGTCAGGTCCGTCCCCGTCGTGCACGTCCGGGGCAGCCCGCATCTCGCCCGACGCAGCCACGGCACGGGTCGCAGGGAGCTCGACCTCCGCCAGCGGTCGGGTGGCCTCCTCGTGCAAGACCAGCGTCGTTCCGCCGCCCGCCCGGACGCGCTCGACGGCCGTGACGAGGCCCGCAGCGTCCACCACGAGCCCGACACGCGGCATGACGGCCCGACGAGCCTGCTTCGTCGCAGCGCGCACCACCCCGACCCACCGCGCACGCGACTTCGCCGCCCGGTCGCCGCGCCACACGACCACGGAGCGTTCCGCCTGCCACGGCAGGATCGCGTCCACGCCTACCTCGGTCGCGGCCTCGACGGCCATCTCGTCACGGTCGCCCTTGGCGAGCGCCTGGACGAGCACGATCTCGACACCGTCGGCGGGCTCGTGGACCACGTCCTCGACCACGAGGTCCAGCGTCGACGACTGCACCGACGCGATCACACAGCGCAGCCGCACGCCCGCACCGTCGACGACGTCGATCCGCTCCCCCGGGCCACGCCGCTGGACGACACCCGCGTGCCGACCCTCGTCCCCGTCGAGCACGAACGTGCTCCCTGGCTCGCACGACGACAGCGCGCCGGGCTCGGCGAGGAAGACGGGCGCGCTCACTACCGACCCGCGAACTTGTCACGCAGCCGCGAGAACACACCCGGGTGCGCAGCCGACATCTGTCCGTCGACGTGCTCTTCCCCGCGCAGCGCGGCCAGCTGGCGCACCAGCTCCGCCTGCTCGTCGGACAACCCGCTCGGGATCTGCACCTCGACATGGACGTTGAGGTCGCCACGGCCGGTCGAGTGCAGGTGACCGATCCCCAGGCCCTTGAGCGTGATGACCTGGCTGGGCTGCGTCCCCGGGCGCAGGTCGAGCTTCTCGGGCCCGTCGAGCGTCTGCAGCTCGACGACCGTGCCGAGGACGGCCGCCGTCATCGGAACCTCCAGCGTGCAGTGCAGATCGTCACCACGGCGCAGGAAGGTCTCGTGCTTGCGCTCGCGGATCTCGAAGTAGAGGTCACCGGCAGGCCCGCCTGCGGGGCCGACCTCCCCCTGGGACGTCAGCTTGATCCGGGTTCCCGTCTCGACGCCGGCGGGAACCTCGACGGCGACCGTCCGGCGGCTGCGGATGCGGCCCTCGCCGGCGCACTCGGCGCACGGCTCGGGGATCGTCGTCCCGAATCCCTGGCACGCGGCGCACGGTGCGGTCGTCATGACCTGGCCGAGGAACGAGCGTGCGACCCGCTGGACCGTCCCGCGGCCGTGGCACACGTCGCACACCCGCGGCGAGGTCCCGGGGCTGCAGCACGAGCCGGAGCAGGTGCCGCAGACGACCGCGGTCTCGACCGGGATCTCGCGGCGCACGCCGAACGCGGTCTCCGCGAGGTCGAGGTCCAGCCGGATGAGGGCATCCTGGCCACGGCGGGAGCGTGGGATGGGTCCGCGCTGGGCCTGCCCGCCGCCGAAGAACGTCTCGAAGATGTCCTGGAAGCCGAACCCGCCTCCCATGCCACCGCCGGGAGCCGACGGGTCGCTGCCCATGTCGTACGAGCGACGCTTGTCCGCGTTGGACAACACCTCATAGGCCCGGGACACGTCCTTGAACTTGTCCTCGGCCTCTGGACCGGCGACGTCCGGGTGCAGCTCGCGCGCGAGCTTGCGGTACGCCTTCTTGATCTGGTCGTGGCTGGCGTCCCGGCTGACGCCGAGGATCTCGTAGTAATCAGTCACTGAATGCTCTCTGCCGTTCTGGTGGGGGTTGCTCGGGGTCTGACGAGAAGGATCACGAACCGAGGATCCTCGAGAGATAGCGGGCGACTGCTCGCACGGCGGCGATGGTGCCGGGGTAGTCCATCCGGGTGGGGCCGATCGAGCCGATGGTTGCGACCGCGTCACCGTCCGAGCCGTACCCGGTCGTGACGACGGACGTCTCGAAGAGCCCGGCGAGCTGCGTCTCTCGACCGATGCGCACGTTGACGCCGGCGGAGTCCTCCGCCATCTCCGTGAGGAGGTTGAGGAGGACGACCTGCTCTTCGAGCGCTTCGAGGACAGGACGCAGCGCGTGCTCGAACCGCATGCCCGCCTGGGCGAGGTTCGCCGTACCGGCGAGCACGATGCGTTCTTCGCTCTCCTGGGAGAGCGTCTCGGTGATGACGTCCGCGATCCGCTCGACAAGATCACGATCGACCGGGTGGTAGGTCTCCGCGAGCGTGGTGAGAGCGGCCCGGAGCTCTTTGAGCCGGCGGCCGGCCGCGGCGACGTTGAGCCGTGTCCGGAGGTCGACGAGGAAGGTCTCGTCGGGAGGCTCGGTCAGCTCGAGGGTGCGCTGCTCGACGCGGCCGGTGTCGGTGATGAGGACGACGAGGAGCCTGCGCTCGCCGAGCACGACGAGCTCGAGGTGACGCAGCCCCGAACGTCGCAACGACGGGTACTGGACGACGGCGACCTGGCCGGTGAGCTGGGCGAGGAGCCGCCCGGCCCGCGTGACGACGTCGTCGAGGTCGACCGCACCGGCGAGGAACGTCTCGATCGCGCTCTTCTCCGCGCTGGAGAACGCCTTGACGGAGGAGAGCCTGTCGACGAACATCCGGTAGCCCTTGTCGGTGGGCACGCGCCCGGCCGACGTGTGGGGCTGCGCGATGTAGCCGCCCTCCTCGAGCACCGCCATGTCGTTGCGGATCGTCGCGGAGGAGACGCCGAGGGCATGGCGCTCAGCGAGCACCTTGGAACCGACAGGCTCGCGCGTCTGGACGTAGTCCTCCACGATCGCGCGGAGCACGTCGAGCCTGCGGTCGTCGCCAGCCGCCATCCTGCCTCCACTCCTCGTGCCGTCTCTGTGCCGGTCGCACGCACCGACCCTGGTAGCACTCACCGAACCTGAGTGCTAATTCTACGACGTGCCCGCGGTCGTCTGCCCACGTGTCGCACAGGTCACTCTCCCCGGTGTGCGGCTAGCCTTCCTCGCGTGAGCCATGAACGCTACTCCCACGACGTCCTGTCCGCCGGGTCCCGCACGCGCAGCGCACGCCCCGTCTCCCGACCTGTCCCGGCTGAGCCCGGGCTCGTCGTCGAGGAGGTCACCACCGGGTGGGTGGGTGCAGTCCTGCGGACCGAGAAGTCCGGCGGAATGCACGTCGTCGTCCTCGAAGACGCCGCTCGACGCACCCGTACCTTCCCGCTCGGTCCCGGCTTCTGGATCGACGGCGAGCCGGTCGAGCTCGTCCCTGCGAACCGGTCGACGGGCCCTGTCCCACCGTCGCGCACCGCCTCTGGCTCGAGAGCCGTCGCGGGCGCACGCGCACGCGTCGCTCGAGGGAGCCGCATCTGGGTGGAGGGACGGCACGACGCCGAGCTCGTCGAGAAGGTGTGGGGCGACGACCTGCGGATCGAGGGTGTGGTCGTCGAGGGGCTCGACGGTGTGGACAACCTCGCGGACGCGCTCGCCGAGTTCGGTCCGAGCGCGAGCCGCCGGGTCGGTGTCCTCGTCGACCACCTCGTGCCCGGCAGCAAAGAACGGCGCATCGCCGACGACGTCATGCGTCAGTTCCCCGGGGGCAGGGTGCTCATCCTCGGCCACCCGTACGTCGACGTGTGGCAGGCCGTGCGGCCAGACCGGATCGACCTCGAGGCCTGGCCCGTGATCGATCGTGGCACGGAGTGGAAGTACGGGATCCTCCGCGAGCTCGGGTGGCCGGCCGAGAGCCAGACGGACGTGGCGCTGGGATGGAAGAAGATCCTCGGGACGGTGCGCAGCTACGCGGACCTCGAGCCGTCGTTGCTCGGCCGGGTGGAAGAGCTCATCGACTTCGTCACTGCGCCCGCCCCCTGACGGACCGCGTCAGCCGGTGCTGGCGCGTCCCGCGGCCTCGGTCAGCGCTGCGACGAGCGTGCTCGCGTAGAGGTCCTGGCCAGGGCCTTGAGGGTGAACGCCGTCCTTGCCGATCCCCTCTGGGGCAGCCGTCAGCGCGCTCTGCCAGTCCGCGACGACGACGTTGGGGTGCCTGGTGGCGGCGGCCCGGATCTGGTCGTTGGTCGGCCCGATCCATGGACGGTCGCCGTAGCCGGTGACGAGCACGACGTGGTGGTCGGCGCCGATCGCTGTGATGGCCTCGTCCATGACCCTGTCGGTCACCGTGCTGTTCGTCGCGAGAGAGACGACCACGTAGGGGCGCAGCACACCGGCGTCGCGCAGCCCGACCACGACCTCGGGTGTCGTCTTCATCTGACGGGAGACCGCGGCGTCGATGTAGACGCCGGGCAGCGCGGCCGTCAGCGCGGCCGCACTGATGAGGGTCACGGAGTCCCCGATGACCGTGACCTGGTCTCCAGGAGGCGGTCCGGGGGCAGGAACCGGTGCTGGTGCGGGCGCGGGCGCGGTCGGTGTCGGCGTCGGTCCGTTCGACGGCTCGGGAGCCGCATCACCCTCGTCGGCGCTCCCTGGGTCGGCCTCGTCCCCCGGCTCTGTCGCGTCTGGCGTCGGTGCCTCGTGCTGGGTCGTAGCGTCAGCGACCACCTGCCCACGGAGGATCTGGGCCTCGAGGGCGGACTGCGCGGGCTCACGGACGAATGCCGCGCCGACCGCCCCGACGACGAGCACGACGACCAGGGTGGAGGCAGCGAGCCTCGCGCGGCGCCCGTGGGTGCGCCATCCCCCGTGGCGTTCGATCCAGGCAGCATCGATGCGGTCGCGTGCGCGCCGGACGACCTCGGCGCCGACGGCCCGCAGCCCGTGGTCGAGGACCGGCTTCTCGACGAACCGGTAGGACGCCCACGCTGCGACGAGGGTCAGGACGGTGGCCGTCACTGCAACGACAGGCTGCGAGGCGTGCCCAGGAAGCGCCCCGTCGAGCACCTGAGCGACCAGCACGACGAGGGGCCAGTGCCACAGGTAGAGGCCGTACGAGCGCTGCCCCACCCACCGCAGCGGCCCTCTCTCCACGAGACGCGCCACCCGTTGCCCACGGACGACCGTCGCGACGACCCCGACGGTGGCGACCGACGCGAGCACCAGCCCGCCGCGATAGGTGAACGGTGATCCTGTCCTGAGGAAGAGCGCCAGGACGACGAGCCCGCTCCCGCTCAGCAGCCCGACGAGCACCACAGCGGACCGCTCCCACCCGACGGTCGGACGATGCACCCGCCACCAGGTCGGACGAGCGTCGTCTCCTGGCTCGCGCGGCGCGAACCACAAGGCGAAGAAAGCACCGGCCATGAGGCCGAAGAGGTGGGTGTCGGTGCCGTAGTAGACACGCGACGGGTCTTCGCCCACCTGGTACGTCACAGCCATGAGCACGGCGGAGGCGACACCGATCGCACCGGTCGCGACGAGCCCGACCGTCCGTGAGCGCTTGGTCGCGTACACCGCGACGAGAGCCAGAGGCCACAGGAGGTAGAACTGTTCCTCCACCGCGAGCGACCAGAAGTTCTGGTACACCTGCGGGCTGAGGTCGTTGGAGTACGTCGCCCCCTCGGCGATGTAGACCCAGTTGCTCGAGAAGGTCAGCGCACCGGCCACCTGGCTGCGGATCCCGACGAGCACGTCGCCGCCGAGGACCCCCGCGAAGGCTGTGCACGTGACGACGACGAGCACCAGCGCCGGCACGAGACGCCTGACCCTGCGCACCCAGAACGCGCGGAGCGACACCCTCGTCGTGCGCACCCGTTCGCGGACGAGCAGCGTCGTGATGAGGAAGCCGCTGAGGACGAAGAAGACGTCGACTCCGATGAACCCGCCTGGCAGGACGGTCGGGAAGAAGTGGAACGCCATCACTGCGAGAACAGCGACGGCACGGAGCGCGTCGAGCCCGTAGATCCTCGGTGGCCGACCCGAGGGGCGCGGCGCGACCGGCTTGCGCGCAGCGCCGTTCGGACCGTCGGGAGGGACGGGCTGGTTCACAGAGGTCGGCGCCAGAGTCATCTGAGGTCCATCAGCAGTCCGTCGTCATCATCCGTCGTCATCAGCTCGTCGTGGTCGGTCCGTGCGGTCGGTCCGTGGTGGTCAGTCCGTCAGGTCGCGCACGACCGTGTCGGCGAGCAGCCGGCCCGTGCGCGTGAGCACGACCCGCCCGCGCAGCACCGCCCTGCCGTCGACGAGCCCGGAGGCGATGTGCCCGGCCACAGCACGTCGGGCCCGCGTCGAGAGAACGCCGAGATCGAGCCCCTCGCGCAGCCGCGCTCCGAGCATGACGGTCTCGAGCTGGGCGGAGACGTCGTCGAGGATCTCGCGACCGGCCGCAGGGCTCAGCCCCTCACCGAGACGAGCCGCATACCGCAGCGGGTGCTTGACGTTCCACCAGCGGACACCGCGACTTCCCGGCTCGTTCGAGCCCATGTACGAGTGTGCGCCCGGTCCGACGCCCCACCAGTCCTCGCCACGCCAGTACGCGAGATTGTGACGACACGCACGCTGCGCTCCGTCGACGGTCCTCGCCCAGTTCGACACCTCGTACCAGTCGAGCCCTGCCTCCGTGAGGAGGTCGTCGGCCAGCTCGTACTTCTCCGCCTGGTCGTCCTCGCTCGGCAGGTCGATCTGGCCTCGACGCACCTGGGCGGCCATCTTGGTCCCGGGCTCCACGACGAGCGCGTACGCAGACACGTGGTCGACCCCCGTCGCCAACGCCGACTCGACGCTCGTGCGCCAGTCGTCGAGCGACTCGCCGGGCGTGCCGTAGATGAGGTCGAGGGACACCTCGAGACCAGCGTCACGGGCCCAGCGCACCACGTCAGGGATCCGCCGTGGGTCGTGGGTCCGTTCCAAGGTCGCCAGCACCCGCGACACGGCCGACTGCATGCCGAACGACACCCGGGTGAAGCCCGCGTCCGCGAGGAGCGCGAGAGACTCCGGCGTCACCGAGTCAGGGTTCGCCTCGGTCGTCACCTCGGCGTCGGGTGCCAGACCCCAGGCGTCTCGGACACCGTCGAGCATCCGGGCGAGATCGCCCGCGGGCAAGAGGGTCGGGGTGCCCCCGCCGACGAACACGGTCGAGACCGTGCGCGGCGGGAGCCCCGCACGCTCCATGACCTGCCGTGCAAGAGCGATCTCCGCGAGCGCGGTCGTCGCGTACGCGTTCTGGCTCGCTCCGCCGCCGAGCTCGCTCGCGGTGTACGTGTTGAAGTCGCAGTACCCGCAGCGCACCGTGCAGAAGGGCACGTGCAGGTAGACGCCGAATGCACGGTCGGCTGCGCCGGCCGTCACCCAGGAGGGCAGCGACCCGTCGTCGGGAACCGGTTCCCCGTCAGGCAGTGCGGGGCTCACAGCAGCGTCACCTCGTCGGGTCCGTCGTCACTTCTTCTTGTCCTTGGTCTCCGTCTGGTCAGACGTCAGCGCGGAGATGAAGGCTTCCTTGGGCACCTCGACGGTCCCGATGGTCTTCATGCGCTTCTTGCCCTCCTTCTGCTTCTCGAGCAGCTTGCGCTTGCGGGAGATGTCACCGCCGTAGCACTTGGCGAGGACGTCCTTGCGCATCGCGCGGATGGTCTCGCGTGCGATGACCCGAGCGCCGATCGCTGCCTGGATGGGCACCTCGAACTGCTGGCGGTTGATGAGGTTCTTCAGCTTGCCGACCATCATCACGCCGTAGGAGTAGGCGTTGTCCTTGTGCACGATCGCGCTGAACGCGTCGACCTGCTCCCCCTGGAGGAGGATGTCGACCTTGACGAGCGCTGCGGCCTGGTCGCCGATGACGTCGTAGTCGAGCGAGGCATAGCCACGCGTCTTGGACTTCAGCTGGTCGAAGAAGTCGAAGACGATCTCTGCCAGCGGCAGGATGTAGCGCATCTCCACGCGGTCCGCAGAGAGGTAGTCCATGCCCTGGAGCTCACCGCGACGCCCTTGGCACAGCTCCATGACGGCACCGATGAACTCGGACGGTGCGATGACCGTGGCCTTGACGATGGGCTCGCGGACCTCGCCGATCTTGCCGCCGGGGAACTCGCTCGGGTTCGTCACCGTGATGATCGACTTGTCTTCCATCGTCACCTCGTAGATGACGTTGGGTGCGGTCGAGATGAGGTCGAGGTTGAACTCGCGCTCGAGGCGTTCTCGGACGATCTCCAGGTGCAGGAGGCCGAGGTAGCCGACGCGGAAGCCGAACCCGAGTGCGACCGAGGTCTCGGGCTCGTAGATGAGGGCGGCGTCATTGAGCTTGAGCCGGTCGAGCGCGTCGCGCAGGATCGGGTAGTCCGAGCCGTCGACCGGGTAGAGACCGGAGAAGACCATGGGCTTGGGGTCGGAGTAGCCGCCGAGGGCTTCGGCGGCTGGCTTCGCTGCGTTGGTGACGGTGTCACCGACCTTGGACTGACGCACGTCCTTGACGCCGGTGATGAGATAGCCGACCTCGCCGACGCCCAGGCCCTTCGTCGGGACCGGCTCGGGTGAGGAGACCCCGATCTCGAGGAGCTCGTGGACGGCTCTCGTCGACATCATGATGATCCGCTCGCGCGGGCTGAGCTGTCCGTCGACGACGCGCACGTAGGTCACGACGCCGCGGTAGGTGTCGTAGACGGAGTCGAAGATCATCGCTCGCGCGGGGGCGTTCGGGTCTCCGGTGGGCGGGGGCGTCTTGAGGACGATGCGGTCGAGCAGCTCGGGGACGCCCATGCCGGTCTTGCCGGAGATGAGGAGGATCTCCTCCGGCTCGCAGCCGACGAGGTTCGCGAGCTCCTCGGCGTACTTCTCGGGCTGTGCCGCCGGCAGGTCGATCTTGTTGAGCGCCGGGATGATCGCCATGTCGTTCTCCATGGCGAGGTACAGGTTCGCGAGCGTCTGGGCCTCGATGCCCTGCGCCGCGTCGACGAGGAGCACAGCCGACTCGCACGCCGCGAGCGAGCGGGAGACCTCGTACGTGAAGTCGACGTGCCCGGGGGTGTCGATCATGTTCAGCGCGTACCCGGTGGGCACGCCGTTCTCGTCGTCGACCTCCCAGGGCATGCGGACGGCCTGGGACTTGATCGTGATCCCGCGCTCACGCTCGATGTCCATGCGGTCGAGGTACTGGGCGCGCATGGCACGCGGGTCGACGACGCCGGTCATCTGGAGCATGCGGTCGGCCAGCGTCGACTTGCCGTGGTCGATGTGCGCGATGATCGAGAAGTTGCGGAGCAGCTCCGGTGCAGTGGCCGCGGGCTGAATGCGGGCGAGGTTGGCCGCTGAAGGGATGGGAGTCACACGGTTCATCCTCCCACGAGCCTGCCCGCGGTCCCGACACGCCGAGGGACCTCGACGGCGTGTCGGGACCGTTCAGACGGCTTCCCAGAGGCCCATCAGTGCGGCAGGACCGCCTTCTCCGAGCCTGCGCCGGTCAACGAGCGGACCTCCATCTCGGCGTACTTCTCCAGGTCCGGGCGCTCGGAGCTCGTGAGCGTCCCGACGATCCCGAGGAGGAACGCGAGAGGGATCGTCACGATGCCCGGGTTCTCGAGCGGGAACCACGAGAAGTCGATCCCCACGTCACGGATCATCGACGCGCTCGTGCCGTCCGCGTTGACCTTGCCCGAGACGACCGGCGAGAACGCGATGAGGACGAGGCACGAGCCGAGACCGCCATACATGCTCCACAGCGCCCCTCGCGTGTTGAACCGCTTCCAGAACAACGAGTAGATGATCGTCGGCAGGTTGGCGCTGGCTGCGACAGCGAACGCGAGCGCGACGAGGAAGGCCACGTTCTGCCCGTTGGCGAAGATCCCGCCGAGGATCGCGAGGACGCCGATCGCCACGACGGTGATCCGCGCGACCCGCACCTCACCGTCCGGGGAGACCTCGCCGTGCTTGATGACCGACGCGTAGATGTCGTGGGCGAAGCTCGCCGCAGCGGTGATCGTCAGCCCTGCGACCACAGCCAAGATCGTGGCGAACGCGACCGCCGAGATGATGCCCAGGAGGATCTCCCCACCGAGCTCGAACGCGAGCAGCGGCGCCGCGGAGTTCACGCCTCCCGGTGCCGCCGTGATCGTGTCGGCACCGACCAGCGCACCCGCACCGAAACCCAGGACGAGGGTGAAGAGGTAGAAGACGCCGATGAGCCAGATGGCCCACACGACCGACCGTCGTGCCTCTTTGGCCGTCGGCACGGTGTAGAAGCGCATGAGGACGTGCGGGAGGCCCGCGGTCCCCAGGACCAGGGCGAGGGCGAGGGAGAGGAAGTCGAGCTTCGTCGTCTCGCTCGCGCCGTAGCGCGCGCCCGGTTCTGCGAGCGCCGGGTTGCCCGACGTGTCGATCGCCCCCTGGATGAGGTCCGAGAGGTTGAACCCGAAGGTGGCGAGCACCCACACGCACATGACCCCGGCGCCGACGATGAGGAGGATCGCCTTGATGATCTGCACCCACGTGGTGCCCTTCATCCCACCGACCAGGACGTAGAGGATCATGAGCGCGCCGACGACCGCGATGACGATCCCCTGCCCGACGGTCCCGTCGATCCCGAGGAGGAGCGCGACGAGACCTCCGGCGCCTGCCATCTGCGCGAGGAGGTAGAAGAACACGACGGCGAGGGTCGTGAGCGCCGCCGCCATCCGGACCGGCCGCTGCCGGAGCCGGAACGAGAGGACGTCGGCCATCGTGAACTTGCCCGTGTTGCGCAGGAGCTCGGCGACGAGCAGGAGCGCGACCAGCCACGCGACGAGGAACCCGACCGAGTAGAGGAACCCGTCGTAGCCGTTGACGGCGATGGCGCCGCAGATCCCGAGGAAGCTCGCTGCGGAGAGGTAGTCCCCCGCGATGGCGGTCCCGTTCTGCGGGCCGGTGAAGCTGCGGCCGCCCGCGTAGTAGTCCGCGGCCGTCTTGTTCGACCGTGACGCGCGCAGGACGATGACGAGCGTCACCGCCACGAAGGTGAGGAAGATCCCGATGTTGACGACGGGGTTGCCGATCTCGCTCGCCTCCGCGAGCACTGTCTGTGAGGACGCAGCCGGGATGCTCATACGAGGTCCTGCCCTTCGATGCGCTGGCGGAGCTCGTTGGCGATGGGGTCTTGGCGCTTGTTCGCCCAGCTGGCGTAGGTCATCGTGATGGCGAACGTCGTGACGAACTGGCTGAGCCCCAGGACGAGGCCGACGTTGATCGTGCCCCACACAGGCGTGCTCATGAAGTCCTGCGCATAGTCGGCGAGCAGCACGTACACGACGTACCAGAGGAGGAAGAACGCGGTCATCGGGAAGACGAAGCGACGGAAACGTCGTCTGAGGTCTTGGAACTCCGGGCTGTCCTGCACACGCTGATAGTCGGTCTGCGTCATGATCTCGTCAGGGCGAGCGGCTGCTGGATCGTCCTTCGCCGGCCCGATCCGGGATGGATCAGTCATTGCGCCTCCAGGTGTCGGTGCGCCGTGCGTCGTTGCCCAGCGCGACCCAAGCAAATGTGACGTACAGCACGCATCTACGCAAGTGGGGGCATCGAGCCCGTCGGTGCACCCATCGTTCGCTGCTGCTGCCCTCTCTCGTGGAGAACGCACCGGTCAGACGCCGGTACCCTGCTCACGTGGCGACAACACACTGGAAGTCCCTTCTCCTGAGCGCGGCACGGCACGCACTCGCGGCGGCCCTCCCGCGGGAGCGGTCCGCGAGCACGCCGTCCCCCTCCCCCAGGCGCAGCCGGTCGACGGGCCGCTCGAACCCGTCCCCGAAGCCGAGGGTTCCCAGCACCACGACGAAGCCCCAGAAGGCAGCGTCGAGCACCGGTGCTCCCCCTGTCGGGGCCGACTATCCGGGCGACTTCGACGGGACGCTGCACCCCCAGTACTCCCCCGAGCTCGACGGGGAGCCAGACCCCGGAGAGATCGTCTGGACGTGGGTTCCCTACGAGGAGGACCACACGCAGGGCAAAGACCGTCCCGTCCTCGTGGTCGGGCGCGACGGCGGATGGCTCCTCGCCCTCATGCTCACGAGCAAGGACCACTCGAAGGACGCGGCCGACGAAGCCCGATGGGGTCGGCGGTGGCTCGACATCGGTACGGGGCCGTGGGACCGCGAAGGCAGGGAGAGCGAGATCCGCCTGGACCGCATCATCCGCGTCGACCCCGAGAAGGTCCGTCGCGAAGGCGCGATCATGGACCGCGACGTGTTCGACAAGGTCGCAGCCGAGGCCAGCTGAGGCGCGACGCCCGTCAGGGACGAAGCCCCGAGCCCCAGTCACTCCAGGGCGATCCCTGCTAGTGTGGTCGTTTGCGTGTCCGCCCGGGTCGGCGGACACCATTCCAGTACCTCTCCACGGGTTCCCCACCCCAGTCCCGGTGCTGGAAACGCCTTCTACGACCTGTTCACATCGCTTCGGCGAACATACAAGAGAGTCCTCACGTGGCTAACATCAAGTCCCAGATCAAGCGCATCGGCACCAACGAGAAGGCGCGCCTGCGTAACAAGGCCGTCAAGTCTGAGCTCAAGACGCACGTTCGTCGCGTCCGTCAGGCAGTCGCTGGTGGCGACAAGGAAGCTGCTTCCGCTGCTCTGGTCCTCGCATCCAAGAAGCTCGACAAGGCCGTGTCCAAGGGAGTCATCCACTCCAACCAGGCCGCGAACCGCAAGTCAGCTCTCGCGAAGGCCGTCAGCGGTCTGTGAGTCTCACGGTCGGCCTGCGCTAGCGCAGACAGACCAGCCAGAGGCGCCGTTTCCCGTGTCGGGACGGCGCCTCTGGTGCGTCCGGGGCAGGCGCCTCAGCGGCCTGCGCTGCGGGCGACCACCAGCACCGCACGCTCGACCGCGAAGACCGGGTCGCGCCCTGCGCCCTTGACCTCCGCATCGGCTTGGGCTGTGGCCGAGATCGCGGCAGCCAGCCCCTCTGGGGTCCATCCGGCAAGGTCGCGGCGCGCCCGGTCGACCTGCCACGGAGCGAGCCCGAGATCCGCCGCCGAGCGGCCGTGGCCACGGAGCCCGGCAACCTTCGCGAGGGTGCGCAGCTTCATCGCCAGCGCCGCGACGACCGGCACCGGGTCCGCTCCGGTCGCCAGTGCGTGACGCAGGAGAGAGACCGCCTGGCCCGCGTCTCCAGCGATCGCGGCGTCAGCGACGCGGAACCCGCTCGCCTCGACCCGTCCGCCGTAGTACTTCTCGACCGCAGGCTCGTCGATCGCACGCTCCGAGTCGGCCACGAGCTGCGCGCACGCCGACGCGAGCTCGCGGAGGTCGCTGCCGACCGCTTCCACGAGCGCCCGGACCGCACCGGGCGAGGCTCGTCGAGACGCGCGCTTGAACTCGGCGCTGGCGAACGCGACCTTGTCGGTGTCCTTCTTGATCGGCTCGCAGGCGACGACCGGCGCGCCCGAGGACCTCACCGCGTCGAGCATCTTCTTTCCTCGGACGCCCCCGCGGTGCTCGACGACGAGCCACACGTCTGGCGCCGGCGCCTCGACGTAGGAGATGACGTCGGTGAGCAGTGCGTCGGACGCAGCCTGGGCTCCTGCGAGGACCACGATCCGCGGCTCGCCGAAGAGCGACGGGCTGGTGAGGACCGAGAGCATCCCCGACTGGTATGCGGAGGCGTCGACGACGGTCCGCTCGGTCTCGGGGTCGGCTTCGCGCGCGAGCATGGTCAGCCTCTCGACCGCCCGGTCCACGAGCAGGCCCTCGGCACCGTGGACGAGCACGACGGGCGCGAGCTGCGCCTTGTCCCATGCGGTGCCGGAGGCTGTCGCGCGAGCGCTGCGTGTGGGGGCTGCCATGGTCCTAGGGTGTCACGTCGGTGCTCCTGGCGAGGACCTTGCGCCTCGTCAGGGGCACTCCCCCACGACGAGGAGCTCACCGTCGCGCTCGAGCACACCGACCGTGCCGCACACGTCCGTGCGCAGGATCGCGCTGCCCACCGACCGGTAGAGGCTCACGGCATCAGGGGCCGGGTGGCCGTACGTGTTCCCTGCTCCAGAGCTCACCAGCGTCACCCGAGGTGACAACAGCTGCGCCAGCGCCACGTCCTGCACAGCTGAGCCGTGGTGCGCCATCTTGACGACGTCGACCTCCTCCGTGCCCTCCGTCCGGAGCCGACGGAGCAGGCCCGCCTGGCCCTCGCGCTCGAGGTCCCCCAGAGCGACGACGCTGAGGTGCTGTGTCCGGACCTCGAGGGCGACGCTGCCGTCGTTCGCTCCGCCCTCGACGTCGGACGCCGCACCCGTGCTCGTCTGCGCGTCGAGGACGGGGGCCAGCACGCGCCACGAGACCGTGGCGTCGCCCGCCACCACCCCAGACGCTGCCGCGGTGGCCGTCGTGACGAGGATGCCGTGCTCAGCGAGCAGGTCGAGGACCTCGGCAGCCTGGGACGCAGGATCGAGCACCGGGCTCACGAGCACCTCGCCGACGGACGCGGCCGCCAGCACGTCCTCGATCCCTCCGACGTGGTCCGCGTGGAAGTGCGAGAGGACCAGGAGGTCGACGTGCTCGATCCCGAGCTCCGTGAGGCAGCGTCCTGCACCTCCGCCCGACGGGCCGACGTCGATCATGAGGCCATGACCGGGCGCGGTGCGCACCACCATCGCGTCGCCCTGGCCGACGTCGCACTGGGCGACCTCCCAGTCCGGCGGCCAGCCGGCAGGACCCGGCCCCGGTCCTCCGGCGAGCATCCCCACCCACAGCGGACGCACGAGCGTCACGACGACGACGAGCACCACGCCGGTGCCCAGCGCGACGAGCAGCGGCACGAGCGGCCGGGCTGCCCTGCGTGCCGGACCGAGCGCCGTGACCGCTGGACCCACGAGGGCATCGAGCGTGCGCGAGGCCCTGCGCGGCCCGGCGCCTGCCCGTGCGGGACGCCTCGGCGCGACGACCTGCCGCACGACCGCGAGCCCGGCCCCGATCGACCACACGACAGCGCGCCAGGATCTGAGCAGCACGACGAGGGCGAGCGTGAGAGCCGCCAGGAGACTTGCCCCACCGATGCCCGCAGGCCAGGGGACCCGCGCGTGCGGCGCAGCCGCGAAGCCCTCGGCGACCTCCGCGATCCACCAGGTCGACCACCCCGCAGCCCGCGCGACAGCGAGCGCCCCGACAGGCCACCACGGAGACACGAGCGCGCTGACGACGCTGAGCAGGGTCGCCGGGACGAGCGCGGGTGCTGCGAGCAGGTTGGCGGGGACGGAGTACACGGACACCGACGGGTCGAGCAGCACGATGACCGGTGCGCACGCGAGCTGGGCCGCGACCGGAACGGCGATCGCGAGCGCGAGCCACGACGGCAGCGCTCGCGCGAGACCCCTCGCGATGGGGGCCGTTCCGAGGACGAGGCCGGCCGTCGCGAGGACGGAAAGGGCAAAGCCGTAGGAGCGTGCGAGCCACGGGTCCACGAGGAGCAGGCCCATGACGGTGACGCTCAGGGCGGCCACGGCCTGGGACGGGCGTCCGAGGAGCACCGCGCTGAGCGCGACCGCGCCCATGAGCGCAGCCCGCAGGACGCTCGGTTCTGGATGGACGAGCAGGACGAACCCGGTCATCACGGTTCCTGCGACGACGACCCGTGCCCAGCGCGGTGCGCGCAGGATCGAGCAGAGACCCGAGACCGCCGCCGCGATGATCGCGAAGTGGGAGCCGGACACGGCTGTGATGTGGGTGAGGCTCGTGACGACGAGGGCATCGTCGAGAGCAGGATCGAGCATCGAGGTGTCCCCGATGCCCACACCAGGGACGAGCCCGCGAGCCTGGCCCGGCAGATCGCGAGCGACCTGCATGAAGTCCGTGCGCACGGCGTTGACCGCGCGGGTCACGGCCCCTGGGGGCTCGTCGACCTGGATCACCTCCTCGTCGCCCCCGGTGCTGGTGCTCGAGACGATGAGCATCGCCGATCGGGCGTCACCCGGCTCGAGCGCCCGCAGGGTGCCCTGCACCGTGACGACCGCCCCGTACGGCGCGTCGAGAAGCTCCGCGCCGCCGAGGACGAGAAGGGTGACGTGCGCTCGTCCCCGGCGGGGACCCGGCGTGGTCGACCACTCGACGGCTGTCGCCGCGAGATCGAGCCGGGTGCGCCCACCGACGCCTCCGGCCACCGGCACCGCCGATGCCACCACGGTCCCCTGGACCTGGACGTCTGCCCCCTCGCTGATGAGGACCGACATCTGGCCCCGCTCGCGGACCGCGCCCTGCCCGGCGACCGCCCCGGCTGTGCAGGCGAGGACCAGGCTGACGAGGAGGACCTGACCGGAGCCCGAGGCGAGGAGCTGGTGCACGCCGGGGCGGCGGTCGGAGCGCGCGCTCGTGCCCGGGTCCTCTCGCGTGCGGCGGGCTTCCCGCACCATGGCGATCAGGACGAGGAGCGCGACAGCACCACCGGTGAGCGCGGTCCGGGCTGCGTGCGTGGTCGACATCGGCAGGAGCACGAGCGCCGTGACCCAGCAGGTGGCCGCAGCAGGGGCGAGCCGCAGATCGAGGACCGGCATCTCAGACGGTCACGAGGTCACGGATCTGGCCGAGGACAGACGGTCCGATGCCTGAGACGTCCGTGAGCTGGTCGACCGAGGAGAACTCACCGTTCTCTTCACGCCACTGGACGATCCGCGCAGCGAGGGCAGGCCCGATCCCGGGAAGGGTGTCGAGTTCCTCGAGCGTCGCGGCGTTGACGTCCACGAGTCCGGGGCTCGTCGCGCCACCGGTCCCGGCTCCCGACGTGGTCCCGGAGGAGGCGCCCTGCGGCGCCGGGGCCACCTCGCCCGGCAGCGGGACGTAGACCTGCTCGCCGTCGACCACCTCGCGAGCGAGGTTGACGGCTGCGGTGTCGGCGCCCGCGGTCAGGCCGCCTGCGGCATCGATCGCGTCGATGACCCGGGAGCCGTCGGCCACCTCGACGACACCGGGCGACGCGACCTGGCCCACCACGTGCACGAGCAGGCCGTGGGCGGGCACTGCGGCGTCGCCGGGTACGACACCGGGTTCGACGGGTTCGACGACGGTGCTGTCCGGGAGGGCTGCGCTCTCGGCCGACGCTCCCGTGGTGCCCCCGTCGTCGTGCTCCGGGTCCGCGTCGTCGAGGGCGACGACCTCCCCGGGCGTCGACGCGATCTGGGTCGCCACGACGCCGCCCGCGAGGAGGACGAGGCACGTCCCCGCGACGAGCGCGACGCGCAGGCTCAGTGCCCACCGTCGTCGGGCGGTCTCCGCCGAGACGAGCCCCTCGTGGTCCATGGGATGGCCGTGGGCGGCCGTGTAGGCGCTCGAGACCGACCCGACGAGCCCGGAGACCGAACGCAGGCGTGCCGCCGCGTGCGAGTCGTCGGGCAGGCTGCCGTGGTCGTGCTGCTGCGAGGGTGTGGTCACACGGGGACGCTACGAGAAGTGCGACCTGCGTCCGCTCGCACCGACGTCAACTGTGGGGCGACGGCGTCCGTCGTGCGCTGTGGGGAACATCGTGCGAGGAGTCGTCGTGCGCCGTGATGAGCGCAAGCAGCCCGGGACCGACGTGCGCCCCGATGACAGCGCTCACCGGAGAGACGACCACCTCGCGCCCGGTCGCGTCGGTGATGCGCCCGGCACACTCCCACACCACCGAGTCGTCACCGAGGTGGTGCATCGCCAGCCGGACGTCCCCGCTCTGCTGGGCTGCGTCGATGCCCGCCGCGACAAGACGCTCGACGACCGCCGCCCGCGTCCGGATCTTCTGCACGACCTCGATGCTCCCGGCCCGCAGACCGAGGACAGGTCGCAGGCCCAGTGCCGTGCCGATCGCCGCCGAGGTGGCGCTCAGCCGGCCGCCTCGACGGAGATGGTCCAAAGAGTCGACGACGAACATCGCCGTGCTCGAGCTCGCCACCCGCAGTGCGGTCCGTGCCACGAGCGGTCCGTTCTCGCCCTGCGCAGCCTCCCGGGCAGCGGCCAGGACGGCGAAGCCCAGGCCCATCGCCACGGTGCGGGAGTCCACGACCTCGACCGGGACGGGAGCATCCCGCGCGGCGAGAGCGGCAGCATGGACGGTTCCGGACAGCTCACCCGACAGGTGGAGCGACACGATGTGCTCCGCCCCCTGCGCCGCAGCGTGCTCGTACGCCTCGGCGAACGCCCGCGGGGTCGGCTGGGACGTCGAGAGCGAGGCGTGGTCCTCGAGCGCACGGACGAGGTCTCCCGTGCTGAGGTCGACTCCCTCGAGGTGCGCGCGACCGTCCACGACGACCTGCAGCGGCACGACGTGCACTCCCCACCGTCGGGCCAGGTCTGCGGGGAGGGAGCAGGTCGAGTCCGTCACGACGTGCACGGTGCGCGTCAACGATGTCGGGGAGCTCACGTGCTCACCCTATGCGCGATGCCGGCAGGCTCCCTGCACCGTCGTGCGCCCGCGCCGCTCACGTGCCCGAGGCCTACGATCGGCTCATGGTCGACGACGACAGCAGGAGCACCCCGTCCACCCCGGCGACTGGCGCCCCGGACCTCCTGGCGCTGCGCGCAGCAGCAGCGCACGCCACGGCCGAGGCCGCAGAGGCGCGGGCCGCAGCCACGCGCGCCGCGCTCGCCGCAGCGGAGGCCGCCGACGCCGCTGGCACGCCTGAGGTGGCCGAGCAGGCCGAGCCGCCAGCGGTCCCCGAGCCTGCCGCTCTCTCGCAGCACGCCGCGAGCGTGCGCGCGGCCTACGCAGGCTCGGACGTCCTCCCGCTCGGGGTCCTGCTCGAGGGCGACGCCGGGGGCACGGTCGCACCGGTACCGAGCGCGACGATCGGTCTCCCCCTGTCCATGCTCACCCGGCACGGTCTCGTCGCCGGAGCGACCGGCACGGGCAAGACCCGCACGCTGCAGCTCATGACCGAAGGCCTCTCGCGTGCCGGGGTCCCGGTGTTCGTCACCGACATCAAAGGGGATCTCTCCGGCCTGGCCGTGGCTGGCGAGCCTAGCGAGAAGCTCCTCGCGCGCGCCGCGAGCATCGGGCAGGCGTGGTCCCCCGCATCCGTGCCGGTCGAGGTGTACTCGCTCGGCGGGCTGGGCACAGGTGTCCCCGTCCGCACCACGGTGACGGACATGGGACCGCTCCTGCTCTCCAAGGTGCTCGGCCTCAACGAGACCCAGGAGTCGAGCCTCGGCCTGGTGTTCTACTGGGCGGACCGCAACGGGCTCGCTCTCCTCGACCTCACCGATCTCCAGACGACCATCGCCTACCTGCTCTCAGACGACGGCAAGGCCGAGCTCAAGGCGATCGGAGGCCTGTCGACCGCGACGGCCGGGGTGATCCTGCGAGAGATCGTCACCCTCCAGGCCCAGGGCGGAGACGTCTTCTTCGGCGAGCCGGCGTTCTCGACCGCCGACCTCGTCCGGACGACAGACGACGGTGCAGGCATCGTCTCGGCGCTCGAGCTGCCGGAGGTCCACGATCGACCGGCGTTGTTCTCGACCTTCCTCATGTGGCTCTTGGCCGACCTCTTCCACGACATGCCTGAGGTCGGGGACGTCGAGAGGCCGCGGCTCGTCTTCTTCTTCGACGAGGCGCACCTGCTCTTCACCGGGGCGTCGCCCGCCTTCCTCGCACAGGTGGTCCAGACCGTCCGGCTCGTGCGCTCGAAGGGCGTGGGCATCGTCTTCGTCACCCAGAGCCCGAAGGACATCCCCTCCGACGTGCTCGCCCAGCTGGGAAACCGTGTGCAGCACGCGCTGCGGGCGTTCACGCCCGACGACGCTGCGGCGCTCCGCGCAGCCGTCCGCACCTACCCGACGTCGTCGTACGACCTCGCCGCGCTGCTCCAGTCGCTCGGGACGGGCGAGGCTGTCGTCACCGTGCTCGACGAGCACGGGGTCCCGTCACCCGTCGCGTGGACGCGCGTCTGCGCACCGACGTCCTCGATGAGACCAGCACCCGACGCGACGCTGGCGGAGATCGTCGCCGCGTCCCCCTTGCGGGCTCGCTACGCCGAGCGGCTCGACCCGGAGTCGGCGCACGAGGTGCTCACCGCCCGGGCGCGGACCCAGGAGGCCGACGATCTCGAGGACCGCCAGACCGAGGAGCTCGAGCAGATGCAGGAGCGACTCGACGCGGAGGCTGCGGCTGCCCGCGAGCGGACCGCCGCGCCGCGCCGCTCGTCGCGGTCCGGCTCGAGCGGGATCGGTGGCGGGCTCGACGCGTTCCTGCGCTCTGCAGGAAGCGCCCTCGGCCGTGAGATCACCCGTTCGGTCTTCGGCACCCGGCGTCGGTGACGCGCGTCAGGCCGGGACCACGTTGACGAGCTTCGGAGCACGCACGACGACCGTGCGGATCGCTCGCCCGTCGAGCGCCCGCTGGACGCCCGGGTCGGCGAGGGCGAGAGCCGTGAGGGCGTCGTCGCTGATGTCAGGCGCGACGTCCGCACGTCCGCGGACCTTGCCCTGCACCTGGAAGATGCTCGTCACCGACTCTTCGACGAGGTACTGGTCCTCTGCAACGGGGTACGGCTCGTAGGCGAGCGGTTCCGCGTGACCGAGGCGCGCCCACAGCTCCTCGGCGACGTGAGGTGCCACGGGTGCCGTCATGAGGACGAGCGCCTCCGCGGCCTCGCGCGGGACAGCGCGCAGCCCCGTGAGGTGGTTGTTGAGCGCTATGAGCTTGGCGATCGCCGTGTTGGCACGCATGTGCTCCATCTCGATGCGGACGTCAGCGATGGTGTGGTGCAGCAGCCGGCGGGTCGCGGTGTCGGCCGGCTCGTCGCTCACGACCACCTCACCGGTCTCCTCGGAGACCACGTTGCGCCACAGGCGCTGGAGGAAGCGCTGCGAGCCGATGACCGCACGCGTGTCCCAGGGACGCGAGACGTCGAGCGGGCCCATGGACATCTCGTAGACGCGGAAGGTGTCGGCGCCGTACGCCTCGTACATCTCGTCGGGTGTCACGACGTTCTTCAGGGACTTGCCCATCTTGCCGTACTCACGGTTCACGGGGACGCCGTCGAGCGTGTACGTGACGGTGCCGTCGGGCGCCGTGGTCTCCTCGACGGCGGACGCCTCGACGTACTGACCGCGCTCGTCCGTGTAGGCGTACGCCTGGACGTACCCCTGGTTGAAGAGCTTGTGGAACGGCTCGACGCTCGAGACGAACCCGAGGTCGAAGAGGACCTTGTGCCAGAACCGGGCATAGAGCAGGTGGAGGACAGCGTGCTCGACCCCGCCGACGTAGAGGTCCACGCCACCGGCAGCGCCGGCGGTCGCGTTGTGGTCCGGACCGAGCCAGTACGCGTCGAGCATCGGGTCGACCGGCGCGGTCGCGTCCGGCGAGCTGTTCGTCGGGTCGAGGTAGCGCAGGTAGTACCAGCAGGACCCGGCCCAGTTCGGCATCGTGTTCGTGTCGCGTCGGTACGAGCGCGGGCCGTCGCCGAGGTCGAGGGTCACCTCGACCCAGTCGTCGTTGCGACCGAGCGGCGGCTCGGGGGCTGACGTGACGTCGTCGGCGGCGAACGTCCGAGGCGAGTAGTCAGGCACCTCGGGGAGGTCGACGGGCAGGAGCGAGTCGGGCAGCGCGATCGGCTGGTCGTCGTCGCCGTAGACGATCGGGAACGGCTCGCCCCAGTAGCGCTGGCGGCTGAAGAGCCAGTCCCGGAGCCGATAGGTGATGGTGCCTGCGCCGTGCCCGGTCTGCTCGAGCCAGGCGATCATCGCGCTCTTCGCCTCGGGGACGGCCAGGCCGTCGAGGCTGATCTCGTCGTTGGCAGAGTTGATGATGGCACCGTGGCCGGTGCGTGCGCCGGGGGCGCCGTCGTCCGGCCCGTCGACGGTGTAGACGACCGGCAGCTCGAACGCCTCAGCGAACGCGAAGTCGCGCTCGTCCCCACCCGGGACCGCCATGATCGCACCGGTGCCGTAGCCCATGAGGACGTAGTCGGCGGTGAAGACCGGGACGAGTGCGCCGTTGACGGGGTTGCGCGCCATGATTCCGGTGAAGACGCCGGTCTTCTGCTTGGCGTCTGCCTGGCGTTCCACCGCGGTCTTGCCCGCGGTCTGACGGGCGTAGGCCGTCACGGCCGCTGTCGGCGTCGCATGGCCACCGGTCCAGACGCTCTTGGTGCCCTCGGGCCATGCGGCCGGGACGTGGTCGGCGAGCACGGGGTGCTCGGGGGCGACCACCATGAACGTCGCCCCGAAGAGCGTGTCCGGGCGGGTGGTGAAGACCGCGATCGTGGCGTCGTCCGTACCGACGGCGAACCGGACGTGCGCCCCTTCGGAGCGGCCGATCCAGTTGCGCTGCATGGCCTTGACCTTGTCCGGCCAGTCGATCGTCTCGAGGTCGTCGACCAGACGGTCCGCGTACGCGGTGATCCGCATGTTCCACTGCCGCAGGCTCCGCTGGAAGACCGGGAAGTTGCCGCGCTCCGACCTGCCGTCGGCAGTGACCTCCTCGTTCGCGAGGACGGTCCCGAGCCCCGGACACCAGTTCACGGGCGCGTCGGAGACGTACGCGAGCCGCTGCGAGTTGACGAGCGCACGACGGTCGGCGAGCGAGAGCGCGTCCCACGTGCCGCCGGGCACAGGCCGTGCACCCGAGGCGTACTCCTCCTCGAGGTCAGCGATCGGGCGCGCACGCCCGACACCGCCGTCAGGGCGAGGCGCCGTCTCGTCGTACCAAGAGTTGAAGATGCGCAGGAAGATCCACTGCGTCCAGCGGACGTACTCGGAGTCCGTCGTGGCGAAGGTCCGGCGGTCGTCGTACGCCATCCCGAGCCGACCGAGCTGACGCCGCATGTTCGTGATGTTGAGGTCCGTCGTGGTCCGCGGGTGCTGTCCCGTCTGGACCGCGTACTGCTCGGCAGGAAGCCCGAACGCGTCGAAGCCGAGGGCGTGGAGCACGTTGTCGCCGCACATGCGTCGGAATCGCCCGACGACGTCCGTGGCGATGTACCCGAGCGGGTGGCCCACGTGGAGGCCCGCACCCGACGGGTACGGGAACATGTCCATGACGAAGAAGCTCGGGCTCGCCGGGTCGGCGTTGCGCCCCGCGCCGTCGGTCAGCTCGCCGACCGGGTTCGCTGCATGGAACGTCCCGAGCTCCTGCCAGCGTTCCTGCCAGCGAAGCTCGATCTCGGCTGCGAGCGCGGCGGTATAGCGGAACGACGGTGCGGCGGGCCCCTGAGCGGAGGGACGGGGAGCATCGGTACGGGGAGAATCCTGCGTGGTCACCCGGTCAACTTTACCGTCCGGCAGCGGCCCGACCGCCCGTCCGTCCGCGTCGAGGCCGACCACAGCCGGCGGTGGGACGTCAGGCGTAGCGCACGTGGTCGGCGATCGCGGGGCCGAGACCGATGGCCACCCAGACGATGACGAGGACGTAGAGCACGACGACGACGATCGACCGGTTCGCGACGAGGAACGCGCGCAGCCT
The DNA here is from genome assembly GCF_002564005.1 of Sanguibacter antarcticus. Classification (NCBI taxonomy): domain Bacteria; kingdom Bacillati; phylum Actinomycetota; class Actinomycetes; order Micrococcales; family Sanguibacteraceae; genus Sanguibacter; species Sanguibacter antarcticus. The sequence continues at coordinate 682,654 of NZ_PDJG01000001.1, read as the reverse complement.
CTCCGGTGCAGGGAGGAAGCGTTCTTGCACGACGTACGTGCCGACGTGCACGACGAGCGGGAGGACTGCCACCCAGACGACCATGCAGTAGGGGCAGAGCTTGCCGAGCACCGAGACCGACGTGTGGACGAGGAAGACCACGAGCCCGCACGCGACGACCACCCCGGTGAAGAGGGAGAGCCAGTACCAGCGTGGCAGCCGCGCACCGGTGAGGAGCACGACCCCTGTCGTGACCACCACGGGGAACGCCGCGACGCCGACGAACGAGTTGGGAAAGCCGAGGAGGGCCCCCTGCCAGGACCCCATGGCCACGGAGCAGTCGAGGAAGATGTTGATGGAACAGCTGGCGACGTGGTCGGGGTCGGCCAGCTTGAGGACCTTCTCGATGCTCAGCGCCAGCGACGCCGCGAAGCCGACGAGCCCGAGCACGAGGAGGGACCAGCCCAGCCGGGCAGGCGTCAGGAGGTTCTCCACGGGCGCGAGGTCCAGGTCGAGATCGGAGTCCTCAGGTCCGTCGCTGAGGTCGGCGACGGGGTACGGCTGGTCGTCTCTCACGCCTGGCTCCTTCGTGGGTGTGGGCGGGTCATCATGCTAGACGGGTGCGTCGAGGATGTCCGCCGAGACGCGTGAGGTGTGCTGGCGTCCGAAGGCCAGCACGAGCGCGAGCCCTACGAGGGTCATCGCTACCCCGGCCCACGCGAGGGACAGGTAGCCCCACGAGGCAGAGATCACGAGGCCACCGACGAACGCGCCGTTGGCGTTGGCCGCGTTGAGCGAGGAGTGGCACAGCGCGGCCCCGAGGGACGGCGCGTGCGGCGAGAGGTCCATGAGCCGGGCCTGGAGAGCGATGCCGAGGATCTGCGACGTGACACCGAGCAGGACGAGGGCGAGGACCGCCGGGACGGGACTGGCGCCCACGAGCGCGAACAGCGCGAGCGCGACGGCCGTGCTGCCGTAGCCGACGTACGTGGCTCGCATGACGTTGCCGTCGACGAGGCGGCCGCCGAGGAGGACACCGATCGTCATCCCGACGCCGAAGAGCGCGAGCACGAGGGGCACGGCCGACTCGTCGAGCCTGGTCACGTACAGGAGAGTCGGCTTGACGTACGTGTAGACGATGAAGAGCCCGCCGAACCCGATGGCGGACGCTCCGAAGGTGATCCACAGCGGGCCGTTGCGCAGCGCTCCGAGCTCCCGGCGGACGCTCGCTCCCACCGGTGCCGGCGGGTGCGGGAGTAGGAGCACGAGGAAGACGACGGTGAGCAAGCCCAGGACACCGACGATGAGGAACGTCGCTCGCCACCCGAGGTTCTGTCCCGCCCAGGAGGACAACGGCACTCCGACGATGTTCGCGACCGTCAGCCCCGCCATCATCATCGCGACGGCGTACCCGCGCCGGGCGGCACCGACGACTGCGGTGCCGAGCACTGCGCCGACCCCGAAGAACACTCCGTGCGGCAGCCCGGTGAGGAATCGTCCGAGGAGCAGGAGGTCGAGGTTCGGAGCCCACGCAGAGAGCAGGTTCCCGAGGCTGTAGGCGACCATGAGCCAGACCGCGAGCGTCTTGCGCGCGACGCGCGCCGCGACGACGGTGATGAGCGGCGCACCGACGACGACGCCGAGCGCGTAGGCGGTGATGGCGTGACCGGCGGCCGGGATCGAGGTCCCGAGCCCGTCCGCGATGTTCGTGAGGATGCCCATCGTCGCGAACTCGGTGGTCCCGATCGTGAACCCTCCCAGCGCGAGCGCGAGGAGAGCGGTGCCGGGCCGTGCAGCCGCGCGTGCGCGCAGTCCGTGCAAGTACCCGCTCATGCGACGGCGATCCAGACCGCGTCGGCAGCACGCAGACCGAGATCGGTGCGTCGGAGGTCCTCGCAGTCGTCTGCGGGTGCCCACTCGATGGACAGGACGCCAGCGAAGTCGCGGCGCTCGACCACGCGTAGCGGGGCGTCGAGCCCGAACCCGAGCTCGGTGAAGTAGCGCAGCACCTCGGGGTCTGCGTCAGAGATCCGCACGACGTGGCCGCTCGCGCCCGCGTCGAGCACAGCGAGGGTGAGGGCGTCCGGTGTCTGGACCGCTCCGTCTGCACCGGGGATCGGGTCACCGTGCGGGTCTCTGACCGGGTGGTCGAGGCGGGCGTCGATGCGCTCGACCATGAGGTCGGAGACCGCGTGCTCGAGGACCTCCGCCTCGTCGTGCACCTCGTCCCACGTGTAGCCGAGCTCAGAGACGAGGAACGTCTCGATGAGCCGGTGGCGGCGGACGATCTTCACCGCGTGCTCGCGCCCGGCCGGGGTGAGCCCGATGCTCCCGTACCGCGGGTGCTCGAGCAGCCCTTGACCGGTGAGGCGCCGCACCGTCTCGGACACCGTCGAGGTGCCGACGCCGAGCCGTTCTGCGAGGAGCGTGGTCGTGACCGGTTCAGCGGACCACTCCTGGAGGCTCCAGACGATCTTGAGATAGTCCTGCGCCACGGCTGTCAGGTTGAGGTCGTCTGTCACGCGCTCAGCCTAGGTCACGCCCGCCGTACCCCTGCCAGGTTCGTCGCAGCGGGCAAGGTCAGCCTTCGTCCTCCTGGTCCGCGTCGCTCTGCGGCGTCTCCTCCGTCTCGTCTGCGTAGAGGCCTGGCTCGGGGCGCGCCACGCTCACCCGGGCGCCGACGTCGGCGGAGGCGTCAGCCCGCACCTGGACCACCTGGTAGTCGAGCATCGTCCGCGTGGTGAGGTCGAAGCGGAAGACCGTCATCTCTGCATCGCCCTTGAGCGGTCCGACGGTCGCTTCCCCTTCGACGGATCCCGCGGTGCTCGAGCTGATGTACCGCATCCCCTCCCCCACCTGCAGGGGACCGGAGCGACGGTGCAGGTGTCCCGACATCTGGAACGGGACGCATCCCGACTCGAGGACCGCCTCGCCCACCCACGGCGTGTGGATGAGCAGGATGTCGACCGGGTTCCGCTCGCTGCAGGCGACGTCGCTCAGCCGCTCGCCCGTCTCGAGGTAGCTCTCGCCGGTGGCCGAGGTGGACCCTTGACCGATCCGGGTCTCGTTCGGGTCGTTGTCCCCGAGGATCCGGACGCCGGCGACCTCGACGACCGCACCGTCGAGCACGATGACGCCCGCGTCGCGTGCCTGCTCAGAGGTCAGCGCGCTGTCGTGGTTCCCGTCCGACTGGACCATCTGCACACCGTCAGGGACCGCGCTGGCGAAGGACTCGATGCAGAACCGCTCGACCGACGTCCCGTTGATGGTCGAGTCGCCACCGTTGAGCACGACGTCAGCCCCGGACATGGTCGCGAGCGAGGTGATGAGGGGGGACATCCCGGTGTTGCAGTGCAGGTCGGAGACCAGGAGCAGCGTGACGATGTCCTCGTCGTCCTCGGGAGGCGTCGTCTCGTCAGTCGCGTCGTCGGTCGCCTCGTCGGTCGCGTCGTCCGTCGCGTCGTCCGTCGTCGAGCCTGGATCCTCGTCGGAGGGCACGTCTGCTGACGGAGAGCTCGTCGCGTCGTCCGTCGAGCTCTCGTCAGGCTCCGCCGTGGCGGCGTCCTCGTCCGTCGTGCTCCCCTGCTGCGGAAGGTTGAGGCGCAGGAGCGTCTCGTCCGCTGCCGAGTGCTCGGCGCGAGCCTGCCAGGCCACGGCAAGGTTGCTGTTCGCCTCGGCGTAGAAGTCTTCGTTGTCGCGGTACACGCTCATGAGCTGACCGCCGTACGTGTCGATGACACCGGAGAGCCGGCCGGTGATCCGGGCCCCCGCGAACGAGGTCCCTTCGAAGACCTCGGACGCCTGGGCTCCGACCTCGTCGAGCCGCGCCTCGGCACGGTCCACCTGCACGACACCGCCGACCATCGCTCCCACGACGACGACGGCGGTCATGCCCCAGGTGTGGCGCGTCGCGGCGGCACCCAGCTCACGGCGGCGTGCGCTGCCTAGCACGAGGTAGCCGAGCACCCCGACCGCGACGACCACGAGGATCGCGGCGACGGTGCGCCGGATGGCCTCCTCGAGGAGCGCACGGGCGACGAACGAGATCGTCTCGTCCGGCCCTGCGAAGAACTGGAGATATCCCTCGACGTCTGTCGAGAGCGCCTCGAGCGTCGCGGATGAGTCGACCGCGACGAGATCGTTGGGGATCTCCTCGATCGTGACGGTCACGCCGATCCCGAGCGGCACCGGTGACTCGATCTGCACCGTTCCGAGCGGACCGAGGTCGACCGTCACGACGGCGTTGGTGGTCACCTCGTAGCGAGCGTTGTGCGGGCCGAGGCTCGCGTCGATCGACGAGGTGGTGATACCGAAGACCGCGCTGGAGACGACGACGAGCAGGCCGAGCATCGTCCACCGAGCCCACCGCGGCGGCAGCGGCCAGCGGTGGCGCCAGGCAGGGTGCCTCCGGACAGCGTCGAACCAGGACACCCGCTCCGTCTCGGGGTGGGCTTGCACGGAGCCCTCGTGCTCGTCCGATCCGGTCGTCACTCGTTCAGCCTCCGGCTGTCTAGGTCGTCGCGGCTCTACCGAGCCGCCAGCCGCCTGATCGTATCCCGGCCGGCCCGTTCTCTTGCGGCGCCACGGTGCGCCACGGTTGCTCCACCCGGTCCCCCGGTGCACCCTCGATCCATGCCCCGAAACATCGCAACCGCCCACCGTGCCACCCGCGACGAGACGATCGAGTTCTGCCGCTCTCGCCACCACGCCGTGCTCACGACCTTCCGCCGTGACGGAACCCTCCAGACGTCCCCGGTCTCGTGCGGCGTCGACGCTGAAGGCCGCATCGTCGTGTCGACCTACCCCGACCGGGCCAAGGCCCTCAACGCCCGACGCGACCCTCGCGTGTCGCTGTGCATCCTGTCCGACGACTGGGACGGCCCCTACGTGCAGGTGGACGGGACCGCCGAGGTGCTCGGCATGCCGGAGGCTCTCGACCCGCTGGTGGAGTACTTCCGCGTCATCGCCGGAGAGCATCCCGACTGGGACGAGTACCGGGCCGCGATGGTGCGCCAGGACAAGACGATCATTCGCGTGACCATCGAGCGGTGGGGACCGGTGGCGACGGGCGGGTTCCCGGCGCGTCTCGCCTGAGAGCCCTCGTTCGCGGGCCCGCCGCTCCTCTGGCGTGATGTCGAAGGAGGGCGGAGCCGGTCGAGGTCACAGCGCATCCACAGGGTCGCCACACCTGCGTGCAAGCCGCACAGGGTGTCCTGGAGGTCGCCCGTCCTCTACCAGCGAAGGAACACCATGACCCGCCTCCGTCCCTCTTCCGCCACCACGAGCGCGCAGCCGCAGCCCGCCACCGGACACGACCGGCTCCCGCGTCGTTGGTTTCGTGGCACGGCCGCCGTCCTCGGTGCGTCCCTCGCCTTCGCGTCCCTCGCCGCCTGCTCCTCGGACTCCACGAGCGCCGCGGTGACCGGGACCACCTCGACCGGCGAGTGGGGCGACTCCTCGGTCCGTACGGCGAGCTATTCCGACGGGACCGTCTGGGACTCCTCGACCGTCCACACGATCTCGGTCGAGATGGACGAGGCCGAGTACGCAGCCATGCTCGAGACCTACGTCACCACCGAAGAGAAGGACTGGATCAGCGCGACCGTGACGATCGACGGTGAGACGTTCACGGACGTCGGGCTGCGTCTCAAGGGCAACTCCTCGCTCAAGTCGCTGAGCACCACCAACAGCGAGGCGGAGGACCTGCCGTGGCTCATCCGCCTCGACAAGTACGTCGACGACCAGAACCTCGACGGGTCGACGAACTTCGTCGTGCGCTCGTCGAGCATGGAGACGTCGATCAACGAGGCCGTCGCGCTCGAGCTGCTCGACGAGGCGGGGCTGGCCAGCCAGGAAGCGATCTCGACACGGTTCTCCATCAACGGCAGCGCCGAGACCCTGCGCCTGGCGATCGAGCTTCCCGACGAGACGTGGGACGCCGCGGAGTTCGAGACCGAGGGCATCCTCTACAAGGCTGAGGCGGAAGGTGACTACACCTACCGCGGCGACGACGCCGAGTCGTACGTCGACGTCTTCGACCAAGAGACGGGCGAGGACAACCTCGAGCCGTTGATCGAGTTCCTGCAGTTCATCAACGAGTCCGACGACGAGACGTTCGCCGCGGAGCTCTCGGACCACCTGGACGTCGACGCCTTCGCGACCTACCTCGCGGTGCAGGACCTCGTCGCGAACAACGACGACATCGACGGCCGCGGCAACAACTCCTACCTCCGCTACGACACGACGACCGGCGCCTTCACCGTCGTCAACTGGGACCTCAACCTGGCGTTCGGCCAGACCCCGGCCACTGCCGGGTCGGGTGAGACAGGTGTCGGTGGGGTCGGCGGGGTCGGCGGCGACCGCGGTGCGCTGCCCGACGGAGCTGAGATCCCTGAAGGCGCAACGCCTCCTGACGGGGCTGCCCTTCCGGAGGGTGCGGCTGCCGGTGAAGAGCTCCCAGAGGGAGCGACCGGTGGACGACCGGACGGAGCGACAGGCCAGGAGGGCATGGCGGGTCAGGGCGGCGCCGGGGCCCAGGGTGGAGGCATGGAGGGCAACAACGTCTTGTCCACCCGCTTCCTCGCCGACGCCGGCTTCGCGGCGCTGTACGACCAGGCGCTGACCGATCTCAAGGCGTCCCTCTACACGAGCGGCGAGGCCGACGCGATCCTCACGACCTGGACGGACATGCTCACTGACCAGGCGAGCGACCTCGTCGACGCCGAGACGATCGCGAGCGAGGCTGCCGTGCTGCACACCGTCTTCACGTCCTAGGACCTTCGGTCCTCCCGCCCCGGAGCGGCTCGTGATATTAGTCACTCCGGGGTAGGTCGAGGGATGAATAGTCTTAGCATCGGAAGCGTGCCAGACCGCGAAGCCCCCCTCAGCCAGCCCGTCGACGTCGTCCTCGTCGGAGGCGGGATCATGAGCGCAACGCTCGGATCCATCCTCCGTCTGCTCGAGCCCACCTGGTCGATCCGGCTCTATGAACGTCTCGGTGCCGTGGCGCTGGAGAGCTCCAACCCGTGGAACAACGCGGGCACCGGGCACGCGGCTCTGTGCGAGCTCAACTACACGCCGGTGCGTCCCGACGGCTCCGTCGACATCACCAAGGCGGTGACGATCAACGAGCAGTTCCAGATCTCCCGCGAGTTCTGGCAGCACCTCACCTCGGCTCGCTTGCTCCCCCAGCCTGAGGGCTTCATCAGCTCCACTCCGCACATGACGTTCGTCCGCGGGGCTGAGAACGTCGAGTACCTGCGCAAGCGTCACGCCGCGCTCATCACGCACCCGCTGTTCAACAACCTCGAGTTCTCAGACGACCCGGCGGTCATCGGCGCGTGGGCACCTCTGCTGCTCGCCGACCGTGACGCGAGCGAGCCGATCGCCGCGACGCGCGCCACCGACGGCACAGACGTCGACTTCGGTGCTCTCACCCGCCAGCTCACCGACTACCTCGTCTCGACGGGCGTCGAGCTTCACCTCGAGCACGAGATCACGGCCCTCGACCAGCGCAAGGACGGTACGTGGCGCGTCAAGGTCGCCGACCGCAGCTGGAACGCTCCGGTGGTCCGCAGCGAGGTCGACGCCCGGTTCGTCTTCATCGGTGCCGGTGGTGGGGCTCTCCCGCTGCTGCAGAAGGCTGGTATCCCGGAGATCAAGGGCTACGGCGGCTTCCCGATCAGCGGTGTCTTCCTGCGCACCACGAACCCAGAGATCGTCGCCCAGCACCAGGCGAAGGTCTACGGCAAGGCCGACGTCGGCTCACCGCCCATGTCTGTGCCGCACCTGGACACGCGCGTCGTCGACGGCGAGACGTCTCTGCTCTTCGGTCCGTACGCGGGCTTCAGCACGAAGTTTCTCAAGAGCGGGTCGGTGCTCGACCTCTTCCGGTCCATCCGTCCGTCGAACATCCTCACGATGCTCACGGTCGCCAAGGACAACTGGGACCTCACCGCATACCTCGTCCGCGAGGTGACGAAGACCCGATGGTCGAAGTTCCGCTCGCTGCGTGACTTCATGCCGACCGCCGACCCCAAGGACTGGGAGTTCATCACGGCGGGCCAGCGTGTCCAGGTGATGAAGAACAAGCCCGGCAAGCTCTCGGGAGTGCTCGAGTTCGGGACCGAGCTCGTCACCTCGGCCGACGGGTCGATCGCCGGCCTCCTCGGTGCGTCACCGGGCGCCTCGACGGCCGTCCCCGCGATGATCGACCTCCTCGAGCGGTGCTTCCCAGAGCAGTTCCCCGGCTGGCGCCACGGGCTCGGCGTCATGCTCCCGAGCCTCGACCTGGCCGACTGGGACTCCGAGAGCGAGCTCGCCCAGCTCGAGTCCGACGACGCGGACTTCCAGCACACCGTCTGAGCCTCGCCCCCTGACGTCAGGCACTCCTGCTCGTCGGTACCTCACGACCGAGCGGTGCAGGGGCGTCCCTCGTCACGAGGGACGCCCCTGCACCGCCACCGGTCGGCTCAGACGGTGCCGGAGCGCAGGTTCTGCGGCGCAGCGGTGTCGCCCTCGCAGTAGCACCAGGCTGCATCGCTCGTGACGGCTCCGCTCGCGATGCCGTCGCCGGTGTTGAACAACCAGATCTCAGACTCGCTGCCGCGCGTGGCGACGACGCCCACGCCTGCCTCGCACGCCAGCGTCTCGAACGTCCAGTCGCTGCCGCCCTCTTCACGTCGGAAGGGCGCGATCGCGGTGAGGTAGCTCACCTCGGTGGCCGGCTCGGTGTTCTCGATGACGAGGGTGTTCATCACGGCCTCGTGGAACGTGTCAGGCTCCTGCGTCGTGTAGATGGCACGCACCGTGGTGGTCTTCGTGCTGATCTCCTGGTCCTGCGGCGCGAGCGACCACAGGTCCATCCCCGCGAGACCGTTGAGGTACGTGACCTTCGTGCCCTCGATGGCAGGTGCGGTCGCCGCCTGCATGTTCCACTCGTACCGGTGCGCCTCCTTGGCGGCGAGACGGTCGAACACGATGAAGTACGAGTTGTTGTTGCTGCCGATGATCCGCTGGCAGCGGGTGATCGCAAGATCGTCCTCGTAGCACCGTGCCGTGTCCCCGTCGAACACGAAGAAGCCGCCGTCGACGAAGTACTCGTTGAGCACGGCGACGTCGTCCTCGCCGACTCCGGCGAAGATGTCGTTCTCGCCTTCGTTGCGATAGCCCCGACCGCCCACGGTGACGACCGAGTGCTCGTTGGCGTGGATCGTCCGGTTGTAGCCGTCGTCACAGATCAGATAGGACCCGTACGCGTTGAGCAGGATGGCGCCGTTGTCTGCGTGCTGGTGCGAGAGCGAGCGATAGTCGATTCCGGTCTTCTTGTGGTACTCCCACGACTGCTCCCACTGCCGACGACCTCCTGGGAAGCCGCACTTCACCGAGATCATCACTGCGTCCTTGGCCCAGGAGTCACGGACCGCGAGCAGCCCGAGGTCGGGGAAGAAGTGAGAGAGCGGCAGGTGGCTCAGGTCCTCGGTCGGCGTGACGGTCGCGTCGAACCAGAGGTATTCGAGCCCCGCCTCCGGCAGGATGCCGGGCTTGAGCGCGGACTGGCTCTGCTCGCGATAGAGGTTGCTGAGAGCGAAGTTGGCCATGTACTGCGCTTCGCCGAGCTTGTACTCGGACGCGAGCTTCATGTACATCATCGCTGACGTCGAGCTGCGCGTGTCGTGCGCGTCCCCGAAGTTGAAGGCTTCTTCGAGGTTGGGCGTGCTCTGATAGAGGCGGTACCAGAACGTGTTCTTGAGGAACCCGCTGGTGGCGTAGTAGTCGACGCCTTCACGCTCGCGGAGCATGTGGGCGTAGCACAGCAGCCACGGCACGCCATAGCGCCAGTACACGGCGCCCTCGTAGTTCGAGCCGTCCTCCGGCATGCCCTTGAAGACCAGCTCGAAGTCTTCGCGTGCGTCGTCGATCCAGACCTGGGCCTCTGGCAGCTCGTCGAGCAGGGCGTAGCCGGCTGACGCGAGACCGTTGTAGTCGATCCAGTTGTGGTTCTGCCAGTATTTCGGCACCCACGAGCTGGCGCGGTTCTCGCAGATGTAGTCGTGCATGATCCGGCTGTGGCGGACCAGCTTCTCGCGCAGACGCACCCGCAGCTCGGGGTCCATGTCGTCCTTCAGCCAGTCATAGGCGAGGGACAGCCCCCACAAGATCCATGCAGCCGAGAGGTCGACGTTCACAAGATGGGCGTTGCCCCAGTCTTTCCAGGTGATCGCGCCGTCGATCCACCGTTCGGCTTCCTTCAGATCGTTGGGGTCGTCTGTCAGCCGATAGAGCAGCGCGCGGTTCATCGAGCCGATCCCGGCCCAGGTGGTGCTCTCGTTCGGAGGCTCGGCAGCAAACCTGGTCGCCCGCCCACGCTCGCACTCTTCGAGAAGACGGACGAACTGCGCTCGCCGGACGGTGTAGCGCTCATCCTTCAGACGATCAAAGTCGCTGCCGATGAACAGCAGCTGTCGAGCATCCGCCGAGGTAGAGGCGACCCGGTCTTGTTGCGACATCGAGCAATCCTTTCAAAAAACATAGCTGTAGAACGAAACGCAGCACGACTTCAGGCCGTGCCGCGAGTTGATGTGAAACTATATCCGGCCACCGATATTGAGTTGTTGGTGCACCACAAGAATGGCTGCCGACCTGTGGAGCCGCTTCACCGGTCGGCTGATTCTCTCCTGCAGCATCGGTGCCGCAAACAGCATACTTGGGGCGTCCGGCAGTGTCACCGGACGGCAGGCCGCCCCAGCGCGCTCTAGGGTGGGGACATGGACATCCGTACCTCTTCTCGTCTTGCTCATGACCTCAGTGCTGTCGGTCTCGGTTGCTGGCAGCTCGGTGCGGACTGGGGTGACGTCAGCGACGAGTCGGCGCACGCCGTCCTCGCCGCCGCGCTCGACGCAGGCGTCACGTTCCTCGACACGGCCGACGTCTACGGCGACGGCCGCAGCGAGAAGTTCATCGGATCCTTCCTCGCCGGACGTGGCCGCGCAGGAATCACGGTCGCGACGAAGATGGGCCGTCGTGCGGACCCGCACGTGCCCGAGGCGTTCACGCTCGACGCCTTCCGCGGGTGGACGGACCGCAGCCGGGAGAACCTCGGTGTCGACACTCTCGACCTCGTCCAGCTCCACTGCCCTCCGACGCCCGTCTTCTCGGCCGACGCCACCTACGACGCCCTGGACGTTCTCGTCGAGGAGGGACGCGTCGGCGCGTACGGAGTCTCGGTCGAGACGTGCGCCGAGGCCCTCACGGCGATCGCCCGTCCCTCGGTCGCGAGCGTCCAGATCGTCGTCAACGCCTTCCGGCGCAAGCCGCTCGAGGAGGTCCTGCCGGCAGCGATCGAGGCTGGTGTCGCGATCATCGCGCGCGTGCCGCTGGCCAGTGGCCTGCTCTCGGGGAAGTACGACGAGAGCACCACCTTCGCAGCGAACGACCACCGCACCTTCAACCGCTCCGGCGAGGCGTTCGACGTCGGGGAGACCTTCGCTGGCGTGCCGTTCGAGATCGGCGTCGCTGCAGCCCGCGAGATCGCGGCCCTCCTGCCCGAGGGCTCCGGCGCCACGACGTCGCAGCTCGCTCTGCGCTGGATCTTGGACCAGCCGGGGATCACGACCGTCATCCCCGGAGCGCGCAACCCAGAGCAGGCACGGAGCAACGCTGGTGCTGCGTCGCTCGACCCGCTGACGGCGGAGCAGAGCGCCCGGTTCACAGAGATCTACGACTCGAGCATCCGCGAGCACGTGCACGCTCGCTGGTGACGGCTGTGCGGCGTCCGTCACGCAGTAGCGCTGTGGACATCGTCGAGGGCCCGCGCGATCCCGCGGGCCCACCCGCGGATCTCCTCCCAGTCACGGAAGTCGCCCTCGGGTGAACGCAGCGCCGTGGCGACTGCACGCTCGCCGCGGTGCAGCCGTGCCCGCTCGAGACGCCCCGCGAACACCTTGTGCTCACGAGGCTGGGTGAGGACGAGCTGGTCCTCGACGTCGACCGTCGTCGGGTCAGGCTGCGCGGGAGCACCGATCGGGCCGCTCGAGAACATCCACACGGGACGACCGTCGAGCCGGAGGCTGAGATCCTCCGTGAACACCTCAGCAGGCAGGAGCCAGTGCCCGTAGTAGATGGCGCTGCCGAGGATGATCGCCCCGGACTCGTCGAGCTCGAGGACGCTCGCCGTCGCCATGTCGTGCACCGACACATCGTGCCCGGACGCGGCGAGCTCCTCTCCGACAGCGGCAGCGATCTCTGCTGTCGACCCGTGCTTGCTCGCGACTGCGATGCTGATCCGCATGACGTCCCCCTCTTCTTCGAGTCCCCTGCCAGGATCCGCCATGACCCACCACCAGCGCGAGGGACCAAGGGCCTACCCCGCTGCGATCGGCTTCCTCCACACCTCGCCCGTCCACGTCCCGGTGTTCGACTCTCTGCTCGCCGACCTCGCCCCGGAGGCCGGTGCCGTCGTGCGGGTGGACGCAGGGCTCCTCGAGCGTGCTCGCGCCGGGGAGCCGGCCGACTCGCTCGCACGAGACCTCCGCACCGCGGTGGCCGACCTCGCTAGCGCTGGGGCCAGCGTGGTCGTGTGCACGTGCTCGACCCTTGGGCCGCTCGCGGAGCGCATCGGACGTGACGGGCCCGTCCCGGTGCTCCGCGTGGACCGTCCGATGGCAGACCGTGCCGTCAGGACGCCACCAGACCGGCTGGGCGAGCCGGTGCGCGTGCTGGTCGTCATCGCGCTCGGCTCGACGCTCGGGTCGACGACAGATCTCCTCGTCGAGTGCGCCACGACGGCAGGCCGGGCGGTGGATCTCGCGGTCCTGCGCTGCGACAGCGCATGGCCGCTGTTCGAGGCAGGGCATCCGGAGGCGTTCGTGGAGTCGGTCGCCGACGCCGTCCGCACTGCCGTCGCCCCGCCCGGTGAAGGGCAGCGCGCCCGCGCGGACGTCGTCGTCCTCGCACAAGCCTCGATGGCCGCGGCCGCGGACCGTCTCGCCGGGCTCGGGGTGCCGGTCCTCGCGTCGCCCCGGGCTGCCGTGCGTCACGCGCTGGACCTGGCACGAGGCGACGCTGCGAGCGCTGTCAGCGGGTGAGGTGGCCGCCGCTCTCCCGGAGGTAGCACGCGGCGCAGAGCGACTCGTACGCGACCTCGACACCGTCGATGGCGACCTGCTCACCGTCGAAGGTGAACACGCCGTCGACGGAACGAGCGTTGAAGATCGCCTTGCGTCCGCAGCGACAGATCGTCTTGAGCTCTTCGAGGCTGTGCGCGATCTCGAGGAGCCGCCGGCTGCCCGGGAACGCTGCTGTCTGGAAGTCGGTGCGGATCCCGTAGCAGATGACCGGGATCGCATCGAGCGTGGCGATACGCAGGAGGTCGTTCACCTGACCTGCGGAGAGGAACTGCGACTCGTCGACGAGCAGGCAGCTGACGTCACGGTCTGTGGCGGTCCGGACGTGGTCGCGGTGCTCCTGGAAGCAGGCGTAGGCGTCCTCGCCCTCGGCGAGCATGACGTCGACGTCGCGGTCGAAACCGAGCCGTGACCGGATCGCCCGGCCCGCCTTCGTATCGACGCCGGGCTTCGCGAGGAGGACCTGGTGGCCTCGTTCTTCGTAGTTGTACGCGGCCTGCAGCAGAGCCGTGCTCTTGCCGCTGTTCATCGACCCGTACCGGAAGTACAGCTTTGCCATCGGGTCCCTCTCCTCGGCGGTCGACGGACATCTCACCACACACTCGGGGGTGACGCGGCGACCGACCGCGCTCACTCCTGCTCGCGGGCTCCTCGCGGGCGGGGGGCATGGAGGTCGTAGCGCACGCCGACCATGCGGATGACGAAGCACACTGCCGCCGCGACGATGGTCCACGGGACGAGGTGCAGGTCTCCGGCGACCACGAGCGCGGTGAGGGCGGCAGCGACGAGCGCCGGGATCGCGTAGAGACCGGAGTGCAGGACCGCAGGGACCTGCCGCAGGACGACGTCTCGCAGCGTCCCGCCGCCGACGGCGGTCACCACGCCGAGGATGATCGCCTGCACCACGCCGAGGCCCCACTCGAGGCCCTTGAGCGTCCCGGTCACCGCGAACAGCCCGAGGCCCGCGGCGTCGAGGACGTTGATGGGCGTCGCGAGCCTGTCGAGCCGCTGCCCGAGGAAGAAGGCGATGATCCCGCCCGACGCCGCGACGGCGAGGTAGCGCCAGTCGAGGAACGTGGCTGGAGGCAGGTCGTCGAGAAGGATGTCTCGCAGGAAACCACCGCCGAGCGCGGTCATCATCCCGAGGGTGATGATGCCGAAGACGTCCAGGCGGGCCGTGCGGACAGCAGTCATCGCACCGTTGAGTGCGAAGGCCATCGTCCCTGTGAGGTCGAGGACGAGGAGAGCCGTGGTAGTGGTGGGCACGGTCCTGCTACCTGAGCGCAATCCAGATGAGGAGCTGCGTCACGAGGAAGCCCGAGACGATGTTCAGCCACAGGAACCGGCGCCATCCGGCGTTCGCCTGCTCGCAGTCGGCATCGGCCAGGCGACGGTAGGGAGCGATGTTCGCGAGGTAGAGCACCGGCACGACAGCGGCGAGCACGCCGGGCCAGCCTGCTCCGACGAGGAGCAGCGCCGAGAGGGCGTAGGCGCCCATCGCGAAGAGCACGGTCCGTGAGGCACCGAAGACGGTGCTGATTGATCCGATGCCGGCCTCACGGTCGGCCTCGATGTCCTGGACCGCACCGAACGCTTGGGACGCGACTCCCCACAGGAAGAAGGCGGCGAGCGTGAACAGGACGGGAGCGGAGAACGACGAGCCCGCGTACACGAGACCGACGACGGCGGGGCTGACGAAGTGGGTGCTCGACGTGAGCGAGTCGAGCACCGGTCGTTCCTTGAAGCGCAGGCCCGGTGCCGAGTACGCGACGACGGCAAAGATGCTCACGGCGAGCGTGACGAGGCAGGCCGCGGGGCTGATCTCCGCGCCCCCTGCCCACGTCGGCCAGGCGAGCGCGAGCCAGACGAGGACAGCGAGGAACGGCAGGTTCGACAGCACCGCGGACCAGAGCGTCACCCGGTGCAGCCCCCGGTCGAGCACGATGCCCTCCACCCCGCCCTTGCGGGGGTTGCGCATGTCGGACTCGTAGTCGAAGACGTCGTTGATCCCGTACATGAGGAGGTTGTACGGGACGAGGAAGTAGATCGTGCCCACGACGAACGTCGCGGTCACCCCGCCGCCGCTCATGAGATAGGCGGCAGCGAACGGGTACGCGGTGTTGATCCAGGAGATCGGTCGGGACGACCCGACGACCGATGCCAGGACAGAGGTCTGGTGCCCGGTGCTCGGCGGTGCGGTCATGCTGGGTCCTCCGGTGTCGTCGTGCCCGATGTCGTCGTGCCCGATGGGGTGTCGTTGCGTCCGGGCCAGGTCCACAGCGCTGGCAAGAGGAGCGCGGCGGCGAGCGGCCAGGCAAGATCCTCGACGGGAGCCAGACCGATCCGCAGACCGGACATGTGCTCGTCGTCGAACCGGAAGAGGTCGGCCCAGATCATGATGCTGTCGAACACTACGGTGAACACCGCCAGGACGAGAAAGACGACGAGAGACCGGGCCCACCACCGCCCGCGCCCAGCGCCGGCCGACCGCGTGCCCCGCAGCGCGAGGAGCGTCAGGGCGAGGACGGCCACGAGGAAGATCCCGTTGAGCTGGAGGTAGGTCACGACACTCCTCGGTCGGGCAGGACGAACCGCGCGACGAGGCCGTGGACGACCATGGTCAGGTAGCACAGGAACGTCACGAAGAAGAGCTCCTCGAGCGGGAGGTCAGGCGCCACCTCGATGCCGGACATGGCGGGGCTGTCGCCCCGCTCGAAGATCCCGGTCGTGATCCCGGCGACGTCCCAGAGCAGGAACAGCAGGATGCCGCACGCGAGCACGACCGCCGCTCGTCGAGGGCGGTCCCAGAGGAAGAGCCTCCACCGGTGATCGACGAGGAGCATCGCCCCGAGAGAGACGACGACTGCGCCGAGATATTCCCAACCGGTCACAGCGGCTCAGGCATGGGTGTCGTGCTGCGGTCGGAGCGCAGGCGCTTGAGCGCGATCTCCGCACTGATGAGGCACATGGGCAGGCCGATGCCGGGGATGGTCGTGCCGCCGGCATAGAGGAGGCCGTCGACCTTCTTCGATGCGTTGGTCCCCCGCAGGAACGCGCTCTGCTTCCAGGTGTGCGCCGGGCCGAGCGCACCGCCCGACCACGAGGAGTAGGAGTCGACGAAGTCGGCCGGCCCCACGGTCCGCCGCACGACGATCCGGTCACGCAGGTCAGGAACCTGTGCCCAGGCGGCGAGCTGGTCGATCGCTGCGTCGGCAGCCTTCTCGACGATCGGGTCGCCGTCCCCGTCGATCCCGCCTCGACCGATGCCGGGATCGGGTGGTACGGGCACGAGGATGAAGAGGTTCTCCGAGCCCGCGGGCGCGACTCCGGGATCGGTTGCCGACGGTTTGCAGACATAGATCGACGCCGGGTCCGGGACGGTCGCACCGGGGCCGAAGATCGCGTCGAAGTTGCTGGCCCAGTCGTCGGTGAAGAACAACGAGTGGTGCGCGAGCTCCGGGAGCTGTCCCTCGACGCCGAGGTAGACGAGCACGGCGCCGGGGCCAGACTGGCGCTTGTCCCACCATTCTTGGGGGTAGGTCTGCAGCGGGCGCGGCAGGAGAGTCGTCTCTGCGTGGTGCAGGTCGCCGGCGGCGATCACGACGTCGGCGTCCAGCGTGTGCACCGACCCGTCTGCGGCACGGTAGGTGACTCCAGCGACCCGGGTGCGGTTGAGGCGACGCCTGCCGCTGCCGCCCGCCGTGCGGATCGACGTGACGGTCGTCCCTGTGCGGATCTGGACACCTTCGGCGCGAGCGAGCCGGGCGATCGCCTGGATGATCGTCACGAACCCGCCCTGCGGATAGAGCACCCCGTCCGCCAGGTCGAGGTGGCTCATGAGGTGGTACATGCTCGGCGCGCGGTCGGGTGACGACCCGAGGAACACGGCGGGGTAGCCGAGGATCTGCCGCAGCCGGTTGTCGCGGAAGTACCCGGCGACGAACCGGTCGAGCGGGCGGACGAGGAGCGAGACGAGACGTCCTGCGTGGCGCACGACGTCCGCGCGCACGAGCGTGGCCTTCGACTGGAAGCTCGTGTAGAGGAACCGCTTGAGGGCGATGTCGTAGGTCTCGCGCGCCGACGCGAGATAGGCACGCAGGCGTTCGCCTGCTCCCGGCTCGATCCGCTCGAACGTCGCGACGGTCTCCTCGACGTCGGCCGTGATCTCGACAGGCTCGTCGGCTCCCTCGAAGAACACGCGGTAGCCCGGGTCGAGCACGGTGAGGTCGAGCTCAGCCTCGGCTGTGGTCCCGAGCAGCCGGAAGAAGTGGTCGAACACCTCGGGCATGAGGTACCACGACGGTCCGGTGTCGAACCGAAAACCGCCGGACTCCCACGACCCGGTGCGTCCCCCGAGCTCGTCGTTCTGCTCGAGCAGCTCGACGCTGTAGCCGTCGCGTGCGAGGAGCGCCGCAGTGGCGAGCCCTGCGATCCCTCCCCCGACGACGATGGCCCGCTTCATGACCGGCTCGTCTCGTCGGAGCGTGCCGGGGCGAGCGTGCGGTCGCTGCCGGCCGCACGGGTGCGGTGCACGGCCCCGGAACCGGCCGGTCTGGCTCCGTCACCACGGCTCCTGCCTGAGGACCGTGCGAGAGCAGCAGCGAGGACGCGTGCCTTGGTCGGGCCCGGCACCCTGACACGGGTGCGGAGCAGGTCGCGCGCCGGGGTGGCGGCGATGCGGGTCGTCAGCTCGGAGAAGAGACCGTGCGCCGCCGCGACGGCGGTCCGGCTGTTCGCCGGGAGCCGGACGATCGCAGCGTCGGCGGCGTCGAGGTCGGCGCGGATGTCGTCGAGCAGCGCGTCCTTGTGCTCGTCGGTGAAGTGCTCGACGTCCAGGCCCGGGAAGTAGACCCGGCCGAGCTCGTCGTGGTCTGCCGCGAGGTCGCGCAGGAAGTTGATCTTCTGGAACGCCGCCCCGAGGCGGCTCGCACCGGGGGCCATCGCGTCCCAGTCGTCCCGTCCGGCGGCGCCGAGAAACACGCGCAAGCACATGAGCCCGACGACCTCTGCGGAGCCGTAGATGTAGTCGGCGAGCGACTCCGGCGTGTGCTCACGGACGTCGACGTCGGTGCGCATCGACCGGAAGAACGGGTCCACGAGGTCGGCCCCGATCCCGTACCGGCGCGCTGTCAGCCCGAACGCATGGACGACGAGGTTCGTGCTGTATCCGGACTCGAGCGTCTCGGCGGTCGATGCTTCGAGAGCGTCGAGGCGGAGCACCGCCTGCTGGGGATCGCTGGCTCCGTGGGGCCCGTCGACGATCTCGTCAGCGAGCCGGACGAGCGCATAGATGTTGCGCACGTCGGCACGCACGGTTGCCTTCAGGAGCCTGCACGCCCAGCCGAACGAGGTGGAGTATCCGCGGATGACGGCCGCGGCGCTCGCTTGGGCGACGGCGTCGTAGGTCTCGTCAGACGGGTTCATGGTGCTCCCTGATGAAGGTGTGGGTGATCGACGTGAACCATCCGGGGAAGGTCGGCGGGAGGCGGAGCTGGTTCACCAGCCCGAACGCCGACTCGAGGTACTCGTCCGCGAGCTTCTCGATGGACATGCGGGTCCCGGAGAGCTCGAGCGCCCTGCGGACACCGACAGCCTGCTCTTCCGTGACGTCCGGGTCCCCGAGCACGGGACGGATGGTCTCCCACGCTGTCGTGGAACGGGCGTGCGCGATGATCGGCGTCATCTTGCCCTCTCGGAGATCGGTCAGGACGCTCTTCCCTGTCACGCGCGCGTCACCGAAGACCCCCTGGATGTCGTCGAGCAGCTGGAAGGCGATGCCGACCTGTCGGCCGAAGTGGCTCAACCACTCGATCGTACGAGGATCGGCGCCAGCAAGGATAGCGCCGGCCTGGAGCGGCAGCTCGAAGGAGTACACGGCAGTCTTGTGCGCCTCCATCGCGAGGATCTCCGAGAGATCGACGTGCCCGGGCCCGGCGCTGAGCTGCACGTCAGAGAGCTCGCCCGCCGCGGTCGCGAAGATCGCGTGGTCGAGGAGGTCCAGCAGCGCGACCTTCACGTCCGGTGCCGCGGTCGACAGCGAGATCATCCGCGCTGCACCGGTGAGAGCCAGGTCTCCAGCGAGGATCCCTGCGGCATGACCGACGTTGCGGGCGCGGTCCGCGTCCGCCCCTGTCGCTCTGGCGCGTCCTGCGAACGTTCCCGAGACGTTCGGCCGGCCACGGCGCACGTCGTCGTGGTCGATGACGTCGTCGTGGATGACGAACGCCGAGTGGAGCAGCTCGATCGCCGCGGCGACCGTGCAGACGAGCTCGTGGTCGAGCCCGCCGAGCAGCTCGTACATCCCGATGACGAGGGCCGGCCGGAACCTCTTCCCACCTCGGGTCGCGTCTCTCAGGCTCAGCCACAGCGCTTCATAGTCCGGTCCGTAGGCCTCGGAGCGTGCGATCCCCTGGTCGAAGAAGGCGTCGAGGGCTGAGTCCACCGTCATCGCGTCGAACGCGTAGGCCGGGGTCGCGCTCCTGCCTGGTCGTCGAGACCGGGCGGTCCCGGTCGTCGTCGGGGCGCTCATGCCACGGCCTCGTCTCTGAGGTCGGGCAGCGGCAGCTCGATCTGCGCGAGCTGGTTGAGCTGGAGGACCATCCACTCGCTGAACGCCCACGGCGTCGCGCCGACGGCGCGGCCGAGGTCTTCCATCTCGACCCACTGCACGTCCATCACCTCGTCGGGGTTGGGCGACGGGGTCTCGGTGGTCGTGGCGAAGTACACGGGGCAGATCTCGTTCTCGACCACGCCTGAGGCGTCGACCGCGCGGTAACGGAAGTCCGGGAGGACGAGGTGGAGGTCGCCGACGGAGAACCCGAGCTCGTGGCCCGCGTGCCGCAGGACAGCCTCGTCCATCGTCTCGTGCTGACGCGGGTGCCCGCAGAAGGAGTTGGTCCAGACGCCGGGCCAGGTGCGCTTCGACAGCGCACGGCGCGTGAGCAGGACACGTCCGTCTGGCCGCAGGACGTAGCAGGAGAAGGCCAGGTGGAGCGGCGTCTCCAGGTCGTGGACCGTGGCGCGCGCAGCGGTACCGATGCGTTCGCCCTGAGGGTCGAGAAGGACAACATGGTCCTCCTGCTCTGTCACGTGCGTCGTCACGGTGTACCTCCGATGCCGGGCCGTCGGTCAGCCCTGCCGATTTACCTAGCCTGTCTAGTTGCTAGACAAGGTAGCATGTTGCTGTGGAACCTAACACTGAACCAGCGATGCCGAACTATTGGTATGACAACAGTGAGTCTCTTGTCGCGATCCTGCACGCGCTCAGGCGATTTCGGCGCACAGACCAAGAGATGCGCCGTCGCATGAGCATGGACATGGACATGAACGTCAGCGACCTGCAGGCGCTCCAGTTCGTCATCGCCGCCGAGGGCCAGGCGGCGCTGGCGACACCTCGCGCGCTCAGTCAGTACCTCGGGATCTCGAGCGCCTCGACGACGAAGCTGCTCGACCGGCTCACCGCGTCCGGGCACCTCGAGCGCCACCCCCACCCCACCGACCGGCGCGCCCTCGTCCTCACGTGCACAGCACATGCGCACGACGAGATCCACGCCCGGCTCGCCCGGATGCACGCACGGATGCGGGAGATCGCGGAGGCAGTCCCTGTCGAGTCGAGGAAGGCTGTCGTCGACTTCCTCACCGCGATGGCCGATCAGCTAGACAGCGAAGGCTCCGTCGCCCCGCTCAGCCCGTGACGTCAGCCAGCCACAGCCCACCGACGAGCAGTACGGCCGCGAGAGGGATCTGCCACACGAGAAAACCCAGGACGACGTTGAACAGCCGGTCGGGAGCGGGCGCGCGAGCTCCGGCGCGCGCACGCCCTCGGGTCGAGCGACGGTGCTGGCCCGCCTCGACCATCGGACCGACGAGCGACACGACACCGACGATCGCGACGGGAACGGTGCTCAACGTCAGGTGCACCGCTGGCAAGAGCACGACCGCGGCGAGCACCAGTGCGGTCAGGACCACGAACACCGACGTCACGACGACCAGACGACCGCTCACGACGAAGCCCAGGAGCGCGTCGCCGCGCCACGCGAACGCAGCACCCACGACGACGACGACTCCCGCGAGGACGAGCGCGACGGTCGGCAGCTCGACGTCCGTCCCACCGCGCCAGGCGAGGAACGCCCCGACGGTGAGGAAGAGCCCGAGGATCTGGATCATCGGTCCGGCGACCGACGCCAGCAGCGCGTCCGGGTCCTCGTCGTGCGCGCCTGAAGTACCTTGTCCCGTCGCCACGTCCGCGTCACCCATGCGTGAACAATAGCGATGTTCTGAACGTCGTCCGCCCGTCCTGGCGACGCAACGACGGACGCCCCGCACCTAGGCGATATGGTGCCCAGATGACACCTTCACTCTCGTCGGACGCGACGATGTGGTCCCGCGACCCCGCGCCCGGAGATCCCCTTCTCGTCCTCTTGCACGGCTACGGTTCCAACGAGGCAGATCTCATGACTCTCGCCCCGGAGCTTCCCACCTCGATGACCACGGTGGCGCTGCGCGCCCCGCTCCCCGCGCAAGCCGGCTTCGCCTGGATGCCGATCGTCGACCCAGGGTTTCCCGACCCCGCTCAGGCCCAGGCTGCCGCGAGCACCATCCTCGCGTGGCTCGACGAGCACGTCGACGCCTCCACCCCGGTCGCGCTCCTCGGGTTCTCCCAGGGCGGGCTCATGGTGACCGAGCTCCTGCGCACCGCACCGACACGGTTCGTCGCCGGGGTCGTGCTCTCCGGGTTCGTCGTCGACGCCGCCAGACCTGACGACGCCGCGCTCGCGCACGCCGCTCCCCCGGTGTTCTTCGGCCGCGGGACGCTCGACCCTGTCATCGACACCGCCGCGTTCGAGCGCGCGCGCACGTTCCTCGCGGCGCACACGACCTTGACCGACCGTGCCTATCCCGGGCTCGGTCACGGCATCACCATGGACGAGATCGCCGACGTCTCACGCTTCCTCGAGTCGAGCCTGCCTGGCTGACGACTGGTCCGCCGCCGGACGCGCAGGGCGGTCAGCGTCCGGACGGCCCGCTCCACCTATGGCGCCTCGGTCTC
Organism: Sanguibacter antarcticus; assembly: GCF_002564005.1. Classification (NCBI taxonomy): domain Bacteria; kingdom Bacillati; phylum Actinomycetota; class Actinomycetes; order Micrococcales; family Sanguibacteraceae; genus Sanguibacter; species Sanguibacter antarcticus. Next base: position 660,502 of record NZ_PDJG01000001.1, on the reverse strand, counting down.
GATCGTGTTGTGACCGAGGCCCTGGAGAAACTGCGGGCCGCGGTCCGCGAGCTCGTGCTGATACCTCTCGGCCCAGCCTGCGTAGGGAGCGTGCGAGAGCGACTCGTTGGAGAAGCGCCGGTCCTCGGTCACCTCGGTGACGCAGAAGCTCGGGATCGTCAGGTCGGTGACCGGACCGCCCCGCTCGCACTCGGCGACGATCAGCGGACGGTTGAGGCCGCCGAAGACGTCGATGACCCACCCGTCGCCGCTGAGCCACATCGAGTACCGGTTCTTGATGACCCGCGCGCTGCCCATGCGGACCATCTGCAACCCGACAGAGACGTCGATCTCCCGCTCCGCCTCGTACCGGGTCCCCCCGTTCATGGGGCCTTTGATAGTCACTGCGCAGAAGTCGAACTCCGAGGCGAAGTCACCGAGGACCTCGAGCTCGTCCTCGGTCCCGTCCAGCGGGAGGAGCACGGAGTTCGTCTGCACCCGCAGGCGCAACGCGTATCCCTGCTCAGCGAGGAAATAGCTCTGGACGATGAGCATCGGGTCCGGCTCGGTCCGCGCCGCGTCAGGAAGGTCGTCGACGAAGAAGCGGCGTTCGAACTCGAAGTCACCGAAGCCGCAGTCGCTCACGTCTCTGATCTCCTTCCGTGGAGTCTCTTCCTCGAAAATACCATCGAACGCGCCTCAGCGGTCGTGGCCGCACTCACCGTGCACAGTCGCCCAGCGCGGCCGTCCGGGTGCGGTCGACGAGCCCGCGCCGGAGACTGGGGCATGATCTCTCACGACCTGGCACACGCGCTCGCACTCGCCGGCCTGCGATGGAGCCCCGCGTCCGGCGACCGGTTCGCCATCGATGCCGAGGAGCTGTCAGACGCCCTCTTCACGGTGAGCGACATGACGATCGAGGTGCACGACCACCCCTCGGGCACCGTCCTGGGCTTCAACGGCACCACCGAGTGGGCGCTCGACTCCGTCACCCTCGACCAGGCACTCTGGTATCCGAGCGAGGAGCAGCTCCGCACGCTGCTCGGCGGCGCATTTCGTGCGCTGCGACGGGTCGAGGGCGAGCCGCCACGGTATGCGGTCGAGATCGTCGTGCACGGCGAGGCGCTGGTCGTCGACGACGAGGTGCCCGCGCAGGCGTACGCACGAGCTCTCCATGCCCTGATCTCCGCCTCGGACTCGACCTCCTGAGCCCACGAGGTCGGTCGGTGCCGTGACCTCAGCCAAGACCTCAGCCCGCGACGACACCGTCGAGATAGGTCCAGCGTCCGCCGTCGCGGACGAAGCGGCTCCGCTCCGACTGCGCCTGGCGGCGTCCGTCGACCACGGCCGTCGCGATGAACTCCACCTCGCCGGTCGAGTCCAGCAGCCCACCGCGGGCGACATCGAGGATCTCGAGGCTGAGCCACCGGCGGTCGACGTCGAGCTCGAGCGTGCGCGGTCGGGTCGAGGGGTGCCACGTGCTCTGGAGGTAGTCGGCGTCCAGGACGACGAACGCGGAGTACCGCGAGCGCATGAGCCGCTCGGCTGTCGGGGCGCTCGCGCTGCCGAGGTGGAACGGACCGCAGCAGTCGTCGTACGTCTCGCCTCGACCGCACGGACAGGGCGTCGCTCGCTCGTGTGTCATGAGACCAGGATCCCTCACCGGGCACACCGGTGGAGCCGACGACCGACGGGTCGTCTCAAGGTGGCCTCGCACCTGAGGCAGACTTCAGGGATGGTCCTCTGCGCATGCCCGTCCTCGTCGTCTCGTCCCGGTGGCACCCCATGACCGGGCTGCCGTTCCCGACCGACGGTGCGACACCGGCCGTCGGTCTGAGCGACGTCACGTGGGAGGTCCTGGGGATCGAGCACGCTGCACCGTGGCGCTCCGAGGGGCAGCCTGCACCGCGTCGCACGGTCGTGGGCGACGACCGGCTCACGGCTGCGGCTGCGCTCCGCCTCGTCTCCGCGGAGACCGCGATCCTCTGGCAGGGCGACTTCCAGAACGCACGCCAGCTCCTGCGTGCGCTGGCACGCCGGATCGACGGCGCCCGTGCTCGCGCCGGCGAACCTGCAGCAGAGTCAGCGGAGTCGCTCGCCTCCGCGTTCCACCGCCACCGGCGCGAACGCTCTCGTCGTGCCCACCTGCTGGGTCTCCTCGTCGTCCTCGTCGACCCTGACGGCTCAGTCAGCCTCCGACGGGCTCCTGACCTGCGCGCGGCCTACCTCGAAGCGTTCGACCAGGAGGTCGTACCCGTCGTCAGGTCGTTGCAGGAGCTCCTCGGCGCTGTGGGTGCTCATGAGTGGCGGACCAAGGGCGTCGACGTCCCGGCGCTGGGCGGCACGATCCACCCGCACTACGGGGTGTTCTCCCCCGTGCGCGGCGAGTACCTCGATCTCGTCGCCGAGGCGCCGCTGCCGGTAGGCACCACCGCGATCGACGTCGGAACGGGTACGGGTGTGATCGCTGCGATCCTCGCGCGCCGCGGGGTGACCGCGGTGGTCGGGACCGACCAGTCCCCCCGGGCGGTCGCGTGCGCACAGGACAACCTCGCGCGGCTCGGTCTGGCTGACCGGGTCGACGTGGTCGAGGCGGACCTCTTTCCGCCGACGCGGGCGTCGCTCGTCGTCTGCAACCCGCCGTGGCTCCCTGCCGAGGTGTCGTCGACGCTCGACGCGGCGGTCTACGACCCGGGCAGCCAGATGCTGCGCGGCTTCCTCGACGGGGTGACCGAGCACCTGGAACCCGGCGGGGAGGTGTGGCTCGTCATCTCCGACCTTGCCGAGCACCTCGGGCTGCGCACCCGCGACGAGCTCCTGACGATGATCGCTGAAGCCGGGCTGGTCGTGGCAGGACGCCTCGACACCCGTCCGCGGCACAAGCGCTCCACAGACGCGGCGGACGCTCTCCACGCAGCGCGCTCGGCCGAGGTCACCTCGTTGTGGCGTCTGCGTGCTGCTGAGGATCAGGACCTGGCCACACCGTCCCTCGGGGAGGCCGACGACAGCTCACCGTCGTCTGCCCGCACGTTGCACGCTTTCCTGCCCGGTGCCGGCGTCGAGGTGATGGGCGCGTCGGACGACGTGGTCCACGGCGGACCGACGGGCCGACCGCTCTCATGAAGATCGTCTGCGCACCCGACTCCTTCAAGGAGTCGATGACCTCGGTCGAGGCCGCCCAGGCGATGGCCCGCGGGATCCATCGGGTCGATCCCACGATCGAGTGCGTGCTCGTGCCGATGGCTGATGGTGGCGAGGGAACCACGGAAGCGCTTCTCGCAACGTTGGACGGCGAATGGGTCGAGGCGAGCTGTCACGACGCGCTCGGCCGACCCTCGACGGGGCGGTTCGGGTTCGTCCCGGCCCGTCGTCTGGCGATCATCGAGGTGGCCGAAGCCGCTGGCCTCGCGCAGGTCCCCCTCTCCGACCGTGACCCGTGGGCAGCCACGTCCCGCGGGGTCGGCGACCTGATCCGCTCGGCGCTGGACCGCGGTGCGACCGAGCTCATCGTCGGGTTGGGGGGATCCGCGACGAACGACGCCGGCGCCGGGATGCTGGCCGCGCTCGGTGTCCGGTTCCTCGATCACGAGGGCCGACCGGTGGCCGCCGGTGCCAGGGGGCTGATGTCCCTCGCGTCTGTGGATCTCGGATCGTTGGACGCCCGGCTGTGCAGCACGACATTCCGCATCGCGTCCGACGTCTCGAACCCGCTGCTCGGTGACCAGGGTGCATCGGCGGTGTACGGGCCGCAGAAGGGGGCGACACCGCTGGACGTGCCCGGGCTCGATGCCGCCCTCACACGGTGGGCGGACGTCGTGGAACCGGCATTCTCCCGCCGGGTACGGGACCTGCCCGGAGCCGGGGCCGCGGGCGGTCTGGGCGCGGCTCTCGCCGTCGCGACAGACGCCACCATGGAGAGCGGGGTCGAGCTGGTCCGCGACGCGGTAGGGCTCCGTGACCGGATCGCCGGAGCAGACTGGGTCTTCACCGGCGAGGGCGGCATCGACCGGCAGACCGCGTCGGGAAAGACCCCGTGGGGTGTCGCTCAGGCTGCCCGGGCCGAAGGAGTTCCGGCGATCCTCTTCGGCGGCCGGGTCAGCGACGACGCGTACGAGCTCATCGGCGACGCCGTGGTCGCCGTCGTGCCGATCCTGCGGCAGGTGACCGACCTGCCCACCGCGCTCCAGGACGGGCTCCTCAACCTCGAGTGCGCAGCAGCGACCGTCACGCGCATGCTCGTTCCCCGGGCGGCGCCGGTTGCGCCACCCGGTCGGTGACCGCCCTCTGCTGACCTCGACGACGCCTGGGGCGACGACTCAGCACCGGACGTGCGCACGAAGCCGCACCACAGGCACAGACGAACGACCCGTGATCGAGCAATTAGGCGTCGCTCAGAGAAGACGATGCGTCACGGGTGCACCCCATGGACCACGACGAGCTTGCCGACATGGTCACGGGTAGCGAGGTCCGCCTGGGCTCGGTGCACGTCGGCGAGCGCGTACGTGGCTGCCACGACCGGTCGAACCTGCCCCTGTCGCGCGAGGTCGACCAGCGCTCGGAAGTGGGCAGGCGTGTGCATGCTCGAGCCGACGAGCGAGATGTTGTGCAGGTACAGCCGCCGGACGTCGAGGTCGATCGCGTACCCGCCCAGCGCGCCGGCCACGACCCACTTGCCGCCGTCCCGCACGGACGAGAGCCCCGAGGTGATGCCGCCCCCTGCGACGACGTCGAGGACGACGTCCACACCGTCGGGTGCCAGCGCGGCGACCTGGCCCCACGTGTCCGCCGCACGATCCACGACGTCCGAGGCACCAGCCCGCTCGACCGCGGCAGCCTTCCCGATGCTGCTGGCCGCGATCACCGTCGCGCCCCGGGCAGCCGCGAGCTGGACGAGTGCCAGACCGACGCCGCCCGAGGCGCCGGTCACCACGACCGTGTGTCCGCGTCGGACGCCTCCGCGCTCCAGCATCCCCAGCGCGGTGCCGTACGCGATCGGCAAGCACGCGAGCTCGGTGTCGCTCAGCGGCGAGCCCTCGACATCATGCACCTTGTCCGCGAGAACCACGACGTACTCTGCGTAGCCACCGTCGCGCTCGCTGCCGATCAGGCCCACCGGAGACGCGTCGTCGTCGTCGCGGTCATAGAGCGCGGGGTCGACGAGCACCCGGGAGCCGAGGAGCTGCCTGTCGACCCCTGGACCGGTCTGGACGACCGTGCCGACGACATCGGCGCCCTGGACCCGTGGGAAGTCGACCGGTCCTCGCCAGCCCGCCAGCGCACCGGCGTCACCGGGCAGGCCGTACGCGCCTTCTCGCGTCCAGAGATCGGTGTTGTTGAGCGCTGCCGCACCGACCTTGATCAAGACCTCGCGCTCTCCTGGTAAGGGCACAGGCACCTCGACCACCTCGAGGGCGTCGGGGCCACCGTGCTTGACGAGCCTGGCCGCGGTCATCGTGTCGGGAACTGTCATCGGTGGAGCCCTCTCCCTCGGTATACTGATCAGTGAAGTATTGCTCTGACCCAGAGGTACACCGATCTGTGAATACCCACGTCCCCGGCGTTGACGCACTCACACCTAGCGCACGACGCATCCTCGACGCAGCATCGACACTGTTCTACGAGCGCGGCGTCACTGCGGTCGGCGTCGACCTCATCGCCGAGCGCTCGGGAGTGACCAAACGGACCCTGTACAACCGCTTCGGGTCCAAAGAAGTCCTCGTCACTGCCTACCTCGTCGACCGGGACCGACGCTGGCGCCTGCTCGTCGAGGGAGCCGTGGGCGTCCCAGCCCTGTCGCCGGTGGAGCGGGTGACAGCCCCTTTCGATGCCCTCCGCGACTGGGTCGAGCACAACCACCGGGGCTGCGCGTTCATCAACGCCCTGGCCGAGCTGCCCGACCCCGCTCACCCTGCCCATCAGGTCGCCGCGAACGAGAAGCGGTGGCTGGTCGCACTGTTCGAGCGGCTCGCCACCGAGGCCGGCATCGAGGCGCCCGGCGAGCTGGCCCATCGCCTCCTGTGCCTGCACGACGGTGCACTCTCTGTGCAGGCCGCGCTCCCCGAGGTCGACAGTGTCGGGGTCGCCACCCGAGCGGCACGCGAGCTCGTCCGTGCGGCGTCAGACGACACCGGACCACACCCCCACGACCTGCGCCCGATGTAAGTGCCCCAGACGGGCTCTCTCGGATCTCGTCGAGCTTCTCGTACCCCTCGGACACACGCTGCTCCATACTGCCCTCCACCATCCCGTCCCGGACCTCGACGCCCAGGTAGAGACGGTGGGTGGACCGCCGTGCGCGACCGTGACCGAGGTCCGCGAGGCGCAGCGCGTCGAGGCTGACGACAGCAGGGAAGCCCTCGCACTCGACCGTCTGGACGATGAGCTCGTCGACCGACGCCAGCCCGCGACCGAGCCGGGTGATCATCTGGCGCCTGACGGAGTCCGCCACGGCCATGGGAGCCTGGTCGACCTGGGCCGCCCCAGAAAGACCGAAGGCCGCGCCCTGGCCTCCGAGATCGGAGACCACGACGCGGCCTGGGCCGTGCAAGTACTGCGTTGGTGGAGCTGAGGGGACTCGAACCCCTGACCCCCTGCATGCCATGCAGGTGCGCTACCAGCTGCGCCACAGCCCCGAGACTCCCGAAGGATCCGGCACCCCGTTTCCGGAGCGTCGTTATCTTAGGACGAAGTCGGCTCCAAATTCCAATCGGGGCCCGCATTCCAGTGATCCAGCGGAAAATTCGCCCCGATGTTGTGGCCGACAAGCCGCCATCCGGGGGCACTTCCAGCGACAGAGGTCTCCAGTCGCGACCAGTGAACGTTGTTCAGTCCGCTGAGGCCACGCCACGCGTCTGGATCGAGCCCGAGCATCGCGGTGATGCCCAGGGTCACCGCAGCACCGTGGGAGACCACGACGAGCGTGTCGTCGTTCCCGAGGTCGCGTCCGTGGTCGTCGACCGCACCGAGCATCCGCTGCGCGACGGCCGCACGCGTCTCGACCTCGACGCCCTGCGGTTCCATGCCGCGTCGCCAGCTCGAGAACTGCTCGGGCCAGCCCGCGGAGATCTCGTCACGGCTGAGCCCCTCCCACTGGCCGAAGCTGCGCTCCCGCACGCGGACGTCAGAGATCACCTCTGCCCCGGTCGCCTTGGCGAAGTGTGCTGCCGTCACTGCTGCCCGAGACAGGTCCGACGCCACGACACGGGTCGGCACGCAGGTCCGAGCAAGCGCAGAAGCGCCGTGCTCGGCCTGCCACAGGCCCACCTCGTCGAGAGGGATGTCGACCTGTCCCTGGAGCTTCCCGGCCGCGTTGTAGGACGTCCGTCCGTGCCGCAGGAAGACGACCGTCCCGACACTCACTCGTCGATGCCCGCACCACCGGCGGGGTACCCGAAGTCATCGGGCTCGTACTCGGGGGCGGTACCGTCGCCGCCACGGGCGTCCTCAGGCAGCTCGATGAGGGGGCAGTCCTTCCAGAGTCGCTCCAGCGCGTAGTACACACGGTCCTCGGCGTGCTGGACGTGTACCACGATGTCTCCGAAGTCGATCAGGACCCACCGGCCCTGGGACTTGCCCTCACGGCGGATCGGCTTGGCCCCGAGCACGTGAAGAGCTTCCTCGACGGCATCGACGATCGCCGACACCTGACGCTCGTTGTTTCCCGAGGCGATGAGGAAGACGTCCGTGAGGACGAGCTGCTCACTGACGTCTAGAGCGATGATCTCGGCAGCCTTACGGCCCGAGGCGGCACGGGCCGCGGCGATCGCCAGTTCAATGGCACGGTCGGTTGCAGGCACGGCTCTCCTTAGAGGAATAGATCAGGGGTGCGTCCGGTCAACAAGGCGATGCCTGCGACCGAGCTCGAGTCGGCGGCTGCGGCATTGCCGCTGCCCTCAAGTCCGACCTTCCAGATTATCAGTCCCAGGACGACGGCCAGTGCCACGAGGATGAGGTAGTGGAGCCACGTGTACTCGTGGTCGATCTCCTCGTCCTCGAAGTCGTCGTCGTCGTCGAAGTCCTCATCATCGAGATCGTCGTCGCGCTCGGCAGACGAGAGCGCCCGCGGAGAATGGCTCGCGCTCGGGACCGCAGTGATCGCGTCCCAACGCGGCAGCTCGTCGACGAAAGCTTCTACCTGCGGTCCTGAGTCGTCAGGCTGCACCTGATCGGGTGCTGAGATCCGCTGCTCGAACGCGTCGAGGTCCGGGGACGACGAGTCCGGGAACGCAGGGGTCGCGGGGCGAGCGATCTGCGGCATCCGAGCGATCGCCGACACGCCTGAGGTGCCGCTCTGGGAGGGCTCCACCGGCGGCCAGGGCCGCCGAGCCACGTCAGACTCGAGGAATGCTCCTGTGCGGGTGTCAGGCTCGCGCACAGGAGTACTCTCGCCTGCCTGGCGGGTCGGGAGCCCCTTGAGCGACTGCCGCTGGACAGGCTTGACCTGTCCCCCGTCGCCGGGCGCCGCCTGTCGTTCGGCGGGCTGGTGCTGCTCAGGCTCACGCTGCGGAGACTGGCGCTGCGCAGGTTGGCGCTGCACCGGCTGCCGTTGCACGGGCTGCCGTTGGACGGCTGGCTGGGGTGCTGCCGGCTCCTGCGCCTCTCCCGCGGTCAACCTGCCTGACGGCGCTGCCGACGCACCACGACCGGTGCCCAGGTCCTGAAGCCCAGAGAGCTTGCCTGTCTCCTCGATCGTCCGGATCGCGGTCGACTGGAGCGGAGGAGCGACGACCGGTCGCTGCATTCCTGTCTGCTCGCGGAGAGACCGTCGCGACAACCCCGTCGCTCCGCCTGACCTGTCCTCCGTCACGCCTGTCGGTGGCCGCGCCGGCTGCTGGACGCGGGAGTGACCTACCCGGCTCGGTTGCGCAGCCGGTGCCGGCTGCTCCGGCCGCGACGGCTGCGCTGAACGAGACGGCTGGTGTGCGCGTGACGGCTGCGGCGTACGGGGCTGTTGAGCTGCCGCGGGTGCCTGGCTCGCACCGGCTCCGCGCGCGTTCTGCGCCGGTGGACCTGCTGGGGCGCGTCGCTGTTGCAGAGGAGCCTGCGCCTGCGGTGCAGGACGACGTGCCGGCGCCGCCGGGGCAGCCGCCGGGTCGGCGGCTCGAGGCCGCTGCGGGGCAGACGCCGGCGGAGTCGCACTGTAGTGGGGTCGCCGCTGCTGCTCGGCATGACCTTGCGCAGGGCGTGCCTGCTGAACGGGGGCCGGATCGGGATGTGCGCTCGCCTGCCCCTCAGCGCCGGCCGCCGCCGCGGCTGCCTCCCGCTCCCGGATCTGACGACGGGTCAGCGGGACGCCGTTGCTGTCGGTGCCGGTCATAGTGCACCCCTGACTGTCGCGTCGCTGTAGAGGCCGTACTTCGCGATGTGCTGCACGACACCGTCGGGCACGAGGTACCAGACAGGCTGGCCATCACGCGCACGGGCCCTGCAGTCGCTCGACGAGATCGACAGGGCCGGGATCTCCAAGACGCTCACGACGTCCGGCGGCAGCGAGTCGACGGAGAGCGTGTGCCCCGGGCGTGTGACTGCGACGAAGTGGGCCATCTGCCAGAGCTCGTCCGTGTCCTTCCACGACAAGATCTGCGCGATCGCATCAGCGCCCGTGATGAAGAAGAAGTCGACATCAGGTCGCTCGGCGCGCAGGTCTCGGAGCGTGTCGACCGTGAACGTCAGCCCGACCCGGTCGATGTCGACCCGGCTGGTGGTGAAGCTCGGGTTCGAGGCCGTCGCGATCACTGTCATGAGGTACCGGTGCTCTGACGGGCTGACGTCCTGTCCTTGCTTGAACGTCGGCTGACCTGTCGGGACGAACACGACCTCGTCCAGGTCGAACCGCGCTGCGACCTCGCTGGCTGCCACGAGGTGTCCATGGTGGATCGGGTCGAACGTACCGCCCATGACCCCTACACGGCGTCGCTGAGACGTCATCAGTCCAAGGCCCCGAACCGTCAGTGACGCGTCCACACGCTGCGGAACGCGTACGTCACGGCAAGGAGCCCGACGAACACGATGAACGCAACGATGCCGTAGACCGGCGCGGGGATCGGCAGGTGGTTCACGAGTTCAGACTCTTCCGCCAAGACTGCTGAGAACACGTCATCCTCCTGAAGATTGCACGTCACGCGGCCCTCGAGCAGGACCGCCGTCTTGCTGCTCACCGCGGGGTGGGGCCAACCTGACCATCTAGTCTCTCACGACACCTGTCGGCGCCCAGACCTGCTCGCCGCACCCCAGCGGGTGAGTCTCTACCCAGAAACGACGTGATCCTACCCCGCGGAGCAAGGTGTCACGGGCGGACGTGGCCGTCCCCGTTGACGATCCACTTGGTGGTCGTCAGCTCGCCCAGACCCATCGGGCCACGGGCGTGCAGCTTCTGGGTCGAGATGCCGATCTCGGCCCCCAGACCGAACTGGCCGCCGTCGGTGAACCGGGTCGACGCATTGACCATGATGGCCGCCGAGTCGAGCTCGGCGACGAAACGTTCCGACGACACGAGGTCCTTCGTGACGATCGCCTCGGTGTGCCCTGAGGTCCACGTCCTGATGTGGGCGATCGCGCCGTCGAGGTCGGGGACCACACGGACGGCGAGGTCGAGAGAAAGGTACTCGGTCGCCCAGTCGTCGTCGGTCGCTGGCACGACGACGATCCCGTCAGGAGCGAGAGCGGTCGTCGCCTCGTCCCCGTGGACGGTCACCCCCGCAGCATCGAGTGCTGAGAGAACCCCGGGAAGCACCGCCGCTGCCACGTCGTGATGCACGAGAAGCGTCTCTGCGGCGTTGCACACGCCGACGCGGTGGGTCTTGGAGTTGAGGACGATGTCGATCGAGGTCGTGAGCTCTGCAGACGCGTCGAGGTAGACGTGGCAGTTGCCGACCCCGGTCTCGATGACGGGCACCGTGGACTCGCGCACGACGGTCTGGATGAGGTCTGCGCCGCCACGTGGGACGAGAACGTCGACGAGGCCGCGTGCGTGCATGAGCGCGACCCCGCCGGGGCGCCCATAGGCATCGATCGATTGGACGAGGTCGGCGGGCAGCCCCTGGGAATCAAGTGCGCGCCCCAGGATCTCGACGATCACCGAGTTGGAGCTCGCGGCCGCGCTCCCACCACGCAGGATGACCGCGTTGCCGCTCTTCAGCGCGAGCCCGGCGGCATCGACGGTGACGTTGGGTCGTGCTTCGTAGATCATCCCGACGACGCCCATGGGGACGCGCACCTGGCGCAGCCGGAGCCCGTTGGGGAGGGTGGACCCGCGCACGACCTCGCCTACCGGGTCCGGAAGCGCTGCGAGCGCGCGGAGTGCGTCGGCGATCACGATGATCCGTTCACCCGTCAGGGCGAGCCGGTCGAGGAGCCCCGGAGAGGTTCCGGCTGAGCGTCCACGCTCGAGGTCTACCGCGTTCGCGGCGACGATCTCGTCTGTTGCCGCGACGAGGGCGTCCGCCATCGCGTGCAGGGCGGTGTCCTTGACGGCACGCGTCGCGGTAGCCAGCACGCGCGATGCGACCTTGGCCCGCTCGGCGACCGCGATCACTGCATCAGAGACGTCGGTGGCTGGTTGCTCGGTCTGGTCGGCTGTCTGGGTCATGCGTCCAGCGTAGTCACCGCGGGCTGAGGAGTCACACGCAGCCGGGCGTGCAGGCGCACGCCCGCTGCGGGTGTGACGTTGCCTCTCAGGACGAACGGCGGCCACGGCGCACGAGGACGAGGTAGTCCCGGTGCACCACTGCGCGGTCATAGCCTTCGCCCAGCACGTCGCGCAGCTCGCCCGTCGACCTGCCGAGAAGCTCGGGGATCTCCGTCGAGTCGTAGGAGACGAGTCCACGAGCCACGACGCGACCAGACGGGTCCACGAGCTCGACAGGGTCGTCCGACTCGAACGACCCTTCCACGGCTGTGATCCCCGCGGGCAGCAGAGAAGCCGTCCCTCCGAGCACCGCACGCACCGCTCCGTCGTCGAGCACGAGCCGTCCGCGAGCCTTCGCCGCGTACTGGAGCCAGAGGCGTCTGCGGGAGCTGCTCTTGCCTGTCACGGCGAAGAAGGTGCCGACCTCGTCGCCCGCGAGGGCGCCGGCCACGTTGCTCGCCAGCGTGAGGACGACCGGGATGCCGGACGCGGTGGCGATCGACACAGACTCGAGCTTCGTGATCATGCCGCCTGTCCCGACAGCGCTGCCAGAGGACGTGACCTCGACGTGCTCGATGTCAGCAGGGCTGCGGACCTCTCGGATGCGCTTCGCCCCTGGGCGCGTGGGCGGGCCGTCATACAGTCCGTCGACGTCCGTGAGAAGGATCATGAGGTCGGCGTGCACGAGGTGCGAGACGAGAGCTGCGAGGCGGTCGTTGTCGCCGAAACGGAGCTTGTCCGTCGCCACCGCGTCGTTCTCGTTGACGATCGGCACCACTCCGAGGTCGAGCAACCGCTCGAGGGAGCGTTGGGCGTTGCGGTAGTGACCGCGTCGCACCGTGTCCTCGGCCGTGAGCAGGACCTGCCCGACGCGCACGCCGTGTGCGGCGAACGCTTCGGTGTACTGCGCGACGAGCAGTCCCTGGCCGACGGCCGCGGTCGCCTGAGCGGTCGCGAGGTCCTTAGGACGTGAACCGAGACCGAGCGGGCCGAAGCCTGCTGCGATCGCACCAGACGTCACGAGCACGACGTGCTTGCCTTCTGCGTGCCGCGCCGCGATGACGTCGACCAACCCGCGCAGGGCGGCGACATCGAGATGGCCGTCCTGCGCCGTGAGCGACGACGAGCCGATCTTCACGACGACGCGCTGCGCCTCTTTCAACAGTCCCCGGGGGGACTGATCTACCTGCGGTTCGTTCACGGGTGATCCTCTCGTGTCTCAGTGGTCGACGGGACCGTCTTCGAGGTTCGGGTCGGTCCACACGCCGGCTTCGCGCTCGGTCCACAGCTCAGCTCGAGCCTCGGTCTTCGCGTCCATCCGTTCGGTGTACTGGCGACGCTTGTCGCCTCGGGTCGGTCGAGCAGAGTCTTCCAAGCGGACGTCGGTGCCGCGTGGCCCGCCGAGCAGCTCGGATCCGGAGACCAGTGTGGGCTCCCAGTCGAAGATCACGGCGTTCGTCTCCGGACCGATACGGACCTCGTCGCCTGCGACGGCGCCCACCTTGAAGAGCTGCTTCTCGATACCGAGCGTCGCGAGCCGGTCCGCGAGATACCCCACGGCCTCGTCGTTGGAGAAGTCTGTCTGGCGCACCCAGCGCTCGGGCTTGCTGCCTCGCACCTCGAAGTACGGTTGCCCACCGGACTCCTTGCGCTGGACGGTGAAGCCTGCGTCGTCGACAGCCTTCGGGCGCAGGACGGTCCGCACCGGTTCGACCGCCGGCGCAAACTTTCTGGCCCGCTCGACGTACTCACCGAGCGCGTAGGTGAGGTTGCGCAGTCCCTCGTGGCTCACGGCGGAGACCTCGAACACCTTCACGCCGCGCGCCTCGAGCTCGGGCCGGACGAGCTCGGCGAGCTCGCGCCCCTCAGGGACATCGATCTTGTTGAGGACGATGAGCCGCGGACGGTCGTTGAGCGGTACGCGTCCTCCGGTGATCTCGAGGTCGCCCGCGTACGCTGCGAGCTCCGCCTCGATGGTCTCGAGGTCGCTCATCGGGTCGCGCCCCTGCTCGAGGGTCGCGCAGTCGAGGACGTGCACCATGACAGCGCAGCGCTCGACGTGCCGGAGGAACTCGAGCCCGAGGCCCTTGCCTTCGCTGGCGCCAGGGATGAGCCCCGGCACGTCGGCGACCGTATAGCGTGACCCGCCGGCCTCGACGACACCGAGGTTGGGGACGAGCGTCGTGAAGGGATAGTCCGCGATCTTCGGACGCGCCTTGGAGATGGCGGCGATGAGGCTCGACTTTCCCGCGCTCGGGTAGCCGACGAGGGCGACGTCAGCGATGGTCTTGAGCTCGAGGACGATCTCTTGCTCTTCACCGGGCTCACCGAGGAGGGCGAAGCCCGGAGCCTTGCGACGCTTCGAGGAGAGGGCCGCGTTGCCCAGCCCGCCGTGCCCGCCCGGTGCTGCGACGAACTCGGCTCCGTCACCGACGAGGTCGGCAAGGATCTTCCCGTCGCGGTCCTTCACGACGGTGCCCGACGGGACCGCGAGGACGAGGTCGTCGCCGTTCGAGCCCTGACGGTGGTCCCCCATCCCCTGCGTCCCGGACGATGCGTGCCGGTGCGGGCTGTGGTGGAACTCGAGAAGGGTGGTCTCCTGAGCATCGACGCGGATGATGACGGACCCGCCGCTGCCGCCGTTTCCACCGTCTGGACCGGCGAGCGGCTTGAACTTTTCACGGGCGATCGACGCGCAACCGTTGCCACCGCTCCCGCCGGAGGCGTGCAGGACCACTCGGTCAACAAACGAAGCCATGGATCAACCAATCAGAAGAGCTCAGGAAGCGCGAGAAGACGGCTACGGAATGTACAGGATGACGCGACCGGACGGGCTGGTCGTCGACCAGCGGCCGGTGAACTGAAGAGAGGGGCGCACCGACAGGTGCGCCCCTCTCTTCACAAAGCTTGTGCGTGTCTGATCGTCAGACAGCGGCCTCGACGATGTCGATGACCTTACGACCACGACGACGGCCGAACTGGACAGCACCTGCTGCGAGAGCGAAGAGCGTGTCGTCGCCGCCACGGCCGACGTTCAGGCCGGGGTGGAAGTGCGTCCCACGCTGACGGACGATGATCTCGCCGGCGCTGACAACCTGACCACCGAAACGCTTGACACCGAGGCGCTGGGCGTTCGAGTCGCGACCGTTGCGCGAGGAACTCGCGCCTTTCTTGTGTGCCATGGCGGAACCTGCTTTCCTGCTGAAGAGTGTCTGAATAAACCTTGCGCAGCAGGCACCAGCCCTCTGCGAGGAGGAACTACTTGATCTCGGTGACCTTGAGACGCGTCAGCTGCTGACGGTGTCCCTGACGCTTGCGGTACCCGGTCTTGTTCTTGAACTTGAGAATGATGATCTTCGGGCCCTTCTCGTCCCGGACGATCTCTGCGCTGACCTTGACCTTCGCGAGCTTCGTCGCGTCGGTGGTCACCTTCTCCCCGTCAACCAGAAGCAGCGCGGGCAGTTCGACGGTATCGCCAGCGTCGCCGGAAAGTCGGTCGACGACGACGACGTCACCAACGGAAACCTTCTCCTGGCGGCCACCGGCCTTGACGATCGCGTACACCACGTTGCTGCTCATCTCTCTTAGTCTCAACTGCGCGCTCATCACCAAGGCCTGAATCGGCTTGGGAGCACGCGGGACCAGCACGAACCAAATCGCGCCGACATCCAAGATTACGGAATCCTGGGCTCAGGGTCAAATGAGCGACGAACCCGGGTGGAGCCGCACGGCTCCACCGCCCATCATGCCCTACTCCGACGTGCACGTCACGTCACGTTCCCGAGCGGTTCCTCCGCGTGAGCCGGCCGATGCGCGGGAGCGCCGCGTTGCAGCGCTGTTCTGCCGTCAGAGACCCCATCGATGTGTCGCGTCTCATACCCCACGAGCAACGGGTGCGGTGCCGGACCAGTGGTCCGGCACCGCACCCGTGTGCGCCGTCAGCAGCGCCTGCGCCCCTCGCGGGGATCAGCCTTGGCTGTCAGTCGTGCGACGGAGCCTCGTCAGGAGCCGTGCCAGCCCCGTCTGGGGCAGGGACTGGCGCCTCGTCGGCTGCTGGCTCGTCGGTGCCGGGAAACGTGGCATCCGCCCGCTCGCTCTCGACCGGCTCCTCCACGACCACCGTCTCGACGTCCGCTCCGGGTGCAGGACGCGCTCCACCGAACTCGGCCAGCACATCGAGGACAGGTGCTGCAGGCTGGCTCCGCTCGCTCGGATCGACGTCGCTGGATGCGGCCGTCTTCCCCTCGACCGGTGAAGCGTCTTCACCCGCCTGGTCGTGGTCGTGGTCGTGAGCGTGCGCCGCCGCCGCCGCGATGGTCGCGAGGGTCATCTTGACCGCTTCGCGCGCCTCAGGGAGCGACGGTGCGCTCGACGGCTCGGGCGTCTCGTCCTTGCCGGCCGGACGCTTGCGGCGAGAACGCTTCGCCTCTCCCGTGTCGTGGCCGTGCTCAGCAGCAGGCTCCGCCCCGGGCGTACCCGCTTGCGTGTACTTCTCGATCGGCTCGTCCTGGACGATGAAGCCACGACCGTTGCAGTGCTCGCAGGTCTCGCTGAAGGCCTCGACGAGGCCCTGGCCCACGCGCTTGCGGGTCATCTGCACAAGACCGAGCGACGTCACCTCGGCCACCTGGTGCTTGGTGCGGTCCCGTCCGAGGCACTCGACGAGGCGGCGCAGCACGAGGTCACGGTTGGACTCCAGGACCATGTCGATGAAGTCGATGACGATGATCCCGCCGATGTCCCGCAGCCGCAGCTGACGGACGATCTCCTCGGCGGCCTCGAGGTTGTTGCGCGTGACCGTCTCTTCGAGAGTCCCGCCGGAGCCCGTGAACTTGCCGGTGTTGACGTCGACGACTGTCATGGCCTCCGTGCGGTCGATGACGAGCGACCCGCCAGACGGCAGCCACACCTTGCGGTCCATCCCCTTGGCGAGCTGCTCGTCGATACGAGCCTCACCGAACACGTCCTTCTCGCTCGTCCACCGGGTCACGCGGTCTGCGAGATCCGGAGCGAGCTCGTTGACGTACTCGGAGATCTCCGACCACGCGCTCTGGCCAGAGATGGTCAGCGAGCGGAAGTCGTCGTTGAAGATGTCACGCACGACCCGGATCGCGAGATCCGGCTCGCCCTGGAGCAGCGCCGGTGCCGACGCGCTCTTGGACTTCTTCTGGATGGCCTCCCACTGCAGCTGCAGACGTGCGATGTCCGCACGGAGCTCCTCTTCGCTCGCTCCCTCGGCTGCGGTCCGCACGATGACGCCTGCGCTCTCGGGAACGACCTCGCGCAGGATCTTCTTGAGGCGGGCACGCTCGGTGTCAGGTAGCTTGCGCGAGATGCCGGTCATGCCGCCACCGGGCACGTAGACGAGGTAGCGACCCGCGAGCGTGACCTGTGAGGTGAGCCGAGCACCCTTGTGGCCGATCGGGTCCTTCGTCACCTGGACGAGGACCGGGTCGCCAGACTTCAGTGCCTGCTCGATGCGCCGAGGCGCGCCTTCTAGGCCTGCTGCGTCCCAGTTCACCTCTCCGGCGTAGAGCACGGCGTTGCGTCCCTTGCCGACGTCGACGAAGGCTGCCTCCATGCTCGGCAGGACGTTCTGCACCCGACCGAGGTACACGTTGCCGGCCATGGAGGCCTGCGACTGCTGCGAGACATAGTGCTCGACGAGCACGCCGTCCTCGAGCACAGCGATCTGGGTCCGACCGTTGCGCTCCCGGACGATCATCGACCGGTCGACGCTCTCCCGGCGTGCGAGGAACTCCGCTTCGGTGATGACCGAGCGGCGGCGGCCTGCGTCACGTCCCTCACGGCGGCGCTGGCGCTTCGCCTCCAGTCGGGTCGACCCCTTGAGCGCGGTGACCTCGTCCGAGGCCGTGCGTCCGCGAGCCGGGCTGCGTGGAGCTGCCTGTGCGGGAGCCTCGGCCTCGGTGCCGCGGCCGCCACGGCGGCGACGGCGACGGCGACGGCTGGAGCCGCTCTCGTCAGAGTCGTCGTTGTCGGTGTCAGAGTCGTCCGAGGAAGCGTCCTCGTCGTCGTCGGCCTGGCCCGCACCGGGCTGAGCGACTCCCGAGGTGCGTGAGCGTCGGCGCGAGCGACCCGCTGTCTGCTGCTCGTCGTCGGAGTCCTCCGAGCGCTGCGCATCAGCAGAGTCAGAGGTCCCTGCGGAGCCCTGCTCGTCGTCGGAGGCGTCGTCGTTCTCGTCCTGCGGCTGGTTGTCCGAGCCGCCACGGTTCCGACGACCGCGTCCACCACGACGACGACGACGACGTGGTCCGTCGTTCGCCTCAGCAGAGCTGTCGTCGTCCTCGTCTTCGTCGTCGTCCTCGGTGCTGGTGGTCCCGCGAGCGTCGACAGAGCGCTCGACGCGCTCCGTGACCGCGACGGTCTCGTCTGTGTCGAGCTCATCGACGTCTGCGTCGTCAGCACCGTCCTCGTCGCCGGGCTCGGGTGCGACGACCGGCTTCGGCGGTCCGGCCGGCGACTGTGCGCGCCGGCGTCCCGTCCGCGCCGCCGAGGCGTCCGGAGCCTGGAAGAGGAGTGCAGTGGTCGATCGTCGAGGGGCTGCTGGCTCCTCGTCGGCGGAGGTCTCAGCCTCGACGGCCTCCTCGGTTGGGGCAACGACCTGCGCCTCGGACGACGCAGGCGCAGCCTGCCGTGTCACCCTCGACCGGCGCGAGCGTGTGGGCGCAGACTTCTCTGGAGCAACAGCGCTGTCTGAGTCTGCAGTGCTCTCTGAGGCCGCGGCGCTCCCTGAAGCATCTGACCGGGAGTCGGTCGTCGTCGGCGCAGCATCCTGTGCACGGTCCGGTTCGGCGACCGTAGAGGTGCTCTCGGGCTCGGAGGAGGCCTCGGGCGTCGTCGAGCGGGGCGCGCTCGTGGCTCGACGGCTCCCCCGGGTGCGGGTCGAGCGACGCGGCTCGCCGGACTCCGCCTCGACAGGGGTCGTCGCCTCGACAGGCGGCTCGATGACGACAGTCGGCTCAGAAGGAGCCAGCGGAGCGCTCTGTGTCGTTGGAACGCTCTGTGCAGGCGCCTGCTCGGCGGGCGCGCTCGTCGCGCGGCCTGCACTGCGTGTCCGGCGTGCGCGAGCGGGCTGTGCAGGGGCGTCGTCGGCAGGCGTCCGTGATGCGAGCGCCGCGACAGAGGCGACCACGTCGAGCGTGGCAACCTCGTCGTCGTGAGACGGCGTGGTGTGCCCGGTCGACGGGCTCTTCGCTCGTGACCGGCTGCGGCGCGCCGGCGCGGCCCCGACCTCGTCGGACGCGGGAGCGCTGGTCGACGCTGCGGGGGCGGGCTCGACCGCGTCGGGCACAGCGGCGTCGAGAACTGCGGCGCGGGCGGCGGCCCGTCCGGAGGACGTCGCACGGCGACGCTTGGGGGGCTCGGCGGCGACGGGCGCAGGCGGGGAGAACTCGGCGAGGACGTCGAGTGCTGGCGCGACGCGCTCCGGGCGAGCCGCAGGAGGGGCGACGGCATCGGGTGCGGGCGGCGCTGCAGCCGGGGCCGACCCGTCAGGAGCGGGGGTGTCCCCAGGCTGGGGCGCGGCAGCCTGTCGGGTGACGCGACGGCGAGCGGGCTTCTTCACGGGGGCGGCATCCGCCCCGGTCGTGCTGGATGATTCGGGTGTCGTGCTGTTGTCGAGCGTCACGTGGTGTGCTCCAGGTGCCCCGATGAGAGCCCCGCCCCACACGAGCGGCGCCCCGGGGGCGGTTCAGTCGTCGTCAGCCGTACGGCTGCGACGGAAGTCGTCGGTATCGGTACGCGGCAAGGGCGAGCGACGTGGGCGCCAGGCTGTCGGGGTGTTGTCCCGGCTGCGGCGCTCCACAATCCGCGATTCGCGGTTGCTACGATCACAATCTCGGCCTCGAAGGCGTGTGGTTACCTTGAGCCGTATCCAGTATCGCACAGCACACCCGAGACCAACGTCACACAACCTGCACGAGGCGCCGCGAAGATCCCGGGACCTAGGTCCTAGAGACCCCGATGCCGACGCCATAGCGTCGATCCAGAGCCATCCCGCGCCTGGCGCGCCCCGCACACCGCCCGAGCCCCTGGAGCATCGTGGACGTCCTCGACCTAGCACGGTGGCAGTTCGCCATCACCACCGTCTATCACTTCTTCTACGTCCCCCTCACGATCGGTCTCGCGCCGCTCGTGGCGATCATGCAGACAGCGTGGGTGCGCACGGGCAACGAGCGATGGCTCAAGCTGACGAAGTTCTTCGGCAAGCTGCTCCTCATCAACTTCGCCATCGGCGTCGTCACCGGCATCGTCCAGGAGTTCCAGTTCGGCATGAACTGGAGCGACTACTCGCGGTTCGTCGGAGACGTGTTCGGAGCGCCGCTGGCGATGGAGGCGCTCGCCGCGTTCTTCGTCGAGTCGACCTTCCTCGGTCTGTGGATCTTCGGATGGGACAAGTTGTCGAAGAAGATCCACCTCGCGTGCATCTGGGCGGTCGCGATCGCGACCAACCTCTCAGCCTTCTTCATCCTCGCCGCGAACTCCTGGATGCAGCACCCCGTCGGGGCGATCTACAACCCAGTGACCGACCGTGCCGAGATGAACGACATCGGCGCCGTTCTCACCAACCCGACGCTGCTGGCAGCGTTCCCGCACACGATCACCGCGGCCTGGCTGACCGCCGGGACCTTCGTCGCCGGCATCGCCGCCTGGTGGATGGTCCGCGAGGTCCGCAAAGGACGCAGCGACGTCGCACGCGACGTGTACCGCCCGGCACTCGTGCTCGGCCTGGTCGCCATGATCGTCTCCGGCATCGGCATCGGCATCTCCGGAGACTCACAGGCCAAGCTCATGTTCGACCAGCAGCCGATGAAGATGGCCGCCGCCGAAGCGCTCTGCGAAGGCGAGACAGGAGCGAGCTTCTCGATCCTCACCCTCGGTGACCTCTCCAACAGCTGCGAGGGAGTGACGCACGTCCTGTCCATCCCTGGAGCGACAAGCTTCCTCGCAGACGGCAGCTTCGACTCCTACCTCCCGGGCGTCAACGACATCCAGGAGCAGTACGAGGAGCGCTACGGCGACGTCGACGCCGCAGGGAATCCTGTCGACTACTCGCCCAACCTCGCGCTCACCTACTGGAGCTTTCGCCTCATGATCGGCCTCGGCGCCGGCTCCGCCGCACTGGCGCTGCTCGCTCTGTGGCTCACCCGCAAGGGCCGCGTCAGCGACAACCCGTGGCTCGCACGCGTCGGGCTCATCGCGATCCCGACACCGTTCCTCGCCTCGTCCTTCGGCTGGATCTTCACCGAGACGGGTCGACAGCCGTGGGTGGTCGCCCCGAACCCGACGGGTATCGACGCGATCCGCATGCTCACCGAGCGCGGCGTCTCGACCGCTCAAGGACCCGCCGTGGTCCTCGGTTCGATGGTCATCTTCACGATCGTCTACACCGTGCTCACCATCGTCTGGGGTCGGCTCATCTGGCGCTACATGGTCGAAGGTGCTCCAGGCACCGTGCACGACGACTCCCCCGAGGCGCGCGACGACGACGCGACCGACCGCCCGTTGTCCTTCGCGTACTGACCTGCGCCCCGCGAGAAAAGACATCTGACTCATGGATCTTCACATCGTCTGGTTCGTCCTCATCGCCGTCCTGTGGACCGGCTACCTCGTCCTCGAGGGCTTCGACTTCGGGGTCGGCATGCTCCTGCCCGTCCTCGGTCGCAAGGAGAAGGAACGGCGCCTGATCATCAACACGATCGGCCCCGTCTGGGACGGCAACGAGGTGTGGCTGCTCACTGCTGGTGGCGCCACGTTCGCTGCGTTCCCCGAGTGGTACGCCACCATGTTCTCCGGGTTCTACGTCCCGCTGTTCATGATCCTCATCGCCCTCATCCTGCGCGGGATCTCCTTCGAGTACCGGAGCAAGATCAACGACGCCACCTGGCAGCGACGGTGCGACCAGGGGATCATCGTCGGCTCCTGGCTCCCGTCCATCCTCTGGGGCGTGGCGTTCGCCAACCTCGTCCGCGGTGTCGAGCTCGACGCCGACCACGAGTTCATCGGTGGGTTCTGGTCGCTGCTGTCCCCCTTCGCCCTCCTCGGCGGCGCCGTCACCCTGCTCCTCTTCCTCACCCACGGCGCCGTGTTCCTCGCGCTGAAGACAGAGGGCGAGACGCGGGTGGAGGCACGACGCCTGGCCGGGTACTTCTCGGTCGCGAGCGTCCTCGTCGCCGGCTCCTGGGCCGTGTGGGCCCAGCTCGCGTACTCCGTCACGTGGACCTGGGCGGCCGTGGCCGTCGCCGCTGCAGCGCTCGTCGGGGTCGTCGTCGCGAACTCCCGAGCGCGTGAAGGGTGGGCGTTCACCTTGTCTGCCGTCTCCATCGTCGCGGCCGTCGTGCTCATCTTCGGGTCCATGTACCCCGACGTCATGCCGGCTCTCGACCCCGCGAACTCCCTCACCGTGACCAACGCGTCCTCCACGGACTACACCCTGACGCTCATGACCTGGGTCGCCGTCATCCTCACACCGCTCGTCCTGCTGTACCAGGGCTGGACCTACTGGGTGTTCCGCAAGCGTCTCGGCGTCCACCACATCCCAGAGCCCATCGGACTGCCGAGCCTGTCGGTCCCGCGCGACCCAGCGTGAAACCGCTCGACCCGCGGCTGCTGCGCTTCGCGGCTCCTGCCCGCGGGTACATCCTGCTCGTCACCGGCACAGGTCTCGCGACGTCTGCGCTCGTCGTCGCGCAGGCGCTCCTCGTCGCGGCCGCGCTCGCGCCGGTCGTCAGCAGCGGCGCGGGGCTCCAGGACATCGCGACCCAGCTCCACTGGTTGCTCGTCGTCGTCCTCCTGCGGACGATCGTCGGCGGCGTCCAAGAGCGCTACGCCCACCGCGCCGCAGCGCGCGTGATCATGGACCTGCGGGCCCAGCTCGTCGCCAGGGCCGCGCACCTGGGGCCACGCTGGTCGGCGTCCGGCCGAGGGACCGACGTCGTGACGCTCGCGACCCGTGGCCTCGACGACCTCGCGCCCTACCTCGTGCGGTACCTCCCGCAGCTGCTCCTCGCGGTGACCGTGACCCCCGCGACGCTCCTCGTGGTCGCAGGCCTCGACTGGATCTCCGCGGTCATCATCACGCTGACGATCCCGCTCGTGCCGATCTTCATGATCCTCGTCGGCCAGCTCACCCAGTCGACCTCCCAGCGCCGGCTCGCAGTCATGGAGCGCCTCGGCGCGCAGTCCCTCGACCTCCTCGCGGGCCTTCCCACCCTGCGTGCGTTCGGCCGCGAGCACGGTCCCGCGAAGCGTGTGCGAGAGCTGGGCGAGGCCTACACCCGGTCGACGATGGGCACGCTGCGCGTCGCTTTCCTCTCCGGCATGGTTCTCGAGCTGCTCACCACGTTGTCCGTCGCGCTCGTCGCCGTCGGCATCGGTCTGCGTCTCGTGCACGGTGACGTCGGGCTCGAGAGCGCGCTCGCCGTGCTCATCCTCGCTCCCGAGGTGTACCAGCCGCTCCGGCAGATCGGCGTGCACTTTCACGCCTCGCTCGACGGGATCACCGCCGCGCAGAAGGCGTTCGACGTCCTCGAGATCGAGGCACCGAGCGTCGGGACGCTCCCCGCACCGGACCTGCGCCACGCGACGATCGTGCTGGAAGACGTCGGCGTCGACGCGCCTGGCCGAGGTGTTCGCGCGCCCGCAGGTCTCACGTGCACGATCCGTCCTGGGCGGATCGTCGCGCTCGTCGGCTCGAGCGGATCTGGCAAGACGACGACTGTGCTCGCGCTCCTCGGTCTGCTGACACCGGACGTGGGCGACGTGCGCGTCGACGGTCATGCCCTTGCTGACATCGACCCCGTGAGCTGGCGCGAGCAGGTCACCTGGCTCCCGCAGCGGACCGCGCTCCCGCCCGGCACCATCCGGTCCGCGCTCGGCGGACGTGGGCCGCGCGGCGAGGACCTGCTCGACGACACGAGCGCCGGCACGGACGCCGAAGAGCGCCTGCGCGCCGTCGCCCACCTCACCGGCCTGAACGACGTGCTCCGCACGCTCCCGGCCGGGCTGGACACGATCATCGGGCACGGTGGTGTCGGGCTGAGCGTCGGGCAGCGCCAGAGGGTCGCCCTGACTGCAGCCCTGCTGGGCACGGAACAGCTCGTCGTCCTCGACGAGCCGACCGCTCATCTCGACGCGCTCTCGGAGACTCAGGTCCTCGACTCGGTCCGTGCGCTGCGCGACGCCGGCCGGACGGTCGTGCTCGTCGCGCACCGGCCGAGTCTGGTCGCGGTGGCGGACGACGTCGTCGAGGTCCGCTCAGAGACGATCGCCCCGACCGCCGTTGCTCCTGCCGCGGTGCACGCATGAGGCGCGACCCGCTCTGGCGCGCCGTCGCGCTCCTCGGTGTGTCCAAGCGGCGCGCCGCTGGAGCGGTGCTCCTCGGCGTCCTCGCGCTCGGCAGCGCGATCGCGCTCGCCGCGGTCTCGGCCTGGCTCATCGCTCGGGCATCGCAGATGCCCCCGGTCCTCACCCTCTCCGTCGCGACGGTCGCTGTGCGGTTCTTCGGCATCTCCCGCGGAGTCCTGCGCTATCTCGAGCGGCTGGCGTCCCACACGATCGCGTTGAGCGGGATGTCCACGCTCCGGACGCGGATCTACGAGTCCCTCTCCGTCGGCCGTCTCGAGTCGGTGGCGTCCTTGCGCCGAGGCGACCTGCTCGCTCGGGTCGGAGCCGACGTCGACTCGGTCGGTGACGTCGTCGTGCGCGGGCTCTTCCCCTCTGCGGTCGCGGCGGTCCTCGCGGTCGCCTCGACCGTCCTCGTGGGCGCGCTGCACCCAGGAGCGGCCCTTGCCCTCGCAGCGTGCCTCGTCCTTGCTGGTGTCGTCGCACCGTGGTTCGCAGCCGTCGGAGCCCGCACCACCGAGGTGGACGGCAGCGCCGCGCGGTCCGACATGGCTGCGCTCGCCCAAGAGATCGTCGACGACGCGTCTGTCCTCACGGTCTCAGGTCACCTCGACGAGCGACTCGCGAGCCTCCACACCGCAGACCAGCGGCTCGCCGCCTCGACAGACCGTGGGGCCCGGACCTCAGGAGCCGCGTCGGCGCTCGGCACCTTCGCTGTCGGGGCGGCCGTGCTCGGGGCTCTCCTCCTTGCTGTCCCTGCCGTCGCAGCCGGGACGCTCGCGCCGGTCGCGCTGGCCGTCGTGGTCCTCACCCCGCTGGCCGCCTTCGAGGCGGTCCAGGCGCTCCCCGCCGCCGCGATCCAGATCTCCCGATCACGGCAGGCCGCGATCCGGGTCCTCGCGCTCCTCGACAGCGCGGGCACACCCTCTGCCCTCCAGGCTGCCTCGGCTCCGGAGACCGACCCGGGCGGAACTGTCGAGCACCACCCGTCCGAGGGACACCTCGTCGCGTCAGGGCTCGTCTGCGGGTGGCCCGACCGCGCCCCGGTCGTCTCCGGCCTCGACCTCGAGGTGCGCCCAGGGCGGGCGGTCGCGATCGTCGGGCCGAGCGGGACAGGAAAGACGACCGTTCTCATGACCCTCGCCGGTCTCCTGCCACCCGTTGCAGGTGAGCTGGTCCTCGACGGTTGCGACGTCGGGACGCTCCCCCGCCCGACTGTCGCCGCCACCGTGGTCCTCACCACAGAAGACGCCCATGTCTTCGACACGTCGGTGCTCGAGAACCTCCGGGTCGCACGCGGGAGCACCACTGAGGACGAGGCGGCCGCGGCGCTCGCTCTCGCAGGCCTCGAGGCGTGGTTCACCGCCTTGCCCGACGGACTGCACACCCAGCTCGGACCCGACGCGCGGACCGTCTCCGGAGGAGAACGCCGCAGGCTCCTCGTCGCCCGCGCCCTGTGCTCCGCTGCTCCCCTGCTCCTCGTCGACGAGCCCGCGGAGCACCTCGACCCGACGACCGCCGACACGCTCGTGACCGATCTTCTCGCCCTCCGAGACCGCCCCGACGCACGAGGGCTCATCATCGCGACGCACCGCCTCAGCGCGCTCCGCACGGTCGACGAGGTGATCTTCTTCGAGACCGGCGGCATCCTCGCCCGAGGCACCCACGATGCGCTCCTCGAGACCTGCACCGCGTACCGTGAGGCTGTCGAGGCAGAGGCCACGCCCGAGCTGGTCGAGGCTCCCCCGACGCCCGTGCAGCATCCGACGACGACATGATGACGAGGTGACGTGTGAGGCCCATGGAAGCTGACGCGGTCGAGCGAGAGCGCTGGTTGAGCGCAGGGGCCCACATCACGACGATGCTGCTCTCCGGCACACCCGAAGAAGACGTCCTCGAGCACATCGTCTCCGTCGCACGAGAGATCGCCGACGCAGACGCAGCCTGCCTCGTCCTTCCTGGGCTCAAGGGCGAGCTCGTCATGGAGATCGTCCGGGGATGGGGCTCCGAGGAGCTCCTCGGTCTGTCGATGCCGCACACAGGTCTCTCGTGGACTGCTCTGCGGACCGGCAAAGGTCGCCTCGTCCCGTCGCTCAAGACTGCACGCAACCTCAACCTCGACGCCATGCGCAAGTACGGACCTGCCCTGTACGCCCCGATGGGCACCGCCGACAAGCCGGTGGGTGTTCTCGTCCTGCTCCGCAAGGACGGCGAGGAGTCGTTCATCAGCAAGGACCTCGAACGGGCCTCGACCTTCGCCGACCAGGCTGCGCTCGCGCTCGTGCTCACCGAAGCGCGTCAGGCCCAAGGACTGACAAAGCTCGTCGAAGAGCGCGAGCGCATCGCACGCGACCTCCACGACCTCGCCATCCAACAGCTCTTCGCGACCGGCATGCAGCTGGAGACCGTCCGTCGACGGGCCGCACGAGGCCTCGACAAGGCGGGCCTCATCGCCATCCTCGACGAAGCCCTCGACAACGTGGACAACTCCGTCCGCGAGATCCGGTCCATCGTCCACTCCCTGCGCGACCCCGACGCCGCGACAGGTCTCGTCGAACGCCTGCGACGTGAGTCCGCGCTCGCCCGGACAGGCTTGGGCTTCGCACCGTCGCTCGTCATCTCCCTCGACGACACGAGCCTCGGAGCGATCGACGACGACGAAGAGGCTCTGGACGCCCTCGTGTCGCAGCCGCTCGCAGACGACATCCTGGCGGTGGTCCGCGAAGGACTGGCGAACGCTGCCCGTCACGCACGAGCATCCTCGGTCTCCGTCCGGGTGACGGTCCTCTCCGGCAACGGCGCATACGCGGGAGTCCCGGCGAACGTCACCGTCGAGGTCGAAGACGACGGCATCGGTCTCGGCGCCCCGAGCGGACGCAAGTCCGGTACCTGGAACGTCGCTGCCCGTGCTCGCCAGCACGGCGGGACGTCGAGCCTCGAGAGCTCGCCCTCCGGGCGGGGGACGCTGCTCACGTGGGCAGCGCCGCTCAAGCTCGGCGGCGGGAGCACCCTCGTCTGACTGCGTGAAGGTCTGTCACGGCCTGCACCGGGACCAGCACCGATGCTGGGGTTTCCTACTTCGTCGGGTCCTGAGCCCATGCGTGGTTGCGTCGTGCGGCGGCCCAGGCCGCTACCTGGGTCCTGCGCTGCAGCCCCATCTTCGCCAGGAGCGACGTGATGTGGTTCTTCACTGTCTTCTCGGCGATGCTCAGACGCTCAGCGATCTCACGGTTCGACATCCCGTCGCCGATGAGCTCGACCACCCGGATCTCGCTCGGGGTGAGGTCCTCGGTCGGGTCGTCGTGCTCGCGGCGCCGACGCGTGACCGTTCGCTCGTCGAGCAGCACGCGGCCCGCAGCGACAGCCCGCACGACGTCAGCGATCTCAGCACCACGCACGCTCTTGAGGACGTAGGCCGCCGCTCCGACCTCGAGCGCCGCGGCGAGGGCGGTGTCGTCGTCGAACGACGTGAGCACGATCGCGCGGATCCCGGGCTGGCTCGCGCGCAGCGTCCGCATGAGATCGATCCCCGTACCGTCAGGAAGCTGGAGATCGACGAGCATCACCTGCGGGTGGACGAGCTCCGCCCGTCGCACCCCCTCGGCCACGCTCCCCGCCTCGGCGACGACGCCCATCCCCTCGGCGCGGTCGATCACCTCGGCGATCCCTCGGCGCACCACCTCGTGGTCGTCGACGATCATGACGCTGATCTGCGCATCGGCAGGCTGGTTCTCGCTCACACTGTCCACCCTCGCATCTTAGACAACTCCTGGACGCCGAACCGCAGGGCGTGCGGACGATCGCCCTCAGAGTTTGGCATGGTAGGCCCATGAAGGTTCTCCTCCCCACATCCGTGCCCCTGGCACCAGTCTCCGCCCCGACAGGTCACGACGTGGTCTTCGTCGACTACGACGTCTCCTCTCCCGTCCCCGACGAGCACACGGACGCCGAGGTCCTCGTCGCCTGGGGCAACCCACGGGCCCAGCTCGCGGACAGCGCCCGGCGCCTCACCTCGCTGCGCTGGATCCAGGCGCTCGCCGCAGGACCCGACACCATCGCCGAAGCCGGTTTTGGGCACGACGTCCTGGTCACCTCCGGACGCTCGCTCCACGACGGACCTGTCGCCGAGCACACGCTTGCGCTGGCGCTCGCCGCCGCACGGCGTCTCGACCTCATGCACGACGCGCAGCTCGCGGGCAGGTGGGCCAGCGAGCTCGGCGGCCTGCAGTCCACCGAGCCGAGCCGCTTCCCCGGCCTCGGCACCCTCCGCGGCCGAGAGGTGACGATCTGGGGCTTCGGAGGGATCGCCCAACGTCTCGCACCGCTCCTCGAGTCGCTCGGCGCACACGTCGTGGGGGTCGCGACACAGGCCGGTGAGCGATCTGGTTTCACAGTGATCACCGAGGACGCTCTCGCCGGTCGGCTCGCGGTGACGGACGTCCTCGTGATGATCCTCCCGTCCACGCCGGCGACGGCCCACAGCCTCGACACGGCTCGGATCGACCAGCTCAAGACCGGTGCGTGGGTCATCAACGTCGGACGCGGCACGACGGTCGACGAAGCCGCTCTCGACGTGGCTCTGCGCTCAGGAACGCTCGGAGGAGCAGCCCTCGACGTCTTCGAACGAGAGCCGCTCGGCTCTGCTTCCCCGCTGTGGACTGCTCCGAACGTCATCATCACGCCGCACGCAGCGGGCGGGCGACCGTTGGGCGTCGAACCGCTCATCGAGAGGAACCTCGCGGCATTCCTCTCCGGGAGCCCGATGGTCAACCAGCTCTAGGCCCAGGTACGTTCTCGGTGCGTCTTGAGCTCGCTGACCGACTGTTCGGCAGGGCGAAGCCACTCGGCGAGCGTGTCGGTCTCCTCCCACAGCTCGTAGAGCTCGGACGCCTCGGTCCCGCTCAGCGTGCGGTCCGCGAGAGCGAGGATCCAGTCGAGCCGCGCCCCCGAGAGCTCCGCGACGAGGGGCGCGAGATCGAGACCGGAGAGAGCCGGAGCCGGGGTACGCGTGCCGAGGCACACAAGAGCGAGGTCGACGAGGGCGAGGGCGATCTGGCCACCGTCGACCTCGAGATAGTCGTCGTCGATCGCCCAACCGAGCGTGTCGAACACGGGACCGCCGGCGCGGATCGAGGCGAGCAGCTCGCCTGCGCCGTCGTTCTCGAACGGACCTGTTCCCCAAGCACCCACGCTGCCGCTCCTTTGCGCCGTCCATAGGCTCACGCCTCGGTGCAGGCACACTACACCTCACCGAGACGGCTGCTCGGCGCAGAGCACGCGCTGCGCACGGCTCTCAACGCCTCGGCGACGGTCTCGTGGCGTCAGCGGGGTGCTCGCGGTACGCGCTGGCACTGCGGGCACCGGAACGACGATCTGTTCATGAACTCCTCCCGCAGCATCGGTGCACCGCACCGATGGCAGGGTTTCCCCTCGCGCCCGTAGGCGTCGAGCGACCGGTCGAAGTATCCGGAGGCGCCGTTGACGTTGACGTAGAGCGCGTCGAAGCTCGTGCCGCCTTGCGCCAGCGCCTGGGTCATGACGTCCTGCGCCGCGTCGAGGACGGTGCGGATCGCGGGCCTGGTCATGGTCTCTGTCCTGCGCGCATAGTGCGTCTGAGCACGCCAGAGCGCCTCGTCCGCATAGATGTTCCCGATACCGGAGACCACCGCCTGGTCGAGGACCGCGCGCTTGATGCCGGTCCGACGGCGCCGGATCCGGTCGACCAGCGCTTCACGGCCCGGGGTGCCGGCCGCCAGCACGGGGTCGAGCAGGTCGCGGGCGATGTGCAGAGCGGGCGCGGGCACGAGTGCCCGGTCCGAGCCGAGGCCTCCGGGCGCACCGTCGGGGGTCGGGGCGAGCTCGACCACGCTCAGATGACCGAACGTGCGCTGGTCGACGAAGTCGAGAGCGAGAGCTCGGCCGACAGCGTCCCGGAGCGACACCCGGACTCTCAGGTGCGGGGACACCGGCTCGGTGGAGCCGTCGGTCCGCACGAGAAGCTGACCGCTCATGCCCAGGTGCGCCATGAGCGCGTCGTCGCCGCCATCGAGCAGCATCCACAGGTACTTGCCACGACGGACGGCGGCCGCGAGACCACGACCAGCGAGCTGCCCCTCGAAGTCGCGCGGGCCGCCCGTGTGACGGCGGACGCTGTAGTCGCGAAAGACCTCGACGTGCTCGACGACGGTACCGAGGACAGAGCGCTCGAGACCGTCACGCACCGTCTCGACCTCGGGCAGCTCAGGCACGCGGTCCCGCGATCCGGGTCACGCGGACGAGGGCAGCGGCCGCCCGACGAGCGTCTCGTACGCCTCCTGGGCGGCGACCTGCTCGGCGTGCTTCTTCGCGCTCCCGTGCCCGGTCCCCAGGACCTCGCCGTCGACGATCACCCGCGAGGTGAAGACGCGTGCGTGGTCGGGGCCTTCTGCTTCGCTCACATACTCCGGGACGCCGCGGCCGTGCTCGGCGGCCGTCTCCTGGAGCGAGGTCTTCCAGTCGAGGCCCGCGCCGAGGCCTGCCGCGACCGCGAGAGTCTCGTCGACGAGACGGTGCACGAACTCGCGGGCCACCTCGAGACCATGGCTGAGATAGACGGCACCGATGAGCGACTCGACGGTGTCCGACAAGATCGAGTCCTTGTCGTATCCAGCCGTCCCCATCTCTCCCTTGCCGAGAAGGATGAACTTGCCGAGCTCGAGCTTGCGAGCGATCGCTGCCAGGGCGCGCTGCGACACGGTGGCGGCCCGCATCTTCGCGAGCTCACCTTCCGGTCGGTCCGGGTGCCTCCGGTAGAGCGCTTCCGCAGAGACGAGGCCGAGCACGGCGTCACCGAGGAACTCGAGCCGTTCGTTCGTGGGGATGCCCCCGGCCTCGTGCGCGAACGAACGGTGGGTCAGGGCAAGCACGAGAAGCTCGGGGTCCAGTGGGACCCCGAGCTTCTCGAGAAGTTGGTGTGCCGGTGTGACCTGACGCTGAATCTTTGGTGCCACCGGTCTCTACCCTTTCGACTGAGTCTTGTGACGCGGGAAGCGTCGAAGAATCAGTTGGCGTGCTCGGTGCGCATCGCCTCGACGTACTGGCGACCCTTGTAGGTACCGCACGTGGGGCATGCGATGTGCGACAGCTTGTCGCCCTTGCACTGGGGGCAGGTCGTGAGGTTCGCAGCGGTGGTCTTCCACTGCGAACGACGCGCACGGGTGTTGCTGCGCGACATCTTGCGCTTCGGAACAGCCACGGCTAGCTCTCTTTCGTCTCGTCGAACATGCTCTGTAACGTCGACCACCGGGGATCGACTATGTCATGACTGTGATCACCCTCGTCTGCCAGACGCGCTCCACACTCAGAGCACAGGCCCGGGCAGTCCGGTGAGCACAACGGTTGGAATGGTAGTGCAGTGACTACCGAATCCCGAAGTACAGGCTCTAGGTCGATGAGATCGTCCTGGAGCTCGAGCACTTCCTCTTCTTCGTCCCCCGCGTCCTGAGCCGCTTTCGCACGCTCGGGATACACGAACAGCTCCTGGATGGCGACGTCCACGTCCTCGACGACCTCATCCAAGCACCGCCCGCACTCCCCGACCGCCCGACCAGCGACGGAACCAGAGACGAGGACCCCCTCGAGGACAGCTTCGAGCCTCAGGTCAAGCTTGAGCGCGCTGCCTTCAGGGATGCCGATGACGACCGTTCCGAGATCAGCTGGTGCAATCACCGTACGCTGGACGGTCCGCATCGATCCGGGACGCTTGCTGAGCTCGCGTGTCTCCAGCACGAGCGGCGAACGAGGATCAAGGGTGATGGGACGCTCCACAGTGATTCCAAACAGGTGTGTTCTCAGTCGGAGCCGTGAGTGGCAGGACCAACAGGCAATGCTACTTCATCGCGTGGCTACATCGGAACCACGAGCGGGAGACCTACGACACGGCTCTCAACGGTCGTCGTCGTGCGCCGGAAGGCCCTCCTCGGACTCGCCCAGCCGTTCAGCCAGCTTGACCCGTCCGGAGTGCACCTGCGCGAGGATCTTGCCGAGGTCGATCTCGAACTCGGCCAGACGACGGTCGCAGTAGTCGTCCGCCTCGTGACGCAAGGTTGCCGCCGTGGCCTCCGCGTGCGCGACGATCTCCCGCGCGTGCGCCTCGGCCCGGACGACGACCTGCTCGGTACGGATGAGCTCGTCAGCGCGCGCCCGCGCGGTCGCGATGAGGTTCTCCGACTCGGACTGCGCCTCGGCCAGCACCTCGTCAGCGTCCGAGAGGACCTCGTCGGCTCGCGTGAGCTGAGTCGGCAGCGCGTCGCGGAGCTCGTCGATGAGATCGAGCGCCTCGTTGCGGTTCACGAGGACAGACGACGACATCGGCATCGACCGCGCACGCTCGATGACGTCGGTCAGGGCGTCCAGCAGCGTCGGGACACCGAGGTGCTCACCCTCCACATAGGTCTCGTTCTCGTCGTGGCTACTCATGCTGCTCCTTGCTCGCCGAAGTGCGTCCACGCGCAACGGTGCCACCCAGAGCCTCGTGGACGGCGGAGGCAACGCCGTCCGGCACGAGATCGGCGATGCTCCCGCCGAAGCGCGCGACGTCCTTGACCAACGACGACGCGACGTGCACGAGCGCCGGGTCGCCGGTCATGAAGACGGTCTCGACGCCGACGAGGTGCCGGTTCATCAAGGCCATGGGCAGCTCCGCGTCGAAGTCCGCACCGCCTCGGAGGCCCTTGACGACGACCTCGGCGCCGACCGCGCTGCAGAAGTCCACGAGCAGCCCGGGCACCACCTCGACACGGACGCCGTCGAGGTGCGCGAGCGCGTCGCGTGCGAGATCGACCCGCTGCTGAGCGTCGAGCAACGCGGCCTTCGTCGAGTTCTGAGCGACCCCGACGACCACCTCGTCGAACAGTCGGCTCGCACGAGCGATGATGTCGAGGTGGCCGAGGGTGATCGGGTCGAACGAACCGGGGCAGACAGCTGTTGTCACGCGCTCACGGTAGTCCACGTTCACCACCGGAGCAGGCCGGGTCGGCATCGTTGTCGTCCCCGCCGGCAGGGGCGCTGGTCTCCTCGAGAGGGGTGACCTCGGCGTAGTGGACGACCGTGTCCCCGTACGTCTTCGCGGCGATGAGGTTCCACGACGCCGGCCACTGCGGCTCAGCCGAGCGAGACGAGCGCTCCACGACGATCACGCACCGTGCAGAGACGTGCGGCTCGAGGGCTGCGAGCACCTCGGCGACGTCGGCGTCGCTCACCTCGTACGGCGGGTCGAGGAAGACGAGGTCCCAGCCCGCGGCCGGCGGCGCTGCGGCGACCTTCAGCGCCTTGTCTGTCACGACGCGCACACCGTCGAGGCCCAGGGAAGCGACGTTCGCCGCACAGACCTGGGCGGCCTGCTTCGACATCTCGACGAGGACCACCTCGGTGGCGCCCCGGCTGGCGGCCTCGAGGCCGAGCGCCCCCGACCCGGCGTACAGGTCGAGGACCCGTGCGCCGTCGATCGCGTCGTAGTGCTCGAGCCGGGAGAACACCGCCTCCCGCACCCGGTCGCTCGTCGGGCGCGTCCCCTTGGGTGGGACGGCCAGGGTGCGGCCGCCCGCTCGTCCTGCCACGATCCTCGTCACGTGCCCAGCCTAAGCCGGGCTACGCACGGTCGAGGAATTCCTCGCGGTCGCCCGCGAGCCGCTCGGCGATCTCGGCCCGCAGGGCCGGCCACGGGCCCAGCTCGGGGTCTTCTGCCACGATCGCCTCGGCGTCCGCTCGCGCGTCCGCGATGACGTCGGCGTCCCGGACGACCCGCAGGAGCCGGAGCGAGCTGGCGCGGCCCGACTGCGCTGCCCCGAGCACGTCTCCCTCGCTGCGCATCTCGAGGTCGGCAGCCGCGAGCTCGAACCCGTCCGTCGTGCTGGCGACGGTGGCGAGCCGTGCGCCCGCTGGCGAGTCTGGAGAGGCGTCGGTGACGAGCAGGCAGATGCCTGGTTCGGTTCCTCGCCCGACGCGCCCGCGCAGCTGGTGCAGCTGGGAGATGCCGAAGCGGTCCGCGTCGAGGACCACCATCGCCGTGGCGCGAGGCACGTCGACCCCGACCTCGATGACGGTCGTCGAGACGAGGAGGTCGATGTCGCCAGCGGTGAACGCCGCCATGGCGGACTCTTTCTCGGCCGCGGCCATCTGCCCGTGGAGGATCCCGATCCGCACGCCTGCCAGCGCGGGCAGGGCACGGAGCTCGTCGACGACCTCGAGGACCGCGCGCAACGGACGACGCGGGGGTTCGCCGTCCAGGATCGGCGCAGCCGCGGTGCTGGCATCGGAGTCAGACTCCGTCTCCGTCGCCGAGATGCGTGGGCACACGACATAGGCCCCCCGTCCCGCGGCGACCTCCTCACGGACCCTGGCCCACGTCCGTGCCGTCCAGGCAGCGTTGCTGGCCGGGACCACGTGCGTGGTGATCGGAGACCTGCCTGCCGGGATCTCCCGGAGCGTCGACACCTCGAGGTCGCCGAACACCGTCATCGCCACCGTGCGCGGGATCGGCGTCGCCGTCATGACGAGCAGGTGCGGTACACGATCGGCTTTGGTCCGCAGCGCGTCCCGCTGCTCGACGCCAAAACGATGCTGCTCGTCGACGACGACGAGACCGAGGTCGGCGAACTGGACGTTCTCGCCCAGGAGAGCGTGCGTTCCCACGACGATGCCGGCCGCGCCGCTCGCTGCGTCGAGAAGGTTGCGCTTGCGGTCGGCAGCACTCTGGGATCCTGTGAGCAGCGCCACACGTGTGCCGTGCTCCGCTCCGCCGAGGAACCCTCCGTCCGCAAGGTCTGCGAGGAGCGCGCGCACGGTACGCGCATGCTGACCTGCGAGCACCTCGGTCGGTGCGAGCAGCGCAGCCTGACCCCCCGCGTCGACGACCTGGAGCATGGCCCTGAGCGCCACGACGGTCTTGCCCGAGCCGACCTCGCCCTGGAGGAGCCGCTGCATCGGCCGGTCGCGTGCGAGCTCGTCCGCGATCTCCTCGCCGACGACCCGTTGGCCCTCCGTGAGCTCGAACGGGAGCAGCACGTCGAAGTCTGCGAGGAGGCTGGCACGGCCACCGCCGGACCCCGCTCCGAGGGCAGGGCGGAGCGGGCGGGCGACGGCCTCGAGGTGCGCCACCTGCGAGCGCCGACGGGCCAACGCGACCTGCAGGACGAACGCTTCCTCGTACCGCAGCCGGTCGCGCCCGCGCTGCCACTGCGCGTCGTCGTGGGGCTCGTGGACGTCGACGAGCGCCTGGTGGAGGCCGACGAGAGCGCGGTGCTCCCGGACCTGGAGCGGGAGCGGGTCAGGGACGTCGTCAGGCGACAGAGGACCGAGCACCGTCCGCACGCACCGCTCGATGCGCCACGTCGGCGCGGCTGCGCTCGACGGGTAGATGGCGATGGGGCGACCTGCCTCGACGAGCGCGGCCGCCTCGTCGTCGGCGTCCACTCCCACGACGAGGTAGTCCGGGTGCGTGAGCTGTCGTTCACCGCGGTACTCCGAGACCACCCCGGTGAACAGCCCGGTCCGCCCGGGCCGCAGCCGGTCCTCGTGCACGCGCAGGGACCCGGGTCGCTTCGCGAAGAACGTCAGCCCGAGGCGCTGGGTCCCGTCCGTGACGACGGCCTGGAGCATCGCCCCGCCACGGGAGCGCATGTGTCGTACCGTCGCCGTGACGACCTGCGCGACGACGGTGACGTGCTCACCGACGACGAGCCCTGTCATGTCGGTCATCCGCCCCGGCTCTCCGTAGCGCCGAGGATAGTGCCGCAGGAGGTCTTCGACGGTCCGCAGGCCCATCTTCGTCAGCGGGCCCGCGGACCGTGCACCCAGCACGGCCGCGAGCGGCTCGTGCATCCGGGCGACGGGCGCTGCGTCCCACGGTGCGTCGGTCGTCTCGGTCATCTCACTCCGCTCCCAGGACCACGGCGCCGGACGGCCGTCCGGACGCCAGCGTGACGACCTCGGTCCCCGGGCTCAGACGGGCCGCAGCGCGCTCGATGTCTAGGACGACCTCCTCTGGGACCAGGTCGTCGACGAGGACGGTGAGGACGGTCGCAGGCTCGTGCCCCGACCCCAGCAGCCGGTCCAGGGCATCGGCCACGGCGCCACCGGCACCGTCCGGGACCGTCACCACCCGGACCGACGCCAGCGTCGCACGGAGCGCGTCGACGACCTCACCAGGGTCCGAGCCGGGCGCGAGGGCTGCCCAGCACGCGACCGCAGCGACCACGTGCAGGTCGCTCGTGCTGGCCAGGACCTGCACGTGCGCGTCGTGCGGCGCGCCGCCGTCGTGAGACACCCAGTCGGCGGCTGCCTCACCGGTCGCGGCGTCCGCCGGGAGAAGGAAGACCTCCTGCGCTCCGGTCTCCTCGGCTGCGCGGAGCACGTCGCTCGCGGCGACTGGAGATGCTGCTCGGAGGACGACGACCGCACCGGCGCGTGCGAGCTCGGTCACGAGCGCGGGTGACGTGGTGCACGCCACGAGGCCGGTCCGCGCGGGCACGGCGCAGGCCTCCCGCTCGTCCGCAGCACGAAAGACCTGCTGCTCGAGGCTCCGCACGACGATCTGGCGACAGGTCCACGGGCGGCCCACGCGCAGCGCCTCGAGCGGGCGGTCGGTATGGACGTGCACCTGCCAGAGCCCGTGCGACCGCTCGTCGTCCCCCCGGGCTCCGCTACCGGGTCCGCCCGTGACCGGCCTGGTCGCGCCGCCGACGACCGCGACCGAGCTCCCGACCTCCTGGAGCTGCTCACGGAGCTGGCCAGCCACCCTGGCGATCCCGCACTCTCCGTCGTCGGGGTCGAGCGTGCTGTGCTCCACGACGTACATGACCTCGAACTCACCGTCGAGACGGTCGTGCGCACCGGGCTCGTGGGCGCAGGTCGCCGAGACGAGACCGTCACGGGTGGCGGTCGGGTCGACGCTCAGCGTCGTCAGGACAGTCATGGGAACGATCGTGCCGTGGACCGCCGACACGTCCCCGCACAGCGCTCTGGCCAACGCGTCGAGGATGAGCACGAGCCCGTACGCACCGGCGTCGAGCACGCCCGCCGCGCGGAGCACGTCGAGGTCGTCGGCGCTGCGCCTGAGGGCGTCGAACGCGCCGTCGCGAGCGAGCTGGACGACCCGGGCGAGGTCCGCCCCGTCAGCGAGAGCAGCCTGCGCCGCCTCCGACGCACCGGCTGCTGCGGAGAGGATCGTGCCCTGGCACGGGTCGCCGACCGCGGCATGGGCGCAGCGCGCGGCGTCGCTCAGCGCTGCGACGACGACCGCGGCAGCGGACAGCGAGCGCGCACCCCGCGCGCCTGCAGCAAAGCCCCGCAGGTACTCGCTGAGGATGACGCCGGAGTTGCCGCGCGCACCGAGCAGAGCTCCTTCGGCCAACGCGTCCAGCACCTCGTCGATCCCTGCTCCGGTGGCGAGCGCGTCGACGCTCGCCCTCCCCTGACCGAGCGTGAGGCACAGGTTGGTCCCGGTGTCAGCATCGGCGACCGGGAAGACGTTGGCCTGGTCGATCACCGGGCGTGCGAGCGTGAGCAGCTCGGTCGCGTGCTGCACCCACGACCGGAGCGCGGAGGCGCTCAGCACGTCATGTGCTGTGCCGAGGTCTGCCACGCACGTCTCCTCGTCTGTGGTCCGGATGTCCTTCGCCCAACGTCATATGATCGCGCAGATCCGACCAGACGCGGTCCGCACAATGTTCTCCTGCCTCGATCGTGCTCGTCGGCGGGGTGGCTGCGAGAGCGCAACTTGAGTCTGGCGCCCAGAACCGGCTACCCTATCTAGGTTGCCCGGAAGTACTCGAGCACCGGCGGATCGTCCTGAGCACTACCACCATGGTTCTTTCATGTGCGGTGCAGCGGCGCTCCGCAGCCCACAGACCATTGAATTCGCCGCCTCGCGGCGTGCATGACGATCAGGAGAGACCGTGGCTGCCAACTGCGACGTCTGCGCAAAGGGCCCGAGCTTCGGGCACAGCATCTCGCACTCGCACGTGCGCACGAAGCGCCGCTGGAACCCCAACATCCAGCGCGTTCGCGCAATCGTCAACGGTGCACCCAAGCGCCTCAACGTGTGCACCTCCTGCCTCAAGGCAGGAAAGGTCACCCGTAACGTCTGAGCACTCCGTCAGGACTGCTCGCGTCGAAGCCCCGCCGGACCTCTGGTCCGGCGGGGCTTCGACGTTTGTGCGCCATCTGTTGGCCTGACGCCCCACACGTGGCAGGCTTGCTCCCATGGTCGACCAACTCGATGACGTGACGATCCGCCCCGCAGCCGTGAGCGACGCGGAAACCATCGCACGGATCCATGTCGCCTCGTGGCGTGAGGCATACGCAGGGATCGTCCCTGCGACGTACCTCGCATCGCTGGACGAAGAGTTTCGCAAGAACCGCTGGACCGAGATCCTCACGGGAGACGGCTCACGGACATGGATCGCCGAGGTCGACCGGCGAACGGTCGGCTTCGCGAGCACCGGGCTGTCGCGCGACGAGGACGCCGAGCCCGGTGACCAAGAGCTGTACTCGATCTACCTCGACCCCGAAGCCTGGGGCCGCGGCGTGGCTCGTGAGCTCATGCGCACGGTGATCGCGGAGCTCCCTGACGGCGTCCCGCTGTCGCTGTGGGTGCTCGCCGACAACGAGCGTGCCCAGCACTTCTACCGTCGTCACGGATTCGCGGCCGACGGCGTCGAAAAGCTCGAAGAGCTCGGTGGCGAACGGTTCACCGAGGTTCGATACCGCCGCGCCTGACCATTTCGCAGGCTGCCGGTGCACCGTCAGCCTGCGAAATGGTCCCAGCCGGGTCCGTCGACCGTGGGCGCCGCACCGCAGACCATGACGGTCATCGGTGACTCAGGGATCGACCCCGTCCACGTCTGACGGTCGCTGGTCTCGACGACCGTGCCTTTCACGCGACCGATCGCACGGAAACCCTGCGGCAGCTGCACTCCCTCGGGGAACGTCGCGAGCATCCCGTGGTCCTCGCCTCCGGTGAGCAGCCAGGACAGCGGGTCCGTCCCGAGCTCCTCGCAGGCGGGCTGCAGAGCAGCGACGTCTCCAGCAAGGACGACGTACGGGTCCTCGAGGTCGAGGACCACTCCGCTCGCGGCAGCGATCCGCCCGGCGTCGCGGAGCAGGCCGTCAGAGACGTCGAGCATGGCCGTCGCGCCGGCGACCGCAGCGTCCACGCCAGAGTCGAGAGGTGGAGCAGGTCGAAGAAAGCTCTCGACAAGACCCGGCGAGACTGCGCTGCGATCTGCCTCGAGCAGCGCGAGGCCTGCGGCTGACCTGCCGAGCACGCCGGCGTGCGCGAGGACGTCACCAGGGCGCGCTCCCGACCGGAGCACCGGGCCTCGGCCCTCGAGGTCGCCATGGACCGTCACGGCCACGACGACGTTCTCTCCGCCGGACAGGTCGCCGCCGACGACAGCGGCTCCGTGGAGAGCGCACGCGTCCGCCAGCCCGCGAGCAAGGTCGGTGACCCACTCGACCTCGAGGGACGGCGGGATGACGAGCGCGACGACGAGCGACGTGGTCCTGGCGCCCATCGCTGCGCAGTCGGCGAGGTTCTGCATCGCAGCACGCCACCCGACGTCGTAGCCCGACGACCATGCCCGCCGGAAGTGGTGGTTCTCGACGAGCACGTCCGTCGAGACGACGAACCTCCCGTCGGGGGCACGCACCACAGCAGCGTCGTCGCCGGGACCGACGATCGTCGCCTGACCGTGCGGGAGGAGCGGGAAGATGCGCGAGAGAAGCTGCGACTCGGACAGGTCGGCGACGAGGAGTGGGTCGGTCACGCCGCCACCTTACGTCTCGCGGCGGCGACCGACGACGACCGCCACCGACGATAGTCTGGGCACGTGCTCCTCCGCCGGTCTCGTCATGCCCCCGTCCCGCCGTCTGTCGCCTCGCCCTCGTCAGGCAGGCCGGCCACGTGGCGCGTCGGCGTGCTCGCCGCAACCACCGCGCTCGTCGTCTCAGGGTGCGTGCCGACCATCAACGTCACGGCGGCCGACGCTGCAGGCGACCCGCTGTGCGCGCGGGTCGTGCTCGCCGTCCCGGAGACGGTGCTCGGGCAGCCGAAGGTGCGTGCGACCGGACAAGCCACGGCCGCGTGGGGCGAGGCCGGCGCAGCGATCACCCTGACCTGTGGTGTCGAGGTCCCCCCACCGACGACGGAAGAGTGCGAGTCGATCCAGGTGGTCTCCGGAGGAGTCGAGCAGACGTTCGACTGGATCACCACGAAGGACGACAACGGCTGGACCTACGTGAGCTTCGGTCGCGACCCGGCCGTGGCTGTCCAGGTCCCCACCGCCCTCGGCCTGGGTCAGCCGACCGCGGCGCTCATCGACCTCGCAGGTGCCATCAGCCAGGTCGAGACAACCCGCACGTGCCTCTGACCTGCTCGTGCGGCAGGCGTCTGGTCGACGACCGACGACAGGTCAGCGCAGACCGGTCGACCGCTCGAGGGCGAGCTCCAGCAGCTCGGTGATGAGGTCCGGATAGCTCAGCCCCGTCGCCTCCCACATCCTGGGGTACATCGAGAACGGGGTGAATCCAGGCATCGTGTTGATCTCGTTGACGACGACGTCCCCCGTCCCGGTGACGAACACGTCGACGCGTGACAACCCCTCGCCTGCGACGGCTTCGAAGGTTCGTACCGCGATGTCACGCACGGCGTCGATCGTCTCCTGCGGAAGGTCCGCAGGGCACGTGAGGACGACGCTCTGCTCGCTGAGGTACTTGGCCTCGAAGTCGTAGAAGCCGTGGGCGGCGTCTGTGACCTCGATCTCCCCCGGCAGCGAGGCTCGGGCCCGCTGGCCCGCCCGTCCGCCGAGCACGGCGCACTCGATCTCACGACCGACGACGCCTGCCTCGACGATGACCTTGGGGTCGTGACGCTGGGCTTCCGCGATCGCGGCCGGCAGGTCAGCGAGGTCGGTCACCTTGGAGATCCCGAGGCTCGATCCTGCACGCGCCGGCTTGACGAACACCGGGAGGCCGAGGTCCGCGACCGCGTCCGTCCACTCCTGCTCACGGCCTTCCCACTCCCCCGCCCGGATGACCGTGAACGGGGAGACCGGCAGCCCCTGCCCTGCGAGCACGAGCTTCATGAAGTGCTTGTCCATGCCGACAGCCGATGCGAGGACGCCTGCTCCGACGTACCGGACATCGACCATCTCGAGCATTCCCTGGACTGTCCCGTCCTCGCCGAACGGCCCGTGCAGGAGCGGGAAGACGACGTCGACCTGTCCCAGGACGCTCGGCAGGCTCCCGGGCTCGAGGACCCGGAGCGCGTTCTGGTCGAGGGACAGCGGAAGGATCACCTCGTTGTCGGCCTCCGCCACCTCAGGGAGGTGCCCCTCTCGGATCTCCCATCCTTCAGGGTCGTCGGCAGCCAGCACCCACTTCCCACGACGGGTGATCCCGACCGGGATCACGTCGAAGCGGTCACGATCGATCGCACGCATCACTCCGGCAGCCGTGGCGCAGGAGATGACGTGCTCGCCGGAGCGGCCACCGAAGAGCAGGACCACCCTCGGCTTCGTCGTGCGGACGAGGCGTGGGGCGCCGTGGTCGGGGTCAGCGTGCGGCTGGGGCGCGGGCTCGGTAGACATCGGGTGAGACTTTACCGGAGTCGGGGAATAGGCTCGGCGCCATGAAGAACGCATCCCACGGCGACACGGCCGACACCACCGGAACAGTCGCCGACCTCACGCGAGCGACGCTCGCCGTCACCGCCGGCCGCCCTGCTCGTACCCAGGGCGCTCCGGTGAACCCACCTGTGGTGCTCTCCTCGACCTACCACTCGGAAGGTACCCCCGGCCCCGGCGAGAAGCTCTACACCCGGATCGACACCGAGACCTGGGCTCCCTTCGAGGACGCCGTCGCCGCCCTCGAGTCGGCGTCGGAGAGCGGCGTCGTGTTCGGGTCGGGCATGGCCGCGATCGCTGCAGTCATGTCTTTCGTCCCCGACGGTGGGCGTCTCGTCGTGCCACGGCACGCGTACCAGGTGACGCTCGGTTTCGCTGACGACCTCGCCGCGCGGCACGGCGTCACAGTCGTCCGTGTCGACGTCGCCGACACGGCCGCGACCATCGCCCAGCTCGAGGGCGCTGACCTCGTCTGGATCGAGTCCCCGACGAACCCGATGCTCGAGGTGGCAGACCTGCCTGCGCTCATCGACGCCGCCCACGCAGCCGGCGCGCTGGTCGCTGTCGACAACACCTTCGCTACGCCGCTCGTGCAGCGGCCGCTCGAGGCCGGCGCGGACGTCGTCGTCCACTCCGTGACAAAGTACCTCGCGGGGCACTCCGACGTGGTGCTCGGGATCGCGGTCTCCAGCTCAGCCCACCTCACCAGCCTCCTGCGCGCGTACCGGACGCTGCACGGCGCGATCGCCGGCCCGTGGGAGGTGTGGCTCGCGCTCCGCGGACTGCGGACCCTCGCGCTGCGGGTGGAGCGCGCGCAGTCCAACGCTGCGGAGATCGCCCGCCGGCTCGCCGCCCACCCAGCGGTCGCCGAGGTCCGGCACCCGAGCCTGCCCGACGACCCGGGGCACGAGGTCGCAGCACGCACGATGGACGGCTTCGGCGCCATCATCGGGCTCCGGCCGCACGGCGGGCGCGAGGCGGCCGACGCAGTCGTCCAGGCCGTCCACCTGTGGGTGCCCGCCACGAGCCTCGGCGGCGTCGAGTCCAGCCTAGAGCGGCGGCGACGGTTCGCGACCGAGTCCCTCACCGTTCCCGAGGACCTCGTCCGCCTCAGCGTCGGGGTGGAGGACATCGACGACCTGTGGGCAGACCTCGACCAGGCACTGGTGCGCTCGACCCAGACCCCGCAGACCTCCGCCGAGACGACGCCTGACGCCTGACGCGCGACCGCTGCGCGATCGTTCTCGGTTCGAGACTCATCCGCGACCCCGGCTCGCGGCCATCGCCGTAGTCTCGAGAGAGCGACGTCCGCAGGGGGCGACGAGACGAGCGGAGGCACCATGAAGGCACGAGCATCGACAGGCGCACCAGGCTCGCGACGGCATCCGATGCGACCTGCGCTCGCAGCACTTGTCGCCGCCACGGTCAGCGGTTCGTCGCTCGCAGCGTGCTCGAGCGACGAACCGGTGCCCGTGGTCTCCAGCTCGACGACCTCGCCCGACGAGGCCACCGTCTCCCCGTCCGAGACCTCCGAGCCGACTGTGCTCTCGACCGAGACACCGGACGACGCGAGCACCGCGGACGCTCCGGCGTTCCCCGCCGACACATCACCGGACACCGCCGACCCGTCGCAAGACGCCATGCTCACCGTGACCGACGTCAGGATCGGACGGCACGACGGCTTCGACAGGGTCGTGTACGAGATGGGTGGGACAGGCACGCCCGGATGGACGGTCCAGTACGTCGACGAGGCCATCCAGGACGGCAGCGGGACCGTCATCGACCTCGCGGGCGACGGCACCCTCAAGGTGCTCATCAGCGGGAGCGCCTATCCCATGGACAGCGGCGCAGAACCCTTCGAGAGCTCGGGGCCGGTTACCGGTGCCGGAACCGTCACGGTCACCGAGGCACGGGGGTGGAGCGTCTTCGAGGGGCTCACGGACGCGTTCATCGGCCTCGAGAGCCCGGGACACCCGTTCCGGGTGTACCTCCTGGAGTCTCCGGTCCGCGTGGTCGTCGACGTCGCCGACGAGACCTCGTCCTGACCGGCTAGAGTCCTTCGGCCTTCTGCGGCCTGGCGAGGAGCCCCCGCGCCATCTCGACGACCGGCAGCCCCTCGTGCAGCACCGCGACCACGGCGGCGGTGATCGGCATCTCGACACCGACCGACCGTGCGAGCTCGAGGACAGAGCGGCACGACTTCACGCCCTCGGCCGTCCCGCCGGTAGCCACGATCGCGTCGTCGAGAGTCATGCCCTGGCCGACGTGCTTTCCGAGCGTGTGGTTGCGCGAGTTCGGCGAGGCGCACGTCGCCATGAGGTCGCCCATGCCGGCCATGCCTTGGAAGGTCTCAGCGTCTGCTCCGAGCGCGAGCCCGAGCCGCG
The DNA here is from genome assembly GCF_002564005.1 of Sanguibacter antarcticus. Taxonomy (NCBI): domain Bacteria; kingdom Bacillati; phylum Actinomycetota; class Actinomycetes; order Micrococcales; family Sanguibacteraceae; genus Sanguibacter; species Sanguibacter antarcticus. The sequence goes on along the minus strand of NZ_PDJG01000001.1, from coordinate 616,487 downwards.
CGATCTCCGCGAGCCCGCGGGTGATGACCGTCGCGGTCGTGTTGAAGCCGAAGCCACGCCCCTGGGCCATGCCCACCGCGAGAGCGATGACGTTCTTGACGGCCCCGCAGAGCTCGACCCCGACGACGTCGGAGTTCGTGTAGGGACGGAAGTAGCCAGACGAGCAGGCCTGGGCGACGAGAGCCGCCGTCTGAGGATCGATCGACGAGACGACCGTCGCCGTCGGCTGCCGCAGCGCGATCTCTCCAGCGAGGTTGGGACCCGAGACGACCGCCACGCGACTGTCGTCGATACCGAGCGCGTGCGCGACGACCTCGCTCATCCGTCGGTCTGTGCTCAGCTCGACGCCCTTCATGAGCGAGACGACGACAGCGTGGTCGGGGACGAGGTCACGCAGCGGCTCGAGGGTCGCGCGGGCGCTCTGCGACGGGATGGCCACGACGACGAGGTCGACGCCGTCGAGGGCCTCCCGAACGTCTGTGGTGGCCGTGATCGCGTCGGGCAGGACGATCCCCGGGAGGTACTTGTCGTTGACGTGGTCGGTCGTGATGCGCGCAGCGACTCCGGCATCACGCCCCCAGAGCCGCACGGTGCACCCTGCGTCGGCGAGGACCTGCGCGAACGTCGTGCCCCACGCGCCTGTGCCGAGGACCGCGCCGATCACTGGGTCGGCCTCTCGGTGTCGGTGTCAGCCGCAGCGTCGCCGTCGACATCAAGGACGGCGGGCGCGTCGCCGGCGTCGGCGACGGCCTCGACCTGCTCGCCAGCGACAGCCGTGCGGCGCATGTCGAACCGAACCTCCGGGGCGCTCTCGCCGCGGATCTCCTCGAGGAGCTCCGTGATCGCGACCATGATGCGCTCGGTGGCCTCGCGCAGCACCGAAGTGTCCTGCGGCCGGCCGAGCAGGTCGCTCAGGTCGACAGGTCGACCAGCACGGATGGTCACGCGCTTGCGCGGGAACGGTCGCAGACGCTTCGAGTACTGACCGAGGATGTCCTGCGGTCCCCACTGCGCCACGGGGATGACGGGGACACCGCTCGAGAGGGCGAGACGTGCGGCCCCCGTCTTGCCGGTCATCGGCCACAGGTTCGGGTCTCGCGTGAGCGTGCCTTCGGGGAACACGGCGACACACTCACCGAGCTCCAGCGCACGGACAGCATCAGCGAGCGACGAGGCTGCTCCGACCGTGTTGCGGTGCACCGGGATCATCCCGGTGCTGTCGAGCACCCATCTCAGGACGGGGATCTTCCACAGCGACGCCTTGGCGAGGATCCGCGGGGCACGCGCCGTGTCATAGACGAACTGTGCGAACGTCAACGGGTCGAGATTCGTCATGTGGTTCGCCGCGACGATGAACCCGCCGGACGTCGGGAAGTTCTCGACTCCTCGCCAGTCCCGCTTCGCCACCGCCCAGAGGAAAGGCTTGATGACCCCCGCGACTGTGCGGTAGGTCAGGTTCTTTCCGGCGCCGGTCGGCATCGTTCCCTCAGTTGTCACCGGGATAGGCTACCGCGCGCGCAGACGCCTCCTGCCCGAGGTGGGCACGACGAGGCCGGAGACGCCTGCGCAGGATCAGCTGCGGCTGAACTCCGCACCGAGAGCCTCGAGCTTTTCGGCGAACCGCTCGTAGCCGCGGTCGATGAGCTGGATCCCCTTGACCGTCGAGGTGCCCTTGGCTGCGAGAGCTGCGATGAGGTGGCTGAACCCCCCGCGGAGGTCCGGGACCTCGATCTCGGCGGCGGAGAGGGGTGTGGGGCCAGAGATGACGGCCGAGTGGTAGAAGTTGCGCTGACCGAACCGGCACGGACGCCCACCGAGGCAGTCGCGGTACACCTGGATCGTCGCTCCCATCCCGACGAGCGCGTCCGTGAAACCGAACCTGTTCTCGTAGACCGTCTCGTGGACGATCGACAGACCTGTCGCCTGGGTGAGCGCGACGACGAGCGGCTGCTGCCAGTCGGTCATGAACCCGGGGTGCACGTCGGTCTCGAGGACGATCGACTTCAGCTCACCGCCCGGGTGGAAGAACCGGATGCCGTCGTCGTGCACCTCGAACTCGCCCCCGACCTTGCGGAACGTGTTGAGGAAGGCGGTCATCTCTGGCTGCGTCGCGCCCTTGACGAAGATGTCGCCGCCGGTCGCGAGCGCGGCAGAACCCCACGAGGAGGCCTCGATCCGGTCCCCGAGAGCGGTGTGACGGTAGCCAGAGAGGCGCGCGACGCCCTCGATCCGGATGACCCGGTCGGTGTCGACCGAGATGATGGCACCCATCTTCTGCAAGACGTTGATGAGGTCCATGATCTCAGGCTCGATCGCCGCGTTCGAGAGCTCGGTGATGCCCTCCGCCCGCACGGCCGTGAGCAGGAGCTGCTCGGTGGCGCCGACGCTCGGGTACGGGAGCGTGATCTTCGTCCCGCGCAGACCGTTCGGAGCGGTGAGGTAGATCCCCTGCTCGCGCTTGTCCACCTGGGCGCCGAACTGACGCAGGATGTCCAGGTGGAAGTTGATGGGGCGGTCGCCGATACGACAGCCGCCGAGGTCTGGGATGAAGGCCTCGCCCAGGCGGTGGAGCAGCGGGCCGCAGAAGAGGATCGGGATGCGGCTGGAGCCCGCGTGCGCGTCGATGTCGGCGACGTGCGCCAGCTCGACGTTGCTCGGGTCCATGCGCAAGACCCCGGCGGGCGCGTCGTAGTCGACAGACACGCCGTGGAGCTCCAGCAGCCCTGACACGACGTTCACGTCGCGGATCTCAGGGACGTTGCGCAGCTCGCTCGGCCCGTCGCCCAACAGGCAGGCGACCATCGCCTTCGAGACGAAGTTTTTGGCGCCGCGGACGGTGATGGTTCCGTTCAACGGGTTGCCGCCGTCGACGTAGAGCAGATCAGTCATGACGTTATCGTCGCCTATCGATGGGGTCCGGACCTATTCGATGTGCGGATGCGCACCGTGTCTTCACGCCTGGAACGCGACCGCGAGGTCACCTATTCCTCAGATGACCTCGCGGCAGGCGGAGCAAACGATACGTCAGACCGGCCGTGCTGCAACGATCTCGACGGGTGCCAGGTGCTTCGCGGGGAGCGTCGTGGGCCGCCACTGCGCACGGGTCGTCTCGAACTCGGTGATCTCGTCGGCGTGCTGGAGAGTCAGACCGATGTCGTCGAGGCCCTCCATGAGGCGCCAGCGCGTGTAGTCGTCCAGGTGGATGGGGACGACGACGTCGTCGGCGCTCGCGGTGCGGTCCACGAGGTTCACGGTGACCTCGGTGCCCGGGGTGTTCTCGAGGATCTTCCAGAGGAGCTCGATGTCCTCCTGGGCGACCTGGGCGGCGAGCAGTCCCTGCTTGCCGGAGTTGCCGCGGAAGATGTCAGCGAACCGCGACGAGAGGACGACCTTGAAGCCGTAGTCCTTGAGCGCCCAGACCGCGTGCTCGCGGGACGAGCCTGTGCCGAAGTCGGGACCGGCCACGAGGACAGAGCCGCTCGAGTACGCGGGCTGGTTGAGGATGAATGCCGGGTCCCCTCGCCATGCGGCGAAGAGCGCGTCTTCGAAGCCCGTCCGGGTGACGCGCTTGAGGTAGACGGCGGGGATGATCTGGTCGGTGTCGACGTTGCCGCGGCGCAGCGGCACCCCGACCCCGGTGTGGGTGGTGAACTTCTCCATGAGGGATGACTCCAGGACGTGTGTGCGGTCGGCGATCAGGCGGGCAGGAGGGCGTCGGCGTCGGCCGCGTCCTTCGCGAGGTCGGCAGGCGACGAGAGGGTCCCGCGGATCGCGGTCGCTGCGGCGACGAGAGGCGAGACGAGGTGGGTCCGTCCGCCCTTGCCCTGCCGGCCCTCGAAGTTGCGGTTCGACGTGGATGCGCTCCGCTCCCCGGGTGCCAGCTGGTCCGGGTTCATGCCGAGACACATCGAGCACCCGGCGTTGCGCCACTCGGCACCGAAGTCGAGGAAGATCTTGTCGAGCCCCTCGGCCTCGGCCTGCAGGCGGACGCGAGCCGAGCCGGGGACCACGAGGACGCGCAGCGTGTCGGCCTTCGTCCGCCCCTCGACGATCTCGGCGACAGCCCGCAGGTCTTCGATACGCCCGTTCGTGCACGAGCCGATGAAGACGGTGTCGACCGCGATGTCACGCAGTGGCGTGCCCGGGTTGAGGCCCATGTACTCGATGGCCCGCTCGGCGGAGACGCGCTCGTTCTCGTCGGCGATCTCGGCCGGTACCGGGACGTCGGCCGAGAGCGGCAGGCCCTGACCGGGGTTGGTCCCCCAGGTGACGAAGGGCTCGAGGTCGGTGGCGGCAAGGACGACCTCGGTGTCGAAGACCGCGTCGTCGTCAGAGCGCAGCGTGCGCCAGTACTCGACGGCGGCGTCCCAGTCGGCTCCTTCAGGAGCGTGCGGCCGTCCAGCGAGGTACTCGAAGGTGGTGTCGTCAGGCGCGATCATGCCCGCTCGCGCACCGGCTTCGATCGACATGTTGCAGATCGTCATCCGGCCTTCCATCGAGAGCGCGCGGATCGCTTCGCCGCGGTACTCGAGGACGTAGCCCTGCCCACCGCCGGTGCCGATCTTGGCGATGACCGCGAGGATGATGTCCTTCGCGGTGCTGCCCTCGGGGAGGGCTCCGTCGACCGTGATCGCCATCGTCTTGAACGGCTGCAGCGGGAGCGTCTGGGTGGCGAGGACGTGCTCCACCTCGCTGGTCCCGATACCGAAGGCGAGCGCGCCGAACGCACCGTGGGTCGACGTGTGCGAGTCGCCGCAGACGACGGTGAGGCCCGGCATCGTCAGACCGAGCTGCGGACCGACGACGTGGACGATCCCCTGGTCAGCGTCACCGAGCGAGTGCAGGCGGATGCCGAACTCCTTGGCGTTGTTGCGCAGCGTGTCGATCTGCGTGCGGCTCGTGAGGTCCGCGATCGGCAGGTCGATGTTGAGCGTCGGGGTGTTGTGGTCCTCGGTCGCGATCGTCAGGTCAGGACGGCGCACAGGCCTGCCCGCCAGCCGCAAGCCCTCGAAGGCCTGTGGGCTCGTGACCTCATGGACGAGGTGGAGGTCGATGTAGAGAAGGTCCGGCGAACCGTCGCTCCCTCGGCGCACCAGGTGCGCGTCCCAAACCTTCTCTGCCAGCGTGCCGGCCATCCGTGTTCCTCTCGTGCACGTGCACCCGGTAGGGGGTCCACGGGCGCTCTCGGGGGTGTTTCTCGGTGAGCCTATTTGCGTCTCAGCCTTCGAGACTGCAATATCGACCTATGGACAATTCTAGCGGAGTCGGAGTGCTGGACAAGGCAGCATCCGTTTTGGGTGCTCTCGAAGCCGGACCGGCCACCCTTGCACAGCTCGTCGCAGCAACTCGCCTGGCCCGCCCGACGGCCCATCGACTGGCCGTGGCTCTCGAGCACCACCGGCTCGTCACGCGCGACATGCAGGGACGGTTCGTTCTCGGCCCACGCCTCAACGAGCTGGCGACGGCCGCTGGAGAGGACCGGCTCCTCGCTGCCGCCAACCCTGTGCTGACCGCTCTGCGCGACCATACAGGCGAGAGCGCGCAGCTCTACCGACGCCAGGGGGACCAGCGTATCTGCGTGGCCGCCGCCGAGCGGCCAGTGGGCCTGCGCGACTCGATCCCGGTGGGTGCGACGCTGACGATGCATGCGGGTTCGGCTGCACAGATCCTCCTCGCCTGGGAGGAGCCCGACCGTCTGCACCGCGGGCTCCAGGGGGCGAAGTTCACGGCCACGATCCTCTCGGGCGTCCGTCGCCGCGGATGGGCGCAGTCCGTCTCCGAGCGTGAGGTCGGTGTCGCGTCGGTCTCCGCGCCCGTGCGCGGCCCGTCTGGCCGCATCGTCGCCGCGGTGTCGATCTCCGGCCCCGTCGAGCGCCTGAGCCGTCAGCCCGGCCGCCTGCACGCTGGCTCCGTCGTCGCCGCCGCCAACCGCCTCACCGAGGTGCTGCGCCGCTCGGGCGAGTAGACCTTCGCGTGCGCTGCTCGGGAACCTCCCGACCAGCGCACGCCTGCCGGACGCGCATCGCAGAGCGGACGACGACAGACGACGAAGACGACAGACGACAAAAAAGACCCGGTCAGATGACCGGGTCTTTCGCTGTACCCCCAACGGGATTTGAACCCGTGTTACCGCCGTGAGAGGGCGGCGTCCTAGGCCGCTAGACGATGGGGGCCTATGAACCTGCACCGCTCGCGTTTCGACGAGCTGTACAACTTCCGAGTGAGAACTTTACCTGATGCGACGCTGTGGTCTAGCCACTGCCGAGCAGGCATGCTCTCTGCTGGGGTACCAGGACTCGAACCTAGAATGTCGGTACCAGAAACCGATGTGTTGCCGATTACACCATACCCCACTGGGTATCCCCCTCGTGTGAACCTCGTACATACGAGGCTCGCCCGTGGGCTCCACCGGTCGGAAACGTTACCCGACGGTGGACGATCCTCCAAACCGCGACCACGCGAACCAGGCCCCACGGCACTGGACCTGGCGAAGCACGGCGTGCCACCGTCAGAGGATGACGACCGACAACGAGCCGAGCACCGACCCCTCGTCCGCGACAGAGGCCGGCCTCGACCCCACCTCCTTCCGGGACCGGGCGAGGTCGTTCGACCGCGGAGCCAGCGACTATGCGCTCTCCCGCCCGGGATACCCACCGTCAGCGGTCGCCTGGCTGCTCCCCGACGACGCCGACCCTCGCACCCACGTGCTCGACCTCGCCGCCGGGACGGGGAAGCTCACGGCCAGCCTCGTCGCGCTCGGGCTGCGCGTCACGGCGGTCGAGCCGTCCGACGCGATGCGTGACGAGCTTCACACCACGCTGCCGAGCGTCCATGCGCTCCCTGGGCTCGCCGACGCGATCCCCCTGCCCGATGCGTCGGTCGACGCGGTCGTCGTCGGCCAGGCGTGGCACTGGTTCACCCCCGAGACCGCGGCACCAGAGATCGCCCGCGTCCTGCGACCCGGCGGGCGTCTCGGGCTCGTGTGGAACGTGCGGGACGAAACCGTCGACTGGGTCGACGAGCTCGCCCGGATCATCCACCGTGGAGACACCCTCCCGCCGAGCAGTCACAGCCCCGGGCTCGCGATCGAGGAGCACGGGCCCTTCGAGCCCGCAGAGCACACCACCGTTCCCTGGACCGACCGCACGACGCCCTCCGGGCTCCGCACCCTCGCAGCCTCCCGCAGCTACGTCCTGACCCTGCCCGCCGCCGCTCGCCGGCTGCTGCTCGACGACGTCGACCGGCTCACCTCCCACCATCCTGACCTCGAGGGCCGCACCGAGATCAGCCTGCCGTACCGCGCCGAGTGCTGGCGGACGACCCGGACGTCGTGAGCCGTCGCGACACCGAGAAGGCGGCACCGAGGACGCGGCACCGGGGACGCGGCGCCGAGCCTCTCAGGTGAGGGCGAGCGTCGCCACGAGCCCGACCCCCGCGCAGAGCGTCGAGGCTGCCGCACCCAGCCCCAGAGCCCGCCGTCCGGTCCGGACGAGGCGCACCACGTCGACGTTCGTGCCGAGCGCGAACATCGCTGCGCCGAGGAGCAGGTCGCGGACGACTCCCGTGGCGTCCAGGAGACCCTCCGGGAGCATCCCTGTCGAGCGCAGGACGACAGCACCGAGGAACCCTAGGACGAAGCCCGGGACGATCGTCGGACGCCTCGTCCCCAGGTCCTCGTGCACGGTGCCCGTCCACACGACCGAGGCCATCGCGAGCACGGGCGCGAGCAGGACGACGCGCGCGAGCTTGGCGACGGTCGCGGCAGCGAGCGCAGCGCCCGAGACGACACCGGCGGCGGCGACGACCTGTGCGACCTCCTGGACGCTCGCACCGATCCACAGCCCGGCCTGCGCGTCGGTGAGCCCCAGCACCGACGCGACCGCGGGCAGGACCGCGATCGCGATCGAGCCGTACACGGTCACGAGCGCGAGCGCGGTCCCGAGGGCCTGCTGGTCACCGTCTTCACCGCTCTCCTCCGAGAGCCCGTCCGGCCGTCGCTCGGCGACGACCCCCCGCATCGCGGCGATCGCGGCAGCCCCGCAGATGGAGAACCCGGTGGCGACGTAGAGACGCGTCACCGCCGGGACGCCCATGAGCCTGCCCAAGAACAGCGTCCCGCTGAACGTGCAGGCGACCGTGATCGCGATGACGGTCAGCCCGCGCCAGCCGAGCGCGCTGAGCTGTCCGAGAGAGAGCTCGAGCCCGAGCAGGACCACTCCTGTGCGGAGGATCGTCCGCGCCGTGAGGTCGAGTCCTGGTTGCAGCGCCTGCGGCTGGAGCGGAGACCGTGCGCCGAGGCTCCCGAGGAGCGCGCCGAGCACCATCGCGACGACGAGGGGAGAGACGACCACGCCGACGCTCCTGGCGACCAGGCCCGACGACGCCAGGCTCGCTGCGCTCACGACGAGAGCGAGTCCCACGCCGGGGGCAAGGAGACGGACGCGGAGGGCGAGCGGGATCTCGACGGTGTGCATGCTTCCACCGTGCACTGCCGAACGGCGCCAGCACATCAGGTTCATACGCATGGAGGTATAGCCTCAGGCTATGGATTCAGGACCTGCCGTCGGCCACCCTGCAGCGCTGCTGCCGCGGCGCTCACGAGCGCCGCTCACCGCGCTCGAGGTCCTCGTCGCTGCTGACGCCCACGGCTCGATCAGCGGGGCAGCACGCGCTCTCGGCCTCTCGCAGCCGAGCGCCTCAGCAAGCATGAAGCGCCTCGAACGGACGCTCGGCCTCGAGCTGCTCGCTCGCGGCACCCGCGGGACCCACCTCACCGACGCCGGCAGGGCCGCCGCGACCTGGGCCCGTGAGGTCCTCGACGCCTCGGACAGCTTCGAGCGCGGTGTGACGGCGCTGCGCGACGCACCGTCGCCGCGGGTCCGGCTCGCCGCGAGCATGACGATCGCCGAGTACCTGGCGCCGCGATGGCTCGCTCAGCTGACGCACGACCACGGACGGGTGGACGTCGAGCTCGTCGTGCGCAACTCTCACGACGTCATGGATCTCGTCGTGTCTGGCGACGCCGACCTCGGGTTCGTCGAAGGCACCTCCGTGCGGAGAGGCTTGCGCAGCCGGACGATCGTCCACGACTCCCTCGTCGTGGTCGTCGGCCCCGACCATCCGTGGGCTCATCGCCGGGGGCGTCGTGCGTCGCTCGCCGAGCTCGTCGCAGCGCATCTCGTCGTCCGCGAGGGCGGGTCCGGTACGCGCGAGATCCTCGAACGTGCGCTGCGTGCTGCCGGGACGCTCCTGCCCAGCCACCTGCCGCACCTCGGGTCGACGTCGGCGCTCAAGACCACGGTGCAGTACTCGGACGCGGTCACCGTCCTGTCCCTGCTCGCGGTCGAGGACGACCTCGTCCGGGGATCGCTCGTCCAGATCGACGTCCCGGACCTCGCGCTCGGGAGGTCCCTGCGCATGGTGTGGAAGGACGGCGCCGACATGCCTGCGACCGTCCGGTCGATCGCGGCACTCGTCGCACGGCAGCGCTGACCCGGTCGGTTCGAGCGCTCTCTGAGCACAGACCCCGCGGGGTCAGGGCTCGACGACGAGCGGGACGATCTCCGCCAGCGTCGTCACGACGCGGATCCCCTCCCCCGCCGCCAGGGCCGGGTCCTCGATGTACGAGCCGCCACGCCGGGACCCCGGACGGTCGATCCAGACGGCCTGCAGCCCGGCTGCGAGGGCAGCCCGAGCGTCGAAGTCGAGCTCGTCGCCGACGTAGAGCGTCCGTGAGGGAGCGGTGCCGAGCCGCCGGCACGCCTCGAGGAACACGCGCGGGTCCGGCTTGCCGAACCCCAGGGTGTCGACCCCGACGAGCATCGGGACGTGGGCCAGCCCTGCGCACTCGAGCTTGCGCGTCTGGTAGCCCGACGACGCGTTGGAGAGCGCACCGACCGCGACACCGGCGCCGACGATGGCGTCGATCGCAGCGAGGGCGTCGTCGTGCGGCGTCCAGGCACCCTCGAAAGCCGCCTCGAAGACCGCGTCCCACGCGTCGAACTTTTCCTCGGCGACGGGCTGTCCTCCGAAGGTCTCCTGGAGCTCGTTGGCGCGCAGGTGCCGCTGGCGACGGAACGGGAGGTCTCCGCGCGTGTACGCACGGTAGTGACCACCGGCGTCGCGTCGCCAGACGGCGAGGACCTCGGCGTACTGCTGCGCCGGGACGTGCGGCAGGTAGACCGCAGCGACGGTCGCCATCGCGGTCCCGAACGCAGAGCGCGTGTCGACGAGAGTGTCGTCGATGTCGAAGAGGACCCCGTCGAGATCTCCGCCGACCACGGCTGCCCCGACCTGCTCGGCCGTCACAGGCGTGCGCGCAGCGCCCGCAGCCGCACGAGGGACGCATCCTTGCCGAGGATCTCCATCGACTCGAAGAGCGGCGGAGACACGCGGCGTCCGGTGATCGCCACGCGCAGCGGCGCGAAGGCGAACTTCGGCTTGATACCGAGGCCCTCGACGAGGGTCGCCTTGAGCGCCTCCTGCTGGGCAGCCGGACCGAAGTCGTCCAGCGCAGCGAGCGTCTCGATCGCGGCGTCGAGCACAGCCGGCGCCTCCTCGCGGAGCGAGGCGAGAGCCTCCTCCTCGAACGCCACAGCGTCGTCGGCTGCGAAGAGGAAACCGAGCATGCCGGGAGCCTCGCCGAGGAGCGTCATGCGCTCCTGGACGAGCGGAGCACCCGCGTCGAGCAGACGGCGGTGCGCGTCGTCGAGATCCGTGTACGCGGCTGCCGGGAGCACTCCACCGGCGTGCAGGTACGGCACGAGCCGGTTGCGGAAGTCCTCGCCGCTGAGCAGACGCAGGTGCGTAGCGTTGATCGCCTCGGCCTTCTTGAGGTCGAAGCGCGCAGGGTTGGGCAGGACGTCAGCGACGTCGAACGCGGCGACCATCTCGTCGAGGGTGAAGATGTCGTTGTCCGCAGCGATGCTCCACCCGAGGAGCGCCAGATAGTTGAGGAGGCCCTCGGGGACGAACCCTCGCTCGCGGTGCAGGAACAGGTTGGACGCAGGGTCCCGCTTCGAGAGCTTCTTGTTGCCCTCACCCATGACGTACGGCAGGTGCCCGAACGCGGGGACCACCTTCGCGACGCCGAGCTCGAGCAGCGCCTGATAGAGCACCACCTGGCGCGGGGTAGACGAGAGGAGGTCCTCTCCGCGCAGCACATGGGTGATCTCCATGAGCGCGTCGTCGACCGGGTTGACGAGCGTGTAGAGAGGCTGACCGTTGGCCCGGACGATGACGTAGTCGGGAACCGTCCCCGCCTTGAAGGTCACGTCGCCGCGCACGAGGTCGGTGAACGTCACGTCCTCGTCAGGCATCCGCAGCCGGAGCACGGGCTCGCGCCCCTGGGCACGGAACTCTGCCTTCTGCTCGTCGGTGAGGTCCCGGTCGAAGCCGTCGTAGCCCATGACCTTGGACCGGCCGGCGGCGACGTTGCGCGCCTCGGTCTCCTCCGGAGTCGAGAAGGACTCGTAGGCGTACCCTCCGTCGACGAGCCGCGCGATGACGTCCTGGTAGATGTCACCACGCTGCGACTGGCGGTACGGGCCGTGCGGTCCGCCGACCTCGACACCCTCGTCCCAGTCGAGCCCCAACCACCGCAGGGCGTCGAGGACCTGGCGGTAGCTGTCCTCGGAGTCGCGCTCGGCGTCCGTGTCCTCGATGCGGAACACGAAGGTCCCGCCGACGTGCCGCGCGTACGCCCAGTTGAACAACGCCGTCCGGATGAGGCCGACGTGCGGCGTCCCCGTGGGCGAGGGACAGAACCGGACACGGACGTCGCTGCCGGTCGCCGGGAGCGCACGCGCACCCGGGCTCGGCTGGGACACGACGGGGAGGGACTCTGCAGACACGGACGCACCTGGATTTCGGGATCGGTTTCGGGATCAGTCTCGGGAGGAGCGAGCCGCAGGAGCGGCCCGCCCGGGCTAGGCCGTCAGTCGGTGACGCCGCGCCGGACGACAGGGTTGCTCAGGACGCCGATGCCTTCGACCTCGCACTCGACGCGGTCGCCGGCGACGATCGGGCCGACGCCCGCGGGTGTGCCGGTGAGGATGAGGTCGCCGGGAAGGAGCGTGAACGCCTCAGAGATGTAGGACACGAGGTAGGCGATGTCGAACACGAGATCGCGGGTGTTGCCGTCCTGCCGCGGCTCGCCGTTGACCCGCGAGCTCACACCGAGCTCGTCGGTCGCGAGATCCGTGACGATCCACGGACCGACGGGGCACGACGTGTCGAAGCCCTTGGCCCGGGCCCACTGGTCGTCGGTGCGCTGGGCGTCACGAGCCGTGACGTCGTTCGCGACCGTGTAGCCGAGGATGTGCTTGTGGGCGTTCTCGGGCGTCACATCTTTGGTGAGCCGGCCGATGACGACAGCGAGCTCGGCCTCGTAGCTCACCTCGCTCGTGAAGTCGGGCAGGATGATGGGATCGTCGGGCCCGATGATCGAGGTGTTGGGCTTGAAGAACAGCAACGGGCTGGTCGGGAGGTCGTTTCCCATCTCGGCCGCGTGGTCGGCGTAGTTGCGGCCGACACCCACGACCTTCGAGCGTGGGATGACGGGGGCGAGCAGCCGGACGCCGTCCCCGATCTCGATCCGCTCCCCCGTGGGGTTGACGGGCATGAACAACGGGTCGCCGTTGAGGACGGCGAGGTAGTCCTTGCCGTGCTCGGTCTGCACGAGGCCGAATCGGGGGTCGTCTCCAGTGGTAAATCTCGCGATGCGCACGGGACCAGCCTACGTGTCTCGCGAGGTGGTGCGCCCCTCAGACGCGGGCCAGGACCTCACCGTTGAGGACGCTGAACCAGCCGTCGGGCTGCTCGGACCAGCGCTGCCACTCGTGCGCCAGCTCTTCGAGCAGGACGTCGTCCGCGAGATTGGACTCCTTGGCCTGGCGTGCGAAGTTCGACGCGATACATCGTTCGGCCCACAGCCCGCCCCACCAGCTCCGGGCCTCGGGCGTCGCGTAGCACCAGACGCCAGCCGATGCCGTGAGGTCGTCGGGCACAAAACCCGCCTCCTGGAACCAGCTGAACAGGCGGCGCCCTGCGTCTGCCTGGTATCCGTAGGCCGACGTCACCTCGTGGTACAGCGCGTTCCACTCCGTCAGGCCCGCAGACTCGGGGTACCACGTCATGGCGGCGTAGTCGGCGTCCCGGGCGGCGACGATGCCGCCTGGCTTCGTGACGCGGCGCATCTCGGCGATGGCTGCGACCGGGTCGGAGAGGTGCTGGAGAAGCTGGTGGGCGTGCACCACGTCGAAGGTGTCGTCAGCGAACGGGAGCTGGTAGGCGTTCGCGTGCTCGAACGAGACGTTCCCGAGCCGAGACCCGGCTGCGAGCTCGCGGGCGCTGCGGAGGATCGACGTCGCGGCGTCGACACCGGTCACCTGCCCCGGAGCGACGAGCCGAGCGAGGTCGACGGTGAGCGTCCCCGGTCCGCACCCGACGTCGAGGACGCTCATGCCCGGGCGCAGCAGCGGGACGAGGTGGGCCGCGGAGTTCGCGGCGGTGCGCGACCGGTGCGATCGCAGGACAGAGTCGTGGTGGCCGTGGGTGTAGGACTCGGACTCACGGGACTGTTCGCTCCCCAGCGCACCGGTCGGTGCCTGGCGGAGCGACTCGGACTGCGCGGCGGTACGCACCGGGGTCGGCTGGTTCATAGTGCTGACGGTAAGCGCGAGAACGACCCGATGAGACCAGGTTCTCAGATCGTGGTCACACGAACGGCCCACGAGTGGCTGCCCACGACCACCAGGACGTAGGTTCGTGCCCATGACGACCTCTTCTGACCTGCGCCATCTCGGCCGCTCGGGCCTCACCGTGTCCGTGGTTGGCCTCGGCTGCAACAACCTCGGCCGGCCGAACACCGCGACCGAGTCGCTCGACGGGAGCCGGGAGGTCGTCGAGGCTGCGCTCGACGCGGGGATCACGTTCTTCGACGTCGCCGACGTCTACGGCGCGCACCCAGGCCTCTCCGAGGAGCTCCTCGGCAAGGCCCTCGGCTCCCGACGCTCCGAGGTCGTCGTCGCGACGAAGTTCGGCATGGACGCGCGCGGGGCGAACGGACCCGACCTCGGCGCACGCGGCTCACGCCGATACGTCATCGCCTCGGTCGAGGCGTCGCTGCGACGCCTCGGGACCGACTGGATCGACCTGTACCAGCACCACACACCCGACCCGGGGACGCCGATCGAGGAGACGCTCAGCGCCCTCGACGCGCTCGTGACCTCGGGGAAGGTCCGGTACGTCGGGCACTCCAACCGCGCCGGGTGGCAGGTCGCCGAGGCGGAGCACGTCGCGCGTGCGCTCGGCACGGAGCGGTTCGTCTCGAGCCAGAACCACTACAACCTGCTCGACCGGCGGGCCGAGCTCGAGGTGATCCCTGCGTCGAGCGCCTACGGCCTCGGCGTGCTGCCGTACTTCCCCCTCGCGAACGGTCTGCTCACGGGCAAGTACCGGCGCGACGCGGCCCCCGCGGACGGGCGGATCACCCAGTCGAAGCGCCATGTCCTCGACTCGGCGCCGTGGGACACGCTCGAGGCGCTCTCGGGCTTTGCGGCAGCACGCGGGCTCACCGAGGTGCAGGTGGCGTTCTCGTGGCTCGCCGCGCAGCCTACGGTGTCGAGCGTCATCGCCGGGGCGACGCGCGCTGCGCAGGTGCGCGAGAACGCTGCGGCGGTGCACCCGTTGTCGGCCGAGGACCTGGCGGAGATCGATACGATCTTCCCGCAGCCGGGCAAGGTCGCACTCTTCTGACCGCTGCGCACGCGTAGGCTCGGACGATGTCCTCGTCCGTCTCTGACCTCCCGGTGGACGTCCCGTCCTCGACGCGTCTCGAGGCCCGCGAGTGGGTACCTCGCAGCGAGGGTCACGCGTCGCGCGCCGACGCGCTCACGGCCGGGTGGCGGCTGCGTCGCCAGAGCGGCGGGGTCCACGAGATCGACGACTTCCTCTTCACGTACTACGGCACCCGTCCCGCACAGCTGCGGCGCTGGCACCCTGGTGCGGGGGTGACGCTCGGCGGGGACGCCCTCTCGCTCCCAGACCTGGTGGAGCGTGCGGCCTGGCGCTGGCACCGCAGCGGAGACGACGGCTCGGTCTCTCTCGACGTCGACGCGTACCTCGCTGACCGGGGGGCGACCGTCCAGCACGTCCACGCGCTGCTCTCTGCGACCCGAGAACGTCCTGCGAACCTTGCGTGCTTCGGTCTCCACGAGTGGGCGATGGTCTACCGGCAGGCTGCGAGCGCACGGCACTCGCTCCCGCTGAGGCTGGGTGCCGAAGGAACCGACGCTGTCGTCGAGGCGCACCAGATCCGGTGCACGCACTTCGATGCGTTCCGGTTCTTCACCCCGCAGGCCCGTCCGCTCAACCTCCTGCAGCCCACACGCGAGTCGCAGGTCGCGCTCGAGCAGCCTGGGTGCCTGCACGCCACCATGGACCTCTACAAGTGGGTCTCCAAGCTCGGGCCTGCGGCTCCGGGCGACCTCGTCCTCGACTGCTTCGAGCTGACGCGCGACGTCCGGACCCTCGATATGCAGGCGTCCCCCTACGACGTGTCCAGCCTCGGTGAGGGGGCTGTCCGGATCGAGACTCCTGAGGGGCGTGCGGAGTATGCCCGCCGCCAGCGTGCCTTCGCCGGGCAGGCGAGCCACCTGCGCGACGAGATCATCGAGGTCTGCGAGCGGCTGGGCGCCGGGCGCTGAGCAAGGTGCGCGCGACGCCGTCAGCCGGGCTGGTCGACGCTGCTGCGGTTGCGACCCGCGTGCTTCGCCGCGTACATGAGGGAGTCTGCGCGAGAGAGGAGCGTCGATTGCGTGTCGTCGTCCCGGGATGTGGCGATGCCGATGCTCACGGTCACCGGGAGGTTGCCGGTCAGCCGGCTCCAGTCGTGGTCCGCGACAGCACGGCGCAGCCCCTCGACCAGCGTCACCACGCCGCTGCGGTCGGCCGCCTGGACGACGAGCAGGAACTCCTCTCCTCCCAGCCGGGCCGCGAACGCGCTCGCGGGGAGCACGATGCTGTCGGCGAGCTCGTCGATCAGCGCGCCGACCTGCACGAGCACCTCGTCGCCGACGGCGTGGGAGAACGTGTCGTTGACCCGCTTGAAGTGGTCGAGGTCGATGAGCGCCGCGGCGACGTAGAGTCCGCGCGAGCGTCCGTCGACGATCAGCCCGGGGAGGGTCTGGTCGACGTGGCGTCTGTTGAACAGCTGGGTGAGCGGGTCTCGCAACGACTCGTGCTGGAACCGTGCGGCCTCCTGGCGGGCCTCCGACGTCTCGAACATCGCCTGCTGCAGCCGTGCCTGTGCCTCGCGCTCGTGCGAGACCATCTCCTTCTCGAGCGCGTAGAACTCTTTGTACGAGCGGAAGGCCGACTCGAAGTCGCCGCGCCCGGCGTGGATCGCAGACTGCTCTTCCTCGGCCAGGGCTCTCCAGGTCCGTAGACCGTGCAGCTCGCTCGTCTCGCGGCAACGGTCGAGCGCCTCCTGAGCGCCGTCGTGGTCTCCGAGCCCGCGCAGCGCCGCAGCCAGGGTCAGGTTGAACTCGGCGTCCGCGGTGATCTCACGGGTCGCGGGGTGGCTGTTCTCCGCGAGCGCGCGGCGAGCGCTCGCCACGGCAGCAGCGTGGTCGCCGAGGGCGAGCTGCAGGCGGCCGATGGTGTCCCACACCTGCGGCAGCAGCGGTATCGCGTGCTGCTCGCTCACCTCGAGGAGCCGGCCGACCGTCTCTTGTGCCTGATCGAGGTCGCCTGCCGCGTACTCGCCGTACGCTCGGTTGTTCAGCGAGCGCAGCCGGAGCGCCACGTCGCCGGCTTCCTCTGCCAGTCGATCAGCCTGCTCGTAGCGGGCACGCGACTCCTCTGCCGAGCCGGACTCGCCGAGCGCGTCGGCCAGGCGCATGAGGTAGCGCGCGCGCATCGTGAGCGGCACGCCCTCGTCGAGAGCATCGACAGCCTTGACGGAGTGCTCCAGGTACGAGGCGCGGTCGCCGATGTCGCGAAAAGCCCAGGAGAGGCCGAGGTGGCTGCCCGCGAGCAGGCGGGGACGGTCGTGGTCCGCCGCATAGTCGTGGACCTGCCACATGATCTGTGTCGCCTCGGCCAGGTGTCCTTGGCGCTCGATGGCGTCTGCCTGGACGAGCCTCGCGCGCAGCGTCAGCTCGACGTTCCCGAGCGCTCGTGCGGCCTTCTCGAGGTCGACCGCTCGATCGAGCGACTCAGAGCCGTCGTTGCTTCGCGATTCCTCGAGCAGGTCGAGGGCCTGAGAGACGTCGTCAGCGTCGAGCGCACGCACGGAGCCTGCCGGGCCGGTGTCCCCGGTCCCAGCATCGACTTTTCGCACGCGGGTCATGCCTCAGGATCGGCAGCGAGCGCCAAGACATGAGCAGGGCGCACCTGTCGGGGCGTGTCGGGGCGGTCACCAGTCACAGGCACAGCATGCCTGATGCTGCGGCTCCCGCACGTCTGTGCGCCTCCTCGGCCCTGTCAGCGCTCCGCGGTCGCTGTCCGCTCCGCCCAGATATCACCCGGTAGGTCACCAGGCATGTGGGGGTTGCCAGAGGAGACGAAGCGCCCGGTCCGCCGTGTGCCGTCGCGCGCACCTGCCCGCACCTGGCTCTCGTAGTCGCGCAGTGCACCGAGAGCCCACCGTCCGAGGAGCGTGATGGAGACGAGGTTGACGATCGCCATGAACGCCATCGCGACGTCGGCGAGCGCCCAGACCGTCTCGAGGCTCAGGAGCGCCCCGGCTCCGACCGCCACGAGCACGAGGACACGCAGGACCGTGAGCCCGCCGCCGTGGACTCCGAGGAACGCGAGGTTCACCTCGGCGTACGAGTAGTTGCCCAGGACGGAGGAGAACGCGAAGACGAAGATGAGCACGGTCATGAGCGGTGTGGTCCAGGAGCCCAGGGACGCGGCGACTGCGGAGGTCGTCAGCGCCGAGCCTGCCGCGTCCGTGGTCGTTCCCGGGGCGTAGACGGCGGGTCCGGCGACGAGGATCATGAATGCTGTCGCTGAGCAGACGACCATCGTGTCGACGAACACTCCGAGGGACTGGACGAGCCCTTGCTTGACAGGGTGGTCGACGGTGGCGGTCGCTGCGGTGTTGGGGGCGCTACCCATCCCCGCCTCGTTGGAGAAGAGTCCGCGCTTGACCCCGTTGAGCATCGCGGCGAGGATCCCGCCGGCGGTCCCCGCGACAGCCTCGTCGATGCCGAGGGCGCTCTCGATGATCTGGCGGACGACGCCCGGCACCTCTGTGGCGTGCAGCGCGACGACGACGACGGCGAGGAGCACGTAGGCGCCAGCCATGATCGGCAAGAGGACTCCGGCGACGGTAGCGATGCGGCGCACCCCACCGAAGAGGACCGGTGCTGCGAGCGCCATGAGACCGATAGCGGTCCATGCGGTGCTCACTCCGTGGCCGCTCGAGAGGGCGTCGCCGATCGTGTTGGCCTGCACCATGTTGAACGCGAAGCCGAAGGCGAAGACGAGCAGCACGGCGAACAGGACGGCGAAGGGCCGCGAGCCGAGCCCGGTCTGGATGTAGTAGGCCGGTCCGCCGCGGAAGCTGCCGTCGTCGTTGCGCACCTTGAAGAGCTGACCGAGCGTCGCCTCGATGAACGCGGTCGCCATGCCGAGCAGCGCGACGACCCACATCCAGAAGATCGCTCCGGGGCCGCCGAGCGTCAGCGCGATGGCGACGCCGACGATGTTGCCCGTCCCGACGCGCGAGGCGAGACCGACGCAGAACGCCTGGAAGGACGAGATGCCGCCCTCGGAGTCGCCCCGGGAGCCGAGGACGACCGTGAGCATCTGGCGCACGAGACGGACCTGGACAGCACGCGTGCGGACGGTGAACCAGATCCCTGCGCCGACGAGCAGGTAGATGAGGACGTACGTGTAGAGAGCGTTGCTCAGCGGGTCGATGATCCCGGTCTTGATGTCGTCCATGGTGTGCCCCCGCACGTTGGAGTCGTCTTCGGAGACTAGGGCAGGAGAACCTGGTGCGCGATGCGTCGACCGGCAGAGAGAAGCAGAGAGAATAGGCGCAGCCCCCGACTCTCTCTAGGAGCCCCTGTGCCACAGAGCCTGACCCCGCAGCGAACGTTTCGCGCCGTCGCCGTCGCCGAGACCGTCACCTGGACGTTGCTCATCGCTGCGATGATCATCAAGTACGGCCTGGACGGCGGCGACCTTCCCGTCCGGGTCGCCGGCTCGGTGCACGGCTTCGTCTTTCTCTCGTACGCGGTCACGGCGGTGGTCGTCGCTCTCAACCAGCGGTGGAGCGTCCCCGTCACGGCTGTCGGGGTCCTCTCGGCGATCGTCCCGTACATGACTGTCCCGTTCGAGCGCACCGTCGAACGACGAGGCATGCTCGAGGGCGTGTGGCGCACCAGCACGACCGACGACCCCCGCGACCACACCCTCGTGGGCCGGCTGCTGCGGTGGATGCTCGTCCACCCGGCGCTCTTCGCAGCCCTGCTGCTCGTCGTGGTGACCGTCGTCATGACCGTCCTGCTCGCCCTCGGGCCGCCTGGGGAATGGCGATCGCACGCCGCGTAGGCGCGCCGCCGCGTTCCTCTGGGAGAATCGACCGGGTGACCTCCTCGACGCCCGTCCAGATCAGCCTGCTCGACCACATCCCGCCCGTCATGGACGGCGGCGCACCAGACCCGGACGAGCTCTACGAGGGCTTCACGTCCTGGGCCCAGGACCGCGGGCTCACGCTCTACCCCGCACAGTCCGAGGCGCTCATCGAGCTCGTCTCGGGCTCGCACGTCATCCTCAGCACACCGACCGGATCGGGCAAGTCCCTCGTCGCGATGGGGGCGCACTTCGCCGCGCTCGCTGACGGACGCCGTTCCTTCTACACCGCGCCGCTCAAAGCCCTCGTGAGCGAGAAGTTCTTCGCGCTCGTCGACGCGTTCGGTTCGGCGAACGTCGGGATGATGACCGGGGACTCCTCCGTCAACCCGACAGCCCCGATCATCTGCTGCACCGCCGAGATCCTCGCGAACATCGCGCTGCGCGACGGCAACGACGCCGACGTCGACCAGGTGGTCATGGACGAGTTCCACTTCTACGCCGACCCGCAGCGCGGGTGGGCGTGGCAGGTCCCGCTCCTCGAGCTGCCCAAGGCGCAGTACCTCCTCATGTCTGCGACGCTCGGTGACACGACACCGTTCGTGGAGGATCTCGAGACGCGGACCGAGCGCCCTGTCGCGACGGTGACGAGCGTCGAGCGGCCCGTCCCCCTGAACTTCACCTATGTCGTCGAGCCGCTCACCGAGGTGATCGACGAGCTCGTGCACACCCATCGTGCGCCCGTGTACGTGGTGCACTTCACGCAGAAGGACGCCGTCGACCGGGCACAGTCCCTCCTGAGCATGAACGTCGCCTCGAAGACCGAGAAGGACGCGATCGTCTCCGAGCTCGCCGACTTCCGCTTCAGCTCGGGCTTCGGCAAGTCGCTCAGCAAGTTTCTCCGGCACGGCATCGGTGTCCACCACGCCGGCATGCTCCCCAAGTACCGCCGCGTCGTGGAACGGCTCACGCAGAAGGGCCTGCTCAAGGTCGTCTGCGGCACCGACACCCTCGGCGTCGGGATCAACGTGCCGATCCGCACCGTGCTCCTCACGAGCCTCGTGAAGTACGACGGCGAGCGTATGCGTCACCTGTCGGCCCGCGAGTTCCACCAGATCGCCGGGCGTGCGGGACGCGCCGGATACGACACCGTCGGTGAGGTGCTCGTCATGGCACCCGAGCACGTCATCGAGAACCGCAAGCTCCTCGAGCGTGCGGGCGACGACGCGAAGAAGCTCAAGAAGATCGTCCGCAAGAAAGCCCCCGCGGGTGCCGTCAACTGGACGGACAAGACGTTCGAACGGCTGCGCGACGCAGAGCCAGAACAGCTCACGAGCCACTTCACGGTGAACCACGCGATGGTCCTCAACGTGCTCGCCCGCAGCACCGGCTCAGGGGGTGACCCGGTCGCCGCGATGCGGCACCTGCTCGTGGCGAACCACGACAACGAGGGCCAGAAGGCTGCGCACGTCCGCCAGGTCTTCCGCATCTACCGGTCTCTGCGCCAGGCGGGCATCGTGGAGAAGGTCACCGACGGTGCCGGCGGCTACCAGGTCCGCCTCACGGTCGACCTGCCGCGCGACTTCGCGCTCAACCAGCCGTTGTCCCCCTTCGCGCTGGCAGCGCAGGAGCTCCTCGAGCCAGATTCGCCGACGCACGCCCTCGACGTGGTCTCTGTCATCGAGGCGACGCTCGACGACCCCCGCCAGGTCCTCTACGGCCAGCAGCGTGCGGCACGCGGCGAGGCGATCGGTGCGCTCAAGGCCGAGGGCTATGACTACGAGGAGCGGATGGCCGCCCTCGAGGACGTCTCCTGGCCCAAGCCGCTCGAGGAGCTGCTCAGCGCGGCGTTCGCCACGTACAAGAAGTCGAACCCGTGGATCGCCGACCAAGAGCTCTCACCGAAGTCGGTCGTCCGGGACATGGTCGAGAACGCTCAGACGTTCACCGAGTTCGTCTCGCGGTACCAGCTCGACCGGACCGAGGGCGTCGTGCTGCGCTACCTCGCCGACGCCTATCGGACGCTGCGCCAGACCGTGGCGGTCGAGCAGCGCACCGAAGAGGTCGAGGAGATCACCGAGTGGTTGGGCGAGCTCGTCCGCGGCGTGGACTCGAGCCTGCTCGACGAGTGGGAGCGACTGTCGAACCCGGTCGACGACGACGCAGACACGCCCACCGGGGACAGCCCCCTCAACGCCACCAGCGCCGAGGCCCCCGCCCGACCCGTCACGGGCAACGCCCGTTCCTTCCGGGTGCTGCTGCGCAACGCGCTCTTCCGCCGCGTCGAGCTCGCCGCACGCGAGAGCTATGCCGGGCTCGCGTCCCTGGACGGGAGCGCGACCGGGTGGGACGCCGACACGTGGGCGGACGCCCTCGACCCGATGTTCGAGCACTACGGCGACGACGCGATCGGCGTCGGCCCGCAGGCCCGCTCGCCGAAGATGCTGGCGATCACCGAGGGCGTGGACGGCAACCCGCGGCTCTGGTCCGTGCGCCAGGTCCTCGACGACCCGGACGGCGACCACGACTGGGGCATCACGGCCCTCGTCGACCTCGATGCGAGCGACGAGGCGGGCGCGGTCGTGCTCCAGGTGACCGGGGTCAGCGCACTGTAGGCAGGTCCCACGGGGCCCGCGGCTCGCGGGTGTCGAGCCGGTGCAGGGTCCCGACCCAGGCGTCGGTGGTCTCCCCGCGGTGGTCGAGCCAGGCGCGCATCGTCCCGCCGAAGGTGAACCCCGTCTTCCAGGCGACCCGACGCGATCCCGCGTTGCCGGCGTTCGCATACCAGACGACCGTCTCGAGGCCGAGGCCCTCGAAGCCGTAGTCGAGGAGCAGGTTGACCGCTGCCGTCATGACGCCGCGGCCGCGGACCGCGGGGTGCGCACCGAAGGCGACCTCCGAACGACGGCTCCCACGGTCGCGCAGCGACAGGCTGCCGCTGAAGCGGCGCACACCGTCCGGGTGGGTCGACTCGATCGCGAAGGTGTGCTCGTCGCCGGTCCGCCACCCGTCAGGCACCATCTCGCTGATCCAGCCGACGGCCATGGACTCGTCGTACGGGACCGGGATGGTCGTCCACTGCACAGAGAGCGGGTCCGCGCACTGCTCGACGATGCCCGGGACGTCGCCAGGACGGTGCGCGCGGATCGTCACGTCACCGGCGGTGAAGGTCGGGACGGCATCGGGGAACACGACGGGCGCAGACAGCGACATGAAAGCATCTAAGCAGACAATTTTCACCGGTGTTGCCGGAACACGGCGAGCCGCTACGGTGGAACGCATGTCGAAAAAAGCAACGAAGCACCCGCACGGAGGAACCCCCGCTCTGGTCGCGCTCGACGCCGCAGGCATCGAGCACACGGTGCATCCCTATGACCACGACCCGAGCAGCGACCTCAGCTACGGCCTCGAGGCTGCGCAGGCGCTCGGGGTCGATCCTGCGCACGTGTTCAAGACGCTCGTCGTCGCTGCCGACGGTGAGCTGGTCGTGGCCGTCGTCCCGGTCGACCGAGAGCTCGACCTCAAGGCGCTCGCGCACGAGACAGGGCACAAGAAGGTGACGATGGCCGAGCACCAGGTCGCCGAGCGCGCGACAGGCTACGTCGTCGGTGGCATCTCGCCGCTCGGCCAGCGCCAACCGCACCGGACGGTCGTGGACGCCTCCGCCCTCGATCTCGAGACCGTCTACGTCTCTGGTGGCCGGCGAGGTCTGGACATCGGGCTCTCCCCCACCGATCTTGTGACGCTCACCAGCGCGACGACAGCGGACCTCGCTCGCGGCTGAACGCCGCCGCAGCCCGTCCCCGGTCGCACCAGGTGCCGTCGACGGGCCGGAGCGTCACCAGGCGGACCCGACCGTCCCCGTCGGGACGATCTGCCGTCCCAGCGGCATGAGCGCGAGCGGCACCATCTTGAAGCAGGCGATGCCCAGGGGGATGCCGATGATCGTCACGCACAGCGCCACCCCGGCCACGACGTGCTCGACCGCCAGCCACCAGCCGACGACGACCAGCCACACGATGTTGCCGAGCAGCGACATGACACCGGCTCCCGGCGCCTGGACCACGTCCCGACCGAACGGCCAGAGCGCGTAGCCGGCCAGCCGGAACGACGCGATCCCGAACGGGATGGTGACGACGAGCAGGCAGCAGATCACGCCGGCGGCCACATAGCCGACCGCGAGCCAGAACCCTGCCAGGACCAACCAGACGATGTTGAGCAGAGTTTTCATGCCAGCACCGTACCGCCGGTCGTGGGCGCGAGCCGCGCCTCGCGCATCACAGGAGACGCGGCGTCACGGAAGACGCTTCGCGACGACGTATCCCCACTCGTCGAAGACCACCTCGTAGCTCGCACCGCGGTACACGTTCTCGGTGTAGGCCTCGACGTCGTCGGGCGGGTTGCCGCCCCACCCGGTGAGGTCGAGCGCGACATAGTCCGGTGCCACCTCAGGGACACCGCCGAGCCAGTACACCTCGTGGTGCGTGGTGAGCTGGAGGATGAGACCGAGGTCGCTCGCCACCGAGGCGCCCTCCGGGATACTCGCCACGGCACGCTGACCGACCTCGACACGGTCGCTGCGCGCATACGTGCCGGGCTCCCACAGGTCCGCCAGCGGAAAGCGCGGCAGGAGCACCGCCGCGACGAGGAGCATGAGGGCTGGTGCTGCGCGCGCGTACCTGCGCAGGACCGTGAACCGTGAGCCCTCGAGCGTTCGCAGTCCGTCGATCGCCGCTGCGAAGAGGATCGGGACGAGGATGAGCGAGTAGTGCCACGTCGTGCCCCAGTAGAACTCTACCGAGCCGGCGAACCGCCACAGGATCGTCGGCACCGCCAGGAGCACCAGGGGCGAGCGGAGCGCGACGAACGCCGTGACGACGAGGAGCAGCGCGAGCGTCTCGATCTTGACGGCCGGGACGAGGAGGTCACCGACCAGGCGCACCGCGGAGGCGACCAGTCCCGTCGAACCGGCCGAGCCGTCCTCGTCGAGGCGTCCCCAGTAGTCGTAGCGGCCGTCCGGGTTGAGCGCCGGGACGAGGACCCCGACGACGAGCGCCATGCCGAGCACCCCGGTCCCGGCCACGACCGCACCGAGCCGACGCTGCCCTCGCAGCCACAGGACGAGACCGAACGCCGCGACAGTGAGCCCGAGGTCCTCCTTGACCCCGAGGAGGAGCACGATCCACACGGCGCTCGCGCGCCACCGACCGTCGAGGAACGCGGCCAGGCCGAACGCGAGCAGCGGCACCGCGAGCGCGTACTCGTGGAACTGGACGTCGACAGCGGCCTGGATCCCCCAGGAGAAGGCGTAGGCGGTGCCGAGCGCGAGGCCTCGCCACGTTCCCAGGATCCGACGAGCGACCGCTGTGACGGGCACGACCGAGACGGCGACGAGCACGCACTGCGCGACGAGCAGCGTCACGGGCGTCGGGAAGAGGCGGTAGAAGGGCGCGAGGAGCACGAGGAGCGGGGAGAAGTGGTCCCCGAGCTGGTTGAAGTCCGCACCCTTGATGGTGACGATCGGCGCGCCGAGGTGGGCATAGCCGCGGACGGCCTGCTCGAAGATCGCGAGGTCCCAGGACGGGTTCGCCCACCGGTACCAGCGCGCGAGCGACAGCGTGAGGTAGGCAGCGAACGCGACGAGCGCGAGGCCTGCGGTCGCGGCAGCGGGCCAGGATCCTGGCCAGGAGCGCAGGGGGCTGGTCGGCCGTGTCTGCGGGGCGGCGGTGGTCACCGAGCCATCATGGCGTACGCAGCGGCGAACTACGATGCTGTCCATGCCCCTCGACCTCGTCCAGACGATCGCGAACGTCTGCGACCGGGTGTCAGCAGCGTGTGCCGCAGGAGCGCGGGACCCCCAGGATGTGCGTCTTCTCCTCGCGACGAAGACCCAGCCTGCTGACCTGGTCCGCCGGGCGGTCGCTGCTGCGCAGGGCCTCGACCTGCGGACGACGGGCCGGGGCGCTCGCGTGCTCGTCGGCGAGAACCGGGTCCAGGAGCTCACCGCGAAGGCGCCGGACCTCGCCGACCTGCGGCTCGAGGCTCACCTCATCGGCCCGCTGCAGTCGAACAAGGTCAACCATGCACTGCGGGCGCTCGCGCTGCACGGTTCGGCGTGCGTCGAGAGCGTGGACTCGTGGGAGCTGGCACGGAGGCTCTCGGACCGTGCGGTCGCGGGCGCCACGGCCTCTCCGCTGGACGTCTTCCTCCAGGTGAACGTCTCTGGTGAGCCGACGAAGTCCGGCGTCTCGCCGCAGGCGGCGAGCGATCTCGCGGTCGCCGTCGGTGGGCTCGCCGGGCTGCGCCTGCGCGGCTTCATGACGATCGGCGCGAACTCGGCCGACCGTGGCCTCGTACGGGCGGGCTTCGACACGCTGCGGGAGGTACGGGACACGGTCGTGTCGTCCGGTGCCGTCGGGACGTCCGACGCCGTCGAGCTGTCGATGGGCATGAGCCGCGACCTCGAGGAGGCCGTCCTCGCCGGTGCGACGATCGTCCGGGTCGGCACCGCGGTCTTCGGGACGAGGCCCCCGCTCGGATGAGGGCCCGGACGGATTTGCTCCCGGGGTGCGCATACGCCATCGTCAGACCATGAAGATGCCGTTCTCCCGTCGCCCCGAGCCCGTTCCGATTCCCGAGGGCGTGACAGAGAGATGGTCCGCCGAGGACAACGCCGTCGTCGTGACGCTCCCGTTCGACGCGAGCGGACGTGACGCGAGCG
This sequence comes from Sanguibacter antarcticus, assembly GCF_002564005.1. Taxonomy (NCBI): domain Bacteria; kingdom Bacillati; phylum Actinomycetota; class Actinomycetes; order Micrococcales; family Sanguibacteraceae; genus Sanguibacter; species Sanguibacter antarcticus. The sequence continues at coordinate 590,176 of NZ_PDJG01000001.1, read as the reverse complement.
CGACCGCTGACAGCGTCTCAGCGGACGTCGTCGCCACGGTGAACGCTGTCCAGGCCGGAGAGTTCGGCCACTCCATCCCGGACGGTGCGACGAACGCCGGCGTCCGGATCGAGATCCACACCGGTGTGGTCCCGCTCGGCCCCCTGGCTCAGCGTCGCGTCGAGATCCTCCAGGAACGGCTCGGTGTGTCGATCCCGTTGTCGGTGCGGACCGACGAGGCACCGCCTGTGCCCGAGGTCGTGGAGCCCGAGCCCGTTGCAGCCCCGGCGCCTGTGGCGGTCGTCGCCGCGCCGAGCGTCCCGGTGGTGGAGCCAGCTCCCCCGGAACCTCAGCCGACGGCCGGGCTCGTCGCAGCAGCCTATGTCTGGGACGACGAGAAGGAGCACCTGCGCGCCGAGATCGTCTACCTCGGCGACGACGACGCCGATGCGCAGACCCAGGTCGACGTGCGGACGCTCGTCGAGCTCACCATCGGCGCCCTGGGCTCCCCGGCCACCCGCGCGCAGATCCCTGCCGAGGCACCTGCCGGTCACCCGGTGTGGCTCACGGTCGTGGTCAACGAGGATGCGGTGGGCCCGCTCACCGAGAAGATGTTCGAGGACGGCGAGGACCAGTTCGACGGCACACGTGTCGACTTCGTCGTGGTGACGGAGCCGCGCGCGACGATCGTGGAGATGCTCGCCCAACGCTGACCGTCGGCGTGCGCCGCCCGGGCGGCGCACGCCCGCCTCGGGATCAGGGGACGCGCGCGGTCCACTCGGGGGTCGAGAACTTCGTCTCGACGAGCTCGTCGGCCCGTGCACGCTCCGCGTCCGTCACGCTGCCTTCGGTCGTCGTATAGCGCGACCGGAAGTGGGCCTTGAACGCCTCGATGACCTCCGCGCGGGCCATCCCGGTCTGGGAGCGCACGGGATCGACACGCTTGTTGGCGCTCTTCGTGCCCTTGTCGCTCATCTTCTCGCGGCCGATCCGCAGCACCTCGAGCATCTTGTCCGCGTCGATGTCGTACGCCATGGTCACGTGGTGGAGCACGGCACCGCCGACAAACCGCTTCTGGGCGGCACCGGCGATCTTCCCGGCCGGTGACGCGATGTCGTTGAGCGGCTGGTAGGTCGCAGCGACACCGACGTCGGCGAGCGCACCGAGGACCCAGTCGTCGAGGAACGCGTAGGACCGCTCGAAGCTCAGCCCTTCGACGAGGGAGGCGGGCACGGTGAGCGAGTAGGTGATCGTGTTGCCGGGCTCGATGAACATCGCACCGCCACCGGAGACACGGCGCACGACGGTGATGCCGTGCTTCTCGGCGCCGGCAGGGTCGACCTCGTTCTTCAGCGACTGGAAGGATCCGATGACGACGGCGGGGGCTCCCCACTCCCAGATGCGGAGCGTGGGTCCCCGGGTCCCGGCGTCGACGGCCTCGCTGATGGCCTGGTCGAGCGCCATGTGCATCGCGGGCGACTGCGGACCGTCGTGGACGATTTCGAACGTGTGGTCGTGCCATCCGGTCGCATGGCCGAGCGCACGGCGGACGGCGATCGCGACGGCCTCGGCGTTGAAGCCGACGAGGGTCGCGTCCGGGCGCAGCGCCCGCGTGATCGACGCACCGAGCACGGAGACCGACGACGACGCGGGCATGCCGTCGAGGGCTCCGTTGATGTCGAGGAGCGCGTCGTCCGGCTCGAGGAAGAAGTCTCCGCTCACCGCGACGCTGCTCAGGGCCCCGTCCGCGACCTCGAGATCGACTGCGACGAGCTTGCCACCAGGAACTTTGTATTCACCTTTCACACCTTCAGCGTAGGCGTGTCAGCGAGCGCGAGCTGCGGTGCCGGGTATGCCGTTGCTCACCCCGGCCCGCTGCTGGCATCAGCGTGGGTTGACCCCTGCGTGGATGAGCCCGTAGATGGCCGAGTCGGTGAGCGCCTCCCACGACGCTTCGAGGATGTTCGGCCCGACGCCGACCGTCGACCAGCTCGTCTGGCCGTCGGTCGTCTCGATGAGCACGCGCGTGACGGCGTCCGTGCCGTGCATCTGGTCGAGGATGCGGACCTTGAAGTCGATGAGCCCGAAGCTCTCGATCTCGGGGTAGATGCGCGTCAGGGCGAGCCGCAACGCCTGGTCGAGCGCGTTGACCGGTCCGTTGCCCTCACCGGTCGTCACGACGCGCTCTCCGCCGGCCTCGAGCTTGACCGTCGCCTCGGCGAGAGCGACGGTCCCGCGGTGCCCGTGCCGCTCGACGATCGTTCTCCAGCTCTCGACGTCGAAGTACTGCGGGCGCTCTCCCATCATCTCTTCGATGAGGAGCAGCTCGAACGAGGCGTCGGCCGCGTCGTAGGTGTACCCGTTGGCCTCGGCTTCTTTGACGCGGGCAGTGATGCGGGTGAGGACCTCTCCCTGGCCGGAGAGGTCGAACCCGAGCTCGCGGCCCTTGAGCTCGATGGTGGCACGCCCGGCCATGTCCGAGATGAGCATGCGCATGTCGTTGCCGACGAGGCGAGGGTCGATGTGCTGGTAGAGGTCAGGGTCCACCTTGATGGCTGACGCGTGGAGGCCCGCCTTATGGGCGAAAGCGCTCGCACCGACGTACGGCTGGCGCGCGTACGGAGAGATGTTGGTGATCTCGCTGATGGCATGGGCGATCCGGCTCGCTTCGGTGAGCCCTGCCCCGGTGAGGAGCGTGCGCCCGTTCTTCAGCTCGAGGTTGGCGACGACGGTGATGAGGTCCGCGTTGCCGGTGCGCTCGCCGTAGCCGTTGATCGTGCCTTGGACGTGGGAGCACCCAGCATCGACAGCCGCGAGGGTGTTCGCGACGGCGCACCCGCTGTCGTTGTGCGCGTGCATGCCGAGGATCGCGTCGGGCCCGACCACGGCGCGGACGTCGCCGACGATGTCCGTCACCCAGTGCGGCAGCATCCCACCGTTGGTGTCGCAGAGCGCGACGACCTCGGCGCCGGCCTCGAACGCCGCGAGGACGGCGCTGCGCGAGTAGGCCGCGTCGAAGCGGTAGCCGTCGAAGAAGTGCTCGGCGTCGAGCACCACACGCCGACCTTCGCCGACGAGGAACGCCACCGTGTCCGTGATCATCGCGAGGTTCTCCTCGGCGGTGGTCCGCAGGGCGCGCTCGGCGTGCCGGACGTCCGACTTCGCCACGAGGGTCACGACGGGGGCCCCGGAGTGCAGGAGCGCGAGGACCTGTGGGTCTTCGGACGCACGGAGCCCCACCTTGCGGGTCGCACCGAACGCGGCGAGAACAGAGTTCTTCAACGTGAGCTCGGTCGCGGCTCGCGCGAAGAAGTCCGTGTCCTTGGGGACCGCGCCAGGCCAGCCGCCTTCGATGAACCCGACCCCGAGCTCGTCGAGCAAGGGGGCGATGGCGAGCTTGTCCGTGACGGACAGGTTCATGCCTTCCTGCTGCGCGCCGTCGCGCAGGGTGGTGTCGTACACGTGGAAGCTCACGGGGAAACTCTCTTCCGTGCTGTGGAGCGGGTGTGGACAGACTGTCTCCGAGCATTGTGCGGGATCTGCGGCAGGGGTGGCGCCGTCGTCCAGCAACAAAAAAACCCCCCGGGTACGGGAGGTTGGCGCGTCCGGTGGGTAACCGGACGCGCTACGTGATGAGGAGCCGGGAGACGCATGGGTGTGTCATGCCTCACATCATGCCACAGGGCCTGCTCGCCGTGCCCACGGTCACCGCTGCCATCGGCGGGTCGATTGACAATTCATACTTACTTGGTAAGTATCGGAACCTCACATACTTACCGAGTAACTACAGGGGTGTCATGTCTGTCCGACAAGGAATGCTCGCGATCCTCTCCGAAGGCCCGATGCACGGATACCAGCTCAAGCAAGAGTTCGAGGCCCGGACGGGCGGGACATGGCCGCTGAACATCGGACAGGCGTACACAACGCTCTCCCGGCTGCACCGTGACGGTCTCGTCGACGCGCTCCCCGTCGACGACGGCGAGCCCGAGCGCTTCGCCCTCACAGAAGCAGGCCGCGACGAGGTCACCGCATGGTGGACCGAACCCGTCCGGCGCGACGCCCCGGCGCGCGACGAGCTCGCGATCAAGCTGGCGCTCGCCGTGACCGTCCCCGGCGTCGACGTCCGCGCGATCGTCCAGATGCAGCGCACCGAGAGCCTGCGAGCGCTGCGCGACTTCACCCGTCTCAAGGCACGGCCCGACCAGCACGCGACGGCCCCGTCAGCCCGTCGCCCTGCTGCCCGCTCCCGAGCACCGCAGCACGACGACGCAGCTGCGCTCAAGGCCCTCACGTCAGCACGCGACGCCGGTTCCCCCCAGGCAGAGCTTGCCTGGTCGCTCGTCCTCGACTCGCTCATCTTCGGGATGGAGGCCGAGGCCCGCTGGCTCGACCACGTCGAGGCCCGGGTCGCACGGGCCTCAGACGAACGCCCGGCCCGAAGGGAGGCGCCCAACATCCCGGCGTCGCTCCCCACCACCACCGCACCCGGAGCGGCCCGATGACCGCGGACCTCGGACCCGTCGTCCTCACCATCACCGACGCACACCGCACCCACGGGCGCGGCGCCCACGAGGTCCACGCACTGCGGGGCGTCAGCCTCCAGGTCCGCGCGGGCGAGCTCGTCGCCGTCATGGGCCCGTCCGGGTCCGGCAAGTCGACCCTCCTCAACATCGCGGGCGGCCTCGACACACCCACCAGCGGGAGCGTCACGGTCTCAGGCAACAACCTCGGCGGAGTGAACAACGCTCGGCGCGCGCAGCTACGCCGAGCCCACATCGGCTACGTCTTCCAGGACTACAACCTCGTCCCCGCGCTCACCGCCCGGGAGAACGTCTCGCTCCCCCTGGAGTTCGACGGCGTCCGCCCCCACCTCGCCCGCATCGACGCGCTCGCCGCGCTCGCCGAGACCGGAGCGCTCGACATCACCGAGCTCTTCCCCGACCAGCTTTCTGGCGGGCAGCAGCAACGGGTCGCGATCGCCCGTGCCCTCGTCGGACCGCGTCAGCTGATCCTCGCCGACGAGCCCACCGGAGCCCTCGACTCGGTCGCCGGCGAGGAGATCATGCAGGTCCTGCGTGCCCGGATCGACGGCGGGGCTGCCGGTCTCATGGTCACGCACGACGCGCGATACGCCGCCTGGGCCGACCGCACGGTCTTCCTTCGCGACGGCCGGATCACCGACTCGACCGGAGCTCTCGCGTCTGCCGAGTCGCTCCTCGCCGGAGCGGCAGGTCAGGCGGGATGAACGAACGCACCCTGCCCACCGCCCTGCGGTGGGCGGCACGGTGGCGCGCCGCCGCACGGATCGCGCGCCGCGACGCCGCTCGCCACCGCGGACGCACGGCCCTCGTCGCAGCACTGGTCGCGCTCCCGCTCGTCGCAGGCTCCGCGGGCCTCGTCCTCCTCCGGTCGACAGTCCCGAGCGACGCGAGCATCGTCCGGGACTCCCTCGGGTCGACGGTCCAGGCACGGATCACGCACGCATGCCCTGACGGCGCCCTCGTGCCGACTGACGACGGGACGAGCTACTCGTGCGATAATGACGATGACTCCGCCCCGCTCAGCGTTCTCGAGCTCAGCGCCGCCCTCGACGGATCGCTCCCTGCTGGCGACAGAGCACTGCCGATGAGCAGCGCGCTCGTCGACTACGCGGCCGGGACGCAGTCGCGGAGCGGGCGAAGCTACGCTGAGATCGACCTCACGGACGACGACCTCGGGACCCTCGCGGCCGTCGAGGAGGGCCGGGCACCAGAAGATCCCTCGGAGATCCTCGTCAGCGGTCACATGGCACGGTCAGCTCCTCTCGACGTCGGCGACACGGTCGCGCTGCGCCAGTCCTCCATCGGTACCACAGCACTCGATCCCGTCGAGCTCACGGTCGTGGGCATCAGCCGGATCGGTTCGGGCGTCCCCGCAGACTTCATCGGCATCCCCGGGTCGAGCCTCGATCCGTTCGACGCCGCAGCAGGTCCGACCGCCTGGTACGTCACCGGAGACGCTCCGGTCCTGCCCGAGCATGCCGAACAGCTCTTCCAGCTCGGCTTCACGGTCCTCAGCCGTGAGGCCGTCGGTCCCTCGAACGGGAGCCAGATGTCTTCCCCTCTCGTCTCTCGCCTCACCGCCTTCGTGCCCTCAGGCACCCTGTCGGGGGTCGCTCTCGTCGCGGTGATCATCGCTGCTCTCCTCGAGGCGGCCCTCCTCATCGGTCCGGCCTTCGTGGTCGGTGCCCGACGCGAGACACGCAACCTCGCCCTCGTCGCCGCGACCGGAGGCGAGCCGGCAGACCTGCGACGGATCGTCCTCTCGACCGGCCTCGTCGTCGGTGGTGGCGCGGCCGTCGGCGGCACCGTGATCGGGGCAGCGACCGGAGCGGCCCTCCTACCGGCGCTGCGGACCCAAGACATCTATGTGCCGAACCTCGCGATCCCCGTCGCCGAGCTGTTGGTCCTGGCCCTCGCCGGAACGGCCCTCGCGCTCGCTGCCGCCTGGCTCCCGGCCCGCCAGGCAGCACGGACGGACGTCGTCTCGGCGCTCAGCGGACGGCGTCCTGTCACGACACCCGCGCGACGCAGACCCGTCGTCGGGCTCGTGACCCTCGGGATCGGGATCCTCGCCGCGGTCGTCGGAGCGCTCTTGGGACGAACCCCTGTCCTGATCCCCGGTCTCCTCGTCCTCGAGGTCGGAGTCATCCTCCTCGCTGCGCCGACCGTCCAGACGCTCGCTCGGGTCGCCGACCGGGCCGGTCCCGCGGTCCGCTATGCCTTGCGCGACGCAGACCGCCACCGCGCTCGGACGGCACCTGCCCTGGCCGCCATCATCGCTGCCACCGCGGTGGCTGGTGCTGGCGTGACCTTCCAGGCTTCGTCCGACGCGTCGATGCAGCGGCTCGACACGCGCCCCGCAACCGTTGGCACCCTCGTCGTCGGCCTCACGGCATCGTCACAAGCGCCGACGGCAGACGATGCCCCTCCTGTGAGCCTGGAAGACGGTGTGGACGTCTACGAGGTCTTCCTCACGGATTCTCTTGGCGACGTGCCGATCACCGAGGTGCGGTCGGCTGTCCCGCCCAGCGGAAACCGGAGCGAGATGATCGATCGGCTACGGCCAGAGAGCGTGGGATGCCCCACCCTGCGGTACGGCCAGGACCCGCGGTGCTCGGCGATAACGTGGGGATCCTCGCCTTTCAACATGTCCACCCAGAAGGACTTCGTCATCGTGGACGACGGCAGCGTGGTCCGTGCTCTGGGGCTTCCGGACTCCGACGTGGTCGCCGACGCCCTGGCCACAGAGCATGCCGTCGTCGCCTCGGAGCGCGACCTGTGGACCGATGCCAGCGGATCGACGTTCGCTCACCTGGCCGTTCCGGGGATCGAGGAGCCCGTCGTCGTTCCGGCCGTAGCGCACACCTGGGGAGAGGTGACGTACCGGCTCATCCTCCCGCCGGAGGTCGTCTCTGAGATCGGGTGGACGTCGTCGCCTGTCGGTCTCGTGGTGCCCGAGATGGGCGACGTCACAGACGCGCAGCGGACAGCTCTGCGAAATCTCCCTCAGGTACCAGGGATCTACGCGCTGGCCGAGATCGAGGTCGAGCGTCTCACCCCGTCGGGACACCCCCTGGCAGCGATGGTCACCGGCTTGCTTCTTCTCAGCACCCTCGCGACGTGGATCGTCGTCGGTCTCGCGGCGTCGGAGTCCCGACCCGACCTCGCGACGATCTCGGCGATCGGGGCTTCCCCTCGCACCAGACGACGGCTCGCCGGTGCACAGGCTGGCGTGCTCGCCGTCGTGGGTACCGGCCTCGGGCTCGTGACCGGAGTCTTCTTCGGCGGGATGTTCGTGCTCTCGGAGCGCACCCTCGCCGGCGGAGCAGGATGGGCGTGGCAGCTCGACGTTCCGTGGCTCTTCCTCGCCCTGATCGCGTGCACGGCGCCGCTCCTGGCGATCGCGGGAGCAGCGCTCGCGACGAGATCACGCCTTCCTCTCGGTCGACGCCTCGCGTCGTGACGGCCCACGCTGGATGAGCGGACCGCGCCACGACGAGGCTGGCCGGTCCTCGGGGACCGGCCAGCCTCGTCGTGCGAACCTCAGACGAGGCGCGTCATCCATCCGTGGCGGTCGGCAGCACGCCCGTTCTGGATGTCGGTGAGCTCGCCGCGGATCGTCATGGTCACGCTGCCTGCGGAACCGTCAGCGATCGTGAGATCGAAGTCTTCGCCGGCAAGACGCCCGATCGGGGTGATGACCGCGGCTGTGCCGCACGCGAAGACCTCCGCGTAGGAGCCGTCCGCAAGACCTTCGCGAACCTCCGAGAGAAGGATCCGACGTTCGACGACCTCGTGCCCGCGATCCGTGAGGAGCGTGATGATCGAGGAGCGCGTGACGCCCTCGAGGATCGAGCCCGTGAGCTCAGGGGTCTCGACCGAGCCGTCGGCCCGGACGAAGAAGACGTTCATCCCGCCGAGCTCTTCGATCGCGGTGTTGGTCGACGCATCGAGGAAGCAGACCTGCTCGCAACCCTTCTCGTGCGCCTGCGTCTGCGGCAAGAGGCTCGCCGCATAGTTGCCGCCGCACTTCGCTGCACCGGTGCCGCCTGCGCCGGCACGGTGGAAGTCCTGAGCGACCCAGATCGCCACGGGCTTGACGCCTCCGGCGAAGTACGGGCCGACCGGCGACGCGATGACGAGGAACTCCGCCTCGAGGGAGGGACGCACACCGAGGAACGCCTCCGATGCGTACATGAACGGCCTGAGGTAGAGGCTCGCTTCCTCGCCGTCGGGCACCCACTCGACGTCTGTGCGGACGAGCGCAGCCGCCGCGCCGATGAAGTCCTCGGCGGGAAGCACAGGGAGCGCGAGCCGCTCGGCGGAGCGCGCGAACCGGGCGGCGTTGGCTTCGGGGCGGAACGCCCAGACGCTACCGTCGTGGTGGCGGTATGCCTTGAGCCCTTCGAAGATCTCCTGCCCGTAGTGCAGCACCGCACTGGCCGGGTCGAGGAGGAGCGGACCGTACTTCTCGACGCGCCGGTCCGTCCATCCCTCCCCCGACGTCCACGTGACGCGAGCCATGTGGTCGGTGAAGACGGTGCCGAACTTGGGCGAGGCGATGGCCGCTGCCCGCTCGTCGGCGGGAAGAGGCGTGTCCGTGCTGTGGATCTCGAAGCGTGCCACGACGTCGTCGATGGTCGTGGACGATTCTGGGAGAGCGATGCTCATGGTCAAAAGCCTTTCACCTGGCGACCTGTGCATTTTCCCACGCCGAGCCCTCGAATGGGTCCGACGTGCTGCACGAGGTCTGTCCGACCGGGGTTCCGGTGAAGACGACCAAGGAGACGATCAGCCGCGCACACGCTCCGCGAGCTCGGCGCCGACCTCGGCCGTCGAGCGTACTCGGCTCCCCCGGACGGCGAGGTCTGCAGCGACGGCGGTCTCGACGCGCTGCGCCTCGTCCGGGAGTCCCAGGTGATCGAGAAGCATCTTCACAGACAGCACCGTCGCTGTCGGGTCGGCCTTTCCCTGGCCTGCGATGTCCGGTGCCGAACCGTGCACCGGCTCGAACATCGACGGCGACGTCCGGTCGGGGTTGATGTTCGCCGACGCCGCCAGGCCGATGCCGCCCGTGATCGCTGCTGCCTGGTCGGTGAGGATGTCACCGAACAGGTTGTCGGTGACGATGACGTCGAAGCGCGACGGGTTCGTCGTGAGGAAGATCGTCGCGGCGTCCACGTGGAGGTAGTCGGTCGTGACGTCCGGGAAGTCGGCGTTGACGGCCTCGACCGTCCGGCGCCACAGGTGCCCGGCGTGAACGAGGACGTTGTGCTTGTGCACGAGGGTCAGGTGCTTGCGAGGTCGCCCCTGAGCGCGGGAGAAGGCGTCGCGCACGACCCGCTCGACGCCGAACGCCGTGTTGACGCTGACCTCGTTGGCGACCTCGTGCGGCGTCCCGACGCGGATCGCTCCGCCGTTGCCGACGTACGGCCCTTCGGTCCCCTCGCGGACGACGACGAAGTCGATGTCTCCTGGCTCGGCGAGCGGTGACCGCACGCCCTCGTAGAGCTTGCCCGGGCGAAGGTTGACGTAGTGGTCGAGCGCGAAACGCAGCTTGAGGAGCAGCCCGCGCTCGAGGACACCTGAGGGGACGGACGGGTCGCCGATGGCACCGAGAAGGATAGCGTCGTGCGTACGGATCGCGGCCAGGTCGGAGTCGGTGAGGGTCTCCCCTGTCGCGTGCCAGCGCTGGGCGCCGAGGTTGAACTCCGTCGTGGTCACCGTGATGTCCGAGCCAGCGAGCACCGCATCGAGGACCGCGAGCCCCTGCTCGACGACCTCGATCCCGATTCCGTCGCCGGCGACCACTGCAAGATCGATGTTCCGCGTCATGTCGGAGATCTTACGCACGGTCCCAGGGAGCGGGACGCGCATCTCAGTATCCGATCAACGCGCAGCGAGACCGAGTCAGGGCTCAGCCGTGCGACGCGCGTCTGCGCGCACCCCGCCCCACACGCGCGAGGTGGGATGCTGAACCCATGACTGTTGTGAAGATCAATGCGATCACCGTCCCCGAAGGTTCCGGTACCGAGCTCGAGAAGCGCTTCGCCGCCCGGGCAGGGGCCGTCGAGGGTTCTCCAGGATTCCTCGGCTTCGAGCTCCTGCGTCCTGTCGCCGGCGAGACGCGCTACTTCGTCTACACGCAGTGGGAGACCGAGGAGGACTACCAGGCCTGGGCATCAGGCTCGGGGCGTGCAGCCCACGCGGGGTCCGGAGAACGTCCTGCGCCCGTCGCGCAGGGAGCGCAGCTGCTCGAGTTCGAGGTCGTGCTCAGCGTCCCGGCCTCGACGAGCTCGTAGCGCGCCGCGCTCGCCCGGCCGACGCCCTCCGAGGTCGTCGGCCTCACGACCGGTGGGTGGTGGTCGGGTAGAGCAGCACGAACCGCTCGGTCACGACCTGGAGATCGGCAGGCACCTCAGGGACCCCGAGGATGCGCGTGAAGTACGAGGTGTGCCCGTCGCGCCATGACTCCAGCGACCGGTCCCCCTCGCCTTCTGCTGCCGCAAAGTCTTCTGTGACTGCCTCGAACGGCACGATCTCGACCTCGGTGGTGCGGATGAGCGCAGCCGGGTGCCCTTCTCCGTCGAGGATGATCGACAGGTCACCGGCTTCGGGCAACGACACGTCCTCGGCGTCGTAGTCAGAGAGCGCCGACGACGTCGCGGTCTTGGTCTCTGCGAGCACGAGCGCGAGAAGCTCGTCAGCCATGACCGGGTTGTCCCCGAAGGCCCAGCCTGCCGGCGCAACGCCCGCAGCGGCGCTCACCCCACCGACGACGGCGATGTCGCCGAGGCCAGCATGGACACGCGCGACCTCCCAGAAGTCCGCGATCTCGCCGTCTGGCGCGGGCTGACCCGTGCGCTGGGCGGCCTCGACCCCGGCATACGGCGACTCGTCCTCGTTCGACGGCACCGCGTCCGTCTGGGGTGTGTCGTGCTCTCGCGGCTCGAGGACGACGACCGGGATGGTGCGCTCGGTCGCGAGCGCGTAGTCCGCATAGTCGGGGTAGGCCGCGACAGCCCGCATCCACCACACGTCGCGTTCGGACCCGATCACCTCGCGCGCCACCATGTCCCACTTCCGAGGTCCGTCCTGGAGCTCCACCCGCGGGTCTGCGACGAGGTTGAAGTACCAGACCGGGTGCTTCGGTGCGCCGCCGAGCGAAGCGACGACCGCGTAGCGCCCGGCGTGCTCGACCCGCATGAGCGGCGTCTTGCGGATCATCCCGGACTTGGCACCTATCGTCGTGAGGATGACCACGGGCATGTCTCGCAGCGTCGTCCCTCGCGTCCCGCCCGAGGCCTCGTACTCCTCGACCTGGTCGCGTGCGCGCTTCTCCGAGCTGGGCTCATACGTTCCTTCGAGTGGCATGGTCCCAGTCAATCACCATCTTCACCCTCTGCACGGCGAAGCGGCCACCTCGACCCCACGGACGCCTCGAGGGCGGGTCGGCCTGCGTGTGCAGGTCGACCCGCCCTCGAGGGTCAGGCTCGGGTGGAGCGAGGCGTCAGCGCCCGGCGCTTCCCTCGACGTAGTCCGAGTCGGACGGCTTGACCCACGCGAAGAGCTTGCGGAGCTCACGGCCGGTGGCCTCGATCGGGTGCTTCTCGCCCTTGGCGCGGAGCTCCTTGAACTCAGGGGCGCCGTTGTCCTGGTCGTTGATGAAGCGCTCCGCGAAGGCGCCGTTCTGGATGTCCGCGAGGACCGCCTTCATGTTCTCCTTGACCTCGGGCGTGATGACGCGCGGGCCGGAGACGTAGTCGCCGTACTCAGCAGTGTCGGAGACGGACCACCGCTGCTTGGCGATCCCGCCCTCCCACATGAGGTCGACGATGAGCTTGAGCTCGTGGAGCACCTCGAAGTAGGCGACCTCGGGCTGGTAGCCAGCCTCGGTGAGCACCTCGAAGCCGTACTGCACGAGCTGCGACGCACCACCGCAGAGGACGGCCTGCTCACCGAAGAGGTCGGTCTCCGTCTCTTCGGTGAACGTGGTCTTGATGCCTGCCGCACGCAGACCACCGATCGCCTTGCCGTAGGAGAGCGCGAGCTCCCAGGCAGTACCCGACGGGTCCTGCTCCACGGCGACGATCACGGGGACACCCCGACCATCGAGGAACTCGCGACGGACGAGGTGGCCCGGTCCCTTCGGCGCGACCATGACGACGTCGAGCCCAGCAGCAGGCTTGATGTATCCGAAACGGATGTTGAAGCCGTGACCGAAGACGAGAGCGGTGCCCTCGTTGAGGTTGGGCTCGATCTCTTCGGTGTACACGTGACGCTGGACCTGGTCCGGCGCGAGGATGACGACGACGTCGGCCTCCTTGACGGCCTCGGCGACCGTGAGGACGCGCAGGCCTTCGTTCTCCGCCTTGGCGCGCGACGAGCTTCCCTCGCGCAGTCCGACTCGGACGTCGACGCCAGAGTCGCGAAGGTTCAGCGCGTGCGCGTGGCCCTGGCTCCCGTAGCCGATGACGGCGACCTTGCGGCCGGCGATGATGGACAGATCGGCGTCGTCGTCGTAGAAAAGCTCAGCCACCGTGGATCTCCTTGGTTTGGTGTGGATGTGTCGTGCAGAGGAAAGAAGAGACGTCGTTCAGGCGGTTCGCGCGACGCGTTCCAGCGCCCGGTCCGTGATCGAGCGGGCACCACGGCCGATGCCGACGGTGCCGGACTTGACGATCTCACGGATGCCGAACGGCTCGAGAGCGCCGAGGAGCGCGACCAGCTTTTCCGGGTTCCCGGTCGCCTCGATCGTCACAGCGTCCGGCACGACGTCGACGACGTGCGCACGGAAGAGCTGGACCACCTCGAGGACGTGCGTGCGGTTCGCCAGGTCGGCGCGGACCTTGACGAGCATGAGCTCGCGCTGGACCGCGGCACCCGGGTCGAGCTCGACGATCTTGATGACGTTGACGAGCTTGTTCAGCTGCTTCGTCACCTGCTCGAGCGGGAGCTCGTCCACGTCGACCACGACAGTCACGCGGGAGAGGTCCTCGTGCTCGGTCGGCCCGACCGCGAGGGAGTGGATGTTGAACGACCTGCGGGCAAAGAGGCCAGCGATGCGCGTGAGCACACCGGGCTTGTTCTCCACGAGCACCGAGAGGGTATGACGAGTCATGTCTTCTTCTGCCTTCCCAGTCAGTCTTCGCGGTCCCACGCGGGCGAGATGCCGCGTGCGTACTGGATGTCGTCGTTGCTCACGCCGGTCGCGACCATGGGCCAGACCATCGCGTCCCGAGAGACGTTGAAGTCGATGACCACGGGCTGGTCGTTGATCTGCTCGGCGCGCTTGATCGCTGCGTCGACCTCGTTGGCGTGCTCGACCCGGATCCCGACGCACCCGTACGCGTCTGCAAGCTTGACAAAGTCAGGGATGCGTCGGGTGCCGTGACCCGTGTTGAGGTCGGTGTTGGAGTAGCGAGACTCGTAGAAGAGCGTCTGCCACTGGCGCACCATGCCGAGGGACGAGTTGTTGATGAGCGCGACCTTGATAGGGATGTCGTTGATGGTGCAGGTCGCGAGCTCCTGGTTGGTCATCTGGAAACAGCCGTCGCCGTCGATCGCCCAGACGGTCCGGTCGGGCTGCCCCACCTTCGCGCCCATCGCGGCCGGGATCGAGTAGCCCATCGTGCCGAGGCCACCAGAGTTGAGCCACGTGTTGGGGTGCTCGTACTTGATGAACTGGGCCGCCCACATCTGGTGCTGCCCCACCCCTGCGACATAGATGGTGTCCGGTCCGGAGATCTCACCGAGCCGTGAGATGACGTGCTGCGGAGAGAGGTGACCGTCCTCGGGCTCGGTGAAGCCCAGCGGGTAGGTCTCGCGCCAGCTGTCGATCTGGCGCCACCAGGCCTCGAGATCAGGCTTGCCGTGCTCGTCGTGCTCACGCTGGAGCTCGGGCAGCAGGTCGGCGATGACCTCCTTGAGGTCACCGACGATCGGCACGTCCGCCGTCCGGTTCTTGCCGATCTCTGCGGGGTCGATGTCTGCATGGATGATGGTGGCGTGCGGCGCGAAGCTCGAGAGCTTTCCTGTGACACGGTCGTCAAACCGTGCCCCGAGAGCAAAGACGAGGTCGGCCTTCTGCAGCGCAGAGACGGCCGGGACCGTGCCGTGCATGCCCGGCATGCCGAGGTTCTGCGGATGGGTGTCCGGGAGCGCGCCCCGGGCCATGAGCGTCGTGACGGCGGCCGCACCGGAGAGGTCGACGAGCTTGCGCAGCTCGGCAGCAGCGCCGGAACGGATCGCTCCCCCACCGATGTAGAGCACGGGACGTCGCGCACCTGCGAGCAGGCGTGCGGCTTCGCGGATCTGCTTGCTGTGCGGCTTCGTCACCGGGTGGTAGCCGGGAAGGTTCATCTCCTGAGGCCACGAGAACGTCGTCCGTGCCTGCATCGCAGACTTCGCGATGTCGACGAGGACAGGGCCGGGACGACCGGTCGACGCGATGTGGAAGGCTTCCGCGATGACCCGGGGGATGTCGTCCGGGTTCGTCACGAGAAAGTTGTGCTTGGTGATCGGCAGCGTGATGCCGACGATGTCGGCCTCCTGGAAGGCGTCGGTCCCGATGAGGGACGCGCCCACCTGTCCCGTGATCGCGACCATGGGGATCGAGTCCATGTTGGCGTCGGCGATGGGGGTGACGAGGTTGGTCGCTCCCGGCCCCGACGTCGCCATCGTCACGCCCACGCGACCGGTCGCGTGGGCGTATCCCGAGGCCGCGTGACCGCCACCCTGCTCGTGCCGCACGAGGATGTGCCGGAGCTTCTTCGAGTCCATGAGCGGGTCGTACGTCGGGAGGATCGCGCCTCCGGGGATGCCGAAGACGACCTCGACGCCGGCTGACTCGAGAGATCGGACGATCGACTCGGCGCCGGACACCTCGTGCGGCGCGACGATCTCGGTGGCTGCGCGACGCTGCGCGGGTGCCGATCCGCGCGGCGCTGGCTTGGGCGCGCTGGGCATCGGTGCCTGCGTCGCGTCAGCGTCAGCGTCGGACGTCGGTCCGCTTCGCATCGGTGTCGGGGTGGGGCCCTGGACCATCAGGTTCTCCTGTGTGCTGGAACTGGGTGGAAGCTGCTGCCGGTCCTGCTGGTCGAGCTCGGCAGGCGTTGACGCCGAGGCTGGTGCCCTGGGCGTGCGGGGTGACTGACGATCCTGTGCCTCGTGAGCGGCGGACCGACGGTCACTGTGATGGCGTGTGTGCCAGTGACATGTGGTGATGACATGAAAAAACCCCTCGTACCCGGTAGGGCTCTTCGAGGGGTAAGCGCGCTGACGAGACCTAAGTGGAAGGCCTCAGCCGGCGCGCCTAGGAAGTACTACGAGAATGGAAGTCTGCACACGAAGCACAGTACGCTTCCCACGCAGCGATGTCACCTGGCGACCATCGGGTCTCAGCCCGTGGGACCTGCACCAGACATGTCGCGCGATTCGGGCTCAGTGACGGCCCTCGGGAGTGCAGATGCACACCTCGTTGCCCTCGGCGTCAGCGACGACCCAGAAGCGTGGAGCGGCCGCGTCGGAGACGAGCACCCCGCCCGCGTCGAGCGCCGCCGCGAGCCGCGCAGGCGCCTCGCGGTGCGCGATCGTCACGTCGAGGTGGATGCGGTTGCGCTGCACCCTCGGCTCAGACATCTGCTGGAACCAGACTGACGGGCCGATCCCCCGCGGGTCGCACAGGTCCCCCACCTCCGAGTCGAGATCGATCCCGTCGACGTACGCGAGCACGGTCTTCCAGAACGGTCTGATCGTTGGGATGTCGAGCGCGTCCACGGCGATCTCGGTGATCTGGGGCGAGGTGGCGCTCGGTGCAAGACCTTCGGCGCTGGCGATCTCAGCGATCGTCAGGGCGAGCCGGACGTCGCGCACGGTGACCGCCTGGACGTCATGGCTGACGAGCACCAGATGGACGGAGGTGTAGCGAAGGTCGATGTCCGGATGGTGCCCGGCGCTGTCGGCAGCCTCCGACACCCGGTCGGCAAGACGCACGCCAGCCGCGAGGTTCTCGACAGCGAACGAGGCATGCAGACGACCGAGGAAGAGGTTCCACGGCGTCCCGCGGAGCGCGGCGACGATCTCAGCACCAGTGAGCACGGCCATGTGCTCCACTGTGACACCTAGAGTGTGAGGCCACAACGGGGCCCGGCGAACGACCGTCAGGCTGCGGGTCCGCAGACGACCGGGCCTGTGCACCGATTGCACGAGGAGGACAGGCCATGACGCGAGAGCCCCAGCCTGGCCGTGCGGCGGTCCGCGCACGCGTGGCGGTCTCCATCCTCACGGTCACGTTCGTGGTCGCAGCGTGCGGCGACGGTCAGATCGTCCCCGCGCGCTCCGCCGCCGTCGATTCTCTCGACTACGCCACGGTCGACAGATCGATCACCGACTCTCGCACCGGGTCGACTGTCACGATCAACGGGCTCGTCCCCAACTTCCCTGTACCCGGTGGCCTCGATATCTCGGACGCTGTCAAGGCGTTCGTGCTCGTGGACGTGACTCTCTCGACCGGTGCAGACGTTGCCGCCACGACAGGCCCCTCCGACTTCCGTCTCCAGTCCGCCGCGGGAGATTCCGTCCAGACGAGCCCGAGCCTCGACGTGGCGCTCACGAGTGCCACCTTCTGGCCGCTCGAAGACCTCGCTCCAGGCCAGAGCCAGCGGGGGTGGGTCGCTTTCCCGCTCACGTGGGACACCCTCGACGGTGCTGTCTTCGTCATGACACGGCCGGCCGAGTCTACGCTCGCCAACGGGCTCGTCCTGGAGCCTGAGGACTTCCAGGTCTCGCTCAGCGCCGACCCAAGATAGCCGCACGATCCCCACGAGACCTCATGACGGCGGGGCCGGATCTCCATCGAGATCCGGCCCCGCCGTCATGAGGTCTGCGTCAGAACCTCCGGTCAGTACAAGACTGCCCCCTGCGACGCGGAGTGCACGAGCTTCGCGTACTTCGCCAGCACACCGCGGGTGTACTTGTGAGGCACGGGCTCCCAGCCGATCTTGCGCGCCTCGATCTCGCTCTCGTCCACGAGCAGGTCGAGCGTCGCGCTGGAGACGTCGAGACGGATCCGGTCACCGTCCTTGACAAAGGCGATCGGCCCGGCGTCGACGGCCTCAGGCGCCACGTGCCCCACACAGAGCCCTGTCGTCCCACCGGAGAAGCGTCCGTCCGTGAGCAGCAGCACGTCCTTGCCGAGGCCTGCGCCCTTGATCGCTCCGGTGATCGCGAGCATCTCGCGCATGCCGGGCCCCCCCTTGGGGCCTTCGTAGCGGATGACGACGACATCGCCGGCGACGATCGTGCCGTCCGCGAGCGCATCCATCGCGGCGCGCTCACGGTCGAAGACCCGGGCGGTTCCTTCGAACACGTCAGAGTCGAATCCGGCGGACTTCACGACAGCGCCGTCTGGAGAGAGCGAGCCGTGCAGGATCGTGATGCCGCCGGTCTTGTGGATCGGGTTGGACAAGGACCGCAGGATCTTGCCGTCCGGGTCAGGAGGTGCGATGTCTGCGAGGTTCTCCGCGACAGTCTTGCCGGTGACGGTGAGGCAGTCCCCGTGGAGCAGCCCCGCGTCGAGCAGCGCCTTCATGACGACAGGCACGCCGCCGGTCTTGTCGATGTCGGCCATGACGTACCGACCGAAGGGCTTGAGGTCGCCCAGGTGAGGCACCTTCTCGGCGACCCGCGTGAAGTCGTCGAGCGTGAGGTCGACCTCGGCCTCGTGGGCGATCGCGAGGAGGTGGAGGACCGCGTTCGTGGAACCGCCGAAGGCCATGACGACCGCGATGGCGTTCTCGAACGCCTTCTTGGTCATGATCTGACGAGCGGTGATGCCCTGGCGGAGCAGCTCGACGACGGCTTCGCCGGACTTGTGCGCGAAGGCGTCACGACGACGGTCGGCCGAGGGCGGCGCGGCCGACCCCGGCAGGGACATCCCGATCGCTTCAGCGACGGAGGCCATGGTGTTGGCGGTGTACATCCCGCCGCAGGCCCCCTCGCCGGGGCAGACCGCGCGCTCGATGGTGTCGCGGTCCTTCTCGCTCATGAGCCCCTTGGCGCACGCGCCCACGGCTTCGAAGGCGTCGATGAGCGTGACGTCCTTCTCGGTGCCGTCCTCGAGCTTGACCCAGCCCGGCATGATCGTCCCGGCATAGAGGAAGACGGAGGCCAGGTCGAGGCGTGCTGCTGCCATGAGCATGCCTGGCAGCGACTTGTCGCACCCGGCGAGCAGGACAGAGCCGTCGAGGCGCTCCGCCTCCATGACGGTCTCGACAGAGTCAGCGATGATGTCACGGGAGACGAGAGAGAAGTGCATCCCCTCGTGGCCCATGGAGATCCCGTCGGAGACGGAGATGGTACCGAACTCGAGCGGGTATCCGCCGGCGGCGTGCACCCCCTGCTTGACGGCCTTCGCGAGGCGGTCCAACGAGAGGTTGCAGGGTGTGATCTCGTTCCAGGAGCTCGCGACACCGATCTGAGGCTTTGCGAAGTCGTCGTCGCCGAGCCCCACGCCGCGGAGCATTCCGCGCGAGGCCGTGGCCTCGATACCGTCGGTCACCTTGCGGGACCGAGGCTTGATGTCGATGCCGGGCGCGCTCGCTCGTGCGGCAGAGGTCTCCTGTGGTTCATCACTCGTTGCGGTCATGTTCTTGAGTGTATGACTGCCGTGGGGTGCTTCCGCCAGCGGGTCAACCCTCGGGACGGTCTCTGAGGAGGCGCGCCACAAGGACCTTAGACCCACACCCCAGATGATGTCAGAGCGTCACGATGAAGACACGCCCTACCGGCGCATCGTTCTCTCTGACGCACAGGGATGAGTTCAGATGGCAACACACACGGACGCACAGCACGGCGAGACCACCGCTGTCGTCACCGGGTCCGACATCGTCGTCCGAGCCGGTGCACGCAGATGGCTCGCGGTCGCGAGGATCGGCACGGGCTTCATCTTCCTGTGGGCTTTCCTCGACAAGACTTTCGGTCTGCAGTACAGCACCGGCGCCGCGACGACCGACGGCAGCCCTGCGAGCCTGTCCTGGCTCGACGGCGGAACCCCGAGCCAAGGATTCATGACCTTCGGGACGGTCGGCCCGTTCAAGGACCTCTTCGCGACCATGGCGAGCCCGCTCACCGACTGGCTCTTCATGATCGGCATGCTCGGTGTCGGCCTCGCGCTGATCCTCGGCATCGGCCTGCGGGTAGCAGCAGTGTCTGGCACCGTCATCATGCTTCTCATGTGGGTCGCTGAGTGGCCGCTGCTGCGCGGCTCGACCAACCCGATCATGGACTACCACGTCGTCTACGCGCTGGTCCTCATCATCGCTGCGACGACGCTCGCCGGAGACACCTGGGGTCTGGGCCGACGGTGGGCCGCGATCCCCCTCGTGCAGCGCCAGCCCTGGCTCCGCTGAGACACGTCCCCTGAGGCGAGCGTCGATCTCAGGCCGCGGTGCGGCGAGACCCTGGATAGGGTTGCCACGGTGACATCGATCCAGTGGTTCCGCCGCGACCTGCGGCTCGACGACAACCCTGCGCTGCTCCACGCGGTCCGCGACGCTGCTGCCACGGACGGTGGTGTCGTCGGGCTGTTCGTCCTCGACGACTCGCTGTGGGGCCGCTCGGGGACGCCACGGCTGCGCTACCTCCAGCATTCGCTCGACGCACTGTCTGAGCAGATGGGAGGCCGCCTGGTCGTCCGCCGTGGCTCGCCCGCAGAGGTGGTCCCCACGGTCGCACGGGAGGCGTGCGCCGCGACGGTCCACGTCGCCGAGTCGTTCGAACCGTACGGACGCCACCGCGACGCCGAGACGTCCCTCGCGCTCGAGCGCGCAGGGGTCGAGCTCCGGACCACCGGGTCGTCGTACGCGGTCTCCCCCGGGCGCGTCCTGTCCCGGAGCGGTACGCCCTACCGCGTCTTCACCCCGTTCCGCACCGCATGGCTCGACCACGGATGGCGCGCTCCCGCCGGCAGCCCGGCCGACCACACATGGATCGATCTCCCGTCGGACAGCCTCCCGCCGATCGACGACCCTGGCGACGGGCCGGTGCTCCCTGAGGCAGGCGAGCGCGCTGCGCGCACGAGATGGCGCGAGTACCTCGACGCTGTCGCACGCTACGACGACGACCGCGACCGACCAGACCTCGACGCGACGTCTCACGTGTCGATCGCGCTCAAGTGGGGCGAGGTTCATCCCCGGACTCTGCTGTCCGATCTCCGATCCGTCCCCGGAGCCGGCGCAGACTCGTTCCGCTCCGAGCTCGCGTGGCGCGAGTTCCACGCGGACGTCCTGTTCCACTCCCCCAGCGCAGCGACCACGTCGCTCAGGCCGGTGCTCCCCGACGATTCCTGGGCTCCGGACGAGCTTGCTGCACCGATGCTTCACGCATGGGCGGCAGGCCGGACCGGGTACCCGTACATCGACGCCGGGATGCGCCAGCTGCTCCACGAGGGCTGGATGCACGGACGGACGCGGATGGCCGTCGCATCGTTCCTCGTCAAAGACCTCCACGTCCCGTGGCAGCGCGGGGCGGCTCACTTCATGGATCGCCTGCTCGACGCCGACGTGGCCCAGAACCAGCTGAACTGGCAGTGGGTGGCGGGGACCGGCCTAGATGCGTCACCGTACTTCCGGATCTTCAACCCCGTGCTCCAGGGAAAGAAGTTCGACCCAGACGGGGCATATGTCCGCCGGTGGGTCCCCGAGCTCCGAGACATCACCGGCCAGGCAGTCCACGAACCCTGGAGACGTGCGCAGCCGCCGACCGGCTACCCAGCGCGGATCGTCGACCACGCGGCAGAGCGGAAAGTATCGCTCGATGCCTACGATCGGGCTCGCCGAGGCTGAGACCTTCCCCGGGCTTGTTCTCCGGCTGAGGGCCTCGGAAGTCGTCTCCTCATGGCACCCGAGCCGGGTGGATCGACCGTCTGCCCGCCTGCGAACGCCGACAGGCAGGCAGACGGGCAGACGGGGCAGACGGGAGAGTCAGCCGATCCGCTCGACGATGAGCTCGCGGACGCGACCGGCGTCGGCCTGCCCCTTCGTCGCCTTCATGACCGCTCCGATGATCGCACCGACAGGTCCGAGGTTCCCTCCTCGGATCTTGTCGACGATGTCAGGCTGAGCAGCAAGGACTGCATCGATCGCAGCAAGCAGCGGGCCGTCGTCGGAGACGACGCCGAGCCCGCGCGCGACCACGATCTCTTCCGGCGAGCCCTCCCCCGCCAGCACGCCCTCGAGAACCTGGCGCGCCAGCTTGTCGTTGATGCGCCCTGAGTCGACGAGCGCCTGGAGCTGACCGATCTGCTCGGGCGTCACCGGGAGCTCAGCCAGCTCGACGTCGGTCGTCTTGGCGGCTCGTGCAAGCTCGCCCATCCACCACTTGCGGGCCGCCGCGGGGTCAGAACCGGCAGCGACCGTCGTCTCGATCAGGTCGACAGCCTCGGCATTGACGACGTCCCGCATCTCCGGGTCCGTATAGCCCCAGTCGGCCTGCAGGCGCCGCCGACGGTCGACCGGAAGCTCAGGAAGCCCAGCCCGAATCTCTTCGACCCACTCGCGGCTCGGCGTGACCGGCACGAGGTCAGGTTCCGGGAAGTACCGGTAGTCCTCTGCGTCGGACTTCACGCGACCAGAGGTGGTCGTCGACGTGTCCTCGTGCCAGTGACGGGTCTCCTGCAGCACCGTCTTGCCGGCATCCAGCACAGCAGCCTGACGGGACACCTCGTAGCGGACCGCACGCTCGATCGACCGGAACGAGTTGACGTTCTTCGTCTCTGTCCGGGTACCGAGCGGTGACTCTGGGGTCGGCCGCAACGAGAGGTTGACGTCAGCGCGCACGTTTCCGCGTTCCATGCGGGCCTCAGAGACGTCGAGCGATCGGAAGATGTCTCGGAGCGTCTGGACATATACTCGCGCGACCTCAGGGGCGCGGTCGCCGGCCCCCGTGATCGGGCGAGTGACGATCTCGACGAGCGGGATCCCAGCGCGGTTGTAGTCGACGAGGGAGTACTCCGCCCCTTGGATGCGGCCGGTGCTCCCACCCACGTGAAGGTTCTTGCCAGCATCCTCCTCCATGTGCGCCCGCTCGATCTCGATGCGGAACGGTGTCCCGTCGGACAGCTCGATGTCGAGGTATCCGTCGAAGGCGATGGGCTCGTCCGACTGCGAGGTCTGAAAATTCTTCGGCGAGTCAGGATAGAAGTAGTTCTTTCGAGCGAACCGACAGGATTCGGCGATCTCGCAGTTGAGCGCGAGCCCGATCCGGATCGCGTACTCGACGGCCTTCCCATTGACGACCGGCAACGCACCGGGGAGTCCGAGCGAGACGGGGGTGACCTGTGTGTTCGGCTCGCCGCCGTACTCGACCTCGGCTGCACAGAACATCTTCGTCAGCGTGCCGAGCTCCACGTGGACCTCGATCCCGATGACGGGATCGAACCGCGCGACAGCGTCGTCGTAGTCGACCAGGTCGACCGTGCGTGCGTGCGTCATCGGACAGTCTCCAGTTCGGGTGCTTGGGCGAGCAAGGGTCCGCCCCATGTCTTCTCCAACGCAGCCTCGAGGGCGGCGCCGACGAGATAGAGCCGGTCGTCAGCCCTGGCCGGGGCAAGGATCTGAAAACCAACCGGCAGGCCGTCGTCGGACAACCCGTTCGGCAGCGACATGCCCGGGACCCCGGCAAGGTTGGCAGGGATCGTCGCTACGTCGTTGAGGTACATCGCCAACGGGTCGTCGAGCTTCTCGCCAAACTTGAACGCGGTCGTCGGCGCCGTCGGCGAGACAAGGACATCAGCGTGGCCGAACGCCGCCTCAAAGTCCCGCTGGATGAGCGTGCGAACCTTCTGCGCACTGCCGTAGTACGCGTCGTAGTAGCCCGCAGACAGCGCATAGGTGCCGAGGATGATCCGGCGTTTCACCTCGTCACCGAAACCAGCACCACGGGTAGCCGCCATGACGCGCTCGGCAGTCACCGGGCCTTCCGCGGGCTCGACGCGCAGCCCGAATCGCATACCGTCGAACTTCGCAAGGTTGCTCGATGCTTCTGCGGGCATGATGAGGTAATAGGCCGCGAGAGCGGAGCGGAAGCTCGGGCAGGAGACCTCGATGATCTCGGCGCCAGCCGCACGGAGAAGGTCGAGAGACTCGTTGAAACGGGCCGAGACCCCTTCTTGATATCCCTCGCCCGTGAGCTCGGACACTACCCCGACACGGACGCCTGTGAGGTCCATGGACGCGCCCTTGCGCGCCGCATCGACGAGGGACGGGACCGGCTCGTCGATCGAGGTCGAGTCGCGGGGATCGTGCCCTCCGACGAGCTCGTGGAGAAGCGCAGAGTCGAGGACGGTCCGCGTCACAGGCCCAGCCTGGTCGAGAGACGAAGCCATCGCGATCAGTCCGTAGCGAGACACGCCACCATAGGTCGGCTTCACGCCTACCGTTCCGGTGACCGCCCCAGGCTGTCGGATGGATCCACCGGTATCTGTGCCGATCGCCAGCGGTGCCTCGAAGGCAGCGACGGCAGCCGCTGATCCTCCACCAGAACCGCCGGGGATCCTGTCGAGGTCCCAGGGGTTCTTGGTATTGCCGAATGCCGAGTGCTCGGTGCTCGACCCCATGGCGAACTCGTCCATGTTCGTCTTGCCGAGGATCGGGAGACCGGCGTCTTTGATGCGCTCGACGATCGTGGCGTCGTAGGGCGGCAACCAGCCTTCGAGGATCTTCGAGCCGGCTGTCGTGGGGACGCCCTTCGTCACGACGATGTCCTTGAGCGCGATCGGAACACCCGCGAGCTCGTGGAGCGGTTCGCCAGCGGCACGCTGCTCGTCGATCCGACGGGCAGTAGCCAGAGCACTTTCGCCGCTGACATGGAGGAACGCGTGAACAGCGCCGTCAACAGCGGCGATACGGTCGAGGTGCGCCTGCGTCACCTCGACGCTCGAGATCTCGCGCGACGCAAGCATGCCGGCGAGCTCAGATGCGGAACGACTGATGAGGTCGGTCATGATTCCTCCCCGAGGATCTGAGGTACAAGAAAGCGCCCGCCCTCGCTGGCAGGAGCCGCCGCCATGATGTCCGCGACGTCGAGCGGCGCGACCGGCACGTCGTCCCGGAAGACGTTCGTCAGCGGCAGCGGATGGCTGGTCGCAGGGATATCAGGGGTGGCGACGGCGCTCACCTCGGCGATCGCGTCAACGATCACGACGAGTTCACCTGCCAGCCGGTCGAGTTCTTCTGGTCGCAGGTCGATGCGTGCCAGAGCGGCGACGCGCGCGACCTCATCGCGGGAGAGTGTGGACATGGCACAAGTCTAGAGCCTGGCCTTTGTCTACTGTGCGTCGCCATCACGAAGACGACGAGACCAGTGGTGTGTCGAGCCCGGGTGGAGGAGTGGTGTCTGGGGGTACGACAAAGACCCACCCCCGAGGGGGTGGGTCTTTGTGAATGGTGTTCCGGCGGCGTCCTACTCTCCCACACAGTCTCCCGTGCAGTACCATCGGCGCTGGAGGGCTTAGCTTCCGGGTTCGGAATGGGACCGGGCGTTTCCCCTACGCTATGACCGCCGTAACTCTTTTGGGTTTTCAAGCCGGGTTCTCGGCCGTCTCCCGAGAACCGCACAGTGGACGCGTAGCACAAGTTTTATTGTGTGTTATCAAGTTATCGGCTTATTAGTACCGGTCAGCTCCGAGGGTCTTTCGTCCCCTCTTCCACATCCGGCCTATCTACCCAGTGGTCTACTGGGAGCCTCTCGGGACGAATCCCGTGGAAACCTCATCTCGAAGCAGGCTTCCCGCTTAGATGCTTTCAGCGGTTATCCCTTCCGAACGTAGCCAACCAGCCGTGCTCCTGGCGGAACAACTGGCACACCAGAGGTTCGTCCGTCCCGGTCCTCTCGTACTAGGGACAGCCCTTCTCAAGTTTCCTGCGCGCGCAGCGGATAGGGACCGAACTGTCTCACGACGTTCTAAACCCAGCTCGCGTACCGCTTTAATGGGCGAACAGCCCAACCCTTGGGACCTACTCCAGCCCCAGGATGCGACGAGCCGACATCGAGGTGCCAAACCATGCCGTCGATATGGACTCTTGGGCAAGATCAGCCTGTTATCCCCGGGGTACCTTTTATCCGTTGAGCGACGGCGCTTCCACAAGCCACCGCCGGATCACTAGTTCCGACTTTCGTCCCTGCTCGACTTGTCAGTCTCACAGTCAAGCTCCCTTGTGCACTTGCACTCGACACCTGATTGCCAACCAGGCTGAGGGAACCTTTGAGCGCCTCCGTTACATTTTAGGAGGCAACCGCCCCAGTTAAACTACCCATCAGGCACTGTCCCTGATCCGGATTACGGACCGAGGTTAGATATCCAGAGCGACCAGAGTGGTATTTCAACGTTGACTCCACACACACTGGCGTGCATGCTTCACAGTCTCCCACCTATCCTACACAAGCCGCACCGAACACCAATACCAAACTATAGTAAAGGTCCCGGGGTCTTTCCGTCCTGCTGCGCGTAACGAGCATCTTTACTCGTAGTGCAATTTCGCCGAGTTCACGGTTGAGACAGCGGAGAAGTCGTTACGCCATTCGTGCAGGTCGGAACTTACCCGACAAGGAATTTCGCTACCTTAGGATGGTTATAGTTACCACCGCCGTTTACTGGGGCTTAAATTCTGAGCTTCGCCTTGCGGCTGACCCGTCCTCTTAACCTTCCAGCACCGGGCAGGCGTCAGTCCGTATACATCGTCTTGCGACTTCGCACGGACCTGTGTTTTTAGTAAACAGTCGCTTCTCCCTGGTCTCTGCGACCCTTGCACGCTCCCCCAGCTAGTGGGTTCACGCTCCGGGCCCCCCTTCTCCCGAAGTTACGGGGGCATTTTGCCGAGTTCCTTAACCATGATTCTCTCGATCGCCTTAGTATTCTCTACCTGATCACCTGAGTCGGTTTAGGGTACGGGCGGCTAGAACCTCGCGCCGAGGCTTTTCTTGGCAGCATAGGATCACCCAATCATCGTCCATACGGACTCACCATCAGTTCTCAGGATATGTGAACAGCGGATTTGCCTACTGTTCTCCCTACAACCTTGGACGTGGACAACCATCGCCACGCTGGGCTACCTTCCTGCGTCACCCCTGTTAATACGCTTACCTAATGCCGGTTCGGGTCCCGCGCTCCCCTGAGTCCTCAGCCCCGAAGGGCCTGTGGACCAGGCTTGGGCGGTTAGCATCACCGGGGTCGGTATTGGCGGTTCTTCGCCGGTAGGAGAATATCAACTCCTTGTCCATCGACTACGCCTGTCGGCCTCGCCTTAGGTCCCGACTTACCCAGGGCGGATTAGCCTGGCCCTGGAACCCTTGATCATTCGGCGGACGGGTTTCTCACCCGTCATTCGCTACTCATGCCTGCATTCTCACTCGTGTAGGCTCCACCGCTGGATCACTCCGCGACTTCACTGCCCACACGACGCTCCCCTACCCATCCACACACCTGGACCACGAAGGCCTGGTTATTATGTGAATGCCACAGCTTCGGCGGTGTACTTGAGCCCCGCTACATTGTCGGCGCGGAATCACTTGACCAGTGAGCTATTACGCACTCTTTCAAGGGTGGCTGCTTCTAAGCCAACCTCCTGGTTGTCTGTGCAACTCCACATCCTTTCCCACTTAGCACACGCTTAGGGGCCTTAGCTGGTGGTCTGGGCTGTTTCCCTCTCGACCATGGAGCTTATCCCCCACGGTCTCACTGCCACGCTCTCACTTACCGGCATTCGGAGTTTGGCTGACGTCAGTAACCTTGTAGGGCCCATTAGCCATCCAGTAGCTCTACCTCCGGTAAGAAACACGTGACGCTGCACCTAAATGCATTTCGGGGAGAACCAGCTATCACGAAGTTTGATTGGCCTTTCACCCCTACCCACAGGTCATCCCCCAGGTTTTCAACCCTGGTGGGTTCGGTCCTCCACGCGGTCTTACCCGCGCTTCAACCTGCCCATGGGTAGATCACTTCGCTTCGGGTCTAGACCCAGCGACTATGTTCGCCCTATTAAGACTCGCTTTCGCTACGGCTTCCCCACACGGGTTAACCTCGCCACTGAGCACTAACTCGCAGGCTCATTCTTCAAAAGGCACGCTGTCACCCCTGCTAGGGAGGCTCCAACGGATTGTAGGCACACGGTTTCAGGTACTATTTCACTCCCCTCCCGGGGTACTTTTCACCTTTCCCTCACGGTACTTGTCCGCTATCGGTCACTAGGTAGTATTTAGGCTTATGAAGTGGTCTTCACGGATTCACACGGGATTTCTCGGGCCCCGTGCTACTTGGGATCCCCTTCGGGAGGCCGCGTCATTTCGTCTACGGGGGTCACACCCTCTACGCCGGGCCTTTCAATGCCCTTCGACTATAACGCGGCTTTCTGACTCCCTGAAAGTTCGGCAGAACAATCTGAAAGGTCCCACAACCCCGCCCATGCAACCCCTGCCGGGTATCACACATGAACGGTTTGGCCTCATCCGCTTTCGCTCGCCACTACTCACGGAATATCTCTTCCTGTCGGTACTGAGATGTTTCACTTCCCGACGTTCCCTCCACACACCCTATATATTCAAGTGTGGGTAACTGGACATGACTCCAGCTGGGTTTCCCCATTCGGAAATCCTCGGATCACGGTTCGTTTGCCAACTCCCCGAGGCTTATCGCAGGCTACTACGTCCTTCATCGGCTCCTAGTGCCAAGGCATCCACCCTGTGCCCTTAAAAACTTGACAACAATAAAATTGCAGAGAACAAAGATAAATCTTTGATCTTACAAAGATGCTCGCGTCCACTGTGCAGTTCTCAAGCTACGGACGATCCCACCCAACACCGACGCCTACCCACACACCCGAAGGCATGCACGTGGTTCGACCGGTTCAGGGTGACCCGTGTCAGCTACCAGACCTCATCGCCACCCGATCCCCCGTTACCAGGAAACCGACCAGCAGGTCCGACGGCCCGAAGATCACCAGCGCCATACGGCGCCCGTGCCCTCAGGACCCAACAGTGTGCTTGCGTCCACCCACCCCACCACCAGCAGTTTCCGATCCGAACCCAAAGGCCCGAACGTACTCCCACCCGCAACGAAGCCGGCATCCATAGTCAATGTTCCACCCGTGAGCAACCGCCCACACCCTCATTCGGAGTGTGGAAGCGGCCACCTGAACACACCCGGTACGCATACAGGGCATGCCAGTGTGTAGCTCCTTAGAAAGGAGGTGATCCAGCCGCACCTTCCGGTACGGCTACCTTGTTACGACTTAGTCCCAATCGCCAATCCCACCTTCGACGGCTCCATCCCACAAGGGGTTAGGCCACCGGCTTCGGGTGTTACCGACTTTCGTGACTTGACGGGCGGTGTGTACAAGGCCCGGGAACGTATTCACCGCAGCGTTGCTGATCTGCGATTACTAGCGACTCCGACTTCATGGGGTCGAGTTGCAGACCCCAATCCGAACTGAGACCGGCTTTTTGGGATTCGCTCCACCTCGCGGTATCGCAGCCCTTTGTACCGGCCATTGTAGCATGCGTGAAGCCCAAGACATAAGGGGCATGATGATTTGACGTCATCCCCACCTTCCTCCGAGTTGACCCCGGCAGTCTCCTATGAGTCCCCACCATAACGTGCTGGCAACATAGGACGAGGGTTGCGCTCGTTGCGGGACTTAACCCAACATCTCACGACACGAGCTGACGACAACCATGCACCACCTGTACACCAGTCCGAAGACGCGACCATCTCTGGCCGATTCCGGTGTATGTCAAGCCTTGGTAAGGTTCTTCGCGTTGCATCGAATTAATCCGCATGCTCCGCCGCTTGTGCGGGCCCCCGTCAATTCCTTTGAGTTTTAGCCTTGCGGCCGTACTCCCCAGGCGGGGCACTTAATGCGTTTGCTGCGGCACGGAACTCGTGGAATGAGCCCCACACCTAGTGCCCAACGTTTACGGCATGGACTACCAGGGTATCTAATCCTGTTCGCTCCCCATGCTTTCGCTCCTCAGCGTCAGTTGCGGCCCAGTGACCTGCCTTCGCCATCGGTGTTCCTCCTGATATCTGCGCATTCCACCGCTACACCAGGAATTCCAGTCACCCCTACCGCACTCTAGTCTGCCCGTACCCGATGCAAGCTCAAGGTTGAGCCTTGAGTTTTCACACCAGACGCGACAAACCGCCTACGAGCTCTTTACGCCCAATAATTCCGGACAACGCTTGCGCCCTACGTATTACCGCGGCTGCTGGCACGTAGTTAGCCGGCGCTTCTTCTGCAGGTACCGTCACTTTCGCTTCTTCCCTACTGAAAGAGGTTTACAACCCGAAGGCCTTCATCCCTCACGCGGCGTCGCTGCATCAGGCTTTCGCCCATTGTGCAATATTCCCCACTGCTGCCTCCCGTAGGAGTCTGGGCCGTGTCTCAGTCCCAGTGTGGCCGGTCGCCCTCTCAGGCCGGCTACCCGTCGACGCCTTGGTGGGCCGTTACCCCGCCAACAAGCTGATAGGCCGCGAGTCCATCCTTGACCGAAAAACTTTCCAAGCACACCCGATGCCGGGGCGCTTCATATCCAGTATTAGCCCCGGTTTCCCGGAGTTATCCCAGAGTCAAGGGCAGGTTACTCACGTGTTACTCACCCGTTCGCCACTGATCAAGAGAAGCAAGCTCCCCTATCACCGTTCGACTTGCATGTGTTAAGCACGCCGCCAGCGTTCGTCCTGAGCCAGGATCAAACTCTCCGTAAATGTATTAACATCAACCAACCCCAAAGGACCGGTCAACAACCATACGAAGCGGAACACCCCTGCAAAGAGGCACTCCATTAATCAAGGCTACAAACCGAAAACTTGCGTTTTCAATTCATACCAAATTTACTCCGCCAGACATGACCAACCACCCCACAACGAGGCAGCCAACCACACCCAAGCGAAGGGTCTTGGCATTGACTATTAAGCACACTGTTGAGTTCTCAAAGAACGGACGCTCACCATTCCAGACCTTCCAGCCTGTACTCGGGGCAACCTGTCTAACTTATCCCAACCCCCACACGATGTCAACCCCGCTCTCATCGAGCGAAACAAACAACTTACGAGGATTGATTCCCAGCCTACACGAACCCGAGCAGAACCCGAACCACGCTTCGAACAAAGGATTCAGCCCCGGGACCAGCCACTTCGCGCCAGTTCCAAAGAACTTCGCCGTGGTGTCTGTGCCTCCCTGCCGGGCTGACTTCGAGAACATTACCCCCCACCAACCCACAACACAAACCACCATCCCGTGACCGCGGTCACGTCTCGACGCGCACGACGGACGCACCGGCCGACACCCCTGGGACAGGACTCCCACGCCCGTAGGGTGATTGCGCGCGAGCGCGCACGACAAGGAGGACATGTCCATGAGCACCCCTAGCCCGAGCGGCTCTGCCCGCGTCACCACGGGCCTCTCGTCGACCGACGATCCATTCCTCTGGCTCGAGGAGGTCGAGGGAGACGCGTCGCTCACCTGGGTGCGTGAGCGCAACGCGACGACCAGCGCCACGCTCGCGGCAACCCCCGAGTTTGCCCACACCGCAGAGCAGATCCGCACGGTGCTCGACTCAGACGCGAAGATTCCTGGACTCTCGAAGATCGGTGATCTCTACTACAACTTCTGGAAGGATGCCGAGCACCCGCGCGGGCTGTGGCGCCGCACGACGCTCGAGGAGTACCGCACTCCGGAGCCCGCATGGGAGACGGTGCTCGACCTGGACGCACTCGCCGCATCCGAGGGCGAGAGCTGGGTATGGCACGGCGCCAGCGTCCTTCGTCCGGAGTACCGCCGTGCACTCGTCGATCTCTCCCGCGGCGGCGCGGACGCCGACGTCACCCGAGAGCTCGACCTCGTGACACTCTCCTTCATCGAGCCCGAGGAGGGAGGCTTCTACCGGCCGGAGTCGAAAGGTGGCCTCAGCTGGATCGACGACGAGAACGTCTACGTCTATACCGACTTCGGACCTGGCACCATGACGCCCTCCGGCTACCCCCGCATCGTCAAGCGGTGGCGGCGCGGAACCCCTCTCACGACTGCCGAGATCGTCTACGAAGGCCAACCCGACGACATGGCCGTCCATGCCTTCCGCAGCCATACGCCCGGATACGTCCGCGACTTCGTCGCGCGAGCAATCGAGTTCTACCGCTCCGAGCTCTACCTCGTGAGCGGCGACGAGCTCGTCAAGATCGACGTCCCCGCGTCTGCAGAAGTAGGGATCAAGCGCCAGTGGTTGCTCATCGAGCTGCGCGACGAGTGGACGGTCGCCGGATCGACCTACGCCGCCGGCGCGTTGCTCGCAGCCGACCTCGAGGGGTTCGTCGCAGGAGCCCGTGAGCTCGACGTGCTGTTCGAGCCCACCGCGACGACGAGCCTCGCAGGAACTACATGGACGAAGAACCACCTCGTGCTCAACGTCCTCGACCACGTCCGCAACCGCCTCCACGTCTTCACGCCGCCTGGCACCGACGACACGACGACGACCGCAGCAGAGCGTTGGGTGTCGTACCCGCTCACCGGAGTGCCAGATATGGGGACCGTCGGCGTCTCGGCCGTCGACAGCGACGCGTCTGACGACGTCTGGCTCGTCGCGACCGACTACCTCACCCCGACGACGCTCTCGCTCCTCCCGCTCGGGTCTGCTCCTGAGGAGCTCAGAGCGATGCCCGTGTTCTTCGAGTCGGACGGCCTGACGATCGACCAGCACTTCGCCGTCTCCGAGGACGGCACACGTGTCCCGTACTTCGAGGTGCGGCGAGCCGACCTCGTGCTCGACGGCACCGCTCCGACGCTCCTCTACGGCTACGGAGGCTTCGAGATCTCGCTCACGCCCGCGTATTCCGGCGGGCTCGGACGCGCATGGCTCGAGCACGGTGGGGTCTACGTCGTCGCGAACATCCGCGGGGGCGGAGAGTATGGGCCCCGCTGGCACCAGCTCGCGCTCAAGCAGCACCGGCACCGCGCCTACGAAGACTTCGTCGCGGTCGCCCGGGACCTCCTGGAACGGCGCGTGACGTCGACACCGCACCTCGGTGTGCAAGGTGGGTCGAACGGTGGGCTGCTCACCGGGAACATGCTCACGCAGCACCCGGAGCTCTTCGGCGCCGTCGTGGTCCAGGTCCCGCTGCTCGACATGCGGCGCTACTCCCACCTGCTCGCGGGCGCGTCGTGGATGGCCGAGTACGGGGACCCGGACGACCCAGCGCAGTGGGAGTTCATCAAGACCTTCTCGCCGTACCACCTCTTCGACCCCGCCCGCACGTATCCACCTGTCCTGTTCACCACGTCGACCAAGGACGACCGTGTGCACCCCGGACACGCGCGCAAGCTTGCCGCAGCGATGATCGCCGCAGGCAAGGACGTCACCTACTACGAGAACATCGAGGGCGGCCACGGGGGCGCAGCGAACAACGCCCAGGCCGCACACATGTCCGCGCTCGCCTACCGGTTCCTCTGGGAACGGCTCGCCTGAGCCGTCCACGCATCCGGCGCGCGGCGCCTGCTCAGGCTTCTGGGCGCCGCGCGTCGTACGCGAGCAGCCGGGGCTGCCACCGGACGAGCGCGAGCAGCACGACGACGCACAGCAGACCGCCGACGACGGCCGCCCACCCCTCACCCCACCAGGTCGCCTGGGCGCCGAGCACGACGTCCCCGAGGCGAGGCCCGCCCGCGACCACGACGATGAACACGCCCTGCAAGCGGCCGCGCATGTTGTCCGGCGTCGCGGACTGCAGGATCGTCTGCCGGAACACTGCGCTCACCGCGTCCGACGCACCGCACAGCACCAGCATGACGAGCGCCGCCACGAGCCCACCCACCAGGACCTCACCCGGGTACGTCCGTCCGGCGAGGACGAGCACGAGGCCGAAGCCCGCGACAGACAGCCCCCAGCAGACGATCGCCCACACGATGACCAACCCTTGACGATGCAGCCGCGTGAGGCCGCCCGAGAGCACCCCGGCGAGCAGCCCGCCCACCGCGAGCGCGGCCGTGAGAGCCCCGGTCGTCCCCTCGCCACCGCCGAGCACGACCACCCCGATCGCGGGGAAGAGCACCCTCGGCATCGCGAAGACCATCGCGGCCAGGTCGACGAGGAACGTCATCCGGACGATCGGACGGGTGGCGAGGTAGCGCAGCCCGTCGACGACCGAACCCAGGCCGGCGCCCCGACGACGCCCGACGGCTCCTCTGCCGCCGTTCTCCGGGTCTCCGGGTCGCCCCTCGCCCGCTGGTTCTGTGGACGGTTCTGGCGGCATCCCCGGCAGCTGGACAAGAGCCCACAGCGCGGCGCTGAAGCACACGACGTCGACGGTGTACACGGCCGCGTAGCCCCACCGCGCGACGATCAGCGCTGCCGAGAGCGGACCGACCGTCAGCGCGACGTTCCAGCTGATCGTCATGAGCGTGTTCGCCGCAGGGAGGAGCGACGGCTCGATGAGTCTGGGGATGATCGCCGAGCGAGCCGGGTTGTTCACCGCGAACGCGGCCGACTGCAGAGCGACGAGACCGTAGAGGACCGGTACCGAGTCGAGGCCCAACCACGCCTGGGCAGCGAGCGCCATCGTCACGACCCAGAGCACCGTGGACGCGCAGAGCGCCACGGTCCGGCGGTCGTAGGCGTCGACGAGCGCACCACCGTAGAGCCCGAGCACCACGAGCGGCACGAGTGCGAAGACGCCCAGGAGACCGACGGCGAACGTCGACCCGGAGAGCGAGTAGACCTGGAGGCCGACAGCGACGACCGTGAGCTGCGCGCCGAGGTTCGACACTCCCAGCCCCCACCACAGGCGCCGGAAAGGGGCCGTGCGCAGGGGCGTGGTGTCGACGAAGAGGCTGGGCACCTCGGGATGCTACCTCGCGCGGACGTACGGCGGGGTGTCGAACTCGTGCGCGGCCGCGGCACGGTGTGGCGAGGTGAGACGCAGCGCGGCGCCTGGTCAGTCGGCTGCGCGCTCGGCGAGGATCGCTGCAGCGCGGACGGTCGTGGCGAGCGCGCTACGGACCTCCGCTGGACTGACGGTCGTCGCGCCGCGACCGTCGGCACCCGCACCCGTGAGCACCACGTCGGCAAGCCCTGCAGCAGGGAGGCCCATGCGCCGCCACGGGACGCTCACCACGTCGGCCAGGCCCCGGACGTCTGCCCCTGCGCACCGGGAGACCGCCGCCGGCGGCAGCCCGGCCCAGAAGGTCGTCCCACGCTCGACAGCACGGGCGATCAGCTCCCAGCCGGTCGCGTTCCAGCCGGCGTCGACCAGCCCGAGGTCCATCCCGAGAGCATCAGCCCCGGCGAGCACCACAGGTGCGATCCCGACCCAGGCCTGACCGACGTGCACGACGCTCGTCACGCCGTCGTCCCGTGCGGTGTCGAGGACCGGTCGCAGGCCTCCGACGAGATCGGGGCCGTCGACCGGACGCAACCGGGACATCCCCGAGAAGGTCGGCAGGACTCCAGCAGCTACCTGGCCGAGCAGCGGCTCGTGCACCTGGACCGTGAGCTCGGCCCCAGGCACCTGTGCACGGACGTCGCGCACGTGCTCGGCCAGCCCGGCTGCGAGCGACTCCGCGAGCGCACGGACAGCGCCCCGGTCGGACAGGACCCGGTCACCGCGTGCCAGGTACACCGTCGCCGCGAGGGTCCACGGCCCGACCACCTGGACCGTCAACGGCCCCGCGTACTCGTACGCAGCGATCGCCAGAGCACCGATGTCCTCCCGGAGGAAGGCCCTCGCTCGCTCGCTGTCTGCTCCTGCATGGTCAGCGAGCTTCCACCCGTGCGGGCCGATCTCCACGGGCATCTCGACGAGAAGCGCTGCTGTCCGCGCGACAGGTTCTGCGCCCGGCCCACGGTCGGAGAGCTGGGTGAGGAACGGGAGCCCGGTCACGCCCTCAGGTACCTCAGAGAGATCACCGAGGACGACCATCTGCGCCTCGAGAGGCTCGTGTCCCGGCCAGGTGCCGGGGCCGCTCGCTCCGGTCACGGGAGCGAGGCGGTCGTCGGACGCGGCGCGAGGCGCGTCGCGCTCGTCACCGTCGACTGGCCGAGGACCCTCGTTCCGGAGTACACGACGAGAGACTGCCCCGCCGCGACACCGCGGAGCGTCGCTCCGACGAGATCGACCTCCATGCCCGAAGCACCGACCGCCCGCGCCCGCGCCGGAACCGGCTCACCGTGCGCACGGACCTGGACCATCGCGTCGAACCAGCCCGAGCCCTGCTCGTCGAGACCTGCGCCGGCAAGGACGTCGTCAGCGAGCCAGATCGCCTGGCCTCCCTCGACGTGATCGACCGTGAGGAGCTCTGCCGCACCGACCACGACGGTGTTCGTCACCGGCTGGACGTCGAGGACGTAGCGCGCCTTGCCGTCCGCTGCCGGTCGACCGAGCGCCAAGCCCTTGCGCTGCCCGACCGTGTACGCGTAGGCGCCGTCGTGCTCGCCCACCTGCTGGCCGTCCGCGTCGACGATCGGCCCCGGCTTCGACCCGAGGTGGTCCCGGAGGAAGCCCTGCGTGTCGCCGTCAGCGACGAAGCAGATGTCGAACGAGTCCGGCTTGGTCGAGACGCTCAGGCCGCGTGCGGCTGCCTCTGCGCGCACCTCGTCCTTGGTCGCGAAGCCCCCGAGAGGAAACATCGTGCGGCGCAGCCTCTCCGGGCCCATGACCGCCAGGACGTACGACTGGTCCTTGGGCGTGTTCGGTGAACGGTGCAGCTCACGGATCTCCTGCCCGTCAGCCGCCTGGCGCGTGACGACCTGGGCGTAGTGCCCCGTCGCGACCGCGTCAAAGCCGAGCGCTGTCGCCTTGTCGAGCAGCGCCTCGAACTTGATGTGCTCGTTGCACCGCACGCACGGGTTCGGCGTCCGGCCCGCCGCATACTCCGAGAGGAAGTCCGCGACCACCGTGTCCTCGAACTTCTCCGACAGGTCCCACACGTAGTACGGGATGCCGAGGACGTCAGCAGCACGGCGAGCGTCGCCCGCGTCCTCGATAGAGCAGCACCCGCGCGAACCGCTGCGGAACTGGTCGCGGTTGCGCGACAACGCCATGTGGACGCCGACCACGTCGTGCCCGGCCTCGACGGCGAGCGCCGCCGCCACCGCTGAATCGACGCCACCAGACATCGCAGCAAGAACTCGCATCAGTGCACCTCCTGTGAACCACGGTTACGACTCGTCCCGAGACCGGCCGACGCCAGCCCCGCCGCCGACGCCCGCGCGACGACGTCCGGCAGCACGTCGAGCACGAGATCGATGTCTTCGTCGGTCGACGTCTCACCGAGAGTGAAGCGCAGCGCGCCCCGCGCGTCGTCCTCGCCCACGCCCATCGCGAGCAGGACGTGCGACGGCTGCGGGACTCCCGCCTGGCAGGCCGAGCCGGTCGAGGCCTGTACCCCGGCCGAGTCCAGCAGGTAGAGCAGCGAGTCTCCCTCGCACCCAGAGAACGTGAAGTGGACGTTGCCAGGCAGTCGCCGGTCGTCTCCGCCGCTCGACGGCTCCGGTCCGCGCAGCGTGGCTGTCGGGACAGCCGCACGGATGCCCGCCACGAGCCGGTCTCGCAGACGTGCGAGGCGCACGGTGCTCTCCGGGACCGACGCGACAGCCGCACCCAGAGCGACCGCGAACGATCGGATCCCCGCGGCATCGAGCGTCCCCGAACGCACACCCCGCTCCTGCCCCCCGCCATGGAGCACCGGTGTGAGCTCGAGCGTCCGCTTCGCGACCAGCGCCCCGACGCCCACCGGCCCGCCGAGCTTGTGCGCCGAGACCGTGAGCGCGTCGAGCCCGCTCGCTGCAAAGTCGACAGGGACGTGCCCCACCGCCTGCACCGCGTCCGAGTGCACGGGGATCCCATGGCTGCGCGCCGCAGCGACCACCTCAGCGACCGGCTGGATCGTCCCGACCTCGTTGTTCGCCCACATGATGCTGATGAGCGCCGTCTCGCTCGCGTGCTCGGCAAGCTCCGCGCGCAGGGCCGCGACGTCGACTGCCCCCGTGGCGTCCACGGCGAGGAGGACGATCTCCGCGCCCGCGTGCTCCGCCATCCAGAACGCAGGGTCGAGGACCGCGTGGTGCTCGACCGTAGAGATGAGGATGCGGCGCCGCTCCGGGTGGGCCACCCGACGTGACCAGAAGAGGCCCTTGACCGCGAGATTGTCTGCCTCGGTGCCACCGCCGGTGAAGATCACCTCGCTGGGCCGGGCTCCGAGCGCCGCCGCGACCTGCTCCCGCGACTCTTCGACCACGCGCCGCGCGCGCCGCCCGGACGCGTGCAAGGACGACGGGTTCCCAGTCATCGCCAGCTGCTCCGTGTACGCCTCGATCGCGGCCGCCGACATCGGGGTCGTCGCAGCATGGTCGAGATAAGCAGAACGAGAAGGAGTCACGATCACCCAGTCTACGAGCCGTGCCGGGTGGCGGCGGTCGCACTCGACGCACACCACCCGGCACCTCTCGTCCCCTCAGGAACAGGGGTCGGTTCTCAGCCCTTCCACACCTGCACGACCGCCGGCCGCGGACCGGCCGACTGCCCCGGGCCAGGTGCGGTCCCTGCTGGGACATAGTCCGGGAAGAACGACCTCGGGGCCGCCACCGTCCCGTCCTCACCAGGGTGCTGGACCGCGACGAAGACCATCTCGTCGTCCTCGTGGATCACCGGACCGCACGTCTCGGCATCGACCGGCACCGAGAGGAACTGCTGCACGTGCCCGCGCTCCGCACCCGTGAGCGGCACCTTGAAGAGCCCGTCCGCATACCCGATCGTGCCCGGCTGACCGTCCGTCGAGATCCACAGGTTGCCCGAGTCGTCGAAGGCCACGTTGTCCGGGCACGAGATCGGCGACACCTTCTCCCGCGGGAAGCCAGCGAAGTACGTCGAGACGTTCTTGGCCGGGTCGCCGCACACAAGCAAGAGGTTCCAGGTGAAGGTCGTCGCCGTCGCGTCGTCGCCGTCCTCGGCGATCTCCACGATGTGCCCGTCGCGGTTGCTCAGGCGCGGGTTGATCTCCGTCGCGCCCTCCTTGCCGTCCTTGCCGCGGTCCGAGTTGTTCGTGCACGCGATGTACACGTGCCCCGTCGTCGGGCTCGGCTCGACGTCCTCGCACCGGTCCATCTTCGTCGCACCGAGCGCATCGGCCGCGAGCCGCGCGTGGACGAGCACGGACGCGTCGTCGAACCCCTCGACCTGGCTCACCCCGTCGAGCGTCAGCGCGAGCCACTCCCCTGTCCCGTCGAACGACCCGTCCGCCGGGAGCGTCCCCGTCCCGTCGATCTCGGCAGCCGGCGAGTCACCCGTGAACCGTGCGACGTACAGAGACCCCGTGCTGAGCAGTGTGCGGTTGAACGCCCTGTCCTTCGACGACGTGCCGTTGCGCATCGTGTCCGTCGAGACGAACTTGTAGAGATAGTCAAAACGCTCGTCGTCGCCCATGTACGCGACGGCCTGCCCTGACGGAGCAAGGAGAACGTTGGCACCCTCGTGCTTGAAACGGCCGAGCGCGGTGTGCTTGACCGGAGCCGTCGTGGGCTCGTACGGGTCGACCTCGACGATCCACCCAAAACGGTTGGGCTCGTTCTCATAGCCTGCGCTGCGGGCGTCGAAGCGCGGGTCGACGTGCTCCCAGCCGCCAGAGGTCTCAGCATCACGCAATCCGTAGCGAGCGTCGGCTGCCGAGGTCCCGGCCGAACGGAAGTACCCGTTGAAGTTCTCCTCGCCCGACAGGACCGTCCCCCACGGAGTGGTGCCGCCGGCGCAGTTGCCGAGCGTCCCGAGCACCGTGCGACCAGCAGGGTCGTCGATCGTCTTCATGAGGTCCGAGCCCGCCGCCGGGCCGTCCACCTCGAACGCCGTCCCCGTGTGGATCCGACGGTTGTACGAGTTCACAGGCGAGTAGACCCACGGCGTCGAGCTGCGCTTGCGCGTCAGCTGCACGACGGCCATTCCCTGTGCAGCCATCTGGATCCGTCGCTGCTCGGCGAGCACGGCCGGGTCGCTCGTCGGAGAGAACATGATCGCGGGGTTGACGTACTCGTGGTTCGCGACGAGCAGCGCCTTGCGTGCGGTGTCGCGTCCCTTGGGGCCCTTGTCCCGGCCACGCCCCTTGTTGCGGGTCCGGCCGAACTCCTGCTTCTTGCCGTTCCAGAAGGCCGCGCCACGGGTGTCGTCGAGCGGGAGGATGTCGAGGTAGTCGTTGTTGTACCCGAACTGCAGGAGCTGCTGCTCGGCGCTCTGAGCGTCTGCGTCGAAAGCCGCACCACCGGCGAGCACGGGATCACCCCAGCGGATGATCGGGCTCCACCGGTAGCCCGTCGGGACGACGACCTCGTCGACCGTCGCGGCCGGCGCCTGGATGGCTCCGAACGCGAGGCCTCGGCTCGCCGCACCCTTCGTCGCCTCGAGCGGCGCCGCCGCGGCAGCATCCGGCGTCAGGATCGGGCGGACGGCGATGGCCAGCGCACCGACGGCTGCGCCGCCGAGCACCGCGCGACGACTCAGGGCGCGCTCCGCGACGTCACGGAAGTACTCGTTCGCGCTGCGGTTGGGGACGGGGTGGAAGCAGGCGTCCGCACACTTGAGGTGGCAGGTCACGGCGCTGCGCTTCCCCTGCGTGTGCGGTGCCATAGGCAAGAGCGAGCGAGCTGGGGACGACGAGATCGTCATGGCGTTCTCCACGGTCGACGTGTGGGACGGACCTCGCAAACGGTATGCGCCGAGGTTTATCACTCACCTGCACGCCGATGGACGACGGATGAACACCAGATGAATCGCCTAGTGGTGCGCGATCACCCCTTGTGGCGACGGATCTCCGCTGCAGCCTGCGGGAGCACCTCCGCCATGTCACCCACGACGCCGAAGTCGGCGATCTCGAAGATAGGCGAGTCCGGGTCGTTGTTCACCGCGATGATCACGCCGGACGCCTGCATCCCACCACGGTGGTGAGGCGCTCCGGAGATGCCCGCCCCGACGTACACGCGGGGAGCGATCGTCACCCCGGTCTGACCGATCTGCGCGTCGTGGCCCACCCAGCCCTCGTCGACGGCGTCGCGCGTCGCACCCACCGCGGCGCCGAGCGCGTCGGCAAGGTCCTCGACGGGCGCAAAGTCACCGAGGGTTCCCCGGCCTCCCGCCACGACATACGCCGCTTCTGCGAGAGCAGGACGGCCCGAGCCGCCGACCGGGGCCTCGTGCAGCACGCGATCGACGAGCGTCGCTGCGGTGGACGCCGGTGTCGGCACGACAGCGAACCGCTCGACCTCCACCGTAGAGGGCTCCGCCGCCAGGGCCTGGACGACAGCGTTCGCGCGGACCGTGAAGACGGCCATGGGCGTCGTCACAGCACAGGAGACGTCCCACGAACCGGCAAAGACGCGCTTCGCGCCGACCAGGCCGCTCTGCGCAGGATCGTCAGTGACCCCAGCGACATCGAGCACCAGCCCGGACCGCGTCGATGCTGCGAGCCGGGCAGCAGCCTCCGTGTTGACGAACGACGAGGTGAACAGGACCACGTCAGCACGGCACGCCACGAGCGCGGCCTCGATCGCCTCGGCCGCGACCGGGGTCAGGTGGACGACGGACGGGTCGAGCGCACCGAGGTCTGCGACGAGCACCCGCTCGACCCCGTGGTCGGAGAGGCTCGCCAGCGTCTCGGCGCTCGGCTCGGTCAGCGCCACGGCCGTCGTGCGGCCCAGCGTCCGGGCCAGAGTCAAGAGCTCGAGGGCCGGAGACCGCAGCCCCGCAGCGGGGGTGTCGAGCACGATGAGGACGCTCCGTGCGTCACGCAGATCAACCATTTCAGTCCCGTCTCGCGGTTCAGGCAGGGTGGATTCAGACAAGGTCGTTGCGGATGAGGTAGTCGGCGAGCGCACGGCCGCCTTCCCCCTTGTCGACCACGAGCTCGACGGGCTCGCGCGGTGGCCGCGGCGCGCTGGACACGACACGGGTCCGGGC
Source organism: Sanguibacter antarcticus (assembly GCF_002564005.1). Taxonomy (NCBI): domain Bacteria; kingdom Bacillati; phylum Actinomycetota; class Actinomycetes; order Micrococcales; family Sanguibacteraceae; genus Sanguibacter; species Sanguibacter antarcticus. The sequence goes on along the minus strand of NZ_PDJG01000001.1, from coordinate 548,677 downwards.
CCCGGCCTCCCCGACGGCGTCGGGAGCAAGGCCGACGGCAGCAAGGTCCCAGGCCACGATCTCCTTCGAGCGCGCAGCCATGATGAGCTTGAAGTTCGGGTAGCGCGGGGTGTTCACGTGGTCCGTGACGCTGACCACGGCAGGCAGCGACGCTGTGAGCGTCTCCGTCACGCCGTCGAGGTCACGGTCGATCTCGACCCGGCCGTCGGCGACCGTCAGGCGCGACGCGAGCGTGAGCTGCGGGAGGCCCAGGTCGGCGGACAGCAAGGCGGGAACGACAGACCCCAGACCGTCGAGCGCCGCCATCCCCGTGATGACGAGGTCTACCGGGCCTGACTCCTCGAGCGTCCGCACCGCGGCCGCGATCGCCGTCGCCGTCCCGAAGACGTCCGACCCCGCGATCGCTGGGTCCGTCAGCCGGACCGCGCGGTCGACTCCGAGCTGGTAGGCCTTGCGCAGCGCGGCGTCAGCCTCGACCGGCCCCACGGTGAGCGCGATGACCTCGCTCGCTGCACGGCCTTCCGCCCCCAGGGCCTCCACGATCTGCAGTGCCGCCTCGATCGCGTTCTCGTCGAGCTCGTTGAGCGTGCCGTCGTCGGCTCCGCGTGCGGTACGTCCGTCAGGGGTGAACTGACGGTTCGAGTGGATGTCCGGGACATGCTTCACCGGAACGACGATCCTCATGGCAAGCAGCTCTCTCTTCCATCGCGATACGACCGCATGCAGCCTACAACGCCACCGCCACGATGGACCGACACCGCCCACATGTGCGCGACCTGTTCCCAGACGCGAGAGAATCGTCCCCATGACCGAACCATCAGGCGGCTCCGTACACAGTCCCGTCCCCCCGTTCGGCGTCCATCTCGAAGGTGACGGCGTGCGGGTCGCAGTCCTGGCCGCGCACGCCACCGGCGTCGACCTCTGCCTCATCGACCCCGCCCCCGCGACCGGCTCGGACGGCGCGCTGTCGTTCACCGAGCGGCGGGTGCCGCTCGTCGAGAAGAGCTACGGGGTGTGGCACGGGTACGTACCCGGCGTCCGTGAAGGACAGCGCTACGGCTTCCGGACGCACGGGTCCTGGGACCCGCAGGCCGGCTTGCGGCACAACCCGGCCAAGCTCCTCGTCGACCCGTACGCTCGTGGCCTCGTCGGCGACCTCGACTTCGGCCCGATCACGTACGGGCACGTAGCCGAGGGACATCCCTCGACAGGCGGGGTCACCGGTGATCCGTGCGGTCCCGCCGACAGCCGCGACTCGCTGGCACACGTGCCCCACTCCGTCGTCGTCGCGCCCCGGACAGGGCACCCTCCGGTGTCTCGGCCGCACGTCCCGTGGCGGGACACCGTCATCTACGAGGCGCACGTGCGTGGGCTCACACGCCAGCTCGACGCAGTCCCAGAGCACCTCCGCGGAACCTACGCGGGCCTGGCCCACCCGGCGACCATCGATCATCTCCGGACGCTCGGGATCACGACCGTCGAGCTCCTGCCGATCCATGCGTTCGCCGACGAGCCGCACCTCGTCGCCAAAGGGCTGACCAACTACTGGGGCTACAACACGCTCGGCTTCTTCGCCCCGCACGCCGGCTACGCGACCCGCGCGGCGCAGGACGCCGGGCCGGGTGCGGTCCTCGACGAGGTCAAGGGCATGGTCCACCTGCTCCATGCCGCGGGGATCGAGGTCATCCTCGACGTCGTCTACAACCACACGTGCGAGGGCGGCACCCCCGGTCAGCACCTCTCGTGGCGCGGGCTCGACAACACGTCCTACTACCTGCACGACGGCGGATCCCCGGCTGTGCTCGTCGACGTCACCGGCTGCGGGAACTCGCTCGACTTCCGCCGACCACGCGTCGTCCAGATGACGCTCGACTCGCTGCGGTACTGGGCTCAGGAGATCGGTGTCGACGGGTTCAGGTTCGATCTCGCCGTCACGCTCGGTCGCGACAGTACCGGGTTCACCACGAACCACCCGTTCCTCGTCGCGCTCCAGACCGACCCGCTCCTGAGCCAGCTCAAGCTCGTCGCGGAGCCGTGGGACGTCGGGATGGGCGGCTGGCAGACAGGACACTTCCCTCCCCCGATGGCCGAGTGGAACGACCGGTTCCGCAACGCGGTGCGTTCCTTCTGGCTCTCCGACCCGGCGCAGGCCGCCCACGGTCGCCCCGGGCAAGGGATCCGTGAGCTCGCGACCCGGCTCGCCGGCTCAGCAGACCTCTTCGGTCACAGCGACCCGCCCCACATCAGAGGGCCCGTGGCATCGATCAACTACATCACTGCGCACGACGGGTTCACCCTGGCGGACCTCGTCGCGTACGAGCACAAGCACAACCAGGCGAACGGCGAGAACGGCCGCGACGGCAGCAACGACAACCGGTCGTGGAACCACGGCATCGAAGGACCGGTGCAGGCAGAGTCGGTCGGGATGGAGATCGGTCCGATGCGCCGGAGGTCTGTGCGCAACCTTCTCGGAACGCTCCTGCTCTCCGCAGGCACACCGCTCATCACCGCCGGAGACGAGATGGGGCGCACCCAGCGCGGCAACAACAACGCCTACTGCCAAGACAACGAGCTCTCGTGGGTGGCCTGGGACCTGTCGCCGTGGCGCACAGACCTGTTCGACACCGCACGGTACCTGCTCTCGCTGCGCCGAGAGCACGCGGCGCTGCGCGCCGACGAGTTCTTCCTCGGACGCCCTGCACCGCTCGACGGCCCCGAGCAGCCTGACCTCGCGTGGTACGACAGCCAGGGTGAGCCGGTCTCGCACGCGCAGTGGCACGACCGCGAGGTCCGGACGCTCCAGATGCTCCGTCGTGGGAGACGTGCAGCCGGTGCGCCCCGAGACGAGGCACACGTCCTCTTCGTCATCAACGGCACGCTCGACGACGCCCACGTCGGCCTCGCCGGCGACGGAAACAGCACCCGGACGTGGACCCTGGCATGGGACAGCGCGTGGGAGAACCCTGAGCAGCGCTTCGACGACACCGACAGGAGCGACACGACGGACGGTACGTCGGGAGACCTCCCCGCCGGTGCGCTCGTCCACCTCGAGCCTCTCTCGACGCAGCTCTACGTCGCCTACCCGCTCGAGGACTGACCAGGACGACGCGCACGACGAGGGCCCCGCCGAACCGGCGGGGCCCTCGTCGTGCGCGTCGTCAGTGCTGGTGATCGATCAGACGGCGGCGGGAGCGGACTCGTGGGTGGTCGCAGCGACCTGCTCGGTGCGAGCTGCGGCGAGGAGCCACTGGCTCCATCCGAGGAGGATGAACATGACGCCCAGTCCCATGACGAGGGCGGAGACTCCGTAGGCCACGACCGAGGTGAAGAGCGACGCCCGCAGGAAGGACGCGTTCATCACGGTGGTGCGCTGCTCGCCGAGCGCAGCGATCTGGTCAGCGTTGCCCTCAGCATCGGCTGCCTTGAGCCCGGCGACCTCCGCACCGATCTCTGCGTACGTCTTGCCGTCGCTGCCTGCGAGCGCGTGGTGGTTGATCGCGTTGGCCTGGGCAAAAGCGGTGAACGGACCCGCGACGTCCTTGCCGGCGAGTGCGCCCGGCTCTTCGTCGGTGACGGCGGAGACGGTGATCTCTTCGTCCTTGAGCTGCGAGGTGATCATCCCCCACACGACTCCACCGGCGATGATGAGAACGAGGCCGGCGACCATCGACAGGATGGCGACGATGGCGACTGGCTTGCGGGACGTGGTGATGCTCGACATTTCAATACCCCTCAGTATTTTGGGATTCGGTCCCCCTGCTCGCTGTTCAGCGATGAATCCACCGTATCTGCGACGACGGACGATCCTGGGGGACTTAAGACTCACGGTGTCATATCCCTGGGACGAGAGGTCCACATGCTCGGTGCACCAGTCCGGGCACGGGTGCGGCCCGGGTCCCGACGGGACCCGGGCCGCACGTCGAGCGGTCAGGCGTTGGCGACGAGCCCGAGCTCAGCGACGTTGACGAGCCCGTCGTGCTTGGGCACGATGCGGACCGTGTAACCGAACGGCCCTGAGGAGTCGAGGACGACCTCTCCGCCGAACGCGTAGCGGCCCGCCTCGAGGGTCTCGAGCACGGTGAGCGGCTCGGCGACGAACGACGACATCTCGTCCGACTCCGAGACCTTTCCGTGCACCACCTGGACGTCGACGTCTGCCGGGGTGAGCGCACCCAACGACACGTACGCGTGGACAGCAAGATGGTCGCCGACCTGAGGAGCCTCCCCGAGGCCCGCCGACTCCACGTGATCGACCCGGACATGGGCCCAGTCCCCGCGGATCGTCTGCTTCCACTGCGCGAGGCCGCGCGCACCGGAGTAGTCCGAGTCGTGCAGGAGCCGACCGGCCCGAGCCGCCGGAGCGTAGAGACCGTTGACGTAGTCCGCCACCATCCGCGTCGCCTGGACCTTCGGGCCGAGCGTCGCGAGGGTGTGGCGCACCTGCTGCATCCAGTGGCGTGGCACGCCGTCAGCACCCCGGTCGTAGAAGCGTGCAGCGACCTGCGACTCGATGAGGTCGTAGAGCGCAGCCGCCTCGAGGTCGTCCCGTCGGTCTGCGTCTTCGACACCGTCAGCGGTCGGGATGGCCCAGCCGTTCTCGCCGTCGAACCACTCGTCCCACCAGCCATCGAGGATGGAGAGGTTGAGACCCCCGTTGAGCGCAGCCTTCATACCAGACGTGCCGCACGCCTCGAGCGGTCGCAACGGGTTGTTGAGCCACACGTCGCACCCTGGATAGAGCGTCTGCGCCATCCCGATGTCGTAGTTCGGCAGGAACACGATCCGGTGGCGCACCGCAGGGTCGTCGGTGAACTTCACGAGCTGCTGGATGAGCCGCTTCCCCTGGTCGTCCGCCGGGTGCGACTTGCCGGCGATGATCAGCTGCACCGGACGGTCCGGGTCGAGCAAGAGCGACCGCAGGCGGTCCGGGTCCCGGAGCATGAGCGTGAGCCGCTTGTACGTGGGGACGCGACGGGCGAAACCGATGGTCAGGACGTCGGGCGAGAGCGCCTCGTCGATCCAGCCGAGCTCGGCGGGGCTGGCGCCGCGCTTGCGCCACGACTTGCGCAGCCGCAGGCGCGCGTCGTCGACAGTCTGCGAGCGCAGCGCGCGTCGCACGTCCCACAGCTCGATGTCGCTCACGGCATCTGTGCGGAGCCACCCGTCGCTCGACTCGAGCTCCGCAGGGCTGAAGCGGGACTCGGCCAGCTCGCTGACCCGGCGGTCGACCCAGGTCGGCGCGTGGACACCGTTGGTGATGGACCCGATCGGGACCTCGGTCTCGTCGAAGCCCGGCCACAGACCGTTGAACATGCCCCGGGACACCTCGCCGTGGAGGAGAGACACGCCGTTGGCGCGCCCGCCCAGGCGCAGACCCATGAGTGCCATGTTGAAGACTGTCGGGTCTCCGCCGTCGAAGTCCTCGGCGCCGAGGGAGAGGATCCGGTCGAGCGGCACCCCGCCGATCTCGTTGGCGCCGCCGAAGTACTGGCTGATCGTGTCCACACCGAAGCGGTCGATACCAGCAGGCACCGGGGTGTGCGTGGTGAACACGGTCGCGGAGCGGACCGCTTCGAGGGCCTCGTCGTAGGTCAGGCCGTGCTGGTTGACGAGCTCAGCGATGCGCTCGACCCCGAGGAAGCCGGCATGCCCCTCGTTGGTGTGGTAGACCTCCGGCTCCGGGGCACCCGTGAGACGCGACCACAGCCGGAGCGCACGCACGCCGCCGACGCCGAGAAGGAGCTCTTGCTGGAGCCGGTGCTCTCCGCCGCCCCCGTAGAGACGGTCGGTGACCTTCCGAGCGAGGTCGTCGTTCTCCGGGATGTTGGAGTCGAGGAGGAGGAGCGGGACGCGCCCGACGGCTGCCATCCACACGTGCGCGTGCAGCGTCCGGCCGCCCGGCAGCGCGATGCTCACCGTGGCCGGGAGACCGTCGTCTTCACGGATCAACGTGATCGGGAGCCCGTCGGGGTCGAGCAGGGGATAGTCCTCGACCTGCCACCCGTCTCGGGTGAGCGACTGGACGAAGTATCCGGCGCCGTAGAGGAGCCCGACGCCGACGATCGGGACACCGAGGTCCGAGGCGCTCTTGAGATGGTCACCTGCAAGGATGCCGAGCCCACCGGAGTACTGCGGCAGGACCTTCGTGATGCCGAACTCGGGCGAGAAGTAGGCGATGGCGGCGGGGAGATCGTCTCCCGCGCTCTGATACCACCGAGGGCTCGTCATGTAGTCACGCAGGTCCGCGGCGGCCGCACGCACGGCTTCCACGAGCGCTTCGTCGCGGGCGAACGCCGCGAGCTTGTCCGGCGTCAGCGCACCGAGAAGGGCGACGGGGTCGCCCTTGACCTCGCGCCAGATGACTGGATCGAGTGCTGCGAAGAGGTCACGGGTCGGCGCGTGCCACGACCAGCGGAGATTGTGCGCCAGCTCGTCCAGATCCTGGAGCGCGGCGGGAAGGACGGTGCGGACGGTGAATCTACGGATGGCTTTCACGCTCCGACACTACCGAGCAAAAGTCGATTGCACACCTATTTCTGGGAACAAGTCTGAAACGACTGCAAGACGTTTCCGGATCGTCAGGACGGCGCGCCGAGAGGTGCGGTTCGAGTATCCGGACGCCCACCGAGTAGGTAGGTTCGGTGTGTGACCTCCAAGCGCACTCCCCAGTCCTCGGGCCCAGACGCTCCTGCGACCGACGTCCCCACAGCGCCTCCGACCTCGACCGGTGACGCAGCGGCGACGCCTCGCGCGACGCCCGTGACCAGAGCACGGGCCACTCCGGCCGCCCGAGCGCAGACAGCTCCCGCCTCCACGGCTCCGACTCCACCCCCCGCGAAGCCACGGACCACCTCGACAGCCAAGGCACGCGCCACACCAGCAGCGAAGACCCGGTCCACCCCCGCGGCCGCGACGCCGCGCACCCCCACCACCAAGGCGCGCACGACCTCCGCCACCACGAAGCGCTCCGCCAAGAAGCCCCCCGTGGCGTCCGCGCTCATCGGACGCATCCCTGTCCTCGACGTGGCTCCCGTGATCAACGAAGGCCGGTGGCCCACCAAGGCCACCGTCGGCGAGGTCGTACCGATCGAGGCGACGGTGTTCCGCGAAGGGCACGACGCCGTCTCAGCGACGGCCGTCCTCGTGGCACCCGACGGCCGCGAGATCACCGGGCCCATGGTCGACGTCGCACCAGGCCTGGACCGGTTCCGTGCGCACCTCGTACCCGACACGGAGGGCGCCTGGGGCATCCGGGTCGAAGGATGGTCCGACCCCTACGCGACGTGGGAGCACGACGCATCGATCAAGATCCGTGCCGGCATCGACGTCGATCTCATGCTTCAGGAGGGAGCGGCCCTCTTCACCCGGGCCGCGGCCCGCCCCGACCTGCGGCCCGACGAGACGACGACGCTGCGCGACGTCGTCGTCGCCCTCGGCGACACGGACCGCCCCCCGCTCGCTCGCCTCGCTGCAGCGACCTCGCCCGAGGTCCACACGGTGCTCGCGGCCCGGCCGGTGCGTGACATGGTCTCCACCTCGGCCACGTACCCGCTCGTCGTCGACAGGCCGCTCGCCCTGGCGGGCGCGTGGTACGAGTTCTTCCCTCGCTCCGAGGGCGCTCTCCTCGACGAAGCGACCGGGAGGTGGGTGTCCGGGACGCTCGAGACAGCGGCCGGCAGGCTCCCCGGCATCGCCGCGATGGGCTTCGATGTCGTCTACCTCACACCGATCCACCCGATCGGCACGACCAACCGCAAGGGCCGCAACAACACCCTCACGGTGGCCCCCGGCGACCCCGGGTCGCCGTACGGCATCGGCTCCCCCGACGGCGGGCACGACGCCATCCACCCCGAGCTCGGGACGTTCGACGACTTCGACCGGTTCGTCCGGACGTCGCGCGACCTCGGCATGGAGGTCGCGCTCGACCTCGCGCTCCAGTGCTCGCCCGACCACCCCTGGGTGACCGAGCATCCCGAGTGGTTCACCACGAGGGTGGACGGATCCGTCGCCTACGCCGAGAACCCTCCGAAGAAGTACCAAGACATCTACCCGCTGAACTTCGACAACGACCCCGAGGGCATCTACCAGGAGGTCCTGCGCGTCCTGCACGTCTGGATCACCCACGGCGTCACCGCGTTCCGCGTCGACAACCCGCACACGAAGCCGCTCCCCTTCTGGGAACGGCTCCTCGGAGAGATCCGCTCGACGAACCCTGAGGTGATCTTCCTCTCAGAGGCGTTCACCAAGCCTGCGATGATGCACGCGCTCGCGAAGATCGGGTTCCACCAGTCGTACACGTACTTCACCTGGCGCAACACCAAGGAGGAGCTGGCGGAGTACCTCGAGGAGCTCTCTGGGCCCTCTGGCGCGTACATGCGTCCGAGCTTCTGGCCGACGACGCACGACATCCTGCCGCCGTTCCTCCAGCACGGAGGCGTCGCCGGCTTCGCGATCCGGGCTGTGCTCGCCGCCACGGCATCCCCCACGTGGGGCATCTACTCGGGCTACGAGCTCGCGGAGAACATCCCGAGGCCCGGCGTCGAGGAGCAGATCGACAACGAGAAGTACGAGTTCAAGCCGCGCGACTGGTCCCGTGCCGGCGAGATCGGCATCTCGCTGCTCCTCACCCGGCTCAACGAGATCCGCCGCGCGCACCCGTCCTTGCGGCAGCTGCGCAACCTCACGGTCCACCCGACGAGCGACGACCAGATCCTCGCGTACTCGTCGCACCTCGCGGCCGAGCACTCCCCTACCGGGGAAGCCGACACGATCATCACCGTGGTGAATCTCGACCCGTACTCCACACGCTCGGCGACCATCACGCTCGACCTCGCCACGCTCGGGCTCGACGACGCTGGCGAGCACCAGTCCTTCGCCGCGCACGATCTCCTCACCGGCGCCACATACCCTTGGGGCAGCCAGGTATTCGTCCAGCTCGATCCGTTCGCCAACAGCGCGCACATCATCCACGTGAGGCCTCTTTGACGACCCACCCGATCGCCAACCCGATCACTGCGCCCATCCCCATCGCGGCTCTCCCACCGCGCCGTCAACCGACCGCTCCGGGCGGGGGGACGAGCGACCATCCAGACGAGCGAGAGACCAAGCAGCACGGTCTCACCGACGACCCGGAGTGGTTCAAGACCGCCGTGTTCTACGAGGTGATCGTTCGTGCATTCTCCGACTCCACGGGGGCCGGCTCCGGCGACATCCGTGGACTCATCCAGAGGCTGGACTACATCCAGTGGCTCGGCATCGACTGCCTGTGGCTCCCCCCGTTCTACCCCAGCCCGCTGCGCGACGGCGGCTACGACGTCGCGGACTACACCGCGATCTCCCCCCAGTACGGGTCGATGGCGGACTTCACCGAGCTCATCGAGGAAGCCCACCGGCGCAACATCCGCGTCGTCATCGACCTCGTCATGAACCACACGAGCGACGAGCACCCGTGGTTCCAGGCGTCGCGCTCGGACCCCGAGGGACCGTACGGCGACTTCTACGTGTGGAACGACGAGAACACGAAGTACCCGGACGCACGCATCATCTTCGTCGACACCGAGACGTCCAACTGGACGTTCGACCCCGTGCGCAGACAGTACTTCTGGCACAGGTTCTTCTCTCACCAGCCCGACCTCAACTTCGAGAACCCCAAGGTCGTCGACGCGATGCTCGACGTCGCTCGGTACTGGTGCCAGGTGGGTGTCGACGGCTTCCGTCTCGACGCAGTGCCCTACCTCTTCGAGTCCGAGGGCACGAACTGCGAGAACCTCCCCGAGACGCACCAGTTCCTGCGGCAGGTCCGCACGATGATCGACGAGGAGTTCCCGGGCACGATCATGCTGGCCGAGGCGAACCAGTGGCCGGAGGAGGTCGTGCAGTACTACGGCACCGAGAAGGAGCCGGAGTGCCACATGTGCTTCCACTTCCCCGTCATGCCTCGGATCTTCTTCGCGATCAAGGACCAACGGGCGAAGCAGATCCTCGATATCCTCGCCGACACCCCGGCGATCCCCGCGGGTGCCCAGTGGGGCACGTTCCTCCGCAACCACGACGAGCTGACGCTCGAGATGGTCTCGACAGAAGAGCGCGCCTCGATGTACGGGTGGTACGCACCCGACCCACGGATGCGTGCCAACATCGGCATCCGGCGGCGGCTCGCGCCACTGCTCGACAACTCCCGCAACGAGATCGAGCTCGCCCACGCCCTGCTCCTCTCCCTCCCCGGCAGCCCGTGCCTCTACTACGGCGACGAGATCGGGATGGGTGACAACATCTGGCTGCCGGACCGCGACGCGGTCCGGACGCCGATGCAGTGGACGCCAGACCGCAACGCAGGCTTCTCCACAGCGGACCCGGGAAAGCTCTATCTCCCGCTCATCCAGTCGCTCGCGCACAACTTCCAGTACGCGAACGTCGAGGCGCAGTGGGCCCAGCCCACGTCGCTCCTGCACTGGGTGCACGGCATGCTCAAGGTGCGCAAGCTGCACCCTGCGTTCGGGACCGGAACGTTCGTCCCGCTCGTGGCGGAGAACGAGTCTGTCCTGGCGTTCTTGCGGGTCTCGTCGGAGGAGACGATCTTCTGCGTGACCAACCTCGCAGCGACCGCACGTGCTGCCAAGGTCAGCATCCCCGGCCACGCGGGGGGCACGCTCACGGACCTCTTCGGAGGTGCGCCGATCGCGTCGATCAGCAAGGACGGGGAAGTCGTGATGACATTGGGCTCGCGGGAGTTCTTCTGGCTCAAGGTCACCTGAGCTCCCTCCGACGCGAATGGATAGGTGTGGCACTGGTGGATCCGAAGACAGGGCACGACGGCGTGACGCTCGACCTCGACGACGGCGAGATCCTCAGGCTGCTCGAGGCGTGGTTGCCGTCCCGTCGGTGGTATCCGGCCAAGGGCGTCGACGTCGTCCTGTCGTGCACCGCCCGGATCCCCATGCCCTCCGACGCGCAGGGAGGACGACAGCCGTTCATCGCGATCGTCCGAGCCCGACGCGAGGGGGCCGGGGGCGTCGACGTGACGCTCCAGGTCCCCCTCGTGCTCGAGCAGGAGGGCGCTGACCCGGCCGCGCGTCCGGCCGGCCCGGTCGTCGACCCGTCTGCGCTCGTCGGCACGACCTCAGCCGGCCGTCTCTACGACGGTGCACAGCACCCTGCGTTCTGGTCGGCGTGGTTGGACGCTGCCACCTGGGCCGAGGAAGACCGGCCCGCACGCCAGCCCTACGACTTCACCGGTGCGCACATCCTCTCCGTCGAGCAGTCGAACAGCTCGGTCCTCCTCCCCCGGGTCGCCGGGGGCACGATGCTCAAGATCCTCCGGACGCTGGCCCCCGGGGACAACCCGGACGTCGTCGTCCCGCTGGCGCTGACGCGCGCGGGATGGCACGGCGTGCCGACGCCGTACGCGTGGCACGAGCTCACCATCGACGACCCTGAAGGCTCCTGGCGCGCCCACGCAGGCGTCCTCGCCGAGCTCGTCCCGGACGCCACGGACGGCTTCGAGCTCGCGTGCTCGCTCGCCGCCGACGGCCGCCCCTTCAACGGACCGGCTCGCGAGCTCGGCACCCAGGTCGCGCAGATGCACAGCGCCCTCCGACGCGCCTTCGTCGACGAGGTCCGCGACGTCGACCCCGCGTGGCTGCTCGACGCCCTGCGGCGTCGGGTCCGCTCTGCCAGCTCTGCGAGCGCCGCGGTCCGCGAGCGGGCGACGGAGATCGAAGCGTTCCTCGCGCACATGAGCTCGGTGACGGACGACGCCGTCCGCCAAGGACGCCCGCTCCCGCCCGTGCAGCGCATCCACGGTGACCTCCACCTCGGCCAGGCCCTCTACAGCCCCCAGACAGGATGGAGGATCCTCGACTTCGAGGGCGAGCCCCTGCGGCCTCTGCGCGAACGCACTCGACCCGATCTCGGTGAGCGTGACGTGACAGGGATGCTCCGTTCCTTCGACTACGCCGCAGCGGTCGGTCATGCCGGCTCCACCGAGTGGGCACGTGCCGCGCGCCGCGCCTTCCTCGAGGGGTACAACGGCTACCTCACCGTCCCTGGGGCGCTGGGGTTCGGACAGCGCCCCTCGCTGGCGGACCGCGTGCTGATCCTCGACTCGTTCGAGCTCGACAAAGCCTTGTACGAGGTCGTGTATGAAGAGCGCAACCGCCCCGACTGGACACACATCCCTCTCGCGGCGATCGACCGGATCCTCGGCCGCTAGTCCTGCAGGTCCATGCGGGTCGACCGCCGACGACCGTGTCGGCACCGCGTGTCCATGCGCGTCGCGGCCAGGCGTGGAATGGTAGGCCTATGACGGATCAGACCCTGCCACCGACCGACTCGCCCACGCCGCTGCCCGTCTTGGCCGACACTCTCGCAGCGGTCGCGCACGGCACGTTCCACGACCCGCACAGCGTCCTGGGTGCGCACGTCCACCCCTCCGGCGACGCCGTGACCCTGCGTGCGCTGCGCCCCTTCGCCGACGAGGTCTCTTTCGTCACAGCGACGGGCGAGCACCCGGCACGCCACGAGCAAGACGGCATCTGGGTCACGACGATGCGGGTGCCTGACGGCAAGGTGCCCGACTACCGGATCGGTGTCCGCTACGCAGACTCGTCGTCGATCACCGACGACCCGTACCGCTTCCTGCCGACGGTCGGAGAGGTCGACCAGCACCTCATCCGCGAGGGCCGGCACGAGGAGCTCTGGACGGTGCTCGGTGCCAACACCAAGGACTACCCGAGCGAGCTCGGTGACGTCCACGGAACAGCGTTCGCCGTCTGGGCGCCGAACGCGCAGGCGGTCCGGCTCATCGGAGACTTCAACAGCTGGAGCGGCTCCTCGCACTCGATGCGATCCATCGGGTCCACCGGCATCTGGGAGCTGTTCCTCCCCGGTCTCGGTGGCGGGACCCGCTACAAGTTCGAGATCCTCGGCCCAGACGGTTCGTGGCGCCAGAAGGCGGACCCCATGGCCAAGGGGACCGAGGTCCCGCCCGCTACCGCGTCCGTGGTCGTCGAGTCCGACTACACCTGGCAAGACGACGCGTGGCTGTCCCACCGCGAGGCCACCGACCCGCACAACGGCGCCTTGAGCATCTACGAGGTGCACCTCGGATCGTGGCGCCGGTCCCTCGGCTACCGTGAGCTGGCGACCCAGCTCACCGAGTACGTCCTCGAGATGGGATTCACCCACGTCGAGCTCATGCCGGTGGCGGAGCACCCGTTCGGCGGGTCGTGGGGATATCAGGTCACGTCGTACTACGCGCCGACCTCTCGCTTCGGGCACCCAGACGACTTCCGCTACCTCGTCGACAGCCTCCACGCGGCAGGCATCGGAGTCATCGTCGACTGGGTCCCCGCCCATTTTCCCAAGGACGAGTGGGCTCTCGCCAGGTTCGACGGGACGCCGCTGTACGAGCACCCGGACCCGCTGCTCGGTGAGCACGCCGACTGGGGCACGTACGTGTTCAACTTCGGCCGGTCCGAGGTCCGCAACTTCCTCGTCGCGAACGCGACCTACTGGCTCGAAGAGTTCCACATCGACGGTCTGCGCGTCGACGCGGTCGCCTCGATGCTGTACCTCGACTACTCACGCGACCCGGGTCAGTGGCGCCCGAACATCAACGGAGGTCGTGAGAACCTCGAAGCGATCGAGTTCCTCCAGGAGACCAACGCGACGGCCTACCGGCGCAGCCCGGGCGTCATGCTCATCGCTGAGGAGTCGACCGCCTGGGCCGGGGTCACGCGCCCCACGAGCGCCGGTGGTCTCGGGTTCGGGCTCAAGTGGAACATGGGGTGGATGAACGACACGCTCCGGTACCTTGCTGAAGCCCCCATCAACCGGCGGTACCACCACCACGAGGCGACGTTCTCGATGGTCTATGCGTACTCGGAGCAGTTCGTCCTGCCGATCAGCCACGACGAGGTCGTGCACGGCAAGGGGTCGCTCCTGCACAAGATGCCCGGCGACGACTGGCAGCAGCGTGCCGGGGTCCGTGTGCTCTTCGCCTACCAGTGGGCGCACCCCGGGAAGAAGCTCACCTTCATGGGCAACGAGATCGCCCAGCCCGCCGAGTGGGCCGAGTCCGGCACACTCGACTGGGACGTCCTCGCCGACGAGGGGCACGCTGGCGTCCAGCGCCTCGTCCGCGACCTCAACAGCGTCTACCGCGAGCACCCGGCGCTGTGGGCGCTGGACCACCACCCGTCCGGCTTCGAGTGGCTCGACGAGAACGACGCGGACCACAACGTGTTGTCCTTCTTGCGCAAGGACTCGAACGGGAACGTCGTCGCTGTCGTCGTGAACTTTGCCGGGACGCCGCACGAGGGCTACCGGGTGCCGCTCCCGTCCGGTGGGGTGTGGAAAGAGGTGCTGAACACTGATGCCACCGTCTACGGCGGCTCAGGCGTCGGCAACCTCGGCGCGGTGACAGCGGAGAAGGTCTCTGCTGCTGGACGGCCCTTCTCGGCTCTCCTCAGCGTTCCGCCCCTGGGCGCGATCTACCTCACCCCCGAGGGCTGAGCATCTCAGCCGACTTTCGTCGCTAGAGCGCCGTGAGGCCGGTCCCAGGTGGGGCCGGCCTCACGTCGTCGTTCTCGTCGTGCGCGTCGGGATGGGTACGGGTCAGGTCGGTACGAGTCAGTAGAGAGCGTTCGTCAGTGCTCGACGCGCCGGCACGACTCGCGGGTCCTGCGGGCCGAGCAAGTTGAAGTACTCGACGAGGCGCACGCGCAGGACCTCGCGGTCAGGAGCCGCTGGGACGAGCGCGATGAGCCGTCCGAGGGCATCCTCGACCTTTCCGCCCAGAAGGTCGAGATCCGCCACGGCGAGCTGTGCGTCGATGTCCTCCGGCGCGGCTGCTGCCGCCGCACGGACGGCCGCCAGGTCAGCACCCTTGGTGCGCTGCAGGAGACGCACCTGGGCGAGCCCTGCTGTCGCCAGGTCGTCCCGAGGGTTCTCCCGCAGGGCCTGCTCGTATGCGGAGACTGCCGTATCGAGGTCGTCGGCGTCGATCGCGTCGAACGCCTTCTGGTGCAGGGGTGGCAGGTCTGGTTCGGCCGGGGCCGCTTCCTCGGCCGCTGGTTCGGCACCGTCGGCTGCGAGCACACCGGTGATGCCGTTCTGCTGTGCCGCTTCGAGGAGCTGCTCGAGCACACCACGGATCTGCTCACGCTCGACGGCCCCTTGGAAGAGGGGCACCGGTTGCTGGCCGAGGATCGCGACGACCGTCGGGAACGCCGTGACCTGGAACGCCTCGGCAACCTGGGGGAAGTCGACGACGTTGACGCGCCCGAGCAAGAACCGCCCGGCGTACTCCTGCGTGAGGGCTGCGAGGTCGGTCGCGAGCCGGACGGACTCGGCGTCTGTCGGCGTCCACAGCAGCGCGACGACCGGGACCTGTGCGGACTGCTGGACGAGCGAGGGGAACATCTCGTCCGTGATGTCCACGACGAAGCCGCCAGCGGGCGGGGCACCACCGGGTGCCCCAGGAGGCGGAGCAGTGGGCTTGCCGAACGCGGAGAGGTCGACCGCACCACGGACGTCGAACTGTGAACCGGAGGGACCAGGAAGACTCATATACCCATCTTTCCATCAGTCGGGTGCTGTGCAGGTCTGTCGGCTACGGAACCGAGGCAGACGTCGTGAGGAGCTCGCTGCCGACGACCGTGATCGGTTCGGTCGAGCCAGCAGCCGGGACGTAGATCCCGACGAGCGCGGTCCGCCCCACCGTGAGCGAGTTGGAGGGTGCGGCTCCGCCCGTGAACGCGCTCTCGGTGGCCGTCGGGTTGATCACCGCGCCGTCCTCGCCTGCGAGGGTCTCGGACGACGTCACCTCCGCGATGACGAGCGCGCCGCCCTCGGTGGTCCGCAGAGCCCGCAGAGCGCCCTCTGTCGGGGTAAACACGAGCGTGTAGGTCCCAGCGCCCGTCTCGGCCAGCGCGGTCCGGTCAGCGCGTCGAGCAGTCATCTGATCGCGGAGCGGGTCGGAGGGGAACTCTGCCGCGAACGCCGACTCGTCTCCGGAGTTGAGCACGTCTGCGTAGTGCGCGACCGCGTCCACGGGCGAGAGCAGGAGGGATGCGTCGTCCGCAGCGACGGCCTCGGTGCCGGTCGTCGCCGCAGGGAACGTGGGGAGCGTCACGCCTGGGAAGAGGCGAATCCAGCCCCAGAGCTTGTACTGCTCACGCGGGGACTCTTGCTCGGTGACGAGCAGACGCTCCGTCTGGAGGTTCAGCGGACGTTCGCTCACTGCAAAGGTCCAGCGCGGCCACCCGTCGGTCGCCTGGACGACCTCGGACTGAGTGACGGTCGGCACCTCCGTGATGGCGTCCTTGACGTCTGTCGCTGCAGCGACGGTCAGCTCTGCCGTCCGCAGCGCGAGTGCAGGCCCCGTCAGACGGGGAGCGAGCACCGCCGCGTCGAGGGTCTCTGTTCCTGCGGTGAGAGCCTCGCCGATCGACGTATGGATCGCCGCTTCCTGGTCCGCCGAGACCACAGGTGCCTCGGATTCTGCAGAGGTGACGTCGACGGTCGGGAGGTCAGGAGCGCAGGCGGCGAGGAAGAGCGCGCCCGTGCAGACCAGGACAGCAGAACGACGCAGATGACGCCTCATCGGTCTCCCTCCTGGTCCTCGGTAGGTGTGCGGTCGGGTTGGACCGTCGGACGTCGGCGCATGCCGCCGCCCCGCAGCGGTGGGCCCTGCGTCCGCTCTTGCTCGGGTCTCGGCGCAGGCTGGGAGCCACGCCGTGTCGGCTCGGGCACCACCGGGGGCTCGACAACGGGTCGGGGATCAAAACCTTGGGTCGGCGTCGGCTCCGGCAGCACCGGAGGCCGACCCCGCGGGCCAGCAGCCGGCCGAGTATCGAGATCCCCAGGACGCATCGACTCCGGCAGCACCGGAGGCCGACCCCGGGGGCCAGCAGCGGGCTGAGGATCGAGATCCCCAGGACGCATCGACTCCGGCAGCACCGGAGGCCGGCCTCTGGGGCCGGCAGCGGGCCGAGGATCGAAGTCTTCAGCGCCGGTCGTGGACCGAGAGCCAGAGCCCACGCCCCAGGCCTGCCGCCAGGCAGAGCCCGATGCCGACGCAGTTCCCTCGCTCAGCCATCCAGGACGATGCGCTTCCGCCTCGTCCGGGACCACCGGTACCGCCGCGGTCTTCGGGCCGGTCCGCCCCTCTCCACGTGCCTTGACAGCGGGGATGGCGCCGGTCCACGGCCAGGAACGTCGCGGTTTCGTCGCCCCCTTCTCGGCCTGTTCCGCCAGCACCTCTTGCTTGACGAGC
Source organism: Sanguibacter antarcticus (assembly GCF_002564005.1). Classification (NCBI taxonomy): domain Bacteria; kingdom Bacillati; phylum Actinomycetota; class Actinomycetes; order Micrococcales; family Sanguibacteraceae; genus Sanguibacter; species Sanguibacter antarcticus. The sequence continues at coordinate 531,399 of NZ_PDJG01000001.1, read as the reverse complement.
GCTCGCTCCGCCTGCTCGCGGAGCTCACGCCGCGTCAGACCAGCTCCGCTGCTCGCCACGGTGACGGGGGTGTCAGCGTCAGCACCTGCGTCGGGCTGCACATCGGCCGCCCAGCCACCATGCCTGCTGGCTACCTCATGAGCGTCGTGTCCGCTGGACGATGATGACGGCTCGACGATGATGGTCTCAGGGACGTCCCGGGTCCCGCTTGCGCGCCCCGAGCGCGCAGAGAGCCGAGACCGTGTCCCTGGCGACGTCCGCCGGCGCTGCCGGTCGTGTCGGGGACCCGCGACGAACCAGAGATATCCGAGCAGCAGCCCGACGAGCACGAGGACGGAACCGAGAGCGACGCCAGGCAAGACCCAGGGGGTCGTGACCTCACGCGGCCATGTGAGGGTGACGACCGGAGCCTGGGTCGTCTCGCCGACCGATGCTGCGAGCAAGACCTGGTCGCTCATCGCCGAGGTCGCCGACCACTCGAGCTCGGCACCGCCTTCGCCCGATGCCTCGACTGTCCACATGTCCGACCCTCTCGGGTCAGGTGACGTGACGGCCTCGGCCTCGTCGGCCTCTGCGGCATCAGCCGGCTCCGCCGGATCGGTCTCGTCGGTCGGCTCAGCAGGCTCCGCCTCGTCGGCAGGTTCAGCAGGCTCCGCCTCGTCGGCAGGTTCGGCCGGCTCGGCCTCGTCGGCTGGTTCCGCCTCGTCGGCCGGCTCGGTCGACGCCTGCTCGACGACAGCCAGCGTTTCCCAGTCGGTGGCCCCCGTGACGACGACCGCAGGATCGGTTCCGACCCAGCCCTCGACATCGGCTGTCCGACCGATCGCGAGCGCGACCGTCTCGTCCCCGGGTACCGACGCCTTGATGGTCACCGTGTCACCGACGAGCCCGAGGACACCCGGTCGGGTCATGAGCAGCGTCGCCGAGGTGTGCGTACCGCTGGTGAGGGTCACCGTGTCGCTGGGGCGCCATACGGTCCCCGAGGCAACTCCTAGCCCAGCGAGGACGAGCCCCACCAGTACCAGGGCAACCGTCACGATCTTCTGCAGCACCTGTTCGATCCCTTCGACAAAGAGATTCCAGCCTAACGCGCGGAGCACGGGCCGAATCCTGCACAGACGGACGAAACCTACCCTTCTGGATCATCTCGCCGCTCGTTCCGCACCTCGACGAGACCCGATAGGCTGGGCGGAAGGGCGCGCTCGATCGCGCCGCACTGCAACGTATCCATGCTCGTCGGGCCTTGTGCGGGCGAGCATGTGAAGGTTCAGTGCAGCATGTCCACCCCGATCCCGGAGGCTCTTGTGTCCGACGAACGCCCGATCTTTCCCGTAGTGATGCGCGGCTACGACCGCGCTCAGGTCGACGGGCGTGTCCACACACTCGAGGCGAGCCTCGCGGAGGCACAGTCCCAGCTGACGACGTTGGACTCCCAGGCCACGCAGATGGCTGCCGCACTGGCCGACGCGCAAGACAAGATCCGCGAGACCGAACGCCCCTCCTACGCAGGCCTGGGATCTCGCATCGAACAGCTCATGCGGTCCGCCGAGGAACAGTCCACAGACGTCATGACCCAAGCAGAAGAGCAGGCCGAGGAGATCCTCACCCGCGCCAAGCTCGGCGCCAGCCAGATGCGGTCGCGCGCAGAGAACGAGGTGGCCGAGATGCTGGCCGCCGCTCGTCGTGAGGCTGAAGAGATCCGCTCCGCCGGTGCGAACGAAGCCGAGACCACCATCGTCTCCGCCGAACGTCGTGCGGAAGAGCTCGTCGGCTCCGCCGAGCGCGAGGCCACCCGCATCCAGACTGCGATCACTACCGAAGAGATGGAACGACGCACCTCGCTCGAGCGCGAGCTCGGGACGCTGCGTGCCACGACCGAGCGGGAGACGACCGAGCTGCGCGTCACGACCGAGCGCGACGCAGAGGCGCTGCGCTCGAGCACGGAGCTGCTCACCACGACACAACGAGACGAAGCCGAGAACTATGCCGCGGAGCTCCGCGGCCGGACCGATGCGGAGACGTCCGCGCTCCGCCACCGCACCGAGACCGAGACCTCCGCGGCACGCACCGAGACCGAGGCCTACGTCGCCGACCTGCGCGCCACGACGACACGCGAGACCGATGAGCTGCGCCAGCGCACCGAGACGGATGCCGCAGCGGTGCGGTCCGCCGCACTCCAAGAGGTGGAGCTGCGACGGACCGAGCTCAACCGGGAGCTCGCAACGCTCCGGCAGAGCATCGAGGCAGAGCTGGAGGCCAACCGCGTCCAGGCCGAGCTCGACCTCGAGGAGCTCCGGACAGCGACCGAGCGCACTACCAGCGAGCAGCTGAGCGCTGCAAACCTCGAGGCGTCGCACCTCGTGGAGACTGCACGACGCGATGCTGCACAGCTGCGCGAATCGACCGATCGCGAGACCACCACCCAACGCGAGACAACCGATCGGGAGACGACCGAGCTGCGGGAGCAGACGCAGATCTACGTCGACAAGATGCTCGCTGACGCCCGCCGGGCAGCGACCGACACCCTCAACGCAGCGCGGGCAGAAGCCGCTCCCCTCGTCGACGAGGCTCGCGAACGGCTGGCACGCGCCGAGCTCGAGATCGCCGCGAAGCACGAGCTCGCACAGGTGGCCGACACCGAGGTCCACGCGAAGACACGAGCCGAGACGGACAAGCTTCTCGGGGATGCCGAGCGCCACGCCGCGGAAGCAGAGAAGCGCGCAGCGGACGCTCTCGTCCAGTACGAGCAGATCCGCAAGGACAGCGATGCCCACGCCAAGGAGTCTGCTGAGGCCGCCCGCAAGACCGCGGCAGCGATCGCAGCCGCCGCACGCGAGCAGGCCGACCAGGTGGTCTCGGACGCCCTCATCGAGGCTGAGCGCGAGCGCAGCAACGCTCAGCGCCAGGTCGACGACCTCAATCGCCAGCGAGCCTCCATCACGGTCTACATCGACGAGCTGCGCGCTCTCATCGGTGGAGAGACGATCCCGAGCGCCTCGACCCTCGAGGCTGCGGTTGCAGCCGAGGAGTCGTTCTCCGCGGCCCAGGAACCCGCACCAGCAAGCCCTCCGGCGAAGAAGCCCGCCCGCGGCAAGGCACGCCCTGCTCCCCTGTCGGCATCCGGCACCCCGGCGCAGCAGGCCCGCAAGGCTGCATCCGGCCGCGTGCCGAATGCCTCCGCTGCGAGCGAGACCAGCACCGCGTCGAAGACGTCGACGGCAGCCGAGCCAGAGACTGCCGCAGACGACAGCTCGCCAGCGCCGAGCACGGCAGAAGCACGCACGACACAGCCAGCAACCGAGCCGTCGACAGACGAGACCTCGGCTGACGCGCCAGCGGTGAAGCCTGCTGAGGTCCCCAAGCCGGCCCCGGACGACGCGGCCGACCCGACATCGGAACCAGCATCTGAAGCTACCGAGAGCGAGGCGACGGTCGCCGAGAAGACGCGTGACGACGTCGACGATGAGTCCGTCGCCCGCTGAGGACGGCTCCACCGGCCCGGACCCTCTGGGTCCGGCGCCGTCCTGGCGCGAGCAGAAGTCGGCGAACGCCGCCCACCAGGCAGCCGAGCTCGAGCGTCGACGGCTCGCGCGCACCGCTCAGGCCCGAGCGATGATCGCTGACTTCGTCGTCGCAGCGCGTGCTGGCGGTGTGCCGACCGAGCGGTTCACCGCCCGGTCCTACGACGGCCGAGCGACCTACCGCACGACGGTCGACGGCTGGTTCTTGCGCAAGAACCGCAGCGTAGGGATCGGCGCCGACGGAGAGTTCTACGTTCTGACGGTCCAAGGATCGTTGCGAGCGCTCGTGCGGGGTGCGGTGCTCGCTCCGTCTGACCCGCCCCTCGTCCTCGGCGACGGCGCACGTGACGGGGAGTCGATCGACCTGCGTGAAGCCCTGGACCGCGCTCTTCACCCCGAACGCCAGTCCTAGGCATCACCCCGGCGTGACGCCGTACCGTCACGTGCGCTGGCGTACCCGACCCACGACGTCGGCGATCGCCGACGCGACAGGGACCGGCGCCTCGACAGCGCTCATGTGCCCCGAGCCGGGGACCAGGACGACGCGCGCGTCTGGTAGATGCACAGCCATGTGCTCTGCTGCCGCGGGCGGAGCCAGCTCGTCTTCGTCACCGACGACCACAGCCGACGGACCGGAGAACGACGCGAGCACCGAGGTCCGGTCAGGGCGTGAGGCCATCGCTCGTTGGGACCATGCGACGCCCTCCGGCGACTGCTCCCGGATCCAGGCCTCGAGCCGAGCGACGACCTCCGGGCGACCTGTGCGCGTCGTCAGCCCCACGAGCCCAGAGGCGTCACTCACGGGCACCAGCGCCCCGGTCTGCACGACGTCGTCGGCGATCCGCAACCGACGTGCACGTGTCTCGTCGGTGTCAGGCGTCGAGCGCGTGTCGACCAGCACGAGACCGACGACGAGCTCCGGGTGGCGCTCGAGCAGCGCGAGCGCCACGTATCCACCCATGGAGAGCCCGACGACGACGATCTCGGCGAAGCCGCCGCGCCGGACGGCCGCTGCGACCTCGTCGGCCGCGGCCTCGAGGGACGGCGGCTGCTCACCGTCAAGCGGAGAGGCGCCGAGGCCGGGAAGGTCCGGGGCGACGACGCTCACGTCCGCGGGGAGCAGAGCGGCGACGTCGTCCCACATCCGGTGGTCGAGAGGGAACCCGTGGAGAAGGACGACGCACGCACCGCCTCCGGGTGCCACGCGATACAGGTGCAGGTCGAGCGAGGACGACGACATCGACGGTCTCCTTCATGGTTGGTCAGGGCTACCGGCCGCTGTCCCAGCAGCCGGTGTGCCAGTGACGACGGGCATCGAGCGCGGCCTGCGCACCGAACAGAGAGTCGTTCGCCCAGGCGACGACGTGGGGAGTCCCTGGCGCGACCTCCTGGTTGCACCACGGACACCGGTACGCCTTGTCGCTCGTGCGCACCGACTGCACGGTCCAGCTCACGCCGTCACGCTGGTCGTGACGGCGTCCTCCGCCTGCTCGGTCGAGATCGAGCGGGCGGTGCTCCTGCTCGTACGGGCGGCGCCTGGATCTACGGGACGACGGCATGCGTCCATTGTCCATCGGGTACGAGGTCTCGGGGACCTGAGACGGCTCGTCCCCTGTGGCGAGCGCTCGGTCGTCTGCAGCGCCGACGAGGATGAAGAACCCGGACATTCATCGCATCCCAGGACCTTCTCAGGATCACCCGATACAGTGTGTCCGCCCAACGCTGCACACGACACGTGTCCGATCGTCGTGAGCTGGTCGCTCCGCGCACCGGGTCAGTACCCGCCCGCGCCGGTTCCGACCGCAGCTGGAACCGACGAACGAAGGACCTGTCTTGAAACACCGCACACTGCGCGGCATGACCGCACTCACTCTCGGGGCCGCACTGCTCCTCTCCGCCTGTGGCGCAGACGCCGAATCAGAGGCGACGCCTTCTGAGTCCGCGACGGACGCAGCGGCAACCGAGCCGACGCCCACGGCTGAAGACATCGCTGCTGTCGACGCTGTGACGCTCACCGGGGACCCCGGCACGAAGCCGACGCTGGAGTTCGCAACTCCATTGACGACGAGTGCACCAGTCATCCGCCTCATCGACGAGGGCACAGGCGAGGAGATCCTCGCCGGGAGCCTCGTCGGGCTGCAGTCGGTCAGCTACACCGGCACCGACGGTGTCGAGTCTCAGTCGACCTGGGAGACGGAGCCCGGCGAGATCACCATCGGCGACCCGGGCATCGTCGCGACGCTGAGCACTGCGCTCGAAGGCCAGAAGGTCGGGGCCCGGTTCATCCTTGCGAACATGGACCAAAACGGAGAGACCCAGGTGATCGCGATCGAGGCCGTCTCCACTCGGACGATCCCCTCCCGTGCCGAGGGCGAGGCCGTCGCACCGGTCGATGGTCTCCCGACAGTCACGCTCGACGACACGGGCAAGCCGAGCATCGAGGTCCCCGACGGCTACACGGCGCCCGCCGAGCTCGTGACCCAGCCGCTCATCACGGGTGCTGGTGCACCTGTTGAAGCAGGCCAGTCCGTCACGTTCCAGTACTCGGGATGGAAGGTCTCTGACGGGACGCTCTTCGACTCCTCGTGGGAGAACGGCTCGGCATTCACCACGACGATCGGTACCGGATCGGTCATCCCCGGCTGGGACCAGGGCCTCGTCGGCCAGACCGTCGGCAGCCAGGTGCTGCTGGTCATCCCGAAGTCGCTCGCGTACGAAGGCCAAGAGAGCGACCTCGCGGACGAGGACCTCATCTTCGTCGTCGACATCCTCGACGCGAAGTAGCGCCTGCACGACACACGAAGGGCCCCGTCTCTCCCACCGCGCGGTGGGAGAGACGGGGCCCTTCGTCGTGGGTGGACGACGCGTCAGAAGTTCCAGTCTTCGTCTTCGGTGTTGACGGCCTTGCCGATGACGTACGACGACCCGGAACCGGAGAAGAAGTCGTGGTTCTCGTCGGCGTTCGGGCTCAGCGCCGAGAGGATCGCCGGATTGACGTCCGTCTCGTCCTTGGGGAACAGACCCTCGTAGCCGAGGTTCATGAGCGCCTTGTTGGCGTTGTAGCGCAGGAACTTCTTGACGTCCTCGGTGAGACCGACGCCGTCGTAGAGGTCTGCGGTGTACTGGACCTCGTTCTCGTAGAGCTCGAAGAGCAGCTCGAAGGTATACGCCTTCATCTCGTCACGCTCGGCCGGCGAGAGCTTCTCGAGGCCCTTCTGGTACTTGTAGCCGATGTAGTACCCGTGCACGGCCTCGTCACGGATGATGAGGCGGATGAGGTCTGCCGTGTTCGTGAGCTTCGCCCGGCTCGACCAGTACATCGGCAGGTAGAAGCCGGAGTAGAAGAGGAACGACTCGAGCAGCGTCGACGCGACCTTCCGCTTGAGCGGCGAGTCCCCGTGGTAGTAACCGAGGACGATCTCCGCCTTGCGCTGGAGGTTGACGTTCTCCTCGGACCAACGGAACGCGTCGTCGATCTCCTGTGTGGAGATGAGCGTCGAGAAGATCGACGAATAACTCTTCGCGTGGACCGACTCCATGAACGCGATGTTCGTGTAGACGGCTTCTTCGTGCGGCGTGATCGAGTCAGGGATGAGGCTGACGGCACCGACGGTCCCTTGGATCGTGTCGAGGAGCGTGAGCCCCGTGAAGACGCGGGTCGTCAGCTCCTTCTCGACAGGAGTGAGGGTCGCCCACGACTGGATGTCGTTGGAGACGGGCACCTTCTCGGGCAGCCAGAAGTTCCCGACGAGCCGGTCCCACACCTCGGCGTCCTTGTCGTCCTCGACGCGGTTCCAGTTGATCGCGTGAACGCGGTCGATGAGCTTGAGCTTTCCTGTGGGGGTCATCGCTTCGTCTCTCTCGTCGAGCAGTCGTCGTGCCGTCGGGGGCTCGGTGCGTGTCGCACGGTCACAGCATGCACGAGACGCACCCTTCCACCTCGGTTCCTTCGAGGGCCATCTGGCGCAGACGGATGTAGTAGAGCGTCTTGATGCCCTTGCGCCACGCGTAGATCTGCGCCCGGTTGACGTCACGAGTCGTCGCGGTGTCTTTGAAGAACAGCGTCAGGGACAGCCCCTGGTCCACGTGCTGCGTCGCCGCGGCGTACGTGTCGATGATCTTCTCGTAACCGATCTCGTACGCGTCCTGGTAGTACTCCAGGTTGTCGTTCGTCAGGTACGGCGCCGGGTAGTAGACGCGCCCGAGCTTGCCTTCCTTGCGGATCTCGATCTTCGACGCGATCGGGTGGATCGACGAGGTCGAGTTGTTGATGTAGCTGATCGACCCGGTCGGAGGAACAGCCTGGAGGTTCTGGTTGTAGATGCCGTGCTCCATGACCGAGGCCTTGAGCGCGCGCCAGTCGTCCTGGGTCGGGATGTCCACGCCAGCGGTCGCGAAGAGCTCAGCGACCCGAGCTGTCGCGGGGGCCCACTCCTGCTCGGTGTACTTGTCGAAGTACGCCCCGCTCGCGTACGTGGAGTCCTCGAAGCCGCCGAAAGCCCGCGACCGCTCGATCGCCAGTCGGTTCGACGCGGCGATCGCGTGGAACGCCACGGTGTAGAAGTACATGTTCGTGAAGTCGATGCCCTCGTCCGAACCGTAGAAGACACGCTCGCGGGCGAGATACCCGTGCAGGTTCATCTGGCCCAGACCGATCGCGTGACCGGACTCGTTGGCACGCTTGATCGACGGGACCGACTCGATGCTCGTCTGGTCCGAGACCGCCGTCAGGGCACGGATCGCGGTGTCGATCGTCTTGGCGAGGTCCGGAGAGTCCATCGCCTTCGCGATGTTGAGCGACCCGAGGTTGCACGAGATGTCGCGCCCGACGTGCGAGTAGGACAGGTCCGTGTTGTAGGTCGACGGCGTCGAGACCTGAAGAATCTCGGAGCAGAGGTTCGAGTGCGTGATCCGGCCCTTGATCGGGTTCGCGGCGTTGACCGTGTCTTCGAACATGACGTAGGGGTAGCCGGACTCGAACTGCAGCTCGGCGAGCGTCTGGAAGAACTCACGGGCCTTGATCTTCGTCTTGCGGATCCGACCGTCGTCGACCATCTCGCGGTACTTCTCCGAGATCGCGACGTCGGCGAACGGCTTGCCGTAGACGCGCTCGACGTCGTACGGGGAGAAGAGGTACATGTCCTCGTTCTTCTGGGCCAGCTCGAAGGTGATGTCCGGGATGACGACACCCAAGGAGAGGGTCTTGATCCGGATCTTCTCGTCGGCGTTCTCACGCTTGGTGTCGAGGAACCGCATGATGTCCGGGTGGTGGGCGTGCAGGTAGACGGCCCCTGCTCCCTGACGCGCTCCGAGCTGGTTGGCGTAGGAGAAGGAGTCTTCGAGGAGCTTCATCACGGGGATGACACCGGAGGACTGGTTCTCGATGTGCTTGATCGGCGCGCCGTGCTCACGGATGTTGCTGAGGAGCAGGGCCACGCCGCCGCCGCGCTTCGAGAGCTGCAACGCAGAGTTGATGCCGCGAGCGATCGACTCCATGTTGTCCTCGATGCGCAGGAGGAAGCAGGAGACCGCCTCGCCGCGCTGGGCCTTGCCCGAGTTGAGGAACGTCGGTGTCGCCGGCTGGAAGCGTCCGGAGATGATCTCGTCGACGATGTTGAGCGCGGTCTGCTCGTCGCCGTCGGCCAGCGTGAGGGCGACCATCGACACACGGTCCTCGAAGCGCTCGAGGTATCGCTTGCCGTCAAACGTCTTGAGCGTGTACGAGGTGTAGTACTTGAACGCACCGAGGAACGTCTCGAAACGGAACTTCTTCGAGTACGCGGAAGCGAAGAGGCTCTTGATGAAGGCCGCGTCGTACTTCGCGAGGATCTCAGGCTCGTAGTACTTGTTCTCGACGAGATACTCGAGCTTCTCGTCAAGCGTGTGGAAGAAGACCGTGTTCTGGTTGACGTGCTGGAGGAAGTACTGCCGTGCGGCCTGTCGATCCTTGTCGAACTGGATCTCGCCGTCAGGCCCGTAGAGGTTGAGCATCGCGTTGAGCGAGTGATAGTCGACCTCTACGCCGGAATCTGTGACTGTCGTTGCCAAAACTGATCCAATCCTTCACGGACGTGCAAGACGTCCTCAGCAGTTCCAAGAAGCTCGAAGCCGTACAGGTACGGGACGTCGCACTTGGCGGCGACGATCCTGCCGGCGATGCAATAAGCAGAGCCAAAGTTCGTGTTGCCGGCGGCGATGACACCGCGAACGAGCGAGCGGTTGCGCTCGTCGTTGAGAAACTTCACCACCTGACGAGGTACGGCGCCGCCCTCGTTGCCGCCGCCGTAGGTCGGCACGACGAGCACATACGGCTCGTCGACCTGGAGAAAATCTTCTGTGGGTCGCACCGGGATGCGCTGGGCCGGTAGACCGAGCCGCTGCACGAACCGGTGGGTGTTCTCGGACGTGCTCGAAAAATACACGAGGCTCGCCATGTCACCGGTCCTTCGTCGTGCTGGTTGGTTCCGCCACCGTCAGGCGGCAGCGATGGAGACCTTTGCTGCGAGAGCGTTGATCTGGTCGGGGCGGAAGCCCGACCAGTGCTCGTTGCCAGCAACCACCACGGGTGCCTGCAGGTAGCCGAGCCCACGCACCATCTCCAGCGCTTCTGGGTCCTGGCTGATGTCGACGATCGAGTACTCGATGCCCTTCTTGTCGAGGGCTCGGTAGGTCGCGTCGCACTGGACGCATGCCGGCTTGCTGTAGACCGTGATGCTCATTCGTCCGTCTCCTGGGTGTGTAGGGCTGCTGTACAGCCGCTGTGCTGCGGGTCGGCGTCGCGCTGGCGTCGCCGTGTGGTCAGACAGGGCCTGTGCAGCCCGTGACCTCGAACGACGCGCCTGTAACTACGTCTGTGTCATTCGCCTGACGCTTCTCGGCGTCTGGCGTGGAACCACTATACCTAGGGGTTCACCTCCCGGTCACCCCCTAGGTGTAGGGATTTGCTGTTCGGTGTGCCACACCCGACCGTACGCGTCACGTGCCCTGTGGACGACGTGTGGACAAGCAGTCGGACCGCCCTGCCGGGCCGAGCCCGCACCTCCTCGTGCGGTCCCCTCAGTCTCCTGCAGACCACTGACATCGTGCCGAAGACTGCCGTATCGACCCGATGCCCGCGCGCTCCCCGGAACGCACGAAGGCTGTCCACCGGCTGTGGACGAGCGTCGTCCACAGCCGGTGGGCAGCCCGTGAGGAGCACCCCGTTTTCACCCACCCGACCTGCTCGGCGGCGTGTCGCACGTCACCAGGAGCACGGCCGGTCGCTGGGTGCTCAGGCGACGTCGTACACGATCTCCGACGTCGACGGCAGGCGCCCCGAGACGGCCAGCGAGCGGTACCAGAACGCTGAGTCCTTCCACGTGCGCTCGAGCGTCTCGTAGTCGACACGGATGATCCCGAACCGGCGGTCGTAGCCATATCCCCACTCGAAGTTGTCGAGCAGCGACCATGCGAAGTAGCCACGGACGTCCGCACCGGCGTCGATCGCCTGCCCGACCGCGTCGATGTGGTCGTGGAGGTACGCGACGCGATCCATGTCATGGACGTGGCCGTCCGCACCCACCTCGTCGTGGAATGCCGCGCCGTTCTCGGTGACCATGAGCTGCTGGTCCGGGTAGGCCCGGTGCACAGAGAGCAACAGCTCCGTCATGCCCGCCGGCTCGATGTTCCACCCCATGGCCGTGTAGGGGCCAGGCTGCTGGACGAACTCGATGTCCGTGACGCCGATCCACGGGCTCGCCGCAGCCGCGCCGTGGCCGTCGTTGCGCGCGATCACCGGGCCCCCGTCCAGCACCCGCCGGACCTGGACGGTCGAGTAGTAGTTGATGCCGAGGACGTCGAGCCCGATGTTCGCGATCTGCGTGTCCCCCTCCTCGACGAACGACCAGTCGCTCACCGCGGCCGTGTCGACGAGCAGGTCCGCCGGATAGGACCCGTCGAGCATGGGGCCGAGGAAGGCGCGGTTCGCGAGCGCGTCGATCTGGCGCACCGCATCGAGGTCACCCTCGCTGGTGGGGTCTGCCGGGCGGATGACATGAAGATTGAGCGTCACGGACAACCGCACGCTCTCACCGAGAACGTCTCGGATGGCCCGTCCGGCGAGGCCGTGCGCGAGATTGAGGTGGTGGACCGCCCGGAGCGCACCCTCAGCCTCGGTGCGACCCGGCGCATGCACCCCCGAGCCGTAGCCGAGGTAGGCAGAGCACCACGGTTCGTTGAGCGTGGTCCAGACGTCGATCCGGTCTCCGAGCTCGACAGCCATCCGGCGTGCGTACTCGGCGAAAGCGTAGGCCGTCGCCCGGTTGGTCCACCCTCCCTCGTCCTCGAGCTCTTGGGGAAGGTCCCAGTGATAGAGCGTGACGACCGGCTTCACCCCCGCGGCGATGAGCGCGTCGACGAGAGCGGAGTAGAACGCGATGCCCTCCGGGTTGAAGTCTCCCGACCCTCCGGGCTGGACCCGTGACCAGGAGATCGAGAAGCGGTAGGCGCCCAGACCGAGCCTGCGGATGTGCTCGACGTCCTCGGCCCATCGGTGATAGTGATCGTCCGCAACGTCTCCGGTGTCCCCACCGAGCGTCTTGCCCGGGGTGTGGGAGAACGTGTCCCAGATGGACCTCCCCCGGCCTCCCTCGTCGGCTGCCCCTTCGATCTGGTAGGACGCCGTCGCGGACCCCCAGAGGAAGGCAGACGGAAACTGTCGGTTCTCGGTGGTCTGTTGCGGCTGGACGTGCGGCACAACGTTCACGATGGTGGACACTCCTCGTTCAGGTCGGTTCAGGTCGGTTCAGGTTCAGGCAGGCAAGGGCGCGGCGGTCGACCCGCGCACGATGAGACGAGCGGTGACGACAGAGCCCTTCACCTGCGCGGAGCCCTCGATGGTCTCGAGCACCGCTCCGCCCACGAGACGGCCCATCTCGTGGACATCGAGACTCATCGTCGAGAGCGGTGGCTGAGTCAGTCGGCACAACGGAGAGTCGTCCCAGCCGAGGAGCGAGAGCTCGCCCGGGACGGCGATGCCCAGCTCGTGGGCGACGTGGAGCCCGGCGACCGCCATGACGTCGTTGTCGAAGACGATCGCTGTCGGCCGGGGCGAGCGCTCGAGGAGCTCACGGGTGATCCGCTCCCCCGCGTCGTCCGAGTAGTCACCCTCGACCGTCACCGGCACGACTCCGTACGACGCACACACCTGCGTCAGCGCTCGAACCCGAGCCTGCGTGTGCAGGTAGACGCTCGGGCCGGTCACGTGGGCGAGCGTCCGGTGCCCCAGCTCGAGGAGATACCCGGCGGCTTCGTTCATCGCGGCCAGGTCGTCTGCGCGGACCGACGGCAGCGACGGCTCGTCGTCCCACCGGCCGACCATGACGGTGGGGATGCCGTGCGCCGCGAGGAGCGCCGGCCGGTCGTCGTCGTCACGGACGTTGACGACCATGACCGCATCGACGAGGCGCGACCGTGCCCAGCGCTCGTAGGTGCGGCGCTCGGCATCCTCGTCCGCGACGACCGCGAGAAGGACGGACAGGTCGTGGACCGCGAGGACCTCCTCGACGCCGGCGATGAACTCCATGAAGAAGGGCTCGACGGTCACCACCCGGCGAGACGCGGTGCGGACCATGCCGACGGCACCGTGGGACGGGCTCGGAGGCGCGGGCAGACCCGTGGGGGCGTCGCTAGACATCTCACTCCTCGTTCGCGGGCGCCCTGGCGGCGCCGGACAGCCTCCGCGAGACTACCGCCTCCCGTCCGTCGGGTGCTGGACGAGAGCGTTGGCGGACCGCAGGACGAGATCGAGCGCACCAGGCGCAGAGAGCTCCGCGACACGCGCCGCGTCGACCGGCTCGGCTGTGGTCACCGAGAACGTCCGCGACTCCCCGGCGAGCAGCGTGACCAGCATGTCGTCGACCACGGCCTCGGGACTGATCCGGTCCGCCATGACAGCGACGTCGACCGCGAGGCTCGACGCGCAGACGACGATCTCCACGCCGGTGTCGGTCGCACGGACCACGACGCCGAGCGCACCAGGGTCGAGAGCACGGTCCTTCGGCTCGACGAGAGCGTGGACCGTCCGCACTCCGTCGAGCTCTGCGACGACCACCTCGTGCGACGGTTCCACAGCTGTTGTCACCGAGGTGGGCATCGTGAGGGACCACGTGCTGCGCGGTGCCACGTCGACCGCGCGCTCGACGCGGGCGAGCTCCGCACCGTCGAGGCCAGCACGACGCACGAGGACGGTCCCCACCCACGGCTCGGCCGAGTCGTTGACGACGACGAGGGTCGCCGCCCCGTCACGCTGCTGCACCGTGAGGAGCCTGTCGGCATACGCGTGGCGGAGTGCATAGAAGAGCGGCTTCGGCCGCTCGTCGCCGTCGATCGCCGCCCACGAGGTGACCGGCCAGCAGTCGTTGAGCTGCCAGACGATCGCACCAGCCGTCCGCGGCCACCACGACCGGAAGTGCTCGATGGCCAGCTGCACCGCGTGAGCCTGGTTGAGCTGCGTCGCCCAGTGCCAGTCCTCGAACCTCTCGGGCACGCCCAGGTGCGGTGCGAGCCCGCGGTCGAGCTTGGCGTTGCCGTCCTCGGCCTTCTGGTGCAGCAAGAACTCGGGCGAGTCCTTGTGGAGGGCCGACGCGGGGATCGAGCGCGTGAGCGTCGTCCACGTGGGTGGGCCCTGAAAACCGAACTCCGAGCAGAAGCGCGGGACGACGTCGAGGTAGGCCGAGTAGTCCTGGCGGTTCCAGACCTCCCACTCGTGGCGCGTCCCGTGGTTCGCGTCGTTCGGATGGACCGCAGGCGTCCCCTGCGCCACGTCGTCGGAGAAGCCCGGACTGTACGGGCTGCCGTCGCAGTACGGCCGGGTCGGGTCCAGCTCTGCAAGGATCGCGGGGAACAGCTCGGTGTAGTACCGGTGACCCCACGTACGGCCAGCAAGGTCGTCTTGCCAGTCCCAGTCCACGAAGCCCCAGAGGTTCTCGTTCCCGCCGTTCCACACCACGAGCGACGCGTGCGGCGTCAGCCTCGCGACGTTCTCCCGAGCCTCCGCCTCGAGCTCGCTCCAGAGAGGTTCTTCCTCGGGGTAGGCCGCGCACGCGAGGAGGAAGTCCTGCCAGACCATGACGCCACGCTCGTCGCAGACGTCGTAGAAGTCCTCGCTCTCGTAGATGCCGCCGCCCCAGACCCGCAGGAGGTTCATGTTCGCATCGAGCGCCTGGTCCACGCGCCGTGCCAGACGCTCGCGCGTGATCCGCGTGAGCAGGTGGTCGTCGGGGATCCAGTTCGCGCCCTTGACGAAGAGCCGCTCTCCGTTGACCACGAGGGTGAACGGCGTGCCGATCTCGTCCGGCGCGGTGTCGATCTCGACCGTCCGGAAACCGACGCGTCGGGTGTAGGTGTCGAGCCGTCCGCCGTCGGTGGTGCCGAGGACGACCTCCAGAGTGAACAGGGGATGTTCGCCATACCCGGCGGGCCACCACAACGGCACCCCAGGAACGTCGAGGTGGACGACCGCCGAGCGTGCGCCCGGCGCCAGCTCGACCGTCGCGACGTGGTCGCCGAGACCGTGCCCCTCCGCGAGCGCGGCGGTCACGACGGTCTCGCCGTGGTGCTCGAGACCGGGTTCCGCGGTGTGCTCGATGTCGACATGGACGTGGATGTGACCTGTCCCGTGCTCGTCGACCGTGACGAGCGGGCGGACCTGGGCGAGCCGCGCCGAGACCCAGCGTTCGAGCCGCACGGGCTTCCACAGCCCGGCGGTCTGGAGGTCGGGGCCCCAGTCCCACCCGAAGCTGCACGCCATCTTGCGGACCATGTTGAACGGGTGGTCGTAGGCGCGCGGGCGCAGACCGAGGGCAGCGGCCTGCTCGTGCGCGTACTCGATCGCGGGACGCAGGTCGACGACGAGGTGGTTCTCTCCCTCGCGGACGAGCGCGGTCACGTCGAACCGGTAGGACCGGTGCTGGTTGGCGGTACGGCCGATCTCTGTCCCGTTGAGGCGCACCCGGGCGACGGTGTCGATGCCGTCGAACGCGAGGTCGACCTGCTCGTGCACGGTTGCGGGGTGCGACCGGAACGTGAGCTCGTAGCGCCACGCGGTCCGGTGCATCCACGCAAGGTGTCTCTCGTTGAGGTCCAGGTAGGGGTCAGGGACGAGCCCGACGGCCATGAGGGCTGTGTGAGCGGTTCCGGGGACCTCGGCCGGGACGACGCGCCCGCTGATCTCGGCGGGTACAGGGCCGTGGGTGGCGCGGAGGGTCCAGCCGTCGTGCAGGGTCTCGCTGATCATCGTTCGTCGCTCCTGGGTCGCGTCGTCGTGCTGTGGTCGAGTCAGGTATGTCTTTCCGATCGTCTACTTCGTCGCGCCTGACGTGAAGCCGTTGTAGATGAAGCGCTGGAGTGCGAGGAACACCACGAGCGTCGGGATCATGACGATGATGACTCCTGCCGCGATGATCTCCCACTGTGCCCCGAACGGTCCCTTGAAGCGGAAGAGCGACGTGGAGATGACGCCGAGGTCCCGGGCCGGCATGTAGAGGAAGGGGATGTAGAACTCGTTGTAGACCGCGATGCCCTTGATGATGATCACTGTCGCGATCGCCGGCTTGAGCAGCGGCAGGATGATCGCGCGGTAGATCATCACGTGGTTTGCGCCGTCGAGCACCGCAGCCTCGTCGAGCTCTTTGGGGATGCTCCGCATGAACTGGATGAAGATGTAGATCGAGACGATGTCTGTCCCGAGGAAGAGCACGATGACCGCGCCACGCGTGTTGAACAGCCCGAGACTGTTCACCACCTGGAAGGTCGCCACCTGCGTGGTGACGGCTGGGACGAGGGTCGCCAGGAGGAACGCGACGACGACCGTCTTCTTCAACCGGAACTCGAAGCGATCGATGGCGTAGGCGGCCATCGTCCCGATGATGATCGTCCCGGTGACGGAGACGAGCAGGATGAAGGTCGTGTTGGCGAACGCCTCCAGCATCCGTCCCTTGGTGAATGCCGTCACATAGTTGGCGAGGCTCAGCCCGCTCGGCAGGTCGAACGGACCGCTGTCCTGGAGCTCCTCGTTCGTCTTGAACGACGCCATGACGATGACGACGATCGGGAGGAGCGTGAGCGCCGAGGCCAGCACCAGGGATACGTACTTGCCGACTCTCGCAGAGAACGCGGTCACGTGAGGTTCACCTTCTCTTCGGGGAGGATCGTGCGTTGGATCCATGTGATGACCAGCACGATCGCCAAGAGGACGACGGCCATCGCAGAAGCGAGACCGACCTTCGAGAACTTGAACGCGGAGCTCACCGTCTGGATGACGAAGGTCTCGGAGCCGTTCGAGCCGCCGGTCATGATGAACGGGATCTCGAAGACGGCGAGGCTTCCAGAGATCGCGAGGATGAACGACAGGCCGATGATCGGTCGGATGCCCGGCGCGATGATGAAGCGGAACTGCTGCCACCTGTTTGCGCCGTCGAGCTCCGCGGCCTCGTAGAGCTGGCCCGGGATGGACTGGATCGCTCCGAGGAAGAGCACAAAGTTCAGGCCCATGTATCGCCAGACCGACGTGCTCGCGAGAGAGATGTTCACGACGTCCCGATCGCCGAGCCACGGTCTGCTGAGCTCGCCGAGGCCGACGACATCCAAAAGTGCGTCGAGCGTGCCGTCTGGCCGGAAGAAGTACAAGAAGATGAAGCCGATGGCGACGCCGTTGACGAGATAGGGGAAGAAGAGGATCCCCTTGAAGACGTTGCGAAACCTCGTGCTGAAGCTGAGGAGCGTCGCAAAATAGAGGGCGAGCGCCATCTGGACGAACGACGCAGCGAAGTAGTAGAGGCTGACGTAGAAGACCCGGAAGAGCTCAGGCCGGGTGAACACCGACACGTAGTTGTCGAGCCCGACGAAGCTCTTCGTCTTGTCCAGACCGTCCCAGTCCGTGAGGGAGTACCAGAACATGTTCGCCACCGGGACGTAGGTGAACACGACGAGCAGGAAGACGGGGACGGCGAGGAACATGTAGGGGGTCCCGCGCCACCCCCAGCCTGTCCTGGGACGCCTCGAGATCACGGGTGTGCGCATCGGCAGTCGTCGCAGGTCCGCTTCCGGTTGCACCGGTCAGCTCACGACGCTCGCACGGGCCTCGGCCCAACGGGTGTTGAGGTCGGCGAAGAACTCGTCCTTCGTCTCGTCTGTCTGCCCCCGAGCCGCATCGATGAGCGCCTTGCGGTAGATCTCCTTCTGCAGACCGATCTCCGCAGTGTTGTCGATGTCTGTCACCAGCGTCTCCTTGCCGGGCTCGGCGGGGAGCTGTTCGAGGTACACGAGATCGTCGCCGAGCGCGGCGAAGTCAGCGAGGGTGGTGGGCATGTCCCCCTCGAGGAGCGGTGACAGCCCGCCCTGCGACTCCGCATAGCCCGACTCGGAGTTGAACCAGTCGATCCAGGCGCGGGCCTCCTCCTTGTGATCCGAGTGGATGTTGATCGCCTGGTTGTAGTCGCCACCGATGCTCGAGCAGAAGGTGCCGCCGACCTGGTTCGGGAACGGCATGTAGCCGATGTCAGCAGGATCTTCTGCAGCCTCCTGCATCTGGCCGATCGCCCAGGATCCAAGTGCCATCGTTGCTATCTCACCCGTGCCGAGCATGCCCTTGGACGCTTCCCAGTCGGTCGTCGTGGGATCGTCCTCGATGAATCCGCCCTCGGCTGCGTCCCAGAGGACCGAGTCGATGACGTAGAGATCTTTGCCCTCGCTCCAGGGGGCGTCGTCCTGAGGAAGCTCTCGGTTGAACTCTTCGTCGCACGTGATCGATCCTCGGTGGCCGTCCCACTGGGTGACCGGCCAGCTGGCGGCATAGTTGGTGTACAGCGGGACCGCGTCCGTGGAGTCGGCGATGGCCGCGAGGTCAGCGATGAACTCCTCGGGCGTGGTGGGCAGCTCGGTGATGCCCGCTGCTTCCCACACGGCCTTGTTGTAGACGAGGCCTTGGGCGTTGCCGACGACGGCGATGCCGTAGCCGTTGCCGTCGAACGACTTGTCGTTGATGAAGCGGTACGTCTGCGCGAGCTCCTCCGTGGTGCCGAGCGGCTCGAAGAAGTCGGGAAGCTGCTCGGGCGTGATGGTGCCCGGGATCCCGAGGACATCGCCGTAGTCGTCGGTGTTCATGCGCGTGCGGACCTCGCCCTCGTAGTCCGTGATGCCTTCGAACTCGACGGTGACGTCCGGGTACTTCTTCTCGAACGCAGCCTTGTAGCCGTCGAGCGTGCCGTCTTCGAGGAGGTCCGTGCGCCAGGTCAGAACGGTGATCTCGCCGGCCATGACACCGTCGTCGTTCGACTCGCCGCTGCTGGACGAGCATGCGGCCGTCAGACCGATGACTGAGGCGAGGGCTGTGAGGGCAGCCGCTCTGGTGCGTCGTGAGTGAGGGAACATCATTGATCCTCTCTGCGTCGGCACTGCCGTGTGCCGACGAAACCTGTGACCCCGCAAGGCCGAGACCGTCCGGCCTCACGGACATTCTTAAGCAGATGAAGAAAGTAAGTCAAGACCAGAGGATCGACCTCTACAGACACGCGCGACCCCTGACGCCGCACAGGTCGAGCGTTTGCTACATTGTTAAGCACCCGAATAAAGCAGGTCGGGCGCCCCCGCGAGAGACACGACCAAGGCGCCCACGACGACCCGGTCCGGTGTCCCAGCCGGTCGAGACGAGGGAGCAGCCGTGAACCACCCGGAACCGAGGCGTCCCCCGGGCGCGAGCACCTCCGTGGTGCTCGACGCGATCCGCAGGACCGGCACCATCAGTCGCGTCGGGCTCACCCGGGCCACCGGTCTCACCGGCGCGACGGTCTCCACCGTGGTCCGCCGCCTCCTCGACGACGATCTCGTCGTCGAGATCGGTCGAGCCGAGTCGACCGGCGGGAAGCCCCGCACCCTCCTCGAGCTCAACCAGTCAGCCCGGTACGCGGTAGGCGCCCACCTCGACCACTCCGGGATCACCTACGCAGTGACGAATCTCGCGGGCGCCCCCGTCGCACGCATGACTCGGCCTGGGCCTGCCACCACAGAACCTGCCCAGGTCCTCGAGCGCATGGCACGAGAGATCGATCTGCTCATCACCGGGATCGGGGTCGACCGTTCAAAGGTCCTCGGCCTCGGCCTCGTCTCCCCCGGGCCGCTCACCTCGACCAACGGCATGAACCCGACCCCGCCCTCCATGCGCTCGTGGGAAGACTTCCCGCTCGACACCGAGCTCGAACGGCTCACAGGACTTCCCGTGCTGCTCGACAACGACGCCACCGCATCAGCGATCGGCGAGTACTGGTCCGGCGGCACGAGCGGAGAGACGACATTCGCGGCCCTGTACATGGGGACAGGCATCGGCGCCGGATTCCTTCTCGACGGCGTGGCCTACCGCGGGGCCAGCGGCAACGCCGGGGAGATCGGGCACACGAGCCTCAACATCGACGGACCCGTCTGCTGGTGCGGGATGCGTGGCTGCGTCGAGGTGCTCGCCGGGCCGGCGGCCGTCGTCGACGCGGCGTGGGCCGACCCACGCGTGGCCCGCGCCGCTGGGCTCGACCGGCTCCCAGACGGCGCGTCCATCGCCATGCAGTTCGCCGCGATCGCGCGTTCCTCGCGCAACGGAGTCGTCGGAGCCCGCCAGATCCTCGAGAGATCAGCACGCTACCTCGCCGTCGCCGCCCACACCGTCGTCAACCTTCTCGACGTCCGTCTCCTCGTGCTCACCGGTGCCAGCTTCGCCGCGGCGAGCCACATCTACGTCCCGGCGGTCCGGGAGCTGCTCGAACAGTCCTTCTTCGCACGCACGAGCCATGCCGTCGACGTCCGCCTCTCCCATGCTGCCGACACCGCGCCCGCGATCGGAGGTGCTGCGATGGTCCTCCAGTCCGAGCTCGTCCCGCAACGCACGGCCCCCCTGACGACGCTCGATCACGCCGGGAGCGTCCGGAGCGAGCTCGGCTCGCTCTCGCACTAGAGACCCACCGCCCCGAGAAGCACGTCGCGCCAGCCCCCTGCCCACGACCCGCATGCCGACCCGGAACCTGCCGGGACGTCTGGAGATGCCCATGGCCTTCTACGACCTCGACGCCACAGTACTGCCCGCCTACCTGCCGGAGGTCGACGAACCAGCAGACTTCGACGACTTCTGGTCCACAACACTCGCCAGGGCACGCACGTTCCCGCTCGATGTCCGGGCCGAGCAGGTCGACCCTGGTCTCGACCTCGTCGAGGTCTTCGACCTCTCCTTCAACGGCTTCGACGGCCAGCGGATCAACGCATGGCTCACCCTCCCTCGTGGAGGCACGAACCTGCCAGGCATCGTGACGTACACCGGCTACGGCGGTGGCCGCGGCCTCGCCCACGACCATCTCGTGTGGGCTGCAGCAGGGTTCGCCCACCTCGTCATGGACATTCGCGGCCAAGGCAGCCGGTGGGGACACGGAGGGGACACACCCGACCCCGTCGGGAGCGGTCCAGCCGTGCCCGGATTCCTGACTCGCGGGATCCTCGACCCTGCCGAGCACTACTACCGACGCGTGTTCACCGACGCCGTCCGGGCAGTCGACGCCGTGCGTAACCTGGCACGCGTCGACAGCGCACGCGTCGCAGTCGCCGGAGTGAGCCAAGGCGGCGGGATCGCGCTCGCCGTCGCGGGCCTGGTCCCCGACCTCATGGCCGTCATGGCCGACGTCCCCTTCCTGTGCAACTACCGCAGGGCTGTCGCGCTCGTCGACACCGACCCGTACGCCGAGATCACCACCTACCTCTCCGTCCACCGCGAGCACGCCGACCAGGCGTTCCGCACGCTCTCGTACGTCGACGCCGTCAACCATGCGCGTCGCGCGAGCGCACCTGCGCTCTTCTCGGTCGCGCTCATGGACCCGATCTGCCCGCCGTCCACCGTGTACAGCGCCCACAACCTCTATGGTTCGCGCGCCGTCACGAGCGTCGACACCCTCGACCTCTCGATGGAGGTCTATCCCTTCAACCAGCACGAAGGCGGCCAAGGCTTCCAGCTCGCCAAGCAGATCACCTGGCTACGCCGCCGTGCAGGGCTCCCCCGCCCACCGTCCGTCACCGAGAACACTGGAGCAGTCCTATGACCACGACCACCCCCACCACAGCCTCCGCGACATCCGGACAGCCCCAGACCTGGCTCGACAGCGCCCTCCACCGTGTCTGGCTCACCGACCATGCCCATGGCCTGCTCGCGTTCGGGCAGGACGTCGAGTCGAGCGCCGGTGGTTCCGGCTGGCTCGGGGACGACGGCACCGTCGACGAGACCCAGCCGGTCTTCACCTGGATCACCTGCCGGATGGTGCACGTCTACGGGCTCGGCCACCTCATGGGAGTTCCTGGATCTGCGCGCCGCGCTCAGGCTGCCCTCGACGCGCTTCGCGGTCGCCTGCACGACGACGCTCACGGCGGGTGGTTCGCCTCAATCGGCGCCGACGGCACGGTCGACGACTCGAAGAGCGCGTACGCCCACGCCTTCGTCGTTCTCGCGGCGAGCACCGCCGTGGCGGCAGGGCTCGACGGTGCCGACGCGCTGCTGACCGATGCCCTCGCTGTCCTCGACGAGAAGTTCTACGACGAACGCTCCGGACTGCACGTCGACGAGTGGAGCTCGTCGTGGACCGTCCTCGACCCCTACCGCGGCGTCAACGCGAACATGCACGCGGTCGAGGCGCTCCTGGCCGCAGGAGACGTCACCGGCGACTCACGATGGACGCAGCGCGCACTGGGCGTCGCCCGGTACGTCGCGTGCGACTGGGCGCCGCTGCACGAGTGGCGGATCCCCGAGCACTTCGACGAGGCCTGGAACCCCCTCCTCGAGCTCAACGCCGACACACCCGACGATCCGTTCAAGCCGTACGGTGCGACGATCGGGCACGGCATCGAGTGGTCACGGCTCCTCCTCCACCTCGATGCGGCTCTCGGGTCTGACGCACCGGAGTGGCTCGTCCCTGCTGCCCGTGCCCTCTACGCCCGAGCGGTCGAGGACGGTTGGCGCGTGAGCGCGACCGGACACCACGGGTTCGTGTACACGACGGACTGGGTGGGTGCTCCGGTGGTCGAGACCCGCATGCACTGGGTCGTCGCCGAGGCGATCGGCGCCGCCGCGGCGCTCTTCCGTGCCACGGGCGACGAGGCGTACGCGCGCGACTACGCCCGGTGGTGGGGACACGCCGCCGACAGCTTTGTCGACCCGGTCCACGGCTCATGGCACCACGAGCTCGACACGACCGGCACACCGTCTGCTGCTGTCTGGCCAGGAAAGCCCGACATCTACCATGCGTTTCAGGCCACGCTCTTCCCCCAGGCACCGCTCTCACCCTCGCTGGCAACAGCGCTGCGAGACGGCCTGGTACCCGTCGCACGGTGACCTGACGGGGTGCGAGGTCTCAGAAGAGACGCGAGTCCACGTCGTCGGTGCCCTTCATCGCGGCATAGTCGAGGAGGACGCAGGTGATACCCCGGTCGGTGGCCAGCACCCGTGCCTGAGGCTTGATCTCTTGCGCGGCGTACACGCCACGGACCGGGGCGAGGTGCGGATCCCGGTTGAGCAGCTCGAGGTATCGCGTGAGCTGCTCGACACCGTCGATGTCTCCACGGCGCTTGATCTCGATCGCGACCGTGCCCCCCGTGCTGTCTCGCGCCAGGATGTCGACGGGCCCGATCGCGGTGGGATACTCCCGCCGGACCAGGGTGTGTCCTGTTCCGAGCAGCTCGATCTGTTCCGCGAGCATCGCCTGGAGGTGGGCCTCGACGCCGTCCTTGATGAGTCCAGGATCGATCCCGAGCGAGTGCGACGAGTCGTGCACGACCTCGTGCAGCTCGATCTCGAGCCGGTCGTCGCTCTTCGCGTGCTGCACCGCCCAGACCTGCGTCACTCCCCGAGCGACGGCGTCCTCGTCGGGCACCGAGACTGCCATGGAGCACGGTGGGCTCATCCAGTTGAGCGGCTTGTACGAGCCGCCGTCGGAATGCAGCAGCACGCTGCCGTCTGCTTTGACGACGAGGAGACGGGTCGCGAGCGGAAGGTGTGCGGACAACCGACCGGTGTAGTGGGCCGAACAACGGGCGACGACGAGACGCACGACGATCTCCTTCGGTGTGTGGGGTGTCGGGCAGGCGTCACACGACGGGATATCGCCGGCTCGGGGGCGCAGACTCGAGCCAGGAGGAGAACCCTGAGTAGGCGCCGACGGACATCGTGAGCTCGAAGGTCGTGTCTTCGTAGAGACACTGGACGAGCCACAGCTCCGGAGCCGCCGCGTCCGCAAGCTCGACGCGACCGACGATCGTGAGATTCTCACGGAGCCACTGGTGCTGCGGTCGGGGTCGTAGAGACCAGGAACGCCACCAGTCGATCCTGTCGTCACGGTACACGGCGAACCCTGCGTGCCAGACGGCCTGGCTCTCGTCACGACCGGACATCCGCCCAGCGGCCTCGAAGGAGAACGCGAGCCTGGAGACAGCACGAAGTCGTGAGAAGCCCCATGTGACGAGGACCAAGGCTACGAGAAGCAGCCCGACCACGCACCAGAGGAGGATTCTCACGACTTCGACAGGAGATCAGTCCGTCAGACTGCGGCGCCGGCCATCTCGACCGAGTCCGCCACGATCGTGACGGTGTCCGAGTCGACCGAGATGAAACCGCCGGTGATGACAGCCTCGACGTGGGTACCCTCCGCCGAGGTGATCCGCACACGGCCGGCCCGCAGGACTGCGAGCAGCGGTGAGTGCCCCTGGAGGATGCCGATCTCACCGTCGGCGGCCGGCGCGCTGACCTGGCGAGCCGGTCCGGACCAGACCTTGCGGTCTGCTGCCACGAGGTCGACCTCGAGCTGTGCCACGTGTGTTCTCCTTCAGATCTCAGTGCTGGAGCGGGAGGGGTAGGACGCCTGGATCAGACGCCGTACTCCTTCTGGATCCGCGCCCAGTTGCGCTCGAGGTCCTCAAGACCACCGATGTTGAAGAACGCCTGCTCGGCCATGTGGTCGAACTCTCCGTCAGCGATCTTCGAGAAAGCCTCGATCGTCTCGGACATCGGGACGGTTGAACCGGCCACGCCCGTGAACTGCTCGGCCATGTACGTGTTCTGCGAGAGGAACTGCTGGATGCGACGGGCACGTGAGACGACCGTCTTGTCCTCCTCGGAGAGCTCGTCGACACCGAGGATCGCGATGATGTCCTGCAGCTCCTTGTTGCGCTGGAGGATCTGCTTGACGCGCGTCGCCGTGTCGTAGTGCGCCTGGCCCACATAGCGCGGGTCGAGGATGCGCGACGACGAGGCGAGCGGGTCGACAGCCGGGTACAGACCACGCGATGCGATCTCGCGGGAGAGCTCGGTCGTCGCGTCGAGGTGAGCGAACGTCGTCGCCGGCGCGGGGTCGGTGTAGTCGTCGGCGGGGACATAGATCGCCTGGAGCGAGGTGATCGAGTGTCCACGTGTCGACGTGATGCGCTCCTGGAGCTGACCCATCTCGTCGGCCAGGTTCGGCTGATAGCCGACCGCGGACGGCATGCGCCCGAGCAGCGTGGAGACCTCGGAGCCCGCCTGCGTGAAGCGGAAGATGTTGTCGATGAAGAGCAGCACGTCCTGCTTCTGCACGTCGCGGAAGTACTCGGCCATCGTCAGAGCCGAGAGCGCGACACGAAGACGCGTGCCTGGCGGCTCGTCCATCTGGCCGAACACGAGCGCGGTCTGCTTGATGACGCCCGACTCGGTCATCTCTTCGATGAGGTCGTTGCCCTCACGGGTGCGCTCGCCGACGCCGGCGAACACGGAGACACCGTTGTGGTTGTTCGCGACACGGTAGATCATCTCCTGGATGAGGACGGTCTTTCCGACTCCTGCACCACCGAAGAGGCCGATCTTCCCACCCTGGACGTACGGGGTGAGGAGGTCGATGACCTTGATGCCGGTCTCGAACATCGTCGTCTTCGACTCGAGCTGGTCGAAGGGCGGCGGCTTGCGGTGGATCGGCCAGCGCTCGGTGATCTCGATCTTCTCGCCGGGCTTCGCGTTGAGGATCTCGCCGGTCACGTCGAAGACGTGTCCCTTGGTCACGTCGCCGACGGGCACGCTGATCGGCGCCCCCGTGTCGGTGACCACGGCACCGCGGACGAGTCCGTCGGTGGGCTTGAGCGCGATCGCCCGGATGAGCGAGTCGCCCAGGTGCTGGGCTACCTCGAGCGTCAGGACGAAGGACTTCTCGGACTCCCCCTGGGCGGAGAGGTCGATCTCCACGGTGAGTGCGTTGTACATCTCGGGGATGGCATCGGCCGGGAACTCGATGTCCACGACAGGACCGATGACGCGGGCAACGCGGCCCACGCCCGGCCCAGCCTTGGAGTCGACCGGAGCTTCGACGGTGGCGGTCATGACTGGCCTCGCTTCGCTGGGCCGGAGGTAGCTCCGGCGGGGTCTGTGCTGGGTCTGGGTGCTGTAGTCATCATGTCTCGGTCACGACGCGGCAAGCGCATCGGCGCCTGAGACGATCTCGCTGATCTCCTGGGTGATCTCACCCTGACGTGCCTGGTTGGCGAGCCGTGTGTAGAGACGGATGAGGTCCTCGGCGTTCTCCGTCGCGGTGTGCATCGCACGTTGACGCGAGGCGAGCTCCGAGGCCGCCGCCTGGAGCAGGCAGCTGTAGATCCTGCTGCGGACGTACCGCGGCAGGAGAGCGTCGAGTACTGCGTCCGGTGTCGGCTCGAAGTCGTAGAGCGGAAGCGTCTGAGCCGGTTCGACCGGTGCGACGCCGTCGACGACCTCGAGTGGGAGCATCCGGATGACGCGAGGACGCTGGGTAACCATGTTGACGAACTGCATGTAGACGACGTGCAGCTCGCCGACACCGTCGTTCTGGTCATCGAGGAAGGCTTCGAGGAGCGTGTCTGCGATGTCTTCCGCGGTCTCGGGGGTCGGCGCGTCGGACGCACCCGTCCAGGACTGGACGATCGGACGCCCACGGAAGTGGTAGTAGGCGAGCGCACGGCGACCGCTGACGTAGAGGTCGATCTCCTTGCCCTGCTCGGTGAGGCGTTCGATGAGACGTTCGGCCTCACGGATCGCGCTCGCCGAGTAGGCCCCTGCCATCCCGCGGTCCGACGCGATGAGGAGCACCGCGACGCGAGGCGCAGCGGGACGCTCAGACGTCAGTGGGTGGTTGACGTCCGTGTGCGTCGCCACGGACGACACAGCACGGGTGATCGCGTCCGCGTACGGCTCGGAAGCCGTGACTCGTGCGCGCGCCTTGCCGATGCGTGACGCAGCGATGAGCTCCTGCGCCCGGAACATCTTCTTGAGCGACTGTGTCGACTTGATCCGCGCCTTGTAGACGCGCTGGTTGCCAGCCACCCGTCAGGCCTTCTTCTGTCGGACGATCTGCTCCTGCTCGACGGGAGCCGCTGCGTCGTCGTCCTCGTCGACCCCACCGACGAGCGGCGAGCCGTCAGCCTTGAGGAAGCCGTTGCGGAACTCCTCGACAGCATCGGTGAGCGCCGACTCGGTCGCCTCTTCGAGCTTGCCCGTCGACGCGATCGTCGTGAGCACCTCGGTGTTGCGACGGAGGTGGTCGATCATCTCGGTCTCGAAACGACGGACGTCCTCGACGGGCACGTCGTCGAGCTTGCCCTTCGTGCCGGCCCAGATCGATGCGACCTGGTCCTCGATCGGGTACGGCGTGTACTGCGGCTGCTTGAGCAGCTCGAGGAGGCGCGCTCCACGGTTGAGCTGGGCACGGGACGCGGCGTCGAGGTCGGAAGCGAACATCGCGAACGCCTCGAGAGAGCGGAACTGTGCGAGGTCGAGCTTGAGCGTCCCAGAGACCTTCTTCATCGCCTTGATCTGCGCCGAACCACCGACGCGCGACACCGAGATGCCGACGTCGACTGCAGGGCGCTGGTCGGCGTTGAAGAGGTCGGACTGGAGGAAGATCTGACCGTCGGTGATCGAGATGACGTTCGTCGGGATGTACGCCGAGACGTCGTTCGCCTTGGTCTCGATGACCGGCAGGCCTGTCATCGATCCGGCACCCAGCGCGTCCGAGAGCTTTGCACAACGCTCGAGGAGACGGGAGTGCAGGTAGAAGACGTCTCCCGGGTATGCCTCACGGCCCGGCGGACGCCGGAGGAGGAGGGAGACAGCGCGGTACGCCTCAGCCTGCTTCGACAGGTCGTCGAAGACGATGAGGACGTGCTTGCCCTCGTACATCCAGTGCTGGCCGATGGCCGAGCCCGTGTACGGAGCGAGGTACTTGAAGCCGGCAGGGTCAGAGGCGGGGGCCGCGACGATCGTCGTGTACTCCATCGCGCCTGCTTCTTCGAGCGCGCCACGGACGGCAGCGATCGTGGAGCCCTTCTGACCGATCGCGACGTAGATGCAGCGCACCTGCTTCGTCGTGTCGCCGGTCTCCCAGTTCGCCTTCTGGTTGATGATCGTGTCGATCGCGATCGCGGTCTTCCCGGTCTGACGGTCACCGATGATCAGCTGGCGCTGTCCGCGACCGATCGGGATCATCGCGTCGATCGCCTTGAGCCCGGTCTGGAGCGGCTCGTGGACGGACTTGCGGTCCATGACGCCCGGAGCCTGGAGCTCGAGCGCACGACGACCGGTCGTCGCGATGTCGCCGAGCCCGTCGATCGGCATGCCGAGCGGGTCGACCACACGACCGAGGTAGCCGTCACCGACGGCGACCGACAGGACCTCGCCCGTCCGACGGACGACCTGGCCTTCGTCGATCCCCGTGAACTCACCGAGGATGACGACACCGATCTGTCGGACGTCGAGGTTCAGCGCGAGGCCGAGCGTGCCATCCTCGAATCGAAGCAGCTCGTTGGCCATTGCTCCCGGAAGTCCTTCGACCTGGGCGATGCCGTCACCGGCCAGCACAACGCGGCCGACCTCTTCTGTGACGACGGACTCAGGTGTGTAGGACTTCACGAAGCTGTCCAGCGCGGCCCGAATCTCCTCGGGCCGGATCGTCAGCTCAGCCATTGCTCTTCTCCTGTCGTGGCCGCATGTGCGGTCGTACTTGCATGTCTGTTGTGCCGACGGGGTCGGCCGTGCTGTAGGTGCGTGATCATCCAGCCAGCTGCCGACGCGCGTCAGCAAGACGCGCGAGGACCGTCGAGTCGAGGACGTCGGAACCGACCTGCACACGCAGCCCGCCGATGACCTCCGGGTCGACGGTGACGTTGAGCTGGATCTGAGCGCCGTAGGACTCTGCGAGGAGCCGACGAAGCCTGCCTTCCTGCTCAGCGGACAGCTCAGCACCGACCGAGACCGTCGCGACACGCTTGTGGCGCCGCGCTGCTGCCATGTCACCGACCCGGACCAGCGCCGGCACGAAACGCTCACCGCGAGGGGTTGCCGTCGCTCGACGGCAGACCGCGAGCGTGACCGGGTCCACCTTGCCCTCGAGCAGGTCGTCGACGAGCTGGACGCGCCGGGTCGAGGCTGTCGAGCTGTCGGACAGAGCCCGACGGACGTCGCGCTGACCGACCAGTCCACGTGTGACCTGGAAGAGCTCGCTCTCCACGGTCTCGAGGGCTCCACGAGCCTGCGCTGAGGCGAGGTAGGCATCGAGAGCGAGGTGGTCGACCGCGTCGACCAGATCACGCTCGGTCGACCAGCGCGACCGTGCAACACCTTCGAGAAGGTCGACGGTCCTCGGATCGAACCCACGCGACAGCAGCGACCGGACGAGGCCGGCCTTGTCCTGCGCAGGGCGCGACGGGTCCGAGAGGGACCGTCGGAGCGGCCCCGAGCTGTCGAGCGCGTCGACGACCGTAAAGAGCTCGTCACCGACGACCTGTGACTTCTCGCCTGCGGCCGTGAGAACGGGCTCGAGCTGCTCCCGCGCCGCGGCGAGCGACGCCAGGCTGGTCCCGCGCATCAGTTCCCCTTTGCTGCTGTGCTGACTTCCGACGCCTCGAGCTCATCGAGGAAACGGTCGACGACCCGAGACTGCCGGGCAGCGTCCTCGAGGGACTCGCCGACGATCTTGGAAGCCAGCTCGGTTGCAAGGGTGCCCACATCGTTGCGCAGCGACACGGACGCCTGCTGACGCTCCGCCTCGATCTGGCGCTGTGCAGTCTCGAAGATGCGTGCAGACTCTTCAGAGGCCTTGGACCGTGCCTCGGTGACGATCTCCCCGGCCTCGGCCCTCGCGTCCTCACGGATGCGTGCTGCCTCGGTGCGAGCCTCGAGAAGCTGCGCCTTGTACTCGGCCAGCAGAGCATCGGCTTCTGCCTGCTTCGCCTCTGCCTGGTGAAGACCGCCCTCGATCAGCGCGGTGCGTTCGTCGAGGATCTCCGTGAACTTCGGGAGAACCAGCTTGTAGAACATCCACGCGATCGGGATCAAGACGACAGCAGACCAGATGATGTCGTAGTTCGCGGGGATGAACAGTCGGATACCTTCGACCTCTTCTTCCCCGGCCGCGGCCAGGATCGCTCCGACTGCTCCCAGGGTTGACATCAGGCGACGAAGAGGAAGCCAGCGACGATACCCAGCAGAGCGAGAAGCTCGACGAAGGCAACACCGATGAACATGGTCGTGCGGAGCTGGCCTGCGACCTCAGGCTGACGTGCCATGCCTTCGACGGTCTTGCCGATGAGGATTCCGAGGCCGATGCCCGGGCCGAGCGTGCCGAGTCCGTAGCCGACCGTCGCGATGTTTCCGGTCAGCTCTGCAAGCGTGGTGGTGGTGTCCACTGGGGTGATCCTTCCGTTGGGCGCCCCGTCGGGGCGTCGTGTGGGCCGTAGTAAGTGGGTGTGGTGCGGAGAGGCAGGTCGAGGTGCGCAGAGGCGTCAGCCTCAGTGCTCCTCTTCTACAGCCATGGAGATGTAGACCGCGGCGAGCAAGGTGAACACGTACGCCTGAAGGACGGCTACGAGGAGCTCGAACAAGGTGAAGCCGAACCCGGCGACGAGGGACACGATGCCCATGGCCTTGAGCGCACCGGCTGCTTCGAAGAAGAAGAAGTGTGTCGCACCGAAGCAGAGGACCAGCAGGAGGTGTCCTGCGATCATGTTGGCGGTGAGTCGCAGCGCGAGCGTCGCCGGCCGGAAGACAAAGACCTGAAGGATCTCGATCGGCGTGATGAGGAAGTAGAGGAACCACGGCACACCGGGCGGGAACAGGCTGTTCTTGAGGTAGCCACCGAGCCCGAACTTCTTGATCCCGGAGGCCAGGTACACGACGTACACCCAGAGGGCGAGCAGTACCGGCAGACCGAACAGCGACGTCCCAGCGATGTTGAGGAGCGGGATGATCCCCGTGATGTTGAAAGCAAGGATCGCGAAGAAGATCGTCGTCAGCATCGCGACGTACTTCCGCGAGTTGTGCCCGAGGATCTCGTCGGCGATGTTCACACGGACGAAGTCGAGCGCGATCTCCGCGACGTTCTGCGATCGACCCGGTACCAGCTTCGCGTGGCGAGCAGCCACCACGAAGAGCCAGATGAGGATGACGGCCGCGATGACGCGGACGAGCATGATCCGGTTGAACTCGAAGATCGTTCCGTCGAAGAACAGTGCCGGGGGGAAGAACTCGGCGATCGATGGTGGATGGAACTCTCCGCCCTCAGTAGAGGCGGTGAACTGCGTCAACGTCGCTAGGGTGGACAGAACGAACTCCTGCTCGTCGTGGTCTGAGTGGCAGCGGCTGCATCGCGCGCTTGCCTGAGGCTGACCTGTGCGTCATGGATCACCAGAATTCTAACCCATCAGGGCTGTGGTCCGGACCCTCCTCAGAGAGGGCGAGCATCGCTCGACAGCACTGGCTGGCTCTCCGAACGGTCATCCGAGGGGGGTCGTGTACGGCTCCCGGCCCTTGACGACCGAGTACATGTCGAGCGCTGCGGAGCCTACGACGCCGAGAAGGACCACCACGGCGAAGACCACCCGGTGGAAGAAGTCCATCTGCCCCACCGTCGCCAGGACGACGACCAAGACCAGCATCTTGACGATCCAGGCCCCGAGGACCACCGCCATCGTGACGTTCGGGCTCTTGTCGGCGGTGTAGAGCATCGACAGGATCGTCGTCCCCGAGAACAGAAGAGTGATCGCTACACCGAGCATCGCGCCCCACACACCGGGCAGACCAGCGACGAGCATCCCGATCCCTACGCCGAGGACCACGAGCAGCACCAGGAGCGCCAGCGTCGCTCGGAGCGCAGCCCGGAAGATCTCGGCGGTGACGTGTGCCGGCACCGTCGGGATCACAGGGTGGAGTCCATCGGTCTCTGAACCGGGGAGCGGCGTCTGAGACGGGTCAGGCACGGTCATGGTGTCGATCCTTCGGAGGTTGCGTTGCGACGCGCTGCGCGGCCGCGCAACGGTCCGAGCGTCAGCGCGACAGAGACGACCACGACGATGCAGAGCCCACCGACGACCGTGCGCCACGGCACGGTCACGAGAGCTGCAGCCCCGAAGGCGAACACCGCGCTCCACATGTACATGATGATCACGGCGCGAGGGTGAGAGTGGCCGAGAGCGAGGAGCCTGTGGTGCAGGTGCATCCGGTCGGGGTGGAAGGGTGACTTGCCGGCAAGCATCCGGCGGACGACCGCGAGCATCATGTCGAGCAGCGGCAGGAGGAGGACAGCCATCGGCAGGAGGATCGGGATGAACGCCGGCACGCTCTGGCCGTTCGACGCCCGCTCCGGATCGATCTGCCCTGTGACGACGATCGACGCCGCCGCGATCGTGAGCCCGATGAGCATCGATCCGGAGTCACCCATGAAGATCCGCGCCGGATGGAAGTTGTGCGGCAGAAAGCCGAGACAGGCCCCGACGAGCGCAGAGATGACAACTGTCGCAAGGTTGGAGTAGTCGGTGGGGTTGGCGTCCTGGGTGAGGAGATACGTGTAGACGAAGAACCCCGTCCCGCCGATCGCGATCATCCCGGCAGCGAGCCCGTCGAGCCCGTCGACGAAGTTCACCGCGTTCATGGCGACGACGACGACGAGGACGGTCGCGAAGAGCGACAGCCTGCTCGAGCCGATCGTCAGCCCGCCGACGGGGATGGTGATGAGCTGGACCCCTTGGACCGCCATGAAACCTGCGGCGAGCACCTGACCGACGAGCTTGGTCATCCAGTCGAGGTCCCAGATGTCGTCGGCCACGCCGAGCAGGCACACCATCGCCCCTGCACCGAGGATCGCCCACGCCTCGTTCGAGGAGTCGAAGACCCCTTCGAGAAAGGGCATCTGCGACGCGAGGACGAACGCGGTGGCGATGCCGAGCAGCATGGCGACGCCCCCGAGGCGCGGGGTCGGGATCGTGTGGACATCGCGCGCCCGGACCGCCGTGACGGCTCGGGTCCGGACAGCCAGCCAGCGTGCGAACGGAGTGAGGAGGAACGTGACGGCCCCCGCCACGAGCATGACAAGAAGGTAGACCCTCACCGGGCGTCGTCCTCGGTCTCAGGGGTCGTGGACGCCTCAGGGGGCGTGGGTTGTTCCTCGGACGGTTCCGGGGCCTTCGTCTCGACGGGTGCAGGCACCTGGAACGGTTCCACCGCCGTGACGGTGAGAAGCTCCTCGAGGCTCAGGGCGCCCTCTCGCACGACCCGCAGCACGCCGCCTGTGGCGTCGACGATCGTCGATGCCACACCGCCTGGAGCGGTCCCGCCGTCGAGGAAGACCTGCACCGAGTCGCCGAGCTGAGCGTGGGCCTCGGTCGCGGTGAGTGCCGCCTGCTGGCCCGTGCGGTTGGCGCTCGAGACCGCCATCGGGCCGGTCCGTGCCAGGAGCGCGAGCGCGGCCGGGTGGTCCGGCATGCGCAGCGCCACCGTGCCGTGGGTCTCCCCGAGGTCCCAGGCGAGGGACGGCTGTGCACGCACGATGATCGTCAGCGCGCCGGGCCAGAACCGCTCGGCCAGCGCGCGTGCTCCCTCGGGAACGTCGGTCGCCAGGCCGTCGAGGGTCGCGACGGAGCCCACCAGCACCGGCGGCGGCATCTGCCGTCCACGCCCCTTGGCGGCGAGCAGCGCGGCCACCGCGTCGGGCGCGAAGGCGTCGGCGCCGATCCCGTAGACCGTGTCGGTCGGCAGCACGACGAGCCCGCCGCGCTGGACGGCGTGCACCGCCTCGTCGATAGAGATTCCCCACACGGACGCGTCGTGGGCTGGGCGGATGCTCGACGTACTCACGACCGAGAGTCTTCCATGTTCGTGGGCCCGTCTGCGCGCGAGCCCACGGTCCGACGTGCCACGACCATGCGCGGACGTCCGGTGAGGTCCGCTCCGGTCGTCGCAGGCTCGAACGCGCGGAGGTCGTCGATCATCGCGCGCGCCGCAGCCGCCTGCACCTCAGCGTGCTCCATGACGAGGAGACCGCCCGGACGCAAGAGCCGTGCAGCCGCTGCAGCGACACCGCGCGGCACCTCGAGGCCGTCGGACCCCAGCCCGTAGAGCGCGACGCCTGGATCGTGGAGCGCCACCTCGGGGTCCTTGGGGACAGCACCTGGTGGGACGTAAGGAGGGTTGGTCACGACCACGTCGCACAAGCCGTCGAGCTCGGAGAGCGCACGTCGCGCGTCTCCTCGGACCACGATGAGGCGCGGCTCCGGGCCCTGGTCTCCGAGGATGCGCTCGACGTTGCGCCGAGCCCACCCGAGAGCGGCTGCATCGAGCTCGACGGCGTGGACGGTGCACCCCGGCGCCTCGGTCGCGACGGCGAGGGCGATGGCCCCAGAGCCTGTGCAGAGATCGACCACCCGGGCGGCGCCCGTGCGGGCGAGCACCGCCACCGTCTCGTCGACAGCGCGCTGGGCGACGGTCTCGGTCTCCGGTCGCGGCACGAAGACCCCAGGGCCGACCTCGAGCTCGAGATGACGGAAGGGCGCGGATCCGACGAGGTGCTGGAGCGGCTCACGCTCGGCGCGGCGTGCGACGAGGACGTCGAAGGCCTCGGCCGCGCCCGCCACGTCCAGCGGCCGGCCCAGGAGCGCCGCTGTCACCACGTCGCTCCGGGACATGCCCGCGGCGTGAGCGAGCAAGAGCTCAGCATCGGTCCGCGCGCTCTCGACGCCTGCTGCGGCGAGGAGCGCAGCGGCGGACCGTACGAGCTGGCCCACGTCATGCGCCACGGGGTCAGCTCCCGGCCGCTGCGAGACGAGCAGCCTCGTCCTTGTCGATCGCCGACCGCACGACCGGTTCTAGGTCGCCGTCGAGCACCTGGTCCAGGTTGTACGACTTGTATCCGGTGCGGTGGTCGGCGATCCGGTTCTCCGGGTAGTTGTACGTCCGGATGCGCTCGGAGCGGTCGACCGTCCGTACCTGGGAACGACGGATGTCGTTGGCTGCCGCGGCCTCTTCTTCCTGGCGCGCGGCAAGGAGCCGGGCACGCAGCACGCGCATCGCCTGCTCTTTGTTCTGCAGCTGCGACTTCTCGTTCTGCATCGACACGACGATCCCCGACGGGACGTGCGTGATCCGCACGGCAGAGTCCGTCGTGTTGACGGACTGCCCGCCAGGACCGGACGAGCGATACACGTCGATGCGCAGGTCGTTCTGGTCGATCTCGAGCTCGCCCGCGTCCTCGACCTCGGGGAAGACGAGAACCCCGGCCGCGGACGTGTGGATGCGGCCCTGCGACTCCGTCGCCGGTACGCGCTGGACCCGGTGGACACCGCCCTCGTACTTGAGGTTCGCCCAGGCTCCGTCCTCCGGTGCCACGGTGCCCTTCGCCTTGACCGCGACCTGGACGTCCTTGTAGCCGCCGAGATCGGACTCTGTGGCCTCGATGATCTCGGTCTTCCACCCGCGGCGCTCTGCGTAGCGCAGGTACATGCGCAGGAGGTCTCCGGCGAAGAGCGCGGACTCCTCGCCTCCCTCCCCCGCCTTGATCTCGAGGATGACGTCACGACCGTCGTCCGGGTCGCGCGGGACGAGGACGCGGCGGAGCTTCTCGGTCGCGACGTCCGCGGCCTCCTGGAGCGCCGGGACCTCGGCGGCGAACGACGCGTCCTCGGCTGCGAGCTCGCCCGCAGCCTCGGCGTCATCGGTCGCGCTGCGCCACCCGCGGTACGCGGCGACCACCTGGCCCAGCTCGGCGTAGCGTCGGCCGAGGGTCCGTGCCCGACCGGCGTCGGCATGGATCGCGGGGTCAGCGAGCTGCCCCTCGATCTCGGCGTGCTCGGCCAGGAGCGGCTCGACCACCGCGAAAGACTCGCTCATGTGTGTCTGTTCCTCGACTTGTCTGATGCTCGACATCCGGTCCTGGAAACACGACAGCGCCGGCGGGACGACGCCCGACTGCCCCTGGAGAGGTTGTCGATCGTCGTCCCACCAGCGCTGTGGGAGTGCTACTCGGCCGTCGGCTTCTTGCCGTAGCGCGCCTCGAAGCGGGCCACGCGGCCACCGGTGTCGAGGATCTTCTGCTTGCCCGTGTAGAACGGGTGGCAGGCAGAGCAGACGTCGGACGCGATCTGTCCGGACGTCTGGGTGCTGCGGGTGTGGAACGTGTTGCCGCAGGTGCAGGTGACCACGGTGTCGACGTACTCGGGGTGGATATCAGCCTTCACGGGTATTTCTCCTTGGGACATGCCGCTGGGTCGAGGACAGGACCGCCCTCGTGAACCAGAAGTCAACGGACCATTGTGACAGAACAACAGACGGGACCGAAATCATCCCGCCGAGGCGGTGCACGGACGACTAGACGGTGCGACCAGCATTCTCGTCGTCCAGGAAGTTGCCGGGTGTCGTCTTCTGCACCTGGAGCAAGAACTCGGCGTTGGACTTCGTGTCCTTGAGCTTGCCGAGCAAGAGCTCGATCGCCTGCTGGTGATCGAGCGCTCCCATGACACGCCGCAGCTTGTAGATGACCCGCAGCTCGTCCTGCCCCATGAGGATCTCCTCGCGGCGCGTGCCTGACGCGTTGACGTCGACCGCAGGGAAGATCCGCTTGTCGGCGAGCGACCGGGCGAGCCGGAGCTCCATGTTGCCCGTGCCCTTGAACTCCTCGAAGATGACCTCGTCCATCTTGGACCCGGTCTCGACGAGAGCGGACGCGAGGATCGTGAGCGAGCCGCCGTGCTCGATGTTGCGCGCGGCACCGAAGAACCGCTTCGGCGGGTACAGCGCCGAGGCGTCCACCCCACCGGAGAGGATGCGGCCCGAGGCAGGCGCCGCCAGGTTGTACGCACGGGACAGGCGCGTGAGGGAGTCGAGGAGCACGACGACGTCTTGACCGAGCTCGACGAGCCGCTTGGCCCGCTCGATGGCGAGCTCCGCGACGATCGTGTGGTCGGAGGCAGGGCGGTCGAACGTCGAGGCGATGACCTCACCCTTGACCGTCCGCTCCATGTCCGTGACCTCTTCAGGGCGCTCGTCCACGAGGACGACCATGAGGTGGACCTCAGGATTGTTCGCCGTGATCGCGTTCGCGATCTGCTGCATGATGATCGTCTTTCCCGCCTTGGGCGGGGAGACGATCAGACCACGCTGGCCCTTGCCGATAGGCGCGACGATGTCGATGACACGAGGCGTCAGACGGGTGGTGTCCGCGTGCTCGAGACGCAGGCGCTCCTGCGGGTACAGCGGCGTGAGCTTCGCGAAGTCCGCACGGCCGTGGGCCTCCTGCGGGTCCATGCCGTTGACCGAGTCGAGACGCACGAGAGCGTTGTACTTCTGACGGTTCGCCGTCGCCTGCCCGGTGTTCTCGCCCTCGCGCGGCTGGCGCACTGCGCCGGTGACAGCGTCACCACGACGCAGTCCGGCCTTCTTGACCTGGCTCAGAGAGACATAGACGTCGTTCTGACCGGGGAGGTAGCCGCTCGTCCGGACGAACGCATAGCTGTCGAGGATGTCGAGGATCCCAGCGACAGGCAGCAGCACGTCGTCTTCGGTCACCTCGGTGTCGTCGAACGCCGGGATGTCGTTGGTGCCGTTGCCGGGACGGGTACGGCCGCGCTTGCGGTCGCGGTCGCGGTAACGGTCACGGCCCCGGCGACGACGGCCGCCGCGCTCGTCGTCGTCGTCCTGACCGACGGTGCGCTCACGGTCGTTGCGGTCGCTCTGCGAACCGTTGCGGTCGTTCTGCGCGCTGCGGTCGTTCTGCAAGTTGCGGTCGGAGCGGTCGCTCTGTGCTCCAGCACGATCGGGACGCTCGCTGCGCTCCGAGCGGTCGCTGCCGGCGCGGTCCGGACGCTGGCGCGGCGGGCGCTGCTCACCGTTCTGCCGTGACGCGCCCTCGCTCGTGGCGCCGTCGACGATGTTCGCAGCCGGGTCGGCCGAGGAACCGGTCGCGGCACGCGCTCCGTCCTGGGGCGCACCGGCGCCTCGCGCGGCACGACGGGAGCCACGCTCGCGCTGACCGCGCTCTGGCAGCGTCACGTCGACGACCGCCGCAGCGGCCCGAGCCGCCCGCTCGTCGACGGTCTCTCCTGGTGCGAGCCTGACGTCCGAGCGCTCGGCGCGCGCCGGACGTTCGTGAGCCGGAGCCTGTGCTTGGACGAGAGTGTCCGTCTGGGCTGCTGCACGCGCCGAGCGAGAGGCGCGCTCGCGCACCGGCGCCGTGTCGCTCGACGACGCAGCGCCGGAGTCGGCCGTTCGTGCCGTCGCAGGAGGCGCAGCCTGCGAGCTCGCCGGGGCCTGCTCCGTGGCGGTCTTCTCCACGGAGCGTGCGGGGCGCGTCGTCGCGCCGCCCTGGGTCGCCTTGATGACGTCGAGGAGATCGCTCTTGCGCATCTTCGACGTGCCCTTCACCCCGAGCTGGGCGGCGAGCGCCTGCAGCTCAGGGAGCCGGAGTGCCGAGATGGCGCCGGAACGGGATGAGCCGTCTGCAGGACTGCTGCTGACGGCCTCGATGGTTTCTGTCACGAAGGACCCTTCCCCTCGTCTACGGCCTCATGCCTTGACAGGCGGGCCGCGGGCGGTCGACGTACGGCACTGAGGCGGCCGGTACGTAGTACGAGCGCACGTCACCAGGACAGTGGGACCAGACGTCAGGCGTCGCGGCTCGGATTGTCTCCCAGAAGATGTGCCGGTTCCGGATTCACCGTGGCTGTCCAACAGGAATCTCGATGATCCACAGTGACGCCGTGCGGGGCATCTCGCGGTGATCGGAGTGGCACACTGCCAACCGGCGAGTGCCGGAGGGTGCAGGAGACTGCCGCAACTGTATCACTCGAGCACCCGCTCCTGGCGGGCTCCTGACGCACCGCCGACTAGACGCGCTCGGCGGCAGCTCCTCGCAGGTCCAGTCCCGGGCGCATCACCGTCCACTGCTCTGATCCCCCGACGAGGTCGTCCACCGCACCGGCGACGAACCGCGCTCGGGCGGTCCGCTCGAGCACGAGGACCGTGGGACCCGCGCCTGAGACCATCGCGGGAACTCCCTGGGCACGCAGTCCCCGGACGAGCTCCCAGGTGCTGACCATGACGCCAGACCGGTACTCCTGGTGCAGCCGGTCCTGCGTCGCGTCGAAGAGCAGGTCCGGGTCCTCAGCGAGCGCATGGACGAGCAGAGCCGTGCGGCCGGCGTTGAACGCAGCGTCCGCGTGCGGGACCTCGGCGGGCAGGACACCGCGCGCGGTGTGCGTCGCGAGCCGCGAGACCGGGACGAGGACGGTCGGTTCGATCTCCGGGTGCACCCGGAGCCGAACGGCTCGTGGGGGGTCCCCCGGGGACGGCGTCCACGCCACCGTGGCTCCACCGAGGATCGCCGGCGCGGCGTTGTCCGGGTGCCCCTCCATCTGGGTGGCGAGCGCGAGCACCGTGGCGTCGTCGAGCGCGCCCGGGTCGGCGACGAGCATCCGCGCCGCCAGGAGGCCGGCGACGACCGCAGCCGCCGACGATCCCATCCCTCGCCCGTGCGGGATGCGGTTCGTGCACGTGAGGTGCAGGCCGGTCTGGGGTGCACCCGCATGGTCGAGAGCGAGACGCAGGGCACGCACGACGAGGTGACGGTCGTCGTCTGGCACCTCCCCCGCGCCTTCGCCGGTGACGTCGACCTGGACGCGCGCGCTGCCGAGCGCGCGCACCTCGAGGGTGTCGTGATAGCCGAGCGCGAGACCGAGGGAGTCGAACCCCGGGCCGAGGTTCGCGCTCGTGGCCGGGACGCGTACGCGGACGTGATCCGCACCGAGCTGCATCGCCGGCGTCAGGAGAGCTGGAGAGCGTCGGCGATGGAGACGACGTGCGTCGAGAGGTGTGCGGGCAGGAGATCGGCGTACTCACGGATGATCCCTCGCCACAGGTGCGCCATCAGGATCCCTCGACTCTCAAGACCGACGTGACGTCTTGGACGGCGTCCAGGTCGGCGATCGCGGCGACGGTGGCCGCGAGCGCAGACTCGGCAGCGGAGTGCGTGGTGATGACGAGGTGCGCGATCCCGGTGGATCCGTCGTCGGACGACTCCGGCGCCTGGCGGACGGCCTCGATGGAGACGCCGTTCTCGGCGAGGAGCTGTGCCACCTGCGCGAGGACGCCAAGCCGGTCGTCGACGGCGATCCGTACCTGGTAGCGGGTGATCGTCGAGGACGGCGAGGCGATCGGCAGCTGGGCGTAGCTCGACTCGACCGGGCCTCGTCCGCCGAGGACCCGGTGGCGCGCGACGGAGACGACGTCTCCCAGGACGGCCGAGGCCGTCGGTGCGCCGCCCGCGCCGCGGCCGTAGAACATGAGCTCACCAGCCGCTTCGGCTTCGATGAACACGGCGTTGAAAGCGCCGCGCACGCCAGCGAGGGGGTGCGCGAGAGGAACCAGGGCTGGATGGACCCGTGCGGACACACCGTCCGGGGTGACCTCGCAGATGGCGAGAAGCTTGATGACGTGGCCCGTCTTGGCGGCCCAGGCGACGTCGTCGGCGGTGATGGACGTGATGCCTTCTCGGCTGACGTCGTCGAGCGTGACACGGGTGTGGAACGCCAGGGACGCGAGGATGGCTGCCTTGGCGGCGGCGTCGTAGCCTTCCACGTCGGCCGTCGGGTCGGCTTCGGCGTACCCGAGCTCCTGGGCCTGGGCAACGGCTTCGTCGAACCCCATGCCGTATGCGGACATCTGGTCGAGGACGTAGTTCGTCGTGCCGTTGACGATGCCGAGGACTCGTTCGACCCGGTCGCCTGCGAGCGACTCGCGAACCGGTCGGACGAGCGGGATCGCGCCCGCGACGGCGGCCTCGTAGTAGACGTCGACGCCGGCTTCGTCTGCTGCGTGGTACAGGGTCGGTCCGTCTTCCGCGAGGAGAGCCTTGTTGGCGGTGACCACCGAGGCGCCGGACGCCACCGCGCGCAGGATGAGCGAGCGTGCTGGCTCGATCCCGCCCATCACCTCGATGACGATGTCGGCCCGGGCGACCAGTCCGTCGGCGTCCTGCGTGAGCAGAGCGGGGTCGACGACGGGGTCGCGAGCGATCGACGTGTCACGGACGGCGATCCCGACGAGCTCGAGACGAGCGCCGACACGCGACGTGAGGTCGTCAGCCTGCTCGGTGAGGAGCCGGACCACCTGCGTGCCCACGACGCCGCAGCCGAGAAGTGCGACGCGGAGCGCCGTTGGTGCGGGCACGAGTGCCACCCTTCGATTCGTCGATCTCGATGTTCTCCCGGGCGGAGGGCTCGAGTCAGGTCTGGTGTCGGTCTTCGACGATCCTCACCTGAGGCGCCCACCCGTGGGTGGACGTCTCACGATACGGGTCTAGCCCAGGTCGAGCGCAAGGAGGTCGTCTTCCGTCTCGCGGCGGACGATGACCCGCGCCTCGCCGCGGTCGACGACCACGACGGGAGGACGCAGGACGTGGTTGTAGTTGCTCGCCATGGACCGCCCGTAGGCACCTGTCGCGGGGACCGCGAGCAGGTCCCCGGGTGCGATGTCAGCCGGCAGCCGGAGGTCAGGGATGACGATGTCCCCGCTCTCGCAGTGCTTGCCGACGACGCGGGCCCGCACCGTCTCGGCCGAGCCGGTGCGGTTGGCGAGGCGTGCGGTGTACCGGGCGTCGTAGAGCGCGGGGCGGATGTTGTCGCTCATCCCGCCGTCGACCGCGACATAGGTCCGCACGCTGCCGTCCTCGAGCGTCACCGGCTTCACGACGCCGACGGTGTAGAGCGTCACCG
Organism: Sanguibacter antarcticus; assembly: GCF_002564005.1. NCBI lineage: Bacteria > Bacillati > Actinomycetota > Actinomycetes > Micrococcales > Sanguibacteraceae > Sanguibacter > Sanguibacter antarcticus. The sequence goes on along the minus strand of NZ_PDJG01000001.1, from coordinate 489,805 downwards.
TGGTCGAGCCGACGATCGCGCGGCCCGGTTCGATGGAGATGCGCGGCACCGTCGTCGACAGCTCTGTGCAGACCGACGCGACGACCTGGGCGAGATCCGTCGCGAGCGCACGCACGTCGATGGGAACCTCGCCGGGAAGGTAGGCGATCCCGTACCCGCCGCCGAGGTCCAGCTCGGGCATGAGGAATCCTGTCTGCGCACGCAGCTCCTCGCGCAGACCGAGCATCTTGCGGGCGTTGACCTCGAACGCCTGGGCGTCCTGGATCTGCGAGCCGATGTGCGTGTGGGCACCGAGGAGCTCGAGCTCGGGGTGCGCGAGGACGGACTGCAACGCGTCGAGTGCCTGCCCGCCGGTGAGCGAGATGCCGAACTTCTGGTCCTCGTGGGCCGTCGAGATGAACTCGTGCCCGCCGGCGTGGATGCCGGTCGTCACGCGCACCATGACCGGGACCCGGTCGTCGGAGGTCCGGCCTGCGTCGCGAGCGGCCTGCGCGATCCGCTCGATCTCGGCGTGCGAGTCGACGACGACGCGCCCCACCCGGGCGTCGATCGCGCGAGCGATCTCGGAGTCCGACTTGTTGTTGCCGTGCAGCCCGATCTCGGCGCCGGGGACCCCGGCGCGCAGCGCGACCGCGAGCTCGCCACCCGTGCACGTGTCGACACGGAGCCCGTCGGCGCGTGCCCAGCGGGCGACCGCCACAGAGAGGAAGGACTTGCCGGCGTAGTAGACGTCGACCGTGCTGCCGACCGCAGCGAAGGCCTCGCTGAACGCGTCTCGGAACAGCCGCGCCCGCGCGTGAAAGGTCTCCTCGTCGAGGATGTACGCGGGGGTGTCGAAGCGTCCGGCGAGGTCCGTGGCACCGATACCGGCGAGCGCCAGCTCCCCGTCCTGATCGAGCACCGCTGTGTGCGGCCAGACGTTCGGGTCGAGCGCGACCGAGCCGGTCCCCGGCTCCTCGACGGCGCTCACATCCGCTCCGGGGCGTTCACGCCCAGGAGGGCGAGACCGTTGGCGAGCACCTGGCGGGTCGCGTCGTTGAGCCACAGGCGTGTCCGGTGGACGTCCGTGACCTCTTCGTCGCCGACGGGCGTGACCCGGCACTCCGCGTACCACTTGTGATAGTCGCCGGCGAGGGCCTCGAGGTACCGTGCGACCCGGTGCGGCTCGCGTAGCTCGGCAGCCTGCGCGACCACCCGGGGAAACTCGGTGAGCGAGCCGAGGAGGGACGACTCGGTCTCGGCCGTGAGCAACGACGGGTCGAACGTGTCGGCCCCGCTGCTGTCCTGGCGGAGCACGCCGTGGTCGGCCGCGTTGCGCGCGACGTTCGCCGTCCGCGCGTGCGCGTACTGGACATAGAAGACCGGGTTCTCGTTCGTGGCGCGGGCCAGCAGGTCGAGGTCGAGGTCGATCGTCGAGTCTGCGGACGAGCGGACGAGCGAGTAGCGCGCCGCGTCGACGCCCACGGCGTCGACGAGGTCCTCGAGCGTCACGACGTTGCCTGCACGCTTGCTCATCCGCAGCGGCTGGCCCTCCTTGAGCAGGTTGACCATCTGACCGATGAGGATCTGCAGGTTCTTCCCGGGCTGGTCGCCGAAGGCTGCGCAGACGGCCATCATCCGCCCGACGTACCCGTGGTGGTCGGCGCCGAGCATGATGATGACGTCGTCGAACCCGCGCTCCCGCTTGTCGAGGTAGTACGCGATGTCGCCGGCGATATAGGCGGCCTCGCCGTCCGACTTGATGACGACGCGGTCCTTGTCGTCGCCGAAGTCGGTGGTCCGCAGCCAGGTGGCACCGTCGGACTCGAAGATGTGGCCGGCGTCGCGCAGCCGAGCGACAGCACGGTCCACCGCGCCGGACTCGTGGAGCGTGTCCTCGTGGAAGTAGACGTCGAAGTCGACACCGAAGCCGTGGAGCGCGTCCTTGATCTCGGTGAACATCCGGTCGACCCCGATCGCCCGGAAGGCCTCCTGCGCCTCCGCGTCGGGAAGCGTGAGGGGGTCGGGGTCACCTGCTGCCGCCACCTGGGCACGGACGGCGTCGGCGATCTCCTGGATGTACTGGCCTCCGTAGCCGTCTTCAGGAGCGTCCTCACCCTTTGCACGGGCGAGCAGCGAGCGCGAGAAGCGGTCGATCTGGGCGCCGTGGTCGTTGAAGTAGTACTCCCGGGTCACCTCAGCACCCGCTGCTTCGAGGACTCGGGCGAGCGAGTCGCCGACCGCGGCCCACCGCACACCACCGATGTGGATGGGGCCCGTGGGGTTGGCCGAGACGAACTCGAGGTTGATCTTCTTGCCCGCCTCGACCTGGCCGCGGCCGTAGGCGGCCCCCTCCCGAAGGATGGTGCGCGCGAGCTCGCCGGCCGTCGCCGCGTCGAGCGTGATGTTGAGGAATCCCGGACCGGCGACGTCGACGCTCTTGATCCCCGGCGTGGCCGCGAGTCGCCGTGCGAGGTCGTCGGCGAGCGCCCGTGGAGACATGCCTGCCTTCTTCGCCAGCTGGAGCGCCACGTTCGTGGCCCAGTCGCCGTGCTCGCGCTGACGAGGTCGTTCGACGTGGACCAGGCTGGGGATCTCGGCCGGGTCGAGGGCGAGCGTGCCCTCGGCGTGGGCAGCGGTCAGGGCAGCGCGAAGGGCGTCGGAGAGCTCGGTGGGGGTCACCCCACGATCCTACCGACTACGCGCCTCCTCGGTGTCGGAGGTCACCGAGTAGGGTGCCGGGGAACGCACGGACGCGGGCGCACCGCTCCATCGAGCTGAGAGACGTCATCGGATGAACGACAGATCAGGACTCATCGACCGAGCAGTCGACGAGATCCGCCGCCACATCACCTCAGGCGACTGGCCTGTCGGGAGCCGTATCCCCACAGAGCCCGCGCTGACAGCGCTGCTCGGTGTCGGGCGTAACACCGTGCGCGAGGCGGTCCAGTCCCTCGTCCATGCCGGGCTCCTCGTCCGTCGCCAGGGCTCGGGCACCTACGTCCTGTCCGACTCCGAGCTGACGGTAGTCATGGGGCGCCAGATCGCCGACGCCACGCACGTCCACATCCTCGAGGTGCGCCGCAGCCTCGAGGTCGAGGCTGCCCGGCTCGCAGCCAGCCGTCGCACCGCCGAAGACGTCCTCATCCTGCGGACGCTCAACGCCGACCGGCAAGAGGCGTTCGGGAGCGGAGACGTCGACGCGATGGTCGCGTCCGACCTCGCGCTGCACCGTGCCATCGCGGCAGCCGCCGGCAACCCTGTGCTCCTGTCGCTCTACGAGAACCTCATCGACGCGATCGGAGCGAACATCCGCACGAACGTCGTCGGGCTCGTGCACACCCGGTCCGAGGACGACCACGACGCCCTCATCGAGGCGATCGCTGACGGGGACGCTCGTCGAGCCATGGGCGAGATCACGTCCTACCTCGGAACATACATCGGCGATCCCGTCGCCTGAGCGGTCGCTCAGTCGCGCCTCTCGCGGTCGACGCGAGCGCGGCGCGCCAACTCCGTCGCCCAAGGCTGGTAATGTGCTCCATGCCTGATCCGGACGACGCCCGCGCGTCGGTTCCGGCCACGGTCCCCGCCCTCGTAGCTCAGGGGATAGAGCGTCTGCCTCCGGAGCAGAAGGTCGTAGGTTCGAATCCTATCGAGGGCACCATCAAGGCTCGGGCTCCCGCCAGGGAGACCGAGCCTTCGTCATCGCGGGGCGAGCGTCTCCGTAGACGGCCTGCGTCCACAGGTGCGTCACGGCGTAGGCACGCCACGGCGCCCAGTCTCGACTCAGCGCGGAGGCCTCCCGCCCGCTCCGTACCCCGAGAGCGCGCTTGAGCACGAGGTCGTCGGCAGGGTAGGCGTCGTGGTCGCCGAGTGCCCGGAGCGCGAGATAGTCGGCGGTCCAGGGGCCGACACCCGGCAGGCCGAGGAGCGCAGCCCTCACCTCTCGGGGATCCGTCGAGGTGAGCAGCACGACGCCGTCCGTCACGGCACGCGCAAGGCCCACGACCGTGGCGGCCCGCGCCCGCGTCAGGCCGACGAGCGCGCGCAGCTCCTCAGCGTCCGTGCCTGCGAGCACCGCGGGACGAGGGAACGCCCGCAGCCCGGCCGGAGCGTCCGTCCCGAGCACCCGCAGCCCCGGCCGCGCGGCGACGAGCGGCCGGAGCAGCTCGGACTCCGCGAGGCGGGTGTCGACGGCGGCGACGTCGCGGTCGAGGTCGAGCCATCGGCGGGCGAGACGCACGAGATCGCCGGTGACCTCGACGGGGCCGGCCCGTCCGGTCGCGCTCAGCGTCACCGCACCAGGGGTGTCCCACGCCGCGGCGAGGCCCACCTCCCCGTCGTGCACGACCTTCGAGTGCGTCCGCCCCTCGACGTCGCAGGTCTCGAGACCTGGGACCGCATGAGCGGCGATGGTCCGCAGCAAGGGCTCGAGCGTGAGGGGCAGCGTGCAGGGCACGTCCAGCGTCGCGCTCATCGACCGCGCTCGAGGTCGAGGAGCCACGCCTTCGTCGCAGCACCCCCGGCGTACTGGCCGAGGCCACCGTCCGTGCGGACGACGCGGTGGCAGGGCAGAACCAGCGGGAGGGGGTTGCGCGCGCACGCTGTCCCCACCGCCCGGGTGGCGCGCGGGCTCCCGGCACGTGCGGCGACGGCGGCGTAGCTCGCCGTGCTCCCGTAGGCGATCGTCGGCAGCGCCGTGACGACGTCACGCCGGAAGCCCACAGCCAGACGGAGGTCGAGAGGGACGTCGAAGGTGCGGCGGCGCCCGGCGAAATATTCGTCGAGCTCCGTCGCGGTCGCGTCGAGCCGCGCCGGTGCGTAGAGCACGCGCGGGCTGATGCGCAGCGCGAGGGTGCTGAGCACGGCCTCGAGGCCCTCGGAGGCGAACGCGACACGAACGAGACCCTCGGTCGTGGCCGCGAGGACGAGCTGACCCACGGGGGTGTCGAGGGTCCGGTAGGCGATGTCGAGGAGGTCCTCGTCTGCCGCGGCCGCGGCGAGGCGTGCGGCGAGACGGGTCGATGCGTCGTCGTCCGCGGCTCCCAGCGTCTCCAGGAGGCTCGAGGCCGTCGCGTCAGGAAAGGTCGGCAGGCTGTCGTTCGTCATCGCGATCCCCCTCCAGAGGGTTCGAGCGCGGGTCGGTAGGTCCGGCGCAACGCCTTCATCCCGTCTGCGGCGGCCCGGCGGGCCGCGGGCTCCGAGCCGCCGACGATCTCGGCGACCTGGGCGTAGGGCAGCCCGACGAGGTAGTGGAAGGCGATCGCCTCCCGCTGTCGGAGCGGCAACGCAGCGACCGCGGTCACGAGGTCCGGGTCCCCCGTCGCTTCGTGCGCACCGCGTTCCGGCACCGTCTCGACCGGGACCGGGCGTCTCCCGGCAGCGCGCAGCGCGTCGATCGACTTGCGTCGAGCGATCGTCACGAGCCAGGCCTCGACGTTGGTGTCAGCCGGGAGCGCGGGGTAGGCCCGCAGCGCTGCGAGGAACGTCTCGGACCACACGTCCTCGGCATCGTGCACGCCCGCGACCGTCCTGCACAGGCGCAGCACGGCAGCGCCGTGCTGTCGCACGACGGCGTCGAAGGGGGGCAGGCTCGCTGTGCTCACCGGGCACCGGACCGTCGCCGGACGACCATCAGAAGAGCACCCCTGACCGGCCGTGAGCGGGGTTCTCCAGGTCGAGGAGAGCGCGCTTGCGCTCGATACCGCCGGCAAAGCCGACGAGCGATCCGTCAGCCCCGACGACGCGGTGGCACGGCACGACGATGCTCAGCGGGTTCCGACCGTTCGCGGCGCCCACGGCCCGGACCGTCCGGGGATCGCCGAGGTCGTGCGCGATCTCGGCGTACGACCGGGTCTGGCCGTACGGGATCCGCGCGAGCGCCGCCCAGACCCGGAGCTGGAACGGGGTGCCTGCGGCGGCGGTCTCGACGGTGAAGGTGCGCAGCTCCCCCGCGAAGTACCGGGTGATCTCTTCGCGCAGCAGCGCAAATCCTGCCTCCGTCGCCTCCCCGAAGGATGCGTCCGACGGCCGGTGGACCGCGTCCGTCATGTACAGCGCGCTGAGCGTGCCGTCCGTCGCGACAGCCGTCAGATCGCCGAGCGGCGAGCTGATCACCGTGAACGTCTTCATCGTCTCTCGATCCGTCCGTGTCCGTGAGCGTGGTCGTCGGGCAGGCGTCTGTGCCGGTTCGTCGCCCTGATCTGTAGACGTCCGACGGAGAGGATTCGTGAGGTCGAAAACATGGGACCTTTGGCGCATGTGACCTGGGTTACAACGTCTACTGTGAGACCAAGACAAAGATCTCACACGGACCGCTACGCAAGGGGACACAATGACCATGACCGACACACCAGTGAGCGCGTCGATCTCCACACAGATCGACGTCCTGGTCGCCGGGGCGCAGGAAGCGCTGGCCGAGTACGCCGCGTTCACGCAGGAACAGATCGATCAGATCGTCAAGAAGGCGTCGGTCGCTGCTCTCAACCAGCACGGCGCACTCGCCGTCCACGCTGTCGAAGAGACCAAGCGAGGCACCTTCGAAGACAAGGCCGTGAAGAACATCTTCGCGTGCGAGCACGTCACCAACTCGATGCTCAAGCTCAAGACCGTCGGCATCATCAGCCGCGACGAGATCACCGGCATCACCGAGATCGCCGAGCCGGTCGGAGTCATCTGCGGCGTCACCCCGGTCACCAACCCGACCTCCACCGCGATCTTCAAGGCGCTCATCGCGCTCAAGACCCGCAACCCGATCGTCTTCGGCTTCCACCCCTCCGCGCAGGGCTGCTCCGTCGCCGCCGCCAAGGTGGTCCGCGACGCTGCCATCGCCGCCGGAGCCCCCAAGAACTGCATCCAGTGGGTGTCGACGCCCTCCCTCGAGGCCACGAACCTCCTCATGAACCACCCGGGCGTCTCGCTCATCCTCGCCACGGGCGGCAACGCCATGGTCCGCGCCGCCTACTCGTGCGGCAAGCCCGCCCTGGGCGTCGGCGCCGGTAACGTCCCCGCCTTCATCGAGCGCAGCGCCAAGCTCAAGCGCGCCGTCAACGACGTGGTCCTGTCCAAGTCCTTCGACAACGGCATGGTCTGCGCGTCCGAGCAGGCAGTCATCCTCGACGCCCCGATCTACGACGAGGCCATGGCCGAGTTCGACATCCTCCACGCCTACCGGGCGAACGCCGCCGAGAAGGCACTCCTCGAGGAGTTCATCTTCGGAGTCCAGGCAGGGTCGGAGAACTGCGGCGGAGCGAAGCTCAACGCCTCGGTCGTCGGCCAGTCCCCCGCGTGGATCGCACAGAACGCCGGCTTCACGGTTCCCGACGAGACGTCGATCATCCTCGTCGAGGTCTCCGGAGTCGGCCCTCACGAGCCCCTCACCCGTGAGAAGCTCGCCCCCGTCCTCGCCGTCCTGCGGGCCGACGACGCCGAGCACGGCATCTCGCTCTCCGAGCAGATGGTGGAGTTCGACGGCCTCGGCCACTCGGGCTCGATCCACTCCGAAGACGCAGCGATCATCGAGGAGTTCGGCTCCCGGGTCAAGGCTGTCCGGATCATCACCAACGCGCCGAGCTCGCTCGGTGGCATCGGTGACATCTACAACGCCTTCATCCCCTCGCTGACGCTCGGCTGCGGCTCCTACGGCCACAACTCGGTCTCCAACAACGTCTCAGCCGTCAACCTCGTCAACATCAAGCGCATCGGCCGGAGGAACAACAACTTGCAGTGGTTCAAGGTTCCCGCCAAGACATACTTCGAGCCGAACGCCATCCGCTACCTCGCGGACATGCACGGCATCAGCCGGGTCACGATCGTCACCGACTCCACGATGACGCGCCTCGGCTTCGTCGACAAGATCCTCGACGTGCTCAACCGTCGTGGAGAGCGCGTCGCGCTCCAGATCATCGACGACATCCTCCCCGAGCCCACGGTGGACTCGGTCCAGAAGGGCGCAGAAGAGATGCGCCACTTCAACCCGGACACCATCATCGCGCTCGGCGGCGGCTCCCCCATGGATGCTGCGAAGGTCATGTGGCTCCTCTACGAGCACCCCGAGATCGAGTTCGCGGACATGAAGGAGAAGTTCTTCGACGTCCGCAAGCGTGCCTTCAAGTTCCCCGACCTCGGCGAGAAGGCCAGCCTCGTCTGCATCCCGACGACGTCGGGCACCGGATCTGAGATGACCCCGTTCGCAGTCATCAGCGACCCGGTCAGCGGCAAGAAGTACCCGCTCGCCGACTACGCGCTCACGCCCACCGTCGCGATCGTCGACCCGGCCCTGACCGCGATGATGCCGTCCTTCCTCGCAGCAGACTCCGGCTTCGACGCGCTCACCCACGCGACCGAGGCGTACGTGTCCGTCTACGCGAACGACTTCACCGACGGCCTGTGCTTGCACGCGATCAAGCTCATCTTCGAGAACATCGAAGAGTCTGTCGTCGGCGGCCCCGGCAACTCGAAAGACTCGGTCGTCAAGGCACGCGAGAAGATGCACAACGCGGCGTCCATCGCGGGCATGGCCTTCGGCAACGCGTTCCTCGGGATCGCGCACGCGATGGCCCACGTCACGGGCGCCGAGTTCCACCTCATCCACGGCCGGACCAACGCGACGTACCTGCCGCACGTCATCCGCTACAACGGAACCGTGCCGACCAAGCTCACCAGCTGGCCGAAGTACGAGTACTACGTGGCTCCCGAGCGCTTCCAGCAGATCGCCCAGCACCTCGGTCTGCCAGCAGCCACCCCTGCCGAGGGCGTCGAGTCCTATGCACGGGCCGTCGAGCAGCTGCGCGACAAGCTGAGCATGCCGCGCTCCTTCCAGGCACAGGGCGTCGCTGAGGAAGACTTCATCGGTCGCCTCGACAAGCTCGCCATGGGCGCCTACGAGGACCAGTGCGCGCCGGCGAACCCGCGCATGCCGATGCTCGAGGACATGAAGACGATCATGGAGGCCGCGTACTACGGGACGTCGTTCGCCGAGGTCCGTGCGGGTCGCACCGCCGTCGTCGAAGCCGCGATCGAGACCGGCGCCGAAGGCTCGGCCGAGGCTGCTGAGACGACACCCGCCGAGGACGTCCAGGCAAGCTCGAGGAAGAGCCGCAAGGCCGCACGCTAGCCACCGCACGTACCGGGCCCGTGCGATCACGGGCCCGGTACGGCACCACGCACGCAGAAGACGAACGGTCCCGCACCTGCTGGTGCGGGACCGTTCGTCTTCGTGCTGCTCTCGGGAGAGGCACCTGCATGGTGCCGTCCGGTGGAGCCAGGACCGAGATCAGTTCCCGTCTTCCACGGCTTCGGTGAGCTCCCAGTGCCAGGGCTCGGTGGCTCCGCTGCCGCCCGGCCGTGCCCATGCGGGGTTGTCCCAGCCGTACAGCGGCCCGTTCGCCTTCATCCAGGTCCACTTGGCGGTGGACTGGTAGGTCTCGGGGCAGAGGTCCACGGCCAGGCCCCACCCGTGCTCGGACGTCCCGGGCGTCGCGGCGTAGGCACCCTTCGCGCTCTTGAGCGAGTACTGAGAGGACAGCGTCCGGTAGGAGTCCGTGATGCACATGTTCACGCCGTACTCCGAGACGTACGCCTCGTTGAGAGCAGCGATCGCCACAGCCGCATCGGCACGGAGATAGTTGCCCGATCCCCACAGCTCGCAGAGCGTGGACTTCAAGAGGTTGCCGTTGGTACCCGTCGGCTGCACGTCGCTGTCACACCCAGGGAGCGGCGTGCGCTCCTCCGAGCGGCTCGCGGCCAGCACCGTGCGCTGTTCCTCCGGGACCGCTTGCGCCAGGCTGGCAGGCGGAGTCGTCGTCGTGTCCTCGACGCTGTTCGCGACGATCTCCAGCGTGCTGGGACCGACCGGTGCAGCGGGGGCATCAGGGGTGCTCGCCAGCAACGAGGTGCTCGTCGCTGTCCCGGCACCCACGACAGACGACAGCGGGAGCGCGATCGTCGCGACCGCGAGGCTCGTGAGCACGGCAGCACGAGGGATCCACCGGTGCGCCACAGACGTCGACTGGCGGCTCGAGGCGCCCGGCCGGTTCGCGGGGACCTTGGCGCGTGCCGTCGAGCGGTTCGACGTCGACCTGCGCGTCTGCGACGACGTGTTCCGAGACGACGACGCGCTCTGCGAAGGAGCCGTGCGGTTGGACGGAGCGTTGCGGCTGGAAGAAGCTGCTCGGTCGAGAGGAGCTACGCGGTCGAAAGAAGCTGTGCGGTCGACCGGCGCCTTGACCTCGTCGATCACCGGGCGCTCAGCGATGACGGGGGTCGGACGCGACGGGGCTTCACGTCGGGTCCGGGTCGGGCGACGAGATGCTTGCTCTGCCGCTTCACGGAGCGCTCGCCGGGAGAGGGGCGCATCCCCTGACTGCAAGCCACTGCTGCTCTGGTCCACGACACCTCCAGGTCATCTCGTCCGGCACCCGACCTCGATGGTCGTGGGCGCCTCGTCCGGCACAGGAAGCGGTCCCGCTCCCTCTACACGACACATCGGCGCCGACGAGCAGGAACACGACCACAACTACGATCACAAAACAGTAACGAAGGATCTCTCACATTCCAAGCCTGTGAGAGCCGATTGCAGCATAGATCACACCCGACTCTGTGAACAGAGCGTGAATCCGCGCAGAACGGACGACCTCACCGGACGTCACGCTGCATCGCGTCGCGAACCTCGCCGACAAGCTCCTCCAGGATGTCTTCCAGGAAGACCACACCGAGGACCGAGGTCCCGTCCCAGATCCGGGCCAGGTGAGCTCCTGAACGCTGCATAGCGCGCAGCACCACCTCGATCTCGTCGCCAGGCGAGGCCTCCGCGAGAGCGCGCACGCGCCACACCTGGAGCGGCACGTGACGCTGGTCGTCGGTCGCGAAGAGGACGTCCTTGAGGTGCAGGTACCCGAGAAGGTCCCCCGCAGCGTCAGCGACCGGGAACCTGCTGTAGCCCGTGCGTGCCACGAGCCGTTCGACGTCGTCCGCCGTGCAGCCCTCGTGGAGGAGCACGAGGTCCTCCACGGGAACCATCACGTCGACCGCGTCGCGCTCAGAGAACTCGATCGCTCCGGCGAGCAGGCCCTGTTCGTCGGCCAGAGACCCCTGCGCCCGAGAGTGCTCGAGGATCGACTGCACCTCTTCGGCAGTGAACGCCGACGCGACCTCGTCCTTCGGTTCCACGCCGGTGAACCGCACCGCATGGTTCGCGATCCAGTTGAGCGCGTAGATGATCGGCTTGAGGATGCGTCCCACGTAGACGAGCGGCGGGCCGAACCACATGACGGCCTTGTCCGGCCCGGACACCGAGAGGTTCTTCGGAACCATCTCGCCCAGGACGACGTGGAGGTAGACGACGATCGCCAGAGCGAGCACGAACGCGATCGGGTGCTTGAGCGACGCAGAGACGCCGAGCGCCTCGAGCGGAGCCTCGATCAGGTGCGCGAGCGCGGGCTCGGCGATCACCCCGAGGCCGGTCGAGCACACCGTCACCCCCAGCTGGGCGCACGCGAGCATGAGCGAGACGTGCTCCATCGCCCACAAGACCGTCTTCGCACGCTTGTTCCCCGCGAGCGCGAGCGGCTCGATGGCGCTGCGACGCGCGGAGATGATGGCGAACTCGGCGCCGACGAAGAACGCGTTGGCGGCCAAGAGCAGGACGCCCACGACCAGTGCTGTACCTGAGCTCATGCGTCCTGCCCCGTTCTCAGACGCAGACGCTCGACGCGTCTGCCGTCCATCGCCTCGATGCTCGCGAGGATCAGTCTCGGTTCGAGCTCTGCCTCGACGCGCACGACGTCGCCGATGCGTGGGACACGGCCCAGCCTCGCCATCACGAGACCACCGAGCGTCTCGTAGTCGGGACCTTCAGGAACACGCAGCCCTGTGCGTTCCTCGAGCTCGTCGGGGCGCAAGAGGCCGGGGACCACCCATGACCCGTCGGTCGCGAGCAGCGCACCCGCCCGTCGAGGGTCGTGCTCGTCGGCGACGTCACCGACGAGCTCCTCGATGACGTCTTCGAGCGTGACCACCCCGGACGTCCCGCCGTACTCGTCGACGACGACTGCCATCTGCAGGCCGAACCCTCGGAGCTCGACGAGCAGCGGGCCGAGGCGGACCGTCTCGGGGACACGCGGGGCGTCGACCATGAGGGCAGCGGCAGGAACCTGGTCGCGGCGCTCGTACGGGACGGAGACGGCCTTGCGCAGGTGGACGAGACCGACGATGTCGTCGCGCGAGTCGTCGATGACCGGGAAACGGGAATGGCCGGTCGCCCTGGCGAGAGCGATGACCGCGGCTGCGGTGTCGTCCCGGGTGACCACCGCCATCCGCATCCGATCCGTCATGACGTCGACTGCGGTGAGCTCGTCGAGCTCGACGGCGTTGGTGATGAGTCGTGCCATGGACTTGTCGAGCGTGCCGACCTGTGCCGAGCGACGCACGAGCGAGGCCAGCTCAGACGCAGAGCGGGCGCCGGAGAGCTCCTCGCGCGGCTCGACCCCGACCTTGCGCAGCAGGGCGTTCGCTGAGCCGTTGAGCAAGGAGATGAGCGGAGCGAGCGCGCGGGTGAACACCCGTTGCAGCGGCACGACCTGCCGCGCCGTCGCGAGCGGACGGCTCAGCGCATAGTTCTTCGGGATGAGCTCACCGACGAGCATCGAGAAGACGTTGACGACCACGAGAGCGACGGCGGCCGCCACGATTCCGGAGGCCGTCACGCCGAGGGCCGACGTCCCGAGCGGCTTCGCGATGAGCGTCAGCAAGGCCGGCTGGGCCGTGTACCCCAAGAGGACGGTCGTGATCGTGATCCCGACCTGGGCGGAGGAGAGCTCCGTCGAGAGGTGCTTGAGGCCGGTCCGGACGCTGCGGGTCCGCCAGTCCACCGCTCCGGGGCGTTCAGGCTCGTCGTCTTCGTCGGTCCCTACGACAGCCGGGTCCAGCGTGACCAGAGAAAACTCGGAGGCGACGAAGATCGCCGTACCGATCGTGAGGAGGACACCGAAGCCGAGATAGATCCACTCGGTCACTCCCTGTCACCGCCTGCAGAACTAGGCGGGGCCGTATGTCGGGGCGAATCGTCGTCTGTCATCGTAGGAAGAATTCTAGTCGACGAGGACCCTGGAGGTCACGGAGCACGACCGGCAGGTCGCCGGGACCTCTCGGCGCCGGGCGTGGCTGACGAGCGAGTGCGCGGGAACCGGTCCTTCGCCGGACCTCCACGGGATCCGCCCTCGGGCTGACGCAGACGGGTCACGGATGTGGGATTGTGTGTTCATGCAAGCGACCGCATCACTTCAGGGCGGGACGCCCGCCGTCGGAGCGACCATCCTCGTCGTCGAGGACGAGCCCGCGATCGCGACCGCGATAGCTCAACGGCTCACGGCCGAGGGATGGCGGACGGAGGTCGCCCGCGACGGTCTCAGCGGAGTAGAGGCCGCGAGCAGGCTCCAGCCGGACGCCGTCGTGCTCGACGTCATGCTCCCCGGCATCGACGGCCTCGAGGTCTGCCGCCGCATCCAGGCCGAGCGCCCCGTCCCGATCCTCATGCTCACGGCACGCGACGACGAGACGGACATGCTCATCGGGCTGGGTGTCGGAGCCGACGACTACATGACGAAGCCCTTCTCTATGCGAGAGCTCGTCGCGCGGCTCAAGGCTCTGCTGCGCCGGGTCGACCGCGCTGCGCAGTCCACGACGGCCGGTGCCGCCGAGCCGCCGATGACGATCGGCGACGTCGTCATCGACCGGGCGCAGCGGCGCGTGCACCGCGCAGGCGAGGAGATCCACCTCACGCCGACAGAGTTCGAGCTGCTCGTCATGCTCGCGAGCTCGCCCAAGACGGTGCAGACCCGCGAACGTCTCCTCGCCGAGGTCTGGGACTGGGCGGACGCCAGCGGCACCCGGACCGTGGACTCGCACATCAAGGCGCTGCGCCGCAAGCTCGGCCCAGACCTCATCCGCACGGTGCACGGGGTCGGGTACGCGTTCGAGCCGCCGAACGGAGCCTGACCCACATGGTCATGCCCGAGCGAGACGGGACGACGACCCCTGTGCGGCGTGCGCGCCCGCTGCGTCCGCACCTGCCAGACGTCCGCCCGCTCGATCGCTTCCGCTCGCTCAAGATCAAGCTCGCGATCCTCGTCGTCGCGTCCGTGACCCTCGCAGCGTTCATCACGTGGCTCGGGCTGCGCAACACCCTCGGCCCGACGAGGACGTTCCCGCTCGCGATCATCATGTCCATGCTGTTCACCATGATCCTCGCGAAGGGGATGACGTCCCCCCTGCGCGAGATGACCGCCGCAGCGCGGTCGATGTCCGAGGGCGACTACTCGCGGCGCGTCCAGGCCACCAGCCGGGACGAGGTCGGTCAGCTCGCCACCGCGTTCAACATCATGGCGGAGGACCTGGACTCCTCCGACCGCGTCCGGCGCGAGCTCATCGCCAACGTCTCGCACGAGCTGAGGACGCCTGTGGCCGCTCTCCAGGCGCAGCTCGAGAACCTCGTCGACGGCGTGGTCGAGCCGACGCCTGCCACGATGCAGACGGCGCTCACGCAGACCGAGCGACTCACCCGCCTCATCACGTACCTGCTCGATCTGTCCCGGATCGAGGCGGGTGCTGCGGACCTCAACATCACCGTCCTCGACGCCCGGGCCTTCCTCGAGGACACCATCGACTCGGTCTCGACGCTCGAGGCCGGCAAGCAGCTCGCGTTCGTCGTCGACGTCGAGCCGTCCGGCCTGGTCTTCGAAGCCGACCCTGAGCGACTGCGGCAGATCCTCGTCAACCTCTTGCAGAACGCGATCCGGCACTCTCCGTTCGCCGGAGACGTCGTCGTCCACGCACGGGCCGGACGCGACTGCGTCATCGTCGACGTGTCCGACTCCGGGCCTGGCATCGCCAAGGCAGACCGGCAGCGGATCTTCGAGCGCTTCGCCCGTGGTGCCGGGAGCTCCCACACGACCGCTGCGGGCTCCGGCGGGACAGGCATCGGGCTGGCGATCGTCCGCTGGGCTGTCGATCTGCACGGCGGCACGGTCGAGGTCGCTGACACCCCGGAGGGCGCGACGATGCGGATCACGCTCCCCCAACCACACCTGTCCGACCCCGCCCACGAGCCGCCCGACGACGCTCGCTGAGACGCGCTACGGTGTCGTGCATGGCTCCCACCGCGCAGGAATCAGCTCTCACAGACGGGGTCGTCTCGGTCCGCGGGCTCACGAAGTGCTTCGGGACGGTGCGCGCCGTCGACGACCTCTCGTTCGACGTCACGCCCGGCCGCGTCACCGGCTTTCTCGGCCCCAACGGCTCGGGCAAGACCACCACGCTGCGGATGGTCCTCGGGCTCACCGCACCGACCGCCGGGACCGCGACGATCTCCGGCCAGAGCTACCGCGACCTCGCCTCGCCGCTGAACACCGTCGGCGCTGCGCTCGAGGCGACGAGCTTCCACCCTGGCAGGACCGGCCTCGACAACCTGCGGACCTACGCCCCGCTCGCGGGAGCCTCCGACGCGCGGTGCGCAGAGGTCCTCGACCTCGTCGGGCTCGGCGCTGCGGCCGAGCGACGGGCAGGGACGTACTCCCTCGGGATGCGCCAGCGCCTCGGTCTCGCGACAACCTTGCTCGGCGACCCCCGGGTCCTGCTCCTCGACGAGCCGTCGAACGGGCTCGACCCGGAGGGCATCCGATGGTTGCGTGGGTTCCTGCGCTTCCTCGCAGGCGAGGGACGGACCGTCCTCGTCTCGTCGCACATGCTCACCGAGGTGCAGCAGTCGGTCGACGACGTCGTCATCATCGCGAGAGGGCGTCTCGTGCACTCCTCCTCCATGGAGGCGCTCGGGGCACTCTCGGTGCCGCGGATCACGCTCATGTCCCCCGACGCCCCCGGCCTCGAGCGGCTCGTCGCACAGATGTCTTGGTCCGCGACGAACCGATCGGCCGACGGCAGGACGATCGAGATCGAGAACGTCACCGCCGCCGACGCAGGAGCCGCGGCCTTCACGGCAGGACTCGAGGTGCACGGTCTCGCAGACAGGTCACAGACCCTCGAGGAGACCTTCCTGCGCATGGTCGAGGTCCCCCCGGGACCACAGTCGGCCACCACGCCCGCGACCCTCGGGAAAGCCTCATGAACGCCCTGCTCCGGAGCGAGTACCGCAAGCTCGTCACGACGCGCCTGTGGTGGATCCTCCTCCTGGCGACTGCTGTGTACATGGCCTTTCTCGGTGGGATGCTCGCGCTCACCCTGACGATCTCCCCCGACGGGTCGGGGGCCCAGGACGCGCCGACGGCGATCACGCCCGAGACAGTGCGCTCCTCCGTCTACGGGGTCGCGGCTGCCTTCGGCTACGTGTTCCCCGTCATCGTCGGAGCCCTCTCGATCACCGGGGAGTACCGTCACAACACGATCACCCCGACCTTCCTCGCAGAGCCTGACCGGCTCAAGGTCCTCGTGGCCAAGCTCCTCCTCGGGGCAGGCGTCGGGGCGCTCTTCGGTGCCGTAGCGACGCTGTGCACCGTCGGGGCGGGTGCTGGCGTGCTGGCCGCCACGGGACACCCGACGCTCCTCGGAGACCCGGACACGTGGACGCTCGTCGGACGCTCGGTCCTGGCGCTGACGGTCTGGGGGGTCCTCGGCGTCGGGCTCGGCTCGCTCATCACGAACCAGGTCGCGGCGATCGTCGTCGTCCTCGTCTATACGCAGTTCCTCGAGCCCGTCGTGCGCCTGCTGCTCACGACCGCGGGCGACCTCGGATCGACGGTCGTCGCCTACCTGCCCGGCGCCGCCGGCGAGGCGATCACCGGTGGCAGCGTCTACAGCGCGATGGGCATGGGCAACCTCCTCCCCTGGGTCGGCGGGCTCGCGCTGCTCGCCCTCTACGCGCTCGTGCTCGCGGCGGTCGGCGCGGCCACCAGCCTGCGCAAGGACGCAGGCTGACCCGCTGACGCCATACTCGGCCGAGGGGAACCACAGGCCCCCTTTGGACGATCAGCAGGCTCCCGTTGCCCACGGTTTGCCTCTAGCAGAACTGTGGTCAGAATCGCCCGAAGTCGATGGGCGATTCGGGCGACTTCGGTCCCGCGTCTAGGTCTTTAGGCCCTAGGCTGAGACAGTCCAAGACCGCATAGAGCGGCTGTGATCCGTGGTGAAAGTGGGCGATTTCAGCGTGTCTTCGAGTGCTGAATCAGAATCGACCAGCGCTGTGCGTGCCGTCTTCGGTGCGAACGAGTGGCTGGTCGACGAGTTGTACGAGCAGTATCTCCAGGACAAGAACGCGGTAGATCCCGCCTGGTGGGAGTTCTTCGAGGGATACGAGCCGGACGGTTCAGCATCCGGCTCGACGCCCCAGAACGGTGCACCGCGCACCGCTGCCGCGACGAGCCCAGCGCCGGCGTCGTCGCCCAGCACCACCGAGACAACCCCGCCTGCCCCGCAGGCCCCACGCTCTGGGAGCGCCTCTTCCGGCAAGCGCCCGAGCACAGCCCCGACGGACGGCCCCACACCTGTGACTCCCACGCCCAGCGCTCCCGCTCCCGTGCCCGCCCCAGCGAAGGAGGCGCCGGCCGGCTCGTCGCACGGACCGCAGGCGACCCGCCAGGCGCAGGACGTGCAGATCGCGGCCGACCAGGCCGCACCGATCCACGCAGACTCGCCCACCGCGCCGCCGGTCGCCACCGCCCAGCCTGCGACGGCGCCCTACGCCGAGGTCGCTGCGACCCGGACGTCCACGCCCGTCTCTACGGCCGACGACGACGTACAAAAGCTCCGCGGCCCGGCAGCCCGCGTGGTGACGAACATGGAGTCGAGCCTCGGCGTCCCGACCGCGACGTCGGTCCGCGCGATCCCCGCCAAGCTCATGGTGGACAACCGCATCGTCATCAACAACCACCTCATCCGTGGTCGCGGCGGAAAGATCTCCTTCACGCACCTCATCGGCTTCGCCCTCGTCGAGGCGCTCGCCGAGATGCCAGCGATGAACTCTGCCTACACCTTGCTCGCCGACAAGCCCGCCGTGGTCACGCCGGCGCACGTGAACCTCGGCCTCGCGATCGACCTCGCCAAGCCAGACGGCACCCGCCAGCTCCTCGTGCCGAGCATCAAGCGCGCCGAGTCGATGGACTTCTCGCAGTTCTGGTCCGCGTACGAGGACGTCGTCCGACGAGCGCGCAACAACAAGCTCACGGTCGAGGACTTCCAGGGAACGACGATCTCCTTGACCAACCCCGGCACCATCGGCACCGTGCACTCCGTGCCGCGCCTCATGCAGGGGCAGGGAACGATCATCGGCGTTGGCGCGATGGACTACCCCGCCGAGTTCGCCGGTGCATCGCTCGAGCAGCTCTCCCGGATGGCGATCGCCAAGGTGCTCACCATCACCTCGACGTACGACCACCGGATCATCCAGGGCGCCCAGTCGGGCGACTTCCTGCGGATCCTCGGCGTCAAGCTCCTCGGTGAGGACGGCTTCTACGACAGGATCTTCGCGTCGCTGCGCGTCCCGTACGAGCCCGTGCGCTGGGTCCGTGACAACACCATCGACGCCGACGCCGAAGCGGCCAAGCCTGCCCGCATCGCCGAGCTCATCCACTCCTACCGCTCACGCGGTCACCTCATGGCCGACACGGACCCGCTCGCCTACCGCCAGCGCAAGCACCCGGACCTCGACGTGCAGACCCACGGCCTCACGCTCTGGGACCTCGACCGCGTCTTCCCGACGAGCAGCTTCGGGAGCAAGCCGAAGGCGACGCTGCGCGACATCCTCGGGCTGCTGCGCGACTCCTACTGCCGCAGCATCGGTGCCGAGTACATGCACCTCGCTGACCGCACGCAGCGCAAGTGGCTGCAGTCCCGGCTCGAGGCCGGCTACGAGCGCACGCCCCGCGAGGAGCAGCTCCGCATCCTGCGTCGGCTCAACGCTGCTGAAGCCTTCGAGACCTTCCTCCAGACGAAGTTCGTCGGCCAGAAGCGTTTCTCCCTCGAGGGCGGCGAGTCCGTCATCGCCCTGCTCGACGCCGTCCTCTCCGAGGCAGCCGACAAGGGGCTCGACGAGGTCTGCATCGGCATGGCCCACCGTGGTCGGCTCAACATCTTGTCGAACATCGCCGGCAAGAGCTACGCGCAGATCTTCGCGGAGTTCGAGGGCAACCAGGACCCGAAGAGCGTCCAGGGCTCCGGTGACGTGAAATACCACCTCGGGACGGAGGGCACCTTCACCTCCGAGACCGGCGCCCGCACCAAGGTGTACCTCGCTGCCAACCCCTCGCACCTCGAGGCTGTCGACCCCGTGCTCGAAGGCATCGTCCGCGCCAAGCAGGACCGGATCGACCTCGGCGGCGACGGGTTCTCCGTCCTGCCGATCCTCATCCACGGTGACGCTGCGTTCGCCGGACAGGGGGTCGTCACCGAGAC
Organism: Sanguibacter antarcticus; assembly: GCF_002564005.1. Lineage (NCBI taxonomy): Bacteria > Bacillati > Actinomycetota > Actinomycetes > Micrococcales > Sanguibacteraceae > Sanguibacter > Sanguibacter antarcticus. The sequence goes on along the minus strand of NZ_PDJG01000001.1, from coordinate 470,428 downwards.
GCTCAACCTGTCGCAGCTGCGCGGCTACCGCACCGGCGGGACGATCCACGTCATCATCAACAACCAGGTCGGGTTCACCACAGGTCCCTCCTCGTCTCGCTCGACCCTCTACTGCACGGACGTCGCCAAGGGCCTGCAGGTCCCGATCTTCCATGTCAACGGCGACGACCCCGAGGCCGTCGTCCGTGTCGCGCAGCTCGCGTTCGAGTTCCGCGAGCAGTTCGACCGTGACGTCATCATCGACATGATCTGCTACCGACGCCGTGGCCACAACGAGGGCGACGACCCCTCGATGACCCAGCCGCTCATGTACAACCTCATCGCGGCCAAGCGTTCCGTGCGCAAGCTCTACACGGAGAACCTCGTCGCCCGAGGCGACATCAGCGTCGACGAGGCCGAGCAGGTCCTCCAGGACTACCAGACGCAGCTCGAGCGGGTCTTCACCGAGACCCGGGAGGGCGGTTTCACACCGCCCGCCGACTCCGAGCCGGTCTCCGGTCTCGAACGACCCGAGTCGCAGCGCGCAGACGCCGGCACCATGGTCGGCTGGACCACGTCGACGACGCAGTCCGTGCTCGACCGCATCGGCCACGCGCACATCAACCCGCCCGAAGGCTTCACCGTCCACCCGAAGCTGGGCCAGCTCCTCGAGAAGCGCGCCGCGATGTCGAGCGAGGGGGGTATCGACTGGGGTTACGGCGAGATCCTCGCGTTCGGCTCGCTCCTCATGGAAGGCACGCCTGTCCGCCTCGCCGGTCAGGACTCGCGCCGCGGCACCTTCGTGCAGCGTCACGCGGTCATGCACGACCGCGAGACCGGTGCTGAGTGGACGCCGCTGCTCTACCTGTCCGGGGACCAGGGCAAGTTCTGGGTCTACGACTCCTCTCTCAGCGAGTACGCAGCCCTCGGCTTCGAGTACGGATACTCCGTCGAGCGGCCAGACGCCCTCGTGCTCTGGGAGGCGCAGTTCGGCGACTTCGTCAACGGTGCCCAGACCATCATCGACGAGTTCATCTCCTCTGCCGAGCAGAAGTGGGGCCAGAACTCCTCGGTCGTGCTCCTCCTGCCCCACGGCTACGAAGGTCAGGGACCCGACCACTCGTCGGCACGTGTCGAGCGCTTCCTGCAGATGTGCGCGGAGGACAACCTCACGGTCGCCTTCCCGAGCACCCCGGCGTCGCACTTCCACCTCCTGCGTCGACAGGCCTACGCCCGTCCGCGCCGACCGCTCGTCGTCATGACACCGAAGTCGATGCTGCGTCTCAAGGCCGCGGCGTCCGCTCCCGAGGACTTCACCAGCGGCACGTTCCGCGAGGTCATCGGTGACGATGCCGCCGCAGCCCGCGCGACCCGCGGCGACGCGTTCGACCGCGTCCTCATCTGCGCCGGAAAGGTCTACTACGACCTCGTGGCGCACCGAGAGAAGTCCGGCGACACGCGCACAGCGATCCTCCGGCTCGAGCAGCTCTACCCCCTCGAGGGCGCCGCGCTCAACGAGGCGCTCGCGCCGTTCGGCAACGCCGAGGTCGTGTGGGTGCAGGACGAGCCGGAGAACCAAGGGGCATGGCCGTTCGTCGCGCTCAACGCTCCCGAGGCGATCGGGCGCCCGATCCGGGTCGTCTCCCGCAGCGCGTCAGCGTCACCGGCGGCAGGTTCTGCGAAGAAGCACCAGGCCGAGCAGGCTGAGATCGTCGAGCGGGCGTTCGCCCGCTGAGGGGAACACTTCATCCGCACCTGCGGGGTATCGTGGCGCGCTTCGGCGTGTTGCGGTACCCCGCTGGCGTCTGACTGTCCGAGAATTGGTCAGGGCGCTCCCGTCGGACGCCCGGCCGTGCTCGAACTGAACGGGAGCCACCGTGACCACCCCCGCACCTGACCAGCTGCGCATCTGCGTGGTCGGCGACGAGCTCGCTGCGGGGGTCGGCGATCCGAAGGGTCTCGGATGGCTCGGACGCGTGAGCGCACGGACACGCTCGCCGCTCTTGACGATGATCTTCCCGCTGGCGGTGCCCGGCGAGACCACCACAGCACTGAGCGCACGCTGGGAGGGTGAGTTCAACCGCCGAGCGTTCAACGATCCTCGCATCGATCACCGTATCGTCGTCGCCCTCGGGCGCGCGGATGTCGCTGCCGGGCTCACCGTCGCGCGGAGCCGTCTCAACCTGGCCAACATCCTCGACGTCGCCGACGACCGTCGGATCCCGGCGTTCGTCGTCGGTCCGCCTCCGGGCGCCGACCACGAACGCGACCGGATCGGCGAGCTCTCCACCGCGTTCGCCGACGTGGCGAACCGTCGACGCGTCCCCTACGTCGACACGTTCACTCCGTTGGTCAACCACGAGCAGTGGCTCGCCGACCTCGCCGCGGGCGGCACGACGTACCCGGGCCAGGCCGGCTACGGCCTCATGGCATGGCTCGTGCTCCACACCGGCTGGGCCCGGTGGCTCGGCCTCCCCGACGACGACGTCTGACCTTGTCCGGTCGCACCTCGCCTCAGCCCGACGACCGCACCGGCCTGGTCCCGTGCAGCGAGCGCCCTCCGACGGTCACTGTCCGCGGGAGATGACCACGTCGCCCGAGATGGTGCTCGTCGAGAGGAACGTCGTCGCGTCCGGCTCGACATGGTCGACGAGCGCGGTCCGCGCGCCCGGGCGCTTGAGGCTCGCCCCGTCGAGCAGGACGCTGCCGGAGACCGACCTCGCGTGCAGGTCGACACCGACCCCGTCCGGCAGGTGGAGCGCCACCGTCGACGAGACGGTCTTCGCCGTGATGAGGCTCGCGCGAGTCCCCGCACGCACCGCGACCGGACCCGAGACGGTGTTGACCTCAGCGCGTGTGAGCTGACCACCCACCTCGATCCGTCCCGTGCCGGTCTTGACATTGACCGCGCCACGATGCTCGGTCACGCGGACTGCTCCGGCGACCGTCGAGACGTTCACAGGTGCGCCGGCTCCGTTGATCTCCACGGGCCCGTCGACAGAGCTCACCGTGATCGGTCCGTCCACGCCCTCCAGGCTCACGCTCGCCCGGAGCGAGGTGACCTTCACAGCTGCTCCGTGCGGGACGCGCAGCACGATGTCCGCCGAGTCCTTGTCGCGCAGGCCCTTGACCCTGTCTACGAGCCCTTCGATGCCGGAGAACTCGTACGACACCTGGAGCTCGTCGTTCGACAACGATGCGACGAGCGGACGGTCAGAGACAGTGAGCACCTCGAGCTCGACGTCCAGCCGGTCCCAGACCTCGACACGGACGGACCCCGCGTTCACGGAGGCGGACACCACCGAGACCGGTCCCGGTCCTGCGCCGAAGGTCGTCTCCCCAGACGCCGCCGCGTCGAGAGCGTCGGAGGCGATCATGGTGGTGATGAGCCGCGGTGCGGCGATCACCCAGGTCTCGTTGCGCATGTGCACTCCTCGTGTCGGGTGGTACACACGCTAGACGGCCTGGCGACCACGACAAAGTCGGAGCAGACAGCCGCCTGGACTACGAGATGATGCCGGCGGCCCGCAGCTCCACCGTGAGGTCTTGAGGGTTCGTCGACGCCCCGCACGCCTCGTCGTACGTGATGACCTCGTCACGGACGAGGTCGAACAGGTGCTGGTCGAACGTCTGCATCTTGTAGTACTCGCCGTCCTTGATGAGATCGAGCAGGGGCGGGCTGTCCTGAGGGTTGACGATCGCTTCCGCGGTCCGCCCAGTGTTGACGAGGACCTCGGTGACGACGCGGCGCCCACCCCCGTCGGCTCGCCGGACGAGGCGCTGAGAGACGATACCGCGCAACGACTGCGCGAGCGCGGTGCGGACCTGGGTCTGCTCGTGCGGCGGGAAGAAGTCGATGATCCGGTTGATCGTCTCCTGCGCGTCGATCGTGTGGAGGGTCGACATGACGAAGTGCCCGGTCTCTGCCGCTTGGAGAGCCGCCTTGACGGTCTCGGCGTCGCGCATCTCTCCGACGAGGATGACGTCCGGGTCTTGGCGCATCGCTGCGCGCAGCGCCGAACCGAAGTCCGCGGTGTCCTGACGCACCTCACGCTGGGAGATGATCGCCTTCTTGTCCGTGTGCAGGACCTCGATGGGGTCCTCGATCGAGATGATGTTCACCTCGCGGAGCGTGTTGATGAGGTCGACCATCGACGCCAGCGTCGTCGTCTTGCCCGAGCCTGTCGGCCCTGTGACGAGGACGAGGCCACGAGGTTCGAGCGACAGCTCTCCCACGACCTCGGGAAGCCCGAGCTCGGCGATGGAGAGGGTGCCCTCCGTCACCCGCCGGAAGACGAGACCGACGTGCCCGCGAGCCTGGTATGCGTTCACCCGGAAACGACCCACCTCGTCGAGCTGGAAGGCGAAGTCCGCCTCGTGGGAGCGCTCGAAGTCCTCGATGTAGTCGTCGGGGAGCACCTCCGAGAGCATGTTCACCGTGTCGGCGGGCTCGAGCGACGGGGTCTGGAGCTTGCGCAGGCGACCGTCCACCCGGACCCGGGGTGACGATCCGACCTTGCAGTGCAGGTCAGACGCACCGGTGCTGGCCAGGGCGTGGAGTAGCGGGATGACGGACTGGATCTGTTCGCTCACGCCAGTGTTATCGGCACGCACCGTCCGGACTTGAGGACCCGCCCGCCGGGTCACCCGCTACGGACCTCACACATCGTCGTGCCTCGGCATCCCAGGACGTGTGGGATCATAGAGTCGAGGCTCGTGCGGCCACACGCGCGGCTACCAGTCCTTTTGATTCAAGGAGATCACCATGAGCAAGCGCGGACGCAAGCGTCGTGACCGTAAGAAGAACGCAGCGAACCACGGCAAGCGTCCCAACGCCTGATTCGCCAGCGACAGACGAGGGCCCCGATGCGCACGCATCGGGGCCCTCGGTCGTTCGCACGGACGTCGGTCGCACCGCGTGCGCCGTCCCGGCTCAGCTCTCTCTCGGCGAACCGTCCGCCGAGTAGAGGACGATCTGCTCATGGATACGCAGGCGCAGGTACTCTGGCGCCTGCTCGACGCAGGAGCGTCGCAAGAGCCGCTTGACCATCTCGTCGATACCGAGCTCAGCCAGGCACGGCGAGCACTCGGCAACATGGGTCCGCATCTTCTCAGCATCGTCCGCTGTCATCTCCGAGTCGAGGTACTCGAAGAGACGCTCGATGACGTTGTCGCAGTCGTCGCTCACCGCGCGTCCTCCTTGCCGTGCGTCGTCCGGCCGGTGGTCGCGCCCTCGCCCGAGGGGACGAAACCACGGTCGACTGCGTAGTCCCGGAGCAGCTCTCGCAGCTGGGCGCGACCGCGGTGCAGCCTCGACATGACTGTCCCGATCGGCGTACCCATGATCTCAGCGATCTCCTTGTACGGGAACCCCTCGACATCGGCCAGGTAGACGGCCATCCGGCGGTCCTCAGGGATCTCCTGCAGCGCCCGCTTGACGTCAGAGTCCGGCAGACGGTCGAGCGCGTCGGCCTCCGCCGACCTCAGCCCGGTGGAGGTGTGGGAGGCAGCACGCGCGATCTGCCAGTCCTCGACGTCCTCCGCCGCCGACTGCTGCGGCTCACGCTGCTTCTTGCGGTAGTTGTTGATGAACGTGTTGGTGAGGATCCGGTACAGCCACGCCTTGAGATTGGTGTCGGGCCGGTACTGGTGGAACGCAGCGAACGCCTTCGCGAACGTCTCCTGGACGAGATCCTCGGCATCGGTGGGGTTACGGGTCATCCGCAGCGCCGCCGAGTAGAGCTGGTCCAGGTGCGCCAGAGCGTCGCGCTCGAACCGTGCGGTCCGTGCAGCATCGTCCTCGGTCTGGGGAGCGCGGTTCGTGTCCTCGGTCATCAGGACCGAGCGTAGCGCCACCACCGGGCCCTCGCCCACGCTCACGGCGCGCGCCAGAGCTGCGCCAGCAGGGGCAGCCACGTCAGGTCGTTCTTTCAGTCCGCATGTCACGAGGGCGTCAACACCCGTCGTCGGTCCAGCATTCCCGCCCACAGGCACGCAGTGGTCGTCCCGGACGGCCAGGAGCCCGACTCGGCGCTACGGTTCTTCTATGACGACGACAGCAGCTGACTCCCAATTTCTCACCCTCCTGCGCGAACAGGTCGGCCACGAGTTCGACGCGCACCAGCAGTACATCGCGATCGCCGTGTGGTTCGACAGGCAGGATCTTCCGCAGCTCGCTGCGCACTTCTACCGCCAGGCGATCGAAGAGCGCAACCACGCGATGATGATCGTCCAGTACATGCTCGACCGCGATCTCGCCGTCCAGATCCCGTCGGGGAGCGCGGTGCGCAACGACTTCGCGAACGTCGTCGAGCCGATCCAGCTGGCGCTCGAGCAGGAGAAGCAGGTGACCTCGCAGATCGAGGCGATCTTCCGCGCCGCGCGTGCCGAAGGTGACGCGCTCGGCGAGCAGTTCCTCCTGTGGTTCCTCAAGGAGCAGGTCGAGGAGGTCGCCTCGGCGAACACCCTGCTGACCGTCGCCCGCCGTGCGGTGGACAACCTCTTCGACCTCGAGAACTACGTCGCCCGCGAGCAGGTCGGTGACGGTGGCGAGTCCACGGACGCGCCCCAGGCCGCTGGCGGCGCGCTCTGACCTGTCGGCCCCGAGCCGTCTGCACCACCCTGATCACGATGCCTGCTGTGAGGAGATCTCCGATGTTGCTCCGCCCGATCGCCCGTCCCCTGCTCGCCACCTGGTTCATCCACGACGGGCTCGATGCCGCGCTCCACCCGGGCCGGCACCTCGAGTCCGCGCGAGGCCCGGCGGACCAGGTCTCCGCGCTCGTCGGCGGCGCCCCGCACCTCACAGACAGCCAGGTGAAGACGGCGGTCCGTGTCCACGGCGGGCTGACCGTCGTCGCAGGAGCAGCGCTCGCCGTCGGCCGAGCACCGCGCTCCGCGGCCCTGTTCCTCGCGCTGCTCACCGTGCCGCTCGCCATCGCCGACCAGCCCTTCACCTCGGGGACGGTCGCACGGTCCGTGCGGACCGAGCAGTTCGTCAGGCGGCTCGGTGCCGTCGGAGCAGCCCTCCTCGCGGGCGTCGACTACGAAGGCCGTCCCGGGATCACCTGGCGCGTCGAGCACTCGAAGGCTGCTCGCGCAGCGAGCCGCGCCGCTGTGCGCGCGACAGACTGACCGACCGCGCAGGCGTGGTCGCCCGGCCCGGCGCCGCTCCCGGTGCAATAACCTGAGCCAATGACGATCGCAGCACCCGATGCAGACCTGTGGACCGCACCGACCCTCGACCCGGCACCTGGACAGCTCGACGCCCAGGTCGACGTCCCCGGCTCCAAGTCGCTCACCAACCGCTACCTCGTGCTCGCGGCCCTCGCCGGCTCGCCCGGCACGGTGCGCGGTGCGCTGCGCAGCCGGGACACGGACCTCATGGTCGGCGCGCTGCGCGCGCTGGGTGCACAGATCACCGAGGGCGCAGAGGCCAGCACGTGGCACATCACCCCGGCCACGCTCACCGGCGATGCGTCGATCGACTGCGGGCTCGCCGGGACAGTCATGCGGTTCATCCCGGCTGTGGCGGCGCTCGCCGACGGCGAGGTCACCCTCGACGGTGACGCCGGCGCCCGGGTGCGGCCGATGGCACCGATCCTCGACGGGCTCCGGGGGCTCAGCGTCCGGATCGACGACGGTGGACGCGGGCTCCTCCCCTTCACGATCCACGGCACCGGGAGCGTGCGCGGCGGCTCGGTCGACGTCGACGCCTCTGCGTCGAGCCAGTTCGTCTCAGGCCTCTTGCTCGCGTCCGCCCGGTTCGACCAGGGCCTGACCCTGCGGCACACCGGCCCGACCCTCCCCAGCCTCCCCCACATCGACATGACCGTCGCTGTGATGCGGGAGGCCGGGATCGTCGTCGACAGCTCACGGCCCGCGATCTGGCAGGTTCGACCAGGCACCGTCGCCGGCCGCGACGTCCGGGTCGAGCCCGACCTCTCGAACGCCGGGCCGTTCCTCGCCGCCGCGCTCGTCGCCGGAGGCACCGTCCGCGTGCCCGGGTGGCCGAGCAGCACCACGCAGCCCGGCGCGATGATGGCAGACCTCCTCACGGCGATGGGCGGGCACGCCCACCTGGCCGACGGCGTCATGACGGTCACCGGCACCGGAGAGATCACCGGGCTCGACGTCGACCTCCACGAGGCAGGCGAGCTCGCCCCGACGATCGCCGCCCTCGCTGCTCTCGCGACCACACCGTCCCGGCTGCGCGGCATCGCCCACCTCCGTGGTCACGAGACGGACCGCCTCGCTGCCCTGGCGACGGAGATCACCCGGCTCGGCGGCCAGGCCGAGCAGACGTCCGACGGTCTCGTCATCACTCCCCGCCCCCTGCACGGTGGGGTGGTGCACACTTACCACGACCACCGCATGGCGACGGCTGGCGCGATCCTCGGTCTGCGTGTCCCCGGTGTCCAGGTCGAGAACGTCGCCACGACCGCCAAGACGCTGCCCGGCTTCACGCGGATGTGGGACCAGATGCTGTCGGGCCTCACCGACGGACCGGTGGCCTGAGACAGTGTCCCGTCGTCCGATCGACGAGTCCGACTTCCGTCAACGACCGAGCAAGCGCGGGTCACGCCCGCGCACCAAGACCCGTCCCGACCACGACGACGCCCTCACCGGGCTCGTCACCGGCGTCGATCGCGGCCGCTACACCGTCCTCATCGACGAGAACCTCCCGGACGAGCACAGCATCATCGCGATGAAAGCACGCGAGCTCACACGCCAGCGGGTGGTCTGCGGTGACCACGTCGACATGGTGGGCGACACCACCGGGGACGACGGGACTCTCGCGCGCATCGTGCGCATCACAGAGCGGTCGACCGTCCTGCGACGCACAGCAGACGACACCGACCCGTACGAGCGGATCATCGTCGCGAACGCCGACCAGCTCGTCATCGTCACTGCCCTCGCTGACCCCGAGCCACGGACACGGATGATCGACCGGTGCGTCGTGGCTGCCTACGACGCCGGCATGGACGTGCTCCTGTGCCTCACGAAGTCGGACCTGGCCTCGCCCGACGCGCTCAAGGCGCTCTACGAGCCCATCGGGGTCTCGGTGGTGACGACGCACCGCTCCCCCACCGGAGAGATCACCCCGCTCCCTGACGTCCAGAAGGCGCTGTCGGGGCGGACCTCCGTCTTCGTCGGCCACTCGGGCGTCGGCAAGTCGACGCTCGTCAACGCGCTCGTGCCCGGTGCGCGCCGCACCGTCGGGGTCGTCAACGACGTCACCGGACGCGGCCGGCAGACGTCGACCTCCGCGGTCGCGCTCCGGCTGCCCGAGCACGAGGGCGCACGCGGCTGGGTCATCGACACCCCCGGGGTGCGGTCGTTCGGGCTCGCCCACGTCCAGATCGAGAACCTCCTCACCGCGTTCGACGACCTCGCGGACGTCGCAGCCGAGTGCCCTCGCGGGTGCACCCACCTCGACGGTTCGCCCGACTGCGAGCTCGACACCTGGATCGCCGCCGCCACGGACGACCTCGTCGTGCAGACCGCACGTGCAGCGCGCGTCGACTCGTTCCGACGGCTGCTCGCCGCACGGTCGTAGCCTGCGCGCTGACGATCACCGTGCGTCGCCGCGCCTTGTCGCTGGTCGGGGCACCGCAGCGCTACCGTGGGAGGCATGACGACGCGCGCGCAGTACGACGACGACCTCCGCCTTGCCCTCGTCATCGCGGACCAGGTCGACTCCCTGACGATGTCCCGGTTCAAGGCGCTCGATCTCCACGTCGAGTCGAAACCGGACAGCACCCCCGTCACCGACGCGGACCGCAGCGCGGAAGAGATCATCCGTGGACAGCTCAGCCGCTCCCGAGGGCGAGACGCGATCGTCGGCGAAGAGTTCGGGACCACCGGTCACGGCTCACGGCGATGGATCGTCGACCCGATCGACGGCACCAAGAACTTCGTGCGCGGCGTGCCTGTCTGGGCGACGCTCATCGCGCTCGCCGACGGTGACGAGATCGTCGTCGGGGTCGTCAGCGCCCCCGCGCTCGGGCGTCGCTGGTGGGCTGCGCGTGGCACCGGCGCCTGGACCGGTCGGTCGCTCGCTCACGCGACACGGCTGCGGGTCTCCGGCGTGAGCAGCATCGCCGACGCGTCGATCTCGTACTCGAGCCTCAGCGGGTGGGAGGAGCGCGGGATGCTCCCCGGCTTCCTCAACCTGTCCCGGCAGGCGTGGCGCACCCGCGCCTACGGCGACTTCTGGTCCTACATGCTCGTCGCAGAAGGCGCGGTCGACCTGGCGCTCGAGCCCGAGCTCGAGCTCTACGACATGGCTGCGCTCGTGCCGATCGTCACGGAGGCCGGTGGCCGGTTCACGTCGCTCGACGGAGTCGACGGCCCCCACGGCGGCAATGCGCTCGTGAGCAACGGGCTGCTCCACGACGGCGCGCTCGCAGTGCTCTCAGCGCGGGATCGCCCCGAGCTCTGACGCGTCGTACCAGAGCAGGTCCCGCTCGACCAGCCGCTCCATCGCGTCCTCGTCGCCACCGAGGACAGCCTGGACGTCGGACGCGGCCTCGGGCTCGTCCACGTGGGCGCACACCACGACGACCCCGGTGACGCGCTCCGTCACGTCGACGGCGCTCAGAGGCACGTCCTCGGGAGCCTCCCCCGCCAGCGGCACAGACGGGCGGACGAGGGAGTCCGGAACATCGACCGACAGGACCACGCGCAGCCATGCGACCGAGGGCTTCGCGGCGATGGCGAGCACCGAGTCGTCTGCAGCAGCGAGCTGAGCCTCGAACTCCACCTCTTCGACGTCGGTCACGTCCTCGTCGGCGAGCGCGGCGGCGAGGGACTGCGTGGCTGCGTGGGCCCGTCGAGGCTCGACGGTCATGGTGCCCTTGTGCAGGGCGTCGAGCTCGTCGAGGGTCGCGGGGAGGTAGAGGCGCATAGGCCTAGTGTGCCACCGGCCGACCGGCGGGCGAGGTCGCACCTTGCTTCTCGGGCGTCGCACCATCAGAGGGGGCTGCGGTGGCACGCACGCGGTCGGCGAGCGACCGGATCGCCCGGCGCGGTGCTGACGCGGGTGCGTGCTCGGCCAGGGTGCGACCGGCAAGGAGCGCTCCGTCGCACGCCGGCTGGTCGTCGGGAACGAGGACGGCGTCGTTGACGCTCGCGTACCGGTAGAGCGCGTCGCGCAGCGCAGAGGACGGGTTGGCACCGGCCGCTGACGCGCGGACCCTGTTGACCACGACGATGCGCTCGGCTGTGTCGGCAGCGCCCGACTCCCGCAGGTCGTCCAGGGCGCGGACGAGGCGTTGCACCCCGACGGGATCGGCACCGCCCACCACGACGACGACGTCGGCCGCGCCGAGCGCACTGAGCGTGGCACCGTTCCGCTGCGGTGCTCTCGTGTCGTAGGAGAGCATCTCGTCACGCTCGACGCTGAAGCCGCAGTCGACGACGGTCCAGTCGGCGATCTCACGGCACCCTTCCCAGACGACGTCGAGCGCGACCTCGGACACCTCTGGCCACCGCGAGGCCCGGGCGATCCCGGTCAGGACGCGCAGCCGCGGCGAGATCTCCGGTGAGAGCCGAGCGAGCAGAGCGGGGTCGAGCGCTCCTTGGCCCACGGCGCGGCAGGCGGCGGCGATGCCCGAGGACTCGTCGAGCAGCCCGGCGATCTGCGCGAGGGACCCCGAGTACGTGTCGGCATCGACGAGCAGCGACGTCTCGCGACCGCTGGCACCGACGTCCTCGCCCTCGGCTGCGGCTCTCGCTCGTCCGCCTTTGGCCGACCGACGGCTCTTCGCTGTCGTGACGAGCTCCGACGCGATGTTGAAGGCGATGGTGGAGCGACCAGGTGCGCCGGTCGGGCCCCAGACAGCGACGATGCGACCGCGTCGCCCAGGGCGAGGGTCGGTCGCCTGTGCGTCGTCGTCCTGGTGCGGGCTCGGCCGGCCCCAGGCGTCGTCGGCTCTCTCGCTGCCCCAGCCGTCGGCGGTTCCTCGCCTGTCGAACGACGGGCTGGGCTCCTCGTGGCGGACGGTCGTCGACGCCAGCGCGCGGACGGAGGACACGAGCGTCTCGGCGACCAGCCCCGCGTCGAGGACCGCATCGACGCCGAGCGCGGCCATACGTTCTGCCTGGCTGTCGTCCGTCGTGTCGAGGATCCCGATGACACGGACGCCGTCCGTGTGCAGCGCCGCGACGACAGCCCGGTCGAGGCCGACGAGGTCGCCCGAGACGACCGCGACCATCCCGAGCCCCGAGGCGGACGCGGCGAGGAGCTCGGCGACGTCGGCGCACCGCCGTGTGACGTTGAGGTCGGCGGCCGTCGCAAGGATCCCGACGACGTGGCCCTCCAGCGCGCCCCGGACGGAGCAGAGGACCGTCGACTCGCGTCGAGCGGGGCTCTCTGGCTGGTCGAAGGCGCCGGGGCTCATCGGTCGAAGCCCGGGACGGGCATGATCGCGACGGTACCGTCGCCGGCGAGCGCGCCGAGGATCTCCGCGAGGTCTTTCGTCGGGACGAGCACCTGGACCGTCGGGGCGCCGCTCGTGAGGAGCCCGCTCCCACCGGTCTTTTCGAGCTCTGCGACGACTAGCCCGTCGGCGAGCAGCGACGGCACGCTCGCCGCGCCCTGCTCGACGGGTAGTGCGCCGACCGGGGAGCCCTGTGCCTCGGCAGGAACCCACCACAGGTCGACGACGCTGCCTGCGACGACCTTGGACGACAGGCTCTGCGCCACCGGCACCGCCACGGAGCGGAACTCGAGCGCCTCACCCGATCCCACCGACGACCTCGAGAGGAGCTCGCGCTCGCCCACGGGACGCAGGGCGACCAGTGTCTCGGGCAGCGGGTCGCTCACGAGGAAGTACCTGGACGCGTCTGCCCCCAGCCGGACGTCGAGCGACACGAGGTCTGCCGACGTCAGCACGTCGCCTGGGGTGGCGGTCTGGGCGACAGCGTAGACGGCGACGGTCTGCCCTGCGCTCGAGACCGCCCACGACCCGAGGGCGACCGAACCAGCGACGAGGAGCAGCCCGAAGGCCAGGCGGGGGTCGCGCCACCCTGGGCGGCGCAGCCGTGGCGCGCTGGGGCTGGGCAGATCGGAGGATCCGCTCGAGCGTTCAAGCATCGGTAAGAGTCCCATCGTCGCGAGCACGTGGTGCAGGGAGGCTGCACCGAACCGTGCACATCTTGCCCGGATCGAGGCGCGGATGCACACTGCCTGTGGATGACGGGTGGCGGACCCCCGGAACGTGCAAAACTTGGATCATGCCCAGGTTCCTTACGCTCGCTGACGTCACCGAGGCGTTGAACATCTCCGCCGCCCAGGCGTACGCCCTCGTGCGTGGTGGTGACCTGCCTGCGATCCAGGTCGGTGGTCGAGGCCAGTGGCGCGTCGAGACGACCGAGCTCGAGGCGTACATCCAGCGGATGTATGCCCAGACGCGCGCGAAGGTCGACGCAGGCGGCTTCGAGGAGTAGTCACGTCGCGCTCACGTGAGCGATCGACGAGACCGCGATGACGACGACGTCAGCCGGAGCGCCTCCACCCCGCCCGTCGAGCGGTACTGCCGCGACGTCGAGGTGATCTCGACCCACCCGGTTGATGCGCCCGACGTACTCCCTGTGCGGCGTCCGCACCCGGACGACGGTGCGGTCGCGGGAGATCCCGCGCAGCGCGTGACCGAGGCTCAGGATGCTCGGCGCTCGCCCTTGCCCTGGGCCACCGGCTCCGGGGGCTGCTCGCACCCCGAGGCCGCGGACTGACTCGACCGCACGCAGCGGCACGATCACCTCTCGCCCGGACACCACGAGCAGCAACCACTCCGACGCAGCCTCTCGCAGCTCGCCCTGCAGGTCGAGGCCTGCGTCGAGCAGAAGGTGCAGCGGACGACCCACGACAGCCCGGAGCCTGTCCTCGAGGGTGATCGTCGCCGTCTCTGCCCTGGTGAGGTCCGCGACGGCGGAGTCCAGCTCGAGCGCCTGCGCCACCGTGAGCTGGCCGGCCAGATCGGCGAACAACATCTCCCATCGCATGCGCCACTGTCGCCCGGATCCCCGGCCGGAGGGCTCGTTGTCCACAGGACGATACGCCGGGTGACCTGCCTGGCAGCTGCGCTGGCGCACTCTGCGAAGAGGTGCGTCGATCTCGCTCAGGTCAGAGTGACCACGACAAGGGATCGGTCCGGAGGACCGATCGTGCAAACCTCTCGCCGATGAGCTGATGCGTCGGCGCATCGGGATGGAGCGCATCAGGGAGTGGATGAGCCGCGGAATCCATCTCGCCGTAGAGCTGTCGTCCGTCGAGGTACTGCAGATGGGGGTCCGTGGTCCGCCGCTCCGTCACGATGCGGGCCAGCTCAGCTCGGATGACGTCCAGGGTGAGCTTCCCAGCAGCACGATCAGCGGGGTCGCCTGTGGCACGAAAGCGGAGCATCCCCTGCGCGAGCGCGTCGAGGTCGAACGCGCCCGGCCCGGGGGTGTCCTCGTGGATCGCGCACCAGATCGGCGAGACGACGAGCAGCGGAGCGGTGGGGTGGCCGTCGCGGATGGTGTCGAGGAATCCGTGCACCGCGGGACCGAACGCTCGTAGGCGCATGAGATCGGTGTTCACGAGGTTGATGCCGATCTTCACGCTGACGAGGTCGACCGGGGAGTCGCGGATCGTCCGGGCGACGAACGGGTCGAGCAACGCGCCCCCGCCGAACCCGAGGTTGACCAGCTGGACATCCGCGAGGCGTGCTGCGACGACTGGCCAGATCCCTGTGGGGCGGGTGGCGCTCGACCCATGGCTGATCGAGCTGCCGTGGTGCATCCACACGGGTCGAGGGTGGGCGGGTCCTGGCTCGACGACCGAGTTGCTGCGGAGCTCGAGGAGCTCGATGGTCTCGTTGTGCGGCAGCCAGATCTCGACGTTCTTCAGGACCTCCGGCAGGTCGGCGAACCGGGCTGTGCTCAGTGGACCGACCTCGGTCGTAGACCCTCCCGTCGACATGTCGAACGTGACCGTGGTGCCCCCCGTCGTCGCGGCCTGCGAGACGACGACGCCGTCGATGACGAGGTCGATGGCACCGTCGGGCCGTGCTGGAATGCCTGCGAACGTGGTCCGCGACCGGCGGAGATCAAGCTCGATCTCTGTCGCCGCCGTGCGGAAGGCGAGGTGCACACCAGACGGCTGGGACTCCACCATCGCCAGCTGTGGATCGGTGCACTGGGCGCGGGCCCACCCCGGTAGCCGGTGGGGGACGACGCCGTGCTCGGTCCGACGGAGCTCGGCGGCTCCACGGACGAGGCTGCTGGTGAGAGGGACGGCCGTCAGACTGCGGGCGGTCATGTTTCGTCCATTCGTCGAAGGGTCAGGTGACGTCAGCTGTTGGCCAGCTGCAGAGCAGGGCGTGGAGTGCCTCGATGGTGGCCGTCCAGCTCTCGCCGGGGTCGGGCTCGCTGTGCGCAAAGCTTCCGCTCATCTCCAGCGTGATGAATCCTCGCACCACGCTGCCCAGCATCCGGATCGCGTGGACCTGTGCTGTGCGGTCGAGCTCGTAACCGTGCAGGACTGCTTCGATGAGTCGCGCGTGGCGTGGTCCGGCGCTCGTCGCCACGATCTCGGGGTCTAGCGCAGCCAACGTGGCCGCGAACCGGCCAGGGTGCTCTCTTGCGTAGTCGCGATACGCGTTCGCGAGACCGGCGAGAGCATCTAGGCGGGATCGGCCGGCGACCGCGTCGGCGGCGCGGTCCGCCATCTCCTCGAGCGCCAGGAGGGTGATGTTCTGGCTCAGGTCGGCACTGCTGGTGACGTGCGAGTAGAGGCTCGCGGTCTTCACACCGAATCGGCGTGCGACCTCAGCCACGGTGACACGGTCGAAGCCGATCTCGTCGGCCAGCTCGGCGCCTGCGAGTGCAACCCGCTCCGTCGTGATGCCTGCGCGGACCACGGCCCACATCCTCTGTCTCGACATGAATCCTACATAGAGCAGGCCCTAGCCTAAGCCATATAGGCACGGGTATGTCGAGCTCGGCGTCGCGGCACGTGACCCCGCCCGCTATACACAACCGGCCAACCTCTATGGACACCCTCTAAAACCATCAGGCTATACTCATCAACGTCAGCCACTATCAAACTGCATCAAACAACTACGGAGAGCTATGAAGAGCCGCTCTACCCCGTCCGTCGCGATCGATCGCACCTCGCTCGCGAAGGCCGCAGGCGGCTCCATCGCTCTCGGGCTCGTGACCCTCGCGCTCGCTGCACGGCTCGTCACGACGAGCGCGTCTCTCGACCTCGCCGTCCTGCAGTCTGGGTCACCGACGGCGAGCACCCTCGCGCCGCTCGTCGAGGTGCCTCTTCTCGGTATCGGCTGCGTGGTCGCCGCATGGTGGAGCCTGAGCCTGGTGCTCGTGACCGTCGTGCTCCTCGCTCACGCCGCAGGGCTGCAGAGCGCCCTCCTCGTCTCGTTCGTCCGCGCTGTCGCGCCGTCCGCCGTCCGACGCCTCGCGGTCGCCGGGATCGGCGCAGGGCTCGTCCTCACGGCCGGACCAGCCGTCGCTGCCGAGCCGATCCCGGACCTCGGCTGGGTCTCGACCGGACAGAGCACGCCCGAGACACCTGTCGAGAACAACCTGACGACGTCTCCAGCAGGACCATCAGACGCTCTCCTGCCCACCGAGGACATGACACCCGCCTCGACGACCGTCACCGTCGCCAGCGGAGACACGCTCTGGTCGATCACCGGAGACCTCCTCGGCCCCGAGGCCAGCGACGCACAGATCGCCGCAGCGTGGCCCACCGTGCACGCAGCCAACGCACAGACGATCGGTGCCGACCCGAACGTGATCCTCGTCGGTCAACAGCTCGTCGCCCCACCCGACCTGACGGCCCCATGACGCCTGTCCCCGACCCCGCGCACAGTCCTGCCATCCCTGAAGGAGATCTCCGATGACCGCACCTGCACTCCGGCCGACCGTCCGGCCTGCCCCAGCCCGCGGAACGACCGCCGACCGACCCGCAGCCGACCGATCCACAACGAGCGTCCAGAGAGCGGTCGTTCCGCCTGCGCCGCGCCGCGCCGACTTCGCGACCGCGACAGCGATGCTCACCCCACGGACCCGCCGCCCTGCAGGCCCCCGCGAGTTCAGCCACGCAGCAGCCGGACCGCTCCCGGCGCGCGACGAGTCAGGCATCAGGCCGCCAGCAGAGCTCGGCGATCCCACCGCGCTCTGCTGCGCGGTCGCGCACGCCGCGATCGAGTCGCTCCGGGGCATCCGCCCGCTGACACAGCTCGCACGGTCGGTGTCCCCCGAGATCTTCGACGCCCTCCACGCCCGGGCACAGGTCCGGGTCGCGGCTCGACGTCGCGCAGCCGGGTCGCTCCCCGCGAACCAGGAGCGGCAGCTCCGGTCCCGGGTCCGGCGTGCACGCGTCGTCCGGATCGCTCCGGGGGTCGCCGAGGCGACCGTCGTGGTCGACGACGTCGACCGGGTCCGCGCTGCTGCGGTCCGGGTCGAGGAGCACCGTGGCCGCTGGCGCGTGGTCGTCCTCGAGATCGGATGACAGGCCGGGCACCGCACGCTCGAGGCCGTAGGGGCGCCTCCCGAGAGATCAGGAGGCGCCCCTACGGGGTCGTGCAGACCGACGTCGCGATCCGTGCGTCAGGGCTTCTTGTTCTGCTTCGCCGCCCGGCGACGCGACTCGCGGTTGACCGCGTCAGCAGGTGCCGTCTCGTCGTCGGGGCCTCCCACGCCAGGAGTCGCCGTCACCGGACCGACCCCGTCTTCGCTCGGAGCGGTGTAGCTCAACGGGATCGCACGGTCAGGCCCCTCGAGCCCCTTCGCCACGAGCACAGGCTCCGCAGCGGGGCCCCTCGTGCTCGACGCACCGAGTGCGCGGGCTGCAGCCGACCCACCAGCGGTAGCAGCACCCGACGCGTTGACGACCGGCCCTGCGGGCTGGACCTTGACCTCGAGGTTGTAGAGGAAGCCGACGGACTCCTCCTTGATCGCCTCCGTCATCGCCTGGAAGAGCATGAACCCCTCGCGCTGGTACTCGATGAGCGGGTCGCGCTGTGCCATCGCACGCAGGCCGATCCCCTCCTTGAGGTAGTCCATCTCGTAGAGGTGCTCGCGCCACTTGCGGTCGAGGACCGAGAGAACCACCCGGCGCTCGAGCTGCCGCATGCTCGCCTCGCCGAGATCCGTCTCGCGAGCCGTGTAAGCGAGCCGGGCGTCCGAGAGGATCTCCTCGAGGATGAGCTCGTGCGTGAGACCGTCACGCCCCTCCGCCTGCTCGACGACCTCGTCGACCTCGATCGACACGGGGTAGACCGCCTTGAGCGCCGTCCACAGGGCGTCGAGGTCCCAGCTGTCCGGGTGCCCCACGCTCGTCGCGCCCTCGACGTATGCGGTGAGGACGTCCGTGATGAAGTGCTGGACCTGCTCGCGCATGTCCTCGCCGTCGAGCACCCGGCGACGCTCGTCGTAGATGACCGTGCGCTGGCGAGACAAGACGTCGTCGTACTTGAGGACGTTCTTGCGGATCTCGAAGTTGCGGCCCTCGACCTGGCCCTGCGCGCTCGCGATGCCACGCGTGACGATCTTCGACTCCAGCGGCATGTCGTCCGGGAACCCTGCCCGCTGCATCATCGTCTCGGCAAGACCCGAACCGAAGAGCCGCATGAGGTCATCCTGCATCGACAGGTAGAACCGCGACTCCCCCGGGTCACCCTGGCGACCCGACCGTCCACGGAGCTGGTTGTCGATGCGTCGCGACTCGTGACGCTCCGTACCCAGGACGTAGAGCCCTCCGAGGTCCTTCACCTCGTTGTGCTCGTCCTCGACAGCCTTCTTGGCGTCGGCGACAGCAGCAGGCCATGCGGCCTCGTACTCTTCAGGCGACTCGATCGCGTCGAGACCGCGCTCGTGCAGCGCGGCGATCGCCATGAACTCGGCGTTGCCGCCGAGCATGATGTCTGTGCCTCGACCAGCCATGTTCGTCGCGACCGTGACGGCACCCTTGCGGCCGGCCTGGGCGATGATCGGGGCCTCGCGCGCGTGCTGCTTGGCGTTGAGCACCTCGTGCGGGACGCCCTGCTTCTTGAGCTTGGAGGACAAGACCTCAGACTTCGAGACGCTCGTCGTCCCGACGAGGACGGGCTGGCCCTTCGCGTGACGCTCGACGATGTCCTCGACGACGGCGTTGAACTTGCCGTCCTCGTTCTTGTAGACGAGGTCCGCCTGGTCGATGCGCTGCATGTCGCGGTTGGTCGGGATCGGGACGACACCGAGCTGGTAGGTGCCCTGGAACTCCGCCGCCTCGGTGTCGGCGGTCCCGGTCATGCCGCCCAGCTTGTTGTACAGGCGGAAGTAGTTCTGCAGCGTGATGGTGGCGAGCGTCTGGTTCTCCGCCTTGATCGCGACGCCCTCCTTCGCCTCGATGGCCTGGTGCATGCCCTCGTTGTACCGACGACCGGCAAGGATGCGGCCGGTGTGCTCGTCGACGATGAGGACCTCGCCCTTGAGGACCACGTAGTCCTTGTCCCGCTGGAAGAGCTCCTTGGCGCGGATCGCGTTGTTGAGGAAGCCGATGAGCGGCGTGTTGAGCGACTCGTAGAGGTTGTCGATGCCGAGGTAGTCCTCGACCTTCGCGATGCCTGGCTCCAGCACCCCGACGGTGCGCTTCTTCTCGTCCACCTCGTAGTCCTCGTCGACGACGAGACGGCGTGCGACCCGGGCGAACTCGGCGTACCACTTGTTCGTGTCGCCGGCGGCAGGTCCCGAGATGATGAGCGGCGTGCGCGCCTCGTCGATGAGGATCGAGTCGACCTCGTCGACGATCGCGAAGTTGTGGCCACGCTGGACGAGGTCGTCCGTCGACCACGCCATGTTGTCGCGCAGGTAGTCGAAGCCGAACTCGTTGTTCGTGCCGTACGTGATGTCCTTCGCGTACTGCTCCCGACGCTCCGCCGGGGTCTGTCCAGAGACGATGCACCCGGTGGTCATCCCGAGGAAGCGGAACACGCGCCCCATGAGGTCGCTCTGGTACTGCGCGAGGTAGTCGTTGACGGTGACGACGTGCACGCCCTCGCCTGAGAGCGCGTTGAGGTAGGCCGGGAGCGTGGCGACGAGGGTCTTGCCCTCACCCGTCTTCATCTCCGCGATGTTCCCGAGGTGCAGCGCCGCCCCGCCCATGAGCTGGACGTCGAAGTGACGCTGACCGAGGGTCCGGCGAGACGCCTCACGCACCGTGGCGAAGGCTTCCGGGAGCAGCTCGTCGAGCGTCGCACCGTTGGCGACCCGCTCCTTGAGCCGGTCGGTCTCCTCACGGAGCTCCTCGTCGGTGAGCGCCTCGAAGCTGTCTTCGAGCGCGTTGACCTGCTTGGCCAGTCCGGACAACTTCTTGAGGATCCGGCCCTCGCCGAAGCGAAGGACCTTCTCGAAGATCGCAGCCACGCAGTACTCCCGGTTCGAGTGTTGGGCTCTGTGGCGTCCGTACCGAGCGGCACAGACGGCATACAACTGTCCATCGTAAGCGAGCGGAGGTGGTCTGAGTCACGTCCGGGACGTTTCGTTCGCTCTTCGCGGACATGCTCTCAGCGCAGCAGCGCGACCTCCCGGGACAGGTCGGCTGCGAGATCACCCACGGGCTCGACCACGATCTGCTCCATCCCGAGCCACCGCGCCATCGTCGACACCTCGGCCGCGAGCGCTGCCGGGGTGTGCACGGTGCACGGCTCGTCGCGGTGCGCCGACATCACGCGCAGCGTGCCCGTCCGGCGGTCGGCCTTGAGATCGACCCGAGCGGTGACCTGCTCACCTTCGAGGAACGGGAGCACGTAGTAGCCGTGCACCCGCTTGTGCGCAGGGACGTAGATCTCGATCCGGTAGTGCGTGCCGAAGAGCTCGGCGAGGCGCCGGCGCTCGAACACGAGCGGGTCGAACGGGCTGAGGAGAGTCTGCGCTGCGGCGCGGCGGGGCGTGCGGGCGTCACGGTGAACGAACGTGGGTCGGTCCCAGCCCTGGATCTGCACGGGGACCAGCACGCCGTCCTCGACGAGCTCGAGCACGGCTTGGCGCGGTGCGGGGCCTCGCAGGCGGAAGTAGTCGGCGAAGCACCGGACGGTCCCGACCCCGTGGGCGCGGGCTCCGATCTCGACGAGCGCCCGCACCGCGTCCTCGTCGGTGACAGGGGGCGCCTCGAGGACTCCTCGTGGGAGCACCCGCTCGGTGAGGTCGTACCGACGCTCGAAGGCGTTGTTCCGTCCTGCCGACGTGACCTCGCCGGTGAAGAACAAGAACTCGAGGGCGCGCTTCGCGACGCTCCAGCTCCAGCCCCACGCGTCGGGACGCCGGGGGTGCCGTGACGTGAGCAGCCGCTCGACCTCAGCGGCGGTCACGGGACCCCTCTCGTGCACGATCGTCCGGACCTCCCGGACCTCGCCGCTGTGGTCCACCTCCGCTCCGCTGATCGATCCCCAGGCCTCTGTCCGGTACCTGCGCTGGCGCCACTCGAGCAGGCGGTAGGTCGACGGCGGGACGAAGGAGGCCTCGTGCCCCCAGTACTCGACGAGGCGGCGCGGGGCTGTGCTCGTCGCCCGGTCGAGGAGAGCGGTGTCGTACGGTCCGAGGCGGGAGTACACCGGCAGGAGGTGGGCGCGCGCGAGGACGTTGACGGAGTCGATCTGGAGCAGCCCGAGCCGGTCGACGACCCGCTGGAACCCCGCCATCGTCACCCGGCGGGCGGGCGCGCTCGGGCTGTCCGACGGCGCAGCGGGGCGAGCAGCGGCGAGCCCCTGCGCCGCGAGGGCGGTACGGCGTGCCTGCGCGAGCGTCATGGTGCGCTCAGGAGTCATGACGCCATCGTCTCCCGAGCCACCGACACGGCTCGTGGCGCGACGACGGCGCAGGACCTGAGGTCCTGCGCCGTCGGTGTGGATGCAGTGCGCTCGTGAGCGGTCGGTGTGTGCCGCGACCGCTCCGGCGTCACTCCGCGGTGGGGGCCGTGGAGGCCGCTCCGCAGGCTGCGTCGAGCGCGATCACGCCGTAGGTCCATCCGCGACGGCGGTAGGCCACGGACGGGCGAGAGGTCTCGACGTCGATGAAGAGGAAGAAGTCGTGCCCCACCATCTCCATCTCGTAGAGCGCGTCGTCGATCGACATGGGGGTCGCGCTGTGGAGCTTCTGGCGGATGACGACCGGAGAGTCCCCCAGCTGGATCTCGACGGTGTCGCCGGGATCGCTCGGAGCCGTGGGTGCGGCAGGCTCTTGCACCTGTGTCGGGACGAACGGCCGCACGTCGGCCGTGTCTTCAGGCGTCGGGTTGCGGAAGCGGTTCTTGCGACGGTCGTTCGCGCGTCGGAGCCGCTCGGAAAGCTTGGTCATGGCGAGGTCGAGCGCACCGAACCTGTCGTCTGCGGCGGCCTCTGCCCGAATCACGGGTCCCTTGTCGCGGACGGTCAGCTCGACCCGTTCACGAACACCTGACTGGCGGGGGTTGTTCTCGTGAGTGACCTCGACATCGACGCGCTGTGCGGTCGGTGCGAGCTGCTCGATCTTCGCGAGCTTGTCCTCGACGTGTCGGCGAAAACGATCGGCTACCTCAGTGTGCCTACCGACGACAACGATCTCCATGCGAGCCTCCAAGGGAGTGGGGGCGCTTGCGCGCCCGTCGAATCAGCTGTGCGGCGCCCTGACGGGTGCCCGGTCTGATACCACCTCCCAACGCTGTCGAGATATGGCTACAGGCTAACCCTGAACTGTCATCAGCTCATCATCGAGAGGACACCCGCAGGGTATGAAGTTGGTGAAGGTGTTGCGGCGAGAACGAGCCCCGCGACGACGCTCCCACCTGCAGCGAGGATCGCACGCTCGCACTCCACGAGCGTCGCGCCGGTCGTGAGGACGTCGTCGACGAGGACGCACGCGACACCTCGGAGCGACGGTGCAGCGCGGCGCACGCGCACGGCTCCGGCGAGGTTCCCGCCCCGGGCGCGCGACCCGAGCCCGACCTGGTCGAGAGCACCGGCCCGCACCCGAGGCCGGTGCTCGAGCGCACGGATCAGGCGGACGCGGCCCCGACGCGGGCGACCTGGCACGTCTGCGAGGGCGTCGGTGACGGCCCGTGCCAGGGTCACGACCGGCTCCCGCCCGCGGCGACGGCGTGCTGACGCGGTGGACGGCACAGGGACGACGAGGACGACCGCTCCGGGACGCACTGTGGCCAAGGCGATCTCGGCCGTGGTCCGGGCGAGACGCACCGTCGCGTCGCGGAGGCGGCCGTCCAGGTCGGTGCGGCCTCGGTCCTTCCACGCGACGACGAGGTCGCGCACCTCACCGGTGTACGCGGTGAGGGCCCAGACCGGCCACTGCGGGATCCCCGTCATCCGGTCCAGGCGCGGGGCGGCGTGCTCGACACGTCGTGGCGGCTCCGCGAGGCGGGCAGAGCACCTCGGGCACAGCACGACGTCGACGACCCCGCACCCGGCGCACGACAACGGCACGGCAAGACGGAGGAGGTCGTCGAGAGCGCGGAGGAGGAACGACGTCATGCACAGAGCCTCCACCGAGGAACGATGCCGCGTCACGCAAGGGAACGCTCCGGGTGGACGCTCGCCTCGCTGCGCGCGCTGTGGGCAGGCTCCTGGTCTCTCGATCAGCCGGGGAACGTCGGGAGCTGGACATCCGAGGCGATGGTGGACCAGGTCGCGCCCGTCGAGGCCCGGCTCAGCAGGTCGCCCGCAGCCGTCGCGACGTAGATCGACCGCAGCCCGCGCCCAGCAGCGATCGTCGCCGCCGCGTCGCCGCCCGACAACGTCTCGGTCCGCCCCGAGATCGGGACGACGTTCACCGTCGACACCCCTGCAGACGCACCCTCAGCGAGCACCCCGACCGTAGACTCGTCGATCCACACAGCCTGGCTCGCACCCTGGACACCGGCACCGATCGTCACCGAGTCGGAGAGCCGCTGGGGCACCCCTGACTCGTCTCGGATGACCGCAGCCACGTCGATGTAGGTCGCCCCGTCGGTGCTCGAGACGACGACGACGCGCGCGCCCTCGTGCGAGACCCGCACCGACTCGATCGCGCGTCCGGCGAGCCAGTCCACCATGACCGGGACCGACGTGCCTCCGCGCGAGACAGCCTGGAGCCCTGCCCCCGTCTCGCGCTCGCCCGTCCACACCCACCCGAAACGATCGATCGACGGCGCGAGGAGGTCCGTCCCGGTCAGGAGCGTCACCGACGAGTCCGCCGTCGTGGGGAGCGTCCGGATCGACGTCTGCCCCGACCGCAAGACACCGGACTCGCCGGACACGTCGAGCGCGAGCGCCGTCGGGTCAAGGTCCGTGAGCGGCGCGATGCCGGCCACGGGTTCCACGGCTCGTCCCTGGACCCGGCTCAGGACGTCTCCGGCGAGCACCCACGGAGACGCGGCAGGGATCGGGTCACGGACAGGTTCCGCGGTCTCGTCGACCGTCAGCGGCACCGAGTTCACGAGGATGTTGACCGAGCGCACCTGCGGGACGCGCAGCAGCACAGCCTCGAACTGCGCCTGGAGCATCGCACGGTCACCCGCGTCCGTAGACAACAGGTCCCGGGTGAGGTCCACGCGCGCGACACCGCTCTCGTCGACTGTCACAGCGTCCAGGACGAGGCTCGTGCCGTCCGGAGCGACGGTCCGCACCGCGTCGCGCAGCCACTCGGAAGGACCCGCGAGCAAGCCGTTCACCGCATACGTCGCGGTATTGCTCTTCGAGTACCAGCGAACCTCCGGGACGAGGTACTCGCCGTCGAGGGTGGGGAAGTACAGGGTCGTGGCACGGTAGACCGACGAGAAGATCGGCACCGAGATGTACGTGACGTCCTCGACGCCTGTGATCCGCCACTGAGAGTCTTCTTGCTGCTCGAGGGAGAAGGTGAAGTTCTCGGCCGCGTCGGCGGGTGCCTCGGTGAAGCGCCCGGCCGCATCGAGGGTCGCCACGACCGAGAGGCGCCCCCGGACGACCGCCACGTCGCTCTCGGCCTCGTCGGCAGGATCCGCCGTGCTCGCGTCCGTGCCCTCGTCGCTCGGTTCCGTGACGACCGACGTCGCGTCGGGGTCCGGGCCCGAGACCTGCGTGAGGTCGGTGTCGCCCGAGTAGACGACCGTGCTCGTGCCGGGCTCCCACGACGCTGCCGTGTCCGCCGCGAGGTACTCGCGGGCGGTCTCCCAGTCTTCGTAGAGACCTGCCGCCTGGGCGCTGAGAAAGTCTTGGACGATCTCCTGCGGGCTCGCGTCGAGCGCCGGCCCGTACACCTGCAAGAAGATCGGACCCGGCTCGGCGACCGTCACGTCGCCCGGCTGGACCGGGCCTGAGGTCGGGATCTGCGCACAACCTGCTGCGACCGCCACCGCAGCGACGACCGCGAGCGCCGTGCGTGCACGGCGCGCTGACCTGGACAGCGACACGCTCACTGGACCTCCACCTCGACTGTGCTCTCTCCCTGAGCCGGGATCCCGCCGGTGGCGGGGTGCGTCGAGGCCAGGTCGTGGATGGCTGGCAGGGACGACGGACCGATCTCGTCGTGCCGTCGCTCGCCGGGGGACGTCTCGTCGGCCGCGCGCGGCGGGACGAGGTCGATCGGCGACGCGGTGAGGACGATCCCCGCACGGCGGGGCAGCGTCAGACGGAACGACGCACCCATGCCGGGGCGCCCCCACGCCTCGAGCCATCCCCCGTGCAGGAGCGCGTCCTCGAGGGAGATCGCGAGACCGAGCCCTGTCCCCCCAGAGGTCCGTGCCCGAGCCGGGTCGGCGCGCCAGAAGCGGTCGAAGACGTGACCCACCTCGTCCCGCGCGAGCCCGACGCCGTGGTCGCGCACCCGGACCGCCACCGCCGTCTCGTTCGCCGCGACCCGGACCTCGACAGGGCCTCCTTCGGCGTGCTCGATCGCGTTGACGAGCAGGTTGCGCACGATGCGCTCGACGCGCCGGGGATCGATGTCCGCGGAGGTGGAGCTGTCGTCGAACTCGCCCGTCAGCCAGACGCCCTTGCGCTCGGCGAGCGGCGTCGCCTGGTCGATGGCCGAGTTCACGACGTCTCGCAGGTCGTGGGACTCCGCGTCGAGCACGGCCGCCCCGGCGTCGAAGCGGCTGATCTCGAGCAGGTCCGCGAGCAGGTCCTCGAAGCGGTCGAGCTGGTTGACGAGCAGCTCCGCCGAGCGCTTGACGACGGGCTCGAAGTCCTCTCGTCCTTCGTAGATCATCTCGCTGGCCATCCGCACGGTCGTCAACGGTGTGCGCAGCTCGTGGGAGACGTCGGACACGAAGCGACGCTGCACGGTCGAGAGGTCGTCCAGGCGCTGGATCTGGTCTTGGAGGCTCTCGGCCATCTCGTTGAACGACCGGGCGAGGGTCGCCATCTCGTCTTCCCCTCGCACGACGAGACGCTCGTCGAGGTGCCCGTCCGCGAGACGCTCCGCCACCTCGGCCGCCCGCTGGACCGGTGCGACCGCCTGCCGCGTGACCATCCACGTGATGATGCCCAAGAACGCCACGAGCACGAGCCCTGCGAGGCCGAGCACCTGCTGCATGAACGCGAGCGTGTCCTCTTCGGACTGCAAGGTGTAGAGGTAGTACAGCTCGAACGTCCCTGAGCCCGGGACCTCGACGGTCGACCCGACCATGACGCCAGGGAGCACCCCGGCGTCGTCCGGGATGGCCACGGGCTGCCAGCGCTGGCCGTCGGACTCCGCCGTCGACGTCCGCAGGTCCGTCGAGATGAGCGACCGCAGCTCCGGCGCGGTGTTGATGTCGAGGACCGACGACGGGATGCCGTCGCGGTTCGAGCGCAGCAGGAACACGTCCCGGCCACCAGGCCCGGAGACCTGGAGCGCGGGAAGCATGTCGTTGAGGAGCTGCTGGACCTGCGTGGTGCTCGTCGCCGTCGCCGAGTTGAAGGTCGCCTGTGCCTGGACGGTGGACCGGGTGCTCTCCGCGAGCACATCGTCGACCCGCTGCTCGAACAGCCCGTCACGGATGGTGCTCGCCAAGAAGGCGCTGAGGAGCGCGACAGCGACGAGACCGACGATCAGCGCGGTCGAGATGACGCGCAGCTGCATGGACGACCGCCACGCGGTGACCAGGCGCCTGGCCCGGCGACGCAACCTCAGCCCGAGCCCGCGAGGCCTGCGAGCGAGCCGTCGAGCCCACCTCGTCATGTCGCTGCGGCGCCTGCCTTGTACCCGACCCCACGCACGGTGAGAACGATCTCGGGCACCTCGGGGTCGTGCTCGATCTTCGACCGCAGCCGTTGGACGTGGACGTTGACCAGCCGCGTGTCTGCCGCGTGCCGGTAGCCCCAGACCTTCTCGAGGAGAACCTCGCGCGAGAACACCTGCCAGGGCTTGCGGGCGAGCGCCACGAGGAGGTCGAACTCCAGCGGGGTCAGCGGGATGGCAGCGTCGTCGCGCAGCACGCGGTGCCCGGTGACGTCGATCTCGAGGTCTCCGATGGTCAGCCGTTCTGGTGCCGGCTCGTCGGTACGACGCAGCCGTGCACGGACGCGCGCGACGAGCTCCTTGGGCTTGAACGGCTTGGAGATGTAGTCGTCGGCACCGGACTCGAGGCCGAGCACCACGTCGACCGTGTCGCTCTTGGCCGTGAGCATGATGATGGGGACCCCGGACTCGGCACGGATCTGCCGACAGACCTCGGTCCCGTCTTTTCCGGGCAGCATGAGGTCGAGGAGGACGACATCGGGCGCCGTGCTCCGGAACACCCCGATGGCGGAGTCGCCGTCGGCGCAGAACACCGGGTCGAACCCTTCCGTCTTGAGCACGATCCCGATCATCTCGGCCAGCGCAGTGTCGTCGTCAACCACCAGCACACGTGACTTCATGGCGTCATCTTGCCACTTCACGCCGCCGGCCTCTGCCTCGACATGGCACGATGAGCGGGTGGGAGCCATTTCGCCCGCCCTCACCCGAACACGGACGCCACCCAGACAGAGCTAGAGGTCGAGACACCGATGACGTCGCCCGAGGACCGCACCGACCCCGCCACCCAGCCGTTCGTGCCGCCCGAGGGCGCGCCACAGGCTCCAGCTGCGCACCCCGAGCCGGGACCGCTGACGAAGGGCTCGAGCACCGGGTGGGGTCAGCCGACCGAGTCGGTGGGATACACCCAGCAGCCGCCCGCGCAGCCCCGGTACGGTCAGTACGGTCCCACCGACACTGGCGCGCCCGCACCCGGGATGCCGCCGTACCCGGCTGCACCCGGCGGCCCTCTGCCCGGCCAGCAGTACGGCGGACAGCAGTACGGCGGACAGCCGCCCTCAGGGTCTGCGTACGGTGCACCGCAGGGGTTCGGCGGGGCCGGGTACCGGCCCCTCGCCCCGCGTCCAGGCATCATCCCGCTGCGCCCGCTCGGGCTGGGCGAGATCTACGACGGCGCGTTCGGCGCGATCCGACGCAACCCCAAGGTCATGCTCGGCGTCGTCGCCCTCGTCATCGCGATCGCGACGATCATCGCGACGGTCGTCGCATACCTCCTCGCTCCGGCTGCCAACCGGTGGCTCGGTGACCTCGTCGGGGACCTCGACCCCACGGGCGAGGCCGGGTTCGACACCCTCGGGAGCCAGCTCTCGACGACGGTCCTCGTGTCACTCGCTGTCTCGATCGCCTCGGTCGTCGTGACCGGGCTGCTCATCGTCGCGATCAGCCGCTCGGTCCTCAACAAGGAGTTCACCACCGGCGACCTGTGGGCCCAGGTCCGCACGAAGGTGCTCGGGCTCCTCGCGATCGCACTCATGCCGTCCGTGGCGATCGCTGTGCTCGCCGCGGCACTGCTCACAGCGGTCTACTTCGTCGCTCAGACCGCCGGCGCCCTCGCTGTCGCGGTCGTCACCCTGGCTGTCATGGGCGTGATCGTCGTGGCGGCCGTGTGGCTGTCGGTGCGCTTCATGCTCACGTCGGCGACCTATGTCCTCGAGGGGCAGAGCCTCGTGCAGGCGATCCGTCGAGGCTGGACGCTCAGCCGGCGGTCGTTCTGGCGCCTCTTCGGCATCTACCTGCTCTCGAACTTCATCACGGGAGCGGTCGCTCAGCTCATCCTCGTCCCGGCGACCATCATCACGCAGCTGCTCTTCCCGGACGGCTACGCGGTGGAGCCGGGAGGCATCGCGATCATGACCCTGGCGCAGATCATCGCGTACACGATCACGACCGCCTTCCTCTCCTCGGTGATCGCGCTGCTCTACATCGACGTGCGGATGCGTCGCGAAGGTCTCGACGTCGAGCTCGCGGCAGCAGCCGACGCGGCCTGATGCTCGGCGCTGCGATCCCTGTCGATCCCGATGCTGACACAGCACGGCGGTGGCTCACGGACGAGCTGACGAACCCCGTCTATCACACCAGCCCCTCGTTGCTGGAGCGCTTCCTCACCTGGCTCGGCAGTCTGCTCGACGGTATCTCGGTCGCTGGGCTGTCGGTGTCCTGGAGCGCTGTCGTCGTGAGCGCAGCGGTCGTGGTCACGGTCGCGGTGGCTGTCGCGGTGGCCGGGCCTGTGCGGGCGTCGCGCCGTGCCGGCACGCGGCCCGGAGTGCTCGTCGACGACGTCCGGACCGCGGACCAGCTCGTGGCGGGTGCTGCCGGGGCTGCGGCCCGCGGTGATTTCGTCACCGCGACCCTGGACGCGTTCCGCGCGCTCGTCCGGCGCTCGGAAGAGCGCGTCCTGCTCGATCCTCGGCCAGGGCGCACCGCCCACGAGGCTGCGCTGGAGCTCGCTCCCCGCTTCCCGGACCAGGCAGTCTCGCTCCGGGAGTCGGCTGCCGTGTTCGACTCGCTCCTCTACGGCACGACGACCGCAGACGCCGGCTCGTACGCGTCCGTCGCAGGCCTCGAGGCCACCCTGCACGCCCGACGGCCTGTTCCCGTCGCGGACCGGAAGGTCGCGACGGCATGACGACCACTGCGCCGACCTCGGTGACGACCACGGTAGGGCCGACGACGCCGGCCGCGGCACCGCGCACGACGGCTGCCGGTGCCCTGCGGTCGAGGCTGCGCAGCTGGCGCTGGCCCGTGGCCGGGATGCTCGCCCTGCTGCTCGCCGTGCTCGTGACCTCGGTCCTCACGCCCGAACGGTCCCTCACCCGGTTCGCGCCGGACAACCCCGAGCCCACCGGTGGCCAGGCGCTCGCACAGGTGCTCATGGACCAGGGCGTGGACGTGACGTACACGAGGTCGGTCGCCGAGGCGATCGGTGCAGCAGGTCCCGGCACCACGCTCCTCGTCGCGAACGACTACGGCATGGCAGACGACGTCGCTCGCTCCCTCCTCGAGACCGGCGCCACCATCGCGCTCGTCGCCCCCGGGGCGACGCTCCTCGCTGCGGCGACGTCCGAGGTCGCCCACGCCCAGCAGTCCCCGGACGCCACCCCGACGACGGCCGGCTGCACGGACCCGGACGCTCGCGCGGCCGGCACCCTGACAAGCAGAGGTGGCGGTCTCGAGGCCTCGGACGCCTCGGACGATGCGTCGTCGAGCGCGCCGGTGCTGTGCTTCACGAGCGATGCAGGCGCGAGCCACTACGCCGTCTTCACCTCGCAGGTGCTGCCTGCGGACGAGAGCGCCAGCACCGGCCCGGTGGTCCGTGCGCTCGACGACGCGGGACCGCTCACGAACGAGCAGATCACCACGGACGGCGCTGCCACGCTCGGACTGCGGATGCTCGGCCACGAGGACGAGCTCGTGTGGTTGATCCCCGACCGTCCGGTCGCTGCGGCCGAGGGCGGTGGGATGGGCGACCTCCTGCCGCCGTGGGCCGGCGTCCTCTTCCTGCAGCTCGTGGTCCTCGGGATCGTGTGCGCCCTGTGGCGAGGTCGGCGGCTCGGACCGCTCGTGGCCGAGGACCTTCCCGTGACGGTGCCCTCGTCCGAGACGGCTCTCGGGCGCGGACGGCTGTACCGGCGCGCCCGGGCGTGGGGGCACGCTGCGGCTGCGCTGCGCGCCGGGGCCGCACACCGCATGGCCGCCCGCCTGGGCGTGCCTCGCTCGGCCGGCGCGCCGACCATGATCGACGCCGTCAGCCGCGCCACCGACCGGCCCACCGAACAGGTCGCCGGTCTTCTCTACGGACCACCACCCGCCGACGACGCCGACCTGGCGCGCCTGGCCATCGAGCTCGACCAGCTGGAGAGCGAGGTTCACCGCGCGTGAGCACCCCTGGAGTCCCCCGCCCGACCGACCCGACCACGACACCGCCCGAGTACGGGATCTCTCCGGCGACGCCCGACCCCACGCTGCGCGCAGCCCTCGCGGGTGTGCGCGACGAGGTCGCCAAGGCTGTCGTCGGCCAGGAAGCAGCCGTGACGAGCCTCCTCATCGCGCTGCTGTGCCGCGGCCACGTGCTGCTCGAAGGCGTTCCCGGCGTCGCGAAGACGCTCCTCGTGCGTACCCTCGCGGCGTCGCTCGACCTCGACACGAAGCGCGTCCAGTTCACCCCGGACCTCATGCCGGGAGACATCACCGGCTCCCTCGTCTACGACGCCCGGACCGCGGAGTTCAGCTTCCGCGAAGGCCCCGTGTTCACGAACCTCCTCCTGGCCGACGAGATCAACCGCACACCGCCCAAGACGCAGGCATCGCTCCTCGAGGCGATGGAGGAGCGCCAGGTCAGCGTCGACGGGACGCCTCGACCGCTGCCGGACCCGTTCATCGTCATCGCGACCCAGAACCCCGTCGAGTACGAAGGCACGTACCCGCTCCCGGAGGCACAGCTGGACCGCTTCCTCCTCAAGGTGCTCCTCCCGCTGCCCGAGCGCGAGGACGAGGTCGAGATCCTCGCACGGCACGCCGCCGGCTTCGACCCGCGCGACCTCGGCGCGGCCGGGGTGCAGGCCACGACGACCGCCGCAGAGCTCGAGAAGGCGCGTGCCGAGGTCGCCACCGTGCGCGTGGCGCCCGAGGTGCTCGGCTACGTCGTCGACATCTGCCGGGCGACCCGCCGCTCCCCCTCCCTGTCGCTGGGGGTCTCGCCCCGTGGCGCCACCGCCCTGCTCGCCACGTCCCGGGCCTGGGCCTGGTTGTGCGGGCGCTCGTTCGTCACCCCGGACGACGTCAAGGCGCTCGCGCACCCGACCCTGCGCCACCGTGTCCAGCTCCGGCCCGAGGCCGAGCTCGAGGGTGTCACCGCCGAGAGCGTGCTCGCTGCCGTGCTCGCGTCCGTCCCTGTCCCCCGCTGACCCGGCGGGTCCTCCTCATGGTCATCACGTGGCGCGCGGCCGCGCTCACCGCTCTCGGGATCGTCCCTGTCGTCCTGACCGCCAGCGCCGGTGCGGTCCTCCTGTGGTCCGTCGCCGTCCTGGTCGTCTGCGTCGTCGACGCGCTGCTCGCAGCCTCGCCACGGGCGGTCTCCCTCGAGCGCACCGTGGCGCGAGCGGTCCGCCTCACGGAGGCGACCACGTCCGTGGTCGTCGTGACGAACGGCTCGTCACGGGCCCTGCGGGGGATCGCCCGCGACGCCTGGCCGCCCTCGGCCGGCGCGGAGGACAACCGGCACGCGCTGAGCGTCCCACCGGGCGAGTCCGTCCGGCTCACCACCCGGCTCGTCCCGAGCCGACGCGGCGACCGCCAGGCCGGCAGCGTGACCCTGCGGACGGTCGGCCCGCTCGGCGTCGCCGGCAGACAGCTCTCGATCCCCCTGCCCGGCAGGCTGCGCGTCCTGCCCGAGTTCGCGTCGCGCAAGCACCTGCCGAGCAGGCTCGCTCGCCTGCGCGAGATGGACGGTCGCGCAGCCGTCCAGGTGCGTGGCGAAGGAACCGAGTTCGACTCGTTGCGCGAGTACGTGCTCGGGGACGACGTCCGGTCGATCGACTGGCGCGCATCGGCACGGAGCACCGACCTCGTGGTCCGCACGTGGCGGCCAGAACGTGACCGCAGGGTGATCCTCGTCCTCGACACCGCACGGACGTCGGCTGCACGCGTCGGCGACCAGCCCCGCCTCGACGCGAGCATCGAGGCGGCGCTCCTGCTCGGTGCGCTCGCGTCGAAGGCCGGCGACCGGGTCGAGCTCCTCGCGTTCGACCGCACCGTGCGCTCACGCGTCGTCGGTGCCGCAGGGCCACGCCTCCTGCCCGCGCTCGCCGACGCGACCGCGATCCTCCAGCCTGTGCTCGTCGAGACAGACTGGCCTGGCCTCGTCGGTGCGATCCGCGAGCGCGTGTCGCAACGCTCCCTCGTCGTCCTGCTCTCGACGCTCGACCCGTCGGCCGTGGCGAACGGGCTCCTGCCGGTGGTCGACCAGCTGGCGTCCCTGCACACCGTCGTCCTCGCATCGGTGTCCGACCCGGAGGTCGCGGCGCTGCGTGCAGGGCGCGGCAGCGCTGCCGAGATCTTCGACGCGGCCGCCGCCGAGCGTGGAGAGCTGGAGCGTCTAGCGGCGACAATGGTCCTCAACCGTCACGGTGTCGACGTGGTCTCGGCGCTGCCAGACGACCTGGCACCGCGGCTCGCCGACACGTATCTGGCCCTCAAGGCCGCAGGAAGGCTGTAATGCGACACACACCCGACGGATCGACCCGGCGCGCGCGCCGCAACCGGAACATCGCCATCTTCGTGGTGCTCGCCATGGTGCTCGTCGCGGGCGCGCCTGCGCTCGCGTTCCTGCTCGGCTGACGCCCCGGACGGTCTCGGCCGACGCCCGCAGGGTTCAGGCAGCGACCGGCTGGACGTGACCGGCGAGGTCGGCGTCGAGGTCACCGGTCTCGCCGTCACGGCTCGCTCGGCGACCCAGGACGAGGACGTAGGTCCAGAACGCGGCGAGGACGCAGGCTCCGATGACGATCTTCAGCCACCAGGGCAGGCTGGACCCGGTGACGAAGCCCTCGACGAGACCGGAGACACCGAGGACCGCCGTGAGGCCTACGGCGACGGTGAACAACGACCGTCCTTCTTCGGCGACGGCTCGCGAGCGCGGGCGCGGGCCGGGCTCGACGAGCGTCCAGAAGAGCTTGAGCCCGGCGGCGCAGGCCACGAAGATCGCTGTGAGCTCCATGAGCCCGTGCGGCAGGATGAGCTGGAGGAAGAGCTCGAGCTCGCCGTAGGCGGCCATCATGCCGCCGATCGCTCCGACGAGGACGGCGTTCTGGAGCATGACGAACACCGGCCACACCCCGGTGATGCCGAAGGCGACAGCCTGCGCGGCGATCCACGCGTTGTTGGTCCACACGACCGCAGCGAAGTCCGCGCCCGGGTCGTAGTACGCCGCGAAGGCGGAGTCGACGTACTCCTCCCGGTAGCTGGGTGTCCCGACCGCGGCGAGGCCGGTGTCGGTCGTCGCGACCCAGATGCCGGCGACGACAGCGACGAGCACCGACGCGAGGGTGACCGCGTGGGTCCACCACCGCAGGCGGTAGAGCGCCGCAGGGAGCGAGACGACGACGAAGCGGCGCAGGTCCCGCCACGCGGGCTCGTGCGCCCCGGCGATGACGGTGCGTGCCCTGTTGAGCGTCTCGGACAGCCGTGAGACGAGCACGGGGTCGGGTGCGCTCGACCGGATCATCGACAGGTGCGTCGCGACCGTCTGGTAGAGGCGGACCAGCTCGTCGGCCTCCGCGCCGGTGAGCCTGCGTCGCCGGCTCAGGGCATCGAGACGCGACCACTCCCCAGAGTGCACGTCGGAGAAGGCGTCGAGGTCCACGACCGATACCCTGCCATAGAACGCCACCGACCCGCAGTGGCCACGCGAGAAGGAGACCGACGGTGGACGACGGCATCGTCATCGGCGAAGGTGTGGTGCTCGACGCCCGGCCTGCTTCCTTCGCGACCCGCATGCTCGCTTCCGCGCTCGACATCGCCGTCCAGGTGGTGGTCCTCCTCGGGCTGCTCTGGGCCACGACCGGGGCCCTGGAGATCGCTGACGGCGCGTTCACGCCCGCTGTGCGCATCGTGACGATCGTCCTCGTGATGGTCGTCGTGCCGACCACCGTCGAGACGCTCTCTCGCGGGAGGTCCCTCGGCAAGCTCGCGGCCGGCATCCGGGTGGTCCGGGACGACGGCGGCCCGGTGCGGCTGCGGCACGCGTTCGTCCGTGCGCTCGTCGGTGTCGGAGAGCTGTGGTTCACCCTCGGCTCTGTCGCCCTCATCGCCTCGCTCACGAACACCCGCGGCAAGCGCATCGGAGACATGCTCGCCGGGACCTACGCCATCCGGATCCGTGGTGGGCGCGTCAACGTCGCGACCGTCGTCATGCCGCAGGGTCTCGCCCCCTGGGCCGCGAGCTCCGACATGCGACGGCTCCCGGACGGTCTCGCCCTCGCGTGCCGCCAGTTCCTCGCCCGGACGCAGAACCTGCACCCCACGTCTCGGGTGCGGGTCGGCAACGAGCTCGCGGCGCAGGTCGAGCGCTTCGTCGCGCCGCCCCCGCCTGCGGGAACTCACCCCGAGGCGTTCCTCATGGCGGTCCTGCACGAGCGTCGTGACCGGGAGTGGCGTGTCGCCCGTCGTGCCCAGGAGCTCGCCGCAGAGCAGGCCGAGACGGTCCAGCGGCTCCCTTACTCCATCCCCGACCCCACCACCTGAGAGGCACCACCGTGCGCATCGGCATCGTCATCCTCCCCCAGCACCGATGGAGCCAGGCCGCTGGGCTCTGGCGCCGGGCGGAGGAGTACGGGTTCGACCACGCGTGGACGTATGACCATCTCGCGTGGCGCTCGCTCGCGGACGAGCCGTGGTTCGCCACCGTGCCGACGCTCGCGGGCGCCGCTCTCGTGACGAGCACCATCCGGCTGGGGACGTGGGTCGCGTCGCCGAACTTCCGGCACCCTGTGCCGTTCGCGAAGGAGCTCATGACGCTGGACGACATGAGCGAGGGCCGGATGCTCCTGGGTGTCGGTGCCGGCGGCCTGGGCGTCGACGCGGCCGTCCTCGGGCAACCACCGCTCACCCCCGGGGCGCGGGTCGACCGCCTGGACGAGTTCGTCAGCATGCTCGACGAGCTCCTCACGCAGCCCGTGACGTCACGGACGGGAACGTACTTCGGCGCCGACGGGGCGCGGACGATCCCCGGCTGCGTGCAGCAGCCGCGCATGCCGTTCCTCGTCGCAGCCAACGCACCGCGCTCGATGTCCGTCGCGGTCCGTCGCGGGGACGCGTGGGTCACCACCGGCGCAGAAGGGCAGGACACGCTGGACGACTGGTGGGGCTCGGTCGCCCGCCTCTCCGCCCGGTTCACCGACGCGCTGGCCGAGGCCGGGCGGCCCGCCAGCACGCCGCGCTACCTCAACCTCGACTCGCAGTCGTACTCGCTGACGTCCGCCGAGCGCTTCTGGGACCAGGTCGGGCGAGCCGAGGACCTCGGGTTCACGGACGTCGTCGTCCACTGGCCCCGGGCCGAGGGCATCTACGCGGGCGACGAGACTGTCCTCGAGGCCGTCGCCGACCGTCTGCGCCCCTCCTGACCGCCTCCCGTCGTGACGGCGGCGGGCGCGCGGGTCAGGCCTGGAGCAGCTTGAGGACCGCCAGCACGCGCCGGTGGTCTCCGGCGTCGATCGGCAGGTCGAGCTTGGAGAAGATCGACGAGACGTTCTTCTCGACAGCTCCGTAGGAGAGCACGAGCTGTTCGGCGATCGCCGTGTTCGAGCGTCCCTCGGCCATGATCTCGAGCACCTCCCGCTCGCGCGGCGTGAGCCGGCTGATCCCGTCGTCGTGGTTCGGGCTCCGCATGAGCTGGTTGACGACCTCGGGGTCGAGGACCGTGTGCCCTGCCGCGATCCGCTCCAGCGCGTCGATGAAGTCCGACACGTCGGCCACCCGGTCTTTGAGCAGGTAGCCGACCCCGCGAGAGTCGCCCGCGAGCAGCTGCGTGGCAAACCTCGTCTCGACGTACTGGGAGAAGAGCAGCACGCCCTGCGAAGCGTCGAGCGCACGGATCTCCAGGGCCGCCTGCAGCCCCTCGTCCGTGAACGTCGGCGGCATCCGGATGTCGATGACGACGACGTCCGGACGGGACCCGGGCGGGAGCGCGGCGAGAGCCGACACGAGCTGGGCGCCGTCGCCGACGGCTCCCACGACCTCGTGGCCTCGACGGGTGAGGAGCGCCACGAGCCCGTCACGAAGGATGGCGGAGTCTTCGGCGATGAGGATGCGCACGGCAGACCTTTCAGGACATGTGGAGCGGGAGGCGGATCGTCACGACGGTCGGCCCGCCCGTCGGACTGGAGAGGGTGAACGTACCGTCGACCGAGCGGACGCGCTCTGAGAGACCTGCGAGACCGCTGTGGTGCCCCTCCGCGTCCGGTACGAGCACCACCGCACCCCCGACGCCGTCGTCACGGACACGCAGGTGCAGCGAGCCCTCGATCTCCTCGACGAGGACGTGCAGCCCGGTCGCGTGCGCGTGCTTGATCGCGTTCGTGAGGAGCTCGCTCACGCAGAAGTACGTGATGGTCTCGATGACCTTCGCCGGACGCAGCCTCGGGTCGGCCGGCAGGTCGACCTCGACGACCGTGGGCAGCGGGCTGCGGGCGGCGAGCGTCTCGAGAGCCACCGCCAGGCCGTTCTCGAGCGCGGGCGGGTGGATCCCGCGGGCGATCTCGCGGAGCTCGACGAGAGCGTCCTTCGTCGAGGCGTGCGCCGACTCGATGAGATCGCTCAGCTCGGGCGACCCGTTCCCACCACGGAGGTGGTCGCGCGCCTCCCCCAGCTGCATCGCGACAGCCACGAGCCGCGCCTGCGTCCCGTCGTGCAGATCACGCTCGATGCGACGCAGCGTCGCGTCAGCGTCCTCGACGGCGTGACCTCTCGCGTGCTCGAGCGCGATGACGCGGGCGCTCGCCTTCGTGAGGCCGAGCAGGCTCTGGGCGAGGAGCCGGTGGACGTGGACGAGCCCTTGGTTGACCGCCGCCCACACGAAGAGGAAGAGCAGGCCGACGATCGCGAACGCCACATAGCGGGGCGGGGTGTCGACGAAGAAGTCGGCGCTCAGCTGGACTCCGCGGTGCGCGGTCCCGTCGGACGCACGCTGCTCCGGGAGGTACCTCCCCCAGAACCAGTGGGTCATCGCACCGAGCGACGCGGCGAGGAACGTCCAGCTGATGACGAACGACGCGACGGTCAGCGGGAGCTCGAGCGTCATGTGCGCGAGCGCCCGCCAGCCGGGGCCGTCCGAGAGCATGGCCCGCACGCCGGGCCAGAAGCCCGCCTGGCGCCGGAAGGGGCGTGGCGTGGCGATCCGTGCACGCAGCGTGCCGCGCGCCAGCCCACGAGAGACCCCACCGGGTCCACGGGCACCGATGACCATCACCCCGAGCACGGCCATCCAGCCGAAGATCGTGAAGAGCAGCGCGGCCGACAGCGAGATCGCGACGACGACATAGGCGAACATGAGGGGCGACAGGACGAGGACGATGGTGAGGTACCCGAGCTCGCGCCAGGTGCGTGCAGCGAAAGGAGCCGACCAGAACCCGACGCGTTCGAGAGGCGGGACCTCTTCGACAGACCACTCGCGCAAGATCTCTTCGGCACGCCGGACGGTCATCTGCCCTTGGACGGACAACAGAGGCCGGAGCGTCTCCTGCTGCTCCTGGAGCTCTGCTGGTGCAGCGCCGGGTGTTCGCTTCATGATGCTCATCCTCGGACCGTCGCTCCCGTGCGCCCGCCGGTGGGTGGCCCGGCTGAGCCGGACCACCCACCGTGCCTGGTCTCAGTAGCGGTAGTGCTCCGCCTTGTACGGGCCGGCGGCGTCGATACCGAGATACTCCGCCTGGTCCTTGCTCAGGTCCGTGAGGCGGACGCCGAGCGCGTCGAGGTGCAGGCGCGCCACCTTCTCGTCGAGGATCTTCGGCAGACGGTGCACGGCCGTGGGGTACTCCTCGTCCGTCCCGTCCTTGGTGAAGAGCTCGATCTGGCCG
Organism: Sanguibacter antarcticus; assembly: GCF_002564005.1. Classification (NCBI taxonomy): domain Bacteria; kingdom Bacillati; phylum Actinomycetota; class Actinomycetes; order Micrococcales; family Sanguibacteraceae; genus Sanguibacter; species Sanguibacter antarcticus. The sequence continues at coordinate 431,603 of NZ_PDJG01000001.1, read as the reverse complement.
ATCACCTGGTTGGAGAACGAGTTGCTCATGACGAAGGACGGGTGGCCCGTCGCGTTGCCGAGGTTGAGCAGGCGTCCCTCGGACAGGACGATGATCGACGTGCCGGACTCGAAGGTCCACTCGTGGACCTGGGGCTTGATCTCCGTGCGGGTGATGCCCGGGACCGCCGCGAGGCCAGCCATGTCGATCTCGTTGTCGAAGTGTCCGATGTTGCCGACGATCGCCTTGTTCTTCATGCCGACGAGGTGCTCCGCCGTGACGACGTCCCGGTTGCCCGTCGTCGTGATGAAGAAGTCGGCCTCGCCGAGGACGTCCTCGATGCGGGCGACCTGGTAGCCGTCCATCGCAGCCTGCAGCGCACAGATGGGGTCGATCTCCGAGACGATGACGCGCGCGCCCTGGCCGCGGAAAGCCTCGGCTGCGCCCTTGCCGACGTCACCGTAGCCAGCGACGAAGGCGATCTTTCCGCCCATGAGGACGTCGGTCGCACGGTTGATGCCGTCCGGGAGGGAGTGGCGGATGCCGTACTTGTTGTCGAACTTGCTCTTGGTCACGGAGTCGTTGACGTTGATCGCCGGGAAGAGCAGGTGACCGGCGTCGGCGAGCTGGTAGAGGCGGTGCACGCCCGTCGTCGTCTCCTCGGTCACGCCGAGGATGTTCTCAGCGACGACGGACCAGCGCAGCGGGTCCTCCTGGAGGACCCGGCGCAGGAGCCCGCGCACCACGTTGTTCTCGTCCGAGTGGTCAGGCTCGCCCGGACGTGTGTCCGCGGGGACCGAGCCCACCCGCTCGTACGCGACACCTTGGTGGACGAGGAGCGTGGCGTCGCCGCCGTCGTCGAGGATGAGGTTCGGGCCGCGGTACTCGGCGTCGTCGTCGTCACCGGCCGGCCAGACGAGGATCTGCTCGGCGCACTCCCAGTACTCCTCGAGGGTCTCGCCCTTCCACGCGAAGACCGGGACGCCGCGAGGGTCGTCCGGCGTCCCGTCAGGGCCGACCACGATCGCGGCCGCGGCCTCGTCCTGCGTCGAGAAGATGTTGCACGACGCCCAACGGACCTCGGCGCCCAGCGCCGTGAGCGTCTCGATGAGGACGGCAGTCTGGACCGTCATGTGCAGAGAGCCCGCGATGCGCGCTCCTGCGAGCGGCTGGCTCTCGCCGTACTCGGCGCGCAGAGCCATGAGGCCCGGCATCTCGTGCTCGGCCAGGCGGATCTGGTGCCGGCCGGACTCCGCGAGAGAGAGGTCGCGGACCTTGTACTTGCCGGGAACTTCACTGAAGGCGTGCGTGCTCTGCGCTGACATGGTGCTCCGAGATCGCTGTGACGGGTCCGTTCCAGACTACTCGGGTGCACCCTCGATCTTCGAGGCCTGCGCAGGCCCAGGCCCTAAATCTCGTCCGCCCCCCCCTTGTGACGAACGACACCGAATTGCTGGCGAAAGCACTCCATTGCTGGTCATGTCGACCCAGTTCGGTAAAGAATCGGACTCGGTTTCCGACCTCGGAGGCCCATTTAGTCGCCAACTCGCCATGAATGAGGCATGGTGGAGAAGACCGAACAGCCCTGACCGGCCTGTCCGACCTCCGACGAACAGCTTGGCTGCGCGCCTCACGACCGCCGCTCGCTCACGTTCAGCACGGAGCGCGACATCCTGGTCCCCGCCGCACCAGAGCGTGCGCGGGTCCTTGCAGCCGGCCCCGCCACGTGCGGGTCAGCAGCCGTGATCAACGGCGAACGCCCCCGAGAGGGGCAACTGAACGGAGACGTGCATGCCCCCCGAACGCAACGACACCTCGATTCCTGGCTCGCAGCCCGACGACACCGCAGACGACACCGCAGACGACCTCACAGCGACCTCCGCGGATGCTGACCGCGCGAACGTCGTCGAGGTCGAGAACGTCTACAAGGTCTTCGGCCGCCGCCCGCAGGAAGCCGTCAAGGCCCTCCGCGCCGGCGCTGACCGCAGCGAGGTCCGGTCCCACGGGACCGCGGCCGTCATCGACACGTCGTTCACCGTCGCCGCAGGCGAGATCTTCGTCGTCATGGGGCTCTCCGGGTCCGGGAAGTCCACCCTCATCCGAATGCTCAACGGCCTGTGGAAGCCCACCGCCGGCAGCGTCCGCATCGGTGGGGTCGACCTCGCGAAGGCCTCCGGCAAAGAGCTCCGCACCATCCGGCAGCGCAACGTGAGCATGGTCTTCCAGCACTATGCGCTCCTTCCTCACCGCACCGTCCTCGACAACGCTGCCTACCCCCTGGAGATCCAGGGCATGGCGCGCGACGAGCGCACCGCCAAGGCGATGACGGCCCTCGAGCTCGTCGGGCTGGGCGGCTGGGAGCAGCGCCTGCCCTCCGAGCTCTCCGGTGGCATGCGCCAGCGCGTCGGCCTCGCCCGCGCGCTCGCATCAGACACCGACATCCTCCTCATGGACGAGGCCTTCTCGGCTCTGGACCCGCTCATCCGCCGCGAGATGCAGGAACAGCTCGTCGAGATCCAGAACAAGCTCGGCAAGACGATCGTGTTCATCACCCACGACCTCAACGAAGCGATGTTCCTCGGCGACCGCATCGCCGTCATGCGTGACGGACGCATCGTCCAGATCGGCACGAGCGAAGAGATCCTCTCCGACCCGGCCAACGAGTACGTCGCGCAGTTCGTCGCCGACGTCGACCGGACACGCGTCCTCACCGCCGCGTCCGTCATGCGCCGCCCCGCCGCCGTCGTCCCGCTCAACAGCGGGCCGCGCCTGGCCCTGCACACCATGCGCGAGGCCCAGGTCTCCGCTGCGTACGTCATCGACCGCAGCCGCATGCTGCGCGGTGTCGTCTACGACCACGAGCTCGTCACCGCCCAGCGCAACGGCGTCACCAGCCTCGAGAGCCTCGTGCACGGCGACGTCGTCACCGCGGTGCTCGAAGACACCTCGCTCGCCGAGATCTTCGCGCCCTCCGCCGAGTCGACGCTCCCGGTGCCGGTCACCGACAGCACCGGCCGCCTCGTCGGAGCAGTCCCCCGCGTCGCACTCCTCGAAGCGATGGTCCCGCCGAGCACCGACATCCCACCGAGCGACGACGACCCAGATGCGGGGAGCGACAGCACCGACAACGACGCGGCCGCCCCGTCCGACGCCGCCGCCACCTCGACCCAGGGAGCACAGTCATGAGCCTCTCCACCGTGGTAGCCGCCGCCAGCGGCACCGGGATCCCCCGTGTCGAGCTCGGCGACGCCGTCGAGACGTTCATCGACTGGATGACCACGACGTTCGACATCGTGTTCGACCAGATCAAGACCGTCCTCGTCGGTGCCTACGACGCCCTCGACCTCGTCCTCAGCGCACCCCCGTTCTGGATCGTCGCCGTCGTCCTCGCCGCGCTCGCCTTCTTCGCGCACGGATGGAAGCTCGCCACCGTCGCGCTCGCCGGGTTCGTCGTCATCGCCGCTGTCAACCAGTGGGAGAACGCGATGGACACCCTGTCCCTCGTCCTGCTCGCGAGCACCATCGCGCTCGTCATCGGCATCCCGCTCGGCATCTGGGCGGCACGCAACGACAACGTCTCCAAGACGCTACGACCCATCCTCGACTTCATGCAGACGATGCCCGCGTTCGTCTACCTCATCCCCACCGTCGTCATCTTCCGCACCGGCGTGGTTCCCGGCATCGTCGCGACCATCGTCTTCGCGCTCGCCCCCGGCGTCCGCTTCACCGAGCTCGGCATCCGGCAGGTCGACAAGGAGGTCGTCGAAGCAGGTCACGCGTTCGGCGCCACCCAGGGACGCATCCTGCGCCAGATCCAGCTCCCGCTGGCGATGCCGACGATCATGGCCGGCATCAACCAGGTCATCATGCTGTCCCTCTCGATGGTGGTCATCTCCGGCCTCGTCGGCGCCCGTGGCCTCGGTGGCGACGTCGTCGCGGCACTGGCTCGCGTCGACATCGCCCTCGGCTTCGAGGCCGGCATCGCCGTCGTCATCCTCGCCATCTTCCTCGACCGCGTCACGTCAGCGCTCGCGGCAAAGTCTCCCGTCTCCAAGGCCCTCGCCATCGCGTCGGCCTGACGGTTCCTGCACCACCCCTCCACCCCCACGGTGGTCGGCCATCCGGGCCGACGCCCTCAGGAAGGAACAGATGTTCAACCGCACCGCACACCTTTCCCGCACCACCCGCCGCTCCGTGGCCCTCGTCACGGGTGTCGCCCTGACGCTCGCCCTCGCGGCCTGCTCGTCCGACTCCTCCGACTCCACGGATGCCGACACCGCAGCGACCGTCGAGAACGGTGACCTCCAGGACGTCACCATCGGAGTCCACTCCGGATGGGACGAGGGCATCGCCGTCTCGTACCTCTTCAAGTCGATCTTGGAGGACGAGGGCTACACCGTCGAGGCCACCGAGGCTGACGCCGGCATCGTCTACACCGGCCTCACCGGCGGCGACTTCGACGTGAACTTCGACATGTGGCTGCCGAACACGCACAAGGACTACCTCGACGAGTACGGCGACGACATGGAGCAGCTCGGTGCCTGGTACACCGAGGCCAAGCTGACCATCGCTGTCAACGAGGACGCCCCCATCACCTCGCTCGACGAGCTGGCCGCGAACGCTGACGCGTTCGACAACCGCCTCGTCGGCATCGAGGCCGGCGCGGGCCTCACCGGCATCACGGAGGACGTCGCCATCCCGGCGTACGGCCTCGAGGACATGGACTTCGTCGTCTCCTCTACGCCGGCGATGCTCGCCGAGCTCAAGGGCGCCACGGACGCCGGCGAGAACGTCGCCGTCACGCTGTGGGCACCGCACTGGGCGTACGACGCCTTCCCGATCCGCGACCTCGAAGACCCCGAGGGCGCCATGGGCGAGGCTGAGGAGATCAACTCGGTCGGCCGCACCGGCTTCGCCGAGGACTACCCGACGCTCGCATCGTGGATCGGCGCCTTCACGCTGACCGACGAGCAGCTCTTCTCGCTCGAGAACATCATGTTCAACGAGAACGAGGGCAACGACAACGAAGGTTCCGTCACCGAGTGGCTCGACGCGAACCCCACGTTCGTCGACGACCTCAAGGCTGCCGCAGACGCCTCCTGACGTCACGCACCTGAACGAGCATCGCTGGCCGGGTCCCTCTTCATGGAGGGACCCGGCCAGCGGTGTCTGAGGCGTCGCACGGGCGGATCAGATGGTCGGAGCGACCGCGTCCCGGAGGTCCGGCTCGAGGTAGATGCGCTTGGCGATCGGCACAGCAGACCGCACCCGTGCCTCGGCCTCGTCGATCGCGTCCGCGATCTGGCCCGCGCCCTCACGGACGTCAACCTCGATCTTCGCGGCCACGAGCAGCTCCTCAGGGCCGAGGTGCAGGGTCTTGAGGTGGATGACGGACGGCACGCCCGGCCCGACGAGCGCCGCCTCGATGGCCGCGACCTGAACCTTGGTCGCCGACTCCCCCAGCAGGAGAGACTTCGTCTCGAGAGCGAGCACGATCGCGATGATGACGAGCAGCACGCCGATGCAGCCCGTCCCGGCCGCGTCCCAGCGCCCGTCACCGGTCACGAGGGTCAGGCTCACGCCGCCGAGGGCGAGGACCAGCCCGATGAGCGCACCGAAGTCCTCGAGGAGCACCACCGGCAGCTCGGGCGCCTTGGCGGTCCGCACGAACTGCACCCACGACTGCTTGCCGCGCACGAGGTTGGCCTCCACGACCGCGGTGCGGAAGGAGAAGCCCTCCATACCGATGGCAGCGACGAGCACGACGACGGGAACCCAGTGCCAGGACTCGATCCCGTGCGGGTCCGACCACTTGTGGTACGCCTCGTAGAGGGCGAAGAGACCACCGACGCTGAACAGGACGATCGAGACGATGAACGCGTAGATGTACCGCTCGCGGCCGTAGCCGAACGGGTGCCGGTCGTCTGCCTCGCGCCGAGCGCGCCTGCCCCCCAGCAGCAAGAGCGCCTGGTTGCCGGAGTCAGCCAGCGAGTGGACCGCCTCGGCGAGCATCGATGACGAGTGCGTGAGCAGATACGCGATGAACTTCGTGACCGCGATCCCGAGGTTCGCTACGAGAGCGGCGACGATCGCCTTGGACCCACCGTGGGCTGACATGCGTGCTCCAGGTCTGCAGAAGAGAGATCGAGCCGAGCGGAGGTGCCGCTCGGTCGTCAGAGACTCGACAGCACCCGTGCGTCGTCGACGAGGAGGACCGGGATGCCGTCGCGGACAGGGTACGCGAGCGCGCCCTGCTCGGCAGTGGAGTGCAGCTCGGCCTCACCGTTCGGGCCCCATCCGTCCACGAGCTCGGCGCCCGTCGCCGGGCAGCGCAGGATCGCCCGGACCCACGGGTCGATCGCGTGAAGAGGGCCACCGGCGGCCGTCGCGGCGCTCACGCGTTGTTCTCCGCGTCCGCTGCACGGACGAGGGCGAGCACGTCGTCGCGCACCTTGACCATGATGTCCTCGTCCGCGGCCTCGACGTTGAGCCGCAGGAGCGGCTCGGTGTTCGAGGCGCGCAGGTTGAACCACCACTGCGGGGTGGAGTCCCAGTGGGAGATCGTCAGGCCGTCGAGCTCGTCGACAGTGACCGGACCGGCGCCCTGCTTCTCCACATAGGCCTCGACGACACGTGCGCGCGCAGCGGGAACGTCGTCGACGCGAGAGTTCAGCTCACCGCTGGACGTGTACGGCTCGTAGACCTCGGCGAGCCCCGAGAGCGGGTGCGGCTGCTCTCCGAGGGCCGCGAGCACGTGGAGCGCAGCGAGCATGCCGGTGTCCGCGAAGAAGAAGTCACGGAAGTAGTAGTGCGCGCTGTGCTCGCCACCGAAGACCGCGTCGTGCTCGGCCATCTGCGCCTTGATGAACGAGTGGCCCACGCGGGTCCGGACGACACGTGCGCCTGCGGCACGCATGAGGTCCGGGACAGCAGCCGACGTGATGAGGTTGTGGATGATCGTCGGTGTCCGGCCGGCGGCCTGCTCGCGGGCGACCTCTCGCAGGCCGACGAGCGCCGTGATCGCTGACGGGCTCACCGGCTCGCCGCGCTCGTCGATGACGAAGCAGCGGTCCGCGTCGCCGTCGAACGCGATGCCGATGTCTGCGCCGTGCTCGACGACAGCAGCCTGGAGGTCGACGAGGTTCGCCGGCTCGAGCGGGTTGGCCTCGTGGTTGGGGAAGGAGCCGTCGAGCTCGAAGTAGAGCGGGACGATCTCGAGCGGGAGCTCCGGCAGCCCGGCGCCGGTGCCCAGGACTGCGGGGACGGTGTAGCCGCCCATCCCGTTGCCTGCGTCGACGACCACCTTGAGCGGTCGGATGCCGGAGATGTCGACGAGACCCCGCAGGAACGCGGCGTAGTCGGCGAGCATCGATCGCTCGGTGAGCTGGCCGAGCTGGGTCGCCGGACCGGGGAGGCCGTAGGTGAGGTACTGCTCGGCGAGCTCGCGCACCCGGGCGAGGCCGGTGTCTTGGCCCACCGGGCGTGCTGCGCTGCGGCAGAGCTTGATGCCGTTGTACTCGGCCGGGTTGTGGCTGGCCGTGAACATCGCGCCCGGAACACCGAGCGCGCCCGACGCGTAGTAGAGGCCGTCGGTGGAGCACAGCCCGATGAGGACGACGTCGATGCCAGCGGTGGTCAGCCCGCGGGCGAACGCACCGACGAGCTCGGGACCCGACTCGCGCATGTCGTGGCCGATGACGACACGGGGGCGCCCCGTGGAGACGGTGGACGCATCAGCGCCGGGGCCGTCGAGACCAGGAGGTGTCGCGTCGGCCGCGTCGCCCGCGTCGGGGATGACCACGACGGTCGCGAACGCGGCGCCGATCGCCTCGGCGACCGCGGGGCTGAAGGGCTCGGGGACGATGCCACGCACGTCGTAGGACTTGATGAGTGCCGAGAGGTCCCAGGGGGACGCGGGCGTGGCGCTCGTGACGTCAGAAGAGGTCGGTTCCATGCACCGAGCCTACTGTCCGTCGTGCCCTTCTTGCCCGAGGACCTCGCCGCGAGACAGCTCTCGACCGTCGTCGGACGCGAACCACCCGGAACGCTCACAGTCGTGGCAGGAGACGAAGATCGCAGCTGCACCTGCCGCGTTCGGCAGAGACAGCCTGGTCAGCGACGCAGACCCGCACGCGGGACACGTCTGTGGCCCGGTCACGTCCGGGCGTGGCTGGCTCAGCGAGCCGAGAGGTACGTCAGGTGCGGGCTCGGCGCGCCGTCGTCTCGCAGGCTTGCTGGGGCCTGCCATGCCTCAGCCGTCTCCCTTGAGGATGCGCAGGTGCCCGCGCCGGGCGACCTCACCGTGCTGGACGGGCTCAGGGTCGCTGAGGTGCTTCGGTCGGCCAGCCTCGCGCACGGCGTCGGCGAGCGCGACGAGGTCGTCTGGGGTCGGTCCCGCTTCGGCGAACGCGGGTGTCAGACGCACGACCTCCCAGCCCCGCGGGGCCGTCAGACGGTCGGAGTGGATCTCGCACAGGTCGTAGCTGTGCGGCTCAGCCATGTACGCCAGCGGGCCGAGGACAGCGGTCGAGTCCGAGTACACATAGGTGAGTGTGGCCACTGCGGCACGCGCGCAAGCGGTTCGGGAGCACTGACGGACTGATCTCACAAGAGATGACGGTACCGCCCGTGGCAAGGATCGCTGTACTCCCACGCCGGGTGCGCGGCTAGAGTTCGGACCATGGACGAGTCACTCACCCCGACCGGGCCCGGCGCTCTCGGGCCGTCCGCGCGCGCGCCGGTGCGCCGCAGCCGCCGAGACCGGCGCAGCCGCGGCCTGCGAGGTCCCTTCCTCCCGACGAACCTCCCGGCCTATCGCACCCGCGCCGAACGGTTCGACGAGCATGTCCTCGCCGTCGTCGAGCGCCTCGAGAAGTCGTGGGGCCGGGAGCTGGCGGGGACAGAGTTCGCTGTCGAGGACGTCCCGCCGTCTGATCCTTCGCCGTGGGAGCACGGCGGGGTGCCGATGGGACGGTACTTCCCCGCCGAGTCCGGCCAGCCTGGCCGGGTGCTCGTCTACCGGCGTCCGGTCGAGAGCCGTGCGTTCGACGCAGACGACCTCGCCGAGCTCGTGCGCGACGTCGTCGTGGAGCAGGTGGCGCACCTGCTCTCGCGGTCTCCGGAAGAGATCGACCCGCAGTTCCGCGACCACGGCTGAGGGCCGGGCGCCGAGAGGCGCTCGACGGGTCAGCCGGTCGGGAGCCCGACGGTCGGCGACCGCAGGACGAGGACCTCGGAGCCGCCGCTGTCCGGCCGCGCCGGCAGGATCACCGCGGTAGCACCGGAGACCCCGGTCGCCGAGACGAGGACCGACCAGTCGAGGGTGTACGGCGTCTCGCCGTCCGCCGGGTCGTCGGGGACGACCGCTGCTGCTGCGACGACCTCGCCGTCGGCGACGTCGGACAGGTCCACGGCCATCGTCTGGCCGGCCGCGAGCTCGACTGGCTTCGTGGCGAGGAGCTGACCGTCAGCGCCGTAGAGACGGATCTCGCCGCGCCGGACAGGGTCCCACGAGTCTGCGGACGCGCTGGTCGCCGGATCCGTGGGATCGTCGGGGGTCGCGTCGTCGTCAGGCGTCGCGTCGTCACCAGGGGTCGCGTCCTCGTCGGGCGGCAGGTCGTCGTCGGCCGCGTAGACGATGGGGACGTCCGCCGCGAAGGGGTCGTCGCCGTCGAGCCCCTCGGGCAGCGCTGTGAGGACCAGGACGCCCGTGGTGCGCACCGGGAGAGCGACGACTCTCGTCTCGTGCGTGTCGGCGTGCCGCGCGGGAACCCAGGCGCGGTCCTGGGGCGTCCCCACGAGACGCTGATCGGGGTCGGCGGTACCGGTCCGCACGGTCTGCGCCCCGGCGACGACCGGCACGTCCGACTGCACCACGACGCTGTAGCGTCCGGCAGGCAGCCCTGCGAGCGAGACGTCGGTGACCTCTCCGGGCACGAGGTCGACGGTCTCGGCCCCGCGCAGGATGTGCTGACCGTCGGCGCCGAGGACTCGGATCGCGGCGGTTCCGGCTGCGTCCCCCGGCACGAGAAGGCGCAGCGAGCCGACGCCTGCGTCGGTGACGTCCGAGGCCTCGACCTCGAGGCCGACGAGCGTCTGAGCGGTGGCAGGCTCGTCTCCGGGGACGACGAAGTCGACACCGCGGGGTGTCAGCCCGTCGAGGACGTTGTGCTGGAGGTACGCCGTGACGAGCGCACCCGTGGAGGTCACGTGCACCGCGATCCGCCGCTGCTCCGCTGCGAGCCCCTCGAGCAGGGTGGAGACCTGGCTCGAGGGGGGCACGAGGTAGGTGGCGGGCCCGGCGAGATCGAGCTCGCCACCAGCCCCCCACAGGGTGATGGTCACGGTCGCGGCCGTGCGGCTCGGGTTCTGCAGGACGAGTCGCGCGCTGGTCCCGAGGTCGGTGCTCCCGCCGACGAGCCACTGGCTGATGCCCGGGGTCTGGCACCCGGCTGCAGCGACTCCCTGGAGGTCGCCTGCGGCGGTGGCCGACGCCACGCTCGCCGCGACGAGCTGTGGCGCCCCGTCGGAAGCCGCCGCGTCGGTGTCCGTGGACGTCTTGAGGACGAGGGCCTCGTCGAGCTCGTCGATCGACCCCTGGGCGCTGGGCTGCGCGCCGTCGACGGTCTGCACCGCTGCAACGCTCTCGTCGTCAGCGCCGGAGAAGGGGGTGAGCGCTGCTGAGACACCGTCGCCCAGGACTGTCGTGCGCAGCGACGTCTGCGTCTCGACGGGAGTCGGGCTGAAGCCTTCGTCGTTCGTCGAGCCGGGGTCGGAGAGCGCGACCGGACCCGGGCACACGAGGGTGGTCGAGCGTGCGCCGAGCGCGACCGTCGTCCCCGTCTCGGCTGCTGCCGCGTCGTGGGTCACGAGGTCCGTGCTGAGGACGGTCACCGCCGCGGTCACGCCGAGGACGAGGACGATGGACGCGACGCGGCGCACCGCTGCACCTCGGGTGGACGCTGCGGGGCGTTTGCTGGTCGATCGGGCCTTCATCGCCCACCTCCACGTCGTCGTCTCACAGGCAGGGCGAGCAGTGCGAACACGACGAGGACGACGCCCTGCAGGACGATCCACGGTGTCCGGCTCGCACGCTCGTAGCCGACGACGAGATGCCCGCCCTCGCCTCCGAGCGCGAAGGCCTGGCGCGCACCGTCTTCGAGCGAGCGCAGCGGCACCCCGTCGAGCCGGGCCGTCCAGCCGGGTGCGGCGTTCTCGGCCAGGACGAGGACGCGGTCCGGTTCGCCGGGCGCCACCGTCGTGTCGACCGAGAGCCGACCGGCCTCGACCGCCTGCTCTACGACGAGCGCGCCGTCAGGATCAGGTGAGTAGATCCGCGCCCAGGCAGGCTGGACGGCCTCGGTGACCGCGTCGACGGGCATGACGCGCCAGATCGTCCCGGACTCGTTCTCGGTGATCCGCTGGAGCCCGACCACGGTGTCGATCCGGCCGACGAGCTGCGCGCGGGCGAGCTGGTCGGACGGCGGCACCAGGACCGCTCCGACGCCGAGCTCCGCGAGCGCACCCGCCTGGTCGCCCTCGACGCCGGAGGAGACCGCCGCGACGAGCTCTGCTGCGGGGTCGGCATGACCGGCCAGGTGCGTCACGTTGACGACCGTCGAGGAGTCGGTGAGCTGTGGTCCGTCCTCGTGAAGAAGCTGATAGGCGATCGACCCGTCGTCCGCGGTCTCGAGGACGAGCACCCGCGCCTGGCGTCCCGACGTCTGCAGCTGTTGGCCGACGGCCGGCACGATCGCACGGTCGAGCGACTGCAGGGCGACGGGTGAGTCGTCGCTCCGCGAGGCGCCGCCCCAGGCAGCGAGGCCGGCCAGCGGGACGAGCCCGATGACCAGGGCGAGCAGGCCGATCCCGAGCTGGCGCCACCCGAACGTGTGCGTCATCGCCTTCGCGGCGAGCCCGTCGATCCCCAGGGCTCCTGCACCGAGCAGGGCGAGCAGCAGGAGTGAGGACCCGGGCCCGGACCACCCGGTCACGGCCGAGGTGGTGCCGCCGTCGACGACGATCGCAGCAGAGAGCACCGCGGTGGCGAGACCGAGCGGGACGATGCACCACAAGACACGGGCCGCGGCGCCCCGCGCTCCGCTCCGGGCGAGACCGACGAGCGCTGTGACGAGCACGGTCGCCCCGAGCGCGTAGGGCGCGATCTCGCCGACGACACCCCACGCTCCGTCTGCGGTGAAGAACGACGACGGGACCGCCGGGAGGGCGAAGAGCTGCTGCCAGGGCTCTGCTGCGTCGGAGGCGAGCGGCAGCCCTGGGTCGCCGAAGAGGATGCGCCAGCCCCCGCTCGACCAGGTGGCGGCGGTGCGCACGAGGAGCGGCCCGACGATGACGAGCGCAGGCAGCGGGACGAACAGCACGTAACGGCGGTGGCGCGGCGCCACGACGAGGACCACGAGCATCGCCACGAGGCCAGGAAGGAGGAGGACGGGTGCGCCCGCGACGACGATCGCGAAGGTCAGACCCGCTGCACCGAGCGCGGCGACCGAACCGTGCGGACGCACGGGTCCTGCCGGTTGGGACCGCAGGCTCACCCGGCCCACGGGGATGCCTGAGGCGCCGCGGGCCTCAGCCCGCTGCGCGAGCCGTTCCTGCGTCTTCTCGCGCACCCGTTGCTCGGTGCGCTCGGCGGACCGCATCCGCAGCACGCCCCACGAGTCGGTGGCCTGGATCCCCAGCGCCCGTGCGAGCGACAGCGCGAACCACGGGAGCGTCGCGTGGGCGAGCACCGCGCCGAGGCGCCCGTCTCCCAGACCGACGAGCAGCGCCGGTGCCGCGACCCACACGAGGCCTGCCCAGAGACGGATGGGAACAGAGCGGGTCGCTGCGCCCGCGGCGAACCAGGCGCCTGCGCCCGCGAGCACGAGCATCGACACGAGCAGCACGTTCACGGCCAGTTGAAGATCTCCGCGGGCCAGGATCGTCGCCGGGGCGAGCGCGGTGAGCAGCGGGTCGGCAGGTGCGGACGCCCCGAGCCCGTCGCGGATCCACCCGCCGGTGATCGCCTGCCAGAGGTCGGCGAACCCACCGCTGGCGGGGAGCAGCGCACCGCCGACGATCCGTCCCCCGTCGACGAGCGTCCTGAGGACCGGACCGAGCGCGAGGACCGTCACGACGAGCGCGACGAGGAGCACGCCGCCCAGCCCGGCAGCGCGGTGCCGGGCAGCCGACCTGATCTCGGCACGGTCGAGCTCGTTCGGCGCGTGCGCCGCCTTGCGCAGCGCCGCCAGCGCGAGACGCCGGTCACGGTGCCCCTCGAGCACGTCCCGCGTGGTCGCCATGAGCGGGACCAGCAGGCTCCGGGGAGCGACAGAGGTCGCGGCCGCCGAGCGTCGGGCACCGATGATCTTCCCGGTCCGGGCCAGCAGCCACAGCGGGCTCCACAGCTCGTCGACGGCGTGACCGGGCTGCTTGACCGCGATCCGGTACAGGGCCCGGACCGGGCCCGCCAGGACGGAGCCGACGAGGAAGAACGGGAGGAGCCAGACGCGGATGCTCGTCCCGAGAAAGTACAGCTGCGAGCGCAGCCGTGCACCGAACGTCGGATCGACCGCGTCCGTCTGGTCCTCGGCGGCAGGCAGCGCGTCAGGAGCGTCGTCATCGGTCGGCACCGCGTCGCGCAGCCCGGAGAGGCCTGCCTGCGCGTGCAGCACGATCGCGCGCGGGACGACGACGACCCGGTGACCGGCCAGGCGCGCGCGCCTGCACAGGTCGAGACCGTCGCCGAAGCTGCCGTACACCGGGTCCGTGCCACCGAGGTCGTCCCAGACGCTGCGACGCACGAGCGCACCGGCGAGGCCGACGGCGAGCACGTCCTCGCGCGAGTCGTGCTGGCCCTGGTCGAGCTCTCCTGGCTCGACGCCCGTCATGCGGCGGCCGCTGCGGGAGACCGTGTACCCGACCTCGACGAGCTCGTCGGGCGCGTGCCACCGGACCTGCTTGGACCCGGCGATCGCGACAGACGAGGTGTGCTCGAGCGCGCGGACGAGGTGGTGCAGGGCCTGCGGCTCGGGGGCGGAGTCGTCGTGGAGCAACCACATCCACGGGGTCGTCGCCGACCTGCCCACGACGTCGAGCGCGTCGGTGATCGCTGCACCGAAGGTTCGGGCTCCCGGCGCGCGGACGAGAGTCACGCGGTCCGCCACCTCCGCGGAGAGCGTCGCCGAGGAGTCGGTCGACACGTCGACGACCACCACCCCGGCAGGCTCGACCGTCGAGGCGAAGACGGCATCGAGGGAGTGCGACAGGTACGGCGTCGAGCCACGGGTCACGAGGATCGCGGTCACGAACGCGGCGCGGGTGCGCTCAGCGAGCGGGTGCGCGGCAGGGGTCAGGTCAGAGGAAGTCATACCGTCGTCCATAGTGCATCACCGGGTGCGCGATCGCTGCCATGCGGACATGCAGGGCGAGTCGCCGCCGGGAACAGCGGACGAAAGGCTCAGATCGCGCGACGCTTGAGCTTGCGACGCTCGCGCTCGGAGAGGCCGCCCCAGATGCCGAACCGCTCGTCGTGCTCGAGGGCGTACTCGAGGCACTCGACGCGGACCTCGCAGCTGACGCAGACCTTCTTCGCCTCGCGGGTGGAGCCGCCCTTCTCAGGGAAGAACGCTTCAGGGTCGGTCTGGGCGCAGAGCGAGCGCTCCTGCCAGCCCATCGTCTCGTCGTCATCCGTCGTGCCGAACAGCGGGAGGATCGTCGCGCCCGTCTCGGGGACCTCGACTGAACGTCCCGCATCCGACGGAAATGCCCCGTCTTCGTCGAGCAAGTTCCACATGTCGTTCCCCGTTCTGTGCCGTTAGAAGATATTGCGTCTCACACCAGCTCGACGCCCGACGGGCGTCCGGATCTTCACTGACCTGCACAACTTCTGCACTGGTTCACGTCCGCAACCGACACCTGAAATTACACGCGTGTCATCTTCACGAGTCAAGCGGGCTTGTGCTATTTAATCCCCTCTGAGCGGGTGAAAACTGCCGAACGGTCCCGATCTCCACCGGGTGTCTACGCAGTGTCTACGCTGACCTCATGCCTGCAACGATTCACGACATCCTGCGCACACTCACCGCCGACCCGGGGCGTCCCCGACTCACCTGGTACGGGCCCGACGGAGAGCGGATCGAGCTCTCCGGCGCCGTCCTCGCCAACTGGGTGTCCAAGACGACGAACCTGCTCGCCGAGGAGCTGGACGCCGAGCCGGGCACGGTCGTCGCACTCGACCTCCCTCCCCACTGGCGCACCCTCGTGTGGGCGCTCTCGGC
This sequence comes from Sanguibacter antarcticus, assembly GCF_002564005.1. NCBI lineage: Bacteria > Bacillati > Actinomycetota > Actinomycetes > Micrococcales > Sanguibacteraceae > Sanguibacter > Sanguibacter antarcticus. The sequence goes on along the minus strand of NZ_PDJG01000001.1, from coordinate 416,346 downwards.
ATGGCAGGCGGGCGCCGAGGTAGACGTCGTCGACGGGCAGGGCACGTCGAGCGAGCGTCCGGCCGACGTCGTCGTGACCGCGACCCCTGGAGCCTGGCTCGGGCCCGACGGCCGACGGCCGGCCCGTGGAGACCTCGTCGTCGTGTCCTTGCCGGCGCTCGCCCGCCGGTACGACGGCGACCTGCCCGCAGGAGCGATCGACGCGGCCTCTGCCGTCATGACGTACGCCGACACGCTCGGGTACGTCACCCCCACGGACCCCGGGTCCGCCGCGCTGACCGCACCGCGTGCCGACGGCTCGGCCCTGCACGTCACCCACGCAGACCTGCTCCCCTGGGCTCTCGAGGACACCCTCGAGAGCGACGCTGCGCCGCACGGGGACGAGGCCGGACCGACACCGGCTCGATCCCTCGTCCGAACGACCGACGGCGCGATCGGGACCGCTGCGCTGCTGCGGACGAGCCTGCGCACGTGGAGCGCCGACGGATCCGTCGTGGTGCTCGCTCAGGACACCGCGCGCGCGATCGACGCCGACCCTGACCGGCTGGCACGCCTCGTCGCGACAGAACGCATCACGCACGCGTGACCGAGACAGACTGACAGCGCCCCACGCACAGCGCCGCCCGCCCTGTCGGGCGGGCGGCGCGTCAGGCCACGATCGTCAGAGGGGTCAGGGGCGCCCGAGGGCCCGGTACGTCCACCCTGCCTCGCGCCACGCCTCCGGCACGAGAGCGTTGCGGCCGTCGAGCACGGCGCGCGTCCCGACCAGGGCCCCGACCTGCTCGGGGTCGAGGTCTCGGTACTGCTTCCACTCGGTGAGCAGGAGGACTGCGTCCGCTCCGGTGACCGCCTCGTCCACCGTCTGCACGTAGTCGAGCTCCGGGTGCCGTGCGCGTGCGTTCTCCATGCCTTCCGGGTCGGTCACCCGGACATGGGCCCCGAGGACGGCGAGCCTCGCCGCGACGTCGAGCGCCGGAGAGTCGCGCACGTCGTCGCTGTTCGGCTTGAACGTCACCCCGAGGACGGCGATCGACACACCATCGACGCTGCCCCCGCTCACCTCGAGCGCCAGGTCGACCATCCGGGCCCGGCGCCGCGCGTTGATCGCGTCGACCTCGTGCAGGAACGAGACGGCCTGGTCCGCGCCGAGCTCGCCCGCCCGCGCCATGAACGCCCGGATGTCCTTCGGCAGGCACCCGCCACCGAACCCGAGGCCGGCGTTGAGGAACCGTCGACCGATCCGCTCGTCGTGGCCGATCGCGTCCGCCAGCTGTGTGACGTCCGCGCCCGTCACCTCGCAGAGCTCGGCCATCGCGTTGATGAAGGAGATCTTCGTGGCCAAGAACGAGTTGGCGGCCACCTTCACGAGCTCCGCGGTCGCGTAGTCCGTGACGATGCGCGGTGTCCCGGCTGCGAGCGCGGTCGCGTAGACCTCGTCGAGCAGCGCCTGGACGCGCGCCCCGCTCTCTCCCGCCGGGACCCCGTAGACGAAGCGGTCCGGGGTGAGCGTGTCCTTCACGGCGTACCCCTCGCGGAGGAACTCCGGGTTCCAGGCGAGCGTCGCGCCCGGGACAGCGTCCTCGACCTGCGCGGCGAGCCGACCGGCGGTGCCCACCGGCACCGTCGACTTGCCGACCACCAGGTCGCCGTCGCCCAGGTGCGGAAGGAGCGCCGTGACCGCGGCGTCGACGTACGTGAGGTCCGCTGCCAGGCTGTCGCGCTTCTGCGGCGTCCCCACGCAGACGAAGTGCACGCGCGCGCCGCTGACGGCCGCGACGTCGGTGGAGAACGTCAGCCGTCCCGTCGCGAGCGCCTGCGCCAAGAGATCAGCGAGCTCTGGTTCGAAGAAGGGCGCCTCGCCCCGCGAGAGCGCCTCGATCTTCCGGGCGTCCACGTCGACCCCCACCACCTCGTGCCCCAGAGTCACCATGCACGCAGCATGGACAGCACCGAGATAGCCACAACCGATCACTGACATACGCACAGTTTTTTCCTCTCGACCACGGTTCGATCACACTACCCAACGCGAGGCGTCCCCCAGAGCAACGACGCGAAGCGGCTGGTCACGCCCACGACCGCACCGGGTGAAGAGCACCTGCGCCAACCCGACTAGTCTGAGCGGACCATGAGCACATCTCCTGCAGCGGACCCGCTGGCACCCGTCCTCGTCGTCTGTGTCGTCTTCAATCCCGGACCCGAGCTCGAGGCCTTCGGCACGTCTCTCGCGACGGCGACCGACCGTCCGGTCGATCTCGTCATCGTCAACAACGGCGACCCGAGCGAGCGTGCCGACGCGGTCGCCGCCATGCACGGCGGTGTGGTCCTCGACGGTGGCGGGAACGTCGGGTACGGCGCCGCCGCGAACGTCGGCCTGCGCACGAGCAGCTCACCCTGGGCTGTCGTCGCCAACCCGGACCTCGTCTGGTCTCCCGGTTCGCTCGACGCCCTCGTGGCGGTCGGCGACCTCCACCCCGAGGCTGGCTCGCTCGGCCCCACCCTGCTCAACGTCGACGGCACCGTCTACCCCTCGGCGCGCGCCGTCCCGTCGCTGCGGCAAGGACTCGGCCACGCTGTCCTCGGGCGGGTCTGGCGGGGGAACCCGTGGACCGTCGGCTACAAGCAGGCGCAAGAAGACTCGAGCCTCACCGCCCGCCCAGCCGGATGGTTGTCAGGGGCTTGCCTGCTGCTGCGCAGGGATGCACTCTCCGACGTCGGCGGTTTCGACGAGACGTTCTTCATGTTCTTCGAGGACCTCGACCTGGGCGAGCGCCTCCGTGACGCCGGCTGGATCAACCTCTACGTGCCCGAGGTCCGCATCACCCACGTCCAGGGCGTCTCGTGGAAGGCCAAGCCCGAGAGGATGATCCGCGCGCACCACACGAGCGCTCGCACGTATCTCCACCGGCGCTACCACCAGTGGTACCTGTGGCCGCTGCGTGCCGCGATCAGCGGCGGGCTCGCTGTCCGCGAACGTCACGAGGTCCGTCAGTCCCGCTCCGCAGCGACGCCTCCCGCTTAGGCCTGCGCCCCAAAGTGGGGCACACTGTTGTCCCATGCGCGGAATCATCTTGGCCGGCGGGTCCGGCACTCGTCTCCACCCGATCACCCTTGGCGTGAGCAAGCAGCTCGTCCCGGTCTACGACAAGCCGATGATCTACTACCCGCTCTCGACCCTCATCGCTGCGGGCATCCGCGACGTCCTCATCATCACGACGCCGCACGACGCCGAGCAGTTCCACCGGCTCCTGGGCGACGGCAGCCAGTTCGGCATCTCCATCCAGTACACGGTGCAGGCCGAGCCGAACGGGCTCGCGCAGGCATTCGTGCTGGGCGCCGACTTCATCGGTGACGAGAGCGTCGCGCTCGTCCTCGGCGACAACATCTTCTACGGGCCCGGCCTCGGTGCCAAGCTCTCGCGGTTCAGCGACATCGAGGGTGGCGCCGTCTTCGCCTACCGCGTCGCTGACCCGACCGCCTACGGTGTCGTCGAGTTCGACGAGAACGGGATCGCGCTCTCCCTCGAGGAGAAGCCGACCGAGCCCAAGAGCAACTTCGCGGTTCCCGGCCTGTACTTCTACGACAACGACGTCGTCGCCATCGCACGCGACCTCAAGCCCTCAGCGCGCGGCGAGTACGAGATCACCGACGTGAACCGGGTCTACCTCGAGCAAGGACGCCTGCAGGTCGAGGTCCTCCCTCGTGGCACGGCATGGCTCGACACCGGGACGTTCGACTCGCTCGTCGAGGCGTCGGACTACGTCAAGACCATCGAGCACCGGCAGGGCCTCAAGGTCGGCGCACCTGAGGAGCTCGCCTGGCGTCAGGGCTTCCTCTCCGACGACGAGCTCCGCGCCCGCGCCGAGACCCTCGTGAAGTCCGGCTACGGCACGTACCTCCTCGGGCTGCTCGAGACCGAGCGCTGACGACGCTGGGGGTGGCGGACGCCGTAGCGTCTGGCACCCCCAGCGGAACCGTTCTTCTAGCCGAGCGAGAGCACGGTCGGCGCCGCAGCGTCCCACCGCTCTGCCCAGTCGCCGATCGGCTCGACGCCGATCGCCCGCAGCGCCTCGTGACCGAGGACCGAGTAGGCGGGACGCGGCGCAGGGCGGACGAACTCCGCGCTCGTCGTCGGCTGGATCGCTTCTGCTGCGTGCCCCGCGGACACGACCGACGCCTGCGCGAAGCCGTACCACGAGGTCTGCCCGGACGACGTGCCGTGGTAGGTGCCCGAGGGCGCCTTCGCCTCGACCAGGCGGACGATGAGGTCCCCGAGGTCGACCGTCCACGTGGGCTGCCCCACCTGGTCGGCGACGACCGTCAACGAGTCGCGGTCAGCGAGCAGCCTGACCATCGTCTTCGGGAAGCATGCGCCCTGCGCCCCGTACAGCCAGGCCGTGCGCACCACCAGGTAGTCGTCGGTCTCCGCACGGACAGCCCACTCGCCTGCACCCTTGGTCCGGCCGTAGGCCGACTTCGGCGCGAGCGGCGCGTCCTCGCGATACGGCTCCTGCGCATCGCCCGCGAAGACGTAGTCGGTCGAGACCTGCACCAGACGCGCACCCGCAGCCTTGGCCGCACGCGCGAGGTTCTGCGCACCGACGGCGTTGACCGCGAAGGCTGCACCCTCCTGCGTCTCGGCATCGTCGACGGCCGTCCAGGCCGCGCAGTTCACCACGACGTCGAAGCCCGCGACGCCTGCCGCGGCGCTCGCCGGGTCCGTGATGTCGACCTCCGTGCGGTCGACACCACGCACGTCGTACCCACGGTCACCGACCAGCCGGACGAGATCCTGACCGAGCATGCCGTTCGCACCCACCACCAACCAGCGCACAAGTCTCCTTCAGTCTGTGCGGGGCGGCTGCTGTGCCCCCCGTCGCGCGCCCAACTGTAGTAGACCGCACTAGCATTGCCCCCGGGACGGTGGCCTCCTGCCCCTCCCTGCTGTCAACAGAAGGAGTTGCCGACGTGGAGTATCGCGAGCTGTCCGTCCCCGGGGCGTGGGAGATCACGCCGAAGCAGTTCGGAGACCCGCGAGGCGTGTTCCTCGAGTGGTTCAAGGCGGAGAAGTTCGAGGAGGCGCTCGGGCACCCCCTCGACCTCCAGCAGGCGAACTGCTCCGTGTCGTCTGCCGGCGTTCTCCGGGGCATCCACTTCGCCGACACCCCTCCGGGGCAGGCCAAGTACGTCACCTGCGCCAAGGGCGCGGTGCTCGACGTCGTCGTGGACGTCCGCGTCGGCTCGCCCACCTTCGGGCAGTGGGACTCGGTGCTGCTCGACGACACCGACCGTCGTGCGATCTACCTCGGCGAGGGACTCGGTCACGCGTTCATGGCGCTCGAGGACGACTCGACGGTGATGTACCTGTGCTCGACCGGCTACTCGCCGGGACGCGAGCACGGGATCCACCCGCTCGATCCCGAGGTCGGCATCGAGTGGCCGACGACCGCCCGCGACGGCTCGCCGCTCGCCCCGCTGCTCTCCGACAAGGACGTCGCGGCTCCGAGCCTCTCCGAGGCTGTCGCGAGCAGCCTCCTGCCGACGCTCGAGCAGGTCGACGCGCACCTCGCGTCTCTTCGCAACCGCTGACCCGCGGGCGCGCCGGGCCTGCACCTCAGGCCCGGCGCACCGCCCGCTCGTATGCCTCGACGTGCGCGCGGGCAGCCTCTGCCCAGGTGAACTGCTCAGCGCGGACGACGGCCGCGCGCGCGAGGTCGGCGCGCCGCTCGGAGTCGTCGAGGAGCTCGCCCAGCTCGTGGGCGATCGAATCCTCGTCGGTCCCGCAGTAGGCGACCGCGTCGCCGCCCACCTCCGGGAGCGAGAGCTCACGGGTCGTGAGCACCGCAGCGCCGCACGCCATCGCCTCGAGCACCGGGAGGCCGAACCCCTCTCCGAGGCTGGGGTACGCGAGGACCTGGGCGCCGCCGAGGAACCCAGGTAGGTCGTCGAGCGGAAGATATCCGACCCGTCGCACCGTCAGCCGCGGGGGAACCGACTCGATCGTCGCGTCGATCTGGGTGTCCCATCCGCGTCCGCCGGCAAGGACCAGCGCTGGTGGCGCGTCGCGCCCGTCGCACGCCCTCACCCACGCGCGCACGAGCGCGGGGACGTTCTTCCTCGGCTCCAGGGTGCCGAGGAAGCCGACGTAGTCCGCGTCGCCGATGCCGAGGGTCGTGCGTACCCGCGCCTGCTCGTCCGGCGACGTCGCGTGGAACCTCTCGTGGTCGACACCGTGGTGTGCGACGACGAAGCGGGCGGGATCCGCGTCCGCCTCCCGGACGACCTCGTCCCGGGTGGCGCGCGACGGGACCACGACGGTCCGCGCGCGTCGCACAGCCATGCGCGTCGCGGCACGGAAGAAGACGGCCTTCGACCGCAGGTGCAGCTCGGGTGTCGTGAAGAACGTCGCGTCGTGGAGCGTCACCACCACGGGCACACCAGCGACGAGCGGGAGCGTGTAGTGCGGGCAGTGCAGGACGTCCGGGCGCACAGACCGCACCAGGGCCGGGAGACCGACCTGCTCCCAGACCAGGCGCGCCGCCCGCCGCTCGGTGGCGCCTGGCGCAGCGACGATCGTGGCGAGCGGCACGAGCTCCCGGTAGTGCTCGACGTCACGGCGCTGGACCGCCATGACGAGGTCGACGCCCGCCCGGACGAGCTCAGGCACGAGGTCGTCGACATACCGTCCTACGCCCCCCCGGTCGGCGGGAACAGCGGTGGCATCGAGCAGCACACGCATGGGTCTCAACTTCCTGGATGACGGTCTGGTAACACCTGGCGGCAGTTCCGAGAGATGCACTGTGTCCGGCCGCGTCTGGACGATCAACGAGGCACGAAAGGGTAAGATTACGCGTTGTGACAGTCGCCGGGGGGACACAAGTTTTGGTCATTCTTCCAGCATGGAACGAGGAGGAAGCGCTCCCTGGAGTGCTCGACGAGCTGCACGCAGCGCTCCCGGACGCGGACTTCCTCGTCGTCAACGACGGGTCGACGGACCGCACAGCGACGGTCGCCCGGCGAGGCCGGACGAAGGTCCTCGACCTCCCCCTCAATCTCGGTGTCGGTGGCGCCATGCGGGCGGGCTACAAGTTTGCCGCACGCGCCGGCTACGACGTCGCGATCCAGCTCGACGCCGACGGTCAGCACGACCCGGCCGACGTGGAGCAGATCGTCGCCGCGCTGCAGACCGAAGGCGCCAACGTCGTCATCGGGGCACGCTTCGCCGGCGAGGGCGTCTACAAGGTTCGCGGGCCGCGCCGGTGGGCCATGCGGGTTCTCTCGAGCACGCTCTCGCTGGTCACGAAGACTCGCCTGACCGACACGACCTCGGGGTTCAAGGCCTGCGACCGACGGGCCATCGCGGTGTTCGCGGCCGACTACCCCGCCGAGTACCTCGGCGACACCATCGAAGCGCTCGTCATCGCGTCTCGTGCGGGACTGGTCGTCCGCCAGGTCCCGGTCCATATGCGTCCACGTGCAGGCGGGACCGCATCGCACAACCCGTTCAAGGCTGCGCTCTTCCTCTCCCAGGCGGTCTTCGCCCTCGCCATCGCTCTGTCCAGACCACGCCGAGCTGCGGAAGGGGTCACCTTGTGAGCGGCTACTACTTCGCACTGGCCTGCTGCATCGGCCTCGTGTTCTTCCTCGTCGTCCTGCTGCGCCGTCAACGGATGCGCGAGAAGTACGCGCTGATGTGGATCGTCGTCTCTGTCACGGTCTGCATCCTCGGTGCCTTCCCCGGGGTCGTCGGCGACATCGCCCGCACCGTAGGCGTCGAGACGCCCTCCAACCTCCTGTTCGCTCTCGCCCTCCTCGTGCTCCTCGGTGTCAGCATCCAGCTGAGCGTCGAGATCACCGAGCTCGAGGAGGAGAGCCGGACCCTCACCGAGGAGGTCGCCCTGCTGCGCTACGACGTCGAGCAGCTCGCTGCAGTGATGGTCCCGCACCCAGGTGACGGCGAGTGACTCCACGCAGCATCTCGGTGGTCATGCTCGCCTACGGGGCCGAAGAGTTCTTGGCAGAAGCAGTCGCCGCAGTCCTGGCGTCCGACGGCGTCGAGGTCGAGCTCGTGCTCGTCGACAACGGGGCCGCCCCGGAGGCCCTCGCACGTGTCCCGCACGACCCACGGGTGACCCTCCTCGAACCAGGCCGGAACCTCGGTTTCACGGGCGGCGTCAACCTCGGTGCAGCCACGGTGCGCTCCGAGGTCCTCGCCCTCGTGAACAGCGACGCCATCGTCGAAGCACAGGCCCTCCGGCTCCTCGCCGAGCACCTGGACGATCACGGCGTGGGCGTCGCCGGCGCGACGATCCTCCTCGCAGACTCCCCCGATCTCATCAACTCCGCCGGCAACCCTCTGCACGTGCTGGGACTGAGCTGGGCAGGCGACATGGACCGTCCCGCCGCGAGCATCACCGGCGACCGAGCCGTCGCCTCCGCGAGCGGCGCCTGCCTGGCGGTCCGCCGCTCGACGTGGGAGGACCTCGGCGGGTTCCCCGAGGAGCTCTTCGCGTACGTCGAGGACATGGAGCTCAGCTGGCGCTGCTGGCAGCGCGGTCTGCGCGTCGAGGTGCTCGCCGACGCGCGCGCGCTGCACCACTACGAGTTCTCGCGCAGCCCGCTGAAGATGTACCTCGTCGAGCGCAACCGGCTGCTCCTGCTGCTCACGGTCCACGAGGCACGGACCCTCGTGCTGCTCGGGCTGCCGCTGCTCGCGTTCGAGATCGCGATCCTCGTCGTGGCCTGCGTCCAGGGCTGGGGTCGGGAGAAGGTCCGCGGCTGGCGGTGGATCCTCACCCACCAGGCCTGGGTGCGCGAGCGCAGGCGGCTCGTCCAGTCCACACGCACCGTCCCGGACGCGCGTCTGGTCTCGATGCTCACCGACACGTTCGACCCCGCACAGACGCCGCTCCCGCCGGCGGCCGCGCCGCTGGAGTCTGTGCTGCGGGCCTACTGGCGGCTCGCGCGGCGGTTCTTGCGAGACCGACGCTCCTGAGCGGCGCTGCGGAAGCGCCGACCGACGAGATCCACGACCACCCGGACGAGCATCGCTCGCGACCGGACCACGGCGAGCGGGCCGCGTGGCCTGTTCGGGCTCGCGTTGTCCTCGTGGAAGCGTCGCAGGAGCGACCGCGCCTCGACGTGCTGGATGCTGCCGAAGACGTTTCCGTAGAGCGCGATCCACAGGTCGTGCGACTCGTCGAGATACGACGGGAAGGGAAGCACCCGCGCAAGCGCCGAGCGACGCACACCCATCGCACAGCCGTAGTACGGACGGTTGCCCGCGAGGGTCCCGAGGATGTTGCGACCCGGGTGGCGTGAGTCCGCAGCCCGCAGGTGCCAGTCCGCCTGTCCGTACGGTCCCCTGATCGACTCCGGGCCGCCGAGCGTCCCGAGGTTCGTCGCGACCACGTCGACGTCCACCAGCGCGTCGACCATGAGCTGCACGCGGCCTGGCACCCACACGTCGTCCTGGTCGGACAGCAGCACATGCTCACCCGTCGCCATCGCGAGAGCAGCCTCGAAGGTGGCCACGTAGCCCCGGTTGCGGTCGGCGGGAACAAGACGGACGCGCGGGTCGGCGATCGCCTGGACCACCGCGACGGTCGTGTCGGTCGACGCGTCGTCGACGACGACCACCTCGTCCGAGGGCGCGAGCTGATCGAGGATCGAGCGGAGCTGCTCGTCGACGAAGCGCTCACCGTTGTACGTGGCGATGCAGACGCTCACACGCGGCACCGGGAGCCCACCGTCTGCCACAGCGACCGCGTCGGGCAGCACGCTCTGCTCCACCACAGCCTGCTCCACGATGCTCTGGTCCACGACGCTCTGCTCCACCGCGCTCGGGTTCGCTGCCACCTCGAGCAGCGCGGCCCGACGCAGAGCCGTGAGGTGGACGATCAGCCCCGCGACAGGTCCCGCTGCCAGCGCAAGGACGGATCGGGCCTCGAGCGACGCTGGCACCAGCAGTGTCGCCACGGACACGAGGACGGCCGTCACCCAGCCCGCGACGAACGGACCGTGCATCGTCAGCGCCTGGCACAACGCTCCGGTGAGCGTCAGCAGCGCGAGAAGGATCACGGCCAGCGTGAGGCCAGCCAGGACGAGGCCGGGCACCCGGTACGCAGAACCGAAGACGAGGGCCATGATCTGCGGTCCGACGAGCAGAGCGAGGACCGCACCGACCACCCCGACGAGCACGACCAGGCGAGCTGCCGGGAGCATGGCACGCAGCCCCTGATCACGGTGCGCGACGAAGTGGGTGACCGCCACCCCCTGGTAGGCGTTGAGCGGGATCATGAGCGGGGCGCGGGTGAGCGTGATCGCCATGAGGACCGGGGCCGCGAGCGCCATCTCGGCGTCTGGCGTCGTCAGCGAGAGCAGCACGGGGAACCCGACCACGAGCAGCGCGCTCGCACCGGATGCGACGCCTGACGAGGTGACGCGGCGCAGGAAGAGCGGGAGCGTCGAGTCGACCCGCACACCGACAGCGTGGCGGACCTGGCTCGACGTCGCCACGAAGCCAGCCCATGTGAAGGCCGCGGCAGCCGCCGCAGCAGCGAAGCCGAGGACGCCCAGCCCCATGAAGGCGCACACGAGGACGAGCGTCAGCCGGACCAGCGACTCGAACCCGATGAGCGAGGAGTAGGGCCGCCAGATCCGTGAGCCGGCCAGCGACCCGACGGTCGCGGCGTGGAGGGCGTTGCCGGTGACGCCCAGGACGACGAGCCCGCCGAGCGCCCAGGGGTGCATGGTGAAGATCGCCGGCGACCAGACGGGGATGGTCACGCCGACCAGGAGACCGACGACGCACGCGATCCCCACCCCGACGGCCATCACCCGGGGTGGTCGGCCGGCGCCGGTCGTGGGCACCGAGGTGCGGTCCTCGGACGACGTCGCTGCCGAGACGGCGCGCGTCGCCTCGATGGAGAACCCGGTCATGACGCCGAAGAAGGCGAAGAGCGTGGACCAGAAGGTGACGAACGCCGTGTTGTTCTCGACCGGCAGCAGCACCCGGGCGGCGACGGTCAGGATGACGAGGTTGGTGACCGCACCGATGGCCGAGGCCACCGCGATACGGGTGGCGTCGCTCCCACCGATCGTCGGCGTGCGAGAAGGTTCAGTCGTCATCGTGTCAACAGGGTACGGAGCGTGACCAGCCAGACGGCCAGCGCTCCGAGCGCCAGGACGACCTGCGCCCAGCGCGGCCGGACGAACGTTGCAGCGAGCACCACGGCTGCGGGGACGAGCGTGATCGCGTAGCGGCCCGGGATGGCGATGTACGAGCCGTGCAGGACGAAGATGAAGACTGTCATGAGCGGCCCGCCGATCGCGCCGGCGATGAACATCGCCTGGCCGAGGGCGCGCAGCCGCGGGCTCCCGAGCGCGAAGAACGCTCCGCCGACGACCGCAGCGAGCAGGAGCATCCCCACGAGCCGCTGGTCGACGAACCCGACCGCCTCGGTGATGGTGACGTTGCCCGACGGTTCGAGCGGGTCGAGGAACTGCCCGAAGGAGACCAGCAGCTGCCATCCGGTGAGGCTCGCTGTCGCTGTGCGCTCGTTCATCGGAACATCCACGGTCGAGGCGACCGTGCTGGCGGAGACGTAGGCAGACCATCCCAGGAGCGTGGCGAACACCCCTGCTCCGACGGCGATCGCACCGACGAGCATCGGGCGACGACGGTCTTCAGGCAGCTGACCGTCCATGTCCGTCCCGCGTCGCTGCGCGTTCCAGCTGCTCGCCAGCCGGATGAGGATGTAGCACGCGATCATGAAGATCGCCAGGATGTTGACCGTCTTGAGCGCTGCGACGAGCACCGCGACGAGCACCGGCACCCACCATCGTCGGCGCGGCGCGTCTTCCCACACCAACGCCGCCCAGACGATCGCTGCCCCGGCGACGAGGCCGGTCGCGTCTGGTGAGACCGTGGCGCTCGGGAAGAGGATCGAGGGTGTCATCGCGACCAGCACGAGGATGCTCGTCAAGGACGCACGGGCAGCACCGAGCCGCCGACCCACCGAGTACGTGAGCAGGAGCCCTGCGGCGAGCCAGACCGCGCCGACGAGACGCGCAGCGGTGACGAGGCTCTCCGTCCCGGTGACCAGCTGGAGCGGGACCGCCAGGAGCTTGGTCACGGAGTAGTACAGCGGTGTGTACACCGCGCCCGTGTTGAAGCCGTCTTCTTGGAAGTCCTCGGGGTCGAGGTCACCCGGGGTGGTGCACGACGGGCTGGGGTAGCCGTCGAGCCCGCGGCAGGCCTGCTCGCGCAGCGCGTCCTCACCGATCTTCTCGCCGCTGTGCACCGGGACGGGTGCATGGAACAGCGAGTCGATGTGGGTCAGCTCGTCGACGGGGCTGATCGTCGTGAAGGACTCGACGTGGACAGTGACCGTCACGAAGGACACGAGCACGAGGACGAGCGGCGCGATCCATCTGCTCCCGATGGTCCGACGCGCAACGGTCGCCAGTGACGGACGAGACCGGGGTGCGGGCGCTGCAGGGCTGGGAGCGTCTTCCGACATGAACAGGGTGCTCTCTCTACGTCAGGCTCAGTGAGGTGGGCGGCTGTGCGGAGATGCCGTCGACGGCCGCGCCGTCTACCTTATCGGCAATTGCTGCCCGTCCCGGTCGCCCTGCGGAGCAGAGCGACCGGGACAGACCGCACGTCGATCAGGACACGGTGGCCGTCCGACAGCCGAGGTGCGGGTTGGAGCCCGCGGTCGCGTTGATCGCATAGACACAGACCTGGTGCGTCCCCGCGCTCACCGGCACCGCGGTGTCGAAGCCGTGGAGGGCACCGAGCCCATAGGCGCGAGCGATGTCTGATCTGCTCGCGGACGCACGGACCGAGCGGACGGCCTTCCCATCGACGTAGACGTGCACGGAGATGGACGCCGTGGTGTCGGGGTCGAGCGCCCAACCACGGACGCGGACCGTCCCCGACCCGCCGGTGACCTGGTCGATCACGCCGATCGGTGCCGCGTTGCGCACGGTGACGCTCGTGCAGTCGAACCGCGGGTTCCCGCCGCCCTGGGAGTCGATCGCGTACGCGCACACCGTGTGCGTCCCCGCTGTGGCCGGGACGACCGTGCTGAAACCGTGCGCGCTGCCGTTGCCGTACGCCCGCCCGACGTCGGACCGGTTGTCGTCCGCTGCGACGATGCCCGCAAACTTGCCGTCGACGTACACGTGAACTGTGATCGGGTTCGAGGTGTCCGGGTCGAACGCCCATCCGCGGACCGAGATGCTGTCTGTGCCCACGGCGGTCGCCTCGTCGATGACGCCGACAGGGATCTTGTTCGGTACGACGACGTCCTTGCAGCCGATCTTGGTGTTTGCCCCGGCCCCGACGTTGATCCCGTAGACGCACACGGTGTGTTTGCCACCGTTCGCCGAGACGGTCCGCTGGAAGCCGTGGTTGGGCCCGGCCTCGTCGGGGGCCGAGGCCTGGACGTCGGCACGCGGCTCGTCCGCCCGTTCCGCAGCGACCGCCTTGCCGTCGACGTACACGTGCACCGTGATCGGGCTCGTCGAGTCAGGGTCGCGCGCCCAGCCGCGCACGGTGATCGAGCTGGCTGTGACGCTCGTCCCGTCGATGACGCCGACGGGGTTGGACGGCAGAGCCGTGATGGTCCGGCAGCCCATGTGGACGTCCGACCCACCACCCTGGTTGATGTAGCGCACGCAGACCGTGTGCGACCCGGCGGACATCGTGACGCTCGTGTCGTAGCTGTGCGCCCCGACGTCCGAGCGCACCTTGTCAGCGGCGAAGCTCCGTGTGAGGGTGCCGTCGATGAGCACCTGGACCAGGACCGCACCCGAGGTGCTCGGGTCGGTCGCCCATCCGGCGACCCGGACGCTGCTGCCGCCGCCTTGTGCGAGGTCCCACGCCCCCTGCGGGGACTCGGCCACCACGGCGTTCGAGAGCTGGGCGACCCGGTTGCGAATGTCGCCGAGGAGGGCGTAGAGGTACTGCCCGGGGCACGACGTCAGCTGGGCGTCGCGGTGACCGAAGATCGTGCTGAAGGTGACCGAGGTCCCTTCCGGGTACTTCGACGCTCCACCGCCTGACACGAGCGTCACGGACGTGTTGGCCATGATGCGGTGCTGGGCGAACTTCCACGCGATGACCTGGCTGATCGCCTCGGCCATCGCCGCGCTGACCGAGGCGTCCTGATAGTTGCCGATGGCCGAGACGCCGATGACACGCGAGTTGAATCCCCCGGTGTGGATGCCGAGCACGGGCTGGTCGATCCCGCCGGCGCGGCCCTCGTAGATGGTCCCGAACTTGTCGACGAGGAAGTTGTAGCCCACGTCGCACCAGCCACGGCCACCGGACGCCTCTGGGCGCGTGTGGTACTCGGCGATGCCTCGCAGCAGGCCAGGCACCTGAGCGGCTGTGTAGGAGTTGGACGATGCGGTGTGGTGCACCGCGGCGGCCAGCGTCGACGACCCGTAGCCGCCGGAGCACACGGGCGCAGGCGCGCCCCACTGCGCTCGGGTGACGATCGCGGGCTGGGCCATCGTCGCCGCCGGGAGCACGAGGTTCGGCATGTAGGCGGCAGGCACCGTGATTGCTGACGACGACTGTTCGCCGACGACGGGGCCGTCGACGCTCACGCTGGTGGGCGAGACGACCGTGGCCGGTTCCTCCACCGGAACACCCGGAGCGGTGGTCTCCTCCGCGGGAGCGCTCGGCTCCTGCGTCTCGGCCGGCTCAGGAGTCTCGAACGGCTCAGGAGACTCGGTGGCGGCCTCGTCGGTCGGAGGCGTGGTCGCCGTGGCGGCGTCGTCCGCGGACTCCGCGGGCTCGTCTGTCGCGACGTCTGCCGCGGTGGGAACCGGAGCGGGCGTCGGCGTCCCCGAGCTGGTGCTCGCCTCGTCGCCGCTCGGCCCTGCACCTGGGTCGATGAGGACGACCTTGACGTTCTGGGCCGTCCCGGCGGTCGAGGACACGATGAGCTGGACCCCGGTCGAGTCGGGGACGAAGATCGCGTCGGTCGCGCCTCTCGTGGACGGCTCGTCACCGGCGGCCTCGTCGATGTACGGCTCGGCCGGTGCTACCCAGCCCCAGTCGGTCCATGCCCCCTCACGGAACGTCCGGTACTGGACCACGACGTCCTCGAGCCCCAGGTCGAGGTCCCAGGAGATCCCCATGACGCTGAACGGGTCGACCGTCATCTGCTCGGTGAGGACGTCGGTCGTGGCGGTGTCGGGCAACGCGCCCAGCGGATCCTCGACCTCGAGCCCCGGAACCGTGTCCGGGTCGACACCTGGTGCGACAGTGTCAGGCAGCACCTCGTCTGCCTCGGTGATCTCCGCGGAGGCCCCCGGATCGATCCCCGTGAGGTCGAGCTCGACGACGTCTACCTCGGACGACGTGTCTTGGGCCACGTCCGAGACGACGGCCGGACTCGCCGCCGCGACGCTCGGCGCCGTCGCGAGCAACCCCCAGACGAGCACCACAGATGTCACAGAACCGGTCACTGCGCGCATAGATTTTCCCCCCATGCGGCTCAGGCTAGCCCCGAGAACCGCCGGGAAGACGGCGGCGCGCGGGTGGTTCTTGCCTCCACGTTCTTGCCACGAAGCGTTGGTACGGTCGCCGCTGTACCCGTCGAATCTCTCAGATCGAGGACCATGCGCCACCGTAAAGCGATCATCGTGACCCTTGTCGTCGTCGTCCTGCTCGGAGCCGGGGCGGTCCTCGCGCGCACAGCCGGCTGGTGGCCGTTCTCGACGAGCTCCACCTCGGCTGCAGCCGACCCGTCGACGTCGGACCCGTCAGAGACCGCGACCGACGAGCCGTCGCCGCCCGCAGGCACCGACCCCGCGACGACGAGCCCGACCGAGACCGCGCCGCCCGAGCCGAGCGAGCCGGCTGTCACGAACGGCCCTGACACCGAGCCCACGGCACAGCCCACGAAGCCGCCGGGCGGCACGGTCAACGTAGTGACGACCTATGCCAGCTGGGCGCCGGAGACCAACGGCGTCGAGGTCGGTGCGTACGCCGCGACCATCGAGTCGGCTGGGACCTGCACCCTCACCCTGACGTCCGGCAGCACGGTCCGGACAGCGACCCTCGATGCGCTCGTCGACGTGAGCACGATGAGCTGCGGTGGATTCCTCATTCCCGGGGCCGAGCTGTCGACTGGTACCTGGACGGCTGTCGTTACCTATAGCTCGGCCGCGTCTTCCGGCAAGTCAGACCCTGTTGAGGTGGTAGTTCCGTGATCTTGAGTGCCCGACGCCCGATCGGCGTCTCGCTCGCCCTGGCACTCTGTGCCGGCGTCCTCGCCGGGTTCCAGCTCCTCGTCGCGCCTGTTGCGCACAGCGCTGCGGTCACGGACTTCGACCCTGGCTACATCATCAGCGACGCGGTGATGTACGACACGGGCACGATGAGCTCGTCGTCGGTCCAGACGTTCCTCGATGCCAAGGGCGCGTACTGCTCCCCTGCGTCCGGGAGCACGTGCATCAAGAGCTACCGCGAGACGACGCCGAGCCGCACCGCGGACTCGCTGTGCCCGCGCTCGTACGCCGGCGCCTCGAACGAGTCTGCTGCCTCGATCATCTACAAGGTGTCGGTCGCCTGCGGTATCAACCCTCAGGTGCTGCTCGTCACGCTCCAGAAGGAGCAGGGCCTCATCACCTCGACGGCTGGCAAGACCTCGTACACGTACTCGCGCGCACTCGGCTTCGGGTGCCCCGACAACGTCGGCGGCTGGTGCGACCCGACCTATGCGGGCTTCGCCAACCAGGTGTACTCCGCAGCCAAGCAGCTCAAGCGGTACGCAGCCAACCCGACGAGCTACTCCTACCGGGCCAGCCGCACCAACACCGTGCAGTACCACCCGAACACGGCGTGCGGCACGTCGGGCGTGTACATCGAGAACCAGGCGACCGCCAGCCTCTACAACTACACCCCGTACCGTCCGAACGCCGCAGCGCTCGCCGCCGGCTACGGGAGCGGCGACTCGTGCTCCTCGTACGGGAACCGCAACTTCCACCTCTACTTCTCGGCATGGTTCGGCGGGCCGGTGAACCGCACTCCTGTCGGTGTCATCGACTCCGTCACGTCAGACGCGGGCACCGGGACCGTCTCGGTCCGGGGGTGGGCGCTCGACCCTGACACCACGGCCTCCATCAACGTCCACGTCTACGTGGACGGCGTCGCGGTCCGCGCGACGAAGGCGTCCACGAGCCGGCCGGACGTCGGTGCCGTGTACGGCCTGGGGAACGCCCACGGATTTGATACGACGATCACGACGTCGACCGGCACCCACACGGTGTGCGCGTACGCGCTCGACTCGACGTCGGGGAACTCGAGTCTCGGGTGCACGACCGTGTCGGTGACGAACCTGACCCCGAAGGGCACGCTCGACTCCGCGACCGGGACCCCGGGCGGTATCGCGGTCCGCGGATGGGCGTTCGACCCCGACACCTCGGAAGCGATCGACGTCCACATGTACGTCGACGGGAAGTCGGTGAAGTCGGTCAAGGCGTCGTCGTCACGCTCAGACGTCGGCCGGGCGTACGGCGTGAGCTCGAACCACGGGTTCTCGGCAACGGTTCCCGCGAGCGACGGCAAGCACACCGTGTGCGCATACGCGATCAACGTCCCGAGCGGCGGCAACCCGCTCATCGGGTGCAAGACGGTGACTGTCACGAACCTGCCGCCGAAGGGGAACATCGACGCTGTGACCTCTCCGGCGCCGGGATCCGTGAAGGTCCGCGGGTGGGTGTTCGACCCCGACTCGTCTGACGCCGTCTCCGTGCACGTCTACGTCGACGGGAAGCGCACGAGCATCATCACGGCGAACAGCCCGCGGTCCGACGTCGCGCGTGCCTATGGCGTCGGGAGCAGCCACGGCTTCGACGCCACGATCCCCGTCACACGCGGTGACCACTCGGTCTGCTTCTACGCGATCGATACGTCGCGTGGCGCAAACCCGTACCTGGGCTGCCGGACGGTGACCGTCGCGAACTCTCTGCCGACGGGTGCGGTGTCCTCCGCCGAGGGCGTCCCTGCCATGGTCGGCGGTGGCGGCACGGCCGCGCAGGGTTCGTCGCTCAAGGTCGTCGGGTGGGCGTCGGACTTCGACACGACGGCGAAGGTCGACGTCTGGCTGCAGGTCGACGGGGTCACCCAGTCGGCAGTCCAGACGACCACTGAGGTTGCTGGCGCCGGGACCACCGGGTTCACGCTCACGGCACCCGTCAGCCAGGGAGACCACCAGGCGTGCGTCCTGGCCCGCGACCCTGACACGCGGGACGTCGTTGAGCTGGGCTGCAACGACGTCGAGGTGCCGAACACGGCCGCTACGGGCGTCGTCGACTCGATCACGACCGGGTCCGGAACCGTGAGCGTGCGTGGCTGGGCGTTCGACCTCGACACCACGAGCGCCGTCGACGTGCACGTCTACGTCGGCAGCTCGCTCGTCGGATCGGTCAAGGCCGACGCGAGCCGTACCGACGTCGACAAGGCCTACGGCGTCGGGGCGAACCACGGCTTCTCCAAGACGTTCGCTGCATCGAAGGGGACTGCCCAGGTGTGCCTCTACGTCATCGGCTCACCGCGAGGCACAGGCAATCCAACTCTTGGATGCGAGACAGTCACGGTCTCCTGACCGGACCAGCAGTCCTGGCGTAGAGCACACGACTGAGGCGGTGCCCCCACCTGCGGGGCACCGCCTCAGTCGTCGCTCGTCACGAAGGACGCGAGCTGCGTCAGGCCTTGCGTGCCCCGGAGGCCACGCGGAGGATCACGTCAACCTGCTCGAGGGCCGTGGCGCGGACCCGCGGGAACGCTTCGGCGAGGGTTGCTCGCACGTCGGTCTTGGTCGCAGCGAGCTCGGCGAACTTCGCCTGGAACGCGTCATCCGTATAGACGTCGTGCCCCATCGCCCACTGGGCGAGCCCGAACATGTCGAGCACCTCGCGGTACTTGTGGCTCCACCCGATGACGAGCGTCGGCACCTGCATCGCGAGCGACGAGACCATCGCGTGGAAGCGCGAGGCCACGAACAGGTCGCACCGCCCGATGAGGTAGCGCAGCGACTGCGAGCTCAGCTCTGCGTCCGGGAACAGGACCATGTCCTTGCGCTCGACGCCGGCATAGATCTCCCGGCACAACGGCAGGTCGTTGTTGTGCGCCTTGTCCGTGTTTGCACGCGCGCTGTGCGCGACGAGGAAGACCTTCTTGCCCAGCACCCCGGTGAAGTAGTCCACCATGCGCTGGACCTCCGCGACGTAGTTGCCACCCTTCGCTTCGGCCGACTTGCGCAAGACCGCGCTCGGTGAGATGCCGATGACGTCGTTGCCGTCGAAGAAGGTGACGTCGACCGCGGAACGCGCCGCAGCGATGTCCCGCTCGGTGACGTCGAGCGTGAACGCGAGGTCCGCGCCCGCCGTCGTGTTCTTCAGCCCCAGGCCCTCGAGGTGCTCCTGGCTGACCGCACCGCGCGAGACGATGGCCGCCATGCGCGGCAAGATCGCCTTGGCCGCCGTGCTGTTCAGGAACGTCTTGAACGGCCCGAGAGCCTGAGCGCACTTGACCACCGGGGTCCCCACGAACAACGCAGGAAGGACAGACGCGACGTTGTAGATGAGGAACTTGCCGCGACCGTCCACGAACGTGATCCCGCCCTGGTCGAGCAAGACGTCCGCGGAGGCGAGCGCCGCGACCTCAGGGACGCGGGCCGCGATCGCAGCGCGGGCCGGCGGGAGCAGGCGGTAGGCCAGCGCCGCCGAGTTGATGAGCACACCGAGACGCAGCGGAGACGCATCGAGCACCGTGAGGTTCGAGTACTCGTTCTGAGCCGCGTCAGACCGCGGGTACATGCTCAAGAGCGTCACGCGCGCGTCAGCGTCTCTCTCAGAAAGCTGCTGCACAGCGCTCTCCAGCATCGCCGCAGCCCCCTTGTTGCCGGCGAGTGCTGACCCGATGATTGCGTACTTCATTCCGAACGCCCCTTCTTCGATTCGCGGAACTTCAAGGTGCCGTAGATCGCAGCTACCGCAGCGTCCGCGACGGTGGAGTACAGACGTGCGACGAGCGACAGAACGATCGCCTGCTCGACAGGCATATATCTCGAGGCGAGCAGGACGATCACCGACTCGCGGACGCCGATCCCGCTCGGGACCAGCACCGCAAGGATGCCGACGGCGCCCGCGAGGACGTAGATGCAGCCCAGCGCGAGCCACTCGCTCGTCTCGATCGTGAGGAACGACTCAGCCACCGCGATGAAGCCGGCGGCGTTGAGGATCCGAGGAACGACGAACTGGAGCTGGAACTTCGCAGCAGCCCGAGGTCCCAGGAAGTACTCGGGCGGGACGTCCTTCTTCAGGGCGCGTCGCCCGACGAGGTTGATCGCCCAGCGGAAGATGCGGCGGTCCATCACGAGGAGCAACGGCACGAGAGCGAGCAGCGCGGGAAGCACCGCGGTGAGGCTGTCTCCCCCGATGACGCCCGTGTCGAGGACGAGCACCACCACGGTCGGGATCGTCGACGCGAGCAGCAGGAAGACGTTCTCGTAGACGAACGTGATGACGACGAGCGTCTTGGACACTCCGCGACCAGAGCCCCACAGGATCTTGTTGGCCACAGAACCGACCTGGCCCGGGACGTACTTGAGCAGCCAGGACGCGCAGTGCACCCGCACGGCCTCGGCTCGTCCGATGTGGACGTTGCCGAGCTCAGAGGTCATCGACCCCCAGAGCAGGCCGGACGAGACGACCGACGCGGCGAGGAGAACCACGGCGAGAAGGCTCAGCCCGTTGACGGACAGGTCGATCTCGCGTGCGGCGTCCCAGTTGTCCGCGAGGCCACGCCCGAAGAGGTAGGCGACGAGCCCGACGACGAGGAGCGTCGCGCCGAGCCGCAGGATGCGCTTACGGCTCAAGGACGTTGTACCTGCGGAGGACGTCGAGGTCCTTCTTCTGGGAGTACGCGACGAGGCTGTCCGGGTCGGCGTAGCCGACGGCCATGAGCATGACGACCCGCTCGTGAGGAGCGAGGTGGAGGGTCTTGGACATCTTCTGCTCGAGCGGCTCGAAGTCGGGCCAGTTGATGATGCTCGAGCTGAGGCCCTGAGCCTCGAGCCCGTAGATGAACCCCATGCTCGCGAGGGAAGCGTCCACGTAGATGGCGTGACGGTCACGCGGGGAGAAGTACGAATCGAGCCGTCCGACGACGACGACGATCGTCGGGATCTGGTGGCTGTAGCCAGCAGCACCGAACGGGATGCCTGCGACCTTCTGCACCATCGCGGGATCGTCGAAGATCCGGAACTCGTACGGCAACCGGTTGCAGGCCGTCGGCGACTGGCGTCCGATCTCGAGCGCCCGGTCGATCTTCTCCCGCTCCACCCGACGCGGGGAGAACCAGCGGACGGAGCGCCGCTGCTGCGCCAGCAGGAGCATCTGGTCGAAGTCGATGTCGCTGCGCTTGATCGAGCTGTGGGCGTAGGGCTTGGCGTTCCCCGGCTCCGACAGGTGGTCGAGCGCCTCGAACTGCTCGCGGGCCTTGCGGACCGCGGGGCTCGAGTCGTCGACGATGGCGAAGTACTCACGGAGCACGTCTTGCGCCCACTGGAGCTCGGCAGCGTCGATCGTTGGTCCGGACCCCGACCTCACAGCCACGCTGTAGAAGTGGACGGTCTCGAGGATGTAGTCACCGGCGAACGAGCTCCTCCGCGGCTGCATGAGGATCCCCTTCTCCAGCCGGTGGACGTTGCGACGGAGCTCGACGTGCGTCACCCGCTCCTGGGAGAGGTTGCGGTAGTACGAGCGCCGACCCGAGAGCACCGCGTACTGCTCGCGGTTGAACGTCCCGAACCCGAGCACCGAGTACCCGGTCGCGCCGGCACGCGTGCTGCCGCCGACAGCGAGCACTGCGCGGTTCGCCCCCTCGTACGTCGTGCGCACGGCTGGGATCGCCAAGAGGTTCTTGGCGATGTTCTTGAGCTTCTTGATCACGCGAGGTCCTTCATCCGAGAGGTTGGGCGATTCTGGGTGCCGTCGAACGGCTGATGTCTTTTGGTTCGAGCTGCTCGGCGGGCAGGGACGCTGCACCCACCGGCTCGCGCGGCGCGACGTCGTCGCGACCGTACTGGATCTCCTTCACGCGCTCGAGCGTGTCTTCCAGGAGAACACGGTTCGTCCGCTGGAGGTCCGCGATGACGAGCAGGGCGAACGAGAGGAGCGAACCGACGAGCATGCCGGTCCCGAAGACGAGCGACTGTATGTGCCCCTCGGTGTCACCCTGGAACCAGAAGACGAGGAACCGGACGAACGGCACGAGCGCGAAGAGGCCGAACACGACGCCGAGCGTGAGGAACACCATGTAGGGCTTGAACATGATGTAGCTGCGGCTGATCGCCGAGGCCGACTTCACCATGTGCTGCCCGATGTTCTTGAAGAGCCGGGACTCGCGGGTCTTGGCGTTCGTCGTGATCGGGACGCTCGCGATCCGCAGGCGCTTGTTCCCTGCCTGGATGATCGTCTCCATGCAGTAGCTGAACTGCGTCACCACGTTCAGGCGGACGAGCGATGCGCGCGAGTAGGCGCGGAACCCGCTCGCTGCGTCAGGCAGCGCCGTCTCTGCCGCCTTGTTGACCACGGCGCTCCCCACGCGCTGCATGACCCGCTTGAACGGCGAGAAGTGCGCGATCGTCGCGGTCTGCCTGTCACCGATGGCGATGTCCGCCTCGCCGGCGAGCAGCGGCTGCACGAGCGCGCCGATGCTCTGCTGGGGGTACTGGTTGTCGCCGTCCGTGTTCACGACGATGTCGGCCCCGTTCCGCAGGGCGTAGTCGACACCGTCCCTGAAGGAGCGTGCCAGCCCCATGTTCCGGGTGTGCCGGACGAAGTGCACCACGCCGAACTCCCGCGCGACCTCGACCGTCCGGTCGCTCGATCCATCGTCGATGATGAGGATCTCGATCTCGTCGATGCCGTCGATCTCCGTCGGGATCGTCTCGAGGACCGACAGCAGCGTGTCTTCCTCGTTGAGGCAGGGAACTTGCACAAACAGTTTCATGGCACTCTCATGTCGGCGGGGATACTGCACCATGCTAGCGGGACCGCCGATCAGGCGACGACGCCGCTGCTCGCTAGGCTGTCCAGGTGATCCCCTCGGATGAAGAGCTCCATGTTGCACTGACGACCGAACAGCTCTGGCAGCCGGTCCCGGGAGGTTCCGGGACCTACATCCGGGCGCTCGCCGCCGAGCTCGCAGCAGCCTCTGGGGTGCAGGTGACCGGGGTGACAGCGCGGCACGCATCGTCCGGCAGCGCCGGCCCGCTGCCGGTCGACCTCGCGTCGTCCCGGCTCCCCCGCGCGCTCCTCTACGAGTCGTGGAGCCGTCTGCGTCGACCGCAGGCGCCGCGCACGGCCGCGATGCGCCGGTCCGGGCGCCGGTACGACGTCGTCCACGCGACCACGTGGGCGGTCCCCCCGCGCAACGCCCCGCTCGTCGTGACCGTCCACGACGTCGCCTTCCTCAGGAACCCTGAGCACTTCACACCGCGGGGGGTCCAGTTCTTCCGCCGCTCCCTGAACATCGTGCGGCACGACGCCGACGTCGTCGTCGTGCCGTCCGAGACCACGCGGTCAGACTGCACGGACGCCGGGATCGATCCGGGACGGATCCACGTGATCCCGCACGGCACCGAGCAGCACGCCCTCGATGCAGCGGGCTCGGCAGCGTTCGCCCGATCGCACGGGCTCGAACGAGACTTCGTCCTGTGGTGCGGCACCCTGGAGCCGCGGAAGAACCTGCCTGCGCTGCTCGACGCCTTCCGGCTCCTCCTCGCCGACGGTTCAGACCTCGACCTCGTGCTCGTCGGGCCACAAGGGTGGGGCGAGACCTCCGAGGATGTGCGACGCGCCGTCGACGCACTCCCCCCAGACCGGCTCCACGTCCTCGGCCGGCTGAGCACAGACGACCTCCAGCATGCCTACGCCGCCGCCCGGGTCTTCTGCTTCCCCTCGCTCTGGGAAGGGTTCGGCATGCCCGTGCTCGAGGCCATGGTGCACGGGACACCGGTCGTCACCTCGCAGGGAACGTCGATGGAAGAGATCAGCGACGGCGCGGCTCTCCTCGTCGATCCCCACGACCCCGCGCAGATCGCGGCAGCGCTCGTCCGCGCCGCCGGAGAGCAGCACGACGCGCTGAGCGCCGCCGGCCGAGCGGTCGCCTCAGCATCGACGTGGCGTCGGAGCGCTGAGGCGCACGTCGAGGCCTATCGCGCAGCGATCAGCTCAGCCCACCAGCGTGGAGCACAGCGATGACCGGCCCGCTGGTCCGCGCCGTCGTCGTCAACTGGAACGGCGCCCACCTGCTGCGCCCCTGCCTGGACTCGCTCCTCGCACAAGACCTCGGGCCAGGTGAGCTCCACGTGCTCGTCGTCGACAACGCCTCGACCGACGGCTCGCTCGCGCTCCTTGCAGAGAGCTACCCGACCGTCGCGGTGAGGTCGATGCCGACGAACCTCGGCTTCGCCGGCGGGGTGTCCGCCGGCCTCGCCGATCTCGACGCACCCTATGCAGCGCTGCTCAACAACGACGCGACCTTTGCACCAGACGCTGTCCGCCTCCTCGTCGAGCACCTCGAGGCGCCCGAGCACGCGCGGGTGGGAGCTGCGACGGCACGCATCCTGCTGACCGAGCCCGATGCGAGCGGCAGGACGCTCGTCAACTCCACGGGGAACGTCCTGACCCGCACCGGTGGAGCGACCGACCGCGACTGGGAGCGACCGGCCGAGGAGACGGTCGCGGCGGTCGAGGTCTTCGGGTTCTGCGGCGGAGCCGCACTGCTGCGCGCCGCGACGCTCACCGACGTCGGATCGTTCGACCCGACGCTCTTCCTGTATTACGAGGACACCGACCTGTCGTGGCGGATGCAGGCCGGCGGATGGTCGATCCATCACGTGTCGACGGCTGTGGCCCACCACGAGCACGCAGCGAGCTCCGACGCCTCCAGCCCCCTGTTTCGCTACTACAACACCCGGAACTCCCTCCTGGTGTACGCGCGGCACGCACCGGCAGGGGTCACTGCTCGCTCGTGGGCACGCCAGACGCTCGCGCTGGTGCGTCACACGGTCGCGCGCACAGAGCCGACGGCCTCGCTGGACGCTCGTCGTCGCGCGCTCCGGGACTTCCTCCGGCTTCTGCCGGCCACGCTGCGCCACCGACGTGACGGGTGGGCGGGGACCAGCCGGCAGCAGCGCCGTGCGGTCTACCGCGCGGGGCTCACGACTGCTCCGTGAACCCCGCGTCAGACCTCGCGCTCCGGGTCAGCCCGGGGTGCCCCGGACCAGACGCTTGAGCCGTCCGCCCGCGCGGCGCGAGAGCTCGACCGGACCACCTGCTGCGAGATACCCCTTGACGAGCTTGACGTCGCGCGACAGGCTCCACTGCTCCTTCGGGTGCGGGTGCGCGACGCGCTCGTCCTTCCCGAACGCCGCAGCGAGGTCTGGTGCCCGGCGCGGGAACCGGCAAAACTCGACGAGCGGCAAGAGCACGTTCGCCCAGCGGTAGTCCTCCGCGAACACCTTGACTGCCGAACGGACGTCGGCGATGGCGGCCTCGTCGAAGAGCATCTCCTCGAGCGCTGCCTCGAGCGCGTCGGCGTCCTCGGGCGGGACCACCCGGCCGAGGTTGTACGTGGCGATGAGCGTGCCGAACGTGTCTCCGCTCGTCGCGACCGTCGGCAGGTTCGCCCACAGGTAGTCGAGGATCCGCGTCCGGAAGCTGAAGGCCGTCTCGACGTGGTGGAAGTGGGTCGAGACCCCGAGGTCCGCGTCGAGGAGGTAGTTCGCACGCTCGGCGTACGGGACCCAGCCGGTGTTGAAGAACACGTGCTTGTCCGTGAGACCGAGCGAGGCCGCGAGCTGCTGCGTCTCCCAGGCGATCTTCATGTCGGGGACCCCGGGGTTCGGGTGCTTGAGGCCCATGAAGTACAGCTTGACCTCAGGGTGGCGCACACGGATCCGGTCCACGGCGCGGATGAGCGTCAACGGGTCGAACCAGTTGTAGACGCCGCCACCCCAGATGATCACCTTGTCGTCGACGCCGATGCCCGGGACCACGCCCTTGATGGCGTGCGTCGCCTGGACAGGGTCCTCGTCGGCGATACCGAACGGCACCACGCTGATGAGGGCGTCGAGGCTCTCGTCCTCGTCGTAGACGAGCGCGTTGACGCGTCCCTGACCCGCCATCTGGCCGAGCCAGAAGTCCCGCTGCTTGTCCGAGGCGCACAAGACGAAGTCAGCACGCTTGAGCTGCTCGTTGAGCACCCGGCTCGTCTCGCGGATCGAGCGGGCGCGCCCGGCCTCGCCGAGGTCCTTCGCCTGCTCCAGCTGCTCGAGGTGCATGGGGTCGTAGACGTCGGCGACGAGGATCTTGGTGCTGTCCTTGAGCCACGGCGCACCCTCCAGGAGGAATCCCTGGAAGATGATGATGTCGGCCCAGTCGGTCTCTTTCTGGAGCTTGGGCCCGACCTGGTAGACCACGTCGAAGTCGTCGCTCGTGACGCGGACGCCCGCGGTGGAGAGCAGACGGACGTCGTGCTCGCCCGAGAGCGCCGTCGCGATCTCCCAGGCGCGGATGGCCGGGCCGGCCATCCGTTCGAGGAGCGGCTCCCCCGTGACGACAAGGATCCTGCTTCGCGACGTGAAGTGCTCGGCGATACCGAACGCCTTGATGAGCACGTCGTGAGCGCTGTTGTAGCCCTCGATCGCGTAGGCGGCCTCGATCGCGTGCCGGAACAGCGGGAAGACCTCGCGGTCGGAGCGGCGACGCTCTGCCTGGATCTGGGCCCGCGACTCGATCAGGGTGTCGAGGTTGTCGGTGAAGTAGTCGATCGCGTACGGGCCGGTGAGCGCCATCTTGTCGATCTCGAGAGTGCCGACGTCGTCTCCGCCGGGCGAGCGCTCGAGGTCGAGCGTCGTCGCGTCGGTTCCCGTCCGGGCGAGCGAGCGACGGACGGAGAGCGCCATCGCCGCCGGGAGCGCCTTCGCGAGCGACTCGTCGTCGAGGTTCTTGTACATCGACATGAGCGCGTTGCGCTCGAGGAGGTACGTCTCGCGGAAGTTGCCAAACTTCTTCATCGTCACGTGGTGCTTGTGGTAAGCCAGCGAGGTCGGCACGTACCGCATGCGGTGCCCGAGGATGTTCAGGCGCCAGCCGAGGTCGACGTCTTCGTAGAACATGAAGAACCGCTCGTCGAAGCCCCCCACGGACCGGTAGAGCGCACCACGGACGAACATGGCGGCGCCGGTTCCGAAGAGGACGTCCTTCGGGATGTCGAACTCTGGGGCGTCGGGCCGCTCTGCCTCGCGCTTGTAGCCCATGCCGTACCAGGTGAGCGAACCGTCGGCGTAGTCGATGAGCTCGCCGTTCCAGTCGAGCACCTTGCTCGCGACCGCACCGATGGTCTTGTCCGACTCGAACGCCTCGACGGCGGCGCGGATCCAGCCTGCCGCCGGGCGCGCGTCGTTGTTGATGAAGGCGACGTACTCGCCCTTGGAATGAGCGACACCGAGGTTGCACCCGCCGGCGAAGCCTGTGTTCGCTCCGGAGTCCACGACGATCGCGTCCGGTACGGCGGCGCGGATCTTCTCGACGCTGCCGTCCTGGGAGTCGTTGTCGATGACGATCAGCTCGAACAGGTCCCGCGGCCAGTCGATCTCGTCGAAGTACTTCAAGCACGTGATCGTGTCGTCTGCGCCCTTGTAATTCACGAGGATCACGGAGACGAGCCCTGGCTGGAGGCCGCCCTTCGGCTCAGCGAGCGGCTGTGTTTTCGATGACACGCATCCTCCAGGATGTCGAGGTCGGAGCGAGCGCGGGAGCTGCTCGGCTGGCAGACGTTTTATCGTAGCCGGGTGGCACAGAGTCTCACCCCACTCTGTGTATTGTGACTCTCGCTGCCTCCGCCTGTGCGGGGACCACGCCGATAGCGAAGGACACCATGACAAGCACGCAGCAGGACCGCGCCGCAGCGCTCGAAGCCCAGCCCCTGCGGACCGCAGGTCCGCGCCTCGGGTTCGCGTCCGGGACCTGGTCCTCGATCACCGACATCCTCGGGCAGCGCGAGCTGCTCGACATGCTCATCCGGCGCGAGCTCAAGGCCCGCTACAAAGACAGCGCGCTCGGCTTCGTCTGGACGCTCATGCGCCCTCTCGCGATGCTCCTCATCTACTACATCGCCCTCGGCAAGTTCATGGGTGCGGCGCGCAACATCCCCGACTTCGCGATCTTCATCTACGCCGGCCTGACTGCGTGGAACTTCTTTGCCGAGGCCCTCTCTGCGGGCACCGGCTCCGTCGTCGCGAACTCCGGGCTCGTCAAGAAGGTCTATCTCCCGCGCGAGATCTTCCCGCTCAGCGCGATCGGGTCGGCTCTCTTCAACTTCGGGATCCAGCTCGTCATCCTCATCCTCGCCACGGTCGCCCTGGGGCACTTCCCGACCGGGACCCGGTGGGGATACTTCGTGCTCGCGACGATGATCATCGTGCTCTACGGCACGGCGCTCGCTCTCCTCCTCAGCGCGTGGAACGTCTATCTGCGAGACATCCAGTACCTCGTCGAGATCTTCGTCATGATCTTCTTCTGGGTCTCGCCGGTCGTCTACTCCTGGGAGCTGTTCGCCGACGAGGTGAAGAGCACCATGCTCCACGAGCTCTACCTCGCGAACCCGATCACCCTCGCGGTCCTCGGGTTCCAGAAGACCTTCTGGGTCTCGGGTGACGCCAAGCCGTTCCCCGACGACATGTACACCCGCATGGGGATCGCGATCATCGTCGGCGTCCTCCTGCTCTGGCTGTGCCAACGGGTCTTCGCCCGCCTGCAGGCCAACTTCGCTCAGGAGCTGTGATGACCACCGTCGTACAAGTCGAGAACCTCTCGAAGCACTTCGTCATCCGCAAGGAGAAGTCGCTCAAAGAGCGCGTCGTGAACTTCGGTCGCTCGCGCGCGCACCGCGAAGACTTCTGGGCGCTCCAGGACATCAGCCTGGAGATCGCGTCAGGGACGACCGTGGGCCTCATCGGCCCGAACGGCTCGGGGAAGAGCACCCTGCTCAAGATGATCGGGGGGATCCTCCAGCCGGACACCGGCTCCGTGAAGATCCGTGGACGCCTCGCTGCGCTGCTCGAGCTCGGCGCCGGGTTCCACCCCGACCTCACGGGACGGGAGAACGTCTACCTCAACGCCTCCATCCTCGGGCTCTCACGGACCCAGACCGACAAGCACTTCGACGCGATCGTCAACTTCTCGGGCATCGAGCAGTTCATCGACACCCAGGTCAAGTTCTACTCGTCAGGCATGTACGTCCGCCTCGCCTTCGCGGTCGCCGTCCATGTCGACCCGGACATCCTTCTCGTCGACGAGGTGCTCGCCGTCGGCGACGAGCCGTTCCAGCGCAAGTGCCTCGAGCGAATCCGCGAGTTCCAGTCCGAAGGACGGACGATCGTCCTCGTCACCCACGGGCTCGACCAGGTCGCGGAGTTCTGCGACCGGGCCATCGTCCTCGAGAAGGGCAGGATCGTCACCGACGACCTGCCCCGCGTCGCCCTCCGGTCCCTGCGCGCCGACTTCGAAGAAGCACGCCAGGAAGAACGCGACCGAGCCCACGAAGCCGAGTCGTCGGAGACACGGGTCGGCCGCGCACGGTTCACCGGTATCGCGCTCCAGTCCGACTCCGGTCAGTCAGGCCGCCCCGTCCTGGCGCGCAGCGAGGGGCTGTACGTGACCATGCAGATCGAGACGGACGCGCACCTCTCGGACGTCATCGTCGAGATCGGGATCGCGACTCCCCTCGGCACCTCCATCTACTCGACGTCGTCCATGTTGCTCGGTGCCACGGGCATCACGGTCGACGGAGTGAGCCGGTTCCAGGTTCACCTGGACTCGCTCCAGCTCGGCGAGGGTGAGTATTCTGTCCAGGTCGGCCTCACGACAGCCAGCGGGCAAGAGATCCACAGGGTGCCTGAGGCAGGCCAGTTCAGCATCGACGGTGATGGACGGTCGCTCGGCGTCGTTCATGTGGATGCACAGTTCGCCGTCCTCTGACACCTCAGTTCATGCAGTTGAATGGAGACCCGTGTCACGGTTGAGCGCCAGAGAAGAACTCGTATCCACCGCCCACGAATCCTGGGCGTGGCTTCGAGCTGATGGCGCACTCCGGACGACGTTGACCTGCGCGGCCTATGTCCTGATCAGCCTGCTCATCGGGCTCGTCCAGATCCTGCGCGAGCCCCAGCTGTCTCCATACGACGAGGCCGTCCATCTGGACTATGCGTGGAAAGCCAGCTCGGGTGAGCTGCCCTTTCCAGGCTCGCCGATCTCGCCGACGATGCTCGACGCGTGGTCGTGCCACGGTCAGGCGAATGCCACTCTCCCTGACTGCGGCTCCGGCGCGCCGAGCTCCGAGTATCCCGCTCGGGGCGAGAACTACCTCATGCATCCGCCGACGTTCTATCTCATCAGCGGGTACCTCGCACGGTTCATCCTCGCGGTCTCACCCGTTGACGACTTCGTCACCGCGGCTCGATTCACAGGGCTCCTCTGGTTGGCCGCTGGCATGATCGTTCTCTACGCAGCACTCCGCGCCTGGGGAGTGCGGTGGACCATCGCTGCTCCGATCGCCATAGTTCCCGTGACGCTCCACATGACCTTTCAGGTGTCAGCATCGCTCAACAACGATGCAACAGCGACGCTCGCTGGTGCGGCAGCGGCGTTTCTTGCCGCCAGGGTTCTGCGCAACCACCGCTTCGGCGTGGTGCTACCTGTGCTGCTGACGACGTTCCTTGTGAGCACCAAGATCCTCAACGCCATACCTCTCCTGGGGGTAGCTGTAGCGATCATCCTTGCGTCCCTGCTCAACCGCGGCTCGAACCGCTGGCCGGGGCTACGGCAAACGCTTCCGGTGTCGTTGGCGATCTTGGCAACGACAGTCGCCGTCCATGCCTCGTGGTCGATGTATCGCTCTGCGACCAAGGTCGACGGTTGGGTGAGTCCAGTGAGTGGCGAGAGCACTCTCGAGATTCGCGGAACGCCTGTCGGCGAATGGCTCGAGACTGCATTCGACGGGATACGAGGACTGACCTATGGGCACGCACCCGGCAATATTCTTGTCTCGGCGAATATCCCGTGGGTTGAGCTGCTGAGCCCTCTGCTGCTCGCTTCCGTGTTCATATGCCTAGTCATATTTACGACCTCTGACGAACGCTGGTTCGTCCCGGCCGCAACGGTCATCGGCATGCTCGGCCTACCGCTGGCGGTGCAGCTGCAGGTCTACCTGATCACCGACGGGACCTACTACTTTCCCAGCATCACGTCTCGGTACAGCCTCAGTCTCGTGGCGTTGCTCATCGTCTGTGGAAGCCTCGTTCTCGAAGAACGCCAATGGGTTCGACCTGTATGGGTCATGACCACTATCGGCCTCGTAGCAACCACGATGGCGGTCAGTCTTGGCTAGACGGTCGCTCAGGTGACCTGCGGTGTCGCCTCAGACTGAGCGACGCCGCCTCCTCTCCACCCCGGCAATCAGACCACATATCACGAGGGTCATGATCGTCGTCCCAGTGACTATCACGCCCGTCCGTAGTCCTGGTGTTTCGTAGGACAGAAGCACCGTGTGCACGCCCTCGTCGACAGGGATCGCGACAGCCGCGTGATCGGCGGGTAGCAGGTCAGTATCTTTCCCGTCGACGGTAGCCGTCCAGCCACCGCGCTGGAGCGAATCTGCGACAACGACCCACCCAGGGCCCTTCGCATCGACCATCGCTTCGACGTGGTTCGTATCATTCTCAATCTCCGTGACTACGGCTTCGCCCCCCGTGCCGGTCGACGCATCTGCCTCATCCTCCAGGATGACGACGGAAGCTTCGTACGTACCCGAGGCCATAGCGCGAAGACGTGCGTCCTCGTCCTCGATCACCGTCGCTTCCGAAGCCCAGCGCACCCTGTCGAGCGCACCTGTGCGCTCGTAGATCGTGGCGTCGCCGGTGTGGACGACACGTACCGCGTCGTCCACGGGGCGGACCACATCGATCGCTAGCGCACCGCCAGCGTCGACACCGACGGTCCCGGTCGCGTCCAGATCATCGACCGTCACCTCGATCCGCCAACGCATGGAGGCTGGGATCTGGTCTCCCGCCAAGGCGACCCACTGGTTCGGACTCAGGTGCACGGCCCACGTCTCGTTCTCGGCGAGAACAGCACCGTCCGCCTCGGCTACCACTCTGACCTGCAGCGTCGATCCGTCGAGATCCTCGCGGTCCTGGGTGATGGACTTGAGCAGCACTCCCCGCAACGGACCGGATTCGACAGATCCTTGTAGCGGAGCATCGCGGTCTAGCGTTGCCTGACTCTCCGGGGCAGCGCCAGCGTCCACGGCCCCAAGGATCTCAGAGTTCGGGTCCGCGACCACGTAGTCGACCGCGAGCCGGTCCAAGATCGGCGACTCAACCGTCGACGCGAGATTTTCCTGTGAGATAGAGGAGTAGGTGGTGCTGAGGAAAGCGCTCGGATCGGCGGCGATGATGAGTTCCTTCCACTCCGGAGAGTGGAACGCATGGCCACCTAGAGTCCGTAGCTTGTAGAAGGTATTGGTTCCCGGCAGCGCCGTCTGACCGACGGGTGTGTACCTGTTGCCGTCGAGATTCTCCTCAAGGAACGTGTGGGCACCCGTCACCGGGTAGAACGTGTCCGAGGCCGAACGTGCCCACCACGTCGTGGTTACCGCCAGAGCCGGTATGACGACGACGATCGGCGCGAGCACACCTACGACGACCCGTGCCGAACGCACGAAGAGTGCGGCCAGCACAGCAAGCGCCAACAGGACTCCAAGTGCACCGATCTGCACCGTCGATCGTCGGACGTCGTCGATCGCTTCAGCTGGGACCAGAAAGAGTGTTCGGCGCACCACGACGCTAGCGGCTATCGCGAGGACGAGGACTGTCATCCATCGAATCGCGGCCGTGCCGCGAGCAGCGAGCGGTCCAGCCCAGAAAGCCGGCACGCTTGCCGATCCCGATACGATCCGACCGTAACCATAGGCAGCGAGGACCGCGACGAAGAAGCCAGTCATGACTCGCAAACGACCGATGAGGTTGTTCGAGAAGATCGGGAGGTGCTGGACGAGGCCAAGCAAGGGTCCACCCACGTACACCAGCAAGAGACTGAGCAAGGCTGCGCCCCCGAAGAACCAGAAGAGAATCTTCTCCGGCTTGTCGCGCGGTCGCGAGAGAATCGCGGCCCCTACGAGCACTAGCGCACCTACACCAAGGTATGAGAAGTTCTCAACTGGGTTAAGGTCCGGACTCCATTGGTCGCGGTTGCCTGACCCGCCGAGAATACTGGGGACAAGCGACGTCGCCAGGTCCGCCAGAGACAGATGGCTATCAGAATTCTGCGCGCGTGAATCAAAGTCGATCACGGTGGTCGCGTTGTAGAGGAAGGGGACCATCTGCCAAGCAGCGAGGAGGAACCCTAAGACTACTCCCGTGATCGCGATCACGAGCGAGCAGATCCGATCCTTCCACGGCCGGTGGCCGACCAGCGTCCTGACCACGGCGAATGCGCCCGCCCCATACAAGGCGTAGGCAGTCACAGCAGGAAACCCTCCGAGGAGCATCGCACCGACGACCAGCCCCACCGGAATGGCACTCCGTGGCCGCCGCCCGACAACGGCTCGATCGACTGCCCAGAAGAGCAAGGGGATGAGCGCAGCGACGCGTGTGTGCTGCCAGTTGGTCCATGCGACGAGAAATCCGCTCGACGCATAGATGACGGACGCGATGGGCCATGCTGCGGACGGAATCCTGAACCGACGGAGCAGGAGGGCCATGCCGATTGTGATCGTGACGATCTCGAGAACCTTGATGACGGCATTGGCGTAGCTCAGTGGGAGCACCCATCGAGGGATGGAGAGCGGCGAGAACATTCCCGAATTCGGCAAGCCGCCTATCTCGACCCCGCCAGCCTGATAGGGGTTCCACTGTGCGAAGAATCCCTCCTTGGCAGAGGAGACGAGCAGCTCAGACTGCGGCATGCCCGAGTCGATCGTGTCACTTATCCAGAGGTTCTCTCGAACCTCGACCGATTGCGTATCGCTCTTCCACGGTGGGAGCGAAGCCATCAGGTCGGTGCCGATGAAGACACCGTTGCCGACGAGCGGCGGCCCGACACTGAGCAGCGTGAAGAGCACGAGTGCCGTCCACGAGACGATGCTCGCCAGCGACGGCCGGCGCCTCACACGCTCAGGCCGAACCGGACCCGTGGTTCCAGATGGGACTTCAGGAGACGCGACGAGACCGTTCTCACCGGGTGTAGCAGAGGTCATCGGACTTCAGGCAGGTAAGCATCGTCGTCAGGACCGAACCAGCGTCGCTTCATGATCTCGTGCTCCCACGGATGCACCACGGCTACTCGCGTCTGAGACTCGAAGTGATAGGCGGTTGGCTCGTTGAGCCACACCAGGCGAAGCCCCTCTCGTCGAATCTTGAACGAGAGGTCCACGTCGTTGTAGTTCACGGGCAACGACTCGGCCATGCCGCCGACATGGTCGTACGTTGTCCGGAGCATGGCCAGGCAAGCCCCCGTCAACGCTGAGACCTCACGGTTGACGGTGAGCGCCGTAAAAGGCCCGTAGTCGTCTCCTGGAACCCGGTGGAAGGCGTGAGCGTAGTCGTTGCCATAGAAGACGAGCCCGGCGTGCTGGATCGTGTTGTCCGGGAAGAGCAGTCGAGCACCGGTCGCCCCGACACCGCTCTCGAAGAGTGGGGCGGCGAGCTGTGGGAGAAACCCCGGAGAGCTGATCTCGATGTCGTCGTTGAGCAACAGGACCACTGAACCGAAGGACGCTGCGACGCCGATATTGCACTTCTCGCTGAAATTGAACGGCTTCGCGTACTCGACCAGGGTGAGCCGTCGGACCCCGAGTCCACGAAGCTCTTCGAGAACGTGGGCTGGAGTACTGGTGTCGTAGACGACGACCACCTCGACGTTGTCGTGGCCTCCTCGCTCTACGACAGATCGCACGGCATCGACCACGAAGCACCGGCGCTCGCCCCACACGAGTCCTTCTCCACCCCTGGTAGGAATGACCACGCTCAGCAAGACGTCCTCATCCAGGTGCCGGTCGATGCGATAGGTACCTGTGCCGCGGCCAAAGCTCACTTCGCCGCGGATGCCCACGCGATCGATGTGCGCCTGAACCGCTTTGCGCCCAGCGATCCACGCATACGGCTTGGCGTCAGGATCACCGGCCGCAGACCCGGGGACGACCCGCCAGTGGTACAGCACCTCGGGGACATGAACGACCTCACGAGCCTGTTCGGTCACACGGAGGACGAGGTCATGATCCTGCGACCCGTCAAAGCCCTCATGGAATGCACCGACAGCCTTGACGACCGAGGTCCTCAGGACGGAGAGGTGGCTGGTGTACATCTGCCCCCGCAACCGTTCCGGAGACCAGTCTGGTTTGCGGAACGCGTCGTAGAAGTTGCCCTTGTCGTCGAGCTTGTCTTCGTCCGAGTAGAGATAGTCCACCTCTGGGTGGGCCTGGATGGCTTCCACCATCACCCGGAATGCATGCGGTTCGAGCAGATCGTCGTGGTCGACGAGCACCACAAACTGCCCACGAGCCCGCTCGATCCCATCATTCGAGGCCTTGACGATGTGGCCGTTCACCTCGCGCTCGATGACAACGAGCCGAGAGTCCTCAGCAGCCGCCCGACGAAGCACCTCGCGCACCTGTGGATCGGGAGAGACGTCGTCGACGAGGATGAGCTCCCAGTCTTGGAAGCTCTGCTCGCGGACAGACTGGATCATCTCGATGAGAACGTCGACCGGTGGGTTGTAGACAGGGGTGACGACAGAGAAGAACGGTGCCTCGGTCATCGTCAGCGTGACCTCGGGGGACGGATCGTCGAGACCGGGCGTAGAACGAGGCTCCCGACTCTCCACGTGGCGGACTCCTGCATCCGTTTGCGGTCTTCCATCGCTTCTGCGAAGTGCGTCCGCGCTTTCTCGGCCTCGAGCTCCGCCTGGCGGGTGGCACGCTGAGCGTGCGCAACCACAGCATTTGCTCGGACGACGGCGGCCTCGAGGCCGATGATGTGGTCACGGATCGTGAGGAGGCGGTAACGCACCTCACGGTCTTCTTCCATCCGCTCGGTGTGGACGTCGCGGAGCCGCACCTCGTCATCAGGTGCAGCCGGCTCCAGCGTTGTCACCATGCCTGGTTCCTCGCCGTCCCGAGGCCTGCGAGCGCGAAGGACGAACTGGAAGTCGAGCGCGTGAGGCTGGTGCCTGACCCACTCGACGATCGTCGCGGGCAGGGCGGCGGCATCCACATCGACCATGGCGTTGAGCGGGTCAGTGGTCGTCGACCGCGCGACCTCGATGACCAGTCCGGCGTCCGCCAAGAGCTGGACCAAGCTGTCGAACGTGAAGAACTTCAGATGGGTCCGGTCGAGGAGGCCGACGTCGGTGTAGTCCCATCGGCCCTGGAGAAGAGCAAGGCGGAGGGACCCATGGGCAACATTGGGGATGGACACGACGATCGTCCCGTCGGCAGCGAGCACCTCGAGCGAATCGCTGAGAACCGCAGCGGGATCTAGGACGTGCTCCAAGACGTCGGCGAAGACGACGACGTCGAACTCCCCCTTCGTGAACTCGTCCGAGAGACGCACCTGGTTCAGGTCGCCGACGACGAGCCGCGACAGCACGGGCTCGGCCTCGCGTGCCGCTTCGGGGTCGACCTCGACTCCGGAGACAGTGCAGCCACGCTCGATGAGCTGCCGGGCCAGGTACCCGGTAGCGCACCCGACATCGAGGACTTTCTTGTCCTGTCCGACGAGCTCGATGACCTGTGTGTGGCTCAGGTTCGGGTTGGCGGTGTCAATTTGTGCTTCGTACCGTGTCACGTGCATCCTGCCGCTCGGAGAGTGGTGAGCCGTCGGTGGGCATATACCTGTTGCCTAGACAGCGACACACTACCCGAGCCCAGCATCTTCGCCGCGTGGAGTTCTCGATCGATCGCGATCCCGCTTCGGTACGCTTGCAGCCGAAACACCTATCTTGGAGGAAACCCATGCGTCTGCTCGTCACCGGCGGAGCCGGCTTCATCGGCTCGAACTTCGTCCACCAGACCGTCCGCGACCGCCCGGACGTCCAGGTCACCGTCATCGACGCCCTGACGTACGCCGGCGACCGGACGTCGCTCGCGTCCGTGGCGGACAAGATCACTCTCGTCGAGGGCGACATCACCGATGCAGAGCTCGTCGACCGCCTCGTAGGAGAGTCTGACCTCGTCGTGCACTTCGCCGCCGAGTCGCACAACGACAACTCGCTGTCGAACCCGTGGCCGTTCGTCCAGACGAACCTCATCGGGACGTACACGCTCCTCGAAGCCGTCCGCAAGCACGAGGTGCGCTTCCACCACATCTCGACCGACGAGGTCTACGGCGACCTCGAGCTCGACGACCCGGCAAAGTTCACGGCAGAGACGCCCTACGCCCCGTCGAGCCCGTACTCCTCCACGAAGGCCGGCAGCGACCTGCTCGTCCGCGCATGGGCACGGTCCTTCGGCATCCAGGCCACCATCTCCAACTGCTCGAACAACTACGGGCCGTACCAGCACATCGAGAAGTTCATCCCTCGCCAGATCACCAACCTCATCGACGGCATCAAGCCACGCCTCTACGGCAAGGGTGAGAACGTCCGCGACTGGATCCACGTCGAGGACCACAACTCGGCTGTCTGGACCATCATCGACAAGGGCGTGATGGGCGAGACGTACCTCATCGGCGCTGACGGCGAGAAGAACAACCTCGAGGTCGTCCAGTCCCTCCTCGTCGCCTTCGGCCTCGACAAGGACGACTTCGACCATGTCAAGGACCGTCCAGGCCACGACATGCGCTACGCCATCGACTCCACCAAGCTCCGTACCGAGCTCGGCTGGGAGCCGAAGTACACCAACTTCGCGGAAGGCCTCGCCGCCACCGTCGAGTGGTACAAGGCGAACGAAGCCTGGTGGCGCTCGGCCAAGGCCGCCACCGAGGCGAAGTACGCCGCCGCGGGTCACTGAGCAGCACCCACCGCACCAACCGCGGGGTGGCCCAGGCATCGCCCGGCCCACCCCGCTCCGAGCGCCTCAGCCGTCAGCGCCGACGGCCCCTGTCGCGGCGACCACCGGGACGAGCACGTCGCGCAGCGGAGGGACGAGGGTCTCGACGAACGTCTTGGTCAGGTGCGACCCCTGACGGTAGGTGAGGACGTCCCCCAGCACCGCAGGGCACCACCCCTCCGGGCAGATCCAGGGCGTCAGGTCAGCCACCTCAACCCCGGGAACCGCAGCTGCAGCAGCGCGCTGGAGCACCGACGCATTCTCGCGCTCTGGCAAGACAGGGTCGAACGAGCACCGAGAGAGCGCATCAGGGTGCTCAGCGACGCACTCGTACACCTCGAACGGCGGCGTCGGAGTGTCGAGGAGCGCGACCACCTGGATCCCCTGCGCGGTGAGCCCACCCCAGAGGCGCGTGAGGTCGTCCTGCATCTGGGCGCCCGTCGCCGAACCGAGCGGGCTGGTCTCCAGTGCATAGGCGGTGTTCGCGTACTGCGAGGTGATCACCACATCAGGTGAGAGCGCCGCCACCTGCTCGAGCGCAGCATCGTTCCACCGGACGCAGGCCAGGTACGGCTCCTCGTCGTTGAACGGCTGGATCCCGCCCGAGAGCGCACACCCGCTCTTCGTCATCGTGACGAGGTGCCACGACCATTCGACCGCGAGCTCGGCGAGCGCCGGCTGCCACTGGAGCGCCTTGGAGTCGCCAGCGAGCACCACGACCACGTCCGACGTCACATCGCCGTAGTCGCAGGTGACGACCTCAACGGAGGCGGCGTCCACCTGACAGCCCTGCGCATACGACTCGGGCACGTCTGCGGTCGCGTCGGCCGGCAGCGGGGTGATCCCGTCGAGCGCGTCGGTCGTGCGTGCCCACGGGCTCGACGCGGCCACGCCGGCTAGGACGCCGGCCGCGACGCACACGGCGACGACGCGACGAGCCGCCCGGTCACCCGAGAACCTGCTCGAAAAGCGGATCGGGTTCTCGACGAACCGGTGCGTCGCCCAGGCCGGGACGATCGAGACGAGGACAGCGACGATCCCCTCGACCGGGTGGAGAGTCCTGCCGAGCATCCCTTCAGCGGCGACGAGCACAGGCCAGTGCCAGAGGTAGATCGAGTACGAGAGGCCACCGAGCCACACGAGCACGCGTGCGGAAAGCAGCCGCGACACGCTGTGCTCACGTCCCCCGAGGCCTGAGACGACGACCGCCGCGGTCCCCAGCGTGGGCACGAGGGTCGCCGGACCAGGCCACGGTGTGCTCGTCGAGAAGAGCAGCGCGGCCGCGCAGATCGCGAGCAGGCCAGACCACCCGAGCACAGACGCGGCCCGGGCAGACAGAGCCGGGAGACGCGACGCGAGCACCGCGACCGTCGCGCCGACCGCCAGCTCCCAGAGCCGGGTCGTCGTCGTGAAGTAGGTCGACGGGTCCGTTTGCCCCGAGGTCGCCACGCACCAGACCAACGACGCTCCACCGACGCCGACCACCACCACGGCGAGCGTCGTGCGGACAGCCGTCGGAGACACCCTGGACCGCCCCAGCGCTCCTGCACCTCCGCGAGCCCGGAGCAGGACGAGAGAGAGGACGACGAGGAGAGGCCAGACGATGTAGAACTGCTCCTCGACCGCGAGCGACCAGAAGTGCTGGACCGGGCTCGCGCCGACGCCCTCAGCGAGGTAGTCGACAGACCGGTCGGCGAGCCGCCAGTTGATGACGTAGAAGGTCGCCGCAAGGATGTCGAGGCCGAAGACCCTCCCCTGCGTCGTCGGCGTCCAGAGCACGACGACGACCGCAGAGAAGACGAGGACGACCGCCGTCGCGGGAAGGAGCCGTCGCGCTCGCCTGAGGTAGAACCGGCGCAACGAGAGCCGTCCCGTGAGATCGATCTCGCGGAGCAGCAACGACGTGATGAGGTACCCCGACAGCACGAAGAAGACGTCGACTCCGACGAAACCACCGCTGGCGTACGTGAGCCCGGAGTGGAAGGCGAGCACGGTGACGATCGCGACCGCGCGCAGGCCCTCGATGTCGGCCCGGAAGGCGGTCGAACGGGGGCCGGGAACGGCCTTCAGCGTGCTGGGGTCCCGTCCCCGACGACCACGCGCGGGACCCCTGCCCACACAGCTGGGTCGGTGACCCGGCGTCCGTCGACGAGCAGGCGCAGCCCCGGCACCTCGGTCTGGGTGATCGTCCGGTACTCGCCGTGGTCGGCCTGGACGATGGCGACGTCGGCGCTCTCGCCATAGTGGTAGGCAGCGAACCCGAGACCCTCGAGCTCGGCGTCCGTGTACATGGGGTCGTGCACGACGACGCGCGCGCCGCGCGCACGCAACGCCTCGACCGTCGTGAAGACACCGGAGAACGCTGTCTCCTTCACTCCCCCACGGTAGGCAGCACCGAGCACGACGACGCGCAGCCCGTCGAGCGACCCGAGGAGCGACTCGGCCTGCGCCACGACGCGCTCAGGCACGGCCGCGTTGACGGCGCGGGCCTCCCGGACGATCGACGCGTCCGGGTCCACCGAGAGGTAGAGGCGCGGGTAGACAGGGATGCAGTGGCCGCCGACGGCGATCCCCGGCCGGTGGATGTGGCTGTACGGCTGAGAGTTGCAGGCGTCGATGACCGCGTAGACGTCGATGCCGACCTTCTCGGCGAACGCCCCGAACTGGTTGGCGAGGCCGATGTTCACGTCGCGGTACGTGGTCTCCGCGAGCTTCGCCATCTCGGCGGCCTCCGCGGAGCCGAGGTCCCAGACACCGTTCGGACGAGGCAGGTCGGGTCGCTCGTCGAACTCCAGGACGGCCTCGTAGAAGTCGCGAGCGCGGCGCGCGCCCGCGTCGCTGAGCGCACCGATGAGCTTCGGGTACTTGCGCAGGTCCGCGAAGACGCGACCGGTGAGGACCCGCTCGGGGGAGAAGACGAGGTGGAAGTCCGTGCCCTCGACGAGCCCTGACCCCTGCTCGAGCATCGGCTTCCACCGGCTTCGGGTGACCCCGACAGGAAGTGTCGTCTCGTAGGAGACGAGCGTCCCCGGGGTGAGGTGCGCAGCGAGCGAGGTCGTCGCGGCGTCCATCCACCCGAAGTCGGGTGCTGCCGTCTCCTCGTCGACGAACAGGGGCACGACGAGCACGACAGCGTCGGCGCCCGGGATCGCGTCCGCGTAGTCCGTGGTGGCACGCAGCCTCCCCGCAGGGACGAGCGCTGCGAGCTTCTCCGCGAGATGGGCCTCTCCGGGGAAGGGCTCCGTCCCGGCGTTGACGAGGTCGACGACCGATGCGTTGACGTCGACGCCGACCACGTCGTGGCCCTGGTCAGCGAACTGGACGGCGAGGGGGAGGCCGATCTTCCCGAGAGCGACTACGGCGATGCGCACGACAACCTCTGTTCATCAGGTCTGGGGGGATGCGAAGCTGCACCCACTCTAGGGCAGTGTCACCCGATGCCTGGAGCCGGCGACGAGGCAGCGAGCAGGCGCGCGACGATCCGGTCACCCACGAGCGCGTCCGTCTCGAAGGACAGCTCGCTGCTCGCGACGTCGGCGGCTGCCTTAGCGCCTCGGATCGCGGCCGCGTCGAGGGTGCTCAACGACGCGACGCACGCAGCGACGTCGAACCCGTCGCTCACCACGCCGAGCCGGTAGCGCTCGACGAGGCGGGCCATCTCGATGCTGGGCCCGACAGCGATCGCGAGACGCGCCTGGACGTAGTCGAAAAACTTGTTCGGCAGGGTGTACCGGGCGTTGGTGTGCGTCGGTGGGATCCAGAAGACACCCACGTCGTACGCGTTGAGCGTCGCAGGCAGGTCGCCCGGAGCGACGGGATCGCGGAAGCGCACGCGGCTGCAGTCCGCCGCCCGGTCCTTGAGCTCCCGGAGATACCTGCCGCCGTCGCCTCCGGGGAGGAGGTAGAGATCGAGGGTGTACCTCGAGCCGAGCTCGCGCGTCGCGTCGATCATCGTCTCGAGGCTGCGGCCATGGATCGCGGCACCGCTGTGCACGAGCCTCACGGCGTCTGCCGCGACAGGGCTCGGGCGCAGGTCGAGGTACGGAGACGAGTTCCGCATCACCTCGGCGGTGACGCCGAAGTGCTGACCGTAGAGCTCTGCGATCGAGTTGCACACCGTGGTCACGGCCGCGCTCCTCGGCAGGTACGTACGGCACAGGTGCGTCATGAACGGAGCCACGAGCAGCCGCCACGACCGCACGTGCGTGCGCTCCTCGGGTGCCCACTCGTGCATGTCCGCCCACACCGGCGCGTCCGAGCGTGCCGCGACCGCGTGCGCGAGCCCGAGGACACGGGCGTCGTTCGCGACGACCAGGTCGAAGCGCTGCCCGGCGAGGACCTCGAGGGCGTACCGGACCGCAGGAGCCGAGAGCTCCGCCGCCTCGTGACGGCGCAGCGCGAGGAGGGCCACACCCCGCGGGGTCTGCGGGAGCGTGGCCGCGCCGTCGGGGATGCGCAGGTGCTCGTCCGAGCCGTGAGGGGTCGGCCCGAAGCCGACGGTCGTCACGTGACCGCGACCAGCCAGGACGCTCACCTGTCGCAGCACCCGGGCGTCGGAATGGATCGGCGAGAGCGAGACGCACAGGATCCGAGGACGACGGACCGCTCCGGTCTCCCCTGGTGAGGTGGGCGTGCTCGTGGTGCTCATGCGTTCTCCCCCGATGGTCGTCCCACAAGATTCTCCACCGCATCGAGCCACGGCGCTGAGAGCCGCTCGGCGCTCAGCACCTCGGCTGCGACGTGGCTCGCGGCCTTGAACGCGGTGACCGTCTCGGGTCGGAGCGCAGCGAGCGCGCGTTCCGTGTCCTCGACGGTGAACCCGTCGGCCACGAGACCGAGCGCGTGCTCGGTGACGATACGGGCCATCTCCGGCGAGGGCCCTACGACGACCGCGAGCCGAGCCTGGACGAACTCGAAGAGCTTGTTCGGCAAGGCGTGCAGGAGGTTGAAGGTCGTCGGCGGGCACACGAAGACGCCGACGTCGTAGCGCGTGAGGACGGGGACGATCTCGTCGAACGGCACGGGCGGGAGCACACGGACCGAGCCGCCGACGGCCTGCGCGCGCTCAGCGAGCTCGGTGATGTAGGTGGGGTCGCCGGGCGCGAGCACGAGGTCGAGCGTCAGCGTCCCCGGGCTCCTCGACTCGACGAGGCCCGCTGCATCGATCATCGTCTCGAGGCGTCGGGCGCGCCCGGCGATGCCGATGTGGACGAGCCGGACGGGGCTGCCCACCGCTGTCGGGACGAGGTCGGG
Source organism: Sanguibacter antarcticus (assembly GCF_002564005.1). Classification (NCBI taxonomy): domain Bacteria; kingdom Bacillati; phylum Actinomycetota; class Actinomycetes; order Micrococcales; family Sanguibacteraceae; genus Sanguibacter; species Sanguibacter antarcticus. The sequence continues at coordinate 372,950 of NZ_PDJG01000001.1, read as the reverse complement.
CCGGTATGCCGCGGCGTTGGGCACCACGCGGGGCGTGAAGCCGAGCTCGCGCTCGTACTCCTCGGCGATCCCCTGCGCCACGGTCGTCACCGAGGCGACGTGTCGTACCGACCGGCACGCCCACGTCATGAGCGGAGCGACGAGAAGCCTCCACAGGAGGCGGTCCTCGCCCTGGCGGGGAGCGTACTCGTGGAGGTCGCTGTGCACTCCCGCGCGAGGCTCGAGGGCGAGGGCGAGCGGCGCCGCGAGGGCGTCGTTCGCGACGACGACGTCCATCGACCCGGGCGGGAGCGCATCGAGGACGAAGGCGATCCGGGGAGAACCGAAGTAGAGCCGGCGGTGACGTCGCAGCGCCAAGAGCGCCGGGCCGAGGACCCGCCCGGCCCTGCCGGTGCGCCACGGTGCCAACGTGTCAGGGACCTGGACGTGACGGACCACGCCCTCCGGCGACGGCCCGTAGCCGCACGTGGTGACGTCAGCGACCGTCGAGAGCAGCTGGACCTGGCGCAGGACGCGCGGGTCACGCGCGATCGGCGAGAACGACAGGACGACGACGCTCGGGCGCTCTCCCATCAGCTGGCGATCTTGTCCGCGTGGCGGGTGGCCTGCGGTTCGTCGACCGGTTCGAGGTCGGCCAGCGCATCGTTCCACGGGTCGCCGAGCGCTCGACGGTAGACCTCGAGGAGGTGGACGCTCTCCCCCTCCCAGGTGAGCTGGGTCGCGGCGTGGCGCGACGCGGCCCGGTAGCGCTCCGGATCGTCGATGACGCGAAGGATCGTCTGGGCCATGACGAGAGGGTGCGACGACTCGAAGACCTCGCCGACACCGTGCTCCTCGACGATCTGACGGGTGTCCGGCAGGTCTGCTGCAACGATGGGCAGGCCGCCGTGGATGGACTCGAAGAGCTTGTTCGGGAGCGACCACCGGTAGCTCAGGCACGTCGGCCGGACGAAGACGATCGAGGCGTCGGCGTCCGCGAGAGCGAGCGACACCTCGTTCGAGGGAACCTTGCCGACGAAGTGCACCCGCTCCGCGACCCCGGCCTCCCGGGCACGCGTCCGCAGACCGTCGACGTACCCTGCCACGCCGTACCCGAGCACCACGAGGTGGACGTCGGCGGGGAGCTCTCCGAGAGCGTCGATCGTCTCTTCGAGGCCACGGTTCATGGTGATCCGGCCGCCGTAGGCGATGACACGTGCCTCGTCGGCGAGCCCTGCGAGACGTCGCAGGCGCCCCTCCGTACGGTCTGTCGTCCGCTGGGCCGCGGGCGGCACGTTGCGGACGAGGACGGGCGCCTGCTCGAGCCCGTACGTCGACTGCAGGTACGTGGCGATGCTCGGCGAGACCGTGATGACCGCTGCGGCACGGCGGACGCCCTGGCGCTCGATCCATCGCTCGACCTGCGTCGCGACCAGTCTCCGGCCTGCGACGTTGCGCTGCGTCCACAGCTCGTGGGAGTCGTAGACGAACGGCACCTGGACCCTGCTCGCCGCGACCATCGCCGGCTGGAGGGTGTTGGCGTCGTTCGCGTGGACGACGTCAGGGCGCCACTGCGTCACAGCATCGGCTGCACTGCGCCAGTAGGACCACAGGACGACGGCGCTCAGCGGCCGCAAGGCCAGCCGGCCGGCTCGGGATCGCAGGACGCGATCCGGCAGCGACCTTTTCGGGACGCTCGGGACCGCGGCCACGGTGAGCACCGCAGCACCGGTCCTCGCAGGCGTGCCACCGCCTGAGGCGCCGCGACCGCGCCCGACGTCCTCGGTCGCGCGCGGCACGACCGGAGCGGGTGCACCCGCGAGACGCCGGTAGACCCGTGCGAGCGGCTCGAGATGGGTGCCGAGGTGGAAGGTCGGCAGCCGTTCGAGCACGACGCCGCTCGCGAGCCGCCACACCCCCACGGGGTACCCGGCGCCGGGCCGCGCGATCGCGAAGATCCGGACGTCGGCACCCGCCTCGACGAGCGTAGCGGCGGTCTTCAGGACACGGGTGTCCGCGTGGCAGTCGTTGTACACGAGCACGGCGACCCGCGGCTTGCGTGCACGGAGCACCGGCTTCTGCCGCCGGTCGTGGCTGGGCCTGCCCCGCGCCCGATCGCGATCGTCGTAGCTGTCGAGCGTCGTCATGCGAGGTCCCCTGCGGTGGTGCGTGGTACGTCATGGGCGGTCAGGCCGGCGAGAGCGGCCTGGTGGGCGAAGTCGGGCACCGCGGCCACGACCTCGTCGAAGGTTCCGTGCGCGACGAGCTCGCCGTCGCGCATGAAGCACACGATGTCGCTGTGCCGGATGGTGGAGAGCCGGTGAGCGACGACGACGAGCGTCAGCTCGCCGCGCAGGTCGCTGATCGCGCTCGTCACGGCCGCCTCGGTGCTCGTGTCGAGCGCGCTCGTCGCCTCGTCCATGATGAGGACGAGCGGGTCAGAGTAGAGCGCGCGGGCGATGCCGAGCCGCTGTCGTTGGCCACCGGAGAGCCCGAGCCCGCGCTCGCCGACGGAGGAGTCGATGCCGTTGGCGCGAGCCTCGATGACGTCCAGCGCCTGGGCGCGGCGCAGCGCCTCGCGCACGCGGTCCTTGTCCACGAGGGTGTCGTCCCACTCGAGCGCGACGTTCTGGGCGACGGTCGCGTCGAACAACGAGACGTCTTGGGGCACATAACCCACGCGCGAGCGCCACGAGTCGAGAGCGAGCACGAGGGGCGTCCCGCCGACGCGCATCTCTCCGGAGGAGGGCTCGAGCAGCCCGAGGACGATGTCGACGAGCGTGGACTTGCCGGAGCCGGACGCCCCCACGAGGGCGACCGACTGGCCGAACGGGATCCGCAGGGTGACGTCCCGGACCGCCGGGGTGACGCCGGTCGGGTACGTGAAGGTGACCTTGTCGAGATCGAGGAACGTCGCATCGTCTGGGACGGGCAGCTGCACCGGACCGTCGACACGAGCCGCGAGGTAACCCTGTCCACGACGGATGTCCTCGATCGCGGTCTGGGCGAACGGCAGGGCCGCGGCAGTCTGGGACATGATGCCCTGGAAGCGCGTGAGCGACGGGATGATGCGGAAGCCAGCAACACCGAAGAGCGCCACAGCACTCAGCGCGCCGGTCGAACCACCAGTGAGGTAGCCGATGGCCGCAGCGATACCGAAGCCGCCGATGAGCGCCGCCTCCAGCACGTACCGGGGCACCACCGCGAGGAAGGACATGTTGGCCCGGGCCTGCGAGCTCTGCTGGCGCACACCGAGCACGAGCTCCGCGACGGAGTCGGCCTTGCCGCGCAGGGTGATCTCCTTGAGCGACTGCATCATCTCGCTGAGCAGGCGCGCCGAGCGCGTGGAGTGCGACCGGTTGACGCGTCCTGCCTGGACGGACTTGCGCAGCACCCACCGCAGCAGGACCGCACCGATGAGCCCGAAGTACAGGACCGTCGCGAGCGCCATCACGGGTGCGGCCACGACAAGGACGGTGAGGACGGCGATGAAGGTGCAGAGCTCGCCGGCGAGCATCGCGAACGGGATGAGCACCCCGGAGACGGTCGTCGCGACACCGACGTCGGTCGAGCGCACGAGCTCGGTGGAGTTGCGCTGGAGCCGGTCGGTCCACGGAGAGGCGAAGAACCCGCGGAGAAGCTCCCGGCTGATCGCGAGCTCGAACTTCGCGAAGCGTCGCGTCGCGAACCACTGGAGGCTGATCTGGAAGACAGACTTGGCGACGATGAGGACACCGACAGCGATGAGGATGTTGCGGAAGTCGGCGGGCTCGGAGAGCGTCCCGAGCACCGGGAGCGTCACCGAGGTCCCGGCGATCATCGGGGCGAGACAGAGCGCGAGCAGGCCGAGCGCCACCACGTCGAGGATGGAGGACGCACCCGAGAGCAGAGCGAACATCACGAGGAACCGGCTGCTGCCTTCGGGGAGGACGGGAAGGATCTCCCGCACGGTGCGCCACAGAGCAGACATGCCGCGAGCCTACCGGTCGGCTGCCTCGATCACGACGAGCGCGGCCGCGCGCGCGACCCCGGCGAGCGACGCGTTCTGGGCCGCCCAGGACGCCAGCCGCTCCTGACGACGCTCCCTTGGCTCACCGTCCGCGACCGCCCCGTCCGGTCCGGCCGCCCCATCCGGTCCGCGGTCATGGGCTTCGAGCGCGGCGAGCATCGCGTCGGCGACAGCACCGTCCTCGTAGTCGACGGCCCACCCGAGGTGCTCGTCGGACACGAGCGTCCGTGCCGGGCCGATCCCCGCGTAGACGGCCGGGGTGCCGCACGCGACCGAGGCGTAGACCTTGGTCGGGAACGAGAAGTCGTACCCGCCGCCCGGGCGCACGCTCGCGAGGCTCGCCACCGCACCGCGGAGCCATCGTGCTACCTCGTGCGGCGGCGCCTGAGGCAGGAACGTGACAGTGCCCGGCGGCAGGCTCGTGCACTCGTCGGCGATCGCGGCCTTCTCCGCCCCCTGACCGATGAACACGAGCCGGGCCCGAGGGTCCTGGGCGTGGACGAGCAGCATCGCGCGGGCGAAGATCCCGGCACCGTGCACCTCGGACGCCGTGCCGGCGTAGACGAAGAAGGGGGCTCCTGCTCCGTCGTCGGCGCCCGCTCCGTCGCCGGACGGCAGGACGACCGCGTCGCCCGACGCGCTGAACGCCTCCGTGTCGATGCCGTTGCCGACCTCGTGGACACTGCCCCGGACACCGAGCTCGGCCAGCCGGCGGGTGACCCCGCCGGACACCGACAGCAGTGCCCGGGCACCGCGCCACGCCCAGCCCTCGATCGCCCGCACCGCCCGCACGACGAGGCCCGGCGCGCTCGTCGCGCCCACCGCATCGCCGAGGATGTCGCACACGTAGTAGACGTACGGCGTCCGACGGAGCGCGCAGGCGAGCCGGACCATGAACCCGGTCGTCGGCGGCGGCTCGTTGACCACGACGTCGACCCCGCGAGCGAAGAGCACCCGGAAGAACACCGGGACGTCGAACGACATGTACTGCACGTACCCGCGCACGTAGCCCGCCGAGTCACGCAGCACCGGCCAGCGCCGGACCCGGACACCGTCCCGGGTGCCGTCCGGTGTCCCCGCCATCGCCCGCGACGTCGTCGTCGTCAGCACCGTCACCCGCGCACCGGCGTCGTCGAGCGCATCCGTCAGCGCACGGAGACGGAACGACGCCGCTGCGGGCTCGGGAGCAAAGATCCGGCTCACGAGGAGCACACGGACCGCAGGACGTTCGACCGGTGGCATGAGGCGAATGTACCTGCGACGACCGTCGGTGTGCTCGTCTGCGCGACCAGGATCAGGCGCTCAGGTCGATGAGCTTCCCCGTGCGCGCCGAATCCACCATCGCCTCGGCCACGCGCAGCGTCTGCAGCCCCTCCTCGAGCGTCACGACGTCGTGACGGATCCCCAGGACGGCGTCGCGGAACGCCTCGTGCTCGACCCGCAACGGTTCCCGCTTCGCGAACGCGTACCGGATGACGTCGCCTTCCGCGACGCCCCGGAACGCCGCGATCGAGTCCCACTCCGTCGCGATCGTCCCGTTCGCGTGGAACGTGAGATCGGCGCTCGCGGTGTCGACGACGTACGTGCCGCGCTCGCCGGTGACGACCGTGACCCGTTCCTTCATCGGCGAGAGCCAGTTGACGGTGTGGTTGACGATGACGCCGTTGGCGAGGCGTCCCGTCGCGAGCACCATGTCCTCGTGCTCCCGCCCGCTGCGGTACGCGATCTGCGCCGAGATCGCCGCGTACGGGCTCTGCGCGACCCACGCCGTGAGGTCGATGTCGTGCGTCGCGAGGTCCTTGCCGACACCCACGTCGGCGATGCGCGCAGGGAACGGGCCCTGGCGGCGCGTGACGATCTGGTAGATCGCGCCCAGCTCGCCGGCCGCGAGGCGCTTGCGGAGCTCCTGGAGGGCGGGGTTGAACCGTTCGATGTGCCCGACAGCACCGACGAGCCCCTGAGCGGCGAACGCCGCGACGATCCGCTCGCCCGCCTCGGCGGTGTCAGCGATCGGCTTCTCGATGAGCGTGTGCACGCCGGCCTCCGCGAGAGCCAGCGCGATGGCCTCATGGTAGACGGTCGGGACCGCGACGACCGCCGTGTCGATCCCTGCCGCGATGAGCGCCTGGACGTCCTGGAGAACGGGCAGCGACCCCGCGGCACCGTGCGGGTCGCCCGCCGGGTCGGCGACAGCGACGAGATCGACGCCGTCGATCTCCCGCAGGACACGTGCGTGGTGGCGGCCCATCGCGCCGAGGCCGATGAGTCCTGCTCGGAGGGTACGGTTCGTCGTCATGCGCCTGCCTTCATGGTGGACTCGACGGCGTGCACGATCCGTTCGAGGTCGCCCTGTGCGAGCGAGGGGTGGACGGGCAGCGAGATGACCTGCTGCGCCGCTTCTTCGGTACGCGGCAGCTCGAGGCCGGGCGCGTACGGTGCGAGGGACGGCAGCCGGTGGTTGGGGATCGGGTAGTAGACCCCGCTCCCGACGCCGTGCTCGTCGCGGAGTGCTCGGACGATCGCGTCGCGGTCCCCGGCGACCCGGACCGTGTACTGGTGGTAGACGTGCGTCGCGCCGTCGAGGACCGGTGGGGTCGTCACACCGGGGATCTCGGCAAGGGCTGCATCGAGGAACGCAGCGTTCTCGCGGCGCTGCTGCGTCCAGCCGCCGACCTTGGTCAGCTGGACGCGTCCGATCGCGGCGTGGACGTCCGTCATACGGGCGTTGAAGCCGATGAGCTCGTTGGAGTACTGGACCTCCATGCCCTGGTTGCGCAGGAGCCGGACGTTGCGCGCGATCTCGTCGCTCCCGCACGCGACCATCCCGCCCTCACCCGACGTCATGTTCTTCGTCGGGTACAGGCTGAACATCGCGAAGTCGCCGAACGACCCGACCGGCGCGCCGTCGAGCTGCGCGCCGTGCGCCTGCGCGGCGTCCTCGAAGAGGAGGAGGCCGTGCTCGTCGGCGATCGCCCGCAGCGCGTGCATCGCCGCCGGGTGGCCGTACAGGTGGACGGGCATGATGGCGCGAGTCCGGGGCGTGATCGTTGCCCGGACCGACTCGGGGTCGAGACAGAAGGAGTCAGGCTCGATGTCGGCGAAGACTGGCGTGGCGCCCGCGAGCACCACCGAGTTCCCGGTCGCAGCGAAGGTGAACGACGGGACGACGACCTCGTCGCCCGGGCCGATCCCGGCGGCGAGGAGGCCGAGGTGCAGTCCCGAGGTCCCAGAGTTCACGGCGACGCACTGGCGCCCACCGACGAGCTGGTCGGCGAACTCGACCTCGAACGCCTTGACCTCGGGCCCTTGGGCGATCATTCCGCTGCGCAGCACCCGGTCGACGGCTGCACGCTCGTCGTCACCGATGATGGGCTTGGCGGCGGGGATGAGTGGGAGACTCACGTTCACACGACCTCTCTCAGCTGGGAGTCCACAGTCTCGTACACCGCGCCGGTCGTCGGGCAGGACCATCGCCCGTCCTCGCCCTCGACGAGGGGGCGTCCGGCGTGACCGACCCATCCGACCTGGCGCGCAGGAACTCCCGCGACGATCGCGAAGTCGGGCACGTCCCGGGTGACCACGGCACCTGCCGCGACCGTCGCCCAGGCTCCGACACGGACGGGAGCGACGCACACCGCACGCGCGCCGATCGAGGCACCGCGACCGACGTCGACGCCGACGGCGTGCCAGTCCGACGCGCTCTTGATCGAGCCGTCCGGGTTGATCGCACGCGGGTACTGGTCGTTCGTCAGGACTGCTGCAGGCCCGACGAAGACGCCGTCTGCGAGCGACGCAGGCTCATAGACGAGCGCGTAGTTCTGGATCTTGCAGTCTGCTCCGACCTGCACCCCGGACCCGATGTAGGCGCCACGTCCGACGACGCACCGCTCGCCGAGCACGGCCCCCTCGCGGACCTGCGCGAGGTGCCACACCTGGGTACCGTCGCCCAGCTCGACATCGGTGTCGACATCAGCCGACGCCGCGACCTTGACCGTCATGAGGTTCCCCAGCCTGTTCGTCCGATGCGCACAGCGAGCCTAACGGAACCCGGGTGCAAGAATGTCGCCATGCCACTCCCCTTGCCGTCGGCCGCTGCCGGCGTGGTGCCGACCCCGACCGAGGACTGGCTCGTGGTCCCGCTCTACAACGAGGCCACGGTCGTGGGCGGAGTGATCGCTGACGCGCTGCTGACCTTCCCGCACATCGTGTGCGTCGACGACGGGAGCACAGACGGCTCGGGCGACGTCGCCCGGGCTGCGGGCGCGGTCGTCCTCACCCACGCGGCCAACCTCGGCCAGGGTGCCGCCCTGCAGACCGGTATCGCGTTCGTCTGCGAGCAGCCCGGCGCCCGGTGCCTCGTGACGTTCGACGCCGACGGCCAGCACCAGGTGCACGACGCCCGCGACATGGCCGACATCATCGTGCGCGGCGAGGCCGCAGTGGTCTTCGGATCACGGTTCCTCGACGGACGCACGCGCCCGGGCCTCGTCAAGCGCGTCGTCCTGATGTTCGCCGTGTGGTTCACCAAGCAGAGCACCGGGATGCGCCTGACCGACGCCCACAACGGGCTACGAGCCATCCGTGTCGACGCCGCACGGCAGGTCGACCTCACGCAGGACCGGATGGCGCACGCGAGCGAGATCGTCCTCCAGCTCGGCCGCACCGGGCTGCCGTGGCGCGAGCACCCGGTGCACGTCCTGTACACCGACTACTCGCGCGGCAAGGGGCAGTCCGTGTGGAACTCCGTGAACATCCTCGTCGACCTGATGTTCAAGTGAGCAGCGCCATCGTGAAGGAGTCGTCGTCATGACCGGGAACACCCTGCTCATCCAGATCATCCTGCTCGTGGGGGTCGCCGTCGTCTCGGCGCTCCTCACCCGGTCCACCGCGGGCGCCCGGCACCAGGCCATCCGTCGGCTCTTCCTCGGCATGTTCATCCTCGCCGCGGTGACCTCCATCGTCTTTCCCCAGTGGTTGTCGCGGATCGCCAACGTCGTGGGCGTCGGGCGTGGTACGGACCTGCTGCTCTACGGGCTCGTCATCGCGTTCCTCAGCTATATCTCGACGAGCCACCGGCGGATGAACCGTATGGCGCGTCAGATCACGCGGCTCACGCGGGAGCTGACGCTCGCTCAGGCACGCGACACGCGCCTCGGCGTCGTCCCACAGACCCTCCCGGGACTAGCACATCCTGACGATCGTGCTGACCAGAGCGACGCGACCGAGGCCCCAAGACGGGACTAGCAGAACCTTCACCAGCTCCCGAGCGGGTGAAATATCGGGTGAAAACGCCGATAGAGGTGCGTTCTGATCTCCACATTCTCTCCACTATGGCGTCGTCGAGCGTCCTCCGCACCGTCCTGGTCCCGCCCTAGGATTGCCGACTGTGACCCCTTCCAACGCGCCCTCGAGAGCCGCGCTCCGCGAGCAGGATGCCGAGGCAGCACGGCGGCGGCCTGCCCACGCACGCTCTGAGCGCTCTCATCGCATCCTCCGTGCAACGAGCCTCGCTGTCGTCGGGGTGTTCGCGTTCGCAGCCTCAGCGGCCGGCGCGGTCTACTACACGCTCCAGAGCAACATCGAGTCGGTGGACGTCAGCGCCCTGCTCGGCAACGACCCCGCCGCGCCGGAAGTACCCACCGGGATCACCGACCCCAACGCGGGCCTGCCGATCACCCTCCTTCTCCTCGGCTCTGACGACCGCTCCGGCGTCAACGCCGAGATCGGTGGCGAAGTCGACGGGGCACGCTCGGACACGACGATCGTGCTGCACATCTCGGCGGACCGTTCGCGCATGGAGATGGTCTCGATCCCCCGCGACTCCCGCGTCGACATCCCGTCGTGCACCATGACCGACGGCACCACCACGAACGCGGCGCCTGACGGCCTGTTCAATGCGGCCTTCGCCTACGGGTTCGTCTACGGCGGGGACATCGACTCAGCCATCGGGTGCACGATGAAGACCGTTCAATCCCTCACCGGACTTACGCTCGACGGCTTCGCGCTCGTCGACTTCGCCGGGTTCCAGGGCATGATCGACGCGATCGGCGGGGTGTCGATCTGCATCCCCGAAGACATCGCGTCCCCCGACGCAGGCCTCTACCTCACTGCCGGGCAGCAGACTCTCGACGGCGTGCAGGCGCTCGGTCTGGCACGCGCCCGCAAGGGCACCGGTGCGAACATGGACGGCTCCGACCTCAACCGCATCGGACGCCAGCAAGAGCTCCTCGCCGCAACGATGCGCACGATCCTCGACAAGAACGTCCTCACGAATGCGCCCGACCTGCTCCAGTTCCTCAACGCAGCCACCTCTTCGCTCACCGCGAGCCCCGACCTCGCCTCGATCCCCAACATGAGCGGCCTCGCCTACTCCCTGCGGACCATCACGAGCGACAAGATCACCTTCATGACGATCCCCATCGCCGATGACCCCACGAACAAGAACCATGTCGTGTGGACCTCCGCCGCGGACACCGTCTGGGCCAACATGGTCGCCGACCAACCCATCGTCACGGTCGAAGAACCCGAGGCCGAGGTCACCGACCCCGCCACCACGGACACGGAGACTCCCGCCGAGCCCACCACGCCCACGGAGCCCACCACCGTCGAGACGAAGGACCCCGGCCAAGAAGCGTTCACCTCGGCAGACATCACCTCGGTGTGTGGCTGATCAGCGACCAGATGCCACCCACTCGCCCAGAGCCCATCGCAGTCGTCGAGAAGGCAGGCCGCGTCCTCCACAATCCCTCCACGACCCTGTCGCGGAGCGCCCGCTACGCCTTTGTGCATCAGGCCTAGAATCGCCGACTGTGACGACTCCCACTACGCCCTCGAGGGCCGCGCTCCGCGAGCAGAACGCCGAAGCCGAGCTCCGCGTACCGGCCCACGGGCGCACCGCACGTTCACACCGCATCATGCGGGTGACGAGCCTCGCTGTCGTCGGCGTCTTCGCGTTCGCGGCGACTGCGGCCGGGTCCGTCTACTACACGCTCCAGAACAACATCGAGTCGGTGGATGTCAGCGCACTGCTCGGCAACGACCCCGCCGCACCGGAAGAACCCACCGGGATCACCGACCCCAACGCGGGCCTGCCGATCAGCCTCGTTCTCCTCGGGTCCGACGACCGCTCGGGCGTCAACGCCGAGATCGGTGGCGAAGACGAAGGGATGCGCTCAGACACGACGATCGTGCTGCACATCTCAGCCGACCGTTCGCGCATGGAGATGGTCTCCATCCCCCGCGACTCCCTCGTCGAGGTGCCGTCGTGCACCATGACGGACGGCACGACCACGGACGCGACCTCCGAGACGATGTTCAACGAGGTGTTCTCCCGTGGGTGGAACTACGGCGGCGACATCGACTCAGCCGTCGGATGCACGGTGAAGACTCTTCAGTCTCTCACCGGGCTCACGATCGACGGCTTCGCGCTCGTCGACTTCGCTGGTTTCCAAGACATGATCGACGCCATCGGCGGAGTCTCGATCTGCATCCCCGAAGACATCGCGGCCCCCGACGCAGGCCTCTACCTCACTGCCGGGCAGCAGACTCTCGACGGCGTGCAGGCGCTCGGTCTGGCACGCGCCCGCAAGGGCACCGGTGCGAACATGGACGGCTCCGACCTCAACCGCATCGGACGCCAGCAAGAGCTCCTCGCCGCGACCCTGCGCACGGTCCTCGACAAGAACATCCTCACGAACACACCTGACCTGCTCAAGTTCCTCAACGCCGCGACATCCTCGCTCACCGCCAGCCCCGAGCTCGCCTCACTCCCCAACATGAGCGGCCTCGCCTACTCCCTGCGGACCATCACGAGCGACAAGATCACCTTCATGACCATCCCTATCACCACTGCCCCGTCCAACGAGTACCGCGTCGTGTGGACCTCGGAGGCAGACACCGTCTGGGCCAACATGGTCGCCGACCAGCCCATCGTCACCGTTGAAGAACCCGAGGTCGCTGACCCCGCAGCGACGGCCACAGAGACGCCTGACACCTCCGTCGACCCCGCTACGCCGGAAGAAACCACCCCCGTCGAGACGAAGGACCCGGGCCAAGAAGCCTTCACCTCGGCAGACACCACCGCCGTCTGCGGCTGAGCGACAGCCTGATGACCTCCACCAGCGCCGAGCCTGGGACAATCGTCGAAAGCGTGAGCGGCCTCCTCCACAATCCCTCCACGACCCTGTCGCGGAGCGCCCGCTGCTCCTGCGTGCCTCAGGATTAGGATTGCCGACTGTGACGACTCCCCCTGCGCCCTCGAGGGCCGCGCTCCGTGAGCAGAACGCCGAAGCAGCCCTCCGCGGTCCTGCCCACGGGCGGTCCGAGCGTTCTCATCGCTTCCTGCGCGTGACAACCCTCGCTGTCGTCGGCGTCTTCGCCTTCGCGGCCTCCGCAGCAGGAGCGGTCTACTACACGTTCCAGAACAACATCGACTCGGTCGACGTCAGTGCCCTCCTCGGGAACGCCTCCGAGGTTCCCACGGGTATCACCGACCCCAACGCGGGCCTGCCGATCAGCATCCTTCTCCTCGGCTCCGACGACCGCTCCGGCGAAAATGCCGAGATCGGTGGCGAAGAGGAAGGGATGCGCTCAGACACGACGATCGTGCTGCACATCTCCGCAGACCGCTCCCGCATGGAGATGGTCTCCATCCCCCGCGACTCCCTCGTCGACATCCCGTCGTGCACCATGAGCGACGGCACGACCACGAACGAGTCGGGCGACACGATGTTCAACGCAGCCTTCTCCTTCGGCTACGACTACGGAGGCGACGTCGACTCCGCCGTCGGATGCTCCATGAAGACCGTCCAGTCCCTCACCGGCTTGACGCTCGACGGCTTCGCGCTCGTCGACTTCGCCGGGTTCCAGGGCATGATCGACGCGATCGGCGGGGTGTCGATGTGCATCCCCGAAGACATCGCGGCCCCTGAGGCGAGCCTCTACCTCACCGCCGGGGAACAGACCCTCGACGGCGCGCAGGCCCTCGGTCTGGCACGCGCCCGCAAGGGCACCGGTGCGAACATGGACGGCTCCGACCTCAACCGGATCGGACGCCAGCAAGAGCTCCTCGCCGCGACCCTGCGCACGGTCCTCGACAAGAACATCCTCACGAACACACCTGACCTGCTCAAGTTCCTCAACGCCGCCACCTCCTCGCTCACCGCCAGCCCAGAGCTCGCCTCACTCCCCAACATGAGCGGCCTCGCCTACTCCCTGCGCACCATCACGAGCGACAAGATCACCTTCATGACCATCCCCATCGCCACTGCGCCCTCCGACGCGAACCGCGTCGTGTGGACCTCTGAGGCGGACACCGTCTGGGCCAACATGGTCGCCGACCAGCCCATCGTCACCGTCGAAGAACCCGAGGTCGCTGACCCCGCAGCGACGGCCACAGAGACGCCTGACACCTCCATCGACCCCGCTACGCCGGAAGAAACCACCCCCGTCGAGACGAAGGACCCGGGCCAAGAAGCCTTCACCTCGGCAGACACCACCGCCGTCTGCGGCTGAGCGAGGACCTGATGACACCTACCGACCCCTCGCGTTCCAATCACGCCACCCCACCCCCCAGCTTCACTCCGCAGTCGGGCCGCCCCGGCCGCCCTGCCGGCAACGAGCCCGGCATCGAGGTCGTCGACACCGGGAGCAACCGCCCGATCCCCGACGACTCTGCGAGCCCGTCCGCACACGAGCCGGTCAGCAACGCATCGCAGACAGCCCCACGCCCCGCCGGCCGCATCCCGTCCCCCCAGAACCCTGTCCGCCGCGCAGCCGCGGACACCCCCGGACGGGTCGCACAGCCGCCGACGCCACCGCGCCACCCCATCCCCCCGGGCTACTCGGGCCGCGCGGCATCACCGACCCCTGCGCAAGGTGCGCCACGCCCCGCCTCCTTCGCGCCCTCCGCGGGCCAGCCAGCCGGGTACACCCGCTCGGAACCAGGCGCTCCCGCACAAGCGGGCGGATCACGCACGACGTCGCTGCCCCCGACCAGCGCACGGCCCAACCCGGCGCGCGGACCCGTCACAGGCCGTCCTGCAGGCGCAGCACGTCCCACCGGCGTAGCCGGGTCGCACAGTGCAGCAGGCTCGCCGGGCGGACGTCCGCCCGGGTCCCCGCCGAGCACCTCGACCGATCCCGGTCAGGGCGGCATCAAGCCAGAGTGGCGACGGATCATCAGCATCGGGCTCGTCCTGCTGCTCGTCCTCGTCATCGCCTGGCCCGTGGGCCTGCTCCTGTGGGCCAACGGGAAGATCGCGCACACCGATGCCCTCTCGGGAGCGTCCGCGACCGACGGCACCACCTACCTGCTCGCAGGCTCCGACTCGCGTGCCGACGGTGCGATCGGAGAAGACGGCACGGAAGGCGCGCGGACGGACACGATCATGCTGCTTCACGTGCCCGACTCTGGGCCGACGGCACTCATCAGCATCCCGCGCGACACCTACGCAGAGATTCCCGGCAACGGCGCAAACAAGCTGAACTCATCGTTCGCCTGGGGCGGAGCACCGCTCCTCGTCAAGACCGTCGAAGGTCTGAGCGGCCTCACCGTCGACCACTACGTCGAGGTCGGGTTCAGCGGTGTCGAACAGATCGTCGACGCAGTCGGTGGAGTCGAGCTGTGCCTCGACTATGAGGTCCACGACGTGAACAGCGGGCTCAACTGGACACCCGGCTGCCACCTGTCGGACGGCGAGACAGCGCTCGAGTTCTCCCGCATGCGCTACTCCGACCCAGAAGGTGACATCGGGCGAGGCGAACGCCAGCGTCAGGTCATCGGCGCGGTGAGCTCCACGCTCCAGGACAAGTCCCTGCTCTTCCAACCAGGGAAGCAGACCGACCTCATCGGGTCCGCCCTCGGGGTCGTCACTGTCGACAACGACACCAACATCCTCGAGCTCGCCCGGCTCGCCCTGGCCTTCCGTGCGGCGAACGGCACCGACGGCATCACCGGGACACCACCGATCAGCGACCTGGACTACCGTCCCGGCACCATCGGGTCCACCGTCCGGCTCGACCCCGACCTCGCACCACAGTTCTGGACGGACATCGCCAACGGCGACCTGTCCGCAGGCACGGTCGGCGGGCTGCCCGGCTGAGCGCCGGGATACCAACGTCTCAGACGGTGAAGCCCGTCCGACGCTCGCGCGAGCTCCGCAGCGCAGCACCCTTCGCGCGCGCCTGATCGGCGAGCGACTCCTGGAACGCGACCATGCGCGCACGCAGCGCAGCGGACTCGTCGTCTGTCCCGCTGCCGAGGATGCGAGCAGCAAGGAGGCCCGCGTTGCGGGCACCACCGATCGAGACCGTCGCCACCGGAACGCCTGCCGGCATCTGCACGATCGACAAGAGAGAGTCCATCCCGTCGAGATACGCCAGCGGGACAGGCACCCCGATGACGGGCAACGGAGTGACTGCCGCGAGCATCCCCGGCAGGTGCGCCGCCCCTCCCGCTCCAGCGATGATGACCCGCAGCCCCCGCTCAGCAGCCGACCGGCCGTAGTCGATCATCTCGGTCGGCATCCGGTGCGCCGAGACCACGTCGACCTCGATCTCGACGCCCAGCTCGGTGAGAGCGTCCGCGGCCGCCTGCATCACCGGCCAGTCCGAGTCGGAGCCCATGACGATGCCGACCGCTGGTGCACTCATGTCGTTGTCCTTCGCTGTGGTCGTCGAGCGCCGGACGGCGCTGCTGTCATTCGCCGCGCAGGAGCGCAGCTGCTGCTCGTGCCCGGCTCCGGACGTCGTCCAGGTCGGTCCCGGAGACGTTGACGTGCGCGAGCTTGCGCCCGGGGCGCACGGCCTTGCCGTAGAGGTTGACCCGCGCGTCGGGAAACTGGCCCAGGACACCTGGCAACGCGTCCGTGAGCTCGTCGAGCCCGCTGCCGAGGACGTTGACCATCACCGTCCACGGAGCAGTCGGCGCCGTGTCTCCGAGCGGGAGATCGAGCACCGCGCGCAGGTGCTGCTCGAACTGGCTCGTGACCGACCCGTCGATGGTCCAGTGCCCGGAGTTGTGCGGACGCATCGCGAGCTCGTTGACGAGGATCTCCGGCTCGCTGCCCTCTGCGCCACGAACCTCGAACATCTCGACCGCCAGCACGCCGGTGATGTCGAGCCTCTCCGCGATCCGCGTCGCGACCTCGCGGGCACGCTCCGCCTCCGCCGCTGTGAGCCCCGGGGCCGGGGCGACGACCTCAGCACACACGCCGTCGCGCTGGACGGACTCCACGACGGGCCAGGTCCGTACCTCGCCGCTCGGGCTCCGTGCCACGAGGACCGCGAGCTCTCGGGCGAACGGCACCTTCTCCTCGACGAGGAGCGTCGGCCCACCGGCCGCAACGCCGGCGAACCAGTCGTCGACCTCCTCGGGCGAGCGCACGACGCGCACTCCCTTGCCGTCGTACCCACCGCGGGACGTCTTCACCACGGCGGAACCGTCACGAGCGGCCGCGAGGAAGCCCGCCAGCTCGGTGCGCGCGGTCGCTGGGTCCCGCGAGAGCTCGGCCCAGCGAGGACACGGAGCGCCGAGCTCAGTGAGCCTGCGGCGCATGACGATCTTGTCCTGCGCCTGCAGGAGCGCATGAGGACCGGGGTGGACGGGCACACCGCTGCGCACGAGATCATGCAGGAGGTCGTCGGAGACGTGCTCATGCTCGAAGGTCAGGACGTCGACCCCGCGGACGAGATCACGGACCGCCTGCTCGTCGGACGCCGCACCCACCGGGGCGTCCACCACGAGCTGGGCTGCAGACGAGTCCGCAGACTCGACGAGCACCCTCAGGTGCACGCCCAGCGCTCCCGCCGCAGGAGCCATCATCCGGGCCAGCTGCCCGCCGCCTATCACTGCAATCACTGGTGCTGCCACGAGGAGCAACCTTAGTCGACACCTGTGCGGACCGGCCCCGCCGTCCGTGCGCGGACGTGGACAAGCATCGCAACGTCAAGATCGTCACGCTAATCTGCCCATATGGCAACCGGAGCCCCGACATCGAACGTCGACACCCTCTCCGGGCCCCCTGCGCAACGTCCGCCCCGCGGTCGCCGACACACCCAGATCCTCGAGGTTCTCCGGTTCGGCAGCGTCGGTGGCCTGGCCTTCGTCGTGGACACCGGGATGTTCAATCTCCTGCGCTTCGGTCCCGGTGACCTGCTCGAAGACAAGCCCATCACCGCGAAGATCCTGTCCGTCGCCATCGCCACGCTCGTCAGCTGGGTGGGGAACCGGTACTGGACGTTCTCCGACCGGCGCACGCCCACGCGCGTGCGCGAGCTCATGGGCTTCGCTGTCGTGAACATCGGCGGGATGGCCATCGCCGTCGCGTGCTTGGGGTTCTCGCACTACGTGCTCGACCTGCGATCCCCGCTCGCGGACAACATCTCGGCGAACGGCGTCGGCCTCGTGCTCGGTACCGCGTTCCGCTATGTGGCGTACCGCTCCTGGGTGTTCACCGCTGACAAGGCACCGAGCGCCTGACGTGGCATGACATGACCTAACATGGCCTCGCGGCCTGGAGTGGCATGGCCCGCTGAGCGTCAGGACAGCGCCGAGACCACCTACCAGGAACGCCGCTTGCGTCCCTTGCTCGAGATCGCGACACCACGGGGCAGCACGAGTTCTGGATCCATCGTCGTGGGCACGCCGGAGAGGTAGAGGGAGAAGACCGGCGGACGTCGCTGCGACAGCTCGAGCCGTCCCCCGTCTGCAGCCGCGAGGTCCCGAGCGAGCGCCAGACCCAGGCCGGTGCCCTTGCCGGACGTCACCTCGCGCTCGAAGATGCGTGGCGCCAGGTCGTCGGGGACGCCGGGCCCTTCGTCGCTCACCTGGATGACCATCGCACCGCTCGGGCCCGACTTCTTGGCCCGCACCGTCGTGGTGCCCGCACCGTGCTTGAGCGAGTTCTCGATGAGGGTCGCCAGCACCTGCGCGAGCGCACCGGGCGTCGCGAGCACGTGCACCCCGGCCGCGACGTCGAGGACGAGCGCGCGACCGTTCTGCTCGAACGTCGGGCCCCACTCTTCTTCTTGCTGCTGGACGACCTCGAGCAGGTGCACGGCCTCGGTGGTCCCGCCGGAGCTCCGTGACCGGTGCAAGAGGTCGTCGACGACCCGGACGAGCCGCTCGACCTGCTCGAGAGAGATCCGCGCCTCCTCCTTCACCTCGTCGTTGTCCCCGGCAGCGAGACCGATCTCTTCGAGGCGCATGGACAGCGCGGTGAGAGGTGTGCGCAGCTGGTGCGACGCGTCGGAGGCGAACTGCCGCTCTGCTGCGAGCCGCCCTGCCATCCGGTCGGACGAGCGTGCCAGCTCGGCTGCGACGAGGTCGATCTCCTCGACACCAGACGGCTCGACCCGGGGCCGGACCTGTCCGGACCCGAGCTGCTCTGCCGACGCGGCGAGGTACACGAGCGGTGCAGCCAGGCGGTTCGCCTGCCACACGGCCATGACGATGCCGGCACCGAACGCGAGCACGGCCGCCGCGATGACGAGCACGATGATCTGCGCGCTGCGCAGGTAGAGGTCCCAGTACGAGACGGAGATGAGGACGATCGCGTTCGACTGGGTGCGGATGGGCCGCTCCACGACGCGGCCCTCGATCTGCTCTCCCGCGGTCGTCTGCTGACCGTCCGGCGCGATGACGAGGACGTACGCGACGAGCCGCCCGTCGTCGCCGCCGACGAAGCGTTCGAGGAGCTCTTCGTCGATCGCTTCGTCACGGTCGATCCGGCCCTCGACGAAACGGCCCAGCTCAGAGGTGCGCGTCTGGAGGTCGCGTACCTCGTTGTCGTGCACGAGCGTGCCACCGAGGATGCCCAGCGGCAGACCGAGGAGGATCACCGCGACGGCGACCGCCGAGACGGTCGCAAGAAGGACTCTGCGTCGCATCGCTCACCCTTTCCGGCGCGTCAGAAGCGCCCAGGACGGGCAGCGACTGCGTCGCGTCAGTTCTCGCCGGACTCGAAACGGAAGCCGAGGCCCCGCACCGTCGTGATGTAGCGGGGAGAGTTCGCGTCGTCGCCCAGCTTGCGGCGCAACCACGAGACGTGCATGTCGAGAGTCTTGGTCGAGCCGATCGGCTCGGACCCCCAGACCTCTCGCATGAGCATGTCGCGCACGACGACGGTGCCCGCACCCTGGACGAGCACGCGCAAGAGCTCGAACTCCTTCGTCGTCAGGTGGAGCTCGCGGTCACCCTGGAACGCACGGTGAGCGGCGACGTCGACCTTGACGTCCTGCGCCTGGAGCTCTTCGACGTCGCCGGGATCTCCGTGGGTGCGCCGGAGCAGAGCCCGGACACGTGCGAGGAGCTCAGCGAGCCGGAAGGGCTTCGTCACGTAGTCGTCTGCTCCGGCGTCGAGGCCGACGACGAGGTCGACCTCGTCTGCGCGCGCAGTGAGCACGAGGACGGGGGTGGTGAGGCCGAGCCCGCGGATCGCGCGAGCGACCTCAAGTCCGTCCATGTCCGGAAGACCGAGGTCCAGGACGATGAGGTCAGCACCAGACGCGTTGTCGATCGCGCCTTGACCTGTTCCTTGCACGACAACGTTGTATCCCTCCCGTGAGAGGGCACGTGCCAAAGGTTCGGCAATAGCCGGGTCGTCCTCTGCCAGAAGTACGTGAGTCATTCGCCCATGCTAGGTCATGGAACGACCTCACCGCTTACCAGGCCACGACCGTGTTGGTCACATGTACCGCCGCGCTGGCCGACACCGGCCCGACACGCCCACCTGCGGGAGGACGCGCAGTCCGCCGGGTCCGCCTGCCGGTGGACGCCAGAGCGCCGCAGCGTGCCTAGGCTCGAGCGATGAACAGGGACGACGCGCTCGCGAGATGGTCGGACGACCACCGCAGCACGGTCGACATCGTCGCCGCCTCGGCCCTCGCCCTCGTGGGCGTCCCAGCGTCGCTCGTGGTCGCGGGCGACGGCCCCGTCTGGACGGGAACGGTGGGCGGCACCGGGGCTCTGATCGTGCTCTCGCTCCTCGTCGTCGGCCCCCTCGCCGTCCGTCGGACCAGGCCGGTGCTGTCGGTCGTGCTCGTGTACGGCGCCGTCCTCCTGCACCAGCTCCTCGGCGTGCCCCTCCTCGTTCCGGTCGACCTCTCTGTTCTCGTCGCGCTCTTCTCCATCACGGTCTACGGCCCGCGCTGGGCGCACCGGACCGCCATCGTCGCCGGACTCGTCGGCTGCGCCGGACTCGGCGTCTTCGTCGGGCCACCTGGTGGGCGGCCCCCTCTCGGGGCGGCATTCTTCACGCTCGTCTTCGTCGGCGCGATCTTCCTCGCGACCTGGGCGTTCGAGCTCGTCCTGCGAGCCCGCCGGGACACGATCCACGCCTTGCGCGACCGCGCGCTGCGCCTCGAGATCGAACGCGACCAGCACGCGCTGCTCGCCACCGCTGCCGAGCGGGCCCGCATCGCCCGCGAGATGCACGACATCGTCGCTCACTCCCTCTCGGTGATCATCGCGCAGGCCGACGGCGGCCGCTACGCCGCCGCAGCAGACCTCGAGACAGCAGCCCGGACCCTCGGGACGATCGCCGAGACCGGGCGGGCCGCTCTCGCGGACATGCGCCGGCTCCTCGGCGTCCTGCACACGGACACCGGCGAGGGTCAGGGGTCCACGACGCGAACCGGGGCCGCCGGGCTGCTGCCCCAGCCCGCTGCCGAGGACATCGAGACGCTCGTCGCCCAGGTGCGCACGTCCGGGTCGCGGGCCTCTCTCGTCCGGATGGGAACGCCCCGCACCCTCCCGCCCGGCACCGGGCTCACCCTCTACCGCGTGTGCCAAGAAGCGCTGACGAACGTCCTCAAGCACGCGGGACCAGACCCTGCGGTCACCGTGCTCCTCACGTGGGGCCGCACGAGCGTCCGTCTCGAGGTCGACGACGACGGACGCGGCGCGTCCGCAGCGACCGACACCCCCGGGCACGGGCTGGTCGGCATGCGCGAGCGTGCCGCGATGTTCGGCGGCACCTTCGCCGCCGGGCCGCGTCCCGGCGGCGGCTTCCGTGTGATCCTTGAGCTGCCGCTGCCCGCCCCGCGACCATGACGCCCCGCCCCACGGTCCGCGACAGCCCAAGCCCAAGCCCAAGCCCAAGCCCAAGCCCAAGGAGCACGACGATGCCTGCTGAGCCGTCCACCACGCCGACGGCAGCCGCTCGGTGGCCGGCCGAGCAGGTCGCGGCGCCGATCCGCGTCGCGATCGTCGACGACCAACAGCTGCTGCGCGCAGGCTTCCGCATGGTCATCGACTCTCAGGCCGACCTCCACGTCGTCGTCGAGGCAGGCGACGGGGCGCAGGCCGTGCGTCTGCTCACGGACCACCCGGTCGACGTCGTGCTCATGGACGTCCGCATGCCGAACCTCGACGGGCTCGCGGCGACGGCGCAGCTCACCGAGATCTGGTCCGCGACCAGGACCGAGGCGATACCGCGCATCATCGTCCTCACGACGTTCGACCTCGACGAGTACGCCCTCACCGCCATCCGCGCAGGAGCGAGCGGGTTCCTGCTCAAGGACGCACCGCCCGAGGAGATGCTCGCGGCCATCCGAACCGTGCACTCCGGGGATGCCGTCATCGCCCCGTCGACGACCCGTCGGCTCCTCGACCGGCTCGTGACCCCGCTGCCGCACGAGCAGCTCGTCGACTCCGGTCAGGCTTGCGCGCTCGACAGCCTCACGGACCGCGAGCGCGAGGTGCTCGTCCTCATGGCCCGTGGGCGGTCGAACCACGAGGTCGCGAGCGACCTGTTCGTCGCGGAGGCGACGGTCAAGACGCACGTGGGGCGGATCCTGTCGAAGCTCGGGGCGCGCGACCGCGTGCAGGCCGTGGTGACGGCGTACGAGACGGGCCTGGTCCGTCCTGGGGAGTGATGCCGGGGCACAGGGCTCCCCCTGCGGGATGACGTGGCGCTGGCGCCGCCCTCCTGTGGCGTGACGCGGCGGCCGGACGGTCGTCGCTAGCGTGGGAAGCGTGCCGGAGACGCCCGGCACCGCGCCTGACCTGCGCCGAGATCTTGGAGCCTTCCCATGGATACGACCGTGTACCAGTCCTTGTCACCGGCTCCCTCAGGTGGGGTGCCTGCCGTACGGGCTCGTGCGCTGACGAGGCGCTACGGGAAGGGCGAGGGGACGGTCACGGCTCTCGACGCGGTCGACGTGGACTTCGCGGCGGGGCACTTCACGGCGATCATGGGACCGTCCGGCTCGGGTAAGTCGACGCTCATGCACCTGCTGGCGGGCCTGGACACCGCGTCGTCGGGCCGGGCCTTCATCGGTGACACCGACGTGACCGCGTTGACGGACGACCAGCTCACGGCGTTGCGCCGGGACCGTGTCGGTTTCGTCTTCCAGTCGTTCAATCTTCTGCCGATGTTCACGGCGGAGCAGAACATCCTCCTGCCGCTCACCCTCGCGGGCGTCGCGGTAGACGCTGACGTCACGGCGTGGCTCGAGACCCTGGTGAGCACGCTCAGCCTCGGTGACCGGCTCTCGCACCGGCCGGCGGAGCTCTCTGGAGGGCAGCAGCAGCGCGTCGCTATCGCACGGGCGCTCATCGCGCGTCCGGACGTCGTCTTCGCCGACGAGCCGACGGGCAACCTCGACTCCCGGTCAGGCGCCGAGGTGCTGAGCTTCTTGCGCCGCTCGGTCCGTGAGCTAGGTCGCACGGTGATCATGGTGACGCACGATCCCGCGGCCGCGGCCTACGCGGACAGGGTCATCCTCATCGCTGACGGTCGGATCGCGGGCGAGATCGACAGCCCGACCCCGGAGTCGGTGCTCGCTGGGCTCGACGCGCTCCGGGCGTTCGAGTCGACGGCCGACGCGCGCACCACGCCGGTGGTGGGCTGATGCTCGCGCTCACCTTCGCGCAGATGCGACAGAGCGTCGGGCGGCTGGCTGCCGCTGGGATCGCGATCGTCATCGGGACCGCGTTCGTGGCAGCGACCCTCCTTGCTGGCGACGTCCTCAAGCGGGCGGGTTTCGACTCGGTCGCGGCCGGCTACGGTGACGCCGACCTCGTGCTCGTGGACGACGGCGAGCCGAGGTCTGGCCTGGGTGGTCTCTCGTCGGACGACATCGACGCACTCCGCAGCCTCGACGGCATCGCGGCCCTCGACGGCGTGGGACGGACGTTCACGACGTTCGCGCACCGGGACCGTCGGGCGAGCCTTCCTGTGATCCCGACGGGCAGCGACCCGGCGCTCCAGCCTCTCGTCGCCACGAGCGGCAGAATGCCGGCCGCTCTCGGTGAGGTCGCGCTGCCGGAGGCCACCGCCGAGCGTCTCCACGTCGGTGTGGGGGACGAGGTCGGCCGGGCGCGCGCCACCTTCATCGCGGGGCCACCCGGGGCTGGTCTGGATCTCGAGTCGATGATCACCATGGTCGTGGTCGGGCTCCTCGACGACCCGGACGGCGCGTTCGCCATGGAGGGTGGTGCCGCGGTGATGACGGAGGAGAGCCTCCTCGACGGGTTGCCCGACGAGGCTCTGCCTTTCTTCACCGGAGCCGTGGTGGCCCTCGATGCCGGGGCCGACCTCCCAGAGGTCGGTGCGACGCTCGCAGCGGCCGCCCCCACGGGTTACGACGTCCTGACGAAGGACG
Organism: Sanguibacter antarcticus; assembly: GCF_002564005.1. Lineage (NCBI taxonomy): Bacteria > Bacillati > Actinomycetota > Actinomycetes > Micrococcales > Sanguibacteraceae > Sanguibacter > Sanguibacter antarcticus. Next base: position 349,354 of record NZ_PDJG01000001.1, on the reverse strand, counting down.
AGGCCGCTGCCCGCACCGTCTCCTCGCTCACCGCCGGCGCAGACATCTTCACGGGGACCATCTTGGCCTTCGCCGCGATCGCGCTGCTCGTCGCGGCGCTCGTCATCGCCAACACGTTCCAGGTGCTCGTCGCCCAGCGCACCCGCACGCTCGCGCTCCTGCGCTGCGTCGGTGCGACGAAAGCCCAGGTGCACCGGTCCGTGGTGCTCGAGGCCGCGACCCTCGGCGTCGTGGCCTCGGTGGTCGGCGTCGCGCTCGGGTCCGTCCTCGTCCAGGTCGCGGTCATGATGCTCCGCGGCGCCGAGCTCGCGGTCCCCGTCCCGCCGACGATCACGATCACGGCGGCCTCCGTCCTCGTGCCGCTCGTCGTCGGCACGGTCGTGACGATCCTCGCGAGCCTCGTGCCGGCACGTGCCGCGACACGGGTGGCGCCCCTCGCGGCCCTGCGGCCCGCAGAGTCTCCGAGCACCGACGGAGCCGCAGGACAGGCCCGTCTCGTGGTCTGCCTCGTCGCGCTCGTCGGCGGTCTCACGGCCTGCGTCGGAGCGGTCCTCCTCACCGACCACGCCGCCGAGGTCGCGCTCTTCGCCAGTGTGCTCGGCGGATGCCTCTCCTTCGTGGCGATCCTGCTGTGCGCCGTGTACTGGGTACCAGCCGTGGTCCGGGTCGTCGGGCGCCCGCTCTCCCGGCGCGGTGCGAGCGCCCAGCTCGCGGCCGCGAACACCGCACGCAACCCACGGCGCACGACGGCGACGAGCACAGCGCTCCTCATCGGTGTCACGCTCGTCGCCATGATGTCCGTCGCCGCAGCGACCACCCGGTCCTCGCTCGACGGGACGCTCGACGACACCTTTCCCGTGGACCTCTCTGTCGCCTCTGACGCTCCGGGCGGGCGGACGCCCACCCCGCTCAGCACCGAGCTGCTCGACCAGCTCGCGGCGGTAGACGGCGTCGCGCACGTGACCCCCCTCGTGAGCACCGAGGTCACGATCAGCTGGGACGGGCAGACCGTCCTCGGCACCGGGACCCTGCGTGGGGTCGATCCCGACGACGCACGAGCCGCTGTGCGCTCGCCCGGATGGTTCGACGGTCTGACCGACGACGTCGTCCTGCTCTCGCAAGACCTTGCTGACGCCTACGACATGCCTGCGGACGCGGTGCTCGAGCTCACCGGACCGAGCGGGACGGTCGTTCTCAGCACGACGATCACCGAGCTGCCTCTGCTCGAGCTCATCGTCACACCAGCTGCCCTCGCCCAGGTCGACGCCGCAGCCGGGATCACCCAAGCCTGGGTGCGGCTCTCGGACATCGACGAAGCCGCCACGACGATCGACACCGTCCGCGAGACCCTGTCCGAAGACGCAGTGACGATCTCCGGTGCCGCCCTCGAGCGAGCCACCATCCAGCAGCTCATCGACGCGATCCTCGCGGTCACGGTCGGGCTCCTGGGGATCGCCGTGCTCATCGCCTTCGTCGGGGTCGCGAACACGCTGTCGCTGTCGGTCCTCGAACGCCGTCGAGAGTCGGCCACGCTACGAGCCATCGGTCTGAGCAGGCGCCAGCTGCGCAGCACCCTGGCGATCGAGGGGATGCTCATCGCCGGGGTGGGCGCCGTCGCAGGCGTCGTCCTCGGCCTGGGGTACGGGTGGATGGGTGCGGCGGTGGTGCTCGGATCGTTCGCGGACATCCACCTGTCCGTCCCGTGGCTGCAGCTCACGAGCATCGTCGCGGTCGCGCTCGCGGCAGGCCTGCTCGCCTCGGTCCTCCCGGCCCGCAGCGCCGCGCGCACCTCGCCGGTCGAAGCGCTCGCCGTGGAGTGAGCACCGAGAAGAGCTGGACGTCGTCCTGTGGACGAGCGTGCCCGTCCCGCACGACCGCTGACCCGCGTACCGTCCGGGCCTGGCTCGGTGCACGCTCGGCACGTGCCCGCTCCTCTTGTTCCTTCCGACGACTCGCCCGGTGTCCCCGTGACCATCCGTCCTGGCCAGGACGTCCACCTGCGACGCGGCCTCCCGCTCGGCTCGCTCCGGAGCTCCGTGGCCAGGGTGACCGGCCGCCACGAGCTCGCCAGAGCGCAGCTCTACGTCGGAGACCACGCGCTCGACGACCACCATGTCGTCGGCCAGCCACCGCTCGTCGCCGGTGCACTGCTCCGGACCACCCCGGCCGCACCCGACCTCGTCTCGAGCGCGCTCGAGTCTCCGCTCCATCTGGCGCACCTCGCCGGCCCGCGGACCGGGTTCGTGCACCCCGTGGCTGCCGGTGCCGTCTGGGAGCCGATCGCGGGGGGACTCCCTGGCGTGCGCGTCCAGGCCCGGACCGTCCGCCGCAGCCGGCTCCGTGTCAGTGTCCGCCCCGAGCGTTCCGCCCAGGCACGGCTCGTGCAGCGCAACGGACGCACCCGGCGCCTGCGTCGTGCACGGCTCCATCGCTGGGCGACGTGGAAGCCAGGCGTCACGCTCGAGGTGACCGACAGCGCCGGTACGACGAGCCGGACACAGCTCCGCGTGCGGCCACGGCTCGCGGACGCCACCTTCGGTGCCCTGGTCCGCAACCTCCGCGACGACGCGGCCGGCCGCGCACCGGTCCACGACCCCGCGATCCGGTCGACGGCAGCGATGCTCTCGACCGCACTCCTCCCGGCTGTCGCGTCCGTCGCTCTCGCCGTCGCGCTGCAGAACCCCGTCTTCGCGGTCATGGCCGTCATCGGTCCGCTCATGGTGCTCGGCCCCCTCCTCGCGCGGCGGCGCCGAGCACGACCGACAGGATCTGGGCAGCCGGCGCCGAGCTCACCGCCGGCCCGCGACGACGACCCCGGTGCACGGCCGTGCCCTCGTGCGGGCCTGCGACCGGTGGACCTGCTCACGGCAGCCCTCGCCAGCGCCGCCGTCCCACGCCAGGACCTCCTCGCGCGGGACAGCTCCCGGCCCCGCTCCCCGTGGCTCGGCGACAACCAGCCCGACGAGACCAGCGACCGGCCGGTGCTGCCGGGCGACCTCGACGCCGGCTGCCTCGCCGTCGTCGGGCCTCGCGCTGCGGTCGTCGCCCACGTCGCCCGGACGCTCGTGGCGCTCCACGCGACCGGCCGCGCGAGACGCATCGTCGTGCTGACCTCCCCAGGGCGGACGGTCGCCTGGGCGTGGGCGCGGTGGATCCCCGGCAGCACCTCGGGGCCCGCGTCCTGCGACCAGCCGCTGCCCACCGGGCCCGGGACTCTCCTCGTCGTCGACGCCGACCGGACGCCCGAGCTCAACGCCCTGCTCGGTGCCTGGCACGCCGCTCACGGCGAGCGCGCCGTGCTCGTCGTCGTCGGTGAGGGCAACGAGACCGTGCCGTCCTGGTGCTCGGCTGTCGCGACGGTGACACCGCTGTCGGTCACGTGGACCGCGCCGGGGCACGGGACCGAGCACACCCCCTTCGAGGGTGTCGGGCCTCGCTGGTTGGACGAGTACGCCCGTCGGGTCTGCGCTCTCGCGAGCACCGACCGGTGGATACACACGGACGACCAGGGCGCGCGAGGCGGCACGACGCGTTCGCTGACCGGCTCGACGCTGCCTGCCTCCGCGCCGTTCGTCGACAGCCTCGCCTCTGTCCTCGGTCTCGTCCTCGGTGACGTCGACGGTCGAGCGTCCGGCGGTGCAGGCCTCGACCTCTCGGACCTTCTGGGCGCGTCTGAGAGCAGCCCGCTCGTCGAGGCCGTCGTGCAGCGATGGACGGGCAGCGAACGGCACCAGGTGCGCGCGACAATCGGGATCGCCTCGGACGGCCGCCCTGCGGTTCTCGACCTCCTGGCCGACGGCCCGCACGCCCTGGTCGCGGGGACCACCGGGGCCGGGAAGTCGGAGCTCCTCCGGACCTTCTTGCTGGCCCTCGCGCTCCGCAGCGGGCCCGACGACCTGGCCATCGCCCTCGTCGACTACAAGGGCGGTGCGAGCTTCGGAGCCTGCGTCGACCTTCCCCACGTGGTCGGTCAGGTCACCGACCTCGATCCCGGGATCGTCGAGCGAGCCCTCGACGGCCTCCGCGCCGAGCTCCGCCGACGCGAGCGCCTCTTCTCGAGCGTCGGAGCGACGCACCTCGACGAGTACCGCGCACACCCCCGGCGCCCCGAGCCGCTCCCACGGCTCCTCGTCGTCGTCGACGAGTTCCGGGCGATGGCCGACGACCACCCCCTGTTCATCCCGGGCCTCGTCCGTATCGCAGCCCAGGGACGCTCGCTCGGTGTGCACCTCGTGCTCGCGACGCAACGACCGGGCGGCGCGATCACACCCGACATGCGCGCCAACATCTCGCTGCGGATCGCGCTCCGCGTCGCCGACGATGCGGACTCCAGCGACATCATCGGCTCGTCCGGCGCCACGTCGATCCCCGCGCAGTGTCCTGGTCGCGCTCTCGTCCGCAGGGGCCTCGCGGCACCAGAACCGGTCCAGACGTACCACGCCGGGGGTACGACGAGCGGTCGTGGACGCACGGTCTGGGTGTCCCCGCGGTGGGACGTGCGCGACCTGGGCACGCCCTGGTCGTTTCCCGAACCTGCAGCGATTCCCGGTGCTGCGCCGACTGATCCGGCCCGAGCGGTCGTCGACGCGGTCCGTGCAGCCGCACGAGCACTGGGAGTGCCAGCACCACGGGTGCCCTGGACGCCAGAGCTCCCGACCCAGACCCCGTGGGCGTCGCTGTCACCGCCCGCGGGCTCGGGCGCCGGCTGCGCGCTGCTGCTCGGTGTCGCGGACCGTCCCGAGCTGCAGCGCCACGAACCCGTCGCCTGGAACCTCGACGCGGGTCATCTCCTCGTGGCTGGCCGAGCCGGCACGGGGCGCACGACCGCTCTGCGGACGATCGCGCACGCAGCCCGTGCTGCGGGCTGCATCGTGCATCTCGTCGGACCGAGCGCGCTCCTGTCCGGCCCACCACAGGCTCACGCGACGGTGGTCGACACCTCGGACCCGCGACGTCTCGCCCGGCTGCTCACGCTCCTGCTGGCGACGGCTCCGACCTCGACGCGGGACCCTGCACTCTCTCGGCAGAGGCACGTCCTCGTCATCGACGGGCTCGAGGACGTCCAGCGAGCGCTCAGCGCCGTGCACCGAGGGGCAGGCTCCGAGCTCCTCGTCTCGATCCTGCGGGAGGGCTCGTCTCGCGGGATCCACGTCGTCGTCGCTGCCACAGGGATCCCGTCCTCGGCCGTGTCGATGCTCCTCACGCAGCGCCTCCTGTTCAGCGGGAGCGAGAAGCACGACGACGTGTACCTCGGGATCACCCCAGACCTCGCAGGCCGAGGCGGCATCCCCGGACGGGCCGTCCTCGTGGGCACCGAACCGGCAGCCCGCTGCCAGGTGGCGGTCACCGCGCCGTGGAGCCCGGCGGCGACCGGACCTGGAGGCTCCCCGTGCGAGGTGGGCGAGGTGGACGATCCCGAACGCCTCCGATGGACTGTCGCGGCTGTGCCGCGGCGGGTGACCGAGGACGACCTGACTGAGGTGTCGGGCGGCGCCCTGCGGCTAGGGAGGGGCGGAGACCGCGCGACCACCACCGGGCTGTCGCTCGGTCGCAGCATCCTCGTCTGCGGACCCCACGGCTCAGGCCGGTCGGCAGCCCTCGCCCTCGTCGCTCGGACGGTGCCGTCGGACGTCGAGATCGTCGCTGTCCTCAGCCGCGACCCTCATCTGCTCGCTCTGGCAGCAGAGGTGGGATGCTCGCTCGTCCTCTCGTCAGGCTCCGCACGCTCGACGGCCGAGATCGTCGAGGGTCTGTCCCGGGCCAGCACGTCAGGTCCGGCACCCCTCCTCGGCACGGCTCCCGAGGTGCCGCGCCAGGTCATGGTCGTCGACGACCTCGATGCTCTCGCCCAGACCTGCCCAGCCGTGCTCGACGCCGTGCAGAGGTTCCTCGACGAGATGCCGGGAACCACCGTCGTCGCCTCGGCCACGACGAGCGCAGCAGCAGGAGCGTTTCGAGGCCTGCTGGCCGATCTGCGGTCCGCCGGGCGCGGTATCGTCCTCGACCCTGGCACGCCGGGAAGCTCAGAGGTCTTCGGTGTCGACCTCGGTTGGCTCGTGGAGCCGGACGTCCATGTCCCCGGTCGCGGGGCCCTCGTCGACGCACGGCGCACCTGGCTCGTCCAGCTCGCGCACGAGGGCAGCAACGCCGCGTGAAGCCGGGCTGGGTGGGGCTGGGCGGGGCTGGGCCGGGCTAGGCAGACCTGGCACAATCGACCCGGGAAGGCCGTCTGGCCTGCGCAGATACCGACACGGGGGCACCACGATGAGAGCTCGGACGACCATGGGTGTGCTGGCAGTCGCGATCGCTCTGGGCGGGTGCGCACCGAGCTCAGAGCAGTCGGAACCACTGACCCGGACGGAGTCCCTGTGGGCGGCTCGCACCGAGTTCGTCGGTGACAACTCGCGCATGATCGCGCTGACCCACGAAGCAGGTTTCGGGACGGTAGGAGACTTCACCCTCTCCTTGCAGACCAAGGAGGAGCCGTACGGACTGACCGTGGTGCTCGACGCCCTCGACACGTCGCTCGACACGGTGGACCTCAGCTCTGAGACCACGCTCGTGCTCGGCCTGGTGTCCAACCTCGAGGTCGTGTCGGTCACGTCAGGCGCTCAGTCGTACTCGTTGACCGCGGACGAGGCCTCCGACGCCCTGGGCTTCGACGTGAAAGAGCTCGGGACCGACGAGGCCAGGCTCGAGGAGTACCTCGATCTCTCAGACGACTGAACACCCCTCAGCCGGAGTCGCGTGAGCGAGTCAGGCGTCGTCGGCGAACGGCATGGTGGCGCGCTGGGTGTAGGCGACCACGGCAGGCAGCATCAGGCCGACGAGAGCCACCGCTGCACAGCCGGCGATCACTGCGGGCAGGAGGCGCAGGCCACCTTGGACGAGGCTCAGCGCGACGAGCAGCGCGAGGATCTGGACCGTCGTCGCCGGCCCACGGACCCATGGGGCTCCTGCGGCGAGCCCCCGTGCGCAGGCTCCCAGGAGCCATCCCCCGAGCAGCGCCGCGACCACGAGCGCCAGGGCGACACCCACGGCGCGCTCGCCCTCGCGGAACACGTCGACCACGCCGAGCGCTGCCAGCCCGACGAGCACGCCAGCCTGGAGCCCGAGAACCACAGCCACCCACGTCACGACCCGAGGGCGTGACGACTTCGCGTCTCGCCGTCCTGCCGGCTCGTCATCAGCCGGTCCAGGGTCGGCCGGTGCGGGGGAAAAGTCATCAGCCATGGTTGGTGCGACGATAACGCACTGACAACGCTGCACGCCCCGTCGCCCGATCACTGAACGTGGCACGCCTGTACCCCAGACCTGGGAAGATCGTTGTGATTCCAACGTTTTGCACCAAAGAAGCGGTCGTCCTTATACCCCAAGCACACAGCATCCCCGACCAGCAATGTGACCAAGGCCTCATCGGTCATCTGCTAGAAACCTCGTCGTAACCCTTGTGCACCTATCGGTGGAGGTGTGAACCTAGTGACCAGCAGTAACAACCACCCCCCGCGCGCCCCGTAGCCCTTTCATGGGCTGGCGCCCCCCTGCTTAGGAGATCCCATGGATTGGCGTCACCGCGCAGCCTGCCTCGACGAAGACCCGGAGCTGTTCTTTCCGATCGGCAACACGGGTCCCGCGATCCTCCAGATCGACGAGGCCAAGGCCGTGTGCCGTCGTTGCGACGTAGTCGACACCTGCCTCAAGTGGGCCATCGAGTCCGGTCAGGACGCAGGCGTCTGGGGCGGACTGTCCGAAGACGAGCGCCGCGCGCTCAAGCGTCGGACCGCGCGCGCCCGCCGCGCCAGCTGACACCCCGCACGCACGCACCTCGCACGAACGCAGAGAGGCCCGCCCCGCACGGGGCGGGCCTCTCTGCGTTCGTGCGCCTTCGTCCTGCTGTCCAGCACCCTCGTCGCACCTCCGGCAGATCTCTCCCGCCGGCCTGCCGGCTCCGGCGACCGATCAGGCGCGGACCCCGCGCAGCTCGATCGACACGGTCACGACGGTGCCCCCTTCCGTCCGCGGCGCCCACTCGATAGACCCCTGCAGCTCGTTCGTCACGAGCGTCCTGACGATCTGGGTACCGAGCCCGCCGGTCGGCGTCGGCCCGGAGCCCATCCCCACACCGTCGTCAGAGACCGTCACGAGCAGGTGCTTGCCGTCTCGGTGAGCGTTGATCTCGACCGTGCCGCCGCCGCAGGTCGTCAGCCCGTGCTCCACCGCGTTCGTGACGAGCTCGGTGAGGACGAGAGCCAGCGCAGTCGCGTCCTGCGCAGGCACGAGACCGAACGAGCCGCTCGCGACCGTCCGCACGCTCACGTCTGCTGACGCGACGTCGGCAGCGAGGCGCAGCGCCCGGCCGACCATGTCGTCGAACTCCACCTCTTCGTCGAGCGTCTGCGACAGGCTGTCGTGCACGAGCGCGATCGTCGCGACCCGGCGCATCGCCTCCTCGAGCGCTTCCTTCGCCTCCGGCAGCTTCATGCGCCGTGCCTGGAGACGCAAGAGAGCCGCGACCGTCTGGAGGTTGTTCTTCACCCGGTGGTGGATCTCCCGGATGGTGGCGTCCTTGGTGATGAGCTCGCGCTCGCGGCGGCGCAGCTCCGACACGTCGCGGCACATGAGCACCGCGCCGATGCGCTGGCCGCGGTCGGTCAACGGCACGGCGCGCACCGACAGGCAGACCCCGCGCGACTCGATCTCCGTCCGCCACGGCGCACGCCCCATGACGACGAGCGGCATGGACTCGTCGACCGGCATCTTGTGCTCGATGAGGTTGGCCGTCACCTCGATGAGCGACTCCCCGACGAGCGCACCGATGACGCCGAGCCGGTGGAAGCAGCTCAAGGCGTTGGGGCTGGCGTAGAGCACCTCGCCCTCCGAGTTGAGACGGATGAGACCGTCACCCACGCGCGGGGCCCCGCGCCTCGGGCCCGTCGCCGCGTCAGGGTAGGGAAAGTCGCCGCACGCGACCATGCTCATGAGGTCGTCTGCCGCCTCGACGTAGTTGAGCTCCAACCTGCTCGGGGTCCGACCGCTGCCGAGGTTCGTCTGCCGGGCGACGACAGCGACAGCGCGGCCTTTGTGGACCACGGGCACGGCTTCCTCACGCACGGCGTAGGTACCGAACCAGCGCGGCTCGCGCGAGCGCTGCGTCGCCTCCTCCGCCATCGCCCGTTCGAGCTGCGGCCGCAGCCCCTCGGGAGCGAAGGTCCCGACGATGTCGTCGTAGTGGACGGTCGCCCCGGTGCTCGGCCTGCACTGGGAGACCGCGACGTAGCCGCCGTCCCCGGTCGGCAGCCAGAGCACGAGGTCGGCGAACGCGAGGTCGGAGATCTGCTGCCAGTCGCCGACGAGCAGGTGCAGCCACTCCGCGTCGGACGCAGCAAGGCTGCCGTGCTTGGATACAAGATCGCTCATTGTCGACACGGACGAAAGCCTACGCACACGCGGCGGATCCAGGACCCAGTGCACGTCGACAGACGTTGGGTAGTCTCGTGGGACGAGACCGCCCGAAGGAGAATCCGATGCGTATCAGCGTTGACCTGCACTTCCCTGTGGCGACGGACGCCGTCGTCCGGCTGGTCAACGACGAAGACTTCATCCGCTACCGGGCACAGCGGACCGGTTCGCGGATCCTGCAGGTGGACGTCACCTCAGGTGTGGACGGCAGCTTCACCTCCGCCGTCCGCCGGACGATCTCCAGCGACCTCATCCCGCCGCACCTGCGCCCGGTGGTCGGCAACGAGCTCGAGATCCGCCAGACGGAAGCGTGGGCCGAGCCGCACGAGGGCACCCAGGGCGACCGCTACGGCACTGTCGCCGTCGACATCACGGGCGCTCCGGTCCGGATGACGGGGTCTGTCGTGCTGACTCCCGCCCACGACGGATCCGTCATGACGTACTCGGGCGAGATCAAGAGCTCGCTCCCCCTGTTCGGTGCAGCGGTGGAGAAGGCGGCAGCCGAAGCCATCGAGCGGGCGCTCGTCGACGAGGCCCGATGCGCTGCATCATGGATCGCTGCCGAGGGCCCGTCCTCGCACGGAGACGGCCAGTCCGCTCCCAGGACGTAACAATTTGGCATACCCCTGTTTAACGACACGGCGCTGACCAGCAAGGATGCGTTTTCTGCAACCGTTTCACCAGTCGGCGCCGCTCGCGCGCTTGACAGGGTGGGACCGCTCCCACGAGGATCACCAGTAGCGCATGGGAGCGCTCCCAAGAGATCGGGATCACACCCGTGCACGTTCGACGAGACGGACTCACCCCCGTGCCCGTCTCGTGACATTCCCTGACAGGAACTAGCGGCAGTGGTGCCGCACCCGTCGACAAAGGAGTCCTCGACATGACCCGTAGCACCCGTTCGCGCCGCCTGACCACAGTGGTTGCCGGCGCATCGATCTTCGCCCTCTCCCTCTCCGCGTGCTCCGACAGCTCGAGCGACGAGGGCGGGCCGGACGCAGACGGCAAGATCACCCTCACCGTCGCGACCTTCAACAACTTCGGCTACACCGACGCACTCCTCGCCGAGTACACGGCGGCGAACCCCGACATCATCGTCAAGCAGACGAAGGCCGCCGAGTCCGGCGACGCCCGGACGAACCTCACCACGCGCCTCGCGGCCGGCGGCGACGGCCTCGCCGACGTCGAGGCCATCGAGATCGACTGGATGCCCGAGCTCACGCCCCTCGCAGACCGCTTCGAAGACCTCGAGGCACCTGAGGTCGACGGCCGCTACCTCGACTGGAAGCTCGAGCAGGGCAAGGCTGACAACAAGCTCATCGGGCTCGGAACCGACATCGGCCCCGAGGCCATCTGCTACCGCTCCGACCTCTTTGCCGCAGCCGGTCTCCCGACCGACCGCGACGAGGTCGCCGCGCTCCTCGGGGGCGAGGACGCCACGTGGGAGAAGTACTTCGAGGTCGGCCACACGTTCACGGCCGCTTCTGACTCCGCCTGGTACGACTCCGCGGTCGCCGTCATGCAGGCCCAGGTCGGCCAGATGGACGCAGCATACGAGGACCCCTCGACCGGTGAGGCCAAGAGCCTCGCTGACAACACCGAGATCAAGTCCGCCTACGACGCGATCCTCACCGAGTCGCAGGACCTGTCCGCGCACCTGGGCATGTGGGGAGACGACTGGAAGGCAGGCTTCCAGAACGACGCCTTCGCCACGATGATCTGCCCGTCCTGGATGACCGGCTCCATCGAGTCCGAGTCCGGCGGCGTCGAGGGCTGGGACGTCGCTGACGTCTTCCCCGGTGGCGGCGGAAACTGGGGCGGATCGTTCCTCACCGTCCCCTCGTCTGGCAAGAACATCGAAGCAGCCAAGGACCTCGCACTGTGGCTGACTGCCCCTGAGCAGCAGGTCAAGGCCTTCGCCGAGGCCGGCAACTTCCCGAGCCAGGTCGAGACCCTGACCGACGAGTCGCTCCTCTCCTCGACGAACGCGTTCTTCAACGACGCTCCCGTCGGCGAGATCTTCAAGGCCCGTGCAGAAGCGGTCAACCCGGTCCCGCCGTTCAAGGGTGGCGCGTACTTCTCGCTCGTCCAGATCGTCAACGACGCCATGAACCGCGTCGACGTCGACCAGACGGACGACGCTGAAACGTCTTGGACCAAGGCGCTCACGAGCTACGACGAGCTCGGCCTCTGATCCCCATCGGCTGATCTGTCACACCTGCATGACACCCATCGGACGCCGTCGGAACAGCACGACCCGGCGGCGTCCGATGCATCACGCCACTGCTCAACGCCGCGGGTTCAGCCTGCGCATGCCAGAAGGAACCCCATGGCCGTCCTGTCCCCGCACAAGCCCCCTCCCGAGGTAGATCGCGCACCGCGGCGTATCGCCTTCAGCCAGACGGTGGGCAAGTGGGATGTCAAGCTCTCCCCGTACCTCTACATCTCGCCGTTCTTCATCCTGTTCGGCATCACCGGGCTCTTCCCGCTGCTCTACACCGGGTACGTGTCCCTCTTCGACTGGCACCTCCTCTACGGGAAGGGCGACTTCGTCGGGCTCCAGAACTTCGTCGACGTCGTGGAGTCTCCGAGCTTTCACAAAGCGCTGCGCAACACGTTCTCGATCTTCCTGCTGTCGTCGGTACCGCAGGTCATCATGGCGCTCATCCTCGCGGCCCTCCTCAGCGCGAACCTCCGGGCCAAGACCTTCTGGCGCATGGGCGTCCTCATCCCCTACGTCGTCGCACCTGTGGCCGTCGGTCTGATCTTCGGCCGCCTGTTCGCAGACGAGTCCGGGATGGTCAACACGATCCTCACCGGTGTCGGGATCGATGCAGTCCGCTGGCACGCCGAGATCTTCCCCAGCCACTTCGCCATCGCGACCATGGTCAACTTCCGCTGGACCGGCTACAACACCCTCATCTTCCTCGCCGCGATGCAGGCCATCCCCCGCGAGCTCTACGAGGCAGCGATCATCGACGGCGCGGGCAGGTTCCGCCAGTTCTTCTCCATCACCGTCCCGCAGCTGCGCGCGACCATCATCTTCGTCGTCATCACGTCGACGATCGGTGGCCTCCAGATCTTCGACGAGCCCCGCATGTTCGACAACACCGGCCGCGGTGGCTCCGACCAGCAGTGGATGACCGTCACCATGTACATCTACGAGCTCGGGTGGGGCAACCAGAAGAGCTTCGGACGGGCCTCGGCCGTCGCCTGGATCCTCTTCCTCATCATCGTGGTCATCGGTCTCATCAACTACATGATCACCAACAAGATCTCGTCGTCCGGTGGACCCAAGCCCACAAAGACGAAGAAGTCTCAGACGCCCAAGCGCACCAGCTCGAACAACCGGAGGACGCGATGAGCTCCATCCCCGTCATCGCCCAGACAGCAGGAAAGGGCGCGGCACGCTCGGCAAGCCGTCGGCGCGCAAAGCTCGCCGGGCCCGACCGCAGGCCGGGCTGGGTCACGTACCTGATCCTCGGCGTCGTCATCCTCATCTCGGCGTACCCGATCTACTACACGCTCCTTCTCGGCTCGACCACCCAGACGACGATCGCCGCCAACCCGGTGCCGAGCCTCATCCCCGACGGCAAGCTCTTCGAGAACTTCGGCCGGGTCTTCAGCTCGAACATCCCGTTGATGCAAGGCTTCATCAACTCGGTGATCGTCGCGTCGCTCCAGGCGGTGTCGGTCGTCATCTTCTCGACCCTCGCCGGGTACTCCTTCGCCAAGCTCCGGTTCCGCGGACGCGGCCCGCTCCTCGTCTTCGTCATCGCCACGATGGCGATCCCGACGCAGCTCGGCATCGTCCCGCTCTTCATCGTCATGTCGGAGATCGGCTGGTCCGGCAAGCTCATCGCCGTCATCGTCCCAGGGATGGTCACCGCGTTCGGCGTGTTCTGGATGACGCAGTACCTCGACAGCGCGCTGCCCTACGAGCTCATCGAGGCAGCCCGCGTCGACGGGGCGTCGATGATCCGCACCTTCTGGCACATCGCGCTGCCAGCCGCACGGCCCGCCGCAGCGATGCTCGCCCTCTTCACGTTCATCGGCAGCTGGACCGCGTTCTTCTGGCCGTTCATCATCCTCGGATCGAACAACCCGACCCTGCCGATGGTGATCCAGCTCCTCAACGCGAACTACTTCACGGACTACGCCCTCATCATGTCCGGGGTGCTGCTGTCCACGCTCCCGCTGATCATCGTCTTCATCTTCGCGGGCCGCCACCTGGTCGCCGGCATCATGCAAGGAGCAGTCAAGGGATGACCTCCACCGCCAGCAGCCCCGCACCTCTCACCTTCCCCGAAGGATTCATCTGGGGCGCAGCTACGGCCGCGTTCCAGGTCGAGGGCGCAGGCCACGTCGACGGACGTCGCGACTCCATCTGGGATACCTTCTGCACGGTGCCTGGAGCAGTCCTCGACGGTCACGACGGCGAGGTCGCCTGCGACCACTACAACAGGTACGAGGCCGACACCTCGCTCATGCAGAGCATGAACATCGGCGCCTACCGCTTCTCCACCTCATGGTCCCGCGTCCGCCCTGACGGCGTCAGCGGTCCGGGCGGCGTGAACTCGAAGGGGATCGACTTCTACTCGCGTCTCGTCGACTCCCTCCTCGAGAAGAACATCCTCCCGTGGCTCACGCTCTACCACTGGGACCTCCCCCAGGCGCTCGAGGACAAGGGCGGCTGGGCGAACCGCGACACCGCCTACCTCTTCAGCGAGTACGCCATCACGATGCACGAGGCGCTCGGAGACCGTGTCGGCGTGTGGACCACGCTCAACGAACCGTGGTGCTCGTCGTTCCTCAGCTACACCGCCGGCGTGCACGCACCCGGCCGCCAGTCACGCCCTGACGGCCTCGCGGCCGCGCACCACCTCATGCTCGGCCACGGCCTCGCGACACAAGAGCTGCGCTCGCGTGACACGAAAGCCAACCTCGGGCTCACCCTGAACTTCACGGTGGCAGACCCCGTCGACCCGTCGAGCGCAGACGACGTCGATGCGGCTCGCCGCATCGACGCCCAGTTCAACCGGGTCTTCGCCGACCCCGTGTTCAAGGGCGCCTACCCCGTCGACCTGCTCCAGGACCTCGACGAGGTCGGTCTCGCAGACGGTTTCCTGGCGCTCGTCAAGGACGGCGACCTCGAGACGATCTCGACACCGATCGACACGCTGGGCGTGAACTACTACCACGGTGAAGCAGTGAGCAAGACGCCACCTACGTCGACGCTCGTCAGCGACGCCCCGGTCGAGCGCCCCACCTCGTCGCCCTACCCGGCGGCGGACGGCGTCTACGTCCACCCCCGTGGGCTCCCGGTCACCGACATGGACTGGGAGATCCAGCCTGAAGGTCTCACACGTCTCCTCCTGCGTCTGCAGGCGGAGTACACCGGACCGGCCAGAGCACGGCTGTTCGTCACGGAGAACGGCTGCGCCTACGACGACGTGGCAGACGAGAACGACGACGTCGACGACCAGAACCGTCTGGACTTCTACGACGTCCACCTCCGGGCGACCCACGACGCCATCGCCCAGGGCGCTGACGTCGGTGGATACTTCGCCTGGTCGCTCCTCGACAACTTCGAGTGGGCATGGGGATACCACAAGCGCTTCGGGATCGTCCGCGTGAACTACGAGACGCAAGAGCGGACGATCAAGGCGAGCGGGCGCTGGTACTCAGACGTCGCACGGACCAACTCGCTGACCGCTACTGTCGACACCGCGCTCTGACACCAGCTCTGTCCACGATCGGCTGACGACGACGTCGTCCCCTGAGGAGACCCATGACTATGCACGTCCCCACGCTGGAGGAGGTGGCACAGACCGCTGGAGTCTCACGCTCCACGGCCTCTCGTGCCATCAACGGCGGCTCTCGGGTCTCACCAGAAGCACAGACGGCCGTCGACGACGCGATCGCCCGGCTCGGGTACATCCCGAACCGGGCGGCGCGGTCGCTCGTCACCCGCCGGACGAACTCCATCGCGCTCGTCGTCCCCGAACCGGACGAGCGCGTCCTCAGCGACCCGTTCTTCGCAGCGACGCTGCGCGGGATGAACGCGTCCCTCAAGGACACCGACCTGCAGCTCGTCCTCCTCATCGACAAGCCGGGCGAGACCAGCGGGCGGATCGGTCGCTACCTTCGTAACGGGCACGTCGACGGCGCCATCGTCGTGTCGCACCACCGCAAAGACGACCTCGAGAGCGTCATCGACGTGTCTCGGCTCCCCGCCGTGTTCGTCGGCCGCCCGTTCAAGGTGTTCCCCGGACTGCGGTTCGTGGACGTCGACAACTTCGGGGGCGGCGTCATCGCGACGCAGCACCTCATCGCCCGAGGTCGCAGGAACATCGCCCACATCGCCGGTCCCAGCGACATGACCGCAGGCGAAGACCGCCAGGCGGGCTGGCGCCACGCGCTCGCGCAGCAGGGACTCCCAGAGGGCCCGCTCGCCGGCGGGGACTTCACGACGGCAGCCGGCATCGAGGCGATGGAAGCCATCCTCGCCGAGGACCCCACCGTCGACGGGGTCTTCGCTGCCTCGGACCTCATGGCCGTCGGAGCGATGCGTGTCCTCGCCAAGCACGGCAGGTCGGTCCCCGACGACGTGGCGGTCGTCGGCTACGACGACCTCGGCGTCGCCGAAGGCGCGATCCCGGCCCTCACCACCGTGCGGAACCCCGTCGTGCGCATGGCGCGGCACGCCACGGACGAGCTCCTGACGACCCTCGGAGTCTTCAGCGCCGACGATCTGAGCGAACCTCCCCACGACGTCACCTCGACCATGGCCGAGGACGGTCACACCGTCCTCGCTCCCGAGCTCGTGGAGCGATCCTCGACCTGAGGCGAGGCCCCTGGTGCCGTCGTCGTTCCTCCTGCGACCTCACGACGTCCGAGGCAGACTGGGCC
Organism: Sanguibacter antarcticus; assembly: GCF_002564005.1. Taxonomy (NCBI): domain Bacteria; kingdom Bacillati; phylum Actinomycetota; class Actinomycetes; order Micrococcales; family Sanguibacteraceae; genus Sanguibacter; species Sanguibacter antarcticus. The sequence continues at coordinate 332,983 of NZ_PDJG01000001.1, read as the reverse complement.
GATGACCACACCACCTCTCGCACCCACCACACCCCTGCCCGGAGGGGAGATCCCCCTCCTCGGCTTCGGCACCTGGCAGTCCGAGGGCGACGACGCCTACACCTCCGTGCTGCACGCCCTCCAGACGGGCTACCGGCACATCGACACGGCGACGGCCTACGGCAACGAGTCGCAGGTCGGCCGCGCGATCGCCGACTCCGGCGTGCCGCGCGACGACCTCTTCGTCACGACCAAGCTGCCGCCCGACAACGCGGGACGCGAGCGCGAGACGCTCGAGTCGTCTCTGGAGATGCTGGGCCTCGCTGCAGTCGACCTGTGGCTCATCCACTGGCCGCCCCACAAGCAGGCAAGCCCGGCCGTCTGGGAGCGGCTGCGGACGCTGCGCGACGAAGGCCTGGCACGGTCGATCGGCGTGAGCAACTACTCCCCCAGCCAGATCGACGAGCTGACAGACGCGACGGGCGAGACCCCCGCCGTCAACCAGATCCCGTGGAGCCCGACCGACTACGACGCGACGCTCGCGGCCGAGCTCGGAGCCCGCGGTGTCGTCCTCGAGGGCTACAGCCCGTTCAAGCGCACCGACCTCGACGACCCGGTGCTCGCACAGGTTGCCGCGGCCCACGGTGTCGATCCCGTGCACGTGGTGCTCCGGTGGCACATCGACCACGGATTCGTCGTCATCCCGAAGTCCGTGACACCCGAGCGCATCACGTCGAACTTCCGTGCGCTCGACATCACGCTCGGTGCCGAGGAGATCGCCCTCGTCGACGCGCTCGGCATCGCCACAGAGGTGACGGAACGGTAGTTTGACCCTAGGCCGCAACAGGCCGAGCACACCGCCCTCCCACAAGGAGCCCCAGTGACGACACGCACGGCGACATCCCTCGATCAGCCGCTCACCACGACGGCCAGCAGCCCGACCGCGACGACCTCTCTCGCGTGGGCGAACGCCCTCGGCCAGCTGTCCGGCGCGGTCGAGATCCTCGGCTACGGGGAAGGACTGCACGAGATGCTCGCGACCCCGCGCCGCGAGCTCAACGTCGCCGTACCGCTCCGACGCGACGACGGCCGGGTCGAGCTCTTCCACGGCTTCCGGGTCCAGCACAACATCTCCCGCGGGCCAGGAAAGGGCGGGCTGCGCTACCACCCGAGCGTCGACATCGACGAGGTCCGTTCGCTGGCGATGCTCATGACGTGGAAGTGCGCGATCGTCGAGCTCCCCTACGGCGGGGCCAAGGGTGGCGTCGGCATCAACCCGCACGAGTACAGCCAGGCAGAGCTCGAGCGGGTGACTCGTCGCTACACGAGCGAGATCATGCCGATCATCGGCCCGGAGAACGACATCATGGCCCCGGACATGGGCACCGGCGAGCAGACCATGGCATGGGTCATGGACACGTACTCGGTGAGCAAGGGCCACACGATCCCTGCCGTCGTCACCGGCAAGCCGCTCGCCGTCGGCGGTTCTCTCGGGCGACCGACAGCGACGTCCCGCGGGGTCGTGCACGTCACCCAGTCGGCGCTGGCCGAGGCAGGTGCCGAGCTCGCGGGCTCGACCGTCGCCATCCAGGGCTTCGGCAAGGTCGGCTCCCACGCGGCAGCGATCTTCGCTGAGGAGGGTGCGCACGTCGTCGCCGTCACCGACGAGTTCGGCGGGGTGCACAACCCCGCAGGCCTCGACGTCGCCCGGCTGTTCGAGCACGTCGGTGCCACCGGGTCTGTCGTCGGGTTCGACGGCGCGGACCCCATCGACAACACGGGGCTCCTCGCGCTCGAGGTCGACGTGCTCGTGCCTGCCGCGGTCGACGGGGTCATCAACGCGCAGACCGCACCGCTGGTCCGTGCCCGGTTCGTCGTCGAGGGCGCCAACGGTCCGACCACCTCGGAGGCCGACACCATCCTGGCTGCGCAGGGCACCGTCGTCGTGCCGGACATCCTCGCGAACGCGGGCGGCGTCGTCGTCTCGTACTTCGAGTGGGTCCAGGCGAACCAGGCCTACTGGTGGACGCTCGCGGAGATCGAGGAGAAGCTCGCCGGCCGGATGCGCTCCGCGTACGCGGACGTCGCCGGTCTCGCTCGGCGCGAGAACCTGACCCTCCGGGACGCCGCGCTCGTCATCGGGGTCAAGAGGGTCGCCGAAGCGCACCAGATTCGCGGCCTGTACCCCTGACCTGCCTCGCACTGCTCGGGCACGTGCCCGACGAGCGTCCCGGCCGGCAGTCGTCGGCTGGGACGCTCGTGGTCACTCGGACTGAGGCTGGCGGTCTGCCCATGCGTGCAGGTCCGTGCGCGGCCCGGTGAAGAACGGCAGCTCCTCACGGACGTGGCGCCGGGCCTCGGTCGCACGCAGGTCACGCATGAGATCGACGATGCGGTCGAGCTGCTCGGCCTCGAAGGCGAGGATCCACTCGTAGTCGCCGAGCGCGAACGCCGAGACGGTGTTGGCCCGGACGTCCTTGTAGCCGGCAGCAGCCATGCCGTGGTCCCGGAGCATGGTGGCGCGCTCCTGGGGAGGCAGCAGGTACCACTCGTAGGAGCGCACGAAGGGGTAGACGCAGATGTAGTCGCCCGGGGCCTCGTCGGCCATGAACGCGGGGATGTGACCACGGTTGAACTCTGCGGGACGGTGCAGCGCCGCGACCGACCAGACGGGCTCGAGGTGCCGTCCGAGCTCAGACGCCCGCAGCCGCTGGTAGGCCCCCTGGACGGACTCGATCGTCGGCCCGTGCCACCAGACCATGAGGTCCGCGTCCGACCGCAGCCCACCGACGTCGTACCAGCCACGCACGGTGAGGTCGGTCTCGGCGCCCGAGGCCTCCCCGCCGACCGCGCTCAGTGCGTCGTCGACGAGCGCACGGCGATCCTCTGCGTCCACGGGGAGCGTCTGGACGGTGGAGAACACCGACCACATCGCGTAGCGCACCGCGGCGTTGACGGTCTCCGTGCTGATCTCTTCGCCCGTGTCGGCGCGGTGGTGGGTGTGGCCGGTCTCGGTCATTGCTCTGCGTCCAGCTCTCGTCGACTGCTCAGGATAGGGATGTCGGTGGTCACGCTCAGGTCGTGAGACCTGTACTGCACAGGGCGGGGACGCCGCTGTCCTCGCCGTCCCGGCGCCGGCAGCACCCTGGTCGGCAGGGGGACGGGAACGCGCCGAGAGTCCCGACAGCGGGCTGCTCGACGTCGTCTCCCCGTGCGATCGCAGCGCGCTCGAGGACGAGGTCGACGAGACCGGCCACGAACGGCGCTCTGGTGCTCACGGTACCCGCACGCACTGCGCTCATCCCGAGCTCGGCCGCGGTCGCCAGCGCCTCCGTGTCGAGGTCGTACGCGACCTCCATGTGGTCGGAGATGAACCCGATCGGAGACAGCACGACCGATGTGCGACCGTCTGCCGCCATGTCTCGCAGGAGGTCGTTGACGTCGGGCTCGAGCCACGGCTGGCTGGGCGGACCAGACCGCGAGCAGTAGGCGAGCGTCCACGGGACCTCGTGCCCGAGCTCCGCACCGACCTGCTCCGCGACGACGGCCGCAAGGTCGAGGTGCTGCGACGAGTACGTCGCGCCGGACACGACCGACGCCGCTTCCATCGTCTCCGGGATGGAGTGCGTGACGAAGACGAGGTCAGCGGCGCTGGCAGCTTCGGTACCAGCCTTCGCGGCCAGTGCGCGGTAGGCATCGACGACAGCGTCGACGTTCGCTCGCGCGAATCCTGGGTGGTTGAAGTACGAACGGACCTTGTCCAGCTGCACGCTCGTCGATCCCTCTGGTCCGAGATCACCGAGCTCGTCGAGGGTGAGCGCAAGATTCTCGCGGTACTGCCGGCACCCGGAGTACGACGAGTAGGCGCTCGTCACGAGCACCACGGCACGCTGCGCACCGGCGGCCTTGAGCTCTTCCAGGGCGTCCTTCGTGTACGGCGCCCAGTTCCGGTTGCCCCAGACGATCGGCAGGTCGATCCCCCGGGCAGCCAGCTCGTCTTCGAGCGCAGCCTTGAGCGCGAGGTTCTGCTCGTTGATGGGGCTCTTGCCCCCGAAGCCGTAGTAGTGCTCGCCGACCTCTTCGAGCCGGGCGTCCGGGATCCCCTTTCCGGCGGTGACGTTGCGCAAGAACGGGACGACGTCCTCGGGCTTGTTCGGTCCCCCGAAGGAGAAGAGCAGGAGGGCGTCGTAGGGGCGGACGGCGGGAGCGGGCACGGTGCTCATGGACATGGCTGACATCTTCCCACCGCTTCGTGGCGCGCACACGGCGGAGCCAGCACTCCCCGATGTGACCTTGACCGGACATCCTGTCACCTCAACGACCGAGGCGACGTTCCCGCGCAGAGTAGGCGCGCAGGGCGCGCAGGTAGTCGACCCTGCGGAAGTCTGGCCAGTAGGCCTCGCAGAAGTAGAACTCCGAGTGGGCGCTCTGCCACAGCAGGAAACCGCCGAGCCGCTGCTCTCCCGACGTGCGGATGACGAGCTCCGGGTCTGGCTGCCCCTTGGTGTAGAGGTGCTCGGCGATGTCGTCGACATCGATGTCCGCGGCGATCTCTTCGATCGTCGCTCCGTGGGAGGCCCGCTCACGGAGGAAGTCGCGGACAGCGTCGGCGATCTCGTGGCGTCCGCCGTAGCCGATCGCGACGTTGACCTCGATGCCACCGACCGAGTCGGTCTGGGTCTGCGCCCGGCGGAGCGTCGCGGCGAGCGCCGGCGGGAGGAGGTCGAGCCGCCCGACCACCCGCAGGCGCCAGCGGCCGCTGCTCGCCAGGGCACAGACAGCCTCCTCGATGATGTCGAGGAGCGCGTCGAGCTCGGTGGCCGCGCGGGAGAGGTTGTCCGTCGAGAGCATCCAGAGGGTCACGACCTCGACGCCGAGCTCCTCGCTCCATCGGAGGAAGTCCTCGATCTTGTCGGCACCCCGTCGGTGCCCTGTTGCTGCGGGCTCACCGAAGGACTTGGCCCAGCGTCGGTTGCCGTCGAGGATCACGCCGACGTGACGCGGGGAGGTCCCCCCGTCGAGAGAGGCGGCCAGTCGCTTCTCGTAGAGCCCGTAGAGCAGATGGGGCAGGCGCACGCGCGGTCCTCCGGGTGGTCGTTGTGGTTCACACGCTACCGGAGGTGGACCGTCGCACCACACGACCTTCACACTGTCGGCAAGACGACAAGACACCGCACACAGGACCTAGAACCTACGCTTTCGTAACCTACGCAGGCGTAAGTTATGGTCGTCCCCAACGTGTGCACGATCGACCGAGGAGCATCTATGGCCAGGACCACCGTGGCCGACGACGAACCGCAGGGCCGCCCGACCACCCCGGACGACACCCGTCCGTCGGCAGCCGATCGCGTCGGCGGCGTCGCGTCTGCTGTCGCTGGCGCGGTCAAACCACGCCTGCGCGGATGGATCCACGCGGGCACCTTCCCGATCGCCCTCGTCGGCAGCATCATCCTCGTCGTGCTCGCCGAGCCAGGCGCGGGTCGCGTCGCGACCGCGGTGTTCGGCCTGAGCTCGATCCTGCTCTTCGGCACGAGCGCGGTCTACCACCTCGGCACGTGGTCGCCGAAGGTCACCGGGATCCTCCGGCGCGCCGACCACTCGAACATCTTCCTCATCATCGCCGGCAGCTACACGCCTCTGGCCGTCTACCTCTTGTCCCCCAGCGCCGCGAGGATCCTCCTCATCATCGTGTGGACGGGCGCGATCCTCGGCCTGGCTGCCCGGATCATCTGGCTCGGGGCCCCCCGCTGGGTCTACGTGCCGATCTACCTCGCCCTCGGGTGGGTCGCCGTCGGGTACATGCCCGTCTTCTGGAAGGCAGACGTCGGCCCCACAGCGGTGCTGCTCGTCGCCGCCGGCGGGCTGGCGTACACGCTGGGCGCGGTCGTCTACGGCCTCAAGCGCCCCAACCCCAGCCCACGCTGGTTCGGTTTCCACGAGATCTTCCACGTGCTCACGGTCGTCGGTTTCGGCTTCCACTTCGCTGCTGTCGCGGTAGCGGTCGTCGCGTCCCGCTGACGACCGGCGCAGCGCCGCACCCGCTCTGCGCGCGGGTGCGGCGCTGTGCTGTGCTGCAGTGCAGTGCAGTGCCGTGCCGGAGCGCTAGCTCTCGCCGTGCGCGAGGGGGACGACGCCGTAGCGCCGGTTCTCCAACGACGGGTTGCGTGCGCGCTCGGCGAGGATCCCGTCCACGTCGATGTCGGCCGACCGGAACGCGCGGTCGTCGCCGAGCTCGATGCTCACGAGACCGTCCGGAGCGACGAGCATCGAGTGCCCGCTGACTCCCTGGCCCGTCTGGCCGACCGCGACGACCGCGCAGGTGTTCTCGATCGCGCGTGCCTGCGCGAGGATGCGCCAGTGCTCGACCTTCTGCGGCCCAGACGCCCACGCGGCAGGCACCACGAGAACCTGCGCGCCCGCGTCCACGAGACGACGAGCCGACTCGGGAAAGCGCAGGTCGTAGCACGTCATGACACCCACGCGCAGATCACCGACCTGGACCACGAGGGGCGGCGCGGCAGGATCCCCGCCGGCGAGCCTGTCCGACTCACGCTGACCGAACGCGTCGTAGAGGTGAACCTTGCGGTACACGCCGACGACCTCCCCGCCGCGCACCACGACGACGGCGTTGCTCGCCCTCGCGGGGCTGCCCGGCTCGCGCACGCCAGCCTCGTCGTCGACATCGGCCTCGGCCGGCAGGACCGTTCCGGCGACGACGGTCAACGACGAGCGTGCCGTCCGCTCGCGGAGCAGCGTGACGAACGGGCCGGAGAGCGGTTCCGCGTGCGCGATCCCGACACCGCGCGGGTCGTAGCCGCTCGCGTACTCCGGCAGGACGAGCAGGTCCGCTCGCACCCGCTCGGCCTCCGTCACGGCCTGCCCGACGACCACCCGGTTGGCGGCATGGTCTGGGCTGACCTCGACCTGAGCGATCGTCACCCGCACGTGGTTCAGTCCGTCCCGTCGCCGTCGCCAGCCCCGTCACCGGGCTCGGCTGCGCCGGAGCGGCGGTCGTCGAAGGTCGCGTCGACCACCGAGTCGTGGTTCGCACGGTGGTTGACCCGGCGCAGCTTTCGGGTCATCGACAGCACGAGGAAGATCGTCGCGACCGCGACGACGAAGATGGCGAGGAAACCTGCCAGGCCGGGCGAGACGTCCACCTCGTCGAGGTCCTCGCGCAGCGGCGTCTGCGTCGACGACGGCAACGGTTCGGGCGTCGCCGTCTCCGAGTGCAGCACCTGCATGCCGGTGCGGGCGTCGACGAGCGTCGAGAGGTCGAGCGACGTTCCTGCGCCGTTCACGAGCGGTCTCCGTCCGTCGAGACGATCCCTGCGAAGAGGTCGTCCTCCGGCGTCGAGGTCTGGACCCGTGACTCGGCGAGCTCGTACTCCTCGACCGGCCAGACGCTGACCTCGAGCTCACGAGGCGTCGCGAAGAAGAACCCCTCAGGGTCGATCTGCGTCGCGTGGGAGCGCAACGCCGCATCCCGGGCAGAGAAGTAGTCCGCACACTCGATACGGGTCGTGACCTCGCGCTCCGTGATCTCACGGGCCGCCCGCGACTCGACCCAGTCGCCGAACGGCGACTCGTGCCCTGCCGCGAGCAGGGCCTCGTGCATCGTCCTGATGCGCCGCATGGAGAAGTCGTGGTTGTAGTAGAGCTTCAGGGGCGTCCACGGCTCGCCGTGGCCCCGGTAGCGCTCCGCGTCGCCCGCGGTGTCGAACGCTTCCTTCGACACGCGGTGGCACATGATGTGGTCCGGGTGCGGGTAGCCACCGGACGGGTCGTACGTCGTGATCACGTGCGGGCGGAACGACCGGACGAGCTCGACCAACGGTGTGGCCGCCTCCTCGAGCGGCATCGCCGCGAAGCAGCCTTCCGGCAGCGGAGGCAGCGGGTCCCCCTCCGGCAGCCCGGAGTCGACGAATCCCAACCAGCGGTGCTGGACACCCAGGGCGGCTGCCGCGCCTGCCATCTCGCCCGTGCGGATCTCTCGCATCTCGTCGATGTCCGTGACCTCTCGCCCGAACCGAGGATTGAGGATGCTGCCGCGCTCACCTCCGGTGCAGCTGACGACCAGCACCTCGACGCCCTGCGCCGCGTACCGGGCAGTCGTCGCCGCTCCCTTGCTCGACTCGTCGTCCGGGTGCGCGTGGACGGCCATGAGCCGCAACGGCGAAGTGGTCACCGGTCCTCCTTCGATCTCCATAGCCGTCCGGCCCCGGGTGGGCGCCGATTTCGGCTGTGCCGTGATCACGACAATAATCAGTAGAAGACCATGATCCCCCAGCACGACGGTGGGCTGCACCCGCCGGCGCCTGAGGCCTCTGCCGGAAAGGCCCCCGCTGTGCCCGAGCTCCCCGTCGATCCTCAGCAGGCCGTCCCTGCGACACCGCCCGGCCATGTCCCGGACGGGCGCTACGGCACACCGCGCAAGCCCCTGAACCCTGTCGTGCTGCGGGTCCTCGTCGCGGCCGGCGCGGTGGTCGTGCTCGCGTTCGTCGCGTGGATGGCGTTCGGCCAGGAAGACGGCGCCGTCCGTGGCCAAGACGTCGGGTACTCGGTGAAGAGCGCGGAGGTCGTGGAGATCACGTTCAACGTCGCCAAGCCGCGAGACGCCACCGTGGTCTGCACCCTGCAGGCACTGAGCGCGAGCTTCGCGCAGGTCGGCACGCGCGAGGTGACGATCGGCCCGACGACCCTCGCCGAGACGAGATACACCACCGAGATCGCCACGTCGGAGGAGGCCGTGACCGCGATCGTGGAGGACTGCCGCACGCTCGGCTGACACCGACGCTGACCGTTCCGGGTGCCGCCCCGAACCACCTGGGCTAGCGTGATCGATCTGGCGTCAAGAAGCGGCCCGGAACCACAGCACGCGTAGCGCAGGAGAACTCTGTGAAGACCCTCTCGTTCGTCCCCTCGCCCACCGAGCGAGATGCCGGACCCGACGGAACCCCGATCCGCACGAGCATCGTCGCGCCAGCGCCCGCAGCGTCCGAAGAGCGCGTCCTCGACCGCGGGTGCCCCCTACCCCTCCCTGCGCCTCGCGGCGCGCTGAGCGCTGCGCTCCTCGACCTCCTGCAGGGCTCTGTCGACACCGAGCGCGCCGAGGCGTTCCACGACGACGTGGCACGCGCGCTCACGGCCCGGGACCGCGCGACGTCCGTCGTCGAGGACGACGACCTCCAGCTCACCCTCTTCTGCTTGTACGAGCTGCACTACCGCGGCATCGCCGGGGTCACCGACGACTGGGAGTGGTCACCCGTGCTCCTCGCCGCACGAGAGCGCCTCGAAGCGCTCTTCGAGGCCGAGCTGCGCGCCCGGGTCGACGTACCGGCCCTGCCCGAGCCCGTCGCCTCGTCGGTGGCCGCCGCGCTCTTCACGCTCGCAGCCCAGGACTCCGGGCCGAGCATCGCCCGCTACGTCGCGAAGGACGCGACGGACGACCAGCTGCGCGAGCTCCTCGTGCAGCGCTCGGTGTACCAGCTCAAGGAGGCGGACCCGCACACCTGGGCGGTCCCCCGCCTCGCCGGAGCACCGAAGGCTGCCCTCGTCGAGATCCAGACGGACGAGTACGGCGGAGGCCGGCCGGAGCGCATGCACTCTGCTCTCTTCGCCGCGGCCATGCGCGGCACCGGGCTCGACGACACGTACGGCGCCTACGTCGACGCGGTGCCGTCGTGGACGCTCGCGGCCCTGAACATGATGTCGATGTTCGGGCTGCACCGGCGCCTACGAGGTGCGATCGTCGGTCATCTCGCGGCGTTCGAGATGACGTCGTCCATCCCGAACCGGCTCTACGGCAACGGCTTCCGCCGGCACGGGTACGACGAGACGGTGACGCGCTACTTCGACGAGCACGTCGAGGCCGACGCGGTCCACGAGCAGATCGCCGGCCGCGACCTCGCGGGCCGTCTCGCAGAGCAGGACCCCGCACTGCTCGACGACATCATGTTCGGGGCAGCCGCGTGCTTGACCGTCGACGGCTGGGCGGCTGCGCACGTGCTGGGCTGCTGGACCGCGGGGACGACCTCCCTGCGCTCCCGGACGGACGCGTGACGGTGGCTGCGGGAGCCCCGACCGACCCGGTCGAGATCACGCTGTGCCCTGACGGTCCGCTGCTCGTGCGCGGGAACGTCTCCCTGGTCGGCCCAGACGGTGAGCCAGTCCCGGCACGTCGGTCGACCATGGCCCTGTGCCGCTGCGGCGCCTCCGCGATCAAACCGTTCTGCGACGGCACGCACAAGGTCAACGGTTTCACTACCGCCGACTGACGACGCATCGTTGCTACACTGGTCTATTCGGACGCTGACCCGGTTGGCGATCTGATGGCGCACACGCGCTGTTCGGATCCCGACAGCAGCTGGCAGGAACACTGGAACCGGGGCGAAGCGCCCCTGCACACCTCAGGGCGTGCAGGTCGCGGACACCGCGGTGAGGCACTCCCACCGGCGGTCGACGAGCGAGACCCCCAGAACCACACACGATTCACGACGGGCACACCTACGTGCCCGAGCCATGGAAGGAGCGACCTGTGACCGAGACGAATGTCACCTGGCTGACCCAGGAGGCACACGACCGACTCCAGGCCGAGCTTGCCCACCTCAGCGGCGAGGGACGCGCGGAGATCACGGACCGCATCGCAGCGGCCCGCGACGAGGGCGACCTCAAGGAGAACGGCGGCTATCACGCCGCTCGCGAGGAGCAGGGCAAGAACGAGGCGCGCGTCCGCGAGCTCACCGAGAAGCTCCGCAGCGTCAAGATCGGCACCCCGCCGGACGACGGTGTCGTCGAGCCCGGCATGGTCGTCACGGCCGACGTCGGCGGAGACGAGATGGTGTTCCTCCTCGGCTCGCGCGAGATCGCCGGGACCACCGACATCGACGTGTACTCCGAGAAGTCCCCGCTCGGCGCAGCGATCCACGGCAAGAAGGTCGGCGCGAAGGTCACCTACGCGGCGCCCAACGGCTCGACGATCCACGTGACCGTCACGGCCGCGAAGCCCTATCAGGGCTGATCGCGCGTCGGTCCACGGGTCCTCGACCCTCCACGAACGGCTGTCCAGGAGATCCTGGGCAGCCGTTCGTGCGTGGTCGCCAGACCAGGGCGATCAGCCGCTGCCGGTCCGTCGTCCGGTCCCTCAGTTCTCAGCGAGGTTGTAGCCCTCGCTGCGCAGGTGGTCGAGGAGCGCCGAGCAGTGCTCCGGCCCCTTCGTCTCGACCTGCATCGTCACCTCGACCTCGTCGATAGCGAGCCCGACCCCGGTGCGCACATGATCGACGTGCATGATGTTTCCTCCGTGACGAGCCAGGTCCTGCAGCAGCCCGGCGAGCGCACCAGGACGGTCGACGAGCCGCACGCGCACCTGGAGATAGCGCCCCGCCGCGGCGAGACCGTGGCGGACGACGCGCAAGAGCACGAGCGGGTCGACGTTGCCTCCGGAGAGCACCGCGACGACTGGCCCCTCGTACTCCTCGGGGTGCGCCATGAGCGCCGCGACACCGGCCACGCCAGCAGGCTCCACGACGAGCTTGGCCCGTTCTGCCACGAAGAGGAGAGCCCGCGAGAGGTCTTCCTCAGACACCGTCCGGATATCGGTCCCGAACGTCCGGATGATCTCGAACGGCACCACGCCCGGGGTGCTCACCGCGATCCCGTCAGCCATCGTCGACATCGCGACGGACTTCGTCGGGACCCCCGCAGCGAGCGACACCTGGTAGCCCGACGCCCGCGCCGCCTGCACCCCCACGACGCGCACGTGCGGTGCGAGGGCGGCCATGGCCGCCACGATGCCCGCGGCCAGCCCGCCGCCGCCGACCGGCACGACGACGGTCCGCACGTCCGGCACCTGCTCGAGGATCTCCAGGGCCACGGTCGCTTGACCCGCGACGATGTCCACGTGGTCGAACGGATGGATGAGGACGGCGCCCGTGCGCTCTGACTCCTCGCGCGCGGCGACGAGCACGTCGTCCACGCTCGTCCCGATCAGGCGGACTTCCGCGCCGTAGTCGCGGGTCGCGGCGACCTTCGGCAGCGCAGCATCGGTCGGCATGTAGACGATCGCTCGGATACCGAGCAGCCTGGCTGCCAGGGCGACGCCCTGCGCATGGTTCCCGGCGCTCGCTGCGACCACCCCGCGGGCCTTCTCCTCGTCGCTCAGCCGCGCCATCCGCACGTAGGCGCCACGGATCTTGAACGAGCCGGAGCGCTGGAGGTTCTCGCACTTGAGGTAGGCGGGGGCGCCGACGACCGCGCTGAGGGCGTTGCTGGACTCGACAGGCGTGACCGTCGAGATCCCGTCGAGAAGGGCTGCAGCTGCACGGATCTCGTCGATGCCCACATGGAGGTCAGTCATCAGGGTCAGGATCCTTCGTTGTTCGGGGTGCGTGGTTCGTTCGGGGTCGTGGTGGTCTCGTCTGCGCTGCTCTGGTCCTTCATGCTGCGAGACCGCAAGGCCATGAGTCGTTCGAAGGCAGCACGCCCGGCTTCTGCGGTCGAGACGAGGCGGGGCGGGATGAGGCTCTCTTCCTCGTCGCGCACCTCGGGCTCCCACCCGGTGTCCATCCCGACGTGGCGCTCGGCGCTCATGATCATGATGGCGCGACGACCGCTCGGTCGGAGCGCGATGTGGTCGTCGAAGCCGAGCTCCGGGAACTTGTCGTGGCCGTGGAAGTACAGGATGACCGTGTTGAGGACGGCCACGAGCGGCACGGCGAACAGCGCACCGACGATGCCTGCGACGAGCGCGCCCGTCGTCACGGCGAGGAGCACGGCGACGGGGTGCAGCGAGACGGCCTGCCCCATGAGCCAGGGCTGGAGGACGTTGCCCTCGATCTGCTGCACGAGGAGGACCACGCCGGTCATGATGAGGGCCGCGACCCAGCCGTTCGCGACGAGCGCGACGAGGATCGCGATCGACCCGGTGATGATCGCGCCGACGAACGGGATGAACGCACCGATGAAGACGAGCACCCCGAGCGGGACGGCCAGGGGCACCCCGATGATCGCGGCACCGAGGCTGATCCCGACCGCGTCGATGAACGCCACGAGGATCTGGGTCCGCACGTAGGACGCCAGGGTGACGAGCCCGCGCCGACCTGCCTGGTGGACCCGTTCACGGGTGTGGCGAGGCAGCAGCCCGACGATCCACGTCCAGATCCGGCGGCCGTCGATGAGGAAGAAGAGCGTGCAGAAGAGGGCGATGATCGCGCCTGCGAGAACCTGCCCCACCGTCGTGGTGACAGACAGCGCCCCGGAGACGAGGCTCGACGAGTTGCTCTGCGCCGCCCCGAGAAGCTCTTGCCAGTAGGTGTCGATGGTGGCGCTGTCGATCGCGAGCGGCCCGTCGGAGAGCCATCCGAGCAGCTGCTCGAAACCGATGACGGCCTGCGCGCTGAGGTCGGTGAGCCCGCTGGCGATCTCTCGTCCGGCGATGACGGCCAGGGCTGTGACGCCTCCGATGAGCGCGACGATCCCCGTCGCTGCAGCGAGCGGGACAGAGAAGTGCAGCCGGGTCCGCAGGAACCGGGTGAACGGCTGGACCAGCACGGTGAGGAGGAGCGCGACCGCGACGGGGATGATGATGACCTTGAGGTAGGAGATCACCGTGAGGATCACGACGACGCCCGCCATCACGACGATGAGCCGCCACGACCACGAGGCCGCGATCTTCACGCTCGTCGGCACCCCGACGTGCTCGACAGCTGCGGGCCTCGAGAGCGCGTGGGCCGACGCGGTGAGCCTCTCGCTGCTGACTCGCACGCTGTTCCCCGCTCCCTCGACGGGTGAGCCCTCGCTCGCCGGCCTGTCGCCGGGCGCGCTCAGGTTCTGACGCTGGTCCGCGCCCATGTGTGGTTCCTCTCGATACGTGTCGGCTGCAGCGCGTCCGCCGCGGTCCGTCCCCAAGGCTACGGTGCACGCGGACCGGGAACACCCCAGGTCCGCGAGGTGTTGACCCCCTCAGGCAGCTCGACTGCCCACGCACCCGCACGCGCACGTCACCACCAGGAGGCACCATGTTCGGCTCGTTGTTCGGATCGTCCCTCAAGACCTCGATGGTCTCGCCGGAGCGCGCGCTCAGCGGTCGGCCCACGCCCACCTACACGGTGCCCGAGACGCACGTCGTGCTCGGCACCCCGCTCGCCGGCCCGTGGCCCGAGGGGACCCAGGTGGTCTACCTCGGTCTCGGGTGCTTCTGGGGCGCAGAGAAGGAGTTCTGGCAGCTTCCGGGAGTGATCTCCACGGCGGTCGGGTATCAGGGCGGGTACACCCCGAACCCGTCGTACGAGGAGGTCTGCTCGGCGATGACCGGTCACGTCGAGATGGTCATGGTCGCGTACGACCCGACCGTGGTGAGCGACACAGAGCTGCTGCGGACGTTCTGGGAGTCGCACGACCCCACGCAGGGGTTCCGTCAGGGCAACGACGTCGGCACGCAGTACCGCTCGGCGGTGTACTGGACCACGCCGGAGCAGCGTGACGCCGCCGAGGCGACGCTCGCCGCCTTCCAGACGAAGCTCGCCGAGCGGAGCTTCGGTGCTATCACCACCGATGTCCGCTCCGCAGAAGAGGCGGGCCGGTTCTACTACGCGGAGGGCTACCACCAGCAGTACCTCGAGAAGAACCCGGGCGGGTACTGCCCGGTGCACTCCACGGGCGTCGCGTGCCCGGTCCCGTCCTGACCTAGCAGACCCCACCGGCCCAGGCGCCGACGGTCCGGGGAACGGTCAGCGCTTGCCGCGCTTGCCGATGCTCGGCTTCCCGCCACGCTTGGCGCCGGTGCGGGCGGCGGACTTCCGCTCGAACGCCGCCTTGCGGTCAGCAGCCAGACGGGCAGCCGCGCTCTTCAGCTGTGCCTTCGAGGGCGGAGCGGAGCTGTTCTTGGTTGCTGCTCGCGGCTCGGCCGTCGTCGGGGCGGCGTCGGGCTTCGAGCGCCCGCGCGAGCTGTTGGCGGTCCGTCCGCGAACGATCCCGACCATCTCCTCGACGAGGTCGGTCGAGCGGCCCTCGAGCCAGGCGAGGCCCACCCTGGATCCGGGCCCGTCCGTCACGGGCCGGTACGTCACGTCTTTGCGGTGGTGGAGCCGGGCCACGGACTGGGGCACGACGACCACGCCGACTCCCGCGGCCACGAGCTCGACGGCGTCGCCGGTGCTGGCCGGCCGCTCCGTCGCCGGCTGTCCGGGCAGCTCCGGCCACTCCAGGCTCTCGTCGAGCGGACGCAAGAGCACCTCGTCCTCGAGGTCGGAGACCGCGATGTCGGCGAACGCCGCGATCGCGTGCTCCTTGCCGACGACGACGACAGGAACCTCCGTGTACAGCGGGATCATGCTGACGTCGTCGCCGGGCACGGGCATCCGGAGCAGGCCTGCGTCTGCACGGTCCTCGCGCAGAGCCGCACCGCCGTCGAGCGCGTCGACGGGGACGAGCACGAGGTCGACGTCGGGGAGACGCTCGCGCCACACACCGACCCACTTCGCCGGCGTCACCCCAGGGGCGTACGCGAGACGGAAGGAACGGCGGTCGGAGGACGGGGTCTCGTCGGGGGCAGGAGGCACACAGTCAGGCTACCCGGGCGATGGCCGATATCCTTGAGCCATGACGTCGTCCAAGACACCCCAGACCATGAAGCCCGCTACCGCGGCGAAGAAGCTGGGCGTGTACCTGCCTGCTGCTCCCGCGGAGTTCCAGGAGGGCGTGATCACCCGTGATCAGCTCAGCACGCTGCAGACGGACCCGCCGGAGTGGCTCACCGAGCTGCGCCGTAACGGCCCGCACCCCCGCCCCACCGTCGCTGCACGCCTCGGCATCTCGATCGCCGGGCTCGCACGCGGCGGCGTGACCGAGGCGCTCACCACCGACGAGATCAACGAGCTGCGCGAGGACGAGCCCGACTGGCTCGTGCGAGAGCGTGCGATCCAGCTCGAGGTGCGCGCCGAAGAAGACCGCATCGCGGCACGAGACGCCAAGATCGCCAAGAAGGCAGAGAACGCCGAGCGCGACTGATCTGCTCCCCGTGACGCGGTCGCGGGCGTGTCAGCCGGTCGACAGGTCGGCCTGGGCCGCCGCGTCCGCGTGCCCCAGGGAGCGTCCCGGGGCCACCCGGTCGCGGACCAGCCGCTTGAGCACCGTGATCTCAGGGAATCCCCCGTCGACCTTGCGGTTCCAGATGGTCTCGCCGTCCACCGCGATGCGGAACACCCCGCCGGTCGTCGGCACGAGAGCCACCTCACCGAGGTCGTCGGGGAACGTCGTGAGGAGCTCCTGAGCCATCCAGGCCGCGCGCATGAGCCACCGGCACTGGGTGCAGTAGGTGATCGCGACGCGCGCCTTCGTCGCCATCAGGCCAGTGCCTGCGCAAGGTCGGCGACGAGGTCGTCGAGGTCCTCGATGCCGACCGAGACCCGCACGAGGTCCTCGGGCACCTCGAGCGCCGACCCGGCGACGGACGCGTGGGTCATCTTGCCCGGGTGCTCGATGAGCGACTCGACGCCTCCGAGAGACTCCGCGAGCAGGAAGATCTTCGTCCGGTCGACGACCGCGAGCGCGCTGTCGAGCGACCCTGTGCGGAACGAGACCATGCCGCCGAACGCGGACATCTGGCGTGCGGCGAGATCGTGCTGCGGGTGCGATGCCAGGCCGGGGTAGAGGACCGACGCGACCTTCGGGTGGCTCTCGAGGAACTGGGCCACGGCTGCGGCGTTCGAGCTGTGCCGCTCCATGCGCAGGCTGAGCGTCTTCAGTCCGCGCAGCGTGAGCCACGCGTCGAACGGTCCGGCAACGGCGCCTGCTGCGTTCTGGTAGAAGCCGACGGCGTCGGCGAGCGCCTGCGAGCCGGTCGGACCGGTGGCGCCGCTGGGCAGGACTGCTCCGGGGGCGGTGACGACCGCGCCGCCGACGACGTCGGAGTGCCCGCCGATGTACTTCGTCGTCGAGTGGACGACGGCGTCGGCGCCGAGGGTGAGCGGCTGCTGGAGGGCGGGCGTCGCGAAGGTGTTGTCGACGACGAGGAGCGCACCGGCGGCGTGCGCGACGTCGGCGAGCACCGCGATGTCGCTCACACCGAGGAGCGGGTTCGACGGGGTCTCGACCCACACCGCAGCCGTCCGGCCGGGCTGGATGGCGGCAGCGACGGCTGCCGGGTCGGACGTGTTGACGGGGGTGTGCTCGACGCCCCACGCGCCGAGGACGCGGTGCACGAGCCGGTAGGTGCCGCCGTACGCGTCGTCGGGCATGACGATGTGGCCGCCGGGGCGCAGGATCGCCCGCAGCAGCACGTCCTCGGCCGCGAGACCGGACGCGAGCGCGAATGCGCGCTCGCCGGACTCGACCGAGGCCAGGGCCTCTTGGAGCGCGTCTCGGGTCGGGTTGCCCGAGCGTGAGTACTCGTAGCCTCCCCGCAGGCCACCGACGCCGTCTTGCTTGTACGTGGACACCTGGTAGATCGGTGTCACGACCGCTCCGGTGGCGGCGTCGGGGGCCTGTCCTGCGTGGATCGCGCGCGTCGCCAGCCCGGTTGCGGACCAGTCGTGCGCGGAGGGTGTGGTGGCGTCGCTGGTCGGGTGCTCAGGAGTGTGTGTCACCCTCCCAGGCTAACGCGTCAGTGTGCGAGGAATCCGAGAAGGTCGTGACGCGTGAGCACGCCCACGGGCTTGCCGTCGTCGATGACCATGAGGGCGTCGTCGTCCTGGAGCGCGGCCCGGACGGCCTCGACAGGTTCTCCGGACCCGATGAGGGGCAGACGCCCGGCCATGTGCGTGCCGACCGTGTCCGTCAGTGCGGCACCACCCGAGAAGACGGCGTCGAGCAGCGCCCGCTCGCTCACGGCTCCGGCGACCTCACCGATGACGACCGGGGGTTCGGCGAGGACGACCGGCATCTGCGAGACACCGAACTCGCGGAGGATCTCGATCGCGTCGCGCACGGTCTCGACCGGGTGCGTGTGGACGAGGTCTGGCAGCGCGCCCGACTTCCCGCGCAGGATGTCGCCTGCCGTGATGCCGTCCTCGGCGCCGATGAAGCCGTAGGACCGCATCCACGCGTCGGAGAAGATCTTCGACATGTAGCCGCGTCCGCCGTCGGGCAGCAGGACGACGATGACGGCCTCGACCGCCGCTGCGGGGTCCTCGTCCTCGAGCCGACGTGCCAGGCGCAGCGCGGAGACGACCGCCATGCCGCAGGAGCCCCCGACGAGCAGGCCTTCTTCGCGGGCGAGGCGTCGTGTCATCTCGAACGAGTCGGCGTCGGAGACGGCGATGATCTCGTGCGGCACGCTCGGGTCGTACGCTGCGGGCCAGAAGTCCTCGCCGACACCTTCGACGAGGTAGGGCCGTCCGGTCCCGCCCGAGTACACGGACCCCTCGGGGTCTGAGCCGACGACGTGCACCTCGCCGGTCGCGCGGTCCGCGGAGACGTCGCGCAAGAAGCGCCCCGTCCCGCTGATCGTGCCGCCGGTTCCGACACCCGTGACGAAGTGCGTCACCCGGCCGTCGGTGTCCGCCCAGATCTCAGGCCCGGTCGTCTCGTAGTGGCTGGCCGGGCCGTTGGGGTTCGCGTACTGGTTCGGCTTCCACGCTCCTGGGATCTCGGCGACGAGCCTGTCCGAGACGGAGTAGTAGGAGCTCGGGTGCTCTGGCGCCACGGCGGTCGGGGTGACCACCACCTCGGCGCCGTAGGCCTTGAGGACGTCACGCTTGTCCACCGACACCTTGTCGGGGCACACGAACACGCACTTGTAGCCCTTGCGCTGTGCGACGAGCGCGAGGCCCACACCGGTGTTCCCGGACGTCGGCTCGACGATGGTCCCGCCCGGGCGCAGCTCACCGCTCGCCTCGGCAGCCTCGATCATCTTCAGCGCGATGCGGTCCTTGACCGAGCCGCCCGGGTTCACGTACTCGATCTTGGCGAGGATCGTCGCCGACAGGCCGGTCGTGACAGCGTTGAGCCGGACGAGCGGGGTGTTGCCGACGAGCTCGCTGATGTGTTCCGCATATCTCATGGACACACCGTAGCGAGGCGTCAGAGCCGCGGCACAACCGTCGGGCCGGCGTCGGTGAGGGTCACGTCGAGGCGCAGAGCCTGGGCACCGGTCGCCGGGACCACGTAGAGGACGTGCTCGTTCCCTGCCCGCGCCGCAGGGATCTCGACCGGGGTGTAGCGGGGCGACGCGGCCAGCTCCTCCTTGAGAACCTCGCGCAGCTCGTCCGACGTGCGGATGCTGCCCTCCAACGCATCGACGTCCCGGCTCGAGCCGTAGGTCACGGCACGCAGGTAGTCGTGGACCGCGTTGCTCGCGGAGCCCGTTCCTTCACCGCTGTCGAGGGCGGGGCGCCCACCGTCCTCGTAGAGGGGGTAGACCGCCTCGAGGCGGACGGCGCCGGGGTCGTCCACCTCGTCGTCCCCGGGAGACGAGGCGGGCGACCCGTCCGCCGTCACGGACCGCGAGGACCACGAGATGGCGTACTCGGTGGTCGTCGTGGTCGACGGCGCGTCGTCGAAGCCGTACGTCGTGACCACGGACACGCGAGCGACCGGATCCCCGGCAGCCGAGCCGAGGACCGTCACGTCGTCCACCACGACGTCGACGTCGTCCGGGCGGTCTGTCCCGGCCAGCTCGTCGTCGAGGTACGCGGCGTGGGCGCTGACGTACGCCTGGGCCTGGTTCCCGAGCGCGAGCTGCTCGGTGAGCGCGAGGGCGGCCTGCTCGGCGGGGACGAACGGTGCAAGGAGGTGCGGAGGGTTCGAGGTGTCGGAGACGGCGTAGCGCAGCTCGAGGTTCTCGAGGACGAGCTCGAGCCGGTGCGCCTGGCGGTCTGCGTCGGCCTGCGGCGCGTCCCCGTCCTCCAGCGGCGTCAGCGGATCCGGTCCGGTGCACCCCGAGAGCAGGCCCGCGAGCGCGACGGCGCCGAGGGCGCTGCGCAGCGCGTGCAGTCCTCGGGCTGCTCGCGGCGCGCGGACGGAGGTGCTCGGTGTGCTCACCGTCCCAGACTGGCGGACGACCAGCCTCGAGGACATCACCCCTGGGTCTGACGTCTCGGCGCCGCGGCTCCGTCGCAGGGCGGAGCACGAGCTGGACCGTCCGGGCTGCTCCGGGTACGACCGAGGCCGCTCTCCTGTCGGGAGGGCGGCCTCGGTGCGTCGTGCAGGACTACGTCAGGCGGCGTCGACGATGTCGACCACGAAGACGAGCGTGGCGCCGCCGGCGATACCGGCCTGCGGGACCCCGCGCTGGCCGTAGGCCAGCTCCGGCGGGATCGACAGGAGGACACGGGAGCCGATCGTCTGCCCGACGAGGCCCTGGTCCCAGCCACCGATGACGGCGCCGACACCGATCGGGAAGTCGATCGGTGCACCGCGGTCGTACGAGTTGTCGAAGACTCCGCCGGCCCACGACTGGCCGAGATAGTTCACGACGATGGTGTTCCCGGACACCACCTCGGCTCCGTCACCCTGGACCAGGACCTTCACGACGAGGCCCTCGGGCGCACCGCCGCTCGGGAACGTCAGCTGCGGCTTCTCGCCGTAGGTGCCTGTCGCCTGAGGAAGCTCGATCGACATAGGGGTACCTCTCGTTTGAAGGGTGTGGGCGCCCGCTGGAGCGGGCGCCCACCATCAGATCATGCAGAACGCTGGTTCGCTCAGTCGCTCTGGAAGATCGCGAGGATCCGGAGGAACTCGATGTACAGCCAGATGAGGGTGACGACGAGACCGAACGCCGCTGTCCAGGCAAACTTCGCCGGGACGCCGTTGCGCACACCGCGCTGGATGCTGTCGAAGTCGACGATGAGCGACGCGGACGCGAGCCCGACGGCGACGAGACCGATCGCGATACCGAACCAGCCGCTCCGCAGGCCCCAGCCCTCTGCCCCGCCGGCGAGGATGACGACGAGGTTGATGAGCGAGAACGCCATGTACCCGACCATCGAGAACAAGAGCCAGCGCGTGAACCGCGGCGTCACGCGGACGCGACCTGACCGGAAGAGGAACAGGCACGCGGTGAAGGTCGCAAACGTCGCGACGACCGCCTGGAGGACGATCCCGTCCCACGCGGCCTCGAAGTACGCGCTCAGCCCACCGACGAACACTCCCTCGGCGATCGCGTAGGCGACGATGAGGACCGGGCTCGGCTCGCGCTTGAACGCGTTGACGAGACCGAGGACCAGGCCGACGATCGCGCCGACGAAGAACAGCTCGGGAACCGTGAACCACGTGATCGCGGCGAACGCGATGACGATCGCGAGCAGACCGACCGTCTTGATGATGACGTCGTCATACGTCAGCCGGCCCGTCTGGGCGGTCGTCGCCGACGGGGCCCCGTACATCGAGCCGAGCGTCGCGGCGTCCGGCACCGAGCCGTAGCCGGCGGACTGGCCGTAGCCAGCAGGCTGG
This sequence comes from Sanguibacter antarcticus, assembly GCF_002564005.1. Classification (NCBI taxonomy): domain Bacteria; kingdom Bacillati; phylum Actinomycetota; class Actinomycetes; order Micrococcales; family Sanguibacteraceae; genus Sanguibacter; species Sanguibacter antarcticus. Next base: position 311,614 of record NZ_PDJG01000001.1, on the reverse strand, counting down.
CCATACTGTGCCTGAGCGGACTGGCCCTGGTATGCCGACGCACCCCCCTGAGACCGGTCGGCGTTCGGGCTGAACGCACTGCTCTTGGAGAAAACTGGGCTTCCCACACATGCCTCCTGGTCGCGGTTCCGGTCCGACGCTCTCGCGCCAGCCGAGTGGATCTCGCTGGCCGGTTGTTCCTACCGTTCAACTGTAACGAACGTTCGATCGCGCGTCCTAGTTCCCAGGGGGGAGAACGCCATACCGACAGTTCATCAGCACAGGTCGTGCACACCTGGCGACCGCACCGTGGTCTACTTCTGACATGTCAGATGCCAGTGATGTCATCATCGTGGGCGCCGGCCTCGCCGGGCTCGTCGCAGCGGCAGAAGCTGCCGACGCCGGTCGGTCCGTGGTCATCGTCGACCAAGAACCTGCGCAGTCGCTCGGCGGGCAGGCGTTCTGGTCGTTCGGGGGCCTCTTCCTCGTCGACTCTCCCGAGCAACGACGCATGGGTGTCCGCGACTCGATCGACCTCGCGCGCCAGGACTGGGCCGGCTCTGCAGGCTTCGACCGTCCCGAGGACGCGTGGCCACGGCGCTGGGCCGACGCCTACCTCGACTTCGCCGCCGGTGAGAAGCGATCCTGGCTGCACGCGATGGGTGTGCGGTTCTTCCCTGTCGTCGGGTGGGCCGAGCGCGGCGGGTACACCGCGCAGGGCCACGGGAACTCTGTCCCCCGGTTCCACATCACGTGGGGCACGGGCCCCGGCATCCTCGCCCCGTTCGTGCGACGCGTGCGGGAGCACGTCGACGCAGGTCGCATCGTGGTCCGCCATCGCCACCGGGTCGACGCTCTGCTCACCGAGGACGGCGCCGTCACCGGCGTCTGCGGAACGGTGCTCGCCCCGAGCGACGTCCCCCGCGGCGCGCCCAGCTCCCGGTCCCCCGTCCGCGACTTCACGCTGCGTGCTGCGGCCGTCCTGGTGACGAGCGGCGGGATCGGCGGCGACCACGACCTCGTCCGGGCCGCCTGGCCGAGCAGGCTCGGCTCTCCGCCCGAGCACATGATCACCGGCGTCCCCGCCCACGTCGACGGGCGCATGCTCGCGATCTCGCGCACCGCCGGCGCGCGCACCATCAACGACGACCGGATGTGGCACTACGTCGAGGGCATCACGAACTGGGACCCCGTCTGGCCCGCCCACGGCATCCGGATCCTGCCCGGCCCGTCGTCCCTCTGGCTCGACGCCACCGGATCCCGCCTGCCCGTGCCGCTCTTCCCCGGCTTCGACACCCTCGGGACGCTCGCCCACCTGCGGACCACCGGGCACGACTACAGCTGGTTCGTCCTCAACCAGGCGATCATCGAGAAGGAGTTCGCCCTCTCGGGCTCCGAGCAGAACCCTGACCTCACGGGCAAAAGCGTCCGCCAGGTGCTCGGACGCGTGCGCAAGGGTGCTACCGCACCCGTCGAAGCGTTCAAGAGCCGCGGCGTGGACTTCGTCGTCGCAGACACGCTCGACGAGCTTGCTGCCGGCATGAACTCGGTCACCGGCGACGGCCTCATCGACCCCGCGGAGCTCAGGTCCGTCGTCGAGGCGAGGGACCGCGAGACCGTGAACCCGTTCACCAAGGACCTTCAGATCGCTGCGGTCCGCAGCGCCCGCTCCTACCGTGGCGACCGCCTCGTCCGGGTCGCGCGCCCCGCCCCGATCCTCGACGCGGCAGACGGTCCGCTCATCGCGGTGCGCCTGCACGTCATCACGCGCAAGTCCCTCGGTGGTCTCGAGACCGACCTCGACGGCCGTGTGCTCGGCGACGACGGCAACCCGGTGCCCGGCTTGTACGCTGCCGGCGAGGTCGCAGGGTTCGGCGGCGGCGGGATGCACGGGTACAGGTCCCTCGAGGGGACGTTCCTCGGCGGGTGCCTCTTCTCCGGCCGGCAGGCCGGGCGTGCGCTCGGGCGGTCTGGCGCCTGACGGCGGCTCCAGGACATCACCCGCTGACTCGCCCTCCACGCAGAGCCTGACGACAACCGCCCCCATACAGTTGAACGATGACGACCCCAAGCGTCGAGACCATGGCCCGACCACCGTCCCCGGGGTTCACCGGCACGGTCGTCCGCTTCCTCGGGAACTCGCCCCGCGCCTATGTCATCGCGCTCCAGGCGCCGTTCGCAGTGACCGTCTTCGGTGTGTCGCTCGCCGTCTGGGTCTCGGCCAGGGACCTGTTCCTCCGCCCGATGTACCTCGTCGGGTTCACCATGGCCGTGGTGCTGACGCTCGTGTGCGTCCTCGTCCCGTGGACGAGGTCTCGCTCCCCTGTCCTTCTCGTCATCGGGATGCTCGACATCGTCGCGGGCGGGCTCATGCGGACCGCCACCAACGCCGAGCTCGGCGTCCTGGGCCTCCTCGTGGTCTTCCCAGCGATGTGGTTCGCCACGCAGTACCGGTGGCGAGGGGTCGCGCTCGGGACCTTCGGGACGCTCGCGGTGCTCCTGGCCCCGCTCCTCGTCTCAGAACCCGGGGTGGTCCAGTCGTTCGACCTCCGCTTCTGGATGCGCACCCTCTTGTTCCCTTGGATCGTCTTCATGGTCGGTGTCACGGTCGCCGGGTTCACGGAGTTCGCCCAAGGCCAAGACGCCCGGCTGCGCAACGAGCAAGCACGGCTCGCGCAGTCCCTCGCAGCGAGCCGACGTGCCTCTGTCCTCCTCGAGTCGATCCTCAACACCGTCGACATCGGTCTGTACAGCCTCGATGCCGACGGGAGGCCCCTGCTGGCCAACCGCAAGCACCGCGAGCTCGGGCTCCTCATGGCGCCGCCCGACGCCGACCCGCTCGACACCACCGCGCCGTGGTGCGCCGAAGAGCAGGGTTCGCTCATGTACGAGATGGACCGGATCACCCCTGTGCTGCCGGAGAACCGGCCGACGTGCCGCGCGCTGCACGGGCAGATGGTCGAGGACCAGCGGATGTGGCTCGGGGACGATCCCCTGACCCAACGGGCCGTGTCTGTGACCTCGCGGGAGATCCGCGAGTCGAACGGAGACACGCACGGAACGATCGTCGCGGTGCACGACATCACCGAGATGGTCCAGGCGATGCGCACCAAGGACGACTTCGTGGCGACGGTCTCCCACGAGCTCCGCACGCCGCTCACGTCGATCATCGGCTATCTCGACCTCATCGCCGACGCGGTAGAAGACGAGGAGTACGAGATCCCTGACGAGGTCCAGGGCCACCTGACTGTCGTCTCACGCAACGCCGAGCAGCTCCTCGTCCTCGTCTCGGACCTCCTCCTCACGGCGCAGGCCGAGGCTGGGACGCTCCGCTTCCGGATGAGCGACGTCAAGATCGGCCAGCTCGCCTCGCGAGCGATCGACTCGTTCAGACCCCGTGCCGAGGCCGCCGGGGTGACCCTCAAGCAGAACATCGACGAGACCCGCCCCCAGCACGCAGACCACGCACGCATCTCGCAGGTCATCGACAACCTCTTGTCGAACGCGATCAAGTACACGCTGCCCGGCGGATCTGTCCGGGTCGTCGTCCACACCGACGCTGACGCGACCCTCATCGTCATCTCGGACACCGGCATCGGGATGAACCCGCACGACCTGGGGTCGTTGTTCCAGAAGTTCTTCCGTGCAGAGTCTGCGCGTGCCGCCGCCATCCCCGGGGTCGGCCTCGGGCTCGTCATCACCAAGGCGATCGTCGACGGGCACAAGGGCACGATCGACATGAAGAGCGTCCTCGGGGTCGGGAGCACCGTGACGGTGGTCCTCCCCCGGTTCTAGAGGCGAGCGAGCAGCTCGTCGACCTGTGCGCGCAGCTCTCGCGGGCGGAACGGCTTGCTCAGGTGGAGCTCGGCGCCCGCATCACGTCCCCGGACCGGGTCGAGCTCGTGGGTGCGCGCCGAGAGCATGAGAATCTGGATGTCGGCAGTGCCCGGTGCCAGCCGCAACCGGCGCGCGACCTCGTACCCGTCGATGTCCGGCAGGCCGATGTCCAGGGTGACGAGGTCCGGGTGGATCGAGGTCACGAGCGCGACGCCGTCGAGACCGTTCTCCGCCGTGTGCACGACGATCCCACCACGAGAGAGCACCGACCGTATGAGCTCACGGATGTCAGGGTCGTCCTCGATGACGACGACGGTGGACACCCCGGTGGAGTTCATAGACCTACGCTACCCGGCTGTGCTCCCGCAGGTACGGCGATCGCCCGGGATCACCCACGCGCACGCGGTCCCTGTGGTGCCCCCACAGGGACTCGAACCCTGACTGTGCCGATTTTAAGTCGGATGCCTCTGCCGATTGGGCTATGGGGGCCGCTCGTTTCTGCGACCCTACAACGACGAGAGGCGCACCACGGGCGGGTGCGCCTCTCGTCGTCGAGCGTGTCGTTGTGGAGCGGAACCCTTACTGGACGGAGTCGTTCGGGTCCCCGGCCGGCGTGACAGCGTGGCCTGCAGGCTCGGCAGGTACCGCAGGCACATCCGCCTTCGGGCGCTCCGGGGCGGGAGCGGAGGCGGCACGGAACTCCGCACGCGGGTCGTGGATCGAGCCGAGGGAGACGACCTCGCGGCGCAGGAGCCACGTCCCGATCCAGTTCGTCGTGATGCGAATCTTGCGGCTCGCCGTGGGCATCGCGGCGACGTGGTACATGCGGTGCATGACCCAGGCCGGGAAGCCGCGCAGCTTGATCTTGCCGAAGAGGATCGCGACGCCCTTGTGCAGACCGAGGGACGCGACCGTGCCGAGGTTCTTGTGGCTGTACTCCTTGACCTCGCCGCCGTGCAGCGTGGCGTAGAGGTTGTCGCCGAGCACCTTCGCCTCACGGATGGCGTGCTGGGCGTTCGGCGGGCAGAACGCTCCCGGGTTGAAGAGGTCAGGCACGGCAGCGCAGTCGCCGGCGCCCCAGGCGCCCGGGACGACCACGCCGTCCGGACCGGCGACCTGGAGCGTCGGGAGGACCATGAGACGGCCCATGCGGTCGAGCGGGAGGTCGGACGTGCCGAGGACAGGGTTGGCCCGGACGCCTGCGGTCCACACGATGGTGTCCGAGTCGAACTCGACGCCGGTCGAGGTCACCACGTGGCCGTCGACGCACGAGCTGAGGAACGTCGACAGGTGGAACTCGATCCCGCGCTTCTTCATCTCGTCGAGCGCATAGTTGGCCATCTCGAGCGTGAGCTCGGGCAGGATCCGGTCCGTGCCCTCGATCATGACGAACCGCACGTCGCCCTGATCGACACCGGGGAGGTTCTTGATGGCTGCGCGCGCCATGTCCTCGGTCTCGGCGAGCGCCTCGATGCCCGCGAAGCCACCACCGATGAACGTGAACGTGAGCATCCGCTTGCGCAGGTCCGGGTCCCAGGTCGAGCTCGCGAGGTTGATGCGGTTGAGGATCTGGTTGCGGACTGCGACGGCTTCCTCGACGTTCTTGAAGCCGATGGCCTCCTCAGCGAGGCCGGGGATGGGGAGCGTGCGCGCGACCGACCCGAGACCGATGACGAGGTGGTCGTAGGTGATCTCGTAGACGTCGCCCACCTCGGGCGTGATCTCGATCTGGCGTGCGGCGTGGTTGATGTTCGTCACCTTGCCCTGCAAGGTGTCGACGTTCCGCAGCGCACGACGGTGCGGGGCGACGACGTCACGGTCCGAGATGGACCCGGCCGCGACCTCGGGGAGGAACGGCGCGTAGGTCATGTACGGCCGCGGGTCGACGACGACGATCGCAGCCGCACGACGGCCGAGGCGCTTGCGGAGGCGGCGCGCGGCGTACAGACCCACCGATCCACCACCGAGCACGACCACGCGTGGGACCTTGCGCGGGCGCGGGGTGACCGCGGCGGCGGCCCCGACGGCTTCCGTCGTGGGGGGAGAATCCGTGGTCGGGTCAGTGTGAGGCATAGATCCATCGTATTACTGGGTCTTTCGTCCGGCGAAACGTCACGCAGGTGATCCCCGGCACACCTACGGCGCCGACGGCGCAGCTCCGTCCTCCGTCACGTCCGTCGGGTCGACGGCGGGGTCGGTGGTGTCGGTCGCGGGGTCCGACGGGTCGGCCGTCGTCGTTCCTGGCGACGGCGCCAGCGGGAAGAGCTGCGAGAAGGGCTGGACCGGCGCGGAGCCGTGCACCCCGTCCGGCAGGACCCACCCCCGGTCATCGATCCACGTGGCGTCGAGGTTGTTCCACATCGGCACGGGGTACGCGTTCCAGACGTCGCGGCCCTGAGCGTCCACGCGCGGCTCCCAGTACCAGCTGAGGTCCTCTTCAGGGTCGTAGAAGCTCGAGGTGTCCGCGAGACCGACCGGGCGTCCCTCGTCGTCGACGATCCGCGCACCGTCGAGGAACTCACCGTCAGGCCCGTAGACGAAGAGGTTCTTGACCGGCTCGCCGTCGAGGTAGACGCCGTCCTCGGGGAGGACCTGCTGGACGGAGTACTCCACAGAGGAGGTGACCTCTGGGCGTCCCCACTGGCTCGCTGCGGCGAACGGCAGCACGACGATCGCGAGCACGCTCAGCGCCGTGAAGACACCTGCGGCACGGCGCGGCGGAGCCCAGAGGCCTCGGCCGTACTGGACGCTCGCGACGACGAGGACGAGCAGGAGCACCAGCGCTGAGAGATCCTGCGGCGCGAACGCGATGTCTTTGCCGGTGACGACGGTCGCCACCGTGAACAGCGCCCAGCCTCGTGCCACCCACCAGGCCGAGCGCAGCGACACGAGGAACTCGCGGACGGCAGGCCAGCGTCGGTGGGAGGTGATCCGTTCCACCATCCGGGCGACACGTCTCCGGAGCGCCTGGACGGGCCTGCGGCGCGACGACCTGGTGGGGACCACCACCGGAAGGCCTGCGGCTGAGCGCAGCTCCTCCGCGTAGGCCTCGGGTGAGCCGAACCGGGCGGTGAGATCGAGCACGCACGTGAGGCCTGGGTCCGGTGCACGCGACCCGGTCGGAGCACCTGCGGCCACCGGTTCCATCGTTCCCGACCGGGTGACCAGCGGCGTCTCGCCGGTGATGGGGCGCGTCGGGTCGTCGAGCGCCTCCGCGAGATCTGCCTCGAGGCCGTCTGTGAGGTCGTCGACCTGCTCAGGCCCGAGGTCTGCGAGGTGCTCGCGGACGGCTGCCGCGTAGGCGGCCACGTGGTTGATGAGGACTGCAGTGGTCATCACGCTGCTCCTTCACTCATGAGGAGGGCGGTCATGGCGCCCGCGAACTCGTTCCATTCCTTGCGCTGGACGGCGAGGATCCCGCGCCCCTGCACGTTGATCCCGTAGTACTTGCGGTGCGGCCCCTCGTCGGAGGGCACCACGTAGCTCGTGAGCGCTCCCGCCGAGTGCAGCCGCCGGAGCGTGCCGTACACCGACGCGTCACCGACCTCGTCCAGCCCCGCTGCTCGCAACCGCCGGACGACGTCATAGCCGTAGCCGTCGGCCTGCTCGAGCACGGCGAGCACCGCCGCGTCGAGCACGCCCTTGAGGAGCTGCGTCGTATCCATGGACCCTCCGTGAGCCTCGCCCTCGGTGCGACCGTGCGTCGTCACCTGCGTCTGAGGGCCTCGACCCGCTCGCGCACACCACACGGTACTACGCGAAGCGCACTACTGGCTACGGCGTCATACCTGACAGCGACTTCTGCTGCTAGACGAGGCTCCTGCTAGACGAGGCTCCAGGCGATGCCGTCGAGGATGTCGTGCTCGCTCGTCACGACGTCGCGCAGCTCGCCACCGTTCGCGGCGATCTCGTCACGCACCCGGGCGACGACCTCCGACCAGACGAGCGCGCCCGCGCCGATGACGTCCACGCGCCCCGGGTGCATGAACCCGAGCTCCATCCGCTCCTCGCGCGTCCTGCGGAGCAGGTCCTCGCACGCGGCGAGGGTCTCCTCCACGCTCACGACAGCGCCGTCGATCCGCTCCCGGTCATAGCGCTCGAGGCCGAGCGCATGGGCCGTCACCGTGGTCACCGAGCCGGCCAGCCCGACGAGCGTCGCCGCACGGCCCAGCGGCACCGTCTGCACCGCGACGTCGAGCGCAGCGCGCACGTCGGCCCGCGCGGCAGCCACCTGCTCCGGAGTGGGAGGGTCCGAGACGAGGTGCCGCTCCGTCATCCGCACGCAGCCGACGTCCATCGAGAACGCGGCGTCCGGAACCGACTCGCCGACGACGACCTCTGTCGACCCGCCACCGAGGTCGACCACGGCATAGGGTGCCCCGTGCTCGGCGCCGAGCACGCCCGTCGCCCCACGGAAGGACAGCGCGGCCTCTTCTTCGCCAGAGACGACCTCGGGCTCCACCCCGATCGCCGCGACGACGCCGTCGACGAAGTCCTGACGGTTCTCGGCGTCGCGCGACGCCGACGTCGCGACGAACCGGATGCGCTCAGCACCGAGGTCCCGGCACACCGCGGCGTAGCGCGCAGTGGCATCGAGGGTGCGTGCCAGAGCCTCGGGGGCGAGACGCCCCGTGCGGTCGACGCCTTGACCGAGGCGGACCACCTCCATCTCGCGGCACACGTCGACGAGCACGCCCGCCTCCGTGTCGATGTCTGCCACGAGGAGGCGGATCGAGTTGGTGCCGCAGTCGATCGCGGCGACCCTCACGGTGCCGGGCGCGAGCGCTGGTGCTGCAGGAGCGGAGGAAGCCGTCGTCATGGTCCTAAGCCTGCCATCTCCCGGAGCCGCCGAGCGTCAGGCAGGCTCAGCAGGTGCAGCGGTCCGGCCGCCAGGTCGGGCGGACGAGCGCGAGCGCCTCGTCACCGAGCGGGTTCACACCGGGACCGGCAGCGAGCGCATGGCCGACGAGGACGTGCAAGCACTTCACCCGGACGGGCATCCCGCCCGCAGAGATCCCCGCGATCTCCTCGACGTGCCCGAGCTCTTCTCGCTGGGCGAGATAGTGCTCGTGCGCCGACCGGTACGCGGCGGCGAGGTCCTCGTCGACCGTCAGGCGCTCGGACATCTCACGCATCACGCCGTTCGCCTCGAGCGTGCTCGCCGCGGCGACGGCGCCGGGGCTCGTGAGATAGAACGTGGTCGGGAACGGTGTGCCGTCGTCGAGCCGAGGCGCTGTGCGGACGACGAGCGGACGCCCGCACACGCACCGGGCGGCGATGCCGACGACACCGCGCGGCACGCGTCCCAGCTGGTCAGCGAGGACCTCGAGGTCACGAGCGGTGACGCCGGAGGCAGCCGGGTCGATCACGGGTTCATCCAATCAGCAGGGCGAGCAGTCAACGGGAGTTCGAGCAGCCACCAGGGCGTGCAGCCGACGGGGCGCGCGTCGACCGACCATTCTCCCCGACCGGGGAGCCGAGCAGGACAGTCGTCCACCCACCGTCGTCGCGAGCGCTTCAGCGCAGCTCTCAGGGCGCGTCGCCGGCGACCTGGACTGTGTCCCAGACCGTGGCGTACCAGGGCTGGTCAGTATCGAGGTCGTCGGTGACAGCGCCGTCGGGCACCGCCTGGCCGGTGTCCGGGTCTGTCGTCTCGACGACCGACTCCGGGTCGATGACCCGGTAGGGGGTCTCGCCGGGGAACACGAACGTCAGCCGCTCGCGCGCCTGCGCGATGACGTACTTCTCGTCGGCCCACCGGTCGAGCTCGTTCGACAGGTCAGCGTTCACCGCACGGGTGTCCTCGACGTCCGCGCGCAACGCCTGGAGACTGTCTCGCTGCTTGAGGAACTGGACGGCGGTCGGCGTCACGAGGACGAAGGCCATGAGCACGACGAGGACGAAGACGGCCGAGCGCACCGTGAACACCCGCAGCCAGCCGGTCGGTTCTGATCCGGTCCGCTTGCGAGGGCCGGGGGCTCCCGAGGGGAGGACGGATGGACGAGACGCGCTCGCCCGTGAACCTGCAGGTCGAGGAGGACGCCGCGCGCCGCTTCCCGAGGGACCGGACCTGGTACCGGTCGACGTGGACGCACCGGACGTGGACTTCGCTGCAGGCTTGCTCGCGGGCTTGCTCACAGTCTTGCTCGCGGGCTTGCTCGTGGACTTCGTCGTGCTCCCAGGCTTCGCGGCCGGACGACCAGACCGCGGCGCGGAGCGCGACGAGGACGAGCCCGTCGACGGGCGCGGCGCGGGAGGTCTGGACGCTGGAGGCACGTGCTGATTCTCTCCCGCCAGGCCCCGAGCGCACTCCAGGACGCGCCGCCTCCACAGGGCTTACACACAACGGCACCTCAGACAGGAAGGCAGGTACCCACCGGAGCTCTCCCGGCGGGCACCTGCCCTCGCTGCTCAGACGGTGCTGATCAGCCGTCGCTCAGTCGGTCAGGACCGAGTCACGCGTTCCAGCGCGGGAACGCCGACGCACCGGCGTAGCGTGCCGAGTCGCCGAGGCTCTCCTCGATGCGCAGGAGCTGGTTGTACTTGTTGATGCGCTCGCCACGGGCAGGAGCACCCGTCTTGATCTGACCACCGTTGACCGCGACGGACAGGTCCGCGATCGTCGTGTCCTCGGTCTCGCCCGAACGGTGGGAGACCATCGCGGTGAAGCCGGCACGCTGCGCGAGCTGCACGGCGTCGAGCGTCTCCGTGAGGGTACCGATCTGGTTGAGCTTGACGAGGAGCGAGTTGGCCGAGCGCTCCTTGATGCCGCGGGCCAGACGCTCAGGGTTCGTGACGAAGAGGTCGTCACCGACGATCTGCACCTTGTCGCCGACGAGGGTGACGAGGTCAGACCAGCTGGTCCACTCGTCCTCGGACAGCGGGTCCTCGATGGAGACGAGGGGGTAGTCGGCGACGAGCTGGTTGTAGTACTCGACCATCTCGGCCGGGCTCGTGGCCTTGCCCTCGAACTGGTACGCGCCATCCTTGAAGAACTCCGTCGCTGCGACGTCGAGCGCGAGGCCCACGTCGACGCCCGGCTTGAAGCCGGCCTTCTCGATCGCGACGAGGATGAGGTCGAGCGCGGCACGGTTGCTCGAGAGGTTCGGCGCGAAGCCACCCTCGTCACCGAGGCCGGTCGACAGGCCCTCGCTCTTGAGGACGGACTTGAGGGAGTGGTAGACCTCGGCGCCGGTGCGCAGCGCCTCGCGGAACGTCGTGGCGCCGATCGGGGCGACCATGAACTCCTGGATGTCGACGTTGGAGTCGGCGTGCGACCCACCGTTGAGGATGTTCATCATCGGGACGGGCAGGACGTGGGCGTTCGGGCCACCGATGTAGCGGAAGAGCTCGAGGCCAGCAGAGTCGGCTGCTGCGTGCGCGACGGCGAGCGAGACACCGAGGATCGCGTTGGCGCCGAGCTTGCTCTTGTTGGGCGTTCCGTCGAGCTCGATGAGCGTCGCGTCGACCTCGCGCTGCTCTTCGGCCTCGAGGCCGATGAGCTCGGGGGCGATCTCTTCGTTGACGGCGTCGACAGCCTGCTGGACGCCCTTGCCGAGGTAGCGACCCTTGTCGCCGTCACGACGCTCGGAAGCCTCGAACGCACCGGTCGACGCGCCGGACGGGACGCCTGCACGTGCCGTCGAGCCGTCGTCGAGCACGACCTCGACCTCGACGGTCGGGTTTCCGCGCGAATCGAGGATCTCACGTGCGTACACAACTTCGATGCTGGCCACAGTTGCTCCTTCTCAGACTTTGGGGGATTACCACCCAAGCCTAGTGCGAAGCACCGTGGGGCGGTCGGGATGTTCGGCCTACGGGCGGTGGACACCAGACGAACAGCTCGTCAGTAGGCGCCTTTGTGCGCCGTGACAGCCTTCAGCGTTCGGGCCAGGATGAGGAAGTCGCTGAACACGGTCCAGTTCTCCGTGTAGTAGACGTCTTTGCGCAAGCCCACCTTCCACTCGAGGTCCGAGCGCCCGCTCACCTGCCACGGACCCGTGATCCCAGGCTTGACCCGCAGCCTGCGCGCAGCGTGACCGTCGTACTGGGCGACCTCGCACGGCAGCTGGGGACGCGGGCCGACCAGGCTCATGTCCCCGCGGAGCACGTTGAGGAACTGCGGGAGCTCGTCGACGCTGTAGCGCCGCATGTACGTGCCGATCGCCGTCACCCGGGGATCGTCGTGGATCTTGAACAGCGGGCCGGCAGCCTCGTTGCGGTCGGCGAGAACCGCCACCTCTCGGTCTGCGCCGGAACGCATCGACCGGAACTTGAGCATCATGAACGGTCGGCCGTCGCGGCCGATGCGTTCCTGACGGTAGAAGACGGGGCCTGCGCTCGTCGCCTTGACAGCCGCAGCGACGACCAGGAGAGGGACCGCCAAGACGACGAGCGCCACGAGCGCGAGGAGCCAGTCGACGCAGGACTTCACGAGATACTTCACCCCGGAGAAGCACGCGGCGTCCACGTGGACGAGCGAGAGCCCTTCAGCCGGGCTCATGACGACCCGAGGCCCTGCGACGTCGACGAGCCCCGGAGCGACGATGAGCTCGGTGCCTGTCGTCTCCAGCTCCCACCCGAGGTTCTGCACGACGCTCGACGTGAGCGAGTCGCACCCGCCGACCGCGACGCTCCTGGCGCCCGTCGCCCGGGCTGCTGCGGGGATGTCGAGGACGTCACCGAGGACGGCGACACCCGCCACGAGCTCGCCCAGGCAGCGGTCGCCGTCCGGGATGCACGCTCCGACGACGAGGTAGCCGGCGCACGGGTTCGCCGTGAGCTCGGTGATGAGGTCCTCGACCCCCGTCCGTGACCCCGCGACCACCAGGGGCGACATGCACTCCCCCGCCTCGCGGTGCTGACGCAACCAGGCCCGGGCGCGATACCGACCACCGAGCAGGAGCGCGATACCGACCGGCATCGCGACCGCGACGTACCCCCGTGCGAGGTCGAACCGGACGAGGTAGGAGATGACCGCGACCATCGCGAAAAACTTCCACGTGCCCTGGAACACCCGCCGGTACTCGGTGAGACCGACCCCCACGATCCGCCGGTCCCGCGACTTCTCTACGGTGAGCGCGACCAGCCACGCCGGCCCGAGGACGACGGTGATGAGGACGTAGGACGACGTCGGGACGACGACGTCGCCGCCGGGGAACCCGAGCGCCACACGGGCGACGTACGCGAACGTCAGGGCGACACCGACGAGGACCGCGTCGAGGACGACGAGGCGCAGCCGGTGGAGCCGGGCCCACTCGACGGTGCCACCGACCGCGTGCACCGTGGCAGGGCGGGTCGTCTCGAGAGCCGGGGCAGGCGCGGCTGGCGCAGGCGCCAGGAGCGAGACGGGGCGCACCGCCTGAGAACCGTCGACGAGGGTCGGCGGGCGCTGGTCGGGGAGGGAACCTCCGAGACGGTGGCGGGATGCGTTCATCGCCGACACCTCTGACACGTACCACTGGGCCTGGACACGTCTCGATCGTGGATCCGGACACGGGCCTCGCGCCAGACATCTCGGAACAGACCACACCAAGATCACCCCGGGCCCGAGCGCCGGGTCGCGGGCTAGCCCGCTATTTCACCCTCGCCTCACCCGCTCCGTGTGCACTCGCTGCGCGTTGTCCTTCTTCTGCCTCTCTGACCTGCGCTTCCACCTGACGCGACGCCTCGCGCAACGCCCCTTCGGCGTCGACGCCGACCGCCGCAGCGTGGCGCACGAGCTCGAGGAGCGCTGCTCCGACGTCCGCAGCACCGTCGCCGACCACCACGCCGAGGGACAGCGCTGCCGTCGGGGCGAGGCCTGCACGACCAGCGCGCGAGAGGACTTTCTGCGCCCGCGAGAGTGCACCCTGCGCGAGCGGGACTCCGTCGAGGCACGACGTGCGCGCCTTCTCTTCCTGCTTGATCGCGTCCCAGCGGGCGGTCAGGCTCGCGTCGTCGACGTACGTCTCGTCGGCGAAGACGTGCGGGTGCCTGCGGACGAGCTTGGCCGTGAGGTCGCGCACCACGTCGTCGATCCCGAAGGGCTCGCGCTCGTGCTCGTGGGCGACGCGGGCGTTGAAGACGACCTGGAGCAGGAGGTCACCGAGCTCCTCGCGCATCCCGGCCCGGTCGTCGGTCTCGAGCGTCTCGACGAGCTCGTAGGCCTCCTCGAGGGCGTGCCTGGCGAGCGACGCGTGAGTCTGCGCGGCGTCCCACGGGCAGCCTCCCGGGGACCGGAGCCGGTCCATCACCGCGACGAGGTCGTCGAACGGGCGGGAAGCGTTCACGGACATGGTCCGGGGTGTCTGCGGCATGCGCCCATCGAAGCACGGCCGGCCCCGTCTGCACGGGACCGGCCGTCTAGAGGATCAGGCGCAGGGATCGGTCGTCGTCACCGTCCCGTCCTTGACCGCGGCCGTCGCGCCCGTGAGCGTGTAGTCCTTCGAGCCGTTGTTGTCCCACGTGCCGGACCCGTTGTTGAACGCCGCCGTCACGGTAGCGCCCGACGTCGCGATCGTCGTCGAGACCCATCCCGTGCACGCCGCTGACATCGCCTTGCCCGGGACCGTGGTCCACGCGCCCGACCCGACCTTGTAGTGCACGTTGTACGCCGACCATCCCTTGTTCGTCGAGTAGTACACCGCAAGCTTTGTCGCCGGGTCCGGGTCTCCCGGTCCTCCCGTGCCACCGCTGAGCGCCCCGACGTGCAGCGCCAGCGCCCCGTACGCGGGGATGGTCGCCGTGAGCTGACCGGAGCCGTTCACGGAGACGGTCTTGGTGCAACCGTCACCTGCGACGACGTCGCAGTAGGTGCCGGCAGGGAGCGACGACTGGAACGTCCGGGTGACGGCGCTCGCCTCGTTGTTGATCGCCACGTACCCCTTCGAGCCACGACCGAAGGCGATCTGGTTGTTCCCGTTGTCCCACCAGCTCGTCACAGCCTCGGTGCCGACAGCGGTCCGGAAGCCGACCATGTTCTTGATCTCGGGCCACCGGTGCGCGCAGGTCCACGTCGCCGTGTTCGAGCAGCTCGCGTCGATGACCTGACCGTCGCCCTGCTGCGGGGCGCCTGCGTCCTTGTCGGAGAAGGTGTAGCCCGTGTAGACGGTGGGCCAGCCGTAGGGGTAGGCCAGCATGAAGACGTTCGCGAGCTTGTACTTCGCTCCCCACTTGTAGTTCATGGTCTCGCCGTTGCGCTCTGTGTCGTGGTTGTCCACGAAGACCCCGGCGCGGTCGGAGGCGAGCAGACCGTTGGAGATCGACCGGAGGTCGGCGATCCGACCGTCGAAGCGGCTCTTGAGCGTGCGTGCGTAGTTGAACTCGTGCGAGTCCCCGCTGCCGAGGTACTCCGACGGCTGGATGGGCTCGCCCGCAGCGCCGATGACCTCGTGGACCCAGAAGACGTTCGGGTTGGTGAGCTTGCCCTTGATCGCCGCGAGGTCGCCCGCCGGGATGTGCTTAGCCGCGTCGATACGGAAGCCGACGACACCGAGGTTGATCATGTCGTTGAGGTATGCGGCGATCTCGCTGCGGACGTAGTCGGACCCCGTCTTGAGGTCCTGCAGCGAGACGAGGCGGCAGTTCTGGACCTGGTAGCGGTCGCTGTAGTTGGAGATGTTGGTCTTGCAGTCGTTGAAGTCGTTCGGGCCGTACCCGCCGTCGGGGCCGGGGAAGCTCTCGATCCCGTACGGCGTGCCGGCGAAGCCGGTGCCGCTGCCGCCGTCCGCGCCGGTCATGTGGTTGATGACGGTGTCCGCGATGATCTTGACGCCCGCTGCGTCGCAGGTGTCGACCATCGCCTTGAACTCCGTCCGCGTACCGAGCTTCGACTCCAGCTTGTAGCTCACCGGCTGGTAGGACGTCCACCAGGCGGTGCCACGGATGTGCTCCTGCGGCGGAGAGGTCTGGACGTACGCGTAGCCCGCCGGCCCGAGCGTCGAGGTGCACTCGCTCGCGATCGCGTTCCACGTCCACTGGAACATGTTCACTGCCGTGTTGCCGCGGCCAGGCACCGTCGGTGCCGCGGACACGAGGACCGGCGATGTGAGGACGGGGGACGCGACCGCCGGCTGGACGGTCGCCATCGGGGCGGCGGAAGCCGGTGCGAGCGGGGTGAGCGCACCGCCCAGGAGCGCTGAGGCGGCGAGGGCTCCCGCCGTCAGGAGTGCGGTGCTCTGGGTCGACCATCTGCGGACCGACCAGTGGTTCGAACGTCCGCGCGAGCGCGGGGCAGCCATGAGTTGTCTCGTCATCGAGTTCCTCCATCGTCGGCAGAACGTGCCCTGCCCCGAGAGCCGGAGGCCGAGCAGGTTCGGTGGCACGTCGTCGTGACACCGTCGCGTATCGCGACAAACATGGACACTATCCCCGTTGCAAGGTCTGCGCAAGGGTTGCAAGGCGTTGCATTCTCTGCGCCAGCGGGCGTCCGCGCGGACACGCGGCACACTGGAACGATCGACGACGGAGAGACGTTGACCATGGGACCCCGCCATACGACATGGAGAACGATGGACCGCAGCACGACGAGCCCCCACATACCGAGACCCGATCGACCTGCCACGCGAGGTGCCTTCTGATGTGGGTCCTCACGCTCCTTCTCGGCGTCGTCGTGGTCCTCGCCATCACGGCGGTGACCGGATACTTCGTGGCGCAGGAGTTCGCGTTCATGGCCGTCGACCGCTCACGGCTCGCCGCCAAAGCAGAGGCTGGCGACACCGGCGCCGAACGGGCGCTCGGCGTGACGCGACGGACGTCCTTCATGCTCTCCGGCGCCCAGCTCGGCATCACCGTCACGGGTCTCCTCGTCGGCTACGTCGCCGAACCGCTCATCGGCGAGTCTCTCGGCGAGGGGCTGGGCGGGGTCGGTGTGCCCACCGGGGTCGGCATCGCCGTCGGCACCGTCCTCGCGCTCGTGTTCTCCACCATCGTCCAGATGCTCTTCGGCGAGCTCTTCCCCAAGAACCTCGCGATCGCCCGGCCAGAGCCGGTCGCACTGTGGCTCTCCCGGTCCACGACCCTGTACCTGCGCACCTTCGGGTGGCTCGTCGCCGTGTTCGACCACGCCTCCAACGTGCTGCTGTGCGCCCTCGGGATCGAGCCCGTCCACGACCTCGAGCACTCGGCGACAGCACGAGACCTCGAGCACATCGTCGCCGAGTCACGTGCCAGCGGTGACCTGCCCGCCGACCTCTCGGTGCTCCTCGACCGCATCCTCGACTTCCCCGGCCGCGACGTAGAGCACGCCATGATCCCCCGCTCCCGCGTCGACGTCGTCCACCCCGACCTCACCGTCGCCGGGCTCCGCGCGCTCATGAGCACAGGCCACTCCCGGTACCCCGTGCTCGACGACGAGCTCGTCGTCGGCGTCGTGCACCTTGCCGACGTCCTCGCGCTCCCCCGCGCTGACGACTCCACGACCGCGACGATCATGCGGACCGCGACCGTCCTGCCAACGACGATGGCGCTCCCAGACGCGCTGCGCGAGATCGCCGGCTCCCACGACCACCTCGCCTGCGTCATCGACGAGCACGGCGGGCTCGCCGGCGTCCTCACGCTCGAAGACCTGGCCGAAGAGATCGTCGGGGAGATCACCGACGAGCACGACCCCGCCGCACCGACCGTCGCCCCCTCGACCGACGACGGCACGTGGGTCATGGCCGGCGACGTGCACGTCGACGAGGTCGAGCGGACCATCGGCCACGACCTGCCCCACGGCGACTACGAGACCGTCGCCGGGCTCGTCGTCGCCCACCACGGCGCGTTCCCCCGCGCCGGGACCAGCGTGCTCGTCCCGCTCCCACCCGACCCAGCAGACCTCGTGCGGACCGACGTCCCGGCGACCGTCACGATGCACGTGGACGTCCTCACGGTCGACCGGCACGTGCCCTCGCTCGTCCGGGTGACCCTCGTGGCCAGCCCTCCGCCCGACCCCGACCTCGCGCCGGCCGACGACGCCCTCGCCCACACCCAGGAGACAGACCGATGAGCAACCCGTGGATCGTCCTCGGCATCACGGCCGTGCTCATCGCGTCCAGCGCCTTCTTCGTCGCGATCGAGTTCGCGCTCCTCGCCGCCAAGCGGCACCGCCTCGAGGACGCCGCGACCCACAGCAAGGCCGCCCGAGCCGCGCTGCGCAGCGCGTCCGAGCTCACGCTCCTGCTCGCCGGGTCCCAGCTCGGCATCACGATCTGCACGCTGGCGCTCGGTGCCGTCACCAAGCCCGCCGTGCACCACTGGCTCACGCCGGTGTTCGAGACCTGGGGCGCCGCCGCGTGGGCCGCCGACGCCGCCGGGTTCGCGCTCGCGCTCGCCATCGTCACGTTCTTGCACCTCGTCGTCGGCGAGATGGCCCCCAAGTCGTGGGCGATCGCGCACCCCGAGCGGTCAGCCACCCTCCTGGCCATCCCGATGCGCGGGTTCATGGCGCTCACCCGACCGTTGCTGCGCGCCCTCAACGCGTCAGCCGACTGGTGCCTGCAGCGCGTGGGCGTCGAGCCCGCCACCCAGGTCGCCAGCGGCCAGACTCCCGACGACCTGCGTCACCTGCTGGAGCACTCTGCGAACGTCGGCGCCCTCGATCCCGCCTACTACGCCCAGCTCTCCGGCGCGCTCGAGCTCCAGACCCTCACGCTCGCAGACCTCGTCGGCCCTGGCGCCAACCCCGCGTTCGTCGCGGCCGACAGCACGATGACCGACGTCCAGGACGCCACGCTCGCCACCGGCCACCTGCGTCTCCTCGTCGGGGACGAGGAGACGATCCTCGGCGTGGTCCACGTCCGCGACACGCTCGCCGAACCCAGCGACCGCGCCGCGCGCGACATCGCCCGGCCGGTCTTCACGCTCGACGGCTCGACGCCCGTCTATGCGGCGCTGACGATGATGCGCGAGACGCGCAACCACCTTGCGGTCATCACGCACGGGGACGCGCTCCGAGGAGTCGTCACGCTCGCGGACGTCGTGGAGCGGCTCTTCCCGCGCGAAGGCGCACAGGTTCCGGCTCCCCAGCCGAGCTGACCGGGGCTGTCCGGGCCTCGCGTGCGGCCGGGCGCGCCCGTCAGGTGTCCTGTCTCGGGTGCTGTCTGGGGTGCTGCGAGGCTCACTCCTCCACGGAGGAGCGGCGCTCGAGGTACTGCGCACCGTCGTTGACGTAGGCGTAGTAGAAGCCGATGAGCACCCCGCCACCGAGGAAGTTCCCGAGCAGGGCGATGCCGACGTTGGCCGCCGCGAGTCCCACGTCGATCCCCTCGTGCAGACCCACCACGGTGAACAGGACGGTGTTCGCGACCGAGTGCTCGAGCCCGAGGAAGGCGAACATGAAGACGGCCACGATCATCACGAGGCTCTTCGTGAGGTCGTCTTTGATGAGCCCGTTGTACACGAGGAGCATCGCGAGGTTGATGAGGAAGTTGCAGAGGATCGCCCGGACGAACAGGTCGCCCCAGCCTGCGGCGCCCTCGCTGATG
This sequence comes from Sanguibacter antarcticus, assembly GCF_002564005.1. Taxonomy (NCBI): domain Bacteria; kingdom Bacillati; phylum Actinomycetota; class Actinomycetes; order Micrococcales; family Sanguibacteraceae; genus Sanguibacter; species Sanguibacter antarcticus. The sequence continues at coordinate 292,352 of NZ_PDJG01000001.1, read as the reverse complement.
AACGCCGTCTTGTGCTCGACAGACGCGACCATCTCTTCCATCGGCACCCCCTCCGTCAGGGTGCTGAACCGGATCATGAGCGCGACGAGCAACCCACCGACGGCGTTGCCGGCGAAGCACAGCCCGAGGATCCGCAGGGCCTTGCTCCAGCTCGTCCGGCGGTAGTAGGCGCCGATCGACACGATCATCATGTTCGAGGTGAGCAGCTCGGACTTCGAGTAGTAGATGAAGACGAGGGCCCAGCCGAAGGCGAGCGCCCCGACGATCCGACCGATCGGCCGCAGCGCGCCCTCCCCGTGGTCGACCGCGTCGAACGCCGCGATGACCGAGTAGTTCGTCACGTACAGGACACCGATGATGATGCCCGCCATCGCCGCACGCTGCAGATAGCGGCGTGCGAGAGCACCCGAGAGCTCCGTCTTCGTGTCCAGCGCGTCGAGGACGGTGCTGATGAAGTGCCTGCCGGGGAAGAGGTCGTGCGGATCCTGCGCCATGTGGTTCATGGTCTCAGACCTGCACGCCGGTGCGCAGGCCGCACGCGCCGTCGAGACGGGCCCGGCGGGGCCCGTCTCGACCGGCCGTCAGCGCACCGGAGCAGGAACCTCCGCGAGCGCAGCGACGATGTCGTCGACGCGCTGCTTGGCGTCGCCGAAGAGCATCGCGGTGTTGTCCTTGAAGAACAACGGGTTCTGCACACCGGCGTAGCCGGTGGCCATCGACCGCTTGAAGACGACCACCTGCTTCGCCTTCCACACCTCGAGGACCGGCATCCCGGCGATCGGGGAGCTCGGGTCGTCGAGGGCTGCGGGGTTGACCGTGTCGTTGGCGCCGATGACGAGGACGACGTCGGTCGTGGCCAGGTCGTCGTTGATCTCGTCCATCTCGAGCACGATGTCGTACGGGACCTTGGCTTCCGCGAGGAGCACGTTCATGTGCCCGGGGAGGCGGCCGGCGACCGGGTGGACGCCGAACCGGACGTCGACACCCCGTGCCCGCAGCCGCGAGACGAGGTCGGCGACGGGGTACTGCGCCTTGGCGACGGCCATGCCGTACCCGGGCGTGATGACGACGGTGCGTGCCTCGGTGAGCATCTCTGCGACCTCGACGGCGGTGGTCTCGTGGTGCTCGCCGTAGTCCGTGGCGTCACCGTCGCCGGCGGGTGCGCCGTCGTCTGAGCCGAATCCGCCGAGGATGACCGAGACGAACGACCGGTTCATGGCGGTGCACATGATGTAGGACAGGATCGCGCCGGAGGACCCGACGAGGGCGCCGACGATGATGAGCAGGTTGTTGCTGAGCATGAACCCGGCCGCGGCGGCAGCCCATCCTGAGTACGAGTTGAGCATGGAGACGACGACGGGCATGTCTCCGCCGCCGATGGACGCGACGAGGTGCCAGCCGATCGCGAGCGACACGACGATGAGGAGCAGGAGCGGCACGATCGAGGGGCTCGTGAGGAACCAGGCCATGAGTGCGGCGCTCACGAGGAGCCCGCCGAGGTTGAGCATGTTGCGGCCGGGAAGCTTGAGCGGCGAGGACTTGATCCGTGCGGAGAGCTTGAGGTAGGCGACGATCGAGCCGGTGAAGGTGATCGCGCCGATGAAGATCCCGAGGAACACCTCGACGAGGTGGACCGGGTCGGCGTGCGCCTCGGTGAGGTAGGAGTTCACGCCGACGAGCACGGCCGAGAGTCCGACGAAGCTGTGCAGCATCGCGATCATCTCCGGCATCTGGGTCATCTCGACGCGGCGAGCCTGCCAGGTGCCGAGCGACGCTCCGACGATGAGGACGAGCGCGATGAGGATCGCGGTCACGAGGGGCGGACGCTCGGAGCTGTCGAGGCTGAGCGCGATCGTGGCGCCGAGCGCCAGGATCATTCCGGTCATGCCGAAGAGCGCTCCGCGTCGGGCGGTCGTCTGCTTGGACAGGCCGGCCAGGCTGAGGATGAAGAGGATGGCCGCGATGACGTACACGGCCTGCGCGAGGGAGGCAAGCGTCATGTCAGGCATCCTTCCGGAACATGGAGATCATGCGGTAGGCGACGAGGAAGCCACCGAAGATGTTGATGCTGGCGACGCTCGCTGCCACGAAGGCGAGCGACGTGACCCACCAGCTGTCGTTGCCGAGCTGCAGGAGCGCGCCGACGAGGATGATCCCCGAGATGGCGTTCGTCTGCGCCATGAGCGGCGTGTGCAACGAGTGGCTCACCTGGGAGATGACGTAGTAGCCGACGAACACCGCGAGGACGAACACCGTGAAGTAGCCGGCGAACGCCGCAGGAGAGAAGGCGACCGAGAGCCCGAGAAGGACAGCACCGAGCCCGTAGCCGACGAGCTTGCGCTGGCCGGCTCGGCGAGCGGCTTCTTTCTCCTCGAGCGCACGCACGGCCGGGTCGACGGTGGGTGCGACCTCGACGGGCGCTCCGGCCGGCACGGCCGAGACCTGCACCGGCGGTGGTGGCCAGAGGACCTCGCCGGCGAGCGTGACGGTCATGCCGCGCTGGACCACGTCCTCCATGTCGAGGACCACCTGGCCGTCGGCGTCTGGGGTGAGGAGCTTCATGAGGTTGACGATGTTGGTGCCGAAGAGCTGCGACGTGTGCTTGGGCAGGCGGCTCGTGAGGTCGGTGTACCCGACGATCGTCACACCGTTGTCGGTGACGATCGTGGACCCGGGGACCGTCAGCTCGCAGTTGCCTCCGCCGGAGGCGGCGAGGTCGACGATGACGCTTCCTGGTCGCATCGCGGCGACCATCGCGGCCGTGAGGGTGCGTGGAGCGGCGCCGCGCACGAGTGCGGTCGTGATGACGATGTCCGCGTGGGCGCTCTCCTCCGCGTACATGACGGCAGTGAGCCGTTCCTGCTCGGACGTCATCTCCTGGGCGTAGCCGTCCGACGAGACCGCCTGCTGGGCGGCTTGCGCCTGGACGAACTGGGCGCCCATCGACTCGATCTGCTCGCCCGCCTCGGGGCGGACGTCGAAGGCACGGACCTGGGCGCCGAGGCTGCCGGCAGCGCCGATCGCTGCGAGGCCGGCGACGCCGCCGCCGATGACGAAGACCTTGGCCGGGGCGGTCTTGCCCGCTGCGGTCACCTGTCCGGTGAACATGCCGCCGTAGACCTCGGCCGCCTCGATGACGGCGCGGTACCCGGCGACGTTGGACATGGTGCTGAGCACGTCGAGCGCCTGCGCGCGCGAGATGCGCGGCACGGCGTCGAGCGCGAGCGCGCTCACTCCGCGCTCGGCGAAGGCTGCGACGCGCTCGGGGTGCGCTGCGGGGGCCATCATCGCCACGATGGTGGCGCCTGGACGGAGCTGGGCGACCGACGCGTCGTCTGGTGCGTTGACGCACGTGACGACGTCGCTGCTCCACGCGGTCGCAGCGTCGCCGATCGCGGCGCCCGACTCGCGGTAGGCGGTGTCGGAGAAGCTCGCCTCGGCGCCCGCGCCGGCTTCGACGACGACGTCGTAGCCGAGCTTGACGAGCTGAGCCACGGTGGTGGGTGTTGCGGCGACGAGCCGTTCCCCGGGACGTGTCTCCCGGGGGATGCCGATCCTCATCGAGCCTCCTCGTTGATGGTGCGTCCCGTGCCGCCGGCGCCGAAGGCCAGGACAGGGTGCTGCGTGCGGTCACCGTACAGTTCTTCGACCGGTGTCCAGATCATGATCTCGCGCCCGGGCCGGACAGGGGCAGGACCTACAGCCCCCACCGCGACGGGACCAGGTTCTGAAGGTCACGCCCGGGTGACAATCTTCGACTCACATTGACTCTGGGTATGTGAAGCGACACACTTCTCTATGACGGCGCGTGCCACTGCCCCCCTGCGCGGCACGCGTCGTCTTCTTTTTTGCCCTGGCCCGGTGGGTCCCCGCGTGCGAGCCCCACGGCCCCGCCGGGACGAGCAGGCCGAGCCCGCCAGACGGTCAGCCCCGCGTGCCGACCTTCGCCGCCGCCGAGACGTCTCCCGAGATGACCGCGTCGATGAGCTGCGTGCTCCACGCGAGGATCTCCGCACCGCGCAGCGGCCGGCCACCGATCCGGCCCGTCGTGGGGAACGGCACGAGGATGGTCCGGGTCGTCGGCTTGACGAGCGTGCCGGGGTAGAGGCGCTTGAGCCGCAGCTGTGCCGACTCGGGCAGGTCCACGGGAGCGAAGCGCACGACCTTCCCCTGCGACGTCACGTCGGCGAGGCCCGCAGCCCGCGCGTGGTTGCGGAACGCCGCGACGTCGAAGAGGTTCGCCACCATCTCTGGCACCGGCCCGTAGCGGTCGACGAGCTCGGCACGGATGTCGTCCAGCTCCTTCGCCGTCTGGGCGGCCGCGATCTTGCGGTACGCCTCGAGGCGCAGCCGCTCGTGCGCGATGTAGTCGTGGGGCAGGTGGGCGTCGACCGGCAGCTCGATGGTGACCTCCGGGGCCTCCTCCTCGACCTCGCCGCGGAAGCCGGCGACGGCCTCCCCCACCATCCGGATGTACAGGTCGAAGCCGACCCCGGCGATGTGCCCGGACTGCTCACCACCGAGCAGGTTCCCGGCCCCACGGATCTCGAGGTCCTTGAGCGCCACGGCCATGCCCGCACCGAGGTCCGTGTTCGCGGCGATCGTCGCGAGCCGGTCGTGCGCGGTCTCGGTGAGCGGGCGCTCCGGCGGGTAGAGGAAGTACGCGTAGGCACGGTCCCGGCCACGACCGACGCGGCCGCGCAGCTGGTGGAGCTGGGAGAGCCCGAGCATGTCGGCGCGCTCGAGGATGAGCGTGTTCGCGTTGGAGATGTCGAGGCCGGTCTCGATGATCGTCGTGCACACGAGGACGTCGAACTTCTTCTCCCAGAAGTCCATGATGACGCGCTCGAGCTGGTGCTCGCCCATCTTGCCGTGCGCCACCTCGATCCGTGCCTCCGGGACGAGCTCGTGCAGGCGTGCGGCGGCCCGGTCGATCGACTCGACCTTGTTGTGGACGTAGAAGACCTGGCCCTCGCGCAGCAGCTCGCGCCGGATCGCGGCCGTGATCTGGCGCTCGTCGTACGCACCGACGTACGTGAGGATCGGGTGGCGCTCCTCGGGCGGCGTCGCGAGCGTCGACATCTCTCGGATGCCGGTCACGGCCATCTCGAGGGTGCGCGGGATGGGCGTCGCGCTCATCGCGAGGACGTCGACGTTGGTGCGCAGCTGCTTGAGCTTTTCTTTGTGCTCGACGCCGAAGCGCTGCTCCTCGTCGACGACGACGAGGCCGAGGTCCTTGAAGCGGATCGAGCCTGCGAGGAGGCGGTGCGTGCCGATGACGACGTCGACGGTCCCCTCGGCGAGGCCGTCGATGACGGCCTTGGCCTCCTTGTCCGTCTGGAACCGGGAGAGCCCCTTGACGACGACAGGGAAGCCCGCGTACCGCTCGGAGAAGGTGTCGTAGTGCTGCTGGACGAGGAGCGTCGTCGGCACGAGGACAGCGACCTGCTTGCCGTCCTGGACCGCCTTGAACGCGGCGCGCACGGCGATCTCCGTCTTGCCGTAGCCGACGTCACCGCACACGAGGCGGTCCATCGGCACGGTCTTCTCCATGTCGCCCTTGACCTCGTCGATCGTCGCGAGCTGGTCCGGCGTCTCGACGTACGCGAACGCGTCCTCGAGCTCACGCTGCCACGGGGTGTCGCCCGAGAACGCGTGGCCCTTGGTCGCCATGCGCGCCGAGTAGAGCCGGATGAGCTCGCCCGCGATCTCCTTGATCGCCTTCTTGGCCCGGCCCTTCGTCTTGGCCCAGTCGGAGCCGCCCATCTTGTTGAGAGACGGCGACTCCCCGCCGGTGTACTTCGTCACCTGGTCGAGCTGGTCGGTGGGGACGTAGAGACGGTCGCCGGGGTGGTTCTTGCGCGACGCGGCGTACTCGACGACGAGGTACTCGCGCGTCGCCGCGTTGGCACCAGCACCGAGCGTGCGCTGCACGAGCTCGACGAAGCGACCGACGCCGTGCTGCTCGTGGACGACGAAGTCTCCCGTGCGCAGCTGGAGCGGGTCGACGACGTTGCGGCGCTTCGACGGCATCTTGCGCATCTCGCGGGTCGACGACCCGGCGCGGCCGGTGAGGTCGGACTCGGAGAAGACGGCGAGGCGGAGCTCGGGCGCGACGAACCCGGGACCGACGGGCGCCGGGGTGACGAGGACGACGCCGCCCTCAGGGTCTGCGCCGATCTCGCCGACGAGCCTCGCCGGCGTCTCGGCAGCGCTGAGCTGCTCGACCATCCGCTTGGCCGGGCCGTGGCCCTCGGTGGTCAGGACGAGCCGCCAGCCGGCGAGCTGCAGCCCGCGGATGTCGTCGAGCGCGCGCTGCACGTCGCCGCGATAGCTCTCGACGTCTCGCGCCGCGATGCGGAGCGTCTCGGCACCGTCCATGTGCGCGAAGCTCGGCGTCGCGCCCTCCGGCTCGTCGCCGGCGGCCGGGTCGTCGAGACCGAACGACGACAACGTCCACCATCCGAGGCCCCGGCGCGCAGCGATGTCCCGGACCTCCTCGATGGTCGCGAAGGACGCAGCCCCGAGGTTGATGGGTGACGTGCCGCCGGCGGCCGCGCCCGTCCAGGCAGCGGCGAGGAACTCTTCGGTCGTCGAGACGAGGTCGAACGCACGGCGGCGGACCTTCTCAGGCTCGGAGAGCACCACGAGGGCGTCGTCGGTCACGAGGTCGAGGACCGAGACCATCGAGTCGACGAGCACGGGGGCGAGGGACTCCATGCCCTCGACCGCGATGCCGGCCGCCATCTTCGTGAGCATCTCCTCCGCACCGGGAAGCTGCTCGACGAGCGCGGCCGCGCGGTCGCGCACCGAGTCGGTGAGGAGCATCTCGCGGCACGGCGGTGCCCACACACCGTGGTCGGCGACCTCGAGGCTGCGCTGGTCGGCGACGGCGAACCAGCGGATCTCCTCGACCTCCTCGCCCCAGAACTCCACCCGCAGCGGGTGCTCCTCGGTGGGCGGGAACACGTCGAGGATCCCTCCGCGCACCGCGTACTCGCCCCGCCGCTCGACCATGTCGACGCGCGCGTAGGCGGCAGCGGCGAGCTGGTCGGCGACGGCCGAGAGGTCGGCGTGGTCGCGCGTCTCTAGGCGGACGGGCTCGAGGTCCCCGAGGCCCTCGACGACCGGCTGCAGGAGCGCACGCACCGGCATGACGAGCACCCGGACCTCGCCGGTCATCCCGCCGTCGGCTGACGGGTGGGCGAGCCGGCGGAAGACGGCGAGACGCCGCGCGACGGTGTCCGAGCGCGGGGACAGCCGCTCGTGCGGCAGGGTCTCCCACGCCGGGAGCACGGCGACGTCGTCGTAGGGCAGGTAGCAGCGCAGGGCGCTCGCGAGCTCGTCCGCCTCACGACCGGTCGCCGTGATGACGACGAGCGGGCGCGAGCCGGGGACGCCGCTGAGCGGGACGGGACCATCGCTCGAGCGCGAACCAGCCATCGCGGCGAGCAGCGGCGGACGGACCCCGACCGGGCCGACGACGTCGAGGAAGCCGCGCGACGCGACGCGCTCGACCGCTGCGCGGGCGCCGTCGTCGGCGAGGAGGGCAGAGAGGACTCCCGTGAGATTCATGGTTCCTTCGACAGGTGCGGGGACGCAGACGGGCCCGGATCACGAGTGAGCCGGGCTGTGGACCTACAGTACGACGGGACTCCGACAGCGGCACGCAGCGCGAGCGGCTGCGCCGTGCAGGACCACCCCGAGAGTCACCCCGCATCCTCTGGCGGCCGAGATCGCGCTGAGTACGCTCGATCGCATGGCACACGTGGTGGTGGTCGGATCAGGGATCGTCGGGCTCGCGACGGCTGCACGGCTGGCCGGGCGCGGGGACAGGGTGACCGTCCTGGAGAAGGAGCCAGAGCTCGCCGCGCACCAGACGGGGCGCAACTCCGGCGTCATCCACTCCGGCCTGTACTACCCGCCCGGGAGCCTCAAGGCGACGCTCGGCACGGCAGGTGCGGCGTCGATGACGGCGTTCGCGGCCGAGCACGGTGTCGCAGTCCGCACCACGGGCAAGCTCGTCGTGGCCGTGACGCCAGACGAGCTCCCGCGGCTGACGGTCCTCGCGGAGCGTGCAGCAGCGAACGGCGTCCCGGCACGCCTCGTCAGCGCCGCCGAGGCGCGCGAGATCGAGCCGGAGGTCGCGTGCGTCGCTGCGCTGCACGTCGAGAGCACCGGGATCGTCGACTACCCGGCCGTCTGCCGAGCCCTGGCCCGTGCGGTCCAGGACGCTGGCGGCGAGGTGCTCCTCGGCCGTGCGTTCGTCTCGGCCCGGTCGCCGTCCGACGCGTCGCAGCCGCTGCGCGTGACGTTCGTGCAGGACGGCGAGCCACGGGAGACCGCCGCCGACTCCCTCGTCGTCTGCGGCGGGCTGCACGCGGACCGGCTCGCCCGCGCCTGCGGTGTCGAGCCCGGCGCGCGCATCGTGCCGTTCCGCGGCGAGTACTTCGAGCTCGCGCCCGAGGCGGCCGGGCTCGTGAACGGCCTCGTCTACCCCGTCCCGGACCCGCGCTTCCCGTTCCTCGGCGTGCACCTCACGACGATGGTGCACGGCGGGGTGCACGCCGGACCCAACGCGGTGTGGGCCCTCGCCCGCGAGGGCTACCGCTGGCGCGACGTCGACGTGCGCGACGTCGCCGACGCGCTCTGCTGGCCCGGGCTGTGGCGCCTCGGGGCACGGAACGTCGCGCCCGGGACACGCGAGGTCGCGCGCTCGATGTCCCGGTCGCTCTTCGCGAAGAGCCTGTCCCGGCTCGTCCCTGGCATCTCTCGCAACGACCTCGTCCCGAGCCCCTCGGGTGTCCGGGCGCAGGCCCTCGGTCGGGACGGACGGCTCGTCGACGACTTCCTCCTCGCCAGCGGACCGCGCCAGGTCCACGTCATCAACGCACCGTCACCCGCGGCGACGGCTGCCCTCGAGATCGCCGCGCACGTCGTCGACGTGCTCGACCGGGTCACCGAGCGCACGGCTGCGTGATGCGTCCACAGCGCGCGGTGCCTGCCCGCGACGGGGTGCGGGCGGGTCGACGACGACGATGCAGAACGGCATGAAGCGCTGGACGAGCGGACCGATCGCCAGGGCGTAGAGGATGGTCCCGATCCCCACCGTCCCGCCGAGCACCCATCCGAGGGCCACGACGACGACCTCGATCCCGGTCCGGATGACCCGCAGCGATCCTCCTGTCTTGCGGGCGATCCCGGTCATGAGCCCGTCGCGCGGGCCCGGGCCGAGCTGGGAGCCGATGTACAGGGCGCCGGCGAGGCCGTTGAGCACGATCCCGCCGAGGAGCAGGGGCACCTGGACGGCGAGCGCGTCGGCCTGGGGCAGCACCCAGAGCGCGAGGTCGAGCGCGACCCCCAACCACACGGCGTTGGCGACCGTGCCGAGGCCTGGAGCCTGACGCAGCGGGATCCACAGGGCGAGCACGAGCACGGCCGTGAGGACGACGATGGTGCCCATCGACAGCGGGAGGTGCCGGGCGACGCCTCCGTGGAACACGTCCCAGGGGTTGAGGCCGAGGCCGCTGCGGAACATCATCGCCATGGACACCCCGTAGAGGGTCAGCCCGTCGAAGAGCTGTGCGAGCCGACGGGTCATCCTGCCCGCACGGACCTGCTGGAGGGGCGAGAGATTCTGGAGCGTGGGAGCTGGAGGACGGGTGCGGGCCGTTGTCATAGCGTCACGGTAGCCCGCAGTGGCACCCTGAAAAAGAGCCACCTGTGCGACAGTGGACCCTATGGTCGAGCCCCGGATCTCCCCCGACGCCCTCTGCGCGCTCCTCGGTCCGGCACAACCGGGCACACCGGCTTACCGGTGGCTCAGCGAGCGCATCACGCTCCTCGTCGCCGACGGCCGCGTGCTCCCCGGAGCACGCCTCCCGAGCGAGCGCGCACTGAGCACCGCGTCCGGCATGAGCCGGACGACGATCGTGCGCGCGTTCTCCCACCTCATGGACACCGGCTTCCTCGACGCCCGACGCGGCTCCGGCCGGGTCGTGCGCTTGCCCGTCCACGACGTGCCCCGCGCCCGCGAACCGATCCCCACGAGCGGGTCGCACCGCACGACCGACACGCCCCTCGACCTCACTTCCGCCGCCCCGTCCGCCGCCCCCGGAGTGTTCGAGGCGCTCCGGAGCGCCCTCGACGCCCTGCCGTCGTACACCGCCGGGAGCGGCTACGTCGCCGGGGGCCTGCCTGTGCTGCGCCGCGCGATCGCCGACGACTACACCCGCCGAGGCCTGGCGACCGACCCGGAGAACGTCCTCGTGACCTCCGGCGCCCTCGACGCGATCTCGCTCCTCGCCCGCCACCTCGTGCGCCCCGGGAGCCGCGTCGTCGTCGAGACCCCCGGCTACCCGAACGTCTTCGCCGCGCTGCGGCTCGCCGGCGCACGGCTCGTCGGCGTCCCCGTGAACAGCCCCGAGGTCGACGTCCCCGCCCTCCTCGACGCCGCACGCACGACCGGCGCCGTCGCCATCCTCGTCACCGCCGACTTCCACAACCCCACCGGACGCCTGCTCGACGAGAGCGCACGCACCGCCCTCGTCGACGGCGCCCGCCGTCTCGGCATCCGGGTCGTCGCCGACGAGACCCTCGCCGAGATCCGCCTCGACCAAGACCTCCCGATGCCCTCCCCCGTGGGCGGCCACGGCTCCGGCGCGATGCTCGTCGGCTCAGCAGCGAAGACCTACTGGGGCGGGCTGCGCCTGGGCTGGATCCGCGCGTCACGACGCACCGTCGCCGACCTCGCCCGAGCCCGCCTGTCCGGGAGCCTCGCCGACCCCGTCCTCGAGCAGCTCGCCCTCGCCACCCTCCTGCACGACCAGCCCGGGATCGGCGACGAGAGGCGCGCCCACCTGCGCGACGCACGCGACACCGCCGTCCGGTTCGCCCGCGAGCGCCTGCCCGGCTGGGACGTCCCGGTACCACCGGGCGGTCTGTCGCTGTGGTGCCGGCTCCCGGTCCCTGCCTCGTCGGAGCTCGCGCTCGCAGCGGGGCGCCGCGGCATCGCGCTCGCTCCCGGCTCGAGCTTCTCTGCCACCGGGCAGGGGCTCGAGCACCATGTGCGCATCCCGTTCACCCTTCAGCCCGACGATCTCGCGCACGCTCTCGACGGTGTGGCGCAGGCCTTCGACGCGCTCGGGCCCGCTCAGTAGAAGAGCCGCATCCCGCCATCCGTGGTGAGGACCTGACCGACGACCCAGACGCCTTCGTCGCCGGCGAGCCAGCCGATGAGCCGTGCCGGGTCGTCAGGACGGCCGAAACGACCGAACGGGGTGGCGCTCACGAGCACCTCGAGGTCGCTGACGTCCCGGTCGGAGGTCTCTGGGTCGAGGTAGCCCGTGTTCACGGGTCCAGGGTTGATCGTGTTGAGGACGATCCCGAGCTCGAGCAGCTCGGCCGCCACCGTCGCCGTCGCACCAGAGAGAGCGGCCTTGCTCGTCACGTAGGCGACCTCGCCGCGCATGGGCCCGTCGCCCTGCCCGGACGTCATCCAGAAGACTCGTCCCGTCGCACGCTCGTCCGTGGGGACACCGCTGCGGGCGCGGCCCCCGGGCGGGGTCGGGCTCGCACCCGTGCTCGTGCCTGCATCGAGGTCCACCGGGTCTGCAGCGCCGCTCCACAGCTGTGCAAAACGCTGGGTGAGCAGCAGGGTCGACCGCGTGTTGGCGTCCCAGAAGGCGTCGAGGCGGTCGGCCGTCATGTCGAGGATGGAGCCGTCGCCTCCGCTGCGTGCGTGGTTGCACACGAGGATGTCGAGACGACCGGTGAGCGCGTGGGCCTCGTCGACGAGCGCGACGGCAGCGTGCGGGTCGCGCAGGTCGGCGCTGCGGTCGCCCATGACGGCGCTGCCGACGAGCGCCTCGCGGATCCCTGCCCGCACGGCGTCGAGATCGTCGGCACCCCACGGCTGGTCCGCGTCGTGCGGGCTGAAGTGGTGGACGACGACGCTGGCGCCGAGCGCCGCGAGCCGGGTGGCGACCGCGTACCCGATCCCGCGACGGCGTGAGACTCCCGTGACGAGGGCGGTCCTCCCGGCGAGCGGGAGGGCCGCAGGGGGCTGGGGCGTGGGGTGGTCGGAGGTGGGGTGATCGGGTGTGGGGTGATCGGGGGCTGCTGGGGGCTGGGTCATCGGTTCGCTCTCGTGACGGGGGGCGGCGGGACCTCGTGGACGCCGGACGCGCGCCGCCGAGCCTACGACCCGGGCGCGTCAGGCTCCAGAGATTTCTGTGCCACGAGCGGTCAGCCCGCCGTGCGGTAGAGGTCCAGGTAGCGGCCGGCGACCCGGTCCCACGTGTACTCGCGCTGCACGAGCGCGTTGCCGGCCTGTCCGAGGCGCCACCGGAGGCCCGCGTCGTCGAGCAGCCGACCGAGGGCGACGGCCAGGGCGTCGGTGTCGGTCGGGTCGACGAGCAGGCCTGTCTCGCCCTCCGTGACGAACTCGGGAGGACCACCACGCGTCGTCGCGACGACGGGCGCGCCCGCGCGCCACGCCTCGAGCACCGTGATGCCGAAGGACTCTGCGCGCGACGGCACGACGACGAGCGTCGCCCGAGCCATCTCCTGCGCGACCTGCCTCCGGTCGAGCCGGCCCGGCAGGTCCACACGGTTCGCGATACCCAGCTCCGCCGCGAGCGCCCGCAGCGAGCCGTCCTCCGGGCCGTCCCCGCCGATGCGCAACCGGGTGCCGACCGGGACTCGGCCCGCGTCCGCCGCCGCAGCGAAAGCCCGCACGAGGAGGTCGAAGCCCTTGACGCGCTGGAGCCGCCCGACGGCGAGCACGACCGAGCGCTCGGCAGCAGCACCTGCATCGGCATCGGCATCGGCATCGGCATCGGCATCGGGCAAGCAGACACCGGGTTCCGTGAGGTCGACGCCGTTCGGCACGGTCGACGCTGCGCTCGCGTCCCAGCGCGGGAAGCGGCGCGCGAGGTCGTCGAGCACCACCCGGGAGCAGCCGGTGACCGCAAGTGCACGACCCATCGCGGCGCCCAGGGCCCACGGCACGAGCCGGGAGGCGTCGAAGACGGAGTGGTCGTCGGCGAACGTCTCACCGTGCGAGCTGACGACGAGCGGCACGCGGGCGAGGCGGTGCAGCGCGAGGGCGTAGACGCCGTTGGGGCCGAAGCACTGGACGTGCAGGACGTCCGGCTGGCCGCCGTGCGCTCGCCGGAACGCGCGCAGCGCACCTGCCCAGCGCCACGCAGCGGACGGCAGCCGGGCCGCGAAGGTCAGGACGTCGCGGACCGACCGGGCAGGCAGCGGTGTCGGCAGGTAGCGGACCGTGACGCCGTCGACGGTTCGCGGACGCAGGTGCTCACCGCGGTCGACCGTCCACACCTCGACGCCGTGACCGAGCCTCGCGAGGACCCCCGCGACGCGCCGGGTGTGCTCTTCGACGCCGCCCGTGTACGGGTCGAACGAGCTCGCGACGAGGACGGTGCGCACGGGGCGTGCGCCCGTGCGCGTCGGCTCGCTGTCGACCAGCACCCGAATCACCCCGCCCTCACCTGTACGACGTCCGCTGGTGTCGGACCGCACGGGTCGCTGTCCGGCATGATGGGCATGTTCGCACAGCGAGCACCGCACGTCGATGGCTCCGTCTCTCGACCTGCGCGGGCACCCGCGCAGCCACCCCTGCAGCACGCACCCGAGAACTGGTGGTCCCGTGACTCCTCCCTCTGTCGGCCACATCGTGCTGGCTCGCGTCGCTGTGGACACCCCCATGGGTGCGCAGGTCTACCAGGAGGAGATCGCGTCGCGCGCTGACGAGTCCCTGCGCACCGCAGCGGACGAGGGCTCGTCGACCGGCCTCTCGACGGAGCAGCCGTGGCGGGTGGACCACACCGTCGTGCGCTCGCTGCGGTCGCCGCTCTCGGGGACAGCGCGCCTCCCCCTGGGCTATCTGGGCAACGCCTCGGCGCGGGTGCGCGCCGTCGCCGGCCGGCTGCTCTATCCGCGCGACGCCGTGGTGCACCGCATGGACCTCATGCTGCCCCCCGCACCGGAGCGCGAGATCCTGACGATCCACGACGTCGTCGCGTGGCGCTTTCCCGACGAGTCGCGACCCGTCCGCGCGGCGGCCGAAGAGGCCCGCCGTGCGGCCGCCGTCATCTGCGTGTCCCGCTTCAGTGCGCACGAGGCGGTCGAGCTGCTCGGCATCGATGAGCCGCACGTCGTCTACAACGGTGTGAACCAGGAGTTCTTCGACGCCGACAGGATCCCGTCGGCGTACATCGCGTCGCTCGGCGTGCGCGGGCCCTACGTGCTCCATGCGGGCGGCGCGTCGCGTCGCAAGAATCTCGCGGCGCTCGCTGAGGCGTGGCCGGCGATCCGGTCGGCGCGACCGGAGCTCACGCTCGTGCTCTCCGGTCCGGAGCATCCCGACCGGACCCGGCTGTTCGCTGGTCTGGCCGGGACACGTCTCGTGGGGCGCGTGCCCGCGGCGTCGGTCCCTGGTCTCGTCGCGGGTGCGGTCGCCGTGGTGGTCCCGTCCCTCCACGAGGGCTTCGGGCTGCCTGCGCTCGAGGCGATGGCTGCGCGGACGCCGGTCGTCGCCGCGGCGACGAGCTCGTTGCCAGAGGTGGTCGGGCACGCGGGCATCCTCGTGGAGCCGACCGCGGCCGACATCGCGGACGGCGTCGTGTGGGCGACGAGCGGCGACCCGCAGATCGCGCTCATGGTGGAGGCGGCCCGGTTGCGTGCGGCGGAGTTCACGTGGGAGCGCAGCGCCCTCGAGCACGCCCGCATCTGGCGCTCGGTCGGCTGACGCGACCATCACAGGACCTTGCGACGGCGCCAGAACGGCGTCGCCCAGCGGTCCTCCGACGCGTAGCAGCGGGCATGCTCGACGAGGTCTCGCAGCATCGGCTGCACGTCGGGCGCGAGGGCCTCCCACCCGGATGTCCGTGAACGTCCTTCGCTCGACCAGCATGACGTCGAGTCCTGCTCGCGCGAGCCGCAGCGCGGTCGCCGAACCTGCTGGCCCTGCCCCCACGACGACGTCGAGCAGGCGTGCGGCAGACCGCGTCACCGTGAACGGTGTCACCGTGACCCGTCCTCGTCGCAGCCGCGGCTCTCCTTCCCGACGCACCTGCGCACCCGGTCGAGGTCGATCGCAGGGTGGATCCTGTACGTCGTGGCCATGATGCACCGCCAGCTGGAAGGGACTGTCGTTCCAGCGTCTGCCCACCCACCAGAGAGGCACAACGGGCGGATGGAGTGAGATGTCTGTTCACCCCGAGGGTGAGGGTGGGGTGGGCGGCGGCCGTCGCCGGGCATCGGACGACACCCGCACTCAGAGCCCTGCTCGATTCTGCACGGATCCCCTCCGGCCTCAGGGAACCCCTGAGATCCGCGGTGCCGACGGTCTGCCGTGCCAGCTGGCTCACCATCACTACCTCCTGCGACCACGCCAGAGTGCTACCCCACGCTCGACCGCGGCCCGGACCAGCGGACAGCAGCGCTCGTGCTCCAGGCCCTCGTCGGCCTCAGCCCTGTGCATCGCGGATGTTCGGACGGCAGACTGTCGATGTGCGCTCGGTTCGTTCGTCGAAAGAGAGAGCGGGCGCAGCTGGTGCCCCCGGAACAAGGATGTGGAGCATGGCAAAGTACCTGGTACTCATCTATGGCGACGAGCAGCAGTGGGAGGCCCTCACGCCCGAGGAGCAGAGCGCGAACCACGCTGGTCACCAGACGTTCACATCGGCGGCCGGACCGCGGATCGTCGGTGGCGAGGAGCTCGAGCCGAGCTCGACCACGACCACGCTGCGGCGGACGTCGGCTGGAGACGTGTCGGTGACCGACGGGCCGTTCCTCGAGACGAAGGAGGTGCTCGGCGGCTACTACGCGGTGGAGGCGGACGACCTCGACGAGGTGATCGCGCTCGCCCGACAGCTTCCCGAGCTGTCTATGTCGCACAACGCTGTCGAGATCCGCCCTGTGGTCGACCACAGCACGTCGATGCCCTGAGCGCGTGGACCCGTCGTCTCACGACGTCGTCAGGGCGGTGGAGGAGGCGTGTCGCCGCGAGTGGGCGCGGGTGCTCGCGGCGACGGCGCGACTCACGCGCGACCTCGACCTGGCGGAGGACTGCACGCAGGAGGCGTTCACCCAGGCTCTGCAGTCCTGGCCGGTCGCTGGAGTTCCCGACCGTCCGGGGGCATGGCTGACCACTGTCGCTCGCAACCGCGCGCGAGACGCGCTCCGGCGGGAGGCGCGTCTTCGCACGACGTTGCCTCGGCTGGTCGTGGCCGACGTCGTCGGTGCACCCGGCGACGCCGAGCCGACGCCTGCCATCGACGACGACCGGCTCCGTCTCATCTTCACGTGCTGCCATCCCGCGCTCTCCCGGGAGGCACAGGTCGCGCTGACGCTCCGGCTGCTGTGCGGCCTCACGACGGCCGACGTGGCCCGGGCGTTCCTGGTCCAGGAGTCGACGATGGCTGCACGGCTCACACGAGCCAAGCGGAAGATCGCCACGGCGCGCATCCCCTACCGGGTCCCGTCACCGGAGGAGCTCCCGCAGCGGCTCGCCGCGGTGCTCGACGTCCTCCAGCTGGTGTTCACCACCGGCCACTCGGCCCCACGTGGTGCAGACCTCATCAACAGCGAGCTGCTCGACCACGCACTGGGTCTCGCACGCGTGCTTCACGACCTCCTCCCGCACGAGAGCGAAGCGACCGCGCTGCTCGCGCTGATGCTCCTGACCGATGCCCGGCGCGCGAGCCGGGTGTCCGCCTCGGGCGAGCTCGTCCTGCTCGCTGACCAGGACCGCAGCCGCTGGGACAGCACCACGATCGCCGAGGGCATCGACCTCCTTGTCGGGGCGCTGGGGCAACGACCTCCCGGTCGGTACGCAGTCCAGGCTGCACTCGCCGCCGTCCATGCCGAGGCCCCCAGCTGGGAGGCGACCGACTGGGCGGAGATCGTCGCGCTGTACTCCGTCCTGGCACGGCTGTGGCCCTCGCCGGTCGTCGAGCTCAACCGCGCGGTGGCCGTCAGCATGCTCGACGGTCCGATCGCAGGCCTGGCCGCACTGGACCGCCTGCTCGACGAACCGGCGCTAGCAAGGTACGGCTACCTCGACGCCGCCCGGGGAGATCTCCTGCGCAGGCTAGAACGCTGGAACGAGGCAGCAGCGGCCTACGAGGAGGCGCTGCGCTTGACGGACAACGACGTCGAACAAGCCTTCCTGCGCCGCCGGATCGCTGAGGTACGGACGACGTAGCCATCGCCCTCACCGCCCCCGCCGACCCCACGGTGCCACCGGGAACCAGGCCCAGCCTCACGCCTCCGAGCGGCTGTCACCGACGTCATGACACAGAACATCTAGGTGTTGTGGGTCATGACGTTGGTGGCACGCGCATGGAGGGGCATGCCCCATCGGTCTGATCCCACCTGACGGCGACACGTTTCGTCGACGGAGAGTGGACGGGCGGGCTATGGCCGACTCGTCGCGCTGCTCGCCTCGGCTACGCGTGACGTCGCCCTTGCCGAGGACGTGCTCGCGGATGCGTTCGAGCGCGCGCTCGCGACGTGGCCGACCTCTGGCATCCCCGACGATCCCGAAGGGTGGCTGCTCACAGTGGCCCGCAACCGCCTGCGCGACGTCCTCGGCTCTGCCGCCCGTCGGACCTCTGTGCCCCTCGAACTTCGGCTCGCTGCGACTGGAGCAGACGCAGACGGTCGAGGTTGAAAGCAAGACAGAGGTCGCGTGCCTGCAGCGCGCCCTTGATTCCGGGGCGCCGTTCGTCCTGGAGGCGCCGATGTGTCGATGTGTCGACCGACCAAATCCGATCGACCGCACGGCTGGCACTCAGATAGGTTCTTCGGGTGATGATCCGAACGGGTACCGATGACGACTGGCCGGAGATTTTTGCCTTCTACTCGGCCATCATGGCCGAAGGTAGGACCTACGCCTTTCCGGAAGGCCAGACGCTGGATGAAGCGCGCCCTTGGTGGATGGAACAGCCTCCTGGGCGGACTGTCGTCGCCATCGAGGGGCAGCAGATCTCGGGTTCGGCCAAGATGGGTGCCAACCGGCCTGGTAGAGGCGGACACGTGGCTACGGCGTCGTTCCTCGTCGATCCACCCCATCAAGGCAAGGGCATCGGCCGGGCGCTGGGTGAGCATGTAGTCGAGTGGGCGCGCAAGGAGGGGTACCGCGGCATCCAGTTCAATGCCGTCGTCGAGGTCAACCGCCCCGCCGTGCACCTGTGGAAGTCCTTGGGGTTCGAGGTCATCGGCACGGTGCCCGAGGCATTTGACCATCCGGACGATGGAATGGTCGGGTTGCACGTGATGCACCTCAAGCTCGCGTGACCTGGACCTGCACCCCCGTCCAGCCTGCAGAGCTCGCGACGTCATCGTGCTCACCCCCACCGTCGTGCTCAGTCGGTACGCGGCCCCAGCGGCCAATCCGGCTCGTCGCAATCGGGGGTGTAGTCGTGGTCTGAAGCGGCAACTCCACGGCATACACATATCCTGTAGATCCCATCAACTTCTATGACCTTGATGGTTTGATGGCACAAGCCGCACTCCTGGCAGGCGGCGCCGCGGTTCTGGGCGTATCGGCCTCGACCATCTTGCTTATGTTGGGCTTCGCGATTATCGGGACAATCCTTGTTTACGCCGCTTGGCATGGAGCTAGGGCCGCTGTAAAAAACTCTCCACTATGTATCGAGAGAAGAAGTCGACGCACGCAAATCAGCGCCAGGGCCAACGCGGCATTATTGACGATATGGTTCGCGACGTAATACGAACTGGAAAAAAGAGTCGAGGTAACGGGAACGGAACCTGGGTTTACACCGGTAAATCTATCCGAGTTATTGTAAACGCAAAAGGCAAAGTAATAACGGTCACGAGACGCTGAGGAGAGAAGCCATGGACGAGTTGGACGAGTTGCCGCACACGGTCTGGGTCACGTGGGAAGCAGAAGACAACCTTGGCTACATACGCTTGGGGGAAATAGGGGATGGGCAAGCAGCCGTTCAGAAAATCGTACCTTACCCTCGAGGAGCCGGTGAGATCATACTGGATTTTAGCGAGGAAGGAGTCCTCCTGGGAATAGAGTTTCTGGGAATCGACGCCATGCCGCCCTCCATGATTCCTAAGAACGTCCGGGACAAGGCTTAGAAACACGCGAAGCGAGGCTGCGCCCACGAACCGGGTGCAAATACGGAGCCCGATCCTATACGGGCCGCGTATGAGCTAGTTAGCCTCGATCTTTCATCGGGCTCATGAGGTGGGTCGTTTGGGCGTCAGGGCGCCTGCTCGGGTGTGATTCTGCCTTGTGGGTATGACAGATGGTCCCGTGTCGTCGGGTTGGGCGCCGGTTCCAGGTCCGGGTGGTCGCGCGGGGGTCGTTGAGTCAAGGGTGTGCTGGCGCTCAGCCGGGTGCGGGTCGGGCTCGCAGGGCTTGGACTGCTTGAGCGGCCAGCGCTGCCCAGGGCGCTCGGTTGGAGAGGCGGAGCCAGGTGCGCCGGCCGGTGCGGGCGATGACGGCGGGGATGGTGAACAGGCGTAGGCGCAGGCGTTTGGGTTCCCAGCGGCGGGCCTGGTGGTCGGTGAGGGCGAGCATGCCCATCCAGGCCAGGAGGTCATTGGCGAGGGCGACGATCGCGCACCAGATCTGATTCTGGGCGAAGGCCTTGAGGGGGAGGTTGCGCAGACCGGTGTCCTTGGCGATGCGGATGCGGTC
The DNA here is from genome assembly GCF_002564005.1 of Sanguibacter antarcticus. Taxonomy (NCBI): domain Bacteria; kingdom Bacillati; phylum Actinomycetota; class Actinomycetes; order Micrococcales; family Sanguibacteraceae; genus Sanguibacter; species Sanguibacter antarcticus. The sequence goes on along the minus strand of NZ_PDJG01000001.1, from coordinate 272,647 downwards.
TTCACATCTGGCGCGGCGGCGGTGGCGCAGCTCGAGGTCAGCGAGCTGACCGGCGGGCGTGTTCGTCACGAACGCGGTGATGCGCATCCCGTCAACGTCCTCGAAGCGCAGCTGGGCCCCGGGGTGGGGTCGTTCCTTGCGAACGATGACGCGCATGCCTGCCGGCCAGGCGGTCAGGTCCATCAGGTCGGTGAGCTCAGCGATCCAGGCGCCGTCACGGACCTCGTCGTGAGCGTCCAGGGCCGGGGCCCAGACGGTCTCGGGGATGCGGGCCAGCAGGTCGGGGGTGTTGCCAGGCAGCGTGAACCCGACCGAGTAGCCCAGGCGGTGGGTCGTGAGCCATTCGATGAGGGTTTTGGTTCCGCCTGCGCCGTCGGTGCGGACCAGGATCTTCTTACTGCCCCGCGTCCGCCCGCCATGACCAGGGAGCTGAGCCAGAGCATCTCGGAGAACCGCGATGTGATCGGCGGCGGTGTTCGACCCGGCATTGCCCGGCCGCAGCATGATCGCCAGCGGTTCCCCGGTCCCGGCGCCGCCGTGGTCGACGAACGCGCACAGGGGATGGAACCCGAACCCGCGCTTGAACGTCGGCGCCGCGTTCTCCTTCTCCGAATGCGCCGTGACCAGCGTCGCGTCGAGGTCGATGACCAGAGGGTCCACCGCGCTGGCGCCCGCGTCGGGGGCGCGCTCACCAGCCAGGCGCCAGGCCGCCGAACGGGCCGCAGCTCGGGCGGTGTTGATCGCCGCCAACGCTGCCGGGGCATCAGCGGCCAACGCCGCGATCGTGCGCGAAACCGTCGGATCCGAGGCGACCGCGCCATAGACACCGGGCTCGGCGCGCAGCACCGCGACGTCCGCCAACGCGTCCCCACCCAACGCCAGGGCGACCGCCAGGTCCACGATCACCTTGCCCGGGTCGTGGAACGCCGTCGGCTTACGCCACCGCGCCAAGCCCGTCGACAACGCCCGATCCAGACCCGTCGCCCGGACCGTCTCGGTCAACAGCACCCCACCAGCCTGACCAACCGCGGACGTCGCCGACGTGACGATGTTCAGACGGGGATACGCGACGGTAGTCTTCACCTTGAAGGTGCTCCTCGAACTAGTCAGAATCGGTCCTCAACAAACCGTATTCTTCCAGGTCAGGAGCACTTTCTTGCGTCATGACACCTACTGAGACCCACCCCGCCATGAAAGCCCGAGGCTAGACAGGTGGTGCAGCGACTCTCACAAGCCAGCGATGCTGCCTTCGACGAGAGCGCACTCTCGGCCGTGGATGCCTCACGTGTGGCGCGTGCATCCTCAAAAGCGACACGTAGCTGCTCGGTGCCCTCGACCGCGCCACGCGCGGCCTGGGCGCGAACTTCTTCGAGTTCTGCGCGGGCATCCTCGAGGCTCTGGGTCATCCATGCGATCTCCGTGCGGCCCAGGACGCTGGCCGTCTCATCTGCCTGCGCGGCGAGGCTGTCGGCCTCGGCGCGGGACTCCTCGACAGATGCTCGTGCCGCCGCCAATGCGGCGTCGTGCTCAGCGCGCGCCGCCTGGACGGCGACGCTCCACAGCGTCGTCGTACTGCGCCGTACAGCCTGGTCCACGGCAGCCGGCATGGCCGGCACGTTGGCCTCGGCCCTGAAGTGCTCTGCGCGCTCGGACCGCCACTCACGCAGGTAGCGCGTAGCGTCGGCATTTGAACACTGCGCCCGCACGCGCACGAGCGCCACCGTCGGCGTCGGCGTCGCGCCACTCTCGGTAGCGATCTCCTCCGCCGCCGAGAAAACCCGTTCCTTGATGCCCCCCCCCCTAATTCTTACTACTACTACAGTGCTACTACCAACCCGGCTTCCCTCACCCTGGGGTATCTGGTTGGGTCGGAATCTCCGTGACGATGCATGTGAGGGGCCAAGATGAGTGAGTTTCATGCGCTGGCGGCGCGTTGGCGAAATGAAGCCGCCCGAGCGCGGATGGATTATCGGCTCATCACAATCGGGGGTGTAGTCGTGGTCTGAAGGTGCCGGTCTCGAGGAGTCCCGTTACAGAACTCGACCTTTCCACCGAGATCGAGCGGACGAAATCGAATACTCTAGCGATTGGCCGTGGGCGCCTGGACGGCCCGTTTTAAACCCTTGGCACAGTTGGAGGATTGATCACGATGGCCCTGCCCACAGACCCCACACCGCTGGCGGACCCGAGCGGTGACCCGAGCCGGACACCGGCGGTCTGGCACCTGGCACACCGGTCCGACTGGCAGGCTGCCGTCACCAGCGGCTCCTACCGCACCTCGACCAGGGGCGCGTCGCTGGACGAGGTCGGCTTCATTCATGGATCGCGGCCGCACCAGCTCGCGCCCGTCGCCGAGCTCGTGTACGCCGATGACGACCAGGACCTGTGCGTCCTGGTGATGGACGAGCAGACCATCCGGTCCTCCGGTGTCGACGTCCGCGAGGAAGACGGCGGCGACGGCGAGCTGTACCCGCACATCTACGGCCCGATCGATCCCGCGTGGGTCCGTGACGTTCGTGCCGCATGGTTCGACTCGGCTGGTCGATTCACGGTCGGCGAGCCTGAGATCGAGCTGGCGCGTCAGCCCCTGGAACCCGATGCAGGATGTCTGGCGTGACCCCCGCTTCCTCACCGTTGCCGACAACGATGCCGAGCCTGCGGGGGCGTTCGGTCGTGCTGCGCTCGTTCCGCGACGCCGATGCGGATGTCGTTCGTGAGGCGTCCAGCGATCCCTTCATCCCTGCGATCACGACCGTCCCGACGTCGTCTGATGACGTCGAGGTCCTAGCTTTCATCCGCCGCCAGCACTCGCGTCTGCCTGAGGGCGAGGGTTATTCGTTCGCCATCGCCGATGCCTCAGCGACTGGGGACTGTCTCTGCCTGGAGTCACTTGGGTCCAGCTGTACGCCGAGCCGTGGAACGAGGGGTCCTGGCGGGTGGCCGAGTCTGTAGGATTTCAGCGAGAGGGACTGCTGCGAGGGTGGGAGCGCGTGGGCAACGAGCCCCGCGACATGTTCATGTATTCACTGCTCCGCGACGACGCGTAGGAGACAGCGCCGGAGCCATTCCGGACATGGGAAGTTTCGATGCGATGTTCGGTCTTGCCGGACAGCTGGCCTCTTCTGCCGACATCGATCGGTTAGAGTGATCCGGAGTCGCGGCTATCCCCGGGCGTGCAGCGTCTATAATTGAGGCTCGGAACGTAATCATCGAAGGAGTTCGGATGGAGTCCATGGGTGTTGGAATAAGTTTGTCGCTAGGACTTTTTCTGCTTTCCGCTATGATGGTTTATATTGCGCAGTCAGGTGAGCATTTGGGCGTCAATGGTGCGATCGGTATTCGCACGGGTGCTACGAAGGCGTCGCCGGAAGCGTGGGTCGCTGGCCATCGGGCTGCGGCCGCCTGGTTGAAAGCAGGCGGGTGGGTCGCAGGGTCAGGTGCCGTTCTGACTATCACGGTCGGTGTCGTGGTCGATAGTGCTGATTCCGTCGGATTGGTGGGAGTTGCCGGCTACGTTGCGTCGCTGTATTGCCTTATTGCGGCGACACGCTCCGCAAATCGGGCAGCGCGAAGCGCCCCGACCACGTAGGGCGTTTTTGCTGCCGAGAATGCTAGTCGCGCCGAGTGGTCTCTTACCGCTGGTCTGCGCTAAGGGGTGTTCTCACCAGGATGGGCTGGCTTGAGGAGCGCTAAGGTATGCTGACCTGCAGGTTAGTTGGGTCCTCGGTTTGAGGGCTCTTCCCAGATGAGGGTGTAGTACCGGTCTGGTCACCGGATCATGCCGCGCATCGCCCCCATGCGGATCGCTCGTTCCCGAAGGTCCTCGGGGAACTTCTTCGGTGCTGTCACGACACTCATCCTTTCGTGGAATGAGAGCCTCCATCAAACCCGGTACGAGACAAGGTGTTCCTCGAGCTGACGCGTCACCACATATTTTGGGGTCGTGCGCAGGATCGCCCTCACGTGTGCAGGGAGCGCGACTTACCCACACCAGGTCGAGCGGCAACCACGGGGTCAAGCCCTGTCTAGGAGGAGGTCTAGGACATCCTCAGCGGCCAGTGGATCCATGGAAGTGCGGCGTTGGGCCTCGGTAAAGCGGTCGGCAGCTCGTTGGATGCGCGTGCGGTCTTCTGACCGGAGTTCACTGGCATACCTGACGACGTCCCCAGATGCGGCAAGGGCATCGATCAGCATGACGAGGTCGCTGAAGTGACGGTCGGTGTCGCGCCGGTCGCTGAGCGCTGCGGTGGACTTGATAGTCAATGCTCCGAGCAGGTCAGGCACCCTGATCGGTCCGGTTTGTCCGTCGTGGAGCTCGATGGTGAGTCGTTGCGTGCGTGCGAGCGCCTGCTGGACACCGGGGAGCTCGACTGCCGGCCGGAGGGCGGCGGTGTGGGGGACGATTCTTTGGTCGTTGACGCGCTCGGGTACCAGCAGGTCGATCAGCACGGGGTCTCGCGACCACCGGTATGACAGGTTCTCCCCCGTCATCGAGTCGGGAGTGATGTCGACAAATCCGAGCTGGGCCATGTCTCTGGTGAGCTCTCGCAGGGCTCGGCGGTGGGTGAATACGCCGACGGCGATGTCAGCATCGCCGGTCGCCCGGGTGAACGGGACACCGTGGCGGACGCAGTGCGTCATCACCATGAGACCTCCCACGACGGTCCAAGGGTGAGGCGATGTATCGAGTGCCTGGAGTACCGCGAACGTCTCGGTCAGGACAGGGTCGAGGGCGGGAAGGCTGAGCGTCCCAGGCATCTGCGGAAATCGTACGGACCCGCTGCGCAGGAGCTCGCCGGCGGCGTGCAGAGAGGTCGCGGTGGCCTGGGGGGCTGCCGGGGAGAGCTGGTCGCGCAGGCGCAGACGATCTGCGTGGTGCGCTGGGAGCTGGCGCAGGAGGTTGTTCAGGTTCTCTAGAGCGACATGGTGCTCGATTGAGGGCCCCGGGGCGTCGAGGTGGGCGCGCGCAGTCTGCTCGTCGGTCGTCGTCAGTGTCGTGACGATCTCGATCAGCACCTCGGTGGGGACGATCACGACTTGAATCCTTCCGTGGTCGTGATGGCAGCGAGCAGCGCGGTGCCTGCGTAGACCGTGCGGGGGTCGTTCTCGGTCAGCAGGTCGTGGGCGACGACGAGGCGAAAGGCGTTGCGCCCGTCCGCCCCGAGCGCAGGGAGCCCGAACGGGGGTGGGACGCTGATCGTCACGTTCCCTGCGCTCGACCGCAGGAGCCCTAGGGTGCGCCGGAGGTGGTCGACGTCGTCGAGGGTGTGGGTCCAGACGGCGGCACTGACGGCTCCTACGAGCGGGTCGGTGACGAGGTTGGATGCGGAGCGCCCTGATCGCACCGTTGACGATGCGGCCATGACCGCTTCGACCTGGGCTGGGGAGGCCTTGAACGTCATGCGTGTCTGGGCGAGGCGTGCGGTCCAGGCTTGCCAGGTCCCACGTGACGTTCCCGCGGAGGCAAGCCTGGAACGTAGGCGGGAGCGTTCCTCCGCTCGCAGCCACGTGGGCTGCACCCCGTCCAGGAGCGCGGCAGCCGCCCATGCGATCCGCGGGGACAAGGCACGGATGTATGCGGGGCGCTCGTGACGCACGAAGTTGTCGAGGTCGCGCTCGTCGATCGCGTAGGCAGCGCCCACCTTCGTTGCCCGAAGGGCTCCCCCAGCGATCAGCGCCCGCACGCGACGAGTCGAGAGGCCCGTCTGTCTAGCCGCCTCTGTAACACTTAACATGACACTCATGTTCCGATGTCGGAACATGAGTGTCAATAGTGGAGGTGCGAGACGATGAGTCGCTGACCTACCTGCTTCGTCGCGGGCGTCGGCGCGTCGTTGCCCTGGTAGGCGTCGATGCCTTCCGATGATGGGAGTTCTCGCGACGCCCCACGGCGAGGTCGTCGACGACGCCGAGTTCCCCACCACGAGCGCGGGGATTGCTCGGGCGCTCGACCGGGCGGGGCGCCGCACCGGCGGTGACCTCGAGGCGCTGTGAGTGATCGAGTGCTCTGCCTCCTACGGAGCCCAATGGGCGCGCGGTCACGACGGCGGGCAACCAGGTCGTCGAGGTCTCCAAGTTGCGCTCCCGCACCGTGGCACTCGAGATGGTCATCGCACGCACTCAGGCAGTGCGGCTGGCCGAACGTGTCCTCGACCTCGACAAAGAGCTCGCCGAGAACGTCAAGACAACCACGTCACTACTCAACCAGAGTCCGGCGTGCGTCGTGCTCGACAAGCCTGGGATCGGCCCCGTGACAGTGGCGGTGGCAATGGCCGCATGGTCACACGAGGGACGCATGTACTCCGAGGCGGCGTTTGCCTCGCTCGTGGGCGTCAGCCCGATCCCCGCGTCCTCTGGCAACAGAGTGCGTCACCGTCTCAATCGCGGTGGCGATCGTCGGTTGAACAAGGCCCTGCACATGGTCATGATCGTGCGCATGACGCACGATGTGGAGACGAAAGACGAATCGCTGAAGGGCTCACGAGGCGCGAGATCCGCCGCATCCTCAAGCGCTACCTCGCCCGACAGATCTATCGTGCACTGACGGCCGCAAGCAGGGCCCACGAGCCCGCCGCGAATCCGATCCCTACCGCAGCGATCATGGCTTGACAGACATAGAAGGGTCGCTGCCGCCGTCCTGGACGGCCTTCCACGTGGTCAAGCCCGGCACGCAGATCGTGGAGGAAGTCCGGCTCCGGTTCCAGGACGAGACGCTGGTCCACTGCGGACGCAACGGCGACCCGCTGTTGGGAATCTAAACCATTTTGCGGGCGGGGCGCAGAACCGCACCGACAAACAACTCGCGCGCTCGAAAGTAGCGATCGATGCCCACAAGTCTCACGAGAGAGTCTACGTCGCCTGGCGCTACGCCTAGGACCTGCGCGCCGCCTACCGCGCCAAGGACCTGACCGAAGGCCGTCGCCGCGCCGCGCCGCGCCGAAAGGATCATCGCGACGTTCCCCACCTGCCCGATTCCCGAGGTTGCCCGACTGGGCCGAACTCTACGCCGCTGACGCGACGCGTTCCTGGCCTGCGGATACCGCAACCGCGACAACTACCGACACAGAACGCTCCTCGCCGCCGGCGGACTCCCCCCTAGTCCCCACGGGTTCGGCGAAGAGCTCCGTAAGCCTCACGAGAAGGTCCGAATACCCTGCCAGTTCCAACGCGCTCTCGTCCAGCGTCTTCATGCCGTCATCGTGCCGGGTCAACCTCTGTGGATCGGACGGACTCGATGTTCTCAATTGATGAAGGTTCGATTGAGGTTCGCCCTGAGGCCCACAAGTCCCACGCGAGTGGCCGCGATGGCGGCGACGCTTCTGGCTGCAGACCCAGAGGAGTTCCCATGTACGTCGCTCTCGTCCGGCTGTCGTCCGTCGTTGCACTCACGGTGCCGCTGGCCGCCTACCTCGCCCTCACCATCGCGGTGCCCGAGCACCAGGAGGTGACGGTCGACTACGTGTCCCAGCCCGCGGGCCTCGCGACCGACGACGGCCCCCTGCCCGAGGACCCCACGACGCCGCCCGCGGGCGACATGGAGGATATGGAAGGAATGGACCACTCGACCCCTGTCGAGGAGGAGCACGGTCAGCACGAGGGGACCAGCGACGACCACCCCGACGAGGTGGCCCCCACACCTGACCGACCCCGGGTCCCGGTGCTGTCGGCGTTCGGCGGGCTGAACGCTGTCGTGCTGGTCAGCGCCGCGGTGCTGCGCCGGCGCAAGCGCCACCACGAGCCCCAGCGCCGCAGCGACAGTGACCTGCCCCTCACCGCCCGCCTAGCTGACCGGCCGCGAAGGATCCCGCGATGACCATGCCCATGCTCACACCGCCCGCCGCTCACGACGTCGATCCCGACGTGACCCCGGGACCAGACCTCACGCCACCACCGGTGGGCCGCAACCTCATGACGATCCCGTGGGTCGCCCGGTCGCTGCGCAGCCGGTGGTACCCGAAGATCTTCCAGATCCCGGTCGCGGCGGTCTTCGGTCTCGTCGCCTACCAGCTCCTCGCCGGGCCGGACGTCGCGCACGAGAACGCGGGCACCGCGCTCATGTGGGTGCTGTGGTGGCCCGTCATCCCGATCGTGTTCGTGCTGCTCGGCCGGTTCTGGTGCGCGGTCTGCCCGTTCGGGGGGCTGACGGACGTCGTGCAGAAGTGGGTGGGCGTCAACCGGCCGGTGCCCAAGTTCCTCAAGAACTACGGCATCTGGATCATCGACGCCTCATTCCTCGCGATTACGTGGGCCGACCACGTGTGGGGCGTCGTCGAGTCGCCCTGGGGCTCGGGGGTCCTGCTGCTCCTGCTCACCACGGCCGTCATCGCCTCGGGTGCCTTCTTCCAGCGGCGCACCTTCTGCCGCTACCTGTGCTTCCTCGGCGGTTTGTCCGGCAACTACGCCCGCGTCGGGATGGTCGAGCTACGCGCCGACTCCGGGATCTGCAAGACATGCACCGCCAAGGCCGTCTGCTACAACGGCAACGACAAGGTCGCCGGCTGCCCCCTCTTCACCTTCCCGCGCACGATGGACGAGTCCGCGAACTGCAACCTGTGCGCCAACTGCATCAAGGCCTGCCCCAACGACGCCATCCAGATACGCCTGCGCAAACCCACGAGCGAGCTGTGGTTCATCACCAAGCCCAAGATCGAGCAGTCCTACCTCGCGATGGCGATCATGGGCATCGTCCTCATCCAGAACATCACGATGCTCGAGGTCTGGACCGACGTCCTCGCCTGGATCGAGACCGCCACCGGGATCACGAGCTACCCGCTGATCTTCACCGTCGCATTCGCCGTCGCCGTGACGGTCCCGGTCGCGCTCCTCGCCCTCGCCTCACGCGTCGCGGCCGCCGGCAACCTCGAGAGCACCACGATGAACTTCGCCCGCTTCGGGTACGCGCTCATCCCCCTCGACGTCGCAGCCCACCTCGCACACAACCTCTTCCACCTCCTTGCCGAAGGCGGCTCCGTCTACACCACCGTCGCTGCGCTCTTCGGAGCGAACACCTCCCGCGTCGACCCCGCGCTCCTGAGCACGGGCACCATCCAGGTGCTCCAGCTCGCGCTGCTCGCACTCGGCGTCGCGGGCTCGCTCTACACGGCCCGACGCATCGCCCACCGCCGCTACCGCACGGATGCCCGCCGCCGAGCGACCCTCATGCCCTATGCAACCATCGTCATCCTGCTCGGCGCGGTCAACGTGTGGATGTTCCTCCAGCCCATGGCGCACCGCATGTGACACCGAGCGCTAGCACCGAGATCCTCTACATCACGCCTCACGCTCATAAGGAGCGCGGCATGGTCGATGGGACAAGTCGACTAGAGAGGAGGTGGAGCAGACGTGGACGGAATCGCCGCAATTACTCAGCGGATCACCGAGATTCAGGCGACGATCGGCTCGTTCTCCCCACCGGTCCCCAACCTCCCGGACTCGGCCCGCTCGGGCTCGTTCGGTCAAGCCCTCGGACTGGCCGTCGACGACCTGTCGAAGGCCAGCGCGGCGGGCGCCGGAGCCGCCTCGTGGTCAGCTGCTGGCGTTCCCGCCGACCTGGCCCGCTACGGCAACGGCGAAGTTCCCCGCGCGGAGCTCGTGAATGTCGCAGGCACCGGGCATCGCCTGTGGGCGCCGGCCGGGAAAGCGTTCGAACAGCTGCTCGCGGATGCAGCCAAGGATGGGGTCTCGATCGGGATCACCGATTCCTACCGCTCCTACGATGCGCAGGTCGACGTCGCAGAACGCAAGGGCCTGTACTCCCAGGGTGGCCTTGCGGCCACCCCGGGAACGAGTCCTCACGGCTGGGGCATCGCCCTTGATCTCGACATGAGCTCCCAGGCCCAGGCGTGGATGCGGTCCAACGCCGGACGCTACGGCTTCGTGGAGGACACTCCCCGTGAGCCGTGGCACTGGGTCTACCGCAAGTAGCCGAGTGACCTCACTCCTGGGACCAGGATCGTCCACCGTCTCCGGTGCGGTAGACCGTGCTGTCGAACGCGGCGAGGTATGACTCCTCTCCGACCGCCGTGAAGGCTTCTGGTGTTCCTTGCGGCACACCGGTGACAACCCACTGCTCACCGTTCAGCTTCCATAGCTTGCCGGTCGCGTCCACACCTGCGAGAGATGCTGTGAGCTGCTCCGACCTCCCGGGTACATGGGCGACCAGGACAAGCCGCTCTGTCGGCTGGAACTCGTGAGGCGCGAAGCTCTGCCCGCCGTCCGTACTCACGAAAAGGCCGGTCTCCGTCGTCGCGACGAGTCGGTCCGGGTCGTTCGGATCGACATCGACATCTCGAGCGTTGATGCTCGGTCCGCTCGCCCAGGTCACACCTGCGTCGTTGCTGATCTTGAGCAGACCGTCGGAGGAGTCCAAGCCGTAGAGCCGCTCCCCTGCTCCCGTGAGGTCGTGGAAGTCGCTGTGTCCGCGCAGGGAGACCTCCTCCCACCCGGCTCCAGCGTCAGTGCTGCGCAGCAGACCCAGATTTGCCGGCGCGACCTCCCCGGGAGCTGGGTGGCCGCTGGCGTAGAACGTGTCAGGCCCTGTGACCACGAAGCCCATCATGTCGCTTCGGCTCTCGCCGACGGGCTGCGGGACCGAACCATCGAGCTGGAAGAGTCCCTGGTGTGTTGCGACATATACCTTGTCGTCACCAGGGTTGAGACCGATGCCGTGGATGTGTTCGAACGTGGGCGACGCCGCGTCGGACGCGTCCTCGGCCGGGTCGTCGGTAGCTGGCGATGTGGCACACCCTGCGAGGGCGAGAACGACGGTGAGCGCCAGCACAGAGGCTGGTCGTGCGATGGGACGGGGGCGCATTGAAAGTCCTTAGGAAGGGAGAAGCAGGGCGTGGCGAGACAGCGTGATTCGCTGTCCCGCCACAGGAAGGTGAACTGAGTCAGAAGCTGTCGAGCATGCCCTGCATCGTTGCGATCTCAGTCGTCTGAGCGTCGATGATCGTCTGGGCGAGCACCAGAGCATCAGCGTTCTCGCCCGAGTCCAGCTCCTCCTGCGCCATCCCCACTGCGCCTTCGTGGTGGCTGGTCATCAGCTCGAGGAACCGTCGGTCGAACTCGGTTCCGGTCAGGGCACCGAGCTCGGCCATGACCGCTTCCTGGTCCAGTCCTTCCATCTCCATGTCGCCGTGGTCCATGCCTTCCATGCCGTCATCAGGCGAGGTCTCCTCACCCCAGCTCTCCAGCCAGGACGTCATGGTGTCGATCTCGGGCCCCTGGGCAGCGGAGATCTCCGTTGCGAGGTCCTTGACCTCCTCGCTCTCGGCGTTCGTCGCCGCAAGGTCAGCCATCTCGACTGCGCCTTCGTGGTGGACGATCATCATCTGTGCGAACTCGGTGTCGGCGCCGTTGTGCGCGACCTCAGCGGCCTCCTGAGATGTTTCCTGCGCCGCGGGTGTCGACTCCGCCTCGGGCGCAGCATCGCCGCACGCGGCAAGAGCTGTGGCCAGGGTCAGCGAGGCGGCGAAGGCAGCGATGCGTGTCTTGGTGTTCATGGTGGGCTCCATCGTCTAGCCCGTCCCTCGATACGAGGGACAGGATCTGGGTGTGGTTGCTCAGGTTCACCGCGGGGACGGCAAACCGGAGGGCTCCTACACGCGCAGGACGCACAGAGAGTGCGCCGGGATGGGTCGGTTGCCTCGACGGCGATGAGTCAGTGCCGCCACCAGCACGGCCGGGACGTCGTCGTGCACACGTCGCAGTCCGCTCCTGCCCAGGATCCACCGAGAGACGACCGGTACCAAGATTGCTGCTGCGACCAGAGCGCAGCACACCACGAGAACGTGGTGGAGCGAGCTGTCAGCCGCTGGGTGGTCCAAGGGAAGGAGCAGGATCTCTGACGCCGCGGGCGTCGTCCACGTCTCGTCCAGCAGGCCTGACGCGACCGACATCGGTGCCTCGAGCTCCATGTGCCCGCCGTGCCCGTCCTCAGACGCGCTGTTCAGCACGACCCCGAGGAGCACCACCAGGAGCAGGACGACGACAGCGCCGACGCGCTGGATGCTGCTCACCCGAGCGCGCACATGTCCCCCCAATCACCGGAAAGCCCCAACTGTGGACAGGCTAACAAGAGTTCCTGAGACCTCGATGAGCCCATCGTTGCTGGTCCCTTCGTCGGGGTGAGCGCTTCACCCCCACGAGCCGTGATCATCCCGTGACATACCACGGGTACGTCCTGTACTTTCGAGAGGCTCCACAGCGGCAAGATGCCAGTGAAGCGCTCAAGCGGCACGTCGAGCCCTGCCACCGCCTGAGGTTGCCGACGAATTCGTTGGCAGGGACGGGGGACCCAGAAGTGGGCGCGCAGCTCTGCGCCCTTGGGGTGAAGCCGCATGACCCGAGAGGTCATCGGCCGGGCGTTCTCCTACCCGAACCCGACAGCTAACCTCGCAGACGTCATGGAGAGAATATGAACTCGACGGTGAACTCTGCCCGCCATCGCGCGGCCAGGCGCCCTATCACGCCCCTGACGACGTTGCTCCTCAGTACCTGCGAGAACGCAACCACAATGCGTCGCCGGACAGTGGTCGCAGCCGCCTCCTCGGGACTCTTCGTCTCGATGTTCATCGGAGCGCCTGCCTCGGCAGCACCCGCCACCGCTTCCTCGCCGAGCACCGTGGACGTCGATGCACTGACAGCCCAGGCCCGCCAACAGCTGGATGTCGCGCCCGCAGTCACCGTAGCCACCGACGCGTCGTGGACCGTCGAGCACACTGCCGTCACCGTCACACCCGCGCCCGAGCCCGAACCCGAGCCGGTCCAGTCTGCCCCCGCCGCTTCGCGGACCGCCGAGCGTGCGCCCACCGCGACAGTGACGAGCGAAGCCGCCGCCCCGACGGAAGCTGCCGCTGAGGTTTCGATCCCTGCCGCGGCCTCCGGAAGCGCCATCATCGAAGCGGCCAGCCGCTACGTCGGCGTCCCGTATGTCTGGGGAGGAACTACCCCCACCGGATTCGACTGCTCCGGCTTCACCTCGTACGTCTACGCCCAGGTCGGCATCACCATCCCCCGCACCTCCGGCGAGCAGCAAGCAGCCGGCACCGTCGTCTCGCGAGACCAGGCGCAGCCCGGAGACCTCATCTTCTCCCCCGGCCACATCGGGATCTACGCGGGCGGCAACACGATGATCGACGCGCCCAAGCCGGGGAAGACCATCCAGTTCCGCGAGATCTGGCAGTCGAACCCCACCTTCGTCCGCATGACCTGATAGACGGTGTTGGGTCCTTGCCAGTCACGATCCTTCGCGCGACCGTGACTGGCAAGGAGACTGTGCTCATCGCTGCTCCAGACAGACGATCGCGTCTGCCGACGATCAAGATTGACTCGGTGTCAGCGGAGACGAGCCGCACGGGCAGGCGATGGTCAGTACCAACACTGCCGCGATCATGGCGAAGATGAAGGCCAGGTGGGGACCGACAAGCGACCAGTCCACGAAGAATCAGATCGCGCTAGGGATGACCGCGGGCACGAAGTAGCTGGAGACCTCGTCCACCAGGCGCTGGATCGGGGGCTTTGGATCCTTGCGCCTCGCGGACCGGCTTGTAGCTATGCGTGTGGTGGCCTTGTTCGGCGGGCCCGGTTCACTCGCGGGCGTTCTAGCGTCCGTGACATGCAGGCGACCGCGGACGATGGTCACGCCGTAGGCGAGCTCGAAGTCACCGATCGCCTCTTGCATGAGCTCGACTGTCGTCGTCTGGTGCGCGTGGTCGTCCTGGTCGTCCTTGAAGGTCGGCACGCCGACCCGGGAGGTGCAGTCTCCCGTCTCTTGCCGGTCGTACTCCATCCGCACCGGGATCCCGCGGGGCACCTGGATGACGTCGGGGCTGTAGTCGCCCAGAACCTTGACCGCCTGCCCCCATCGACGGTGCGTATCTGTTCCAGGTCCTCGGTGGGATGGGGTTCACCTGGTACGGCGGCCTGGTCGGTGGCGTGCTGTCTGCACTGGTCGACGTCCACCGTCACCGCTGACCCTGTTTCGGCCACATCGCACCGCCCGACCCTCGTCCCGGCGGCGTCGGACGCCTGACGTAGCAGCTAGTGCCGCAGGAAGATCTTCAGCGATTCTTCGTCACTTCTGCATCTGCCCGCACGGGTGGGCCCTGCAACCTCGAGAGGTCAGCAGCGGGACGTCGAGAGCTTGGTCAGTCGTCCACAACACGCACAATGAGAGATCTGGGTGAGAACGATGAACAAGCAGGATCACAATCACGGTGGGAAGTCCCACCTCCTGGGAATGCTGGGCATCGCCGCAGCGGTGCTGATCGTCCTGCTCGCCGCTGGGCGCTCCTTCAGTGAAGCACTTACTCTGGCCGCCGTGCTCGCCTGCCCGTTGATGATGGTCGGAATGATGTTCATGATGCGCAGGGGGCATGATCACTCCGACCACGAGGTCACGAAAGCACCGACCTCGCCGTCGGCGAGCAGCTTCACGCACCAGAACCACTGAGGCGCCCTCAGTTCGATCGACGCCGAGACCAGCCGGGTGCTGCCCACGATCGAGGGAGCGAACAGTCCAGACACCGTGCAGGTGAGCCCCGACGGGTCGACGGTCCAGGCGGTCAGTGGTCGCAAGGGAGCGCTCGTTGCCATCGAGGCAGGGCCGTCCTGGGCCGCCCGACGATCACGCCCGCCCTGCCCAGTCCCATGAAGATCGCATGAAGATCATGCACGTCGGCCTACGAGGCCCGCCCATGAGACCTCCACAGGTCTACGGTGAAGACATACCCCCTGCGGTATAGGCTGCGGACTCTCCTCACGCCGAACGACGTCGGACAGGAAGTGGGACATGGGCAACGGATATGGGATGAACGGCGGAATGGGCTGGGGTTGGATCTTCGGTCTCCTCGCGATCGTGGGTGTCACGCTGCTCGTCATCCTGGCCGTCCGATTCATCGGTGGCGGCGTCCGACGCGGCCCAGACGCGTCCGCGGCACCTCTAGTCAAACCGACCCCCTCCGGGCACGAGCGCCCCCGCCAGATTCTGGCCGAGAGGTACGCCCGCGGGGAGATCGACACGACCGAGTACCGCGAGCGCCTCGAGCACCTTCAGGACGAGTAACCGTGGAACCGATCAGTCGCCGCCACGCGGTCCGGCTCGGGGCGCTGGGCGTGGCCGGGGTCGTGATCGGCGCCGCTGGGCTGTCGCAGACGCGCACCCCGACTCCACCGCGGATCGGCGGGCATGCATTCGTCGAGCCGAGCGTACTGAGCAGCCGTGACCAGACCTTGCGAGTAGAGATGGAGACTGCCGAGCGTGAGGTCACCCTAGCCGGGAGACGCGCCACCGTCTTGAGCTTCAACGGCACTGTGCCTGGACCGACCCTGCGACTGCAGCCCGGCGACCGGCTGCAGGTCGCCATGACCAACAACCTCTCCACCTCGACGAACCTGCACGTCCATGGACTGCATGTGAGCCCGCAAGGCGCGAGCGACAACCCGTTCGTCAACATCGCCCCGGGCGAGACGTACGAGTACGACTTCCAGATCCCGATCGACCACCCGACGGGCACGTTCTGGTATCATCCGCACCTGCACGGATCGGTTGCAGACCAGGTCTTCGGTGGCCTGTACGGAGCGATCGTCATAGCTGGCGAGGACGAGCCCCCAAGCACCCGAGAACGCCTTCTGATCGTCTCGGACATCACCCTCGACAGTGCTGGCCGTGTTCCGGAAGCATCCCCGGGGGCCGTGATGATGGGCCGTGAAGGCGACCTCGTCCTCGTCAACGGCCAGATCAGCCCGCAGCTGGTTGCGCGGCCGGGAGAACGGGAACGGTGGCGGGTGGTCAATACCTGCACGTCACGCTACCTTCGCCTGGAGCTCCCAGGTCAGCACCTCCAGCTCCTCGGCCTGGATGTCGATGCCGGAGGCCGCCCGCGCGATATCGAGAGTGTTCTGCTCGCACCGGGAAATCGCGCGGACCTCCTGGTCACGGCGCAGGGAGGAACGAGCGTGCTCCGCACCGTGGCATACGACCGCGGGTCTACCGGAATGGGGATGATGGACAGTCCCTCTGGACCATCGGGCGCGGTCACGCTCGCGACGCTGTCCGTCACCGGGACCGCAGCGTCGCGCTCACTCGACCTACCTGAGCGACCGATTCCGGTCGACCTCCGCGGGGATGAGCCGTCGCAGCGGCGAGTGCTCACCCTCGGCGCCGGGATGGGCATGCGCTTCACGATCGACGGCAAGGAGTTCGATCACCACCGCACGGATACCGCGGTGCTCGCCGGCGCCGTGGAGGAATGGACCATCCGCAACACATCTCCGATGGACCACCCTTTCCACCTGCACGTATGGCCGATGCAGGTGATCGAGCAGGACGGCTCCCGAGTCACGGAACCGACCTGGCGCGACGTCGTCAACGTCCCAGCCGGCGGCCAGACCGTCGTGCGGGTCGCGTTCAACGACTACACCGGGCGTACCGTCTACCACTGCCACATCCTCGACCACGAGGACGCGGGGATGATGGGCGTCGTCGAGGTCGCCTGAGGCCGTCGACGGCGCGAGGCCCTCGTCCCAGACCAAGGACATGCTGCTCTCCTCGACGCCAGGCCTGACGAGCAAGGTCTCGCCCTCCCCCCTCCGGCACGCGGGGCGCAGACCACGGATGCACCGCCCTACCGATGGACGGCACACCCACGCACCAGCGCAGAACCGCAGTCGCGGCCCGCCCCCACCAGCGGTACGTCACAGCCGGCTGGTGACCTCCTCGAGAAGTGCGTCCGGCTCAAGCCACATCGAAGGATAGTTGCCGTACCACCTCTGTACGCCTTCGGCGTCGATCAGGATGAATCCGTGACCGGGAAGGCCCTCGTGCATCCCTGTTCCGAGGGTGCCGTATGCCTCGGAGACTGTTCCGTCGTCGATGAGGAACGGAGCGGTCACCCCGAGCCTGGCACGCTCCGCATTGATCTGCTCAGCGGAGTTCATGACGATCGGCAGGACCGTGATGCCCGCCTCGGCGAACGCTGGATTCTGCTCGATCTTCTGCATCTGCAACAGGCACGCGTCGCACCCGGCGCCCTCGTTGAAGTAGAGCACGACGGGCGCACCTCGGTAGTCGGCGAGCGACACCACGGATCCGTCGGATGCAGGCAGCGTGAAGTCGGGCGCCCGACGTGTGTCGACAGACTCGGTAGGGCCGGCGTTGAGGAGTGCCAGGGTGACGACGGTCGCGATGACCAGCAGCGCGGCACCCCACAGTGCCCAGCTGCGCCGCTGGCGGTGACGTGTTTTGGCTTCCTGCATCACCTGGATCTCGTGGAGGGCATGCTGGCGTTCGTCAAGTCGTCGTGTGGCGCTGGCGGAGGTCATCGGGAGATCTCTTCCTCGGTCGAGATGGCATGGCACGTTGGCACCGCGTCGGCGGCCTCCGGCGTGCTCGGGGTACGGAGGGCGCGTCGGCTTCCGGTGAGCGTCGCCCACACGAACACGCTGGCGACGGCGAGCAAGAGCAGGCCGAGAATGGGCTCAGGTACCGGTGACAACCACTCCTGGACGGATCCGAAGACAGCGGTCAGAGCACGGCTGGCACCGTCCTGGACGGCCGATCCGCCGGTCATCTGTTCACTCCCTGCCAAGGCGATGATGAATCCGCCCATCACTGCAAAGCCCACCGCGACGGCGATGTTGAGCGTGTTCGTGACGAAGTTGCGTCCGGCTATGCGCATCCTGACGACCTTCGCCCGCATGATCTTCTTGTCGCCCAGCTTCGCCTTGTCCCAGACCAGTGCCATGGCGAACAGCGGGAAGACCATCCCGAACACGTAGGCCACACCTAGGGTGAAGCCTCCGATCGGGGAGCCCGACAGCACCGAAAGAGTCATGACCCCGGCGAGGACTGGGGCACAGCAGCTCGAGGCGATACCCGAGAACACACCGAGGGAGAAGAAGCTTGCGGTGTCCCCGCGGCTGGTGTCTGGCGCACGCACGAAGGACGGTAGCGACCACATCCTGCCGGAGAACGCCAAGATCGCCAGGCCGATCATGAGGGCCCCACCAGCGTAGTAGAGCGGTGCGTGGTAACGGGCGATCGCACCCGCCAGCAGGCTCATGCCGAGAGTTATCGGGATCAAGACCAGGCCGAGGCCTGCGGCGAACACGAACGTCAGCGGCAGCAGCCGCCACCGACGGTTCTTCACGGCACCAGCGAGATAGCTCGGCGCAAGGAAGACGATGCAGCAGGGGGCGAACAGCGCGACCCCGCCGGCGAAGAATGCCGCAAGAACGCTTCCGGTGGTCAGCAGCTCGGTACCCACGGTCAGACCGCCCCGGCGATCGGGCACGCTCTAGCGCGGAGCTCGAGCGCTTTCACGAACTTTTTGCGAGGAAGCCGTCCGGAGCTGAAGAAGACACCGTCGAGCAGCACGAGGGGGTTCATCGCCGGGCGGTGTTCGGCGACGAGTCGACGCCCCTCGGGAGAGTCGATCTCGATGCTGCGCACGTCGAGCGAGTACCGCACTGCCAGAACAGCCAGGGCCTCCTCGGCGTCCAGGCAGAAGTGGCACGCCGGTGCGTGCACGACGGTCACCACAAAGGGTGCAGCGGGTTCGGTAGGCACAGACGCTCCTTGAGATGCGGACCAGA
Organism: Sanguibacter antarcticus; assembly: GCF_002564005.1. Lineage (NCBI taxonomy): Bacteria > Bacillati > Actinomycetota > Actinomycetes > Micrococcales > Sanguibacteraceae > Sanguibacter > Sanguibacter antarcticus. Next base: position 254,050 of record NZ_PDJG01000001.1, on the reverse strand, counting down.
GGCCCACAGCCTCACGTCGCGACCCCGAGCTCGTGGTGGTGTCTGCGTCAAGATTCGATGAATGCTCGCCGGTGACCTGCTCCGCTGGTCGGGAACTGGCACAGGCGCGCTCACAATGGAGCGATGGACACACACTTGCCCGTGATCTCAGGGCATCGCGCGGTCGTCGTCGATGATGAGGAGGCTCTGAGCCGCATCGTCGCGGACTACCTTGAGCGCGACGGGTTCGAGACTCATCTGTGCTCCGACGGCGCACGAGCGGTCGAGGTGGTTCGCCAGGTCGACCCTGACGTCGTCGTGCTGGACCTGGGCCTGCCCGGGTTGGACGGGGTCGAGGTGTGCCGCCAGCTGCGCACCTTCTCCGACTGCTACGTCATCATGTTGACCGCTCGCGCAGAGGAGATCGACGTCCTCATCGGCCTGTCGGTGGGCGCGGACGACTACATGACCAAGCCATTCAGCCCACGTGAGCTCGTCGCCCGGATCGGGGCGCTGCAGCGTCGACCCCGCCGGGTGCCTGCGAGCCCCGAGGGGGGCGCAGCCTCACAGGTGATCGAGATCGGCACACTGATGCTCGACGTGGCGGCCCGCGAGGTGCGGGTGGAGGGGGGCCTCGTCGACCTGACGCGCACGGAGTTCGACGTCCTGGCAGCCCTGGCATCGCGACCAGGCATGGTGTTCAGCAGGCGTGTCCTGATCGAGAAGGTCTGGGGCGAGGGATGGGTGGGCGACGAGCACCTCGTCGACGTGCACGTCCTGCACGTGCGTCAAAAGCTCGGTGACAGCGCCGACCGACAGACGTTCGTCCGGACCGTGCGTGGCGTCGGGTACCGCATCGGACCCGGATGATGATCCGCTCTCGGCCGCCCGCTTCGGCTCTGCGGGGGCTGGCCCCGCGACTTCTGGTCGCCATCATGCTCGTCCTGGCCACGGGTGCGGTCACAGCCTGGGTGGTCGCCTCGATCATCGGGCCCGCCCTGTTCCACGATCACATGGTGCGCGCTCAGCTGAGCGACCCCGATATGGCCGTGCTGCATGCTGAGGAAGCGTTCCGTTCGGCCAGCACCCTGACTCTGACCTTCGCACTGGCTGCCGCGGGCCTTGCATCGATGATGGTCTCAATACTCTTAGCGCGCCGAATCTCTCGTTCCCTGGCAGCGTTTTCCTCGACGGCCGCGGACGTCGGGATGGGCCTGTACGCATCGCGCATCTCACCGCCGGGCATCGGCACCGAGTTCGACACCGTCGCGGCATCGTTCAACCAGATGGCCGAACGGCTACAGGACAGCGAACGGCTTCGAGGACGCCTCATGGCAGACGTCGCGCACGAGGTGCGCACACCCGTCGCAACCATCAGCGCCTACCTCGAAGCACTCGAGGACGGCATCCAGACCCTCGACGAAGCCACGACCGCCGTTCTGCGCGAGCAGGCCGCCCGCCTGACCCGCTTGTCGCTAGACCTGTCTGCCGTCACCCGCGCGGAGAGCGGAGACCTGACTCTCGAGCGTGCACCCGTCGACCCTCGCGACCTGGTGGCCGCTGCTCTCAGTGCGGGTCGTGAACCCGCGGCAGCGCAGTCCGTGCACCTCGTGAGCGACGTCGACGAGGACCTGCCCCAGATCCATGTCGACCGCCTCCGGATGGCGCAGATCCTCGACAACCTCGTCGCGAACGCGATCCGACACACGCCTCCGGGTGGGATCGTCACCGTTCATGCCTCCAGGGCCCCCGCCGGCTGCATCAGATTCTCTGTGCGCGACACAGGCGAAGGCATCGCTCCAGAGCATCTACCGCACCTCTTCGAGCGCTTCTACCGCGCGGACACCGCACGCGACCGGGCCCATGGCGGATCCGGGATCGGTCTGGCGATCTCGCAAGCACTGACCGCCGCCCACGGTGGAAGGATCACCGCGGCGAGCGCAGGTCCGGGAACAGGCAGCGAGTTCAGCTTTACCTTGCCGGGGGGACAGAGCCGGTTGATCGACTCACCATAGAGAACCGCAGGACCGCTTCACCGGCTAGGTGGCACCGGCGCATCCGTGACGCCGTGGGAATCGACCTGGCCCCTCGTCGCTCGACGGTTCGCTGAGGTACTCGTCAATCTCGTCACAGCCGACTTCAGAGTCCAGTCACTGCGCAGCGTGACGCCCACCGCACACCACGGATGCCGTCACGACCTCGCTCCATCCCGTATCCGTCGCACCGTGGAGCGTGCCCTGGGACCCAGGGTTCCTCACAGGGGACTTTCTCGGCCCTCTTCAGATCGCAGTTCTTGATGAGCTCGGCGAACGGCCAGGCAGATCGCCGGAGACCTCTGGCCTTCCCTGCAGCCGCCGTGCGCCCTCGGACGAATCCTGCCTAGGCTGGAAGGACCTCTTTGCGGTCTGCACAAGCCTCGCTCTCGCAGCCGCTCAAACCACCGACGACGGAGGCTCGCGATGAAGACGACCGAGATGCTGCCAGCAGGACACCCGCGAGACAGGGACAACGCGCGGCCGCAGCAGCCCCAGCACGGCCACCAGGGCACCGGAAGCTCCCGGAGGATGTACCTGCGGTTCGGCGCCATGATCGCGACCTCGACCATGGTCATGTTCGCCCTGACATACACCAACACCTTCGCCCTGGCGCACGTGCGTTGGAGCGAGGAACGCGTCTACATGGCCCTGCTCATGGGTTCGGCGATGACGATCATCATGCTCGGTTTCATGGCCTCGATGATGTACAAGAACAACAAGCTCAACGCCGCGATCCTGGTCGGGGCTCTCGTCATGGGCGGGGCCACACTGTGGCTGTCGAGGTCGCAGTCCTTCGTCGACGATCGCGCGTACATGAAGGGCATGATCCCCCACCACTCCATCGCGATCCTGACCAGCGAGCGCGCCGACATCGACGACGTCCGTGTCCGCGAGCTCGCCGACGAGATCATCGAGGCTCAGCGCCGCGAGATCGCGGAGATGGACTGGCTCATCGACGACATCGAGAAGAACGGGTCCGCCACAACCACCGAAGAAGCCGACCACCGGCCGGTACCCGACTTCGAAACCACCCCATGACGGCGGCACGTTGACCGACCTTCACCACTTCCCGACGAGTGTGCAACCATATTCGCATGCGTGAAGATACGAGAATGTGTGGACTCTCGCCCGACTCGCCCTACATCGACCTGGCGGTCGAGGTCTTCGCGATGCTCGCCGACGCGACCCGGGTCCGGATCGTCCTCGCGCTCTGTGAGGGGGAGCTGTCCGTCGGCGAGCTGGCCGAAGCGGTCGGCAAGTCCCCGACCGCGGTGTCTCAGCACCTAGCCAAGCTCCGGCTGGCCCGCATTGTCAGCACACGCCAGGACGGCAACCGGGTGTTCTACGCCCTGGCGGCCGAACATGCCCGCCAGCTGGTCAGCGACGCGATCTTCCAGGCAGAGCATGCCGTCGACAATCACCCCCGCCACCACCATCCCCAGGACCCCGCGTGACCCCCCAGGCTGACCACCGTGACAGTCAGGTCACCGTTCATCGGCACCCAGCGCACGACCACCCGGAAGCCCACGACCACCCCGCCGGATTCCGGGGTTGGCTGCACGAGGTCTTCGTCCCACACAGCCACGATGCCGCCGACTCGATCGACGACGCGCTGGAAGCCAGCGCTCAGGGCATCCGCACGGTCAAGATCAGTCTCGTCGTCCTGGGCACCACGGCCGTGGCGCAGCTGGGGATCGTCGCGATCAGCGGGTCCGTGGCTCTGCTCGCCGACACGATCCACAATTTCTCGGATGCGTTGACTGCTGTGCCGCTGTGGGTCGCGTTCGCACTCAGCCGTCGCGCCGCCACCCGGAGCTACACCCACGGGTTCGGACGAGCCGAGGACCTGGCGGGCCTGTTCATCGTCGCGATGATCGCCCTGTCCGCGATCGTGGCTGGTGTGGAATCCGTCCGCCGCCTCGCCGACCCCACGCCCCTGACCAACCTCGGGTGGGTGCTCGCCGCCGGTGTTATCGGGTTCGCCGGAAACGAAGCCGTTGCCCTCTATCGGATCCGCACTGGTCGTCGGATTGGCTCTGCCGCTCTGGTCGCGGACGGGATGCATGCCCGCGCCGACGGTTTCACCTCCCTCGCCGTGGTCCTGGGCGTGGCAGGCGTCTGGGCCGGCTTCCCCCAGGCGGACCCGATCATCGGCCTGCTCATCACCGCAGCGATCCTCACCCTGCTCTGGAGCACCGCCCGCGACGTGGGGCGCCGCCTGCTGGACGGCGTCGACCCTGCCCTCACTGAGCGCGCCCAACACGCCTTCGAGCACGTCGAAGGTGTTGAAGACGTTCACGACGTGCGGCTGCGCTGGAGCGGCCATCGACTCAACGCCCAGGCAACCCTCACGCTGGACCGGACCGCAACCCTCATCGCGGCCGACACGATCCGCATCCGTGCCTCGGAAGAGCTGCGCCAGGCCCTGCACAGCCTGGGTCACGTGGACCTCACGGTCCGCGCGGCCAGCACGCACCCCGGTCCGCGGGCCGTCGATCAGTGAAACCTTGCGGGGACAATGGTCTCGAATCTCTCACCCGCCTGCCGCACCGAAAGACGGCACGAGTCGCACCGGCTGCGCCGTAGCCGGTGGCGACCTGGCGCGGCTCCCTCAAGCGGCAGGTCGAAGGACTCATGGCCGTCGGCGTGCACAGCCCAGGGCTGGCGAAACGGCCGACTGGTGGTGGTCGATCCGAACACGCTCGCCGCCGCGCACCTGCGTAGTGGATCCAGGTCGCGAGCTGGGCGTGAAGCCGCTGACCGATCAGAGGCTGGTACCGGGGTCAGCCGTCGTAGGAGAAGAGCACGGTGCCGGCGTCGTCTCTCACGAGGGCGTGATGTCCGTCGGTGATGTCGAGCTCGACGTGCAGCGCCCCGGGGCCCGTGGCCGGGCGTGCTGTGTAGGCGTAGCGAGTGTTGCTGAGGTGGGTGGTCGTGGTCGTCGAGCGGACGAGCCACGGGTTGCGACGGCGGAGACCGATCAGCTGCTGGTGGGTGCGGAGCATCTCAGCTCCCCAAGGAGCGAGGTCCGCGGGAGACTGCGGCATCGCGGGACGGACGGCGTCGTCTCCGCCTGCGCGGTCCTCCTTGGTGCCGGTGAACGCCTGCTCGTCCCCGTAGTAGATGGACGGGATCCCGGCTACGGTCATGAGCACGACCAGCGCGAGGACGCCCCCGTGGGGTCCGGCTGACGTCGCGATGCGTGTTACGTCGTGGTTGCCGACAAAGGTGGCTGGTAGCTGGGTGCTCGCGAACTCGCTGTGCCGAGCGAGCGTCCAGTCGAGCTCGAAGTAGTTGCGGTCGGCAAGACTGCTCCAGAGCGCTTTCCACAGCTCGTACTGCGTGATCGAGTCGATGCCTGTGTCGGCGGCGATCGTCGCATAGTCGCCGTGGATGACCTCACCGAGGAACCACGCCTCGGGGTGCACAGCACGGACGGCAGGCAGCACCTCGGCCCAGAACCGTGAGGGCACCGCATAGGCGGCGTCGAGCCGCCACCCGTCGACACCGCGGGCGAGCCACCTCGTCATGACGTCGATGACGTACTCCGCGACAGCGGGAGAGTCATGATTGAGCGCGACGAGCGATGCATGGCCCTCGAAGTCTCCGAGGAGAGGCTTGCTCGGATCGGACCAGTCGATGCGGAAGAAGTCAGCGTATTCCCCGGCTGGACCTTCGCTCAGCGCGCGACCCAACCATGGGTGGCCGGCTCCGACGTGATTGAACACCCCGTCGAGCACCAGGGCAGGGCCCCGGAAAGGTCGCGTCTTAGCAGGTCAGGGCGCATGTGATGGCTTTGTCGGGGTTGCGGGCGTGGTGGCGTAGGGCGGTGGCGATGCTGGTCCAGCCGGCTAGGCGCAGGATGCTGATGGCTGTGTTGCGGAGCGTGGCCATGACGCGCGGGGCGCCTGCGGTGCGGACTTGGGAGTGGTCCTCGTCGAAGGTGACGTCACGGACCCAGTGCAGGCGGTTCTCGATGCCCCAGTGCCCCTGGATCCAGGCGGCCAGCACGTCGGGTGGTGCGTCCTGATGGGTCGCGGAGGTGATGAGGTAGACGACCTCGATGGTCTTCTTCCCTGCTCGGGTCACGGTGCGTCGCAGCTGAGCGACCTGGGCGATGCCGGTGAACTCGGGCCAGCCCGGCAGGGTTGGGATGTCGATGACCTTGATGGTCCGTCTGGCTTGGCGACCGTGCCCGGCCTTGGTGCTGGTGGCACCGACGGGGACGGCGTGCCAGGGCAGCGTCTTCAGGGCTTTCAACAGCAGGGGCTGGTTGCCTTTGACGGTGAAGACGTAGTCCGCGCCCGCCGCCACGATCGTCTTCGCGGTCTCGTCCAGCGTATGCATCGCATCAACAGTGATGACGCATCCGTGCAGGTCAGAGGGATCGAAACCGGCCAGGAGGTCCCGGACGGCGGGGATCTCGTTCGACTTCACAGGCACGGCGTTCTGCCCCAGAACGACGCCGGTGGTGTGATCCAGGGCGGCAATCAGATGCGGTGCTGTGGCGCCGGCGGTCCTCGCCCCGCGCACCGTCTTGCCGTCGATCGCGATCACCCGACGGCCCCCGACCTGAGCGGTCCTGCACCAGGTGAGCACCGCGAGGTGACGGTCCAGTACGTCAGCGTCCAGGCGGGCGAACAGCTTGCGCATCGTGGACTCCACCGGAGCACGCTCCAGCCCGAGGCGGTCCAGCTGCTCCACGTTCAGGTCCAGGGCCCATTCCCCGATCGCAGTGAACGACCGGGCACCAGCCAGGACCGCGCACACCGCGACCGCCAAGAGGCCAGCCAACGGGTAACGCATCCCGCGCCGGTCACGAGGATCAGGGACCTGGCCCAACACGCCGAGAAGGTCATGGTCGAGATGACGACCGGAGGCAGGGGTGATCTGGGAAGATGACACGAGCGGATGGGGTCCTTGCGCGAGAGGGTGAGCGTCAGAACTTCCATCTCAGCCCACGGGCCCCATCCGCCCCACACGCCACGCCGGTCATACCACCACAAAACTCCAGGTCACAGCCCTACACACCGACCTTTCCGGAGCCCTGCCCCACCACCCGGCATGTCACCAACGTCATGACCCACAACAACTAGACAAGTCTCCACCCATTCAAATCTACCAATCAGGGCACACCAGCACTCGAGAGCAGTCTCATCAGCCGCCCTTCGGGACCACACCCTGGATTGCGAAGAGTCAGATCGTTGCACTTCTGAGGCTGATCCGCAGGTGTTTGTTCTATAAAAAGAAGGAGTGATTTTCAGTGACTAGCCCTGATTGGGGAGCGATCTTTGCGCGCTCCGTGCTGCCCACACTGCTAGATACCACATTTCTTATGATCGCTATCCAGGCATCACGTGGTGAGAGAAGTTCCGTCGCGGGCATTCAACTACCGGCTCTCATGAAAAGCGACACCGCTTGGCGCTCAGGACATGCGGCGGCCAGGAGGGCACTAACGCCGATGACTGGAGCAGGAATCGCGATCTTTTCAATTCTTCTTTCAGATTCTTCCGGTCGTGTACGTATCTCTGCTTGGCGCTTGGCTCGTCTTGACAATCGTGTCACTTGTCATGGCTTCGGTAGTGGCTGTCCGGGCGGCGAAAATTAAATGCTTCACCACTGAAAGCGATGCATGAACGAACTTGATGGCTCAAGAGACAAGAGATGGCAAAAATAATACGGCGCCGCCGTCCGGCTACGATCCTTTGAAAGGAGGCACATACTCCACGTTCTCCGAGGCCGCTAGCGATTCTCGCATCTTCTTGCCATGTTGAAGACCATCCAAAATACGTCATGCGTCCCGACCCACTTAGACCATCCCAGCACATCCAACGGACCCACCAAGGCGATCAACGGACGACTCGAACACCTACGCGGCTCCGCCCTGGACTTCCGCGACCTCACCAACAACATCACCAGAGACCCCCTCGAGACCGGCGGCTTCAGAACCCAACTTCACCTCGATTATGATGAGCCCGTTTTGCGGTGACCCTCTCAGATCATGCGCGCGATCGCGGGGAAAAATGCCCAGCCATCGCACCGAGCATCATCGCGACCCCCGCCATCATCACGGTCGCGGCAAGTCCATACTGCTGCACACCCCATCCACCGACAGCGGTGCCCAACGCCCCTCCGACCATCATGGAGCTGGCTACCCACGATTGAGTTTCCGACTCTTCGCCCACGGTCGCGATATCCCCGGCCGCGCCGTAGATCGCCGCGAAGCAAGGGCCGAGAAAAATTCCTACAATGACGCAAGCCACATAGGCAAGATCTGGCACGAGCGCCAAAGCACCTGCAAGGATCAACACCGCACAGGAAATCGCACCCAAAACGACCTCGGGACGCATCAGATTCTTTGTGAGACACGAAGAAACGCCGCCGAGAATAAATCCCCCAATCATGCTAGCGCCAGCAACGATACCGAGCAGCACCCCGCCAGCCACAGTGACCTCCTCGCCCGAACCATATGACGCCAGCACGATCTCTACCGAGCTCACGCCGAAGAAGAAGAACATTGCCGTAGCAAATATTCGGCGCGCAGCCGCTCGCTGCAATGGCCCGGCCCAATGGCCACGCTCACGAGGGCGCAAGGATGAGCCCCTGACCGCACCGCGTAGCGCTAGCGGTACGGAAACAGCCATCAGTCCACCGCAAACGATGAGACTCGCGCTCGGGTGAACTGCGTGAGCGATGACAACAGCAAGTATCGGACCGACCATGAATCCGAGGTCGGCCAAGATCGCGTCCAGTGCGAGAGCGGTGGTGCGTGAGTCACCACTCGTCCGAGCTTGCCACATGACGCGCGTCACTGTTCCGACAGGCGGCATCACCATCGAGACGAACACGGTCAGGCTGAACAGCACAGGTAGCGAGAGCGCCTTCTCGACTGCTCCCAAGAGCACTCCCAAGCCTGCAAGGTGCAGAGCAAGCAAGGGCCACAGTACCGGGCCATATCCGAAACGATCCAGCATCCGGCCACGCAGCGGCGTGGTCATCGACCCTAGTGCCGCACCCGAAGAAACCAAGGCAGCCTCGCCGTAGTCAAAGTGGCTCGAGAGAACAAGAAATAGACTCAAACCATACATACCGGGCTGGAATTTTCCCGCCAGTGCCGCCCAGAACGATCGTCGAATATCGCTTTGGCACAACAGGTCTGAGTACCGGCGAAACGCCTCCGCGATTCCCCTCACGATCTCCCCCCATCATCATTCATTGATGGTCACCGCGACCACCAACGGCACCATCGGTCGACCCCGATGCCTTCCAGCCCCGCCCACCAGGTCGCACTCCGCAAGACGCCACCGCTCATGGTGGAGCGCGATAGCGGGGCGGTCGGTCCCGTCAGAGGCGGTGCGAACGGTGCGAGACCTGTTCACTCCGAGGCTGGTGCAGGGGTCAGCCGTCGTAGGAGAAGACCACGGTGCCGGCGTCGTCTCTCACGAGGGCGTGATGTCCGTCGGTGATGTCGAGCTCGACGTGCAGCGCCCCGGGGCCCGTGGCCGGGCGTGCTGTGTAGGCGTAGCGAGTGTTGCTGAGGTGGGTGGTCGTGGTCGTCGAGCGGACGAGCCACGGGTTGCGACGGCGGAGACCGATCAGCTGCTGGTGGGTGCGGAGCATCTCAGCTCCCCAAGGAGCGAGGTCCGCGGGAGACTGCGGCATCGCGGGACGGACGGCGTCGTCTCCGCCTGCGCGGTCCTCCTTGGTGCCGGTGAACGCCTGCTCGTCCCCGTAGTAGATGGACGGGATCCCGGCTACGGTCATGAGCACGACCAGCGCGAGGACGCCCCCGTGGGGTCCGGCTGACGTCGCGATGCGTGTTACGTCGTGGTTGCCGACAAAGGTGGCTGGTAGCTGGGTGCTCGCGAACTCGCTGTGCCGAGCGAGCGTCCAGTCGAGCTCGAAGTAGTTGCGGTCGGCAAGACTGCTCCAGAGCGCTTTCCACAGCTCGTACTGCGTGATCGAGTCGATGCCTGTGTCGGCGGCGATCGTCGCATAGTCGCCGTGGATGACCTCACCGAGGAACCACGCCTCGGGGTGCACAGCACGGACGGCAGGCAGCACCTCGGCCCAGAACCGTGAGGGCACCGCATAGGCGGCGTCGAGCCGCCACCCGTCGACACCGCGGGCGAGCCACCTCGTCATGACGTCGATGACGTACTCCGCGACAGCGGGAGAGTCATGATTGAGCGCGACGAGCGATGCATGGCCCTCGAAGTCTCCGAGGAGAGGCTTGCTCGGATCGGACCAGTCGATGCGGAAGAAGTCAGCGTATTCCCCGGCTGGACCTTCGCTCAGCGCGCGACCCAACCATGGGTGGCCGGCTCCGACGTGATTGAACACCCCGTCGAGCACGAGCCGGAGCCCTCGCTCCTTGCAAGCGGAGACGAACGTGTCGAAATTGGCGTCGTCACCCAGACGCGGGTCGATCCGGTACTGGTCGATGCTGTCGTAGCCGTGAGTCTCGGACGCGAAGACCGGGCCGAGGACAAGACCTGAGACACCGAGCTCGACGGCGTAGTCGAGCCACGCCTCCAGATGGCCCAGCCGCGGCCGAGCGTCGTGCGCGGTATGCACCGGAGCACCGGTGAATCCCAACGGATAGACATGCCACAAGATATCGTTCTCGAATGAGACCACAAAGCCCCCTGTTCGTAAGATGGGCGGCGAGCAGCAAGGAAATTTTCACCAGATCCCGCGTCAAACCATGCCCGACCATGAGTAGAGTACCCAAGATCACGTATAGGTCAACAGCACCATGATGGAATGCTCTCCTGGCCCTCCTTTTCGTGTTCCGAATACCTACCGAGGCCGACTTGATGTCGTGGCCTCCGAGCGAGGGATGATGGTGCGATGGAGCTCGACGTTCCGGGCACGTTGGTCCGGCTGTTGTTCGTCCGAGCGGCTTGGGACCTCGACGGCCCTCCTGACCTGGAACCCCCGTCGCCCCGTCCACCGACTGGAACATCCACCCGTCCCGACTCCGCTGGTCTCGAGGCCGCGTGGTCGACGCTCTGGCGCGCTGCAGCGCGTGGTGAGCACACGAGCAACGCACCGCCGTGGCAGGCGGTCCTCGGCATGGACGGGCTCGACATGCCTGCCCTACGAGAGTGGTCGAACGCGACACGGCAACGGATCAACACTGAGGTCCTCGGCCAGGGGCGTCCACCACGACGCACCATTCTCGCGAGCAGATCATTGAGCGGGAAGGATGCTGGGCTCTCGTCGATCGTCATCATTCCCGTCGACGGCCCGTACGCGGCACGCGTCGCACCCCACCGACTGGTCGTCTCAGAGACGACCTTTGCCGACGATTCCATGTGGGCCGGGGCCCTCGCCGCCGGGGAGTAAGGCGGCTCATCGCAATCCAGAGTGTAGGAGCGGTCTGAAGCCGCCGGCTTCGAGCAGCGATCTGGCGATGTAGTTCGTCAGGTTCCGGAAGCCGAGGGCCGAGCCGCGCAGGTGCTCGAGACGGCCGTTGATGGCTTCGGTAGGTCCGTTGCTGGTGCCGGGGCGGTCGAAGTAGGCCAGGACGTCGATGGCTCGTTTCTTGAGTGTTCGACCGAGGGTGATGATCTCGGTCAGGGCGGCCGGAACGCCGGAGGTGACCGAGGTGATCAGGGTTTCCATCAGGGCTTTGCCTCTGGCGCGGTCGGGTTCGCGGTAGGCGGTGACCATCGCCTGGTAGATGCCCCAGGTCGCCTCAACCTGAACATGCTCGTCACTGGCGAACAGTGCCGCGATCCGGGCAGTCTGCTTCTGGGTGAGGAGACTGGCGCCGGTGTGCAAGGTCCGGCGGGCGCGGTAGAGCGGGTCGTCTCGGCGGCCGCGGTGGCCGTGCAGGTCGTGCTGAACGCGGCGCCGGCAACGGTCCAAGGCGTCCCCGGCGAGACGGACGACGTGGAACGGATCCATCACCGCGACCGCCTGGGGGAGCTCTTCGGCGGCGGCGGTCTTGAAGCCGGTGAACCCATCCATCGCGACCACTTCGACCCCGTCGCGCCAGTCCTGGGGGCGGCCAGAGAGCCAGGTCTTGAAGACCTGCTTGGAGCGGCCGGCGACCATGTCCAGGAGCCGGGAGGGGCCGGTCCCGCCCCGGATCGGGGTGAGATCAATGATGACGGTCACGTATTTGTCGCCGTGGCGGGTGTGGCGCCAGACGTGCTCATCAACCCCGATCGTCGTCACCGTCTCAAAACGGCGGGGGTCGGCGATCAAGCGACGGCGACCTTCTGCCAAGACGGCCGCGTTGGCGGTGTTCCAAGCGACCGCGAGGCCTTCGGCGATCCGGGCCACCGTGAGGTGCTGGAGGACCAGGCCTTCCAGCGCCCAGCGCAGGCCGCGGCGGGAGATCTTCGAACGCGGCTCGGCCGCGGCGTTGGTGTCTTGGCGCCACACATGAGAGCAGCCCGTGCACTGGTAGCGGCGCACCGTGAGCACGAGCGTGGTCGGCCGCCAACCCAGAGGTTCGTGCGCGAGCTCACGAGTGACACTGTCTCGAAAGATCCCCTCGCACCCGCACCGCCGGCACCAGTTGTCCGGCTCGGTGATCCGGCACGCCAAGACAGCCCGATCAGGCTCCAGGCGCTGCCCGATCGCCTCCAGGCCCAGCTCGTCAAGACGGCAGAATGTGGTCAGATCGGGGCGCGTGAAGGTAGCGTCAGACACGTCGAGGTCTTTCAGGTGGGCGGCGTAGGAACCTCCATCATCGGAAGACCTCGACCCTCATCCCGCAACGACGCGCCCACCCAGCTACACCCTCGTTTGCGATGAGCCACTATGGCGTGGTCGACTGACGCCATCTCAGCCCCTCCTCTCAACGAACCGACAGATCCGAGGCTCAGGTTGTTGATCGCCGAACATGTTTCACAGGGGTACGGGCACACGTCTGTACTCGCCGACGTTTCGATCCGCCTGGAGGCGGGGACGATCGCGTTGCTCGGACCAAACGGAGCGGGCAAGACCACTCTTCTTCGGACGCTCGCTACGGTGCAGCCCCTGCGGGGCGGACGTCTGGAAATCTGCGGTCAGGACGTCCACTCGGAGAGACTTGCGCGCGCGGCGCGGCGATCATTGGGATACCTGCCTCAGGGCTTCGGCTACGACCCAGCGATGAGCGTCTTCGACTTTGTCTTCTACGGCGCGTGGGTCCGAGGCGTTCCGAGGGCAGAGCGAACGGAGGACACCAACGAGGCGCTTTCCTATGTTGGCCTCGCCGACCGTGCGCGAGAGAAGATGGGACGACTCTCCGGCGGTATGCGCCAGAGAGCCGGGATTGCATGGGCGATCGTCGGCCGTCCCGCGATCGCACTGCTCGACGAACCGACTGTCGGGCTCGATCCGGAACAGCGGATCGATTTTCGCAACCTTCTCCGTGGACTCACAGGGACTGCGGTGCTTTTGAGCACCCACCTGACGGACGACGTCGACGCCGTCTGCGACCGGGTGATCGTGATGGACAAGGGATCGATCATCTTCACCGGAACGACGAAAGAGCTCAAGACCAAGGATGATGGTGGGCCAGGCAACACCAGTATCGAACGGGGTTACATCAGCCTGCTAGCCCAAGGAGATCGCGTCGCATGAGACTTGCCCTCCTTCACCTGCGAACGAGCTTCACTCGCTGGGCTGTCCTCCCACTCGCCGTCCTCGGTGTCGTCATCATCTTTCAGCGCAATACGTTCTGGATCGGTATCTGGCCTGAGGCGGGCGCGGTTGTTGTGGCGTCGGCATTCTTCCTCAGCCTGTTCGCCGCAGGCCTGTCTGCGTGGGCTTGCGCCCGTACGGACGCTTTCCGAGTGCGCGAGCAGACGGCTGCGACGGTGCGACGACCAGCACTCCTCGAGGCACTGCGGTTTTCCGCCAGTCTGGTTTGGTTACTCCTTGCGTACGCCGTCGTCGTAACGGCAGCAGCTGTGGTCACTGCTAGGGAGGGTGCCCCGGGACTGGATTTCTACGCTGGGTACACGCTACTGGGACTCTTTCTTGTGGTGATGGCTGCCGCGTGGGGATGGGCGGTCGGAAGAGTGATGGGTCCCGCGTTCGCGGCCGCCACCGCCTTCTTCAGTTGGTTTATATTCATCTCCCTGATTGGGCCTCCCACCCAGGCCAACCCTGTATCTGGCCCCCCGTGGGTCACCATTGAACTTGGTGTGGTCACCCTGCGCCTGGTCGTCCTGGCGATTTTCTGCCTGGCTGTGTGCATGTTGCCGGCCAAGGCCGTCGCACAGAAGCATCGTCAGGGGCTGGCCGCAGTCGCGGTGATGCTCGCTCTAGTCGTGACTACCATGCTGAACACCACGGTACTCGCGCCCCGTGCGCCTGTGGCTGCACCCCTGTGTATCGACCGGACCATCACGTACTGCCTGTGGCCGGAGCACCAGAAGTACGTCTCTCTTGTGGAGGAGGTCGATGCGCGGGTTGCGACGCTGCCGTTGGACCTCGATTTGCCTACCAGAATCGTGGACTACTCGCTGTCGAGCTCAACGGTGTGGGGCGAAGATGGGATCGAGCGGGAAGTCGCTGGCACCTTCGACCCGGAGTTCGACATCTCTGAAGGAAGCCGTTGGGCTTTGGCCCAAGGAGTCGCCTCAGCTATCACTTCTAGCGTCTTCGCCACTTGCAAAGTGGACGATCCGATCGACCCAGAATCAGGAATAGAGCAGGTGTATGCGTGGCTGGAGTACCGCCTTGCGGGTGGAGGCGCCCAGGACTATACGACCGATGCCCCCGACGAGCTCCAGAGCGCCTGGGCTAAGGGGCAGCAGGTTGCCCGTGAGCTCGACGACGCGGAGCAGGCCATATGGGTAGCCGAGGTAATTCGGAGCACGACCACCACATATTGCAGTGCCTCGTAGTTCCAAGATCGCCTCGGGGCTTCGCGAGACAATAGTCTTTGCCCGAACGCGTCATGTGCCGACGCTCATAGGGCTGGTGACCGCCGTCTGCCTTCTGGCCGCATTCTTCGGTGGGGTGGAAGTCGGCGCGCCAAGCGCATCTGCAGGCGGTACCACAATCTCTTTCTCGAGGCTCCTGTCTGTCGCGCCGGGAATGCTCCCGGCGCTGGTTCTGACGAGCCAGCTGGCCGCGCTTGAGGACGCTGCCGGACACGCTCTGCGCCGCATGGAGGTCAGGGGACTCACCTTGTTGTTCCTCGGCGGGAGCACTCTAATGATTGGCGCTAGCGCTTTTGCGTCTGGCTCCGCAACGGTGCCGACAACCGCCCGAGCACTCATCGCCTGGTTCGGCCTGGCCTTGCTCTCAGGGCGTTTGCTGGGCTGGCGGTTCTGTTGGGTGGGGCCGTGCCTCGTACTGTGCATCTTGATCTACTGGGGATACGACTCTTCAGGAGGCACATATTGGTGGTGGGAGTTCACTGCCCACGGCCCTGACCCCATGGCCTCCTGGAGGCTAAGCGTCGGGCTCCTCGTGACTGGTGTCGCAGCGTTCTGGTTGACGCCCTGGCGGATCGCGACACTTCGGCACAACAGGCTCTTCGCAGATGCGGTGGGAGTGGCGACGCGCCGGTGAGACGGGTTGCTGGGTGATGTAGGTCGAGGTCCTCGTTCAGAACAGGTTGCTTGGTCGCTACTGATCCTCGGGGACCTCGACCTACATCACCCAGCACCACGCTCGCCGGCGCGTCGCCACCCCCACCGGAAGTCCGAAGAGCCGACATGAGACGTCCTGCGGCCCATGGGCGGTCTCAAAGGGTCGTCGCAATGAGGGGTTTCGGTGGGTTCGACAGTAGTTGCTCGAGGGCGTGTGCGGGGGTGTTTCCTTCGAGTGTGCGTCGTGGTCGGGCCTTGACCCCTGATCGTGGACACGCTGAATTCGGGCTCTGCCTGGAGGAAGCGAGAAGATCTGATCATGGCAAGGAAGACGTACTCAGAGGAGTTCCGGCGCGACGCTGTCGAGCTGTATCGGTCGACGCCCACGGCGACGGTCGCAGGGATCGCGGCGGATCTGGGGATCATGGACACGACCCTGTCGAACTGGTTGAAGGCCGCGGGGGTAGCAATCCGCGGGTAGTCCCGCTCGCGCACGCCGGCCCCGCCTGGCGATGAAACTCCGGAGCAGGAGCAGGAGCTGGCTCGGCTGCGGGCACGCGTGAGGGATCTGGAAGATTCTGAGCGCAAGCTGAACACCGAACGGGATATTCTGCGCGCGGCGGCGAAGTATTTCGCCGGGGAGACGAACTGGTGAGCCGCTTCGGAGTTCGTTGCCGACCACCAAGACACCTTCGCGGGTGTTGCGGTTGTGCGAGGTCGTGGAGGTCTCACGTTCGTCGTTCTACGCCTGGTCCAAAGCTGCCCCGGCGCGCCAGGAATGTGCCCGAGCGGACGCGGACCTGGCGGCGCGGGTCGCGGCCGTGCACGCCAGGGACGGCGCCTACGGGGCCCCGCGGATCACTGCCGAGCTCAACGACGGAGCAGGTGCGCACGAGCGGGTCAATCACAAGCGCGTGGCCCGCATGATGCGCGCCCGCGCCATCGCAGGGACCAGGCTGCGCCGGCGGGTGCGCACCACGATCAGCGCACCGGACGACCAGCTCGTCCCTGACCTGCTCGAACGCGACTTCACCGCGACCGGGCCGAACACCCGGTACGTCGGGGACATCACCTACCTGCCCTGCGCCGATGACGGTTTCCTCTACCTGGCCACCGTCATCGACTGCTTCTCACGCCGCCTGTTCGGGTGGTCGATCGCTGACCACATGCGCACCGACCTGGTCGCCGACGCTCTCCTGGCCGCTGCTCGCCAGCGCGGCACGCTGGCCGGCGCGATCTTCCACAGCGACCACGGCGCCCAGTATGCATCCAAGGACTACGCCACGTTATGTGAACCCCTGGGCGTCCAACGCTCAATGGGCAAGGTCGGCACGAGCGCAGACAACGCGAGGGCCGAGTCGTTCAACGCCTCCCTCAAACGCGAGACCCTCGCCGGCGCTCACGGCTGGCCTGACGCAGCGACAGCACGCCTCGAGGTCTTCGCGTGGATCATCCGCTACAACACTCGCCGACGGCACTCGACCTGCGCCTACCTCAGCCCCGCCGACTACGAGAACGCCCACCACACAACTACGCTGGCTCTCGCCGCGTGAAACCACCTGCGTGTCCACGATCAGGGGTCAAGCCCCGTTTGCCTGGCGTAGCTAGAGTGTCTGGACGGTAGCCGGCGGAGACAGGATTTGCTTCCCGTCGATCCTCGGGTCGGCGGGCAGGACGGCTTGGACCTGCATGGCGAGGCCGCGGAGTTCGTCGATTGTGAGGTTCCCGATGAGCTGGACATGGGCTCCCGTTGCTGTGGTCCATCGTGCGTATCGGAATCCACCGTTGTCCCCTGTGTGTACGTCGCTCGTCGTTGGCTCGCGGAGTGTGAGGCCGGTTGCGGGGATCGGCTGGAGGCTTGCCAGTGCGGTTGCGGGGAGTTCGCCCGCTGTCACTTCGAGACTCAACCAGGGAGTGTCATCTCCCGGTCTCGGGTCGGAGTTGCCGTAGACGGCCGTCCATCTTGTGTTGCGCGCCGGCAGTTCGGCTGCGGGCACGAGCTGGAGGTCAGGCAGGATTGCGTGAATCGATTCTTGACTCCTCGTTTCGGAGTATGCGGCGGCAGCCGCGGTCGCCGTGTCTGCTTCGATACCCGATGCGGTAAGTATGTAGTCGCCGGTGTCGTCCGACCACTGCACCCAGGCGCCCCAAGGGAACTCGACGACCCAGGCGTCGGTTCGAGAGCCCGGCAGAACGGTCGTGTAGGCGCCTTCGAACGCCTCGACGCTGGCGACCCCGGCTTTGGCGTCCGGTCCCCAGAGCGTCAGTACGGAGTCGTCCTCGTTGCCGGTCGCCTCGACGAAGGTCGCCAATGGCAGGGCGACGGGGCACTCGTCGATGCTTGCCCACACCTCGCTGAGCGCTATGGGCGAGTCGTTGATCAGGTAGGTAGCGCCGCGGAGCTGCGACGCGTCGGCGACCTGCGGGCCCGAGCACGGCGCGGTTGACAACGGGATTCGCCCTTCGGCTGCGGCAAGAACGATCGGACTGCTTGCAGGTTCGTTCCCTGCAAGTAGGGAAGGGCCGGCAACGAGGGCTGCCGCTACAACCGTCGCGAGCGCTGCGGTGACTAGAGCTGCGCGCGCTCTGGACGAGCGCGGGTCGGGTGAGTTGCCGATCGCCCTGAGCAGCTCGCTGCGTACCGCGGCTCGGCGGCTATCGCTAAGCGGGCTGACGGCGGGTCCGTTGTCATGGCGGATAGTCATCGTTGCTCCTTGTCCAGTTCGTCGAGTCGTGCAATGAGTCGTGCGCGGGCGCGAGAGAGTCTGCTCTTGACCGTGCCAACAGGGATGTTCAAAACGGTGGCGGCCGACACGTAGTCGAGGCCCTGCCACAGACACGTCTCGATGACGTCCTGGTCCGCCTGCCGGAGTGCTCTGAACGCTGCCTGGACCCGGGTCGCCTCGGCGCGTCGATCGAGCACTTCGATGACATCGTCCGCGTGATCAGGCTGCGGCGGTTCCTGCGGGACGCGATCCATCGCGCGGCGACGCCTGATTTCCGAACGCGCCTTGCGCCGGAGCGTCATCCGAGCGATTCCTAAGATCCATGGCCGAGCACTTCCCGAGTCGAGGCGCGCAGTAGCGCGGGAACGCCAGGCTTCTAGGAAGACGATCGACAGAAGATCCTCGGACAGCTCGCGCGATGAGACACGACGCGCCAGGTAGCGGTGGGCTGCATCACAGTGCCGGTCGTAGATGATCGCGAAGGAGTCAGAGTCGCCATCGATGACCGCTCGCCAGAGCTCGACATCAGTTTGGACCTGCATCGGACCCGGAGCAGATTCGTCAGGCATCACACTCGACTCTAGAGAATCGCGGACCGGCAGGGGTGCGAGGACTGTGGGAGGAGGAGTACGTGTCACACCTGTTAAGTGCCCGCAGCTACCGCTTGGGTTCCCATATTTGTGATCGGACCTGAAATTGTGAGGAGATCATCACGCGATTCGCCGCCCACGAGCTCGCTCGCGACAAGGTTATCTATGAGCTGCTGTGTCGGCGCTACCTTCCGTCCGACGAACTCTCGGGGCTCATGGACGATCTGCTCGTCACGGTGCCTGGTCGGTCAACGCCGTCGTCAGAACAGTGCCTCCGGGCGATGTCTACACGAGATCCTGGAACGCTACGACCCCGGCGACCTGACGAGCTGGCACGGTTGCCTTCCGCAGGCTCGCCGCCCCGTTGCCTGGCGCGGGGCGTGCGCGGCGTTGGCTGTGGGTCGATGCAAGGCTTGTCGCTCTCGAAGCGATCATCCTGGGCATGGCGCTGGCGGAAGGGTCCGCCAGTGACTGGCTGCCGCTCATCGTCGTCGACGGCTTCGGTCTCAGCGAGTCGATCGACGCGATCGTCTACTCGGGCTTCGGGCTGTTCATGGCAGTCGGTCGACTCTTCGGCAGACGGGTGATCGACCGGTTCGGGCGAGCGCCCTCGCCGCGGCGGCAGGGATCCTTTGCGTCTCGCTGGCACCAGGTCTGTGGCTGGCTGCAGTTGGCGTCGTGCCCTGGGGCCTAGGTGTTCTGTGTCATGACGTTGGCTTGGCTACGCCCACCGTCCGTGAATGACCGTTCACGAGACATTCCCGCCGCTCGGGCTTCGGATCGGCGTGTCGTGTTCCATGGGTCGTGTCCGAGACCTATGTGCCGTGAGGCACGTTCACGGTACAGTCGTGGGATGGCTTCGATCGGATACGCACGCGTCTCGACCCGGGATCAGATTCTGGACGGTCAGCTGGACCAGCTGCGTGCTGGTGGGTGCGAGAAGGTTTTCGTCGAACACGCTTCGGGTGTCTTGGCGAAGCGACCCGCACTGGATGATGCTCTGGCGTATCTGCGTGGTGGCGACACCCTTGTGGTGACCAAGCTCGACCGGCTGGGTCGCTCGGTGCGCAACCTCAAAGAGGTCGCCGACGGCCTGGAGCTCCGAGGTGTTGGGCTCAAGGCTTTGTCGCAGGGGATCGACACGACGACTCCTGGTGGGCGGTTGTTCTTCCACATGCTCGCGGCGATCGCCGAGTTCGAGCACGACCTGATCGTCGAGCGCACCCAAGACGGCCTGGCAGCAGCTCGTGCTCGAGGGCGCGTGGGTGGTGGCCGGGTCAAGATGACCGCGACCAAGGCGCGCCAGGCCCGGGCGATGTATGAGGAGAAGACCTACACCGTGCAGCAGATCGCGGACACGTTCGGCGTCTCCCGCGGCACCATCTACCGCCACCTCACCCACGACACCCACCCCGCCTGAGGCCAGGACACGCGAGAGGGTTTGCAACTTGTTGTCCGTGGACAGCGGACATCGTGTCACCAACCTCATGACACAGAACATCTAGCACCCGCTGCGGCCGAAGAAGAACGCCCACCTTCACAACGTGACCCACGACAAGACTCTGACCTCACTACGCCTGGTCTCCGAACGCGCCAACGCCCTGATCAAGAACGCCTGGCGAGCCCTACGTCTGGTCACCCTAGCCTCGGGCTTTCATGGCGGGGTGGGTCTCAGTAGGTGTCATGACGCAAGAAAGTGCTCCTGACCTGGAAGAATACGGTTTGTTGAGGACCGATTCTGACTAGTTCGAGGAGCACCTTCAAGGTGAAGACTACCGTCGCGTATCCCCGTCTGAACATCGTCACGTCGGCGACGTCCGCGGTTGGTCAGGCTGGTGGGGTGCTGTTGACCGAGACGGTCCGGGCGACGGGTCTGGATCGGGCGTTGTCGACGGGCTTGGCGCGGTGGCGTAAGCCGACGGCGTTCCACGACCCGGGCAAGGTGATCGTGGACCTGGCGGTCGCCCTGGCGTTGGGTGGGGACGCGTTGGCGGACGTCGCGGTGCTGCGCGCCGAGCCCGGTGTCTATGGCGCGGTCGCCTCGGATCCGACGGTTTCGCGCACGATCGCGGCGTTGGCCGCTGATGCCCCGGCAGCGTTGGCGGCGATCAACACCGCCCGAGCTGCGGCCCGTTCGGCGGCCTGGCGCCTGGCTGGTGAGCGCGCCCCCGACGCGGGCGCCAGCGCGGTGGACCCTCTGGTCATCGACCTCGACGCGACGCTGGTCACGGCGCATTCGGAGAAGGAGAACGCGGCGCCGACGTTCAAGCGCGGGTTCGGGTTCCATCCCCTGTGCGCGTTCGTCGACCACGGCGGCGCCGGGACCGGGGAACCGCTGGCGATCATGCTGCGGCCGGGCAATGCCGGGTCGAACACCGCCGCCGATCACATCGCGGTTCTCCGAGATGCTCTGGCTCAGCTCCCTGGTCATGGCGGGCGGACGCGGGGCAGTAAGAAGATCCTGGTCCGCACCGACGGCGCAGGCGGAACCAAAACCCTCATCGAATGGCTCACGACCCACCGCCTGGGCTACTCGGTCGGGTTCACGCTGCCTGGCAACACCCCCGACCTGCTGGCCCGCATCCCCGAGACCGTCTGGGCCCCGGCCCTGGACGCTCACGACGAGGTCCGTGACGGCGCCTGGATCGCTGAGCTCACCGACCTGATGGACCTGACCGCCTGGCCGGCAGGCATGCGCGTCATCGTTCGCAAGGAACGACCCCACCCCGGGGCCCAGCTGCGCTTCGAGGACGTTGACGGGATGCGCATCACCGCGTTCGTGACGAACACGCCCGCCGGTCAGCTCGCTGACCTCGAGCTGCGCCACCGCCGCCGCGCCAGATGTGAAGACCGCATCCGCATCGCCAAGGACACCGGTCTGCGCAACCTCCCCCTCAAGGCCTTCGCCCAGAATCAGATCTGGTGCGCGATCGTCGCCCTCGCCAATGACCTCCTGGCCTGGATGGGCATGCTCGCCCTCACCGACCACCAGGCCCGCCGCTGGGAACCCAAACGCCTGCGCCTACGCCTGTTCACCATCCCCGCCGTCATCGCCCGCACCGGCCGGCGCACCTGGCTCCGCCTCTCCAACCGAGCGCCCTGGGCAGCGCTGGCCGCTCAAGCAGTCCAAGCCCTGCGAGCCCGACCCGCACCCGGCTGAGCGCCAGCACACCCTTGACTCAACGACCCCCGCGCGACCACCCGGACCTGGAACCGGCGCCCAACCCGACGACACGGGACCATCTGTCATACCCACAAGGCAGAATCACACCCGAGCAGGCGCCCTGACGCCCAAACGACCCACCTCATGAGCCCGATGAAAGATCGAGGCTAGACCCGACACACATCACCGAGATCACCACCGCAGCCCTCAACCTGCTCCACCTACAACACGACACCCGGCGAAAGTCCTGCTGAGAACACCTCTCAATCATGAAACGCCTCTAAATCGCTCAGATCGTGGGAGCATCCAGGCTATGACAGATCCCTGGCCAGACTGGATGACGTACGAATCCACCACCATCAAGAAAGCCGGCATCCCGCGCGCGAGAAGGAAGACGAAGGTGCAGGCCGCTCGGGACGTTCTCACCGCGATCAACGGAATCGCTCTGATCGGCCCCACCGGAGGCGTGGTATGGCGTGGCCAGGCCGACATCAGCTGGCGGCTCCAGTCGAAGGCCGCCAGAGCCGGAATGACACCTGCTGAGGTAGTGAAGCATGAGACGGCGATGATCAACGAGGCTCGGATCATCGGTGCCGACGGTGCTCAACACATGGGCGACTGGGAGATTCTGGCCAAGATGCGTCACCACGGTGCAGCTACGCGTCTCATTGATGTGACCCGGGACCCCCTCATTGCCCTGTGGTTTCTCTGCGACGACGATGCCATGGTCGGTGGCAAGAGTGTCCGTGACCAGACCGGCATCCTGCTGGCGCTGCAACGGGAGTCGTTCCGTAGGATCAACAATCCACAGAAGCGCGATAGCTATAGGGAACTTGTCTCGAAGGGCAAGGACAAGGCCAGACTGATGTACTCCACGCCGCCTATCGACCCGCGAATCGCTGCTCAGCGGGGATCATTCCTCCTACACAGCCACCCTGTCAGTGAGGCAGAATCGTCCATGTCGGAGCTCGGTGACTTCACCCAGCCCTCGACCGGTAACTGGATGGCGGACTCGGATGATGCCCTTGAGAAGATCTGCGGACCCGTCATGAGCACGGACAGGGGCCCTTGGTGTCAAGGCGTGGAAGCAATGGTGGCGTTGAGGAGCTCTTCGAATTTCTCTCGCGGGGTGTAGAAGCCCAGGGCTGCTCGGGGTCTGTCGTTGAGCTCTTCGGCGATGGCGTCGAGGTAGGGCTGGTGGTCGGTGATGACGGTGCCCTTGGGCAAGTACTCGCGAATGAGCCCGTTGGTGTTCTCGTTCGTGCCGCGCTCCCAGGGGGACCGGGGGTGGGCGAAGTAGACGGGCATCGTCGTGGCCAGTGTGAGGGCGCCGTGGCGGGCCATCTGTGAGCCCTGGTCCCACGTCAACGACTTGCGCATCATGGCCGGCAGGGAGTTCGCGTGCTCGATGAGCAGGTCCGCCAACGGGGCCGATGTTTTGCCCTGGGGCAAGCCCAGGATCACCACGAACCGGGTGGTGCGCTCGACCAGCGTTGCGACCGCGGAGCGGCCGAACGCCCCCACGACGAGGTCACCTTCCCAGTGCCCGGGAACCCGGCGGTCAGCGACCGTGGCGTCGCGGTCGTCGATGGGGACCATCCCCACGATCGGCCCGGTCCGTTCACCTGCAGGTTTGCGGGGCCGGCGAGCGATCCGCTTGGAGCGCAGCATCACTGCGTGCTTGGCGAGGTCGCCCTTGGGCAGGGCGTAGATGAACCGGTAGATCGCTTCATGACTGGCCGTGGCGCCGCCAGCAGCAGGGGAATGACTCACCCTCGCAACGGTGGGGCCGACCGCTTCCAGAAGCAACCGGCCTGCGATCTGCCGGGGCGTCCTCGAGCGCTTCAGATCCGCCAAGACCCGAGCCCGAAGCACTTCGTCACCAGCGACCTTGCCGACCTGCGGGCGCCGACGGTTGCGCTCAGCCCGACAGTCCGCCGTCACCAACCGGTACCCCAACGTCTTCGTCGAGTTCCGGACAATCTCACGGCACACGACCGACGGCGCACGGTCGATGTGAGCGGCGATCCGGCGCATCGACCACCCCGCCTTGAGGCCCGTGGAGATCTCAACCCGATCAGCGATCGTCAACATCCTGCGCCCCACACCCGTACCCCTCGCCGACCAGCACTGTTGCTACGACGCTATGACACCAAGGCCGTCCGCGTGCGAACTTTCCCGAAGCGATCGGAGTGGTCGTTCCCCCAGATGTCAAGACGGTGCTCCTGGCAATGCTGCAGAACAACTTCGGCTTCACGCGATCTTCGATCTACCCCGATTTCAGCGGGATCGCACAGGTCTACGCCACGAAGCAGGCCTAGATGTTGTGGGTCATGACGTTGGCGACACAGCGTCCACTGTCCGCCAACTACCGTTCACGGATGGGGCCGAACAGCCCTTCCATGAACGGTCATTCGCGGACGACGGACAGCGGACGGTGTGTCGCCAACGTCATGACCCACAACACCTAGGACTCCTGCGACCCCACCTACTACCCCCCCTAGACCGGAAGAGCCTCTTTGAGCCTTGGTCCCCCGTGAGCGCCTTGCGCATGATGTCCGGCAGGTCGACGGTCAAGTGGGGCAACGTAGTCGCCCGACCCACGCTAGGTGTTGCTCAGCGACAAAAAGCCCTTCCGCAGCGCGGCCTTGCAGCACACCTACACGAGTCCGACCTTCGACCACCTGCAGTCCAGTTGCCGCCGGTTCAACCAAGTTGCGCTGGATGACTAGGGGAGACCGCTTCCACGTGCCGTCGTTCTCCCAACTCTTGCGAACACCGATATGCACGCCAGCGTTGCGAACTCCTACGAGATATGCGTGATTCTTAGCGTTGTATTCCAGCAAGTCGTTTTCAGATGCACCTGTGGGCATGTTCAAGAACTGACGCAGTCCGATGGCTTCTTCTGTCCATCCAATGTGCATCAGGTCGATATGCCCATAGTCTTGGATGAAGTGATCCGGGTGGTCATACAACCATTGTTCGGTGACGTCGTCGGGCCAGCCCAGCGCGAGTATCGCCGAGGTAGTGCGGAAGGCGCCGAAGCCATCACCGTGGTTTTGACAACTTTCAGCCATTCCCTGCAGGTCTTTCAGGTGCATAAGAGTCCTCTGGCCTCGCCATGTATGGGGTTGGAGCGACGCTCTTCACCATCGTCTGATCGATGGTCGACGTCCGCACGGGTGATTGATGGCCGGGTTGTTCAGAAATCGGTAACTTTGAACATGTTACGCCCCCGGAGCGCTTGGTGTTGTGGGTCATGACGTTAGCGACACAGCGTCACGACCGTTCACGGATGGAGCCGAACAGACTCTCCATCGAACGCGGTACGAGGCAGTGCGCTGCTTCGGCGTAGGGCTCGAGGTGGGCGAGGGCAGAAGTCGATCAGTCGTTGAGGATCAGGTCGACAGCGTCCTGGGCGCTGTCGGTGGACGACATAGGGATCGTCATGGCATTGCCGATGACAGGTTCTGGAACGGCTACAGCCGACCGGATCTCATCGCCGATCTTCATGACGAGTCGCGCATCGCTTCCTGCTTGGGCGACCTCCTGCGTGAGCGACTTCAACACAGCCTCCCCATCGGCAGCGAACGTCAGGTCGACTGCGCTGTGCCCATCATGCTCGGCGACAACGACATCTTCGACGGTTGCGGTCCGAAAGGTCTCCGGATTCGTAACGTACTGACCGTCTATCGGAACGCACTGCGGGTCCGACCCTTCGTCGCACGTCTCGGCCACTGCCAGGTCGATCGTTCCCGAGGAAGCCTCTGGGGTCTGACCAGGCTCAACCTCCACGGAACACCCACTGACGGCCAACGCGACAAGGGCGATCACGGAGAGACCACGTGTTCGAGAAATCATAGATTCGCTCCCCAGAGACGTCGAGCTGCGTGCTTGTGAGGCTAGCGGGATTCACCAGCATTGCCTATGCACGGCATCTGATGACCGCCCGCGAGCTCGGCGCGGTCTCAGAACCCATCGTTCACGGAACAGTAAACATGGCGCTACCAACGTCATGACACAGAACACCTAGCGCGAGATGTCTGGCTTGAGAATCTTTATCTCAACCTCCGGGCCCATCCGCCCCACACGCCACGCCGGGCCCCACCACGGCAGATCTGCAGGTCACAGCCCTACCAACCGACTTTTCCGGGGCCCTGCGGGGGATAGTTAGCAAGAGCCGCTAGCCCCCGCGCTCACGCTCGTCGAAGCTGAAGCGCTTGATGAACTAACAACTACCTTCTGGTAGAAGGTAGTTGCGCTGCAGACGTTGAAACTCCGAGAAGTTGTATAGGTTGCACCGTTAGTCTGTGCTCCGAATATGCGGTAGGCGCCGTCGCCATAGTAGAAGTACGGGGTATAAGTGCCTGTACCGCTCCAAGCCCATTGCCAGGAAGCGTAGTTGCCTGATACGACGGCTTGCGATGTCGGCGAGATCGCGATCGCACTCACTGACGCAGATGCTGGCGTCACGATAGTTAGAACTGGGATCAACGCCACTGCAAGAACAGGTAGGAACTTTTTCATCGGAGCCTCCATGTTTGCTATTTGTCTGTGCGCGAGTCGCGATGCGACGTAAGCATAGAATAGGGCGAGCAGGTCAACAGGGGCAACACTCGCAAACTGGACGCTATGGGTGAAGTTTGACGAGGAGTCGATGGGGCTCTCCGCAGTCCAGGTCAGGGTCCCGGCAAAGTCGTGTTTGAGCAGGTCAGGAGTAGTTCGACGGGCTATGTAGGGTCGCGGGCGTGGTGCCGGGTAGCGGCGGCCATGTTGGTGCTACCGGCCAGTCGCAGGACACTGATCGCGGTGGAGCGCAGGGTTGCCATCACTCGGGGCGCGTGGCCGGTGCGGACGCTGGAGCGGTCCTCGTAGAACACGACGTCGCGGACCCAGTGCAGCCGGTTCTCGATCGCCCAGTGGCCTTGGACCCAGGTCGCGATCTGGACCGGGTCGGCGTCGTTCGGGCTCATCGAGGTGATGACGTAGACGACCTCGACGCTCTTCTTGCCCGCCTGGGTGCGAGTGCGGCGGATCTGGGCGACCTGGACGGGCCTTGACCCCTGATCGTGGACACGCTGATTCCAGGCTCGACCTGGAGGAATCGAGAAGATCTACTCATGGCAAGGAAGACGTACTCAGAGGATTTCCGGCGCGACGCTGTTGAGCTGTGCCGGTCGACGCCGACGGCGACGGTCGCGGGGATCGCCTTGGACCTGGGCATCATGGACACGACCCTGTCGAGCTGGCTGCGGGCTGCTGGAGTGCCGATCCGTGGGCACTCTCGACCACGGCCCCCGACGCCGGTGGGTGATGAGACGCCGGAGCAGGAGCTGGCCCGGCTGCGGGCTCGTGCGAGGGACCTGGAGGACTCTGAGCGCAAGCTCAACACCGAGCGGGACATTCTGCGCGCGGCGGCGAAGTATTTCGCCGGGGAGACGAACTGGTGAGCCGCTTCGGAGTTCGTTGCCGACCACCAAGACACCTACCAGGTGAAGCGGTTGTGCCAGGTCATCGAGGTCTCGCGTTCGTCGTTCTACACCTGGTTCAAGTCCGCCCCTGCCCGCCACGGGCGGGCTGAGAACGATGCGGACCTTGCCGCGCGGATCAAGGTCGCGCACGCCAAGGACAAGGCGTGCGGGGCGCCGCGGATCACGGCCGACCTCAATGACGGTGCGGCGCCCGAGGAGTGCGTCAACCATAAGCGGGTGGCCCGCGTGATGCGTGCCCGCGCCATCGCTGGGATCCGGCTGCACCGTCGGGTGCGCACCACGATCAGCGCACCCGACGAGCAGGTCGTGCCTGACCTGCTGGAACGGGACTTCACCGCGACAGAGCCGAACACCCGGTACGTCGGGGACATCACCTACCTGCCCTGCGCCGGCGACGGCTTCCTCTACCTGGCCACCGTCATCGACTGCTTCTCACGCCGCCTGGTCGGGTGGTCCATCGCCGACCACATGCGCACCGACCTCGTCGCCGACGCGTTGCTGACCGCCGCCCGCCAGCGCGGCACCCTCGCCGGAGCCGTCTTTCACAGCGACCACGGCGCCCAGTACGCATCCAAGGACTACGCCGCCCTCTGCGAACGACTGGGCGTCAGGCGCTCGATGGGCAAGGTCGGCACGAGCGCAGACAACGCGATGGCCGAGTCGTTCAACGCCTCCCTCAAACGCGAGACCCTCGCCGGCACCCACGGCTGGGCCAACGCCGCCGTGGCTCGCCGCGAGGTGTTCGCGTGGATCACCCGCTACAACACCCGCCGACGCCACTCCACCTGCGGCTACCTCAGCCCCGCCGACTACGAGAACGCACACCACACAACTACGCTGGCTCTCGCCGCGTGAAGCCACCCGCGTGTCCACGATCAGGGGTCAAGCCCCGTTCCACGAGCCGACTATCGCCTACGTCGCCCGCTGGACCGCCGAGGGCAAGAGCAAACGCGACATCATCCGCTGCCTGAAGCGATACGTCATCCGCGAGGTTTACCACCTCATCAAGGTCAACCCCCGCACCGGCGAAATCGCGAGTTGACAACTATAGGAGTATCAACGCCCTGGCCGAGACCGTGAACGGCTACTACAAGGCCGAACTCATCCAAGGAGCCGCCTGTCAACGCCCCCCCTGGAAGACAGCCGAAGACGTCGAGCTCGCGACCCTCGGCTGGGTCCACTGGCACAACCACCAATGCCTGCACGGCTACCTCGGCGACGTCCCACCGGCCGAGTTCGAGCAGGCTTTCTATGCTGACCAGACCGACCACCACCAGGTCGTCGAAATTCAATAGCGCGACTCTCCATCAATCCCAGGACGATTCAGACCAGACGTGGCCTTGTGGGTTTAGGTCAGTGGTGTGACGGTGGTGGCGGTGTTGATGACGGCGGGGTCGTGGCTGGCGACGAGGACGGCTGCGCCGCTGGTGGCTGCTTTGTGGAGTGCGTCGATGACGGTGGCTGCGGCGGTGCGGTCGAGGCTGGCGGTGGGTTCGTCGAGGGCGATGGCGGTGGGTTGGAGGAGGAGGGCTCGGGCGATCGCGAGGCGTTGGCGTTCGCCTCCGGACAGGGTGCGGGCGCGTTGGCGGGTGCGTGTTCCTAGGCCGAGGGTGGTGAGCAGGGTGGTGGCGCGTTCTTCGAGGTCGGGTGTCAGGCCGGTGGGGATGGCGGGCAGGAGGGCGTTGTCTAGGACGGTGAGCTCGTCGATGACGGTTGCGCCTTGGTCGACGTAGGCCATGTGCTTGCGGCGGGCGGCGGCGAGCTGGTCGGGGTCGAGGGTCTCCAGGCGGGTGCCGGCCCAGGTGACGGTTCCGGTGGTGGGGGTCAGGGTGGCTACGGCGACGCGCAGGAGGGTGGTCTTGCCTGAGCCGGAGCGTCCGGCCAGGCAGTGGATCGTTCCGGCGGGGATCGTGAGGTTGAAGTCTTCGACGATGGTCAGGGGGTCGCCGTCGCCTCGGGTGTAGGTGACGGTGATCGCTTCCAGGGTGATCGCTGGTGCGGTGGTGGTGGGGGTTGTTGGGGTGGTCGTGGTGGCGGTCATCGGTGGGCTCCGGTGGTGGAGAGGGTGTGGGCGTAGCGGTGTGCCCAGGCTGCGGCGGCGAGGGCGGCTGCGGTCGGGACGCTCAGGGTCAGTGTCAGCAGGGGTGCCCACAGGTCGGAGGAAAGTCTGGTTGTCAGGAGGACGCCGATGGTGACGGCGAGGACGATCCCGGGCAGCAGGGAGGCGATGACCTGGGCGCGCACGCTGGCGCTCAGGGCGGTCTTGGTCCATCCGGTGGTCACGAGCATGGCGTGGTGGGCGCCTGCGCCGAGGAGTCCGGCGCGGATGCCCGCGACGAACATGGCGGCCCCGGCGAGGAGCGTGCCGACGGCCAGGATCGTCTGGGGCAGCAGGACGCTGGCGCTGACGAGGGTGGCGATGCGGGTGGTGCCGGCGGCGACGTGGGCTGTGGCGATGACGCTCGCGAACGCGATGGCGCCGCAGGTCAGGACGATGACGGCGGTGGCGCTGAGAGCACCGGAAGCCGGGTGCGCGCGGGCGACCCGTCGCCCGACCTGGCGTGCGGTGCGTGCGGCCCGTGCCGGTCCGGTGGCGGCGCGCGGGCTGCGGGTGCTGGTGCGGGCTGCGGCGTAGGTGCCGGCCACTGCCACGGCGGCGTAGACCAGGGCCGCTGCGCCGCTGGTTCCGCGGGCCACCGCTGTGGTGGACATCGCTGCAGCGACGAGACCGGCCAGGACCACCAGCGCGAGGGAGGGGACGTCCTCGGTGAGGAACCATCTGCGGATGCGTCCGCGTGACCAGCCCAGCGAGCTCAGCAGCACCGCTTCTCGGCGTCGTCGGCCTGTGCCGGCGATCTGGACGACCGAGGCCAGGACGCTGACTCCGGTGAGGGCCACGACCAGCAAGGTGATGGTCGCGCCGATCTGCGCGCGCTCCACGCGCACGGCGGCCCCCAGGCTGGTCCACTCCTGGGTCGTCCATCCCAGGTCACCGTCTGCGAAGTACTCAGGCAGGTACACCCCGACCTCATCGAGGGAGGAACCTGCCACGACCCGCACGTCCAGCCCCAGGTCGCTGATCTGGGCGGCGACCACACCGATAGCGTCCAAGGCCTGCGGGGAGTAGCCCTGGACGTCTGCGACCCGTACCCGCACGACATCAGCGTCACCGGAACCGCGCATCGCAGCGTAGGCACCCAGGGTGGTGATCGCCCCAGGAGCAGGCAGCACCGCACCGCGACCGCTGAACGAGGGCGCCAAGACAGCCCCGTCGTGCTCACCGGGCTCAACGACGCGGACATCAGCGGCACTGTAGGTGCCCAACGGGACATAGGAGGCAGAATCGGCGGTCCCGGTGATGTCACCAGGGGTGTACGTACCCACAGGAACGTAGAGCGGGACACCCTCAGGGTCCGCCGCAGACTTCGCTTCCTGGCGGTAGGCCTGCTCCTGGGCTCTCGGTTCCGTGGTGGAGGTCTGCTCCTGGACGCTCACCTTCATGCGGGTGAAGCCTTGCGGGGTTGCTGTCAGCAGCGTCGTGGTCTCCTCCGGGGCCGTTGAGGCCTGCTGCGCGCTCGGGGCGGTTCTCACCGCAGCCCCGGGCAAGGCCGGCGTCAGGTTCGGGGCACTCTCCGTCGCCGCGCCGCCCGGAGCGCCCGTGGCCCCGGGCAGCGCCAGCGCCAGTGCCGGAAGGCCGAACGGCGTCAGGCCCGCGGTCAGATCAACCGTTGACGTCGTCGGTGCACCACGTTCCGCCTGATCGACCAAGGCAGCGCCATCCGCAGTGATCATTAAACTATCGGAGCTCACCAGGTCTGTGATGGACGTCCCCGACATGTCGAGCGGTGTGAAGGTCACCTCACCCTGCAGCGATGGATAGGCCGCATTAGAGACCACGACAGGAACGACCGGACCGCCCTGGTACCCGTTGGTAAGAGCCCAGTACTCGTAGTCATGCGTGACGGGGTCGACGAGGTCAGCCAGAGTCGTCTGCTCGGCGCCGAGGGACTGCTGCTCGTCGAACTCCACGAGAGTGTCCAGGAACTGCCCCGAGTCCCCGAGCAAGGCCCGCTCAGCGACCGGATCGATGGCGATGAGCCCCGAGGTCAGCGCCGGAGCCCCAGGGAGGGTCACGTCCACCCCCCAGGTGCCAGTGCCGTCATACGGGGCGCTTGCTGATCGGACGTTGCCATCGGTCCCGACTCTCGGGGTCCCGTCGATCTGCCCGGTGACGAGGACCGTCGTGCTGTCCGAGAGCGTGTGCGTCTGGACACCATCAGGGACTGTGACTTTCACTCGCGCCTCGATGGCCCGGGTGTCGGAGAAGAAGTCCGACACCGCACCGTCTGCCTCCATCGCGCCGACCAGCAGACCGTAGGACGGCGTCTCGAGCTGACCGACGAACGCCAACGGCGCCGCGATCTCCACACCCGCAAGATCCCCGATCGCCTCGAGCTGATCAGCGCTGATGCCCCCGCTGCCCCCGAGCGAGGCGAAGTTCTCCTCCACCAGCCCGCCCGTCTCCAGGGCCGCGCTCGACAAGACACCCTCACCGCCGACCAGCAGGTCATAAGCACCCCGCCAGTTCGCACCCACCGTGGACTCCACCACAGCGACCGAACGCGCCGTCGTCTGGGAAGCCGCCACCATGCTCACCGCCAAGAGAGCGGCCGTCGCGACGACCGCCCCCCTGCGGGCACCGCGATACCAGAAGCGCCCGCAGGGGGGCGGGATAGTCAGCAAGAGCCGCTAGCCCCCGCACTCACGCTTGTCGAAGCTCCAGCGCTTGATCCACCAACATAAATGCTCTGGTAAAAGGTTTGTGCGCTGCACACGTTGAACGCCCGGTTAGCGGTATTCGATCCACCATTAGTTTGCGTCGAATATGTACGGTAGGTACCGTCGCCATAGAAGAAGAGTGGTGCGTAAGAACCCGAACCACTCCAAGCCCATGACCAGCTGAGCGTGGTGCCTGATACGGCGGCCCGCAATGTCGGCGAGATCGAGATTGAACTCACCGTCGCAGATGCCGGCGTCACGATAGTTAAAATTGGGATCATCGCCACTGCAAGAACAGGTAGGAACTTTTTCATCGGAGCCTCCATGTTTGCTGTTTTTCTGTGCGCGCGTCGCGATGCGACGTAAGTGCAGACTAGGGCGAACGAACCAACAGAGGCAAGACTCGCGAACCGGACGCTGTGGGTGAAATCGTACCAGGAGTATATGGGGCTCTCTGCGGTTCGTGGTGAAGGGGTTGGCGTAGCTCAGTCCCTGGGGTCTATCGGGTCCTCGGCGGACAATCCGCTGGTCAGGAGGTTCAACGTCTCCCTCAAGTGCGAGCACCTCACCGGTGCGCCCTGTCTTTGCCAACGTCCCCGTCGCCCGTCGCACGGTGTTTCGTTGGGCTGCCTGATGCGACACCAAGCGATGGTGCTTCGTGTGCGCCTGGTTGACGCTGAACGCCTACGAGAAGGCTCGCACAACCACACTCGGCCCAGTTGCCAGATCACCGGCGAGTGGGCCCAAGATCTTGGGGTGAGACCCGGTGCATGAGAGGCAAGATCTTCTACCGAGACGTTCCCGACCAGCCTTTTACTGACTGTATCTACAGTAGGTTGAGACGATCAGAACCAGTTAGCCTCAATACCGTTCAGTTAAGGGTGTCGGGGTGTAGTTTGGTGGCATGCCAAGAGCTGGGTGGAAGAAGCCGGAGTCTGAGCGTCGTTTGTCGGACCTGGTGTCGGTGGGTGTGTTGACGCGGGTGTTCCCGCCGGGGTTGGTTGATGAGGTGATCGCCGAGGTCGGGCGGACTGAGCAGCGTCATCGTGCGTTGCCTGCCCGGGTGATGGCGTACTTCTCGATCGGGATGGCGTTGTACTCCGAGGGGTCCTATGAGGACGTGCTGGCGCAGTTGACCGATGGGCTGTCGTGGGCTTCGGGGTGGACCCAGGAGTACGGTCCGCCGAGCAAGTCCGCGATCTTCCAGGCCCGCGCCCGGCTGGGCTCGCAGCCGTTGGCGGCGTTGTTCGCGCGAGTCGCGAAGCCGATCGGGGGCGAGGGCATGCCCGGGGTGTGGCTGGCAGGGCGGCGGTTGGTCGCGATCGACGGGATGTGCCTGGACGTCGCTGACACCACCGCGAACGACGATCACTTCGGGCGGCCCGGGGTCAACAAGGGTGAGCGGGCGGCGTTCCCCCAGGCCAGAGTGGTGGCGTTGGCCGAGTGCGGCACTCATGCGGTCTTCGCCGCGCAGATCGGGCGGTACTGCGACTCTGAGGCAGAGTTGACAGTGCCGTTGCTGGACCACCTCTCACCGGGGATGCTGCTGACTGGCGACCGCGGGTTCTTCTCCTACGCCTTGTGGCGCCAGGCGTGCGCGACCGGGGCGGACCTATTGTGGCGGGTCCGGACCGACAGCGCCGCGCCCAAGCCCATCCACCTCCACGACCTGCCCGACGGCTCCTGGCTGGCTCACCTGCACCAGATGCACTCGGCCGCGGCGCGGCGGGCAGAGCCGATGCTGGTCCGAGTCATCGACTACACGATCGATGACGGACGCGAGAACCCCGACACCTACCGCCTCTTCACCACGGTGCTCGACCCCGACGAGGTATCGGCGACCGAGCTTGCCGCTGCCTACGTCGAACGTTGGGAGGTTGAGCTGGCCTTCGACGAGCTCAAGACCCACCAACGCGGCCCCCGCACCGTGCTGCGGTCCAAGTCGCCTGACCTGGTCCTCCAGGAGATCTGGGGCCACCTGTGCTGCCACTTCGCGATCCGGTCCTTGATGACCGACGCCGCCAACCAGTGCGGGCACGACCCGGACCGGGTCAGCTTCGTCGCCGCACTCCGGATCACCCGCCAACCCCTCGCCCACCCGGGCGCTTTTCCCCCCTGACCCGGGCCGCTGCGACAGCCCAGGATGGCTGGACTTCGTGCACCGACTCCTGCGCCGGCTCAACCTCGCCCGACGCCGACGCTCAGCACCCCGAGTCGTAAATCGCAAGTACGTCAAGTGGCACGTCAAACGCGCCCACCACGCCAACTGGCCCCAGCCCCAGCATGAACCCACCTACCACGCCACAGTCACTAACTAAACGATATTGGCCTTAAACCCGACTATCGGCAGATCGTGCCCATACTTGAGGGTGCACTGGTGACCGGCAATGTATGGGACCCGCCTGAGTTCAAGCGGGGCGGTCCGGCGCTGCGACCACTACAACGAACTACGCGCCGAGTGGTGCGGTGGTCGGTGAGGCACTGGTCCGCAGCTGTTGACCAGGCACAATGGCGCCATGAACACGCAGGACGAGGGCGCGCTGGAGCTGGCCGGGTACGCGGACCTCCTCGTGGACCTCACGGACCGTGTGCGCCAGACACAGTTCAGAGCAGCACGCGCGGTCAACAGCGAGGTGCTCAGGCTGTACTGGTCGATCGGGCGCGACATCCTCGATCGCCAGCAGAACGCAGGGTGGGGATCCAAGGTCGTCGACCGGCTCGCTGCCGACCTCAAGCGAGAGTTCCCTGATCAGAGGGGCTGGTCCCGGCGGAACCTGCTCTACATGCGCCGCGCAGCCCAGGCCTGGCCGACCGAGACTGAGTTTGTGCAGCAGGCTGCTGCACAATTGCCGTGGGGCCACCTGATGGTGATCTTGGACCGGCTCGAGTCGCGCGACGAACGCGACTGGTACACCGCCCGCGCGGTCCAGGAAAGCTGGTCGCGGGCCGTCCTGGAGCACAAGATCAAGGCCAACCTCCGCGCCGCGATCGGCGCCGCACCCTCAAACTTCGACTCCGCGCTCGACTCGATCGATTCCGACCTGGCCCGACAGCTGGTCAAAGACCCCTACGTCTTCGAGCACCTCGCGATGGTGAACACCCGGCTCGAGCGCGACGTCGAACAAGCGCTGATGGACCGCCTGCAGGACACCCTCATGGAGTTCGGCCGCGGCATGGCCCTGGTCGGGCGCCAGTTCCACCTCCCACTGGGCGACGGTGAAGAGTTCATCATCGACCTGCTGCTCTTCCACGTCGAACAGCTGCGCTATGTCGTCATCGAGCTGAAGGTCGGGCCCTCCTCGCCAGCGCACGTGGGGCAGTTGGGGGCCTACGTCGCAGCCGTCGACGGTGAGCTGCGCCGCGCCGACGTCCACGCGCCCACCGTCGGGATCCTGCTGTGCACAGGCAAGGGCGGGGCCGCGATCAAATACGCGCTGGCCTCGACCGCCGCCCCGGTCGCCGTGGCCGACTACCAAGGCCTTCCCGCCGACGCTCGAGCTGCACTGCCCTCTGCCGGTGAGCTCCAGGCCGTCGTCGACGCCGAGCTCGACCACGAAGACCGAGCGCAGCAGTAGCCACCAGGTTCAGATCGGCGGCGACCTGCAGCCGTCGAGCCACACGAGCGGTTTCCGTTGGTCAGGTGGCGATGCCGGCCGTCACCTGCAGGCGCCGGTTGCGGCGGCCGGATGCTTTCTGAGAGGTCAGGTGCCACGCGTGACAGGTCCCGCACCGGTGCACGGCTACGGGGGCGGTGCGTCCGCGCGCTGTCTGCTGGCGTGTGATGTGGCGCAGGGCGCGGGCTGCGGCGCGTGGGGACGGGTAGGTGATCTTGGTGCAGGGGCGCATGGAGGCTCGCAAGATGGCGGGGTGCGCAACGGGCTATAGCTCGCCCCGCACCAGGGCCTGCCTCATATGCGCGGCGCCAGGATGGGCTCGAAGCCCCGTGGACCACTGACGATAGCGAGAGTGCTGCTCGAGCGCCAGGGCCGTGGTGTCGAAAACGTGCCCGGCTGGGTTGGGATGCCCCTCGCGCACCTGTGGACGGCCTGAGCCCAATCGCTGCGCGGCTCCACCCGACCACAGGGGCACGACGGGACCCACCCGAACGCTCACGCCCCTGGACCCGTCTGCCGCGAGGCGCGTTCGCGACCTTCCTCCCAGTCGTTGTATGAGGTAAACTCATACATGCAGGTCAGAAGGCTTCCAGGGGGTTCAGGACGTGGTCTTGTCAGAGCGAGACTTGGCGGACGTGGGTCGTCTGCGCGCTGCTCGCGCCCGGCAGGCGGTCGCGCGCCTGGACTATCTGCGCGGGGTGCGCGCGCTGTCGCGACGGGTGACGCAGGTTGAGCTGGCGCGGGTGTTGGGAGTCTCGCAGTCCGCAGTGAGTCGGACGTTGAGCGAAGAGGCGAAGATCCCACCGGTCCGCGCCGGGTTCCATGGAGGAGGTCCCGTCGAGGTCATCCAGCGCTTCATGACCGGTGAGCTCTCCCGGGAGCAGGTCGTCGACGAGCTGGTGAGCTGGCCGTACGAGCAAGCGGTGGCGACCGGGGTCGAGGGCCCGCCGATCGGGGGCTCCTTCGACGATGTGGTCCGGTGCGTGCACGAAGGGCTGTTGCCGCCGGACCTGTACGACGCGGTGCGAGGCCAGGTCGTCAGGCCTGGCGTTAATTGACTGTTGAGGATGGATCGAGACGAAGGAGGGCCCTTGTGGCTGGAGAGTTTGACATCGAGGGCCGCTGGCCGGAGCTTTTCGCGCCGTTGGACGAGGCGGGGCGCCGTGCGGTGGTGAACGCGTTCGCGTCGAGCTGGCACGAGGGGTGGGTGCCCAACCGTGAAGACGTGGCGAACCTGACCGACTTCGTGCGCGGCGAGATCGACGAGGCCGAGTACGACCGCCGGGCTGCCGAGGCGGCTGAGCGTCACCGCGCCCGTCCCGCTGCGCGCTAGTGGCGACCGAGTTCTCCTCGTGGGACTCCTACTTCTGGGAGCCCGGTGGGACGGTGCTGCGCAACCTCTACGGAGAGCGCGACGGGGCCGTGCTGGCGCAGCGGGAGTATGCCGAGACAGCCAAGCAGCAGGTCAAGCTCGACGCCGGCCTGGTCGTGATCGCGAAGACCTATGACGCCGAGCACCTGCGGGCGATCCACAAGCAGCTCTTCGCGAACGTGTACGAGTGGGCAGGAGGGCTGCGGTCTGTGGGCATCCGGAAGGGCTTCAACAAGTTCGCCTCTCCCGAGAATGTACCCCGGTACCTCGTTGAGGCGAGCCAGCTGGTGCGATCGGCCCACTGGTCGACGATGGACCGGGACGCGTTCGCGTCGGCGGCGGCCGAGGTGTTCGCGCACGTCAACCAGGGACACCCGTTCCGTGAGGGCAACGGGCGCTCTTCGAAGATCTTCATGCAGCACGTGGCGGAGCTGAGCTCGTTCCGCCTCGACTACGACCCCGCGGTCTCCGGCGTGACGCCGGAGATCTGGAACCAGGCGTCGATGCTCTCCGGCCCGGACATCGGCCGCCACGAACCGGTGCCTGAGTCGTTGGTGCCTGTCTTCCGGGCGCTGGCCGTCGAGCGCACACCGGCCGCGGCGCCGATCGTGACGGATCCGGGGCTGGCCCGGGTGATGGGCAGGGCCTCGTTCCCCTACTCGGCAACCGAAGCCACCCGTGCGCGATCAGACGCTGGTGTTGCGCCGCGGCCGGCGTCAGCGCCTGGGCGTCCTTACGGGGTCGGCCGCGACTGACCGATAGACCGGCTCATCGCAATCCAGAGTGTAGGAGCGGTCTGAAGCCGCCGGCTTCGAGCAGCGATCTGGCGATGTAGTTCGTCAGGTTCCGGAAGCCGAGGGCCGAGCCGCGCAGGTGCTCGAGACGGCCGTTGATGGCTTCGGTAGGTCCGTTGCTGGTGCCGGGGCGGTCGAAGTAGGCCAGGACGTCGATGGCTCGTTTCTTGAGTGTTCGACCGAGGGTGATGATCTCGGTCAGGGCGGCCGGAACGCCGGAGGTGACCGAGGTGATCAGGGTTTCCATCAGGGCTTTGCCTCTGGCGCGGTCGGGTTCGCGGTAGGCGGTGACCATCGCCTGGTAGATGCCCCAGGTCGCCTCAACCTGAACATGCTCGTCACTGGCGAACAGTGCCGCGATCCGGGCAGTCTGCTTCTGGGTGAGGAGACTGGCGCCGGTGTGCAAGGTCCGGCGGGCGCGGTAGAGCGGGTCGTCTCGGCGGCCGCGGTGGCCGTGCAGGTCGTGCTGAACGCGGCGCCGGCAACGGTCCAAGGCGTCCCCGGCGAGACGGACGACGTGGAACGGATCCATCACCGCGACCGCCTGGGGGAGCTCTTCGGCGGCGGCGGTCTTGAAGCCGGTGAACCCATCCATCGCGACCACTTCGACCCCGTCGCGCCAGTCCTGGGGGCGGCCAGAGAGCCAGGTCTTGAAGACCTGCTTGGAGCGGCCGGCGACCATGTCCAGGAGCCGGGAGGGGCCGGTCCCGCCCCGGATCGGGGTGAGATCAATGATGACGGTCACGTATTTGTCGCCGTGGCGGGTGTGGCGCCAGACGTGCTCATCAACCCCGATCGTCGTCACCGTCTCAAAACGGCGGGGGTCGGCGATCAAGCGACGGCGACCTTCTGCCAAGACGGCCGCGTTGGCGGTGTTCCAAGCGACCGCGAGGCCTTCGGCGATCCGGGCCACCGTGAGGTGCTGGAGGACCAGGCCTTCCAGCGCCCAGCGCAGGCCGCGGCGGGAGATCTTCGAACGCGGCTCGGCCGCGGCGTTGGTGTCTTGGCGCCACACATGAGAGCAGCCCGTGCACTGGTAGCGGCGCACCGTGAGCACGAGCGTGGTCGGCCGCCAACCCAGAGGTTCGTGCGCGAGCTCACGAGTGACACTGTCTCGAAAGATCCCCTCGCACCCGCACCGCCGGCACCAGTTGTCCGGCTCGGTGATCCGGCACGCCAAGACAGCCCGATCAGGCTCCAGGCGCTGCCCGATCGCCTCCAGGCCCAGCTCGTCAAGACGGCAGAATGTGGTCAGATCGGGGCGCGTGAAGGTAGCGTCAGACACGTCGAGGTCTTTCAGGTGGGCGGCGTAGGAACCTCCATCATCGGAAGACCTCGACCCTCATCCCGCAACGACGCGCCCACCCAGCTACACCCTCGTTTGCGATGAGCCGCGTTGACCGATCCAGCCTCAGACGACTTCATCGCGGAGAGGCTGGTCCCTGCCCTCGACGAGCAGGGCGAAGGCAGCGCAACGTTCACGCTCTCTCCGTCCGA
Source organism: Sanguibacter antarcticus (assembly GCF_002564005.1). Taxonomy (NCBI): domain Bacteria; kingdom Bacillati; phylum Actinomycetota; class Actinomycetes; order Micrococcales; family Sanguibacteraceae; genus Sanguibacter; species Sanguibacter antarcticus. Next base: position 214,458 of record NZ_PDJG01000001.1, on the reverse strand, counting down.
GGGGACGACGATGGTGACGTTCTACGTCGCGTGCGCCCCTGAGAGTGGATTCAGACTCACGATGGGCACATGGTTTGCATGGCTCATGCGGCGAGCGTTTTCAGAACAGCGGCGGGATCCCTCTGGAGACGACCGGCGAGACAGCCGTCGAGCTCGACCTGCCTGCGGACACCGCGTTCTGGGTCATCGGGATATCGAGCGATACGTGACGACTTCTCGCGTAGATCACCATTCTCGAGGAGAACGCTTCCGCAGGCTGCCTGCGCGGCAGGCCTTGGTGCTTCGTACCTGACAGTCGACTGGCGCACCACGATGTCCCTCCTGCTTCCAGCAGTCGTCTTCGCGGTCCTGTGGGCTACCGCCCGTCGCGGACCAGAGGGAGAGACAGCCCGAGACCTCTAGGTGTTCTGTGTCATGACGCTGATGACACTGACCCGGAGTCGCCAGGCGGGGGTCGGTTCCCGACGGCGGCATGGCTGCCCAGTCACCCCGGACCGAAAGCCTCGATCGCGCTCACCGCGATGCCCTGGTCGATCGCGGTGAGGTCCATGAAGCTCGGGTGCATCCCTGCGACGACCCCTGAGTAGTTGGCCGATGCGACCGGGACGCCTCGCTCGGTCGTGGTCGGCACGTCGATCCGGACAGCACTGACCTCGACGGCGTCGAACGCAACCTCCACGGCGCGCTCGTGCAGCTGGTCGGTCACCGAGGCGACCTCGACCCAGGTGCCGCCGGTGAGCACCGAGACGGTGTAGTCACGCAGTCCAGCCGTGCAGCACCGGATGCCTGCCGTCGCCACGATCACGCGGTCGACGACGGCCGGGCCGTCCAGCTCGACCTCGACCCAGGGGGCCCGGTCCGCGACGCTCTCCTGACCGCCGGCAGCAGGCAGCGGCCCGGAACGCCAGGGCTCCGGATCGTCGAGGCTGCCGTCCGTGACGGTCGCGGTCGACGTGCCCTCGGCCGTCGAGGACGCCGTGACGTCCGCACCCTCGAGAAGGTCCGGTCCGTACTCCTCCACCGGCGCGAGGGTCAGCCCGACGCTGACGGGGGCCGTGAAGATCTGGGGAGCCCCCGTGAGCTCGACCTGAGCAGGGCCGGACGAGAGGTCGATCGTGCGCACCGCGCCGTAGACGTCAGCGACGCTCACGCTCGTCGTCCCCGTCGCGGTGAGGACCACCTGCGCGGCGCGGTCGTCCGTCCATGCGGCGAGCATCTCCGCCGCCGAGCCCGTGCCGTCTGCCCACCGCAGAGCGAACGTGCCCGGAACGGCGAGGTCGACGCGCTCCCCCGCCCCGCGACCGCCGAGCGCAGACTGCGTCGCCGCGTAGGAGAGGAGGCCGGGCTTCACGTGCTGGCCGAGCTGGACGAGAGACCACGAGTTCCCTGTCTCGCCGAAGCCGCCCTCGGAGAAGAAGTACGTCCACTCCTCGACGCCCGCCTCGGAGTACCAGAGGAGCTTGCGGGCCACGTCGGAGCCCTGCGCCCACGTGTTCACCACCCCGTCGGACCACCACCCCGACTCCGTGTCCCAGACGGGCACGTCCCCGCACGCGTCGAGCACCTCGGCGAGCCGGTCGAGCGGGTTGCCGTCCGCGCCCCACCCGTCTTCCTCCCACGACCGGTTGAGCCCGGTGTACGGGTGCACAGCGACCACGTCGAGCGAGGCGCAGGCCCCCGCGTCCACGGCGTCCCGCCACCAGTTGACCGGCACGCCGAGCGTGTTCCCGCCCAGGATCACGACACCGGGATCCGCTGCGCGCGCCCCGGTCGCGAACGGATCACCGACGTCCCGGACGTACGCCGCGCCGTCGTCGAGACCGGTGTTGTTCGGCTCGTTCCACGGGGAGTAGTAGACGATCCCCGGCGCACTCTCACCGAGCCCGGCGACGATCTCACGGACCCAGCCCTCCCAGGTTCCCTCCTCGACCGCGGCGCGTTCGGCGTCTCCGCCCTGGCCCACCTGGACCACGAGGTGCACGTCGGTGCGCGCGGCCAGCTCGGCAGCGGCCGCGAGGTCGTCGAGCGGGAGCGCGTCCCAGTCGAGGCCGTCCGGGCCCGGCACCGCAGAGGGGTCAGGCACGAGCGCCCCGAAGTCGACCTGATAGCGGTGGCTGCCGAGACGGAAGTCGCCCGCGAGCGCGACCCCGCGCAACGGGCCTGCGCCGCCCCAGTCGGCGCCGTCGGGCAGCGCCGCGAGGTCGGCGTGCAGTCCTGGTGCGCCGATCGCGTAGCGCAGGCAGGTCCCGACGACCTCGGTGCCGGTCGTGGTGTCGACGAGGCGTGCGTCGACCTCGTACACGCCCGCGCGTGCGGGCGGGAGCGTGAGCGGCAGGTCGCCGCCGCCTGTGGGAAGGTCGGCGTCGACCCACGCTGAGGCGACGGGATCGGGCACGCGGGGGTCGCCCCGGACCTGGTAGCGCAGGGTGTAGCGCGTCGGGGCGTCGGCCCAGGTCTCGTCGAGGCGGAGCGTGACCGCGGGGTCGTCGCCGTCCCGGAAGTAGCCGTACACCGTGTCGGTCACGAGGCCTGCACCTGCGCCGATGACAGCGAGGTGGGGTGCTGACCCGTCGTTGTACTTCACCGGGGAGGTGAGTGCCTGGAGCATCTCGTCGGCCCCGAGCGTGGCAAGGGTGACGGCCTCACCGTCGGGTGTGCTCTCGCCGCGGACGAGGAAGACGTAGGAGCCTGCGCGCAGCAGGAGCGGGGTGCCCTCGGCGAGCTCGTAGGTATGCTCCTCGCTCGTCGAGCGGTCTGGCCAGTAGCCCTCGCGTACCCCGTCCGGACCGAACCACTCCAGCCCTCGCCCGTTCTCGGCGACGACCGTCCCTGTCCCGTCGGGTCCGGTGTCTGCGCCGGTGACGCGGCCGAGCCGGTACGTGGTGAGCACCGCGTCGGGTGCGTCCGGGTCCCAGCGCGAGCCCAGCCGTGCCACCTGGGTCCCTGCGGGGTCGACGACGGTGAGGAACGACGACGCGGCAGGAGCGTCGGTATCGGCGCCGTCGGCTTCTGCGCTGTCCTGTGCGCCGAGGGTGATGACGCTCCCGTCCTCGGCCTGGCCGACGACCGTGCCGGGGAAGCCGTCGATCGTCCCCGCGTCCTCGCCGTCGGCGGTGAGCAGGTGCATCCCCGGTCCCTCGTGCACGCCGACGGTCTCGGACTCGACGTGGGTGCCCGCCGGGAAGAGGGCGAGGCCGAAGAGGCTGAGGACCGACCCGTCCGTCGCGGGGCCTGGCGCGATCGTCCGCCGCCACTCGAGCGAGCCCTGCACGGAGTACCTGAGGAGGTCACGACGCCCGTCGAGCGTGTCAAGGAGGTAGACCGCACCGTCGGAGCCGAGGACCATCTGCTCGGTGCTGAAGAGCTCGGTGCCCTCGTCCGCGGCGAGGTCGATGTCGAAGCCGCCGAGCGGCTGACCTCCCGCGAGGTCGTAGCGGGTGACCGTGTACGTGCTCTTCGCGTCCCACTCGAGGACGGCGGCGACGTCGCCGCTCACCTCGACGTCGAGCACGCGGCCGCCCGGGACCGTGGTCACGTCGGCGACGAGGACGTCAGGCTCGACCGGTGGGGCGCCGTCGTCGGTCACCTGGGCGACGTCCGGGAGCCCGCACACCGGAGCCGAGCCTGTGGCAGCGACGGCGGCCGTCGCGCCGGCCGCCGCGGGTGCCTGGGGTGCAGCCGGCCACGACGTGCGCAGGGCCGCGAAGGTTCCCGCGCCCGCGAGCAGCACGCCGACGGACACGAGCGCGACGGCTCGTCGTCTCACCGGAGAGGGAGTCGCCTCGCCCGGACCGCTCGCGTCGCTGGACGCTGGCAGGGTCACACCGACTTTCACCCCGGTCCCCCTTCCCGCATGCATGAGCGCGTCATAGCGTTCCCCACGTGGACAAAACGAAGTATCCAGCCATACGGGTCGCAGGTCTAGGCAAGACCTACCGCATCGGCGCGTCGGGCGAGAAACCCACCACGGCGGCCGAGGCTGCCGTCCGACGCCTGCGCCAGCCCCTGCGCCGTGCGCAGCACACCGAGTTCGACGCGCTCGAAGACGTGACGTTCGACGTCCCCTGGGGCGAGGCCGTCGGGATCATCGGCCGCAACGGTGCGGGCAAGTCGACGCTCCTCAAGCTCCTCACCCGGATCGCGGCCCCCACGCGCGGGCGGATCGAGCTCGGTGGCCGGATCGGCAGCCTCCTCGAGGTGGGCACGGGCTTCCACCCCGAGCTCACGGGGCGGGAGAACATCTACCTCAACGGCGCGCTGCTCGGCATGCGCCGCAAGGAGATCGCCCGCCGGTTCGACGAGATCGTCGAGTTCTCCGGTGTCGGAAAGTTCCTCGGCACGCCCGTCAAGCGGTACTCCTCGGGCATGTACGTGCGCCTCGCGTTCGCCGTCGCCGCGCACCTCGACACGGAGATCCTCGCGATAGACGAGGTCCTCGCGGTGGGCGACGCAGAGTTTCAGAAGAAGTCGCTCGCCAAGATGCGCGACGTCGCGAAAGACGGCCGGACCGTCTTGTTCGTCTCCCACCAGGCGCAGACGGTCAGCGCGCTGTGCTCCTCGGCGCTCTACCTCGACGCCGGCAGGCTCGTCTACCAGGGCGACGTACCGGGCGCTCTCGAGATCTACCGCACCAGCTTCGAGGCGTTCGCCCTCGCTCAGACCGACCCTGAGCGTCGCCCCGGCTCGGGCGAGATCCGTGCCCGGTCGGTGACTCTCGACGCGGACGCGTTCGACCCCAGCGGGCCCAAGAGCGTCCGGATCCACCTAGACGCCAACCGCGAGGCCGTCGGGCAGTACTTCGTGTCGTGCCACGTCAACGACCTCAACGGATCGGTCGTCGCCCAGTGCGACTCCCGGCTCGTCGGCGCCTGGTTCGACCCGTCCGACGAGCACACGGTGACCATGACCTTGAACGGCCCGTGGCTCAAGCCCGGCAGGTACACGATCGACGTCTACGTCTGCAAGACCGGCGTCCTCGACGCGTGGGAGGGCGCCGCCGCGTTCGAGGTCCTGCCCACCAACCCCTACCCCGAGCTCGCCGCCGACGAGGCGACGACCCGGGGCCTCGTCCTCGCCGACTTCACCTACGAGCGGACCTGACATGGGCACCATCGTCATCACTCCCCCACGGCGCTTCTCGCTGCCCCGGGTACCCGAGCTCTGGGAGGCCCGCGAGGTCCTCTACCAGTTCGGTCGACGCGACGTCATCCTGCGCTACCGCCAGACCGCCGTCGGCGTCACGTGGGTGCTGCTCCAGCCCGTCGTCGCCGCCGGGATCTTCTCGGTCGTCTTCGGCCGCGTGGCCGGGCTCGACAGCGGCGGCGTGCCCTACTTCCTCTTCAGCTACACGGGGATGCTCGCGTGGAACCTCTTCGCGGGCGTCATCACCCGGGCAGCACCCTCGCTCGTCAGCAACCAGGCCCTCGTGTCGAAGGTCTTCTTCCCGCGCATGCTCGTGCCCCTCGCGACCACGCTCTCCGTCCTGCTCGACTTCGTCGTCGCGCTCGGCCTCGGCGCGGTGCTGCTCGTCGTCTACGACGTCACCCCCGGGTGGGCCGTGCTCCTGCTGCCCGCGTGGGTGGTGCTCATGGTGCTCCTCGGCGCAGGGATCGGCCTCGCCGCATCGGCTGTCATGGTCAAGTACCGGGACGTCGCCTACATCGTGCCGTGGCTCGTCCAGGTGCTCCTCTTCGCGGCGCCGGTGGCGTACGCGCTCGACAGCGTGCCGGCAAACCTCCAGCCCCTCTACTCGCTCAACCCGCTCACCTGGCTCCTCGAAGAGTTCCGGTGGTCGTTGCTCGGCACCCCGGCCCCAGAGCCGTGGCAGATCGGCGCGTCGGTGGTCGTGTGCGTCGGGGTGTTCGTCGCCGGAGCGCTCGTGTTCCAACAGCTCGAGCGCGAGTTCGCCGACGTCATCTGACGCCACCACGCCCACCGGACGGCACCGCCCGCCCGCCCTGCCCGACGACTCGGCCTCGGCTCACGGCAGCCAGTCGCCCGAGCGGAGCTCCAGCGGGTTGCTCACGACGCGCAACCACCTGTCCGGGTGCCGGTGGACGGACCCGAGCGCGACCGTCAGGCGAGGGTGCCGGTACGCGGCACGCCACCGGCGGATCTCCTCCCCCAGGTCGACCCGGCCCGCATGGCCCGACACCACGCGCTTGCGCTCCATCTGCTCCGCCGAGCGCAACCAGCTGAGGTGGATGATCCCCTCGTCAGGCGTCACCACGTCGTGCACCACAGCGTCCGCCGGGTGCGCCGGGTCTGTGCTCGTCGCCGCGAAGTCGACACGAAAGTGCGGCACGTCCGTCTGGCGGCAGTGCCTCAACCGGGTGCCGGCCCGCACCGCGATCGCCCCCGGATACTCGGCACGAGCCCCGCCGAACCGCCGACGCCGCTCCAGCACCCGGTCGGAGCCGGCGCCCGCCCGCTGATACCACCAGCGCGACGGGAAGTGGACGGCGTCGAAGCCTTCCGCCTCCGCACGCTCGAGACACGCGAGGAACCGTCCAGGCGACGCGAGCACCTCGTCCGTGTCCAGCTGGACCACCCAGTCCGCGCCCTCGCTCGCCGCATCGAGCGCACGCTGACGCTGCTCGGTCTCCATGTCGAGCGCAAAACGGTCCGGCGCCGAGTACCGCCCCGGCAACGGGACGATCTTGTGCTGCGGGTCGCACGCCGTGAGACGCCGGAGCGCCTCCGGCACCTCGAGCTCGTGACCGCTCCACGAGAGGTTCTCCTCGTCGTAGCTCACGACGAGGCGGTCGACGAACGAGTAGTACGACCCGACGCTCTCAGCCGTCCACGCAGGGTCCCCAGCGAGCACGTACGCGTTGATCTTCACCGCCCCAGTATCGAACCGCGACACACCGGGTGAACACCGTCCCCCGGGGTGATCTGGACGAATCACCCCGATCAGGGCCCTCTGACCCCTGTCGCGACGAGCCCCCTCGTCGCTACGGTGAGAGACAGACCGGACGGCTGGCACGACGACCGCCGAGGAAGACGGGACTCCACGACATGACCTCGACCGAACCCCTCACGCACGACGCACCGCAGCGCAGCGGACGCCGTCACGTGCACCTCATCACCCCCGGAGACCACTACTCCCCCCGCACAGGCAGCGCCGTGCCGAGCGTCGTCCACGGCCTGTGCAGCAACGCCGACCCGGGCTCCCCCCGGCCCGCTGTCCTCGTCTCGCGCGGCACCTACCCAGACCGGTACACGAGCGCCGACATCATCGAGTACGACCTCGTCGACCGCCGACCGCGCGACCGGTACGTCGACGCCGCACGCGGCCTCGTCGGCCGCCCTCGCACCGGCGCACAGCGCCCCGTGCGGCCCGCGCTCGCCGACCAGGGCACGTGGGAGAGCGCCGTCGTCGTCGCGCACAACCTGCCCCCGGCCGTCGGGCTCGTCGACACCGACCACCACGCGCCTGTCCTCTACGCGCACAACCATCTCTTGCGCTCGTACACGCCCCGCGAGGCAGCGGTGGCGCTCGGCTCGGTCGCGCTCGTCGTCGCCGTGAGCGAGTCGCTCGCCGAGCAGGTCCGCCCGCACCTGCCCGCCTCGCTGCGCGATCGCGTGCGCGTCGTCCACAACGCCGCCGACACCGAGATCTTCTACCCGTCGCCCCCGGCCGAGCGGTCCCGGCGCGACGTGCTCCGGATCACCACGACAGGGCGGACGATCCGCGACAAGGGCGCCGACGTCGTCATCGACGCGGTCCGGCTCCTCGGCCGCGCGGACGTCGAGGTCTGCATCGTCGGGTCGAAGGGTTTCGACCCGTACGCACCGCTGACGCCCTTCGAGCAGTCCCTGCGCCACCGCGCCGAGGAGTGTGCGGCCACCATACGGTTCGTCCCGTCCTTGCCGAGACCGGCGCTGGGCGCGTTCTTGCGCGACACCGACATCGTCGTCGTCCCGTCCCGCTGGCCCGACCCGTGCCCGCTCACCGTCCTCGAAGGCATGGCGACCGGGCTGCCCGTCATCGGCTCGGACATCGGTGGGATCCCCGAGCTCCTCACGGACCCGACCACCCGTGTGCGACCAGACGATCCGCAGGCCCTCGCCGACGCGCTCGAGCCGCTCCTCGACAGCTCCGAGCTGCGCGCGAGCCTGGGCCGTGCGGGTCTCGCGCGCTCGAGCGAGCTCACCTGGGAGCGCAGCGCCCGGACGTTCGACGCCCACCTCGCGCAGGCCGTCGGCGGCTGAGCCCGTCCCCGGGTGCTCCTCACCGACGAGGCTGAGGACCTGCGACGGACGAGCAGGTCAGTCCTCGGCGTCCGGCTTCGGGTCCACGGCGACCGGTGTGAGCGCCCCGGGGCGCAGGAGCACGAGCGCGAGGACGGCTCCCCACACGAGAAAGACGAACCACGGCACCAAGGCGACGCCACCACTCCCGCCGGCGAGCGTGTAGAGCAGCCCACCCATGGTGTTGCCGATGACGCCACCGATGGCGAAGGCTAGGCCTTGGACCCCGAAGTAGGAGGCGACCGACCCGTCCTTGGCGTAGCCCGCGGCGATCGCGTTCATCGTCGGCTGGGTGACGATCTGGCCGAGCGTGAACACCCCGACCCCGACGAACAGGCCAGCGGCGGTGTCCCACAGACCCATGACGGCGATCCCGGAGCTGAGCGCCAGTGCGCCGAGGGCGAGCACGGAGGCTGGCCGCATCCGCGTCGAGGTGAGCTTCGCGATCGGGATCGTCGTGGCGACCATGAGGACGGCTGCCGCCGAGTACACGACGCCGAGCCCCGCGGTCCCGGGCAGCACGTCACGGGCACGGACCGGCACCACGAGGTAGAGTTGGGACACGAGGAACCACAGCGCGGACGCCAGCACGCAGTAGCGGACGAAGGCACGGTCGGCGAAGACCTTCCGCAGGGACACCTTCTCTTCCCTGCGCCCTGCGAGCCCGTTCGGCAGCCCGACGAGCGTCACGAACAGCACCATGACGAAGAGGCCGGCCGAGGTCCAGCTGACGTAAGAGAAGTCGAGCCCGGCGACGAGCCCGCCGACGACCGGGCCGACCACGAACCCGAGGTTAGAGACCATCTCGCGGGTCGCGTAGACCTTGATGCGGTCTCTTCCCTGTGCCAGGGCCGCGTACGCGGCGTAGCTGGCCGGGTGGAAGAGCGCTCCCCCCATCCCGGTGAGCACAGAGGCGACCACGAGGCCCGACGTGCTGTCGACGACGCCGAACATCGCGAATCCGGCTGCCCGGATGAGCACCCCGACGCTGATCGCCCTCTTGTAGTCGACGCGGTCCGCGATCCACCCGGCCACGGGCATGAGCCCGTTCTGGGAGATGCTGCGGATCGCGCTGAGCACGCCGACGAGCGCGATCGCCATACCGAGACCGTCGAGAAAGTGCACCGCGAGGAGCGGCACGAGCATGTAGAAGCCGACCGCCATGGTGAACGTGTCGGTGTACAGCACCCAGAGTGCTGGTGACGTGCGCTGGCGACCAGGGTCTCGCCTGCTCACGCAGCGTCACCAGGCGTCCCGCTGGCTGAGCGGGACGACGGTGGCGCTGAACCAGCGAAACCGGAGAGCACGAGATACACGGGCAGCGAGATGCCGAAGAAGGGGAGCATGCTCGGGACGAGCCCGAGGGTGGCCAGCACCACGGCGGCGAGGATGAGCTGGACGGTGGTCTGCACGGGATGGGTGATCGCCAGGAAGCCTGCCTCGGCGAGCCACTGCTTCATCGTGCCGTCGCGGTTGCGGCACACAGCGACCGGGAGGACGAGCAGGATGACGACGACCGAGACAGCCACCGGGATGCTGGCTCCGCCCACGGCGATCGCGAGCCCGCTGGTGCCCGAGGCGACCTGGGCCCAGAGGAACCAGGCGTCGAACGCGAGGAGACCGACGACGACGACGCTGAGGATGCCGAACGGGAGGGTGCGCCGCCACGTCGCAGCGAACTCCCGGAACGTCGAGGTGAACACGGTGGTGCTGTCTTCTCGCATCCAGCCGTCCAGCGATCGCGCCACGGCCAGCACCGCTGGGACCGCGGTGACCACAGGAAGAGCGAGGATGAATCCTGCTGCCCCGGCCAGCGCAAGGTTCGCCGGGTAGGTCAAGATCCTCAGGGCAGTCTGTTCCCAGCCTGTGCCCGGAGCTCGACGTTCTGTCACGTTCACCTCGTGTTCCTCGTCGTGCCAGTGGGTGGCGGCCGACCTGACGCTCGTCGCGTCTACCGGGTCGTGTGCGGCCGCACCACTCTGGAGGGAGCGGGTGACAGCCTCGTGACGAGCAGCTGAGCTGGCCGTCACCTCGACGATGTCACCGTCCGTGGTCAGCGTAACGGGTGCATCCTCGACGACGCCTGTGGTCGCCGGGAGCGGGGGTCGCCCTCGCGACCGGCCGTGAGAAACGGCTCGGTCGCGAGGAGGACCTCAGTCGTCATGCAGTCGTGTGCTCGATCGTCGTCCCGTCGGACAGCTGGACGCGGACGCCCACGAGTCCGACCGCACCCTGAGGTGCGGACGTGGCGCTCTCGTCCGCAGGGAGCAGCTCGAGGCCGACCACCCGGGGCTCTCCGACGCAGTAGACGGAGACGAAGCAGACCGAGGTGCCGCGAGCGGTCCAGTCTCCGACCGTGCACAGAGCCGCAGGGTCGTCCGACGGGCCACGACCAGGGCTGGCGACGAGCCGGCTCGGCGTGGTCGCCCGGTGGAGCCCGTGCAGCTCCCGTCCTTCAGGACCGTGCCAGAGAGTGCGCCACCCGACGGGCAGGGCCGTGATCTCGAGCGGGACGGCAGGCCGGAGCGCCAAGGTCAGGTCACGCGCTCCGTCAGCACCGTCCTCGATGGGAGCGGTCACCTGAACCCGCACGATGTCGAGCAGGTACGAGGGGGTCGAGACCACCTCGCGGGTCGCCTGCACGCCGTCGAGAGCTTCACCGGAACCGGCGACGACACGGTCGACACCCCCTGGCCCGGCCAGCTCGACGAGGTCGACGGTGCCCGTGGCAGGCAGCTGGTCCGTGTCGTCGACGCGCACGGTGGGGTGAGCGAGCGTGCGGGCGTAGTACCCGTGACGCAGCGCGCTGCCGTAGGGCGGGACCCCAGGAGCAGGTTGCCAGGCGACCCCGTCGCCGTAGAGGTAGAGCCCGAGCTTGTCGAGGTGCCCGTGGGAGCCGCCGTGCGGTCCGGCGTCGAGGACAGCCGTGATGGCCTCCGCGGCGTCGTGCAGCACGACGTATCCGGTCTCGGCGAACACGACGGACGCACGGAGATCGTCTGTCACCGGCCACGGGATCGACGGCCCGGTGAACCACCCGTCGAGACGGTCTTCGAGCCCGTCGTGCTGGGCTCCGAGGCGGGCACGGGCGAAGTCTTCGATCGCTCCGACAGGAGCATCGACCCACAGCTGCCGGGCGATGGCGCAGGTCTCCAGGACCTCCAGGTGCACACCGGCCCGGTCGAAGGGGCCGTCGTGCAGCGCGGGCAGGCCGCCGTCCTGGCTGGCGAGCCGGACGAGCACCGCCACCATCGCAGCGAGCCGGGCCTGCATCGATGCCGGCAGGTTCATCGGGTCGATCCCGTGGACGCTCAGGAGGGCCGCACGGATCACGAACAGGTGATAGTAGGTGGACCCTTCCCACTCCCATCCCTGCGCATCGACCGCGAGCTCGAGGTAGGCAGCCATGCGGTCGAGCCACAGGTCCGAGACGGCGACAGGGTCGCCGACCCGGTGACCGAGGACGCCGAGCGCCCGGGACAGGTTCGCCCCTGCAGCGTTCAGCCAGGCCACGTAGTTGCTCGACGGCTCCTCACGGACGACGACGAGCCTGTGCCATGCCTCCGCGACGGTGTCCAGCAGATCACCGAGCATGGGGGCGACGTGCTGGCCGAGGACGGCACGTGAGTGCTCGTCGTCGGCCAGCACGAGGACCGCGTCAGCGATCTGTACTCCCCAGATGGCCTCGGTGAGCGCCTGCGAGAAGAGCTTGCCCTTGAGCATCCAGGCCTCGGCCCGTTCGCTCGCCCCACCTGCCGCCACCTCGGCGTAGTACGTAGCAAAGTCCTTGAGGATCGCCAGTGCGCGATCACGGTCTGCGGTCGCGCCCTCGGCGTGGAACCGTCGGGCCAGGAGACGAGCCTCCCGCGCACGTGCTTGGTGCTCGAGCACGACCCAAGCTCCTGTGAAGGTCTCCCCCTGGAGGGTGCACCCGTACTTGCAAGGGTAGATGTCGTCGTGTGCGGGGTAGAGCTCTGCTCCGTGGGTGGGGCACACGTAGTCGTGCCACCATCCGCCGCGAGCCTCAAGGATGGTACTCACCGGAAGTTGAGCCCTCCGTTGATGTCGATGACCTGGCCGGTGACGTAGGAAGCCAGGTCAGAGGCGAGGAACAGCGCGACGTTGGCGACGTCGTCGACCGTTCCGGCGCGCTTCATCGGGATGCCCGCGATGATGGCTTCCTGCACCTCAGGAGCCGTGAACGTGTTGTGGAACGACGTGGCACCGATGAACCCGGGGGCCATCGCGTTGACCGCGATGTTCTCGCCAGCGAGCTCCTTGGCGAGCCCACGGCACAGACCGACGAGGGCAGCCTTCGACGCGGCGTAGGCGACCGATCCGGCGCCGCCACCGTTCTCCGCTGCAAGAGAGGACATGAAGATGATGCGTCCTGCGGAGGACTCGGTGAGGTAAGGGATAGCGGCGCGAGACACGTAGAAGCCGGTGGACGAGTTGACGTCCATGACCCGGGCCCAGTGCTCGTCCGTCATCTCGGCGACCGTTGCACGGCCAACCATGTGGCCGGCGTTGTTGACGATGATGTCGAGTCCGCCGAGAGCTTCCGCAGCCTCTTTCACGGATGCGGTCGCGGCCTCAGGGTCCATGAGGTCCGCGCCGATGGCGACGGACTTGCGGCCGAGGGCAGTGAGCTCGGCGACGACCTCGAGAGCGCCGTCCTTGCTGTCCCCGTAGTAGAGGACCGCGACGTCGGCACCAGCGGCTCCGAGCGTCCGGGCGATAGCGGCACCGATTCCGAGGCCACCTCCGGTGACGAGGGCGCGGCGTCCGGTCAGATCGATCTGCATAGGATGTTCCTTTTCTTTATAGATGAAACCTGAAAGAAGAGATGAACTACTTGATGCCCGCGTTCGCGAAACCCTGCACGAAGTAGCGCTGGCAGAAGAGGAACAAGATCACCATCGGGACGGTGGCGAGCGTCGTTCCTGCCATGAGGAAGCTCCACGAGGTGGACTCGAGCTGGCGGAAGACGGCCAGCCCGACCTGGATCACTCGAAGGCTGTCGCTCGTCGTGACGAGCAAGGGCCACAAGAAGTTGTTCCACGACTCCTGGAAGGTCAGGAGACCGACCGTTGCGAGAGCCGGCTTCATCAGCGGCGTGTAGATCTGCAGGTAGATGCGGAACTCGTTGAGACCGTCGAGACGGGCCGCCTCCTCGAGCTCCTTGGGCAGCGAGGTGTAGAACTGCCGGAAGAGGAAGACCGACGATGCCGTCAGGCCACCGGGGATGATGAGTGCCCACCAGGTGTTGAGCCATCCGGAGCCGCCCTGACCGAAGATGTCGTTCCCGCCGAAGAGCGGCATGAACTTCACCAGCAGGAACTGCGGGACGATCTTCGTGTAGGTGGGGATCATGAGCATCGCGAGGAAGCCCATGAAGATGACCTCACGGCCTCGGAACGGCAGACGTGCCAGCGAGTATCCGGCCATCGAGCCGAGCGCGAGCGTGATCGCGGTGTGACCGATGGCGATGAGGAAGCTGTTCTTGAAGTAGAGCAAGAACGGCGCAGCCTTCATGGCCTCGGGGTAGTTCGACCACTCCCACGTCGAGGGGAAGAAGGTCGGGTCGGCGAGCGCGAGCTCGGCCGGCGACTTCAGGGAGGTGACGATCATCCAGACGAACGGCATGACCATCAGGACAGAGCCGAGGATCAGCACCACGTTGAGGGTCAGGCTGGTCGTCAGGCGGGTCTTCGACCGAGGCTTGGTCATGACGACCGGGGTCGTCTTCTCGGTCTGTGCAGGCGCGGTCGCGGCGCTCATGACTCATCGCCCTTCGTCATGCGTCGGCTGATGACAGTCATCACGAGCAGGAACGCAAAGAGGAACACGGACTGGGCACAAGCGAGGCCCATCTTGAAGTTTTGGAAGGCCGAGCGGTAGACCTCGTAGGTCATCATCGTCGTGGAGTTCGCCGGACCACCGTCGGTGAGGACGTAGACCTGGTCGAACACCTGGAAAGCACCGATGATCGAGATGACGAAGACGAAGAACGTCGCGGGCTTGAGCATCGGCAGCGTGATGGACCAGAACTTGCGAACGGTCGAGGCACCGTCGATGGAAGCAGCCTCGTAGAGGGCTTCGTCGACGTTCTGCAACGCTGCGATGTAGATGAGCATCTTCATACCGATGCCCTGCCAGACACCGACGAGGCTGACGGCCCAGAGGGCGGTGTCGGTCGACTCGAGCCACGCGTGGCCCGGGATCCCGACGATGGCGAGCGCGTTGTTGAGGAGGCCCTGCTGGGGGTTGTAGATCCAGAGCCACACCATCGCGATCGCGACCGTGGCCGTCACCTGCGGGAGGAAGAAGGCTGCGCGATACCAGCTCTGCGCCCGCAGCTTCTGGTTGAGCGCCACAGCGATCACCACGGCGATAGCCATCGAGACCGGGACGGTCCAGAACGTGTAGACGACAGTGTTCCAGGTCGCCTTGTGGAATACGGGGTCGTTCCAGACGTGGATGTAGTTGTCCAGTCCGATGAACTTCGGAGCGTTGAAGACGTTGTAGTCCGTCATGCTCAAGATGAAGGTGGCAACCACCGGGAGCGCGACCCAGAAGCCGAGCCAGAGCGCGCCGGGCGCGACCATCAGCCAACCGGCACGGCGGAGTTTGCGGTTTGCCTTAGAGGGGCGGTTCTGGGGGGCAGCCGTCCGCGCGTTTCGATCGAGCCAGGCCCCCGTTTCGGGCGGCCTAGGCGGTGCAGCCAAGGAGTCGGTCATCCTTCTCACGTCCTCGTGGAATGTCAGTAGTGTGGCGGGCGGGGCATCCCGTCGGGGATGCCCCGCCCGCTACTCAGGGAAGGTCAGTTGGAGTCCATCGTTGCCAGCGATGTTGCAGCGAGGTCGTCAAGAGCCGACTTGGCATCCGTCTGACCGAGAAGCGCCGACTCGATCGCCGGGGTGAAGTTGCCACGGATCTCGAGCCACTCGGCAGGGCCACCCTCGTGCTTGGCGACGTCGAGGTTCTCCATCGCGAACTGCACGAACCTGTTGTTCGTGACGTAGTCGCTGGTGAGGAGCTCGTCCAGCGCCGGGATGTTGCCGCGCTGCTCGTTCGCCGCGAGTGCCGGACCGGCGCTCGTGAGGAACTCGAGGAGCGCCTGAGCAGCCTCAGGGTTCTTCGACTTGCTCGACATCGTGGCGAGCGTGCCACCGAAGAACATCGAGGGGTCGTCGCCGGGGATGAGGAACGGCTCGAGGTTGTCGAGCATCTCCGGGTCAGCCTCGAGCGTCTGGGTCCACAGGTTGTTGTGGGCCAGTCCCATGGCTGCGCGCCCGTTGATGAGCGGGTTGACCGTCGCGTCCGTCGAGGAGTAGCCGACGTCCTCGACCTTGTCGACGAGGACGAGGTCGCTCATGAGCTGGAGCGCCTCGACACCGGCTTCAGAGTTGAACGCCGGAGCCGTGATGTCCTCGTTGAAGAGGTCCCCGCCACCGGAGAACAAGAAGGTCTCGAAGACCTGGCGCGAGTCGTTGGACTGCAGGTCGAACCCGGCGCGCGTCATCGTGCCGCTGGCGTCACGCACGGTCAGGGCCTTGGCCATCTCGCGCAGCTCTTCGATGGACGTCGGCGTGTGGTCGTAGCCGGCCTCTTCGAGGAGGTCCATGCGGGCGACACCGAAGCGCGCGTCGAGCATGATCGGGACCGCGTAGACCTTGTTGTCGTAGATGCCTGCGTTGACGACCATGGAGCTGTGCGTGGCACTGAGCTCTTCCTCGGTCAGGCCGAGGGAGCTGAGGTCCGCGAGCACGCCGTTCTTGGCGAAGTTCTCGATCCAGCCGACACCCATGAGCATGACGTCGGGGACGAGTCCCGACGCGACGGAGGTCGTGAGCTTCGTGTTGAGCTTGGAGTAGGACGAGTAGTCGATGTTGACCTTCACGTCCGGGTACATCTCGTAGAACTCGGGGAGCAGGGTGCCCTCGAGGAGCTCCTTGCCGGTCGATCCTTCGAAGATCGGGGTGAGGAGCGAGACCTCGCCGCTCACCGTGCCGTCTCCTGAGCTCGAACCGCTGTCGCTGTCGCTCGAGGCGCACGCCGCCAGCGTGGCGGCGAGTGCTGTTGCCGTAGCGAGTGCCACGGCCCTCTTTGCTCTGATGTTCATCTTCATGTCGATCCGCTCTTCCTACGTGATGTCAAGAGGGGGTGTCGACGATGTCTGGGATTCCGACTTCGTCGTCGTGTGTTCCTTTACGCCCGGGCGAGGGTCATCGATGAGTCCTCGTTTGCCGGTGTATCGATGCACCAGACGATATACACGCAATGTGATCTACGTCAAGCAGATCGGAGGGTCTAGGCTCAGGAAGCGCTCACCGCCGTAGCGCCAAGTGCAAGGTACTGGCCGAAATGACCACTGTATCGTTACACTAGAATCGATGCCCCAGGCTAAGGACGGCCTGAGCCCCAACGAAGGAGCAAGCGACGCCATGGGAACCGTCACCATCCGACAGGTCGCAACAGCGGCAGGGGTCTCGGCCACGACCGTGTCGAACTTCCTCATGGGCCGCTCCGAGCGGATGCACTCCGACACGAGGGACCGCATCAGCACCGCGATCAGCGACCTCGGTTACCGGCCCAACCGTGCGGCACGCGCACTGCGCACGGGCCGCGCCCACTCGATCGGACTGGTCGTGCCGTCGGTGGCGAACCCCTTCTGGGGGACGTTCGCCAACGAGCTCGAGCGCGCGTCGATCGAGGCCGGCTACAGCGTGCTCCTGGGGAACACCGAGCGCGACCCGGCGCGCGAGCTGCGCTATGTCGAGGACCTGTGGGACGCCGGCGTGCGCTCGATCGTCCTCGGCACCTCGCTCCCGAGCCTCGCGCACCTCCAACCTTTCCTCGACCAGGGCCTCCGGCTCGTCACCCTCGACCGACCGGTCCAGCCGAACGACCCGCCCTCGGTCGTGAGCGTGAGCGTCGACAACCAGGTCGGCGGGCACCTCGCTACCGCCCACGTCCTCGGTCTCGGCCACGAGCGCGTGAGCTTCGTCGCCGGCGCGCTCAAGTCCCTCAACCGGACAGCCCGCTACGGCGGGTTCCGCGCAGCGCTCGAGGCCGTCGGCATCGACCCTGCAGAACAGGCCGAGTGGCCAGGCGCCTCGCTCACCCCGCCCGCGGGCGCGAGCGAGGCTGCCGACATCGGCCGGATCGCCGTCACAGACCTGCTCAACGGGCCGAACCCGCCGACCGCGATCGTCGCCATCAACGACATCACCGCGCTCGGTGTGTGCAGCGGGATCCGTGCGCTCGGCATGACCGTCGGACGAGACGTCTCCGTCGTCGGCTTCGACGACATCGTCCTGGCGACCCTGTGCGACCCCCCGCTCACCACGATCCGTCAGCCGCTGCCAGATCTCGCCCGGCTCGCTCTGCGCGAGGCTCTCGGAGAGGGCGAAGAAGGCGCCGTCAAGGGAGGGTCCGTCCTGCTGCGACCCGAGCTCATCGTCCGCAGCTCGACAGGCGCAGCCGACCTCGCCTCGGTGCGATGAGCGAGACAGCGGCCGCAGCGCCCATCACAGGGCTGGACGCTGTGACCTTCGGCGAGGTCATGGGCATGTTCGTCGCTGGCGAGGCCGGACCGCTCGAGAACGTCACCAACTGGACCCTCGCGCTCGCCGGAGCGGAGGCCAACGTGGCGACCGGGCTGGCGCGGCTCGGGCACCAGGTCGGCTGGATCGGCCGGGTAGGCACCGACCCCCTCGGTCGCTTCGCCATCGAGGAGCTGTCTACCGCGGGTGTACAGACCTCGATCGACGTCGACCCGCGCGCGTCCACCGGGCTCGCGCTCAAGAGCCGGGCAGACGGCGGGGACCCCAACGTCGTCTACTTCCGCCACGACTCGGCCGGCTCGCGGCTCGAGCCCACCAGCCGCTCCGACGAGACCCTGGCGAGCGCGCGCCACATCCACCTCACGGGCATCCCGCTCGCCCTGTCGGAGCACACGAGACGGTTCGCGTTCCGCGCTCTCGACATCGCGAAGGAGTCAGGTGCGACGATCTCCTTCGACCCCAACCTCCGCCCGGCGCTCTGGAACGATCGTCAAGAGATGATCGACGTGACGAACACGTTCGCAGCACGTGCCGACTGGATCTTGCCCGGCCTCTCGGAGGCCGAGGTGCTCACCGGGCTCACGACACCGTCCGAGGTCGCTGCCCACTACCTCCGCGACGGGGCTTCCCTCGTGGCGGTCAAGGACGGGAGCCGAGGCGCGACACTGCACACCGAGGCCGGTTCATGGAGCCACGGGGTGTTCCCCGTGACGGTGGTCGACACCGTCGGCGCCGGCGACGGTTTTGCGACCGGGCTCATCAGCGCCATGCTCGACGCGCTCCCCCCTACAGAGGTCCTCGAGCGGGGCGCCGCAGTGGGAGCGATGGCGATCACCAGCGCCGGCGACAAGGACGGCCTGCCGGACCGTGCCCAGCTCGCCCGGTTCCTCGCATCGATGGCGTCGCGGTAGCACTCCGGGCCCCAGTACGAGCAGCGTCTCCGCGACCGGTAGGAGAGCACGACAGCGGAGCGCAGCTCGTCGCCGTCATGCCCGGAGGGCGTCTTTGCGTGCCCGGCACCCCAGCCCGACACCCCTGCAAAGCGTCGGTAAAATGCTGGCAAAATCTCCGCGCACGGTCGCCGATTATGCTTGAGAAACCGCGCACAACCAGCAATCAATGCACCGCGCACGTAATCCGCAAGACCCCGCACCACGTCCCGCGCAGACGAGCCTGATCTCCCCAGGACGCCCGAAGATTGGCGACCCCAGGCGCCCCTGACCCCCTGGTCGCACCGAACCCGACAGGTCGAAACGCTTCGATCTCTTTCTACCTGTTGACAGGCGAACAGGGCGCAGTTAATGTCTTATTCGTACCTGATGGTAAATCGATACACTAGAGGAACGACGCACCGCGATCCGTGACTTACCGGGGACCGCGAAGGCCACGGCGACGACGCTGGAGGCCTGCGACACGAGCATGCAAGGGGGCAGGCAGTGAAGGAAAGAGACCGCGGCAGCTGACCGCACAGATCGCCGAGCGAGGCTACGACCTGCGGGTACGCCTCGTCCAGATCGCACTCATCGCACTCGCTGACTCATCGGGTCAGTCCACATCCGCTTCGCGCTGACGAGGTGCAGCGCTCGAACAGCCGACGGGCGGGGCACGCCGTCGGTGGAGCAGTCCGAGAATCCGAATAATAGCTGTCCCACTCCGTGTCTCTCAACGACGACGACGACATACAGGTTGCGACACTGTCATCCATCACGCCACAAGAGACTCCACTGTCATTTTCTGGACCTCTCAGAGCTGATCGACAATCATTTTTTTCTCCCCCGTTGTACACACATCGGGAACACCGTCGCGCCGTCATCAGACAACTCATCTCATTAGTTTCTCATTCGCCTCTCATCCTTGCGGTTCATGCTTACGACGGCTACCGATGCCCGACTTTTCGACACGACCGCTGGGACCTGCCGTGCCACTTCTGGCACCCTACGAAAGGACAACGATGAACCTCACCCGTACATCCCTGCGTACCGCGTCCCTGTTGTTCGCGCTCGTCGTCGCGCTCCCCGCCACCTCCGCCGTCGCCGGCACCCGAGGCAACAGCGACCTCTACGTGAGCCCGGCCGGCAACGAAGCCAACACCGGCACACGCCACTCCCCGCTGGCCAGCATCCAGCAGGCGGTCGACCTCGCCCAGCCCGGCTCGACCGTCCACCTCGCGCCCGGCACCTATCTCCAAGACGTCGTCAGCGCAGCACCCGACGTCCGCATCGTCGGGCCGTCCTCGGCCGTGGTCCAGGGGACGGGCGAGTCTCGCGCCATCGTGGAGATCCACCACGACGGGGTCGAGCTCAGCGGCTTCACCATCGATGGCCTGATCGGCGACCCGGACCAGAAAGAGGGCTACCGCAAGAAGCTCCTGTATGTCATCAGCACCACGGCCGGCGACGGGGTCGACGACCTGAGCGTGAAGAACATGACGATCCGCAACGCCGGTGAGGAGTGCGTCCGCCTGCGGTACCTCATCACCGGAGCCGAGATCGCGTACAACACGATCAACGACTGCGGTACGTGGGACTTCCGGTTCGCCGACGGCGGCAAGGTCGGCGAAGGGATCTACCTGGGCACCGCCCCTGAGCAGCAGGGCCTCAACGGAGCGCCCGACGCACAGGCCGACGTCAGCCGGGACAACTGGATCCACCACAACGTGATCGCCACACAGGGCAACGAGTGTGTCGACATCAAGGAGAACTCGACGGCGAACCTCGTCGAGCGCAACGACTGCTCCGGTCAGCAGGACCCGAACTCTGCCGGACTCGACGCACGAGGTAGCGGCAACACCTTCCGTGCGAACTACACCCACGACAACGTCGGCGCCGGTATCCGCGTCGGCGGTGACCTTGCGACTGACGGCACTGCCAACAACATCTACGGCAACGTCATTCGCTCCAACGCTGCGGGGGGCATCAAGTTCGAAGCAACCCCGCAGGGCCGTGTCTGTGGAAACAGCATGGCCGACAACACCGGTGGCGACGCGGTGGGAACCTACTCGGCCGAGTACGACCCCACCAGCAAGTGCCGCTGATGCAGTCCCGTACGGTCCAGCACGATCACTCAAGCAGGGGGATTCAACGATGAAGCTCAACCGCAAGCACCAGCTCACGACCACCGTCTTGGCGGCGGCGATGGTCCTGGCAGCACCGCTCGTCGCCTCGAGCACAGCCAGTGCGGCCAGCCCGGTGTTCACAGCGACCACGGCAGCCGACTGCAGCTACCCGGCGCAGAAGCTCGACCTCACCAACTGGAAGGTGACGCTGCCGACCGGCTCGGACGAGTCCCCGACCGAGATCAAGCAGCCCAGCCTCGCCACGTACTCCGTGGACCCCTGGTTCATGGTGAACAGCGCATGCACCGGTGTGCAGTTCCGTGCAGCGGTCAACGGCGTCACGACGTCGGGCTCCGGCTACCCGCGCTCCGAGCTGCGCGAGATGACGAGCAGCGGCACGTCCAACGCGTCCTGGTCGGCAAGCTCCGGCACGCACACCATGACTTTCCGCGAGGCGTTCAACCACCTCCCTGAAGACAAGTCGCACCTCGTCGGCGCACAGATCCACGACGCTGACGACGACGTGACCGTCTTCCGCCTCGAGGGCACGAGCCTCTACATCACCAAGGGTGACGACACCCACTACAAGCTCGTCACCAGCAACTACCAGCTCAACACCGTCTACGAAGGCAAGTTCGTCGTCAGCAGCGGCAGCATCAAGGTCTACTACAACGGCGTCCTCCAGACCACGATCCCGCACACGGCATCCGGCAACTACTTCAAGGCCGGCGCCTACACCCAGGCGAACTGCGACAACTCCGACCCGTGCAGCTCGTCCAACTACGGACAGGTGACCATCTACAGCCTCGCAGTCACCCACTCCTAACCAGTTTCAGGTGCCGGGTCCCATCGAGGGGACCCGGCACCATCAGAAGTACGTCCCATCCAGCACAACCATCCGAAAGGCACCACGAACATGAACCTCAACCACAAGCGCCGGCTCACGACGACGGTGCTGGCCGCCGCGATGGTCATGGCGGCACCGCTCGCAGGAGCGAGCACGGCCGGGGCAGCCAGCCCGGTCTACACAGCCGCCGCTGACTGCAGCTACCCTGCGCAGAAGCTCGACCTCACCAACTGGAAGGTGACGCTCCCGACCGGCTCCAGCTCGTCGCCGACCGAGATCAAGCAGCCCAGCCTCGCCACGTTCTCCGTGAACCCCTGGTTCATGGTGAACAGCGCATGCACCGGCGTGCAGTTCCGCGCAGCAGTCAACGGCGTCACGACGTCGGGCTCCGGCTACCCGCGCTCCGAGCTGCGCGAGATGACGAGCAACGGCACGTCCAACGCGTCCTGGTCGGCAACCTCCGGCACGCACACCATGGTCTTCCGCGAGGCGTTCAACTCGCTCCCCGATGTGAAGTCGCACCTCGTCGGCGCACAGATCCACGACGCTGACGACGACGTCACCGTCTTCCGCCTCGAGGGCACGAGCCTCTACATCACCAAGGGTGACGACACCCACTACAAGCTCGTCACCAGCGACTACAAGCTCAACACCGTCTACGAAGGCAAGTTCGTCGTCAGCGGCGGAAAGATCAAGGTCTACTACAACGGCGTCCTCCAGACCACGATCACGCACACGGCATCCGGCAACTACTTCAAGGCCGGCGCCTACACCCAGGCGAACTGCACCAACTCTTCCCCGTGCAGCTCCTCCAACTACGGACAGGTGAGCATCTACAAGCTCGCGGTCACCCACTCCTGACCGACTCTGGCCGCTCGGTCCCAGGGGGGGAACCTTGCGCCCATCTCGCACCTGGTGCCGGCCGTCTACCGACGGCCGGCACCAGGTGCGGCTTGTCCGTCCCACAGACGCTACGAGGCAGCGCGCTCCATGCTCCTCGTAGGACCAGGTCTGCGCGAGCAACCTGGTGAACACCGTCGGTGGCACCGTGACGGTTGCGCTCGAGGTCGAGTGCAACCGTGGACGCTGCCGCCGATGACTTCATCTCCCTCCAGCACGACCAGTCGAAAGGCACACCTCCAGATGAACGTCATATACACACGCCGACTCACGACGACCGTCGTGGCCGCTGCGATGGTCCTGGCAGCCCCCCTCGTCGCATCCGGCACTGCCAGCGCCGCCAGCCCGGTCGTCACGGCCATCCCGGACGAGTGCCAGTACCCGGCCCAGGTCCTCGACCTCACCAACTGGAAGCTGACGCTCCCGACCGGCGACGACGAGTCACCTGAGGAGATCACGCAGCCTGAGCTCGAGACCTTCGCCGTGGCGCCCTGGTTCCGGAGCAAGTCCAACTGCAACGGTGTGCGCTTCCGCGCGGCAGTCAACGGCGTCACGACGTCCGGCTCTGGCTACCCGCGCTCTGAGCTGCGCGAGATGACGGACGACGGCACCGAGAAGGCCGCCTGGTCGCCCACCTCGGGCACTCACACGATGACCTTCACCGAGGCGTTCAACCACCTCCCCGAAGAGAAGCCGCACCTCGTCGGCGCGCAGATCCACGACGCTGACGACGACGTGACCGTCTTCCGCCTCGAGGAGACGAGCCTCTACATCACGAAGGGTGACGACACCCACTTCAAGCTCGTCACGGACGACTACAAGCTCGGCACCAAGTACGAGGGCAAGTTCGTCGTCAGCGACGGCGAGATCGACGTCTACTACAACGGCGAGCTCCAGACGACCATCGAGCACACCGGATCCGGCAACTACTTCAAGGCCGGCGCCTACACTCAGGCGAACTGCACCAACTCCTCGCCCTGCAGCTCGTCCAACTACGGACAGGTGAGCATCTTCAAGCTCGCGGTCACGCACACGTCAGACTCAGCTGAGCCTGTCGAGACCACGGACCCTGTCGAGACGCCCGAGCCTGTCGAGACCACCGAGCCCGTCGAGACACCGGCGCCGACCGAGTGCGAGTACCCGGCCGACGTCCTCGACCTCACCGACTGGAAGGTCACCCTTCCGACCGGCGACGACGAGTCACCAGAAGAGATCAAGCAGCCTGCGCTCAACACCTTCACGGACAGCACCTGGTTCACCGCCTCGGACGACTGCTCCGACGTGCAGTTCCGCGCAGCCGTCAACGGCGTCACCACCTCCGGCTCCGGCTACCCGCGCTCTGAGCTGCGCGAGATGACCGAAGACGGCACCGAGAACGCCTCCTGGTCGCCCACCTCCGGCACCCACACCATGACCTTCACCGAGGCGTTCGACCACCTCCCGCTGGTCAAGTCACACCTCGTCGGCGCACAGATCCACGACTCCGGCGACGACGTGACCGTCTTCCGCCTCGAAGGCACGAGCCTCTACATCACCAAGGGCGACGACACCCACCACAAGCTCGTCACCGACGACTACCAGCTCGGCACCAGCTACGAAGGCAAGTTCGTCGTCAGCGACGGCGAGATCGACGTCTACTACAACGGCGTCCTCCAGACGACCATCGAGCACACCGGATCCGGCAACTACTTCAAGGCCGGCGCCTACACCCAGGCCAACTGCACCAACTCCGACCCCTGCACCGACGACAACTACGGACAGGTGAGCATCTCCAAGCTCGCAGTCACCCACACCTCCTGAACCCCGGGCGCCGGGCCGCACAACGACCCGGCGCCCGTGCTCGTTCAGAGGCGGCCGCTCGTCGGTCAAGAACCCTGCGGGGTGGCATCGCACTCGTTGCCACCCCGCGGCACCAGGTCTGGGGGAAGCAGCCTGGTGAACACCGTCGATGCCGTGATCTCCACCCACACGATGTCTCGAAAGGCATACACACAGATGAAGTCCTCTCACAAGCGCCAGATCACGACCAGCATGCTGGCCGCGGCGATGGTCCTGGCGGCTCCGCTGGCCGGAGCAAGCACCGCAAGTGCAGCAGCACCGATCAACACAGCTGTCTCTGATGACTGCGACTACCCGTCTCAGCTGCTCGACCTCACCAACTGGAAGCTGACGCTCCCGACAGGTTCGGACGAGTCCCCGACCGAGATCAAGCAACCCAGTCTCGCCACGTACTCCGTCTCTCCCTGGTTCACGGTCAACTCCAAGTGCACCGGAGTGCAGTTCCGCGCGGCAGTCAACGGCGTCACGACGTCCGGCTCTGGCTACCCGCGCTCCGAGCTGCGCGAGATGACGGACGACGGAACGGCCAACGCCTCTTGGTCGCCCACCTCCGGCACGCACACCATGATCTTCCGCGAGGCGTTCAACCACCTCCCCGAAGACAAGCCAGACCTCGTCGGCGCACAGATCCACGACTCCGACGACGACGTGACCGTCTTCCGCCTCGAAGGCACGAAGCTCTACATCACCAAGGGTGACGACAGCAACTACTTCCTCGTCACCGACGACTACGAGCTCAACACCGTCTTCGAGGGCAAGTACGTCGTCAGCGACGGCGAGATCGACGTCTACTACAACGGCGTCCTCAAGACCACGATCGAGCACACCGGGTCCGGCAACTACTTCAAGGCTGGCGCCTACACCCAGGCCAACTGCGACAAGGTGGACGAGTGCAGCTCGTCCAACTACGGACAGGTGAGCATCTACAAGCTCGCGGTCACGCACACCTCAGACTCGACGGACCCCGTCGAGACGCCTGAGCCTGTCGAGACCACGGACCCTGTCGAGACGCCCGAGCCTGTCGAGACCACCGAGCCCGTCGAGACACCGGCGCCGACCGAGTGCGAGTACCCGGCCGACGTCCTCGACCTCACCGACTGGAAGGTCACCCTTCCGACCGGCGACGACGAGTCACCAGAAGAGATCAAGCAGCCTGCGCTCAACACCTTCACGGACAGCACCTGGTTCACCGCCTCGGACGACTGCTCCGACGTGCAGTTCCGCGCAGCCGTCAACGGCGTCACCACCTCCGGCTCCGGCTACCCGCGCTCTGAGCTGCGCGAGATGACCGAAGACGGCACCGAGAACGCCTCCTGGTCGCCCACCTCCGGCACCCACACCATGACCTTCACCGAGGCGTTCGACCACCTCCCGCTGGTCAAGTCACACCTCGTCGGCGCACAGATCCACGACTCCGGCGACGACGTGACCGTCTTCCGCCTCGAAGGCACGAGCCTCTACATCACCAAGGGCGACGACACCCACCACAAGCTCGTCACCGACGACTACCAGCTCGGCACCAGCTACGAAGGCAAGTTCGTCGTCAGCGACGGCGAGATCGACGTCTACTACAACGGCGTCCTCCAGACGACCATCGAGCACACCGGATCCGGCAACTACTTCAAGGCCGGCGCCTACACCCAGGCCAACTGCACCAACTCCGACCCCTGCACCGACGACAACTACGGACAGGTGAGCATCTCCAAGCTCGCAGTCACCCACACCTCCTGAACCCCGGGCGCCGGGCCGCACAACGACCCGGCGCCCACCCCGCGATGGGGGTGAGTCGTCTACCGACGGCTCACCCCCATCGCGGTCTGTACGTCCGACCCCACCCCACGCCAGCGAGGCCCCACCCACCGCGTGGTGACCGATCGGCAGGCCCGGGCCTTCTCCGTCCACGGGATCGGAGCGATCAGCACCGCACGGTAGAGCTCGAGATCGAGCCTCGTCTGCGGGAACGCGAAGCGGACGTTGCCGTCCGGAGCGTGCCACTTCACCTGGTTCTCCCCCTGCTGAGAGAACTGCTCAGAGTGCCTGCGCTGGTGGAACAGCTGCTCGTCCACCGATGCCATGGGCCCGCGGCACAGGAGCTCCGTGAGGAGCACCATGTCGTCGCCGACCATCGGCAGGAGTCCCCGCGTCGCACGCAGAGCGCTCATGCGCACGACTCCGTACATGACGTGCGAGGCCTGCGACACGAAGAGGTTGTGGACGCGCTCGTGCGCGGTGGGCGCGCCGAGACCGAGCGACACGTCGTCGAGGTCTTCGAACACGGTCCCGTCGGCACCGATGAGCTGCGTGCGCGGGCACGCGAACAGGGCACGGAGGCCCGCGTCGTCGAGCGCCTCGAGGCACCGGCGAGCGAAACCAGGCAGCTTGACGTCATCGGCCGCCTGCCAGGAGAACAACGACGACCGTGCCTGGTCGACCACGTTGCAGTAGTTCCAGGCGCCGCCACGGTTGGTCCCGTACCGCAGGTAGCGCACGCGACGGTCAGCAGCCGCCGCCTCCTCGCAGATCTCCTGCGTAGCGTCGTCGGACCCGTTGTCGGACACGACGATCTCGATGTCCTCGAGGTCCTGCTCCTGCACAGAACGCAGCGCCTCCGGAAGATACTTCTCCCCGTTGTACACAGGGATGCCGAACGTCAGTCTGGGCATCGTCGTCCACCTTCTCGTCGGTTTCTCCGCACGTTCGTCACCACGCTCCGCATCAGAGGCTCAGGACCGCCTTCGACACCGAGAAGGCCTCCGCGTACCTGTGCCGGCACTCCATCCCGCGCAGCCGCAAGAGCCCGAGGAACACCTCGGAGTCCCACCAGTCACGCCCGCGCTGAGAGGCGTAGTGCTCGTCGAGCAGCCCCCACTTGTGCTGGGCGTCGCGCGCGCTCACCGGCACGTAGTGCGTCTGCGGGCGCAGGTCCCCGTCCCACTTGGGGATCTCGTAGTGCAGGACGAGCGCATCGCGCCAGACCGTGCTCGCGAGGGTCCCCAGCAACCGGTGGTCCTGGTGAGCGTCGTCGGTCCGGGGAGCGAGGACGAGGTCAGCCGGGTGCTCGACGGCGAACGCCTCGACCGTCGCCTTGACGTCGCCCCAGTGCTGCGGGAGGCGGCCATCGGGGAACGTCGCGTGCTCGGTCGTCGCGCCGGGGAAGAAGGCTTGTGCCGCTGCGTCAGACTCCGCGGCGCGGTCCGCCGAGCCCGTGAGCGTGAGCCACGACGCGCTCACGCCGCCGCGCGCCGCGAGCGCGAGGAGCGTGCCGCCGCACGCGATCTCGACGTCGTCGGGGTGCGCGGCGAGGCAGACGACGCGCAGGTCACCGGTGGGGAGCCCGAGGTCGATCATGCGGTCTCCTCGACGAGCGTCGTCCGCACGGGCTGCGCTGGTCGTGCGCCTGCCGTCCTGGTGAGTGAGGCGGCGTCTCGCCACGGGTCGTCGGCGGTTGCCCTGAACCGGTGTGTCGCTTCGCGGAGCTGGGCTGCGATCTCGCCGGACCGGGTGACGACGTCGTCGATCTGGACGGTGAGGCGCTGTGCGTCGAGCTTCTCGATCCACTGGCTCGCCCCGACCATCCCGACCTGTTCCATGAGTGCGTGGCCCTTCGTGGTGTAGCTGACGGACATGACCGGGACCGCGGCTCGGACGGCGCTCACGACGTTGTGGTACCTGCTGGCGACGACGACGGTGGCCCCGGCGATCACAGCGTCGAGGTCGTGCATCGTCGTCACCGGTCGCACGGTGGTCCCGGGGCCGAGCCGTGACGCCAGGTCGTGGGCGACGGGGAGGTCCCCGTCGTCGCCGACGACGATGTCGACGGTCCATCCGCGGGCGAGGATGCGCGCCGCCGTGTCCGTCAGCGCGGCGCGGTACCGCTCGTGGACGGCGACGCCTTCGGGGCTGGTGGCGTCGTCGCTGGTCCCGTAGTAGCGCATGACGCCGAGCACGAGGCGCGGCCGGGACCCGGCGTCGGTCACCGCCGCGTCGGTCACCGCGACGTGCGGTGGAGGCGCGCCGAGCACGAGGTCCGGTGCGAGGCGAGGTGTCGGAGGGGCGCGGTGCACTGCGCCCGGCCGCCGACCGGCGGGCCGCCGCCTGCTGAGCTTCCCGTCAGCCAGCATCGCGGCGCCGGCCGCGCGAGAGTGCCCGTCCCGGAAGGTCGCCTGCGCGGACGACCTCAGGACGAAGGAGAACATCCACCGGGTGAGGCGTCGACGAGGGAGGTCCGCGCCGACGGCGACGACGACGAGCGGCACCCGGCGGGCGCGGGCACCAGCCGCCAGCCCGACGAGCAGCACCGGGACCCCCCAGGGTCCGGTCCACAGCTCTTCGAAGATCCCTGTCCCCGGAACGACGACGAGGTCCGCGCCTCGTGAGGCGTGGGCGACCCGTCGTGAGTCGGTCAGCTGTCGTGCAAGCCGCCCCCACCGCCCCGGTTGCCTGCCGGCCCGGGGTTGCTGCGGTGCGCTGATCGGCTCGGTCGACCATCGGGGGTGCTCGCCGTGGTGCTCGAGGGCGGTCCGGGCCGGGTCGTAGCTGAGCACCCGCACGCGGGCTCCCGGGAGGTGCATCTCGAGGCGTCGCAGCGCCTCGGTGAGAGATGCTTCGTTGCCGAGGTTGCCGATCCCGAGCTCCCCGAAGACAAGGACCTCGAGGTCGGCGCGGGAGCTCTCGGGGCTGTGGTCCCGTCGCATCAGGAGACGAGCCGTGACGCGGTCTGCGGCAGGTCGAGGAGGTCGTGGTCCATCGCGTCGACCAGCGACGTAGGCGCGGGCGCGGTCTTCCAGACCGTCCACGGCGTCCGGCCGGACCTGTGCATCTCCTCCAGGGCAGCACGCTCCTTGAGCGTGTCCATCGGGGCCCAGAACCCGTCGTACTTCACGGCACGCATGCGGCCGTCGACGGCAGCCCGGACGCACGCGTCCATGACGAGGTCCTCGCCCTCGTTCAGGTAGTCGAAGATGCCGGAGCGCAAGATGAAGTACCCGCCGTTGATGCGCATGTCCATGTCGGCGACGGGCTCGAACTGGGTGATGGCGCAGTCGTCGCCGATGCGCACCACGTGGAAGGAGTCCTGCGGGCTGACAGCCAGGAGGCTGCCGACGGCGTCCGACATCGCGAAGCCCTCGATCATCATGTCGAGCGGCGCGTCGGTGAGGACGTCGCCGTAGTTCGCGAGGAACATCTCGTCATCGTCGAGGTACCGGCGCACGCGACGCAGACGCTCGCCGATCGCGGTGCTCAGGCCGGTGTCGACGAACGTGACCTTCCAGTCGCTGATGTCGTGCCCGAGCAGCTCGACGTCCTGCCCGTCACCGGACCAGACGAAATCGTTCGAGTGCGTCTCGTCGTAGTTGATGAAGTAGTCCTTGATCGCCCGTGCACCGTGCCCGAGGCACAGGATGAACTCGGTGTGACCGAAGTGGGCGTAGTACCGCATGATGTGCCACAGGACCGGGCGGCAGCCGATCTCCATCATGGGTTTGGGCAGCGAGTCCTCTCCGGAGCGCATGCGCATCCCGAGACCTCCGCAGAACAGAACGACCTTCATGACACACCGTCCTCGATGACGTCTGGTTCGAGCCGCCGCGGCGCGGCATGCTCGCGGATCGCCGGTGCGACGGGTCTGCCGACGAGCAGACCGTCCGTGGTGCCGCGCTCGAGCGCGCGGGCGTAGACCGCGAAGGCGCGGCGTGCGGCATCGACAGTCGTCTCGATGTCCGCTGGGGTGTGAGCGGCCGAGACGACGAACGACTGGGCGAGGACCCCGGCGCGGAGCATCTCCTGGATGAACAGCGTGCGGAAGGCCTGCGAGGGTGCACCGGTGTGGTCACGGGTGGCGAAGACGAGGCACGAGGGCCGCCCGAGGACCTCGACCGCCGTACCGATGCCGGCATCGGCGGCGGCCGCGCTCACACCGGTGGCGAGCGCCTGCCCCCGCTCTGCCATGATCCCGACGACGTCGGTCGTTGCGTAGGCCTGGGCGACGGCGAGGTACGCCGCGAGCCCGACCACCTCGGGGCCGTGCGTCGTCGACAGGAGGAAGACGCGGGACGCGTCCGTGCGGAGACCGCCGAGCTCCATGAGCTCGCGCTTGCCGGCGAGCGCCGAGATCGCGTAGCCGTTGCCGAGCGCCTTGCCCCACGTGGAGAGGTCGGGCGTGACGCCGTAGACGTGCTGTGCCCCGCTCGCGTGCCAGCGCAGGCCGGTGATCATCTCGTCGAAGACGAGGACGACGCCGTGGGCGTCGCAGAGCTCGCGCACCCCTTCGAGGAAGCCGGGCGCCGGCTCGACGGTCGCGGTCGCCGGCTCGAGGACGAGGCACGCGATCTCGTCCGGGTACAGCGTGAAGAGCTGACGGACGGAGTCGAGGTCGTTGTAGCGGAACCCGACGGTGAGCGCCTTGACGGCGTCCGGGATGCCTGCGCCCATCGCGGTGCTGCCGATGAACCAGTCGTCGGTAGAGAAGAACGGTTGCGTCGTGCAGATCCCGACGAGGTCGCGACCTGTCGCGGCGCGAGCGAGCCTGACCGCCGCCGACGTGACGTCGGACCCGTTCTTGGCGAACTTCACCATGTCCGCGCCGGGGACCGCGGCGAGGAAGGTCTCTGCTGCGCTCGCTTCCCAGACGCTGGGGCGAGAGAAGCTCACGCCTGCGCGCAGTGCTGCGCAGACCGCGTCGTCTACGGGTTCGTAGCCGTGCCCGAGCGTCACGGATCGCATCCCCATGCCGTACTCGACGAGCTCGTTGCCGTCGACGTCCCACACGTGTGCCCTGCTCCCCCGGGCGATGATCGGCGCCATCCCTTCCGGGTACTGGTCCGACGACCGGGCGTAGGTGTGGGAGCCCCCGGGAACCATGCGGTGCAGGGCACGCTGGACGCGTTCTGACGCGTGGTACGTGCGAGCGACGAGCGGCTCGTCGAGGACTGTCTGTAGGGCGGTGTCCATGCTGCGTCCCCCTCGGGGTTCGGCGGGAGGGCCTCTCGTCGGGGCTCTCGTCTGCGCATCTCGAGTCTGTGCGCCTTCTCGGGACGGGAACAAGACACATCAGGATGAATCACCCCTCTACTCACCCCGAGTCACCTCTAGGGTGGTGCGCATGGAGATCATCGAGACGTCCATCGAAGGACTCGTCGTGTTCCGCCCGACACCGCACCGGGACGCCCGCGGATACTTTGCGCGCTCCCTCGACGTCGACTACCTGCGCACGGCCGGCATCGACCCGGCAGGCTTCGTCCAGGAGAACCAGTCGCGCTCCTACCAGGGGGTGGTCCGCGGCCTGCACGGACGATCAGGAGCCGGTGAGGCGAAGCTCGTGCGGTGCTCCCACGGCGCCGTCCTCGACGTCGCGATCGACGCACGCCCTGGCTCGCCGACGTTCGGCCAGATGGAGACGTTCTTGCTCGACGACCAGCTGTGCACCCAGGTGTACATCCCGCGCGGGTTCCTCCACGGCTATCAGGCGCTCACGTCGGTGACCGACTTCATCTACCGGATCGACGACTACTACGGGCCAGACGAGGACGTCACCGTGAACTTCCTCGACCCCGACCTGGCGGTGCCGTGGCCGGCCCCGGTCACGGTCGTGAGCGACCGGGACCACGCAGCGGGCTCGTGGGCGGACTTCGTGGCGAGCCTCCCCGCGTGAACGGTCCAGCGACCCGCACGGTCGAGCTCGTCGCGCCGCGGGACGTCCCGCTCGGTGGGCCGCGGGCGATGACGGTGCGCCGGACGCTGCCGTCGAAGCAGCGTTCGCTCGTCGGTCCGTTCTGCTTCGTCGACCACTACGGCCCGGACGACGTCGCCCGCTCGGGCGGGATGGACGTCGCACCGCACCCGCACACCGGTCTGCAGACGGTCACGTGGCTCTTCGAGGGGCGGGTGCTGCACCGCGACTCGGTCGGGTCGGTGCAGACGATCGAGCCCGGCCAGCTCAACCTCATGACCGCCGGGCACGGCATCAGCCACTCCGAGGAGGGCACTCTCGAGCACTTCCCGGACCAGGGCGTCATGCACGGTGTCCAGCTGTGGACCGCGCTGCCCGACGCCCACCGCCACGCTGCACCGACGTTCGAGCACGTGGCTCACGCACCGACCGTCACGCTCGACGGCGCGACGGTCCAGGTGTTCATGGGCTCGTTCGGCGGCGTCACGTCCCCCGCCCGCGCGTACTCGCCCCTCGTCGCCGCCCAGATCGACATCCCGAGCGGCGCGACGGTCCGCCTGCCGGTGGACCGCGACTTCGAGCACGCCGTGCTCGTCGACGCAGGCGACCTCACCGTCGACGGCGAGCCGGTCGCCCCTGCGTGGCTCGCGTATCTCGCGCCCGGTGCTGACGAGATCGTGCTCGAGTCCGCAGCCGAGCCCGTCCGGGCGGTCCTCGTCGGCGGCGAGCCGTTCGGCGAGGAGGTCCTCATGTGGTGGAACTTCGTCGGCCGCACGCACGAGGAGATCGTCGAGGCGCGTGCCCGGTGGCAGGACGCGATCGCCGGCACCGAGGCGGGCCTGCACCGCTATGGCACCGTCCCCGGATACGACGGCGCCCCGCTCCCCGCGCCTGAGCTGCCGCAGGTGCGGCTCAAGCCGCGCGGGCGGTGAGCGGGACGTCGCTGAGAAGACCGTGCGCAGCCGGACGTGAATCTGGGCGGGGTCCCGGACACTTCCAGGTGTGAGCGACGACAGCACGACCGACCACCAGGACCCCGAGCGCCTCTTCAGCGCCCTCTGGGCCGCCCACGCGCACCGGATCCTCGCGTATGCCCAACGCCACGTCGGACCAGACCTCGCCGACGAGGTCGTCGCCGAGACGTTCCTCGTCGCATGGCGCCGGCTCGCGGACGTGCCCGGCGAAGCGCTGCCGTGGTTGCTCGTCGTCGCCCGCAACACGGTGGCGAACCAGCGCCGCTCGGGCTTCCGCCGTCGCGCGGTCAGCCAGGAGCTCGCCCGGATCGTCCACCTCGTCGAGACCCACCCGTCGGCCGAGACGAGCGCCCTCGAGCGCCAGACCGTGCTCCGCGCCCTCGCGACGCTCTCCCCGCGTGAGCGCGAAGCACTCCTGCTCGTCTCGTGGGACGGACTCGCCCCCGGGGCCGCTGCACAGGTCGCGGGCTGCTCGCCGTCAGCGTTCGCGATGCGGCTCTCCCGGGCACGCACGAGGCTCCGACACGCCAGCGCCGCAGACGCCCCGCCCCCAGACGAGCCAGTCGACCACTCTCTCGAGCTCCAGGACGGACGCGCATGATCCCCGACCGTGACCCCTTCGACGTCCTCGCCTCCCTCGCGCCTCCGGTCGCTGGTCCGGACCGTCTTGCGTCCGCGTACGCCCGCACGATGGCTCTGCGCTCCGCCCCTCCACGACGCCGGTGGACCGTGCGTGGGTCCGTCGTGGGCGTCGCGGTGATCGCCTTCTCCACCGGTGGCATCGGGCTCGCGACCGCCGACGACCCTGTCCCGAGCCAGATCACCGACCTCTTCGCCCTGCAGCCGGTCGTCGGAGGATCTGCACAGGACGGCGCAGGCCCCGACCCGTCGAGCATCGAGTACGTCACGAGCGTCCCGTTCGACGACGAGCATCGGTTCTCTCTGTGGGCGTCCACCGGTTCTGGAGGGACGACGTGCCACGCCACCGTGGTGGAGCCGACCTCGGGTGGTGACTGGACACGGTCTGGAGGCGGCAGTCTCATCTGCGCGGCAGGCCCGGAGAAGCTTGCGCTGCTCGCGACGGCAACGAGCGAGGGCATGCCGTCGCACGTCGACGACGGCCTGACCTTCTTCGTGCTGGCGGGAGGCGACAGCGTGCGCGCGACCGTCCGGCTCGCCGACGGGTCAGACCGCGAGCTGCTCGCCGGCGGCGGACACTACTTCGGCTGGGTCCCTGAGGGGGTCACGACAGCGGTCGTGACGGCCTACGGCGCCGACGGTGCGGCGACAGACACGGTGACTGTGCCCGGCTGAGTCACCGAACGCACGCACCTTGTCGACAACGATCTCGGCACACCAGCACGCCCGCCGCCGAGGGGGACGGCGGCGGGCGTACCAAGGATGGCTCGCACCGCCACCCGGTCTGTGTCGTTGCAGCGTCACGCTCGAGCTCTCGCTACAGCGGCTCGATCTCCCGCGGCATCGGGTCGAGGACGACCCAGCGGCCGCCGTTCGCCTCGATCTCGGGGAGCGCAGCGCGCACCTCGTCGAGGAGGTCGGGGACGAAGAGGAGCACCCGGTCAGGGTGCAGGGCGACGAGGCCGGCTGGCGACACGATGGGGATGCGGTTGCCCGGCATCGTGCGGCCGTGCTTCGCCACGGAGGCGTCGGCGAGCGCGACGACCTGGTCGGTCGTGATGTGGGCGCAGCGCAGGAGCGCGGAGGCGCGGGAGGCCGCACAGTAGCCACCGACGACGAGTCCTTCGGCCTGGGTCTGGGCGAGGTAGGCCTCGATGGCGCTGACGGACTCGTCGAGGGCGCGCCCGAGGCTCGCGGCATGGTGGGGGTCGATGGCGCCCTCGGCGAGCTCGCGCGCGACCATCGTCGTTACGTCGGGAGTCTGGGTCGGGTGGCTCTCGGACTGCTTGGCGAACGCGAGCATGATCGTGCCGCCGTAGAGCGGGTACTCCCAGCAGCCGATCGCGACGAGGCCGACCTCGCGCGCCATCGCGACGAGCGCAGGCGTCGAGTAGTAGGCGAAGTGGCCGTGCCGCAGAGCGTTCCAGATGCCGGAGCGGATGATCGCGGCGACCGTGTGGAACTGCATGAGCAGGATGCCGTCGTCCGTGAGCTGGGCGGCACGCTCGAGGAGCGCGGTCCGCTGGTCGGCGGCGTGCATCATGCCGAAGATGTCGACCACGAGCTCGGCTGGTCCCTCGTCGACCTCGACGAGCCCGCGTGCACCAAGCTGGTCGACCCAGGACCCGCCGTGCGGGCTGGGGTGCTCGAGGACACGGGTGCCGGGCCGGACGAAGCCGGCCGCCTCGGACTGGGCGACGGCGGCCTCGGACTGGGCGACGAGTGCGGCTGGCTCGACCCCGCGCGGTTCCTCGGGGGTGGTCGGGTCGGTCTCGAGCTGGACGAGACCGCTCACCGAGCTGATGACCATGCGCAGCGGGTGCTCGGGGTCGGGGACGGGGTCGGTCGGGAGAGGGAAGGCGTCGGCGGCGGGCTGGAGGCCGAGGTCGAGCACGACGCTCCCCCCAGGCTGCCCGGACCACCGGCACACCCAGTCGGGGTGGGGCTCGGGGAGCGGCGGTCGGTCGGCTGCGTGGCGAGGAGAGCCTGGCGGCAGGGCCGGGGCAGTCGGGGCAGTCGAGGTGGTGCTCTGGTATGCGGTGGTCATGACGGGCCCCTTCAGGAGACGGGCTGGCGTGCCGGCGTGGTGAGCCGGAGGTCCTCGGTGAGCAGCCCCAGGGCGGTGAGCTCCTGGATGCGCTGGAGCCGGACGTAGCGGGGTCCGGCGAAGTCGTGAGCGGTGAGGCCGATGCGGCGCATGTCCGCCACGAGCTCACGGATGCCGTCCGGGACGGTCCACCGTGGGGCGAACGCCGGGAGCAACGTGGTGATCTTGGTGAAGTCGACGCGGTAGTCCCGGGCGTCCGGGCCTGCGCCGTCGGCAAAGGTCACGGGCGCGTCGAGAAGGTCGGCGACCTGGGTGGCGATGTCCCGGACCTGGACCACGTCTTCGTCGCGGCCGACGTTGAACGCCTCGTCGTGGATCCTGTCTCGTGGTGCCTCGAGGACGGCGAGGAACGCGCGGGCGATGTCTTCGGCGTGGACGAGCGGGCGCCACGGGGTGCCGTCGGACTGGAGCTCGACCTTGCCCGTGGTGAACGCCGTACCGGTGAGGCTGTTGACGACGATGTCGGCGCGCAGCCGCGGCGACGACCCGTAGGCGGTGGCGTTGCGCAGGTAGGTCGGGCTGAAGGAGTCGTCGGCGAGCTCGGAGATCCCCTGCTCGGCGAGGACCTTGCTCTCGCCGTACG
This sequence comes from Sanguibacter antarcticus, assembly GCF_002564005.1. NCBI lineage: Bacteria > Bacillati > Actinomycetota > Actinomycetes > Micrococcales > Sanguibacteraceae > Sanguibacter > Sanguibacter antarcticus. The sequence goes on along the minus strand of NZ_PDJG01000001.1, from coordinate 178,020 downwards.
GCGTCACGGGGTTGAACGCGCTGCGCTCGTCGACCGGGGCGTCGCCGGCGGCCCCGTAGAGCGAGCACGAGGACGAGAAGAGGAAGCGCGGGACACCAGCGGCCTTTGCCGCTCGGGCCGTGTGGATCGCTCCGTGCGCGTTGACGGAGTACGTCGCGTCGGGGTTGAGGTGGCCCACCGGGTCGTTCGAGATCGCCGCGAGATGGATGACCGCGTCGAAACCCTCGAGGTCCTCCGGGCGGGCGTCGCGCACGTCGCCCGTGCGCTGCTCGTACCCGCCGGGCGGCTCACCGAAGTCGCAGCCGTCGTACCAGCCGGCGTCGAGCCCGACGACCTCGTGACCTGCTGCACGCAGGAACGGGACGATGCGAGCCCCCAGATAACCACGATCACCATCGACCAGAATCTGCACGATCTCACCCCTTTTGCACGAAAGGACCTCAAACAGTGGATTGACTGAAACCGTACGGCCGGTCGGAGGCAAAGTCAGGGGTGAGTTGCAGAATCACCCCGATCCCCCATGGGTTATGCCCTTTTTGCGGGCTTACCTTCGATGGGTGAGACGACGGTCGTCGATCCAACGAGGAGGGCCAGACCGTGCGGGTTCTGAGAATTTCCCACAGCGCCGTGGTCGACGCGTGGCGTGAGCGCGAACGGCACGTCCGGGCAGCCGGGCACCCCGTCCGGTCCGTGTCCGCGACCGTCTGGGACGAGGGCGGCTCAGCCGTCTGGCTCGTCCCAGGTGCCGGCGAGGACGTCGTAGGCATACGGACCTTCGGGTCGCACCCCATCACGTTCCTCTACGACCCCGTCGCACTGTGGCGCGAGCTCGGGCGCCCCCACACCGTCCTCGACATCCACGAGGAGCCGTACTCGCTCGCGGCAGCCGAGATCTTGCTGCTCCGGGCCCTGCGCCCGGTCCGTGCGCCGTACCTGCTCTACTCGGCACAGAACATCACCAAGACCCACCCCCTGCCGTTTCGATGGATCGAGCGGCTGACGCTCCGCGGCGCGTCGGCTGTCTCCGTGTGCAACGACGAGGCGGGTCGGGTGCTGCGCGGCAAGGGCCTGCGCGCACCCGCCTGGACGATCGGGCTCGGTGTGGACACTGCGACGTTCCACCCGGCACCGGCGGGCACCCGGGCGGTGCGCCACCCGGGCGGCCCGATCCGCGTGGGGTTCGTCGGACGGCTCGAGGTCCACAAGGGTGTCCACGTCCTCGTCCGGGCTGCCGCCCGGGACGTCCGCCTGCACGTGAGCATCGCCGGTGGCGGACCGCTCGAGGCCACGATCCGCGAGCGCGTGGCCCGACCAGACCTCGCGGGCCGGGTCGAGCTCGTCGGTCACCTCTCCGGAGAGCGCCTGGCCGAGCACGTCCGTTCGCTCGACGTGCTCGCGGTGCCGTCCCTGCCCCAGCCCGGATGGGTGGAGCAGTTCGGGCGGGTCGCGGTCGAGGCGATGGCGAGCGGGGTCCCGGTCGTCGCGAGCGACAGCGGCGCGCTGCCCGACGTGCTCCAGGACGCCGGCCTGCTCGTCCCTGCCGGTGACGTGGAGGCGCTCCGGGACGCTCTCGTCACGGTGGGCACCCACCCCGGCCTGCGGGAGGAGCTCGTCGTTGCGGGCCTCGCTCGCTCGGCGGACTACACGTGGGAGAACATCGGGGCGCAGTACCTGCGGGTGTACCGCGAGGTGGCGACCGCGAGCACCCCGGTCGACGCCCCGCACCGGCCCCGGCCCGACGAGCTCACCCCGACCACGAGCGACCTCGAGATCGTCGTCGTCGCCTACGGGTCGGTCGAGCTCCTCGACCGCGCGCTCGCGCCGTTGAGCCACACCTACCGGGTCATCGTCGTGGACAACTCGTCCAGCCCGCTCGTCCGGGCGCTGTGCGAGCGTCACGGTGTGCGCTACCTCGACCCTGGGCTCAACAGCGGGTTCGCGGCCGGCGCCAACCACGGCCTGCAGGAGTGCCTCACCCCGGACGTCGACGTGCTGCTGCTCAACCCGGACGCGGTGGTCGAGCCGCAGGACGTCGACCTGCTGCGGGAGGCCTTGCACGCGGACCCGGGCCTCGCATCGGTGGGGCCGGCGCAGGTCGACGCGGACGGGCACGCGGCCCGGGTCGCGTGGCCGTTCCCGACCCCGCTGCGAACATGGCTGATCAACCTCGGGCTCGGGTCGCTCACCGCTCAGGACGACTTCGTCATCGGGTCGGTCCTCCTCGTCCGGGGAGCGGCGCTGGCCGACGTCGGTGGGCTCGACGAACGGTTCTTCCTCTACGCCGAGGAGACGGACTGGGCGCGTCGGGCACGGCACGCCGGGTGGCGCCACGGGGTCGTGCCGGGCGCGCGAGCCGTGCATCTCGGCGGAGCGACGAGCTCGGACTCCCGCCTGCGCGAGACGCACTTCCACGCGTCGCAGGAGCTCTACTTCCGCAAGCACTTCGGCGCGTCCGGATGGGCTGTCAACCGGTTGGGCGTCCTCGCCGGCACCGCGCTGCGCATGGTGCTCCTGCGCGGGGAGCGCCGAGCGGACGCGACACGACGCTTCGTGCTCTACGCGCGCGGCCCGGCTCGCGTGCAGCGCACGCTCCTGGCCCGCCCGTGAGCGCGGACCGGCTGCTCCGGGCGGTCCCGGCGCACCTCGTCCCGTTCGTCGTGTGCGCGGTCCTCGCTACCGTCGTCGTGAGCGTCGTCGTCGTCGTGGACCCGATGCTCGGGGTCGCGGCGGCGGCGCTCGTCGTCGTGCTCGCGCTCACCGCGACCGAGCCCGCCACCCTGCCGGTGCTCGCGCTCCCCACGATCATCGTCGTGGCACGGGTCGGTGGCGGCGGAGCAGACGGCGAGGGCGGGGTGGACCTCTCGGTGTCCGACCTCGTGCTCTTCGTCGCGTTCTGGGCAGCGCTCCTCCTGCGCACCCACCCGCTGAGCCGCGAGATGCGCTCCCTCGTGTGGTTCTCGGCGTTCTACCAGGCGAGCACGCTCTTCACCGTGCTGGTCAACCCGTACACGGCCAACGCCGTCGAGTGGTTCCACGCGTGGCTCCAGGTCGGGGGCGCGCTCCTCGTCGGATGGTCCATCGGCCGGGCAGGGCGCGGGAACGTCGCGCTCGGTCTCTTCCTCTGGGCGGCGGCCGTCTGCGCCGCAGCAGCGATCACACAAGCGGTGGTCGACCTCGCCGCGACCGGCACGTGGTCGCCCGTCTACCTCGAGTGGCCGCTCGACATGCACAAGAACCTCCTCGGAGGCGTCCTCGCGACCGCGGCCCTCATCGTCTACCAACGGCCCACGTGGCTGGGCTGGTCGACGACGTGGACCGTCCCCGCGTTCTGCCTCTTCTCCGCAGGTCTGCTCGCCTCGCAGTCTCGCCAGGCGATCCTCGGGCTCGCGATCGTCACGGTCGTCGTCGTGCTGCGTCACGAGCCCGGACGCCGCCGCCGGTCACCCGTCATCCTCGTCGCCATCGTCTCCGCGCTCGCCCTCGTGTGGTCGACGACGAGCGCCCAGCTCACCGACGGCAACGAGTTCAACTCGGCCAACCAGCGGCTCGCGTGGTACGCCGACTCCCTGCGCCTGTGGCAGGACCAGCCGTTCTTCGGTGCGGGCCTGCGATGGTGGACGACCGGACGCACCTCCTACGGGTTCCAGCCGCCGAACGCCGAGCTCGAGGTCCTCACCTCGGCCGGAGCCGTCGGCCTCGTCGGGTTCCTCGTCCTGTTCGTCGGCGTCCTCGTGGTGCTCTGGAGGGCGAACCCGGCCTACGGCACCCTGGCCTTCTGCGTCGTCCTCGGCCGGTTCGTCCAGGGCCAGCTCGACTTCTTCTGGGTCGCGGCCCAGGTGCCGATGCCGTTCGTCGTCGCCGGGATCTGTGTCGGTGCGCTGGCCCGCGCCGAGGAGCACGGCGACCCGCTCGCTGACGCGCTCGCGACCGCAGGCGCCCCGACGACCACCCAGGAGGCGCACCGGTGAACGACGCCCTACGGATCCTGCACGTGATCCGCTCCGACGCCTTCGCCGGCGTGGAGCGCCACGTCGCCAACCTCGCTGCGGCCCAGGCACGTGCCGGCCACCGGGTCAGGGTGGTCGGCGGCGACCTGACCTCGATGCGCACCGCGCTCGCCGGGCACAGCGTCCCTGTCGCCCCGGCATCGACGGTGCCCGCTGCGGCCCTCGCGGCATACCGCGTGTCCAGGTCCGGGAGCCGCCCCGACGTGGTGCACGCGCACATGACCGCAGCAGAGACCGCGGCGACGCTCGTCCCGACGCTGCGCGACGTCCCCCTCGTCGCCACCCGGCACTTCGCCCGACGCCGCGGGTCGAGCCCCCTCGCGCGACGGGTCGGGAACGTCGTCGCCGCCAGGATCGACGCGCAGGTGGCGATCAGCGACTACGTGGCCGACCGCATCGACGGCTGGTCGACGGTCGTCTACCCGGGCGTCCCTGTGCGCGACGCAACGACCGGTCCCCGACGACGCATCGTCCTCGTCGTCCAGCGTCTCGAGCCGGAGAAGTCCACGGACGTGGCGGTGCGAGCGTTCGCCGCCAGCGGGCTCGCGGCGCACGGATGGACGATGGAGATCGCCGGGGACGGCTCCCAGCGCCCGCACCTCGAGGCGCTCGCCGGAGACCTCGGCACCTGGGCCAGCACCCGGTTCCTCGGCGGACGCTCGGACTGCCCGGACCTCATGGACCAGGCGTCCGTGCTCCTCGCACCGTGCGCCGTCGACGGGCTCGGGCTCTCCGTCCTCGAAGCGATGTCCGGAGGGCTGTGCGTGGTCGCGGCAGCGGCCGGCGGGCACCTCGAGACGGTCGGCCGCGCCGACGCACCGCACCTCTTCACGCCCGGCGACCCGGACGACGCCGCACGCCGGCTGTGCGCCGTCGCCGACGACCCCGAGGCCGCACGCGAGCACGGCCTCGCGCTCCGCGCGGTCCAACGAGAGCACTTCACCCTGGACGCACAGGTCGCCGGCACCCTCGCCGTCTACCGCGCGGTGCTCGACGACCGGGCGCGCTGCGCCGCCACCCTGGGAAGGACCACCCTGACATGACCGATCTCGTCGTGGTGTCGCTCGAGCGCTGGGACGACGTGTGGCGACGCAACCAGATCCTGCTCGCGGGGCTGCTCGGTGCCGACCCGGACCTGCGCGTGCTCGTCGTCGAGCCGCCGGCCGACCCGCTCCACGCCCTCGCCGGCCGTCGACGTCCGCGGCGCGGCGCAGGCCTCGTCGCCCGCGGACGTGCCGACGGCGTGCCCGCCGGCCGGTTGTGGACCTATCAGCCGACCAAGTGGCTGCCACGGCGCGCCGACGCGTTCGTGGGCACGAGCGCCGACACGCGGATGGCGCACACCGTCCTGCAGGTCGCCCGGCGCCTGCACCTGCACGCACCGGTGCTGTGGGTCAACGACCCGGCGGGCGCGACCCTCGCCCGGGTCTCCTCGTGGCCGAGCCTCTACGACATCACGGACGACTGGCTCGCGGCACACCGCTCCCCTGCCCAGCTCGCACGGCTGCGCGACGACGAGGACTTCCTCATGGCGACGTGCCGCACGGTCGTCGTGTGCTCCGCAGCGCTCGCTCGCACGAAGGGCGCGATCCGCCCCGTCCGCCTCGTGCCCAACGCCGTCGACCTCGACGCCTTCCGGCGACCGCGCGCTCGCCCGCGCGACCTCCCGCCCGGCCGCGTCGCCCTCTACGCCGGCACCGTCCACCCCGACCGGGTCGACGTGGGGCTCTGCGTCCGCCTCGGCGACGAGCTCCGTACCACCGGCCTCGGCACGCTCGTGCTCGTCGGGCCGGCGCTCGTCTCCGAGCAGGACCGGACGCTCCTGCACGACGCAGGGGTCCAGGTCCTCGGACCGCGCCCCTACGCCACCGTGCCCGCATACCTCCAGCACGCCGACGTCCTCGTCGTCCCCCACGTGGTCGACCCGTTCACCGACTCCCTCGACCCCATCAAGCTCTACGAGTACCAAGCCGTCGCTCGACCCGTCGTCTCCACCCCTGTCGCCGGGTTCCGCGACCTCCACCACCCGGCGGTGCACGTCCTCGACAGCCGGGCGTTCGTCGACGGGGTGACGAGCGTGCTCGTCGGGCCGCCCCTGCCGCCCGGACCGCTGCCGCAGACCGCGACGATCCCGACGTGGGCGGAGCGGGTCACCGAGATGCAGGACGTCCTCGTCGGCCTCCGCGCGACGACCTGACGACGCGCTGGCCGCGCAGACCGCCCGACGGCCCGCTGGAGAGCACCGCGGACCAGGCACCGAGCACCGCCGCGCAGGTGCGGTCGATCATGAACTGCTCCTGCACACGGAGCCACGCGGCCCGGGCACGCTCGCGTGCGCCCACCGGGTCGTCGAGGACGTCGAGCACCGCCGCGGCGAGCGCCGCGACGTCCCCCGGCGGGACGAGCACGCCGAACGGCGTGCGGCGCGGTCCTGTCCCGGATCGTGCGGGACGCGCACCGGCCGCGCCGCGGCCACCGTCCGCGAGGAGGATCTCGGGCACGCCACCCGCGCAGGTGGCGACCACGGGGACGCCGCGCGCCATCGCCTCGACGACCACCTGACCGAACGGCTCGGCGACGGGTGACGCGTGGACGCACACGCTCAGCCCGTCGAGCTCGCCGACGGGGTCGTCGACGTGCCCGGTGAGCCGGACGCTCCCGCGCAGGCCGAGCGACCCCACGAGCGACCTCACCTCCGCCTCGTAGCCCTCCTCGCCGAACAGCGCCCCGCCGATGATGCGGAACGTCACCTGCGGATGGTGAGCCACGACGAGCGCGGCGGCCTGGACGAGCTCCCGCTGCCCTTTGGTCGCACCGACCCGCCCGACGATCCCGACGACCGGCGACCGAGGCTCGGTCCGCTCCGGCCACGGACGTACCTGCGTGGGCAGCAGGCCGGGGTAGGCGAGCGTCCACCGGCCTCTCGGCGGGCGGAGGGTCCCGGCGGTCGCCATGGAGTTCACGACGACGTGCCTCGGCACCACCCGGGCGAGAGCCCGCAGGAGCGCGGCGACCGGAGCCGGCATGTAGTCGGCGGCGATGCGGTCGTGGACGTGCCAGACGAGAGGCACCCGCGCGAGCAGCGCCGGGACCATGCACAGGAGGTCGGCCTTGAGGGTGGTCGCGTGGAGGACGTCCGGTGCCTGTGCGCGGACCGCGTGGGTCAGCCGTGCTGTGAACCGCACGACCTCGACCGCAGCGACGAGCGCGCCCCGCAGCGCGGACCACGACCGCAGCGACGCGTCGCGATGAGCAGTCCGGACGTCCGCGCGCAGCGGAAGGACCGCCACCTCGTGACCGTCTGTCTCGAGGCGCGCTCTCAGCGGCCCGTCCTCGAACAGCAGCACGGCCACCGAGGCGAGGCTCGGGTCGAGCGCACCGCACAGCCGCACGAGCGCAAGCTCGGCGCCCCCGGGTGCGGCGGTGTGCCCGACGACGAGGACGCGCGGCACGTCAACCAGCCGCGCGCGAACCGGACCGGGCAGCCGGCTCGGCCTCTCGAACCTGCCCACCATGACGACCACGGTCGAGGCGGCGAGGTGGGCGGGCCGGCACGATGACGTCGGGCACCGCGTCGGACGGCACCGCGAGGTCGGGCACCGCGAGGTCGGGCACCGCGTCGGACGGCACCGGGACGTCCGGCACCGTCTCGGAGGCCACCGCGTCGGGCTGCTCCGGCGCGTACGTCGAGGTGTAGGTCATCCGCTTGTCGGCCGTCCGCCCGTGGAGCGCGACCCCGATGAGCGTGACGTTCGCTCCCGCGAGGCGCGACGCGGCGTCCTCCAGGACGCTGCGGTCGGTGTGCCCGACGGTCGCGACGAGGACGACCCCGTCGGTGTACCCACCGAGGATGATGGCGTCCGCGGCCGCGAGCACGGGCGGTGCGTCGATGATGACCACCTGACCTGCTGCCCGTACCTGGTCGATCATGCGCCGGGCCGCAGCGCTGGCGAGGTAGTCGGCCGGGTCGAGGCTCGTCGTCGGCGCCGGCAGGTAGCGCAGCCCGTTGACGGCGGTGGGCCGGAGCGTGCCGAGCACAGGGCCGTCCTCGCGGTGCAGGTGCACAGGCTCGAGGTCCCCCTGCCCCCACCCGGGCGTCCTTGTCGGTTCCCAGCCGTCGGGCGCCGGGAGCAGGTCTTCGAGGTCGCTGCGCCGCAGGTCGCCGGACATGACGATCGTGTCCCGCCCGGACAGCGCCCAGGATGCCGCGAGGTTCGCGACGATGAAGCTCCGTGGCGCGTCCGGCTCCGTCGCGCTGACGACGATCGTCAGCGCTGCCCCCTCCTTGGCGGCCTGGATCGACGTGCGCAGCTCACGGATCGACTCGGTGAACGGGGTCGCCGACCTGCCGTCGACAGGCAGGAGCCCCGCGAGGGCCGCTGTTTGCGCGGACCGGCGCACGTCGGCCAGCTCGGCGAGGACGGGTGCCCCGGCGGTCGCCCGCGCGAGCTTGGCCGTCGAGATCGTCGAGTCGAGAGCGCGCCGCAGCAGCGCGAGGCCGCAGCCGAGAAAGACGCCTGCGAGGAGCGCGAGCAGGAGGACCGAGGCTGCGCCCATGCCGATGGGGGTCCCGCCGCCCGCCGCCTGCGCGAGAGCCGCCGGCGACCCCAGGCCTGCCGCGATGTTCTGCTGGGCCGCAAGAGCTCCGTACGACGACAGGACCGCGTCGAGGTCTGCAGCCACGATGGGGTCGGCGGGGCTCGCGAGCATCTCCGCCTGGAGGTCGAGCGCCCTGGTCCGCGTGCTCTCCATGTTCGCTTCCAGCGTCGTCAGCTCGGCCTCCCACCGTGCGTCGACGTACTCGACGTAGGCGTCGGCGAACGCGTTCGCCACGTCCGCCGAGCGCTCGTCAGAGAGCGCCTGCGCACCGATCGTCACGCGGGCCGTGACCGGGTCGTGCGACGCGTCGACGGACGCCGTGAGGTCCAGCGGCTGCGACCCGTCGCCCAGGATCTCGGCTGCCCTCTCCGCGACCTTCGCGGACGTGACATCGACCGGGTCGATCGTGACGACCGGCGGGCTGACGGTCGCCGCAGCCGGGGTGTCGATGCGGAACTGGACGGTCGCGACGCTGTGGAACGGCACCTCGCGCGTCGCGAGGTACGCCCCTCCCGCACACAGTCCGAGGAAGACGGCCGCGGCGACGAACCATCTCCCCACCCACAAGGTCCGGACGAGCTCTGTGAGCGTCATGCGAGGCTCCTTCCTGCTGTGACGTGCATGTCGTGACGGTCCAGCTCGCCGTCGACGACGGACCGCAGCCGAGACGTGAAGGCCGCGGCCGAGAACGTCCGAGCGTGACGCTGGAGCACGTCCGCCGCCCAGGTCGCCTCGAGCGTCTCCCCCACCGCGGCAGCGATCTCGTCGGGTCCAGGCCTGTCGAAGAACGTCCCGGTGGTGCCCTCGGCCACCGTGTCGAGGTAGCCACCGTCGCGGAGCACCACAGACGGGCGGCCGAAGGCCGCAGCCTCGAGGGGCGAGAGACCGTAGTCCTCGTAAGACGCCGCCACGAGCGCGATGCACGACCGATAGAGCCATCGCAGCTCGGCGTCGCTGACCCTGCCGAGGAGCAGCACGTTCCGGTGCCCGCCCGACGCGACGAGGCCGTCGAGACGTGCACGGTCCGGGCCCGAGCCGACGACGAGGACCACGAGGTCGGGACGTCTCGCGGCCGCCGCGACGACGGCGTCGACGTTCTTGTAGGGCAGGAGCCGTGCCACGCACAGGAGGAAGTCGTCGCCCTGGACGGACCGTCCGGTGGCGCTCCGGTCGAGGATCTCAGGACGCGACTCGTCCCCGGTCGGCAGGAGCGCCGGCGGCGGCGCGACGACCTCGGCGTCGATCCCGTAGGCGACCTGGACCGCCCTCTGCGTGACCGTGGAGTTGGCGAGGTAGACGTCTGCGGTGCGTGCGGCCTGCTCGTCCCAACGGCGCAACGGGCCCGACGCGACCCCGAGCATCCCGGTCGCCACCCACCGCGAGGCCCGCTGGGCGACAGACTCCCCGCGCCGCCCAGCACCGAGGTACCGGTCGCGCTGGTAGAGCCAGCGCGCGGGGGCGTGGCAGTAGACGACCTTGCTCCCCGAGGTGGGGAACCCGTGCGCCCACCCGGTCGAGCTGGCGAGCACCACGTCCGCGTCGATGACCTGCCGCGACACCGCGCGGGCGAGGAACGGCAGGGCATAGCGGTGGTGGCGGCGCAGCGGACCGAACCTGTTGAGGGAGGTGGTGCGGACATCGAGGTCGGCCATCTCCGGGAACGTTCCCGCGGCGTCGTACAGCGTCGTGTAGAGGGGAGAACCAGGAAAGGCGTCGGCCAGCAGGAGCGCGACCCGTTCGGCGCCCCCGCGCTGGGTCGCGTAGTCGTGTGCGAGCGCCACGCGTGCTGTCATGTCCCCACCCCGTCGCCGGTGCGACGACGCTCGCCGCACCTGCACCAGTCAAGCCACACGTGGCGACCGTGTCACGGGTGGAGGGGCCCGCATCGGGGCGACCGCAGGGATGAATCTGCGGCAGCCGCAGGCGGGAGGGGTGAGCAGCAAGGGGCGTCGGGGTGATCTTCCGGGTGACTCGCTCCAGGGGACGCCCGGAGGGTCACGCCGTCACGACTTCGTGTGGAACTTTCCCTGTGCTGCGAGGAGCCCCTCGGTAAGGATCATCTCGACCGCGTCGGCAGCGTCGTCGAGGAGGAACGGGAGCTCCTTGCGCTCGACCGTCCCGAAGTCCTTGAGCACGTAGTCCGCCGTGTCCATGCGCCCCGGCGGCCTGCCCACACCTGTCCGGACGCGCACGTAGTCACGGGTGCCGAGCGCCTTGGTGATGTCGCGGAGCCCGTTGTGCCCGCCTTCTCCCCCACCGCTCTTGCACCGGACGTCACCGAACGGGATGTCGACCTCGTCGTGGACCACGAGCACGTGCTCCGGTGCGACGTCGAAGTACTGGGCGAGCCCGGCGACCGGTCCGCCCGACGTGTTCATGTAGGTCGACGGCTTCGCGAGCACCACCCGGGGGCCGGGGGCCCCGCCCGGGAGGACACCGAGCCGCGCCTCGGCGACCGCTGCCCGGGACCGGTGTGCCGTGAACGTCGCCCGGTGACGGGCAGCGAGCAGGTCGAGGACCATGTGCCCGACGTTGTGCCGGTTCCCTGCGTACTGCGGTCCGGGGTTGCCGAGCCCGACGACGAGCCACAGGTGGTCGGTCATGGTCGGGTGCTCCTCGTGAACGTGTGCGGGACGGCGAAACGCCCGGTACCGAACGGTACCGGGCGTTGCTCGACCACGGTGGGGTGGTCGAGCTGCCGGGCGCTGGTCGCACCCGGCAGCGTTGTCGACTAGAGCGACGTACCGGTCTCGGCTGCTGCGGCGGACGCGGCGGCCTGCCCGGCAGCGACCTCGGCGGCAGCGGCGTCGTCGGCCGAGTTGTCCTGCGGCACGGAGATGAGAACGATGTAGGCGTTCGGGTCCGTAATGAGCGTTGCGCCCTCGGGGAGCGTGATGTCACGCGCGTAGACGGTCGCACCGGCGCCGAGGCCCTCGATGGACGCCTCGACGAAGCGCGGCAGGTTGGTCGCGAGCGCCTCGATGACGACGGACTGCGACTCGAGGATGTGGATCGTTCCAGGAGCGGCGTCGCCGACGATGTGCACGGCGACCTCGACCTCGACCTTCTCGCCACGCTTGACGATGAGGAGGTCGATGTGCTCGATGACGGCCTTGACCGGGTCGCGCTGGACGTCCTTGATGATCGCGAGCTCGAGGGCGCCGTCGAGGTCGATCTCGAAGAGGGCGTTCGCCTGCTTGAGGGCGAGCATCGTCTGGTGGCCCGGCAGCGCGACGTGCACGGGCGCGGTGCCGTGCCCGTAGAGGACTGCGGGGATCTGGTTGTTGCGACGGGTGCGGCGGGCAGCGCCCTTGCCGAACTCGGTGCGGGCCTCAGCGACGAGCTTGATCTCAGACACGTAGAACTCCAGGGGAAGTGGTGTGGGCCGACGAACGGGAGCAGTCGGCTGTCACATGCAGCGGCCGGGCAACACTGGGGATCGACCTCTACGGATGACGGGCGGTTGCATCGGCGCGGGACATGTGACGGACGCGCAGCAGCGACCGCCCAGTCGATTACGGAAATCTGCGATCATCTGGACCATCGCTGGTCTCACGGACCATCCCTGGTCGTGTCGCGGCCGTTCGTACGGCCCGTCAGACGTCCCTCGCCGAGGCAACCCGACCAATATACCTGTCGCTCACCGTGGCGTCGAACCTGCAGGCCCGGGGCGACGGACGCCCACGGGCCTGCAGAGGATCGTGCTGGTCGACCTGCGGTCAGGCGTTGCCGTCGAAGAGCGACGTCACGGAGCCGTCGTCGAAGACCTCGCGGATCGCACGGGCGAGCAGCGGCGCGATCGACAGCACGGTGAGCTTCGAGAACTGCTTGTCCGACGCGATCGGCAGCGTGTCCGTGACGACGACCTCGCGCGCCCCGCACTCCTGCAGCCGCTGAGGCGCGGGGTCGGAGAGCACCCCGTGGGTCGCAGCGACGATGACGTCCTTGGCTCCCGCGTCGAGCAGCACCCGGACGGCGGCGGCGATGGTGCCACCGGTGTCGATGAGGTCGTCGACGAGCACGCAGCTGCGCCCCTCGACGTCACCGACGACGCGGTTCGCTGCGGACATGTTCGGCTGGTGGATGTCGCGGGTCTTGTGGATGAAGGCGAGCGGCGCATCCCCGAGACGGGTCGCCCACTGCTCGGCGACACGGATGCGGCCAGCGTCTGGCGACACGACCGTAACGTCCGCGACGTTCACCCGGGTGCGGACATAGTCCGTGAGGAGCGGCATCGCCCAGAGGTGGTCCACCGGCCCGTCGAAGAATCCCTGCGCCTGCGACGTGTGCAGGTCGACGCTCATCATGCGGTCCGCGCCCGCCGTCTTGAAGAGGTCGGCCATGAGGCGGGCCGAGATCGGCTCGCGCCCACGGTGCTTCTTGTCCTGGCGACCGTAGCCGTAGAACGGCTGGACCACGGTGATCGTCTTTGCGGAGGCGCGCTTGAGCGCGTCGCACATGATGAGCTGCTCCATGATCCACTGGTTGATCGGCGAGGTGTGGGACTGCAGGACGAAGACGTCAGCACCTCGCACGCTCTCTCCGAACCGGACGTAGATCTCGCCGTTCGCGAAGTCGTACGCGCTGGTCGGGATGATCTCCGTTCCGAGCTCTCGTGCGACGTCCTTCGCGAGCTCGGGGTGGGCGCGCCCGGAGGCGAACACGAGTCGCTTCTCGCTGTCCGGGGAGATGATTCCTGTCATCGGTCGCGGTGTCCTTCTGTGGTGCCGGAGGTCCCGGGCCGCGGCGCAGCCTGGTCGGGGGAAGCGGTCGGCGGGCTCGGGACAGGCAGGCTCGCCTGGTCGGCCTGGGCTCGCTCGGCGCGGGCCTGTGCGCCGAGCATCGAGGTGTCGCGGTCTGACTCGAGACGGACCCGCTCGGCTGCGTGCGCGGCGTCCGTCCCTGGGCGACGACGCTCGACCCAGCCCTCGATGTTGCGCTGGGTGCCTGCCGAGACGGCGAGCGCGCCGGAGGGAACGTCGTTGCGGATGACCGAGCCGGCAGCGGTGTAGACACCGTCGCCGATGTGCACGGGGGCGACGAAGAGGTTGTCGGCGCCGGTCCTGCTGAAGGACCCGACGGTCGAGTGGTGCTTGGCGACGCCGTCGTAGTTGACGAACACGCTGGCTGCACCGATGTTCGTGTGCTCCCCGATCGTCGCGTCGCCCACGTAGGACAGGTGCGGGATCTTCGAGCCGTCACCGATGACGGCGTTCTTCGTCTCGACGAAGGTGCCGATCTTGCCGGCGGTGCCGAGGACGGTGCCGGGTCGCAGGTAGGCGAACGGTCCCACGACGGCGTCGCCGCCGATGACCGCGAGCGTGGCGTGCGTGCGCACGACAGAGGCGTGGACGCCCACCTCGACGTCGGTCAGGGTCGTGTCGGGGCCGATCGTCGCGCCCTCGCGGACGATCGTGGTGCCGTAGAGCTGGGTGCCGGGCAGGATCGTGACGTCCCGCTCGATCTCGACGTCGACGTCGACCCACGTGGTGCCCGGGTCGACCACCGTGACGCCTGCGCGCATCCAGTCGTCGAGGATCCGACGGTTGAGCTCGGCCCGCAGGACCGCGAGCTGGGCGCGGTCGTTGACGCCCTCGACGGCGAAGGGGTCGTCGGTGCGCACCGCGCGCACGGAGCCGCCCTGGGTCCTGGCGATCGCCAGGACGTCGGTCAGGTAGACCTCGCCCTGGGAGTTGTCTCGGTTGAGGTTCGCGAGCCCGTGCCGCAGCACGGCCGCGTCGAAGACGTAGATCGACGAGTTGATCTCACGGATCTCGAGCTGTTCGACGGTCGCGTCGCGGTGCTCGACGATACCGGTGACCTCGCCTGTCGACGGGTCGCGCACGATCCGGCCGTAGCCGGTCGCGTCGTCGATCTCGGTGGTGAGGACCGTGACCGCGTTGCCGTCGGCGGTGTGCGCTGCGAGAAGCTCGCTGAGCGTGCCGGAGTCGAGCAGCGGGATGTCTCCGGCGATGACGACGACCGCGCCGTCGAGCCCGTCGCCGACGCCGCGTCCCTCGTGCCCGTCCGGGATGCCGGCCTGCGCGGCCTGCGCCTGCGCCGCCGCGTCGAGCACGCTGAGCGCGCACTGGACGGCACGTCCGGTGCCAGGGATGTCGTCCTGGTCGACGACGAGGATCGAGGGGTCGATGCTCACCGCGTGGCTCGCCACCGCCTCGCGCTCGTGACGGACGACGACAGCCACACGTGCCGGGTCCAGCCCCTGCGCGGCAGCGACCGCATGACCGAGCATGCTGCGCCCCGCGAGGGGATGGAGAACCTTGGGTGTAGCAGAGCGCATCCGTGTTCCCTCGCCAGCGGCGAGGACGATGACGGCTGCGGGTTGAGCGGTGGTCACGAAAGGACTCCCGGTTGCTCGAGATCTCTGCCATGCAGGTGTGGCCGTGCGCCACGCCAGCTCCGCCCCCAGGACTCGAACCTGGACCAAGGGCACCAAAAACCCGTGTGCTGCCGATTACACCAAGGCGGAACGAACACCTCCGACCGTGCAGGCACGCGTCTCCGTCAGGTGGGTGACCGAACGATCACGGGACGAAGCCGCACGACACGCTCGTGGGTCCGGACCTCATTCTGCCAGGATTTTCAGGTGGACCAAACGCTCACGCGCGATGGCGTCCGGCATGATGGAGCCGTGGCCCTCGACAGCAAACGCATCCCCCGCTCGCGCATGACAGCCAAAGCACGCCGTGAGCAGCTGTTGGACGTGAGCCGTGCGCTCTTCGCGGAGAAGGGCTTCGAGGGGACGAGCGTCGAGGAGATCGCGGCTCGCGCGACCGTGTCCAAGCCCGTCGTCTACGAGCACTTCGGGGGCAAGGAAGGCATCTACGCGGTCATCGTCGACCGCGAGATCGAAGGGCTCACCACCGCTCTGACCGGCGCGCTCACCGCCGGAGGACACCCCAAGGTCCTCCTCGAGCGGACGGCGCTCGCGCTCCTGTCCTACATCGAGGCGTCCGAGGACGGCTTCAGGATCCTCGTCCGCGACTCACCCGTCGCGCAAGCGACGGGGACCTTCTCGAGCCTCATCGGGGACGTCGCGACGCAGGTCGAGCACCTGCTAGCCGACCAGTTCAAGCGCAGGGACCTCGACCCCAGCGTCGCCCCCATCTACGCCCAGATGCTCGTCGGGATGGTCGCGCTCACCGGTCAGCACTGGCTCGACGCGCGCAACCCCGACAAGACCGAGGTGGCCGCCCATCTCGTGAACCTCGCCTGGAACGGTCTCGCAGGGCTCGAGCGTGAGCCCGCCCTGCGGTCCTCGGTCCGGGACTGACGAGAGGACCACCCGTGCCCAGTCTTGAGATCGACTCCCTCTCGAAGACCTACGGTGCCTTGCGCGCCCTCGACAGCCTGTCGTTCTCGGTGGGCTCCGGCGAGATCTTCGGCTTCGTCGGGTCCAACGGTGCCGGGAAGTCGACCACCATGCGGATCGCTCTCGGCGTGCTCACAGCCGACTCGGGCGAGGTCCGCTGGGACGGGCGCCCCCTCGACCTCGAGGCGCGCCGCCGTGTCGGGTACATGCCTGAAGAGCGCGGCCTCTACCCGAAGATGAAGGTCGGGGAGCAGCTCGTCTACCTCGCTCGCCTGCACGGCCTCACGTCCAGCGCAGCCACGGCGTCCATGGAACGGTGGACCGAGGTCCTCGGCGTCGCGGGACGGCGCGGCGACGACGTGCAGAAGCTCTCCCTCGGCAACCAGCAGCGCGTCCAGCTCGCAGCGGCCCTCGTCCACGACCCGGACGTCCTCATCCTCGACGAGCCGTTCTCCGGGCTCGACCCGGTCGCCGTCGACGTCATGAGCAGCGTCCTGCGCGAGCGCGCCGACGCCGGCGCACCGGTCATCTTCTCCTCGCACCAGCTCGACCTCGTCGAGCGGCTCTGCGACCGCGTCGGGATCATCAAGGCCGGGTCCATGGTCACCCTGGGCAGCGTCGCCGAGCTCCGGTCCTCGACGGCGCCGCGCTGGCTCGTCGACGCGCCGGGCGCACCTCCCGGGTGGGCGAGCGCGCTGCCGGGCGTCACGACACTCTCGACCGACGGCACCCGGACCGTCGTCGAGGTCGGTGCAGCACCCGACGCCGAGCAGGCTGTCCTGCGTGCTGCGCTGGCCACCGGTCCGGTCCGCGAGTTCGCGCCGCAGCGCCCGAGCCTCACCGACCTGTACCGGCACGTCGTCAGCCACGAGGCCGAGACCACGGACGCGCCCGGCTCCACCACGGTGAGCGCGGCATGAGCGCCGGCGACCGTTCGTCCGGCACCTGGGATGCCGTCCGCCTCGTCGCGGGCCGGGAGATCGTGCAGCGCGCTCGGACGAAGTCGTTCGTGTGGACGACCGTCGTGCTCCTCGTGCTCATCGTCGCCGCCACGGTGGGCGCGTCGTTCGTCATCGGGTCCGAGAAGACCCTGCGCGTCGGGGTCACGGAGCAGACCGCCTCGCTGGCCGGTGCGATCACCGCGACCACCGAGAGCCTCGGCCCACGGGTCGAGGTCGACACGGTCACGGACGCCGACGGGCGCGCTCGGGTCGCCGACGAGAGCCTCGACGCGCTCGTGGTCGGGACGGCCGACGACTTCTCCGTCGTCGCCAAGACGACGCTCGACATCGACCTCACCACCGCCCTGAGCGTCCTCGACCAGCAGGCCGCCCTCGCGGCGGAGATCGACGCTCTCGGCGGTGATCCCGACACCGTGAGCGCCGCCGTCGCCTCCGCGGCGCTCGACGTCGAGTCGCTCGAGCCGCCGCCCGAGGTCGACGGCTCGCAGATCCTTGCGGCCTACGTCGTGGGCATCCTCCTGTTCGTCGCCCTCCAGACCTGCGGCCAGATGGTCGCGCAGGGCGTCGTCGAGGAGAAGACGAGCCGGGTCGTCGAGCTGTTGCTCGCCACCCTGCGACCGTGGCAGCTCATGACCGGGAAGGTCGCCGGCATCGGAGCCATCGGGCTCGCCCAGGTCGCGCTGCTCACCGGCACGGGCGTCGCCGCATCGAGCCTGCTGGGCCTCACCGACTCGATCTCGGTGGACCTGGGCTCGACAGCCCTGTGGGCGACCACGTGGTTCGTCGTCGGGTTCACGATGTACGCGCTCCTCTTCGCAGCGCTGGCCGCGCTCGTCTCGCGACAGGAAGAGGTCGCGTCCGTCACGTCGCCGGTCCTCGTCCTCATGATGCTCCCGTACATCGTCGGAGTCTCTGTGGCCCCCTGGGCGCCGGACAACCCGCTCGTGGCCTGGCTCTCCTACCTGCCGTTCACGTCACCGCTCATCATGCCGATCCGCGTCGCACTCGGTGCGGTGCCCGACTGGCAGGTGTTCGCCGTGCTCGCCGGGAACCTCGCGGTCGTCCCGTTCCTCGTGTGGTTCAGCAGCCGCGTCTACAGCAACGCGGTGCTCCGCACCGGCAGCCGGATCAAGGTCAGAGACGCGTTCAAGGCCGCCTGAGCGCCGCGGCCTGTCTGTCAAGACTCTTGACGTCAAGTAATCTCCACCTATGGAGCGTCAGCAGCCGCACGAGGACGAGGTCGACCGGATCACCGCCGCATGGCGCCGCGTCCGACCTGACCTCGACGTCTCGCCGCTGGCCGTCCTCTCGCGCGTGAGCCGCCTCAACCGGCACCTCGACATCGCGCGCCGCGGTGCGTTCGCCCGCTACACCCTCGAGCCGTGGGAGTTCGACGTCCTCGCCGCGCTCCGCAGGTCCGGCGAGCCGTACGCGCTCTCGCCCGGCGCGCTCCTCACCCAGACGATGGTCACGAGCGGCACGATGACCAACCGCATCGACCGGCTCGAGACACGCCTCTTCGTCGAACGGCTCCCCTCGCCGGGCGACCGCCGCGGCGTCCTCGTGCGGCTCACCCCGTCTGGGCTCACGACCGTCGACGCGGCGTTCTCCGACCTGCTCGACGTCGAGCACCAGGTCCTCGCGGTCCTCGACCCGGCCGACCAGCCAGAGATCGCCGACCTGCTCCGGCGCCTCGTGGCGCAGTTCGACGAGCTGACCTGAACCTGCCGTGACCAGCCCGTCCTGACGCGACTCAGCCGGCGGTCTCCGCGACGACCATCCACTCGTCTTCGAGCGCGTCCTTCTCGGCTCCGAGAACCTTGAGCTCCGCGTCGAGCGCCGCGACCGCCGTGTGGTCGGTGGCCTGCGCCGCCATCTTGTCGTGGACCCGCGTCTCGAGCTCTGCGATCTTGCTCAGGCGGCGCTCGATCCGGTTGATCTCCTTCTTCGCGGCCCGCACCTCGGCACCGCTCGGAGCAGCGGCGCCGTCGTCACCGGCTCCGTCCGGGGCGCCCGCGCTCGTCGACGGCGCGGAGCCACCGCTGTCACGCAGCGCGATCGCGGCGTTCCGCAGCTCGAGATACTGCTCGACTCCCCCCGGCAGGTCGCGCAGCGTGCCGTCGCCGAGGAGAGCGATCTGCCGGTCGCAGACCCGCTCGAGCAGGTAGCGGTCGTGGGACACGACGATGAGCGTCCCCGGCCAGCCGTCGAGCAGGTCCTCGAGCGAGGCGAGCGTGTCCGTGTCGAGGTCGTTCGTCGGCTCGTCGAGCAGGAGCACGTTGGGCTCCCCGACGAGCAGGCGCAAGAGCTGGAGCCGACGACGCTCTCCACCCGAGAGGTCTCGGACGAGCGTCGACGACCGCTCCCGCGTGAAGCCCAGCCGCTCGACGAGCTGAGCCGCGGTGAGCTCCTTGCCGTCGACCTCGACGGTGCGCTTCTCGCGCTCGATCACCTCGAGCACCCGCAGCCCGGCGATCTGGTCCAGCTCGTCGACGTCCTGCGTCAGCTCGGCGACGTCGATGGTCTTGCCGCGCTTGACGCGGCCCGACTCCGGGACGGAGCGCCCCGAGAGGAGCTTGAGGAGCGTCGTCTTGCCCGCACCGTTGACGCCGACGATCCCGTACCGGTCGCCCGGACCGAGACGCCACGTCACGTCGTCGAAGAGCACGCGCCCGTCAGCGTTCGCCGACCCGTCCGCGTTGGGCACGCGCAGAGTGACGCCCTCGAGGTCGAGCACGTCCTTGCCGAGCCGCTTCGTCGCCATCCGCGTCAGCTCGAGCGGGTCGCGCGGCGCCGGCTCGTCCGCGATGAGCGCCGCCGCCGCGTCGAGCCGGAACTTCGGCTTCGACGTGCGGGCGGGTGCCCCGCGCTGCAACCAGGCGAGCTCCTTGCGGAGCAGGTTGTTGCGCTTCTCCGCCGTGACCGACGCGGCACGCGCACGCTCGGCCCGCGTGAGCACGTAGGCCGCGTACCCGCCCTCGTACCCCTCGACGGCACCGCTGCCGTCACCGGTGACCTCCCACATGCGGGTGCACACGGCATCGAGGAACCACCGGTCGTGGGTCACGACGACGAGCGCGCCGCGGGCTCCCTGACGGGCGTACCGCTCGCGCAGGTGCTCCGCGAGCCACGCCACGCCCTCGACGTCGAGGTGGTTGGTCGGCTCGTCGAGGAAGATCACGTCGTGCTCGGCGACGAGGAGCGCCGCGAGCGCGACCCGGCGACGCTGCCCGCCCGAGAGCGCGTCCGCGTCCTGGTCGAGGTCGAGATCGCCCAGGAGCCCCATGTGCACGGACCGGATCTTCGCGTCCGTCGCCCAGGTGTGCTCCTCGGCGTCGCCGAACACGACGTCGCGGACGGTCTGGCCGGGCACCACCTCGTCGCGCTGGTCGAGCATCCCGACGGACAGGCCGCCGACCTGTGTCACCCGGCCGTCGTCCGGCGTGAGCTTCCCGGAGAGCAGACGCATGAGCGTCGACTTGCCGGCACCGTTGGGGCCGACGACCCCGATCCGGTCCCCGTCGTCGATCCCGAGACTGATGCCGTCGAGCAGCGTGCGCGTACCAGCCATGAAGCGCAGACCGTCAGCGCCCAAGAGGTGAGCCAATGTACTTCTTCCGTCGGACGTACGTGGAGGACCGCTCGTGAGCGGTCAGAGGATGACGCGGGCGCCGGGCACCGGGCCCGACGCGCAGACTGCAGACTCGCACACCCCTGCGAGAGTCATCTCCGCAGCGATCGCGAGCGCGTGCTGGTGGCTGCGCCCGAGCGCAGCCACGGTCGGCCCAGAGCCCGAGACGACGACCCCGAGCGCCCCGGCGTTGGCCGCCGCACCTATTGTCTCAGCAAGGTCGGGGGCGAGGTCGATCGCCGGCCCCTGGAGGTCGTTCGACAGCGCGAGGCCGAGCCGGGGCGCGTCACCGGCACGCAGCGCCGCCATGAGTGCCGTGTCCGCGTCGGGCGCCAGATCACGCCCTCGGCCGACGATCTCGTCGAAGTGCCGGAAGACGTCAGGGGTCGAGAGGCCTTCGGCGCGGAGCGCGAACGCCCAGTGGAACGTCCCCCGGACCATCGCCGGCGTGAGGACGTCGCCGCGTCCCGTGCCCACCGCGGTGTGCCCCTGGAGCGCGAACGGTACGTCGGCGCCCAGCGTGGCGGCGACCTCGGCGAGCTCCTCCCGGGTCAGTCCCGTGCCCCACAGGGCGTCGAGCGCGACGAGCGCTGCCGCCGCGTCTGCAGACCCGCCTGCCATGCCGCCCGCCACCGGAACACCCTTGGTGATCTCGAGCAGCGCGCCCCGGTCCGTACCGGTGCGGTCGGCGAGCGCTCGAGCCGCCCGCAGCGCAAGGTTCGTCCCGTCGAGCGGCACGTACTCCGCCCCCGGCCCGGTCACCGTGAGCGAGAGGTCGTCCGCCTCGACCGCGACGACCTCCTCGTACAACGAGACCGCCTGGAAGACCGTGATGAGCGGGTGGTAGCCGTCGTCCTCGCGCGGTCCTACGTGCAGCGACAGGTTGACCTTCGCGGGTGCCCGGACCTTGACCGCGGTGCGCGCCGCCGTGACGAGCGTCGGCCCGGTCACGCGCCGCCCTCGGCAGTCTCCGTGGCAGCGGCCTCCAGCGCCTCGGCGATCCGCGCGAACTCCGCGACGGTCAGGCGCTCACCGCGAGCGCCGGGGTCGACGCCCGCGGCCTCGAGCGCCGACTGCGCCGCAGCCGGCGAACCGGCGAGGCCGGAGAGCGCTCCGCGGAGCGTCTTGCGGCGTTGGGCGAAGGCCGCGTCGACGACCCGGAAGACACTCTGCCTGGAGGCTGTGGTCTGCGGGTGGTCCCGGCGCTCGAGGAGGACCAGCGCCGAGTCGACGTTGGGCACCGGCCAGAACACGGACCGTCCGATCGTCGCGGTGCGCCGGGCGCTCGCGTACCAGGCGGCCTTGACGGAGGGGATGCCGTACGTCCGGTTGCCGGGTGGGGCCGCGAGCCGGTCTGCGACCTCTGCCTGGACCATGACGAGGACGCGGTCGAGAGAGGGGAAGCGCTCGAGGAACGTGAGGAGCACGGGGACGGCGACGTTGTACGGGAGGTTCGCGACGAGCGCCGTGGGCGGCGGGCCGGGAAGCTCCTTCACCGTGAGCGCGTCCTGCACGACGACCGTGAGCCGGTCGGCCTGCTCGGGGGCCATCTCGCGGACGGTGAGCGGCAGCTGTGCGGCCAAGACAGGGTCGATCTCGACGGCGACGACGCTCACTCCTGCCTCGAGGAGACCGAGCGTCAAGGAGCCGAGCCCTGGGCCGACCTCGACGACGTGCTGCCCTGCCTCGATGCCCGCGGAGCGCACGATCTTGCGGACGGTGCCTGCGTCGTGGACGAAGTTCTGACCGAGGGTCTTCGTGGGCCGGACACCAAGACGCCCTGCCAGGTCACGGATCTGCACCGGACCGAGCAGGGCGTTCAGGGTGTTCGTCATACGGATGAGCCTAGATGCTCATCGGGGAGAAGGTCGTCAGGCGCCCGTTCGCGAACGCCTGACGCACCGTCTCAGCGCAGGCCGAGCTTGGACGAGCAGGCAGGCCACTGGCCCCAGCCCGAGCGCGCCTGGAGCGCCTGTGCGAGGCGTGTCTGCTCAGCAGCGGACGCCTGCGACGGCAGGCCAGCGCCGCCGAGGCTCTGCCACGTACCGACCGAGAACTGGTAGAGGCCGTGGTAGAGACCGTTGCTGCTCACGATCGTCGGGTTTCCGCCGGACTCGCACTGCGCGAGGCGGGACCAGACGTCGCCGGTGACGACCGCAGGAGCGGGCTCGGTGGCGGTCGTCGTGGGTGCCGAGGTGGTGGGTGCCGACGGGGTGGTGACCTTCGGTGCGACGACGACCGGTCGTTCCTTCGTGCCCTTGACGAGCACCTTCGTCACGGGCTCGGTCGTGGTCGTGTCGGAGACCAGGGTCCGTGACTCCTCGACGCCGTCGACCTTCGTCACAGAGTGCACGGTCGTCTGGACGCCCTCGACGCCCTCGACCTTCGTCACCACGGCGAGGTCCTCGTAGCGCGTGGCGTCCTCTTCGGTGACCGTCTCGAACGGGATCGGCGCCTCGACCGCTTCGTCGGCGACGGCGACACGGTTGACCACGATCGTCAGCTGGGTGTCGTCGACGCGCGGGTCGGCGATCACGTCGGCTGGGGCGGTGGCGTCGTCGGCAGGAGTCTCTGCGGGCGCTGCCTCAGCGTCTGCAACCTGCTGCGCGGCGAGCTCGGCGGCCTGCTCCTGCGCCTTGAGCGCTTCCGGGGTCGGCAGGTGCTGGACGGTGACCCGGTCGAGGTCTCCCAGCTCCACACCGGCTTCGGCGAAGATCGTCTCGAGCCCGACGGAGCCGTCGTCGATGCGTGTGGTCTCGCCGTCGACAAGGAGGTCCACAGGGCCGTCGATGCTCAGCCGGAGCCCGACCGCGGTGCGGCCGTCGGCTGCGGAGCGCGACGCGACGAGACGCACGTCGCTCCGTGAGGCGTAGGCCTCGAGCAGCTCCTCAGCATCGACCGCGGTGGTCGTGATCTCGCTGGCGACGCCGTCCTGCTCGAGCGTGATCTGACGTCCGTAGCGGACCACGACGTCGGAGCTCTCCGTGAGCTCGGCGCTCGCCGCCGGGGCGACGAGGTCATCGTCACCGACCGCGATCCCCTGCTCGGCGAGGACGCCACCGACGGAGCCCGACAGCGTGGACACCGTCGTGACGGTGCCGTCGACGTCGAGGGTGATGGTCTTGTGCGCATCCGCGTAGACGGCGGTCCCGCCACCGACCAGAGCGAGCGCGAGGCCGCCTCCGACGATCAGTGCGGTACGGCGACGGCGTCGGCCGGGGCGTGCTGTGGCGGAGGGAGCGCCGTCGAGGCTCGCGGCCTCGGAAGAGAGTGGGGCGGCCGCGGGGCGGCTCGCATCGGTCGTGCTGGTCGAGCCGAAGGAGCTCGTGGAGCCCGGGGTGCTGGGGGTGCTGGGGGTGCTCAGGGTGCTGTGCGGCGCAGAGCCGCGGAAAGGGTTCTTCAAGTGGTGTCCAGACGTGGAGCCTTCCGGGCACAAGATCGTCGCTGCGGCTGCTGCCGTCGCCCGTGGGCGTCGCGTCTGTCCTGATCCGGCCATCGTGCCGGCGGCTGGCGTCGTGACGCCCGTCTAGCCGGCTGCGCCCTGGGTCGATCGCTCCAGAGGGAGACGGTCGAGCGGGTCCAGGCAACGATCGACCGTAACCGTTCCGTGATGTTCCGCCAACCCGTGCCCCGCGCGTGCAGGCGCTTTCCTCACGGCTCGCCGAGAGGCCGAACCTGCCCGATCCGGTGCAATACCGCCGTTGCGCGCCTGCTCGACGACACGCCGTCGGGAGGGTGAAACTTCACCCGGTAGATCAGTACCAGCCGGACGACTGAGAGTGGGCCCACGCCCCGCACGGGGTGCCGTAGCGGCCTTCGATGTAGTTGAGCCCCCACGTGATCTGGGTCGCGGCGTTGGTCCGCCAGTCCGAGGCCACGCTCGCCATCTTGGAGCCGGGGAGCGACTGCGGGATCCCGTAGGCACCGCTCGAGGCGTTCTCGGCGGTGACGTTCCAGTTGCTCTCCTTGGTCCAGAGGCTCTCGAGGCAGGCGAACTCGTCGGCCCCGTAGCCGCGCTCGAGCGCCATTGACTGCCCGAGCGCCCGTGCAGACCCTGAGTCGATGACGACGGTCGTCGGGTCGGGCAGCTCGAGCGTCCCGATGCTGACGAGCTCGTCGCGCGGAGCCACGATCACCTGCCGAGCGACGACGGTCCGCTCAGACTCGACCCCGTCGACGAGCGCGATGTCATAGGTCGTGACCGCCTGACCGACCCGGCCGGTCTGCTTCACCACACGCTGCCCGACGACGATCGATGCGTCCTCCGTCTCCTCGACGGTGAACGGGAGCACCTCGGTCTCGGTCGTGGTGCTCGCGGCGACACGGCCGACGGTGATCACCTGACCGTCCACCGGGGTGGTCTCGAGCTCAGGGCTGACCACGTCGCCCGGGCTGAGGACGACGCCAAGGTCGCTGAGCACGTCACGCACCGATGCCGCCGTGGTCGAGCGCTCGATGAGCTGGCCGTCGATCGAGACGGTGAGGTTCTTGACCGTGGAGATCTTCAGTGTCGACCGACCGACTGCTTCGGAGCGAGACGCCGACACGGTCGCTCCCTCTGTTCGCGGTCCGAGCTCGTCGAGCACCTCGCCCACCGTGAGCGCGGTCGACGCGATCGTCTGCATCTCGCCGTCGATCTCGATCTGGATGTCTTTGAGGGTCCGCACCACGATGAGGTCGCCGTCGTTGACGATCGTCGAGCCTTCCGGGTAGATCTTGTCGTTCGCGCTCAGGTCGACGACCTGACCGGCGAGGACGTCGTCGACCGTCCGTCCGAAGACCGAGACGGTCCGGACGTCGCCGTTGACCTCGAGCGTCACGCTCTTGTGCAGCGTCGTGAAGGCGGTGGTGCCGCTGACGATCGTCGCGAGGATCACCGTCTGTGCGACCAGGCGTACAGGGCGTGGTACTTGGGGCGCAGCACCCCGGACGCCTCGCAGGTTACCGATCACGTGTGGGCTGACCCTCTCGGTCGTCGGTCTCGGCTGCCCGTCGCAGCTCTCGTTGTCACGGCTGTCGCAGCCGGCGTTGGTCGCAGCTGTCGAGGCGCTGGACGTACTCCGGCCGACACACGTGCTGCCCTACGGTAGCGGAGCCGAGCACGAAGAGCAGCCCCCAGACAGTCAGGACGACGAACTCTCACGAACGCTTCATGCGCGTCCGTGCGCGCCGACCAGCTTCGACTGCTCGGCGAGATGCTCTCACCAGGGCCCGTAGAGCCTCTCCGAGGTGGCGGACACGGTGTCGCAGACGGTCGCCAGGTCCACGTCGTGCACCGCGGCGATCGTCCGCAGGGTCACTGGGACGAGGTACGGCGCGTTCGGTCGCCCGCGGAACGGGTGCGGTGTGAGGTACGGCGCGTCCGTCTCGACGAGGACCTGGCTGA
This sequence comes from Sanguibacter antarcticus, assembly GCF_002564005.1. Lineage (NCBI taxonomy): Bacteria > Bacillati > Actinomycetota > Actinomycetes > Micrococcales > Sanguibacteraceae > Sanguibacter > Sanguibacter antarcticus. The sequence goes on along the minus strand of NZ_PDJG01000001.1, from coordinate 152,102 downwards.
GAGGCGTCCGCCGCAGCGCCTCGCGCAGCCCGTCGTTCGCGCCGAAGGTGACCGGGCCGGCGAACGAGAGGAACCAGCCCTCGCGCACGCAGTGCTCCGCCATCGCCGCGTCGCCGGAGTAGCAGTGGAAGACCGTGCGGTCCGGGGCCCCGTCCTTCGCCAGGACGTCGAGGACCTCGGCGTGCGCGTCGCGGTCGTGGATCTGCAGCGCGATCCCGAGCTCTTTGGCGAGCGCGACGTGCGCACGGAACGCCTCGCGCTGCACGGCCACACCTCGCTCCCCGGTCCGGAAGAGGTCCATGCCGGTCTCCCCGATCGCGCGGACACGATCGTTCGTGCGGGCGATGCTCGCGATCTCGGCGATCGCGGTGTCGAGGTCCACACCGTGGTGCTCGCGGACGGACGGGTCGAGACCGTCCGGGCCCACCTCACGGACGCCCGCGTGCAGAGGGGCCTCGTTCGGGTGGATGGCGACCGCTCCGACGAGCGCGGGGTGCTCGCGCACCGCCGCGTCGGTCCACCGGGCCGCCGGCAGGTCGCACCCCACCTGGACCATCCGCGTCACCCCGACCGCGGTCGCGTCCGCGATCAGCTGCGCGACGGTGGGGACAGGCTCACCGTCGGCCAGGACCTGCGCGATCGAGTCGAGGTGGGTGTGGTTGTCGACCACCGGGCGCGGCAGCACCTCAGGTGCTGGTGGCCAGCTCCGGTCACGCACTCGTGCCATGAGTAGGCTCCTGCCGTCGCCGCCGGCTCAGGCGGACGCTGTGGTCGAGGTGGTCGCGGGGACGGCCGGGTCGGCGTCCTCGAGCCGGGGGAAGAGGGACTCCCCCTTCGTGACGCGGGTACCTGCCGGGAGCGCACCGAAGCGACCGGCTGCGCGGACCTGCTGTGCCGCGAGCGGACCGAGAGGCTCCTGCGCCCCGAGCAGCACCCACAGACCCTGGGCAGCCTTGGGGATGACCGGGTTGAGCAGGACCGCGAGCGTCCGGAGCGCCTCAGCAGCCGTCACGAGGATCGTCGCGAGGCGGCCGCCCTCGACACCCGCGCCGTCGTCGGTGGACTCGCCCGGGAGCTTGGCGACCTTCCACGGCTCTTGCTCGGTGAGGTACATGTTCGTCGCGTCGACAAGGGTCCAGATCGCGTTGATCGCCTCGTTGGGCGAGATCCGGTCGATCGCGTCCTCGGCGTCGACGACCGCCTTGAGCGCTACCACCTCGAGAGCCTCTTCCGCCTCGGTGAGGGCGCCCGGCGCGGGCAGGGATCCGCTGAAGTTCTTCCCGACCATCGCGGCGACCCGGGACGCGAGGTTGCCCAGGCCGTTGGCGAGCTCGGCGTTGTACCGCGCGGCGAGGTCCTCCCAGGAGAAGGACCCGTCGGAGCCGAAGGGGATCGCGCGCATGAAGTAGTACCGGAACGCGTCGGAGCCGAAGTGGTCGACGATGACGTCGGGCGAGATGCCCGTGAGCTTGGACTTGCTCATCTTCTCGCCGCCGACGAGCAGCCACCCGTGAGCGAACACGGTGGTCGGCAGCGGGAGGCCCGCAGCCATGAGCATGGCCGGCCAGGTCACGGCGTGGAACCGCAGGATGTCCTTGCCGACGAGGTGCACGTCCGCCGGCCACGTGCGAGCGAACTTCTCGGCGTCGGCGGGGTCCGCGGACCCCAGACCGACCGCTGTGGCGTAGTTGAGGAGCGCGTCGAACCACACGTAGAGGACGTGCGTGGTGTCCCAGGGGATGGGGACGCCCCAGTCGAACGTCGAGCGGGAGATCGACAGGTCCTGGAGACCTTGCTTGACGAAGCCGATGACCTCGTTGCGCGCGCTGGCAGGCTGGACGAACTCGGGGTGGTCCTCGTAGAGCGCGAGCAGGCGGTCCGTGTAGGCGCTCATCTTGAAGAAGTAGTTCTGCTCCGAGAGCTCTTCGACCGGCTTGCCGTGGACTGCGCAGACCTTCTGGCCCGCGAACTCACCGGTGCCGTCGACGAGGTCGCCCGCGAGCTTGTACTCCTCGCACCCCACGCAGTACGGCCCCTCGTACGAGCCGGCGTAGATCTCGCCCTTGTCGTACAGGTCCTGGATGAAGGTCTGGACGCGCTCGGTGTGCCGCGGCTGGGTGGTGCGGATGAAGTCGTCGTTGATGACGTCGACGGTCGTGAGGACCGGCTTCCAGGAGGACTCGACGAGGCGGTCCGACCACTCCTGCGGGGTCATCCCGTTCGCTTCGGCCGTCCGCATGACCTTCTGACCGTGCTCGTCCGTCCCGGTGAGGAACCAGACGTCTTCCTGGCGCTGGCGGTGCCAGCGGGTGAGGACGTCGGCCGCGACCGTCGTGTACGAGTGCCCGATGTGCGGGGCGTCGTTGACGTAGAAGATCGGGGTCGTGAGGTAGAAGGACGTCGAACCGGTGCCGGCACCGGGTGCGTCACTGGGGATGTCGCTGGGTGCTGGGATTCCTGCGGTGACCATGGGCCCAATGATAAGACGTTCGTGGCGGCCCCGGCCTCAGCCGTCCGGCACCGTCCGGGCGGCCGGGACCGTGCACCGGAGCCGGCGTCGCTATCCGGCGGGTGCCTGCAGCGACGGCGGCTCGACGGTCGGTGGCTCGACCGTCGCTGGCTCGGTGGCGAGGACCGGCGTGATCGTCACGGCCAGGAGCTGGTCGTCGCCCGCACGGGGTGTGCCACGACCGTCCGTGTTGTTCGTCAGCACCCGCAGCGTCCCGTTCGAGGCGACCACCACCGAGCGGAGCCGCCCGTACACCCCCTCGAGGAGCGCCTGCGGCGTACCGACCCCTTGCGTCGCGAGCGGGACCCGCCAGAGCGTCTCGCCGCCCAGGCCTGCGAGGTATATGCCCTCGCTCGTCACAGCCAGGCCGCTCGGCGAGGCCGACGACGTGGGCCACGTGACGAGGGGCTCGATGAAGCCCGTCCGGTCCGTGGTCGTGTCACCGTCTGTATCGGCGCTGTCGGCGCTGTCGGCTGCATCTGCCGTGGCCGGTCCAGCCTCGGTGTCGTCCGTCCCCGCGGCCCCTTCGACGTCCGGCCATCCGTAGTTCCCGCCGGCGACGATGAGGTTGAGCTCGTCGGACCGGCTCTGGCCGAGCTCGGAGGCGAACATCCGTCCGTCGTCGGACCAACCGATGCCCTGGACGTTGCGGTGACCCATGCTCCACATCGGCGAACCGGGGACAGGGTTGTCGGGCGCCGCGTCGCCATCGGGCGTGAGCCGCAGGATCTTCCCGGCGAGCGAGTCCGGGTCCTGGGCGTCGCGCTCGACCCCGGCATCGCCGGTCGTGACGTAGAGGAAGCCGTCCGGACCGAACGCCACCTGCCCGCCGTCGTGGTTGGCCGCAGCAGGGATCTCCTGGATCACGGGAGTCAGCACGCCGAGGGTGTCGTCGGTGAGCTCGCCCCAGAGCACCTCGTTGCCGTCCTCGGCCGTGCGGTACACGTACACGCGGCCGTCGTCAGCGAACGTCGGCGACACCGCGATCCCGAGCAGGCCGCCCTCGCCCTCGCCCGTGGTGCCGTCGACGAGCTCGTCCGCGCCCGGCCCCGTGAGCGTGACCGGCGCGCTCGAGCCCGCTCCGGCGCTCAGCCGCAGGACCGTCCGGGTGTCGCGCTGCGTGACGAGCCATGCGCCGTCCGGCAGCTCGGCGACACCCCACGGCGCGGCGAGGTCCGAGGCGAGAGAAGCAGTCACCTCGGCAGTCACCTTCTCGACCTCCGGGACGCGTGCGCCCGGCGTCGGCGACGTGGACGGTGACGGCTCTGCCTCAGGCTCCCCCGTCGCAGGAGCCGCGCTCGACGCAGACGGCTCCGGCGACGAGCTCTCGTCGTCTCCGCAGGACGCGAGCGCGAGCACCGTCATGACCGCAGCCGTCGCCGCGACCGCCCGTCGTGACGCCGCGACGCGCCGTCGGCCGTCCTCGGTGCAGTGTCCGCGCGTCACAGCCTCGTCAGTCCCTTCTTCAGGCCGCGCACGGCCTGCCCGATGCGGTGCTCGTTCTCGATGAGCGCGAACCGGACGAACTCGTCCCCTCCGGCCCCGAAACCGACACCGGGCGAGACCGCCACGTCGCACTCCTCGATGACGTGCTTCGCGAACTCGATGGAACCCATCTCGCGGTACGCCTCGGGGATGCGCGCCCACACGAACATGGTGCCCCCAGGCTTCGCCGTCTCCCACCCGATCCGGTTGAGCCCGTCCACGAGCGTGTTGCGCCGGGACTCGTAGACGTCCGACACCTCGCGGGGGACGTCGACCGCCTCGTTGAGCGTGACGGTCGCAGCGATCTGGATGGGCTGGAACGTCCCGTAGTCGAGGTAGCTCTTGAGCTTGCCGAGCGCCCCGACCACGTCCGCGCGCCCCACGAGGAACGCCACACGCCACCCGGCCATCGAGTACGACTTCGTCATCGAGTACAGCTCGACGGCGACCTCTGTCGCGCCGGTGCACTGCATGATCGACGGCGGGGTGAAGCCGTCGAACGTCATGTCCGCGTACGCGAGGTCGTGGACGAGCACCACGTCTTTGTCCTGTGCCCAGTCGACGAGGCGCTGCAGGTCCTCGAGGGTCGCCACCGTCGTCGTCGGGTTGTGCGGGAAGCTCAGCACCACCACCCGGGGCTTCGGCCAGCCGAGCTCCCACGCCGCCATGACCCGGTCGATGAAGCCCGACGCGTCCGTCCCGTCGCCGATCGGCACCTGACGGGCATCGGCCCCCGCGAAGTACGGGCCCCAGATGTGGATGGGATAGCTCGGCGTCGGCACGATCGCCGAGTCCCCCGGCTGCAGGAGCACCCACATGAGGTGGCTGAACCCCTCCTTGGCCCCGATCGTCGAGATGATCTGCGTCTCGGGGTCGAGCGTCACACCGAAGCGCCGCTGGTAGAGCGCCGCGACAGCCTCACGGAGCTTGGGGATGCCGCGCGAGGACGAGTAGCGGTGGTTGCGCTGGTTCTGCGCAGCCTCGGCCAGCTTGTCGACAGCGATCTGCGGGCTGGGCAGGTCCGGGTTGCCGAAGCCCAGGTCGACGATGTCTCGACCGTCGCGGCGCGCCGCCAGCTTGAGCGAGTCGATGATCGTGAAGACGTACGGCGGCAGGCCTGGGATGCGGCGGAACTCGATCTCACGGGGCATGCTGCCAGCCTATCGCCGGTGCTGGGTGCGGCGACCGGTGCGTCCGGCTAGATTGGCACGATGACGAGCTCAGGTGACCTCAGCCACGCCAGCAGCGCCCGGGAGCGCACGCACCGAGCGCTGCTCGTCGTCGACGTCCAACCGACGTTCTGCGAGGGCGGGGCGCTCGCGGTGGACGGCGGCCACGACGTCGCGCACGCGATCGCCGGCTACGTCGCCGAGCACCGCGACGACTACGACCTCGTCGTCACCACGCAGGACTGGCACATCGACCCTGGTGCACACTTCAGCGACACCCCCGACTTCGTCGACACGTGGCCGCCGCACGGGATCGCCGGCACCGCCGAGGCCGAGCTCCACCCCGCGCTCGCCTCGATCGCCCCTGACGCGAGCGTCAAGAAGGGCGAGTACCAGGCCGCCTACTCCGGGTTCGAGGGCCGCGACAGCACAGACCGGATGCTCGCGGACATCCTCCTCGACTCCGAGATCACCCGGGTCGACGTCGTCGGCATCGCGGAGTCGCACTGCGTCAAGGCCACCGCCCTCGACGCCCACGCGCTCGGGCTCGCGACGCGGGTGCTCACAGACCTCACCGTCCCGGTCACCGTCGCGCTCGGCGCGGCCGCGCGCTCAGAGCTGACGGCTGCCGGTGTCCACCTCGCAGACAGCCACGCGCAGTAGAGCGACCGACCGCGCCTCACAGCGTCTGCAGCTGCGCGTACGCACCTCCCGCAGCGACCAGCTCCGCGTGCGAGCCCACCTCGACCACGTGCCCGTCGTGCATGACCGCGATCCGGTCCGCCCCGCGGACCGTGGAGAGCCGGTGCGCGACGACGAACGTCGTCCGCCCCGCCATGAGTCGTTCGAGCGCCTCCTGGACGAGCCGCTCCGACGTCGTGTCGAGCGCAGAGGTGGCCTCGTCGAGCACGAGGACCCGAGGGTTGCGGACGAGCGCGCGAGCGATCGCGATGCGTTGACGCTGGCCGCCGGACAGGCGTGAGCCGCGCTCGCCGATGACGGCGTCCAGACCGCCCATCTCCTCGACGAAGTCCCACGCGTTGGCGTCCCGGACCGCAGCGACGACCACCTCGTCAGGCAGCTCGTTGTCGCCGTACGTGACGTTGTCCCGCACCGACCCCTCGAAGAGGAGCGACTCCTGAGGGACCACCGCGATGTGCTTTCGGTACGACCGCAGGTCGAGCTCGGCCATGTCGACGCCGTCCAGCACGATCCGCCCGCTCGTGGGCCGCAAGAAGCCGATGATGAGGTTGAGCACCGTCGACTTCCCCGACCCTGACGGCCCGACGAGGGCGACGGTCTCCCCCGCACGGACGTCGAGCGTCAGCGCGCCGATCGCGGGTGCCGCGCCGTCGTCGTACCGGAATCCCACGTTCTCGAAGCGCACGTCGCCCCGGACGTCGCTCACCTGGCTCTTGCCCGCGTTGCGCTCGAGGTCCTGCTCGGCGAGCACGTCGCCCATCGAACGGATCGACTCGAGCCCCTTGGTGACGATCGGCGCCAGCGTCATGAGCACCGTGACCGAGCCGGTGAGCTGCACGAAGTAGCTGGAGAGCATGACGACGTCCCCGGGCGTGAGGTCGAACCGCCCGGTGTAGGCAGCCCAGGCTGCCCCGACGAGGCACGCGGCGGACAGCAGCTGGAAGGTGACCCACGCGAGCGCACCGAAGCGGCCGTTGAGGACGTCGAGCCGGATCCCCGCTTCACGGACCCCGACGAGGGTGGTGTCGAGCCGGTCGAGCTCGCGGCTCTCGAGCGCGTGCGCCCGGGTGATGGGGATGAGGTGGGTCATCTCGCTCACGCGAGCGGACATGGCCTCGATCTGCACGCGGAAGGCTGCGTTGCGGCTCGTCATGCGCTTGCGCATGACGACGATGAGGCCTGCCGACGCGGGCACGGCGAGGAGGAACACCGGCAGGAACTCTGGCGTGCGGAACGCTGTGATGACGAGCGCACCGACGAGCGTGGTGATCGCGCCCAGCGCGGAGTCGAAGGTCTGCCGGGAGGACTCGACGACGTTCTCGACGTCTCGGACGATCTTTGCCTGGAGGACTCCTGCGCTCATCCGTCGGTGGTAGCCGATGGAGAGCTCCTGCAGGCGCCGGGCGAGGGACATGCGCAGGTTGGTCTCGACGGTGCGGACCGAGTGACTGAGGAGGTGCGCGTACAGAGAGGTCAGCGGAAGGTTCTGCAGGATGAGCACGGCCATGAACGCCGCGATGAACCAGAGCTCGGAGAGGGGGCGCTCGTCGACGACGATGTCGATGACCTGGGCGGTGAGCACGGGCATCACCCAGACCGGGGAGTGCTTGACGGCGTAGGTGAAGGCCGCCCCGGTCATGCGCCAGCGCTGCTCGGAGAACAGCCGCAGCGTGGTCCGGACCGGATGGGTGGGGTCGTACCAGTCCTCGAGATCCAAGGGTGTGCGGGTCATGGTGATCATTGTCACCCCGGTCGAATCAATTCGACAGTGGTAGCCCGAATCGATTCGACACGGGTCTCGCACCTCAGGGCTGGCGGACCCGCCCCGGCTTCGCAGCAAGCGCCGCCGCATAGAGCTCACGCTTGTGGATCCCCGCGATCCCGGCGACGTCAGCGACAGCCTCCTTGAGGCGTTCCCCGCCGTCGACCCGTGCGAGGACCTCAGCAACAGCGTCACCCGTGGACAGCGACTCGCGCGCCGGAGCCCCGGCGACGACGATCGAGATCTCTCCACGGAGCTGCTCCCCCGAGGCGCGCTCGGCCAGCTCGGCGAGGCCGCCCCGCAGGACTTCCTCGTAGGTCTTGGTCAGCTCACGGCAGACAGCGGCGGGCCGGTCGCTGCCGAACGCCTCCGCCATCGCGGCGAGCGTCTGATCGATGCGGTGCGGAGACTCGAAGAACACCATCGTGCGCCGTTCGTCCGCGAGCGACTCGAACGCGCGCGCCCGCTCCCCCGCCTTGCGTGGCGGGAATCCCTCGAAGCAGAACCGGTCCGTCGGGAGCCCTGAGACGGCGAGCGCCGTGAGCACGGCACTGGGGCCGGGCGCCGACGTGACGGTGAGTCCGCGCTCGATCGCGGCTGCGACGACGCGGTAGCCGGGGTCGGACACGCTCGGCATGCCGGCGTCGGTGACGATGAGGACCGTCCCGCCCTGCTCCACGACGTCGAGCAGCTCACCCGCCCGGGCCGACTCGTTGTGCTCGTGATAGCTGACCACGCGGCCGCCCATCCGGAGCTCGAGCCGACCGACGAGGGCGTGCAGGCGTCGGGTGTCTTCTGCGGCGACGACATCCGCCTCGACGAGCAGACGGCGCAGACGCGGCGAGGCGTCCTCGACGTCCCCGATAGGTGTTGCAGCAAGGATCAGTCGGCCGGTCATAGGGTCTACCCTGCCACGTCGCTTACGATGGCCGACGTGAGTGCGACGAATGCGACACCCACCGACGTCACTGCGGACTCGGGCGACAGCGACGACCCACCCGTCGTCTCGACGCACGAGCGGCTCCTCGGTGCTCTCTTCACTCCTCGCGCCCTCGCGCTGGGTTCGACCTCCCGCGACCGGTTCTGGTCCTGGGCAGGGCCGGGCCTCGTCGCGCTGCTCGCTGCGATCCTGCGCCTCGTCAACCTCGGGTTCCCGAGCACGCTCGTCTTCGACGAGACGTACTACGTCAAGGGCGCTTACTCCCTGCTCACGCTCGGCTACGAGGCCGACTGGCCGGAGGGGTCGGACTTCGCGTTCGAGAACGGCGACCAGTCGGGGCACCTCACCGCGGGCGACTATGTGGTCCACCCGCCTGTCGGCAAGTGGATGATCGCCCTCGGGATGCGGCTGGCCGGGCCGGAGAACGCGTGGGGGTGGCGCCTCGCGTCCGCGGTGGTCGGCATCGTCGCGGTCTTCCTCCTGGCTCGGACCGCGCGACGGATCTTCGGTTCCACAGCGATCGGCGTGATCGTCGGTGGGCTCTTCGCGATCGACGGTGCGGCGATCGTCCATGCACGGACAGGCTTGCTCGACAGCTTCGTCATGTTCTGGGTGCTCGTCGCCTTCGCCTGCATCGTGGCGGACCGTTCCTGGGCACGACGGCGGCTGGCCGAGCGTGCCGCAGCCGCGATCGACTCTGGCGCAGGCCTCGGACGGTACGGGCCGACCGTCGGGTGGCGCTGGTGGCGCCTCGCTGCGGCCGTCGCTCTCGGGCTCGCCTGCGGGACGAAGTGGTCAGGGCTGTACTTCGTCGCCGTCTTCGGCATCATGTCCGTCTCGTGGGACGCTGCCGCGCGACGTGCTGTCGGCGTGCGCTCGTGGCTGGTCGGGACGCTCCTCAAGGACCTGGTCCCTGCTGTCACCCTGGTCATCCCCACGACCGTGCTGACCTACCTCGCGTCGTGGTCGTCCTGGTTCGCGCACTCCGCCTCCTACGACCGCACGTGGTGGACGCTCAACCGCGGGTCGTACCCGTCGTGGATGCCAGACGTCCTCACCGGCTGGGGCGAGGCGCTCCGGTCCTTGTGGGCCTACCACGAGAGCATGTGGCGTTTCCACACCGGGCTCGTCAAGTCGCACACGTACGAGTCGAACCCGTGGGGGTGGCTCCTCCAGCTGCGGCCGACGTCCTTCTACTGGGAGAAGTCGGCGCTCGGCGAGAACGGCTGCACGGCGTCGGAGTGCGCCCGTGCTGTGACGTCCATCGGCAACCCGCTCATCTGGTGGGTCGCGACCGTCGCGCTGGTCTTCGCCGTCTGGGCGCTCCTGCGCTACCGCGACTGGCGTGCCGCTGCGGTGCTCTCGGGCATCCTGGCCGGCTGGGTCCCGTGGCTCTTCGTCGCCGAGCGCACCATCTTCACGTTCTACTCGATCGCGTTCGCCCCGTGGATGTACCTCGCGATCGGGTACCTCGTCGTCACCGGCTGGGAGCGGCTCGGCGACGCGCCGCGCAGCCGGCGCCTGGGCCTGTGGGCGACCGGCGCGCTCCTTGCGGTCTTCGTCGGCGTGAGCGCGTTCTTCTACCCCGTCTGGACGGGGATCCAGGTGCCGTACGAGTTCTGGCAGGCGCACATGTGGCTCGGCAGCTGGGTGTAGCACGCCCGAGGGCAGACGAGCAGGGCGGGGCGCCGTGGAGGCGCCCCGCCCTGTTCGTCTATCAGCGCTCGTCTATCAGCGTGCGGAGCGGAACTGCGCGGTGAGCGGGCACTGGAACGGGTCGCGAGCCGCGAGGCCGACCGTGTTGAGGTAGCGCACGACGATGCCGTACGACTCGACGAGCGTCGTCTCGGTGTACTTGATGCCGCGCTCTGCGCAGAACTCCTGGACCATGGGCCGGACGGCCCGCAGCGCCGGGCTGGGCATGCTCGGGAAGAGGTGGTGCTCCACCTGGAAGTTCAGGCTTCCCATGAAGAGGTCGACCCATCGGCCACCGGTGATGTTGCGGCTCATGAGGACCTGGCGGCGCAGGAAGTCGATCTTGACGTCGGGGCCGACGATCGGCATGCCCTTGTGGTTCGGGGCGAACGACGCACCCATGAAGAACCCGAAGAGGCCGAGCTGCACGGCGAGGAAGGCGAAGCCGATCCCGACCGGCATGAGGAGGAAGACCACTGCGACATAGCCGACGAGCCGGATGCTGACGAACGTGATCTCGATGGCACGGCGCTTGACCGGTCCGCGGCCGAAGATCGTCTTGATGCCGTTCGCGTGGAGGTTGAGCCCCTCGAGGCAGAGGAGCGGGAAGAACCAGTAGCCCTGACGGGCTGCGAGCCACGCCCAGACGCCCTTCTTCGGTTCCGTGATCGACTCGGTCTCCCACGTGAGCACGCCGTTGAGCATGTCCGGGTCGGTGCCGATGACGTTCGGCTTCGAGTGGTGGCGCGAGTGCTTGTGGAGCCACCAGCCGTAGCTCATCCCACCGAAGAGGTTCGCGATGACGAGGCTCGCCCAGTCGTTCCACTGACCAGACCGGAAGATCTGGCGGTGCGCCGCATCGTGGCCGAGGAACGCGAACTGGGTGAACAGCACGCCCAGACCGGCGGCGACGGCGAGCTGCCACCACGAGTCGCCGATGAGGACCATCGCTGCCACCGACGCCGCGAGCAGTGCGACGAGGAGCGCGAAGCGTCCCCAGTAGTAGGCGTAGCGCCGACGCATGAGCCCGGTCTCTTGGACAGTCCGCGTCAGTGCTGCGAAGTCGCTGACCTGGCGTTCACGAGGAGACGTCGTGCCGTCGTGCTCCATCACCGCGCTGCTTGCCGTCATAACCGTCCGCTCATCATCGGGGGATCGCCAGGGGGTCCGGCGACTTTCGACCACCCTAGATTCCGGCCCTGGCCACCAACAGGGGGACAGCCCCCCTATCGCTGGGGAACGGTGTGCGCGCAGACCTGCGATGTCGTTGCCTGGCTACCCGGAGACGAGGCACGAACAGCGGAGCACCACACGAAAAAGGCGTCCCCGTGAACTGTTGCTCACGGGGACGCCTTGTGTGGTGGAGCTAAGGAGATTCGAACTCCTGACCTCTTCGATGCGAACGAAGCGCGCTACCAGCTGCGCCATAGCCCCTCTGAACTGCACGTACCGCCTGCTCGACCGGATCCGAGGATCCGTCCGTGCGAAGCGATAACCAGGTTAGCACCGCCGGAGCGATGGTCCTACTCGCCGGCGGCGCGGCGGCGCGCGAGCACCGAGTTGAGGTTGACGCCGAGGCTGTCGACAGCAGGCTCTCCCTCGTGCCGGCGCACAGCCGAGACCGGCGGAACCTCGTGGTCCTCGGCGAGCTGTGCCCGACGCGCCTCGGTGACCTGCTGGAGCTCGGCCGTCAGCGGCGCAGGCTCCCAGCGAGGAGCAGCAGACTTCATCGTGTAGACGGGCCGCGGCACCGGGACCGGGGCCCACTCCTCCTCGGGCTCCGCCTTCGCAGCAGCCGGAGCAGCAGCGACGGGAGCAGCCTGAGACGGCGTCTCGTGCACCCGAGGTACGCCGAGCTTCTGCGCGACAGCCGTGCTGTCCACAGCGCGCAGGCCCGTGAGGCTCACCGCCGCAGGCTCGTCGCTGTCGAGCGGTCGAGGTCCGGCTCCCTGGGCGGCAGGTCCAGGAACCGCGCGGACGCGGGCGATGATCTGCGTGTGCGACTGCGACGCGTGAACAGCGTGCCCGGTGACGGCGGGGCGGACAGCAGCGACAGGGCGGCCCGAGGCGTGGCGCACCGGACCGGGCCGGACCGGGCCGTGCCCGGCGACAGGCCGTGCGGCGCGCCGCTCGTGCTCCCGCGCCTCCCACTCGGCGTCGGCCCGCTGGTTCCCGACGACAGCCTTGCGCCCGAGGACGAGCACCGTCCCCAGCAAGACAGCCGGGGCGAGGACGATCCACGGGCTGATGACGGAGAAGCCTGCGAGGGCACCGGCGACCACGCTGAGGACAAGGAGGACGGCAGTGAGCAGAGCCCTGCGTCGAGCAGCGGCCGCTCGGCGCGCGTGGAGGGCCTCACGCACAGCAAGCCCTTGCGTGATCGGGGTCTGTGGTCGCTCCATGTCCTGCTCTCCTTCCGGCTGGTGCTGCGGCCTCGTGGTCATCCCGAGAGGCGGGGTCAAGAGCGGTGCTGCTGAGTTGCTCGACAACAGGCAGTCGCCGTGCGACGGGTGAGCGACAGCCATCGTCGCCACCCGGTGGCCGTTCCTCGGTCTCTGCACGGTCGCCGCAGCGACCGCAAGAATCCGAAGACGCCCAGAAAATCGGTCGTCGACCCTCGACTCCGACATCTCCTGCCGTTGGCGGAGCCTGTGCGGGACCAGATAGGCCAACCACAGACCGACCGCTGCCAGGACGACGATGCCGGCTGGTGAGTCCACTCCTCGACGGTAGGTGAGGCGACGGACCCACCCATGGACGCGCCACGGTGTGTCGAGGGTGCAAGTTACATCCTTATGATTCTTTCATGACGCTCGGTCCGCGCTAGCGGGCGTCATGACGCAGGACGCCGGTGCCTGCGCGAGGAGCGGCACGCCACCGGGCGAGCAGGCCCTCCGGCACTTCGTCGGCGGTGAGAGCGAACGCACGATGGTCGCGCCACACGCCCTGGATGTGCAGGTATCCCCTCCGCAGCCCTTCGTCGCGCAGACCGAGCTTCTCCGCCACCCGCAGGCTCGGGGCGTTCTCCGGGCGGATGTTCACCTCGATCCGATGGAGACCGAGCTCGAAGAAGCAGTAGTCCGCAGCCATCGCGACCGCGGTCGGGGTGATGCCGCGGCCGGCGACGTGCTCGCTCACCCAGTACCCGATGCTCGCCGAGCACAAGGACCCGTACGTGATCGAGGAGACCGTCAGCTGTCCGACGAGCTCGCCGTCGATCTCGATGGCGAACGGCAGCGTCGAGCCGTCGCGCGCAGCCGTCTCGAGGATGTTCACGTACTCGGGAAAGCGCGGTGCGCGCAGGACGGGCCCGATCGGCCTGCCACGACGGGGAGCCTGCACCACCACGGCGGGTCCGACGAGCCCGTCGGGCTCGATCTCCGGGGTCGTCGCGTCCCACTTCCCGAGCCACTCCGCGTTGAGGGCGCGCAGGTGCAGCCAGTCGCGCTCGTCTGCTCGGGTGAGAGGCCTGAGGATCACGGCGTCGCTCGGCGACCCGGCACGGCTGTCGTCGCGCAGGGTCACGGGCCACCACGGGGAGCGACGGAAGAGGTTCATGCTCACCCCTCGAGCACGAGGCAGTGCACCCGGTCGCCGAACCGCACCTCCGTGTCGCCCTCCGCGACGACCGCGAGGGCGTTCGCCCCGGCGAGACCGGCTACCGAGAGCTCGTCGAGCCGGGTGGGGTCCCCGACCGGCGTCACGTGATATCCCTCGTCCGGCGAGCCGACGAGCGTCGCAGGGACGAACTGGCGGACCCCCGCCGGGCTGCGCCACCCCACCGACGCGTGCGCGGCCACCGACGGTCGGTAGATCTCCGAGTACCCGGCCATCGCGCGCAGCGCAGGGCGGACGAAGACCTCGTAGGAGATCTGCGCAGCGACAGGGTGCCCCGGCAACGAGAAGACCGGGATCGTGTCGCCCGGACGCTCCGGGCCGCTCCCGATCCCCGCATGGAGGGTGCCGAAGCCCTGGTTGCGCCCCGGGATCATCGCGACATGGTCGAACCGCACGGTGCCCAGAGGGGCGAGCACGTCTTTGAGCGTGTCGCGCGAGCCCTCGCTCAGACCGCCGGTCGTGATGACGAGGTCGGCTCGCACGAGCTGGTCCTCGATCGCGTCGCGCAGCGCGGCCTGGTCGTCGCTCACCGGGGCGACCTGGATCGCCACCGCCCCCGTGTCCTGGACCGCGGTCCGCAACGAGGGCCCGTTCGCGTCGAACACGCCGGGCCGTGACGACCCAGGCTGCACGAGCTCGTCGCCGACCGGCAAGATGACGACACGAGGGGCGGGATGCACGCGGATCCGCGCGTACCCGAGGCTCGCGGCGAACGCGAGCTGGCGGGCGTCGAGACGCGTCCCCGCGCTGAGCGCCACGTCACCGGCCCGGACGTCCGCGCCGGCCGCGCGCACGTTGGCGCCGACCCCGAACGGCGAGCTCACACGCACCTTCGCCCCACCGCGGTCCGTCGCCCAGACCGGCACGAGCGCGTCCGCGCCGATCGGCATGGGGACGCCCGAGCCGACCAGGACGCTCTGACCGGGCACGAGACGGAACGGCTCGTCGGCGGCGGACCACACGTCGTGCACCACGGGGAGGACCGTGGGCGACGCGCTGCTCGCTCCGGCGACGTCGGCCGCGCGCACGGCGTAGCCGTCGCACGTCGCGACGGGGCGCGACGGGACGTCCTCCGTCACGACGATGTCGGTCGCGAGGATGCACCCGGCCGCGTCGGTGAGGACCACGTCGAGAGCAGGAACAGGACGCGCGATCGCGAGGACCGCCGCCAGCTGGTCCTGGACGCTCCTCACGAGAGCGCCACCGCCCGTCCGGCGCACCCGCTCGGCTCGCTGCCTCGCACCGTGACGTTCTGTCGTTCGCTCGCTCCACCGCTCATGGGTCTCAGGTTAGTCCAGGGGTGCTGCTCACCCGCTCGTCGTGGCGATAGACCGAGCGCACCATTTCTTTGAGATACTTTGACCATGAGCGGT
Source organism: Sanguibacter antarcticus (assembly GCF_002564005.1). Classification (NCBI taxonomy): domain Bacteria; kingdom Bacillati; phylum Actinomycetota; class Actinomycetes; order Micrococcales; family Sanguibacteraceae; genus Sanguibacter; species Sanguibacter antarcticus. The sequence continues at coordinate 136,849 of NZ_PDJG01000001.1, read as the reverse complement.
CCACTACAGCCTTACCCGGTCCACGATCCCCTCGACGCAGAGGAGGCGAAGATCGCTCTTCGTCAAGCGATCCGCGGCGCACGGGAGACCCGGAGCGAGCGACGCAGGACCGAGGCGGCGCGGATGTTCGCCGACGTGGTGCTCACCATCCCCGAGGTTCTCGACGCGCACTGCGTCGGCCTCTACGCCTCGCGGCCCTACGAGCCCGGCACGACGCCCCTCATGGAGGAGCTCCAGGCGCTCGGCAAGCGCATCCTCCTCCCGGTCCTCGGCGCCGGCCTGCAGCGCAACTGGGCCGAGTACGCCGGCCCGGACGACCTGCTGCAGCGTGCCCCGGGACGGCCTCCCGAGCCCAGCACCCCGTCGCTCGGCCCCGAGGCGCTCGAGCTCGCCGACGTGATCATCGCACCCGCGCTGGCCGTCGACTCGTCAGGGAACCGGCTCGGACAGGGCGGCGGCTGGTACGACCGCGCGCTCGCCCACGCCCGTCCGGACGTCAAGATCATCGCGCTCGTCTTCCCCGAGGAGATCTACGACGTGACGAGCCGGCCGCTCCCGCAAGAAGACCACGACCGGCCGGTCCACGGCCTGGCCACCCCGCACGAGTGGTACCTGCTCACGGCGTGAGCGAGTGGTACGTGCTCACGGCTTGAGCGTGAGCACGTCCTCGCTGACGGCCGAGACCGCCGACGCGGTGAACGGCCAGGAGTAAGACTCCCCTGCAGCCCAGGTCTCCAGCTGGTCGTCGTAGTGGGCGCTCCCCGGGTGTCCTGACGCCCCCGTGACGACGACCCAGGTCGACTGGTCGAAGTCGGCGAGGTCGACGACCATGCGCATCGACGGTCCCGTCGTCACGTCGTAGGACCCGGAGGACGCGTCCCACCCGGTCGCGTTGACGATGGACGAGCCACCGCCCATCTCGACAGGCGACGGGTTGACGATGCGGTGCACGAGGGCCGGCACAGAGTCGCCGCCGAGCACCGGGTGCTCGAGCTTGAGCTGGTGCAGCTTGCCCCACTGCCACTCGTCGGCCGTACGCCCCAGGGACATCGTCAACGACTCGCGCGCCTTGACGAGCGCCTGTGTGAGCACCTCGTCGCGGGTCTCGACGACGTTGACGGTCGACCGGTCGTCCCACCAGGTGCTCGTCGGGTCTGCGAGCTGGGTCCGGACGACCTCGAGCCAGCGGCTGCCACCCGTGGGAGACGCCTCGTCCGGGAGCTCGTCGTCGAACGTCAGGGCGAGGACCTCGACCCAGACGGCCGAGAAGTAGGCCGCGGCAGCCGAGTCCGCCGTCTGCTGGTAGTCCCAGTCGACGAGCAGGTCCTGGCCGTCACCGTCGAACGTGTTCTCGATGTCCTGCTCCAGGAGCGTGGGCACGAGCATCTCGGCGTACGGGTTGTACGTGTCGGACTGGATCCGGGCCATCGTGGCGGAGCTGATCTTGCGGTTGCGGTCGATGTCTTGCTGGAGCATCTCGCGGATGCGCTCGGAGCGGTACCCGTAGTCCCAGTCGTTGGAGAGGTACGGACCAGCGCCGGAGGGACCGACCGCCTGGTTGGCGGCGACGATGAAGCCTTCGGCCGGGTCGAGGACCGACGGCATGGAGGCGGAGTCGACGTATCCCTGCCAGTCGTAGCGGCTGTCCCAGCCGGGTCGCGGCCACGTGCCGTCGGACGGGACCGGGCCGGCGACCGCGGCTCGTACCGGGATCTTTCCGGGCGCCTGGTACCCGATGTGACCGTCGACGGTCGCGAAGGTGATGTTCTGCGCCGGGACCTCGAACTTCTCGGCCGCCGCACGGATGTCCTCCGGGGTCTTCGCGAGGTCCATCGCGAAGATCGCCTCGGCGGTGTGCCCGGGCTCGAGAGCCGTCCAGCCGAGCGCGACCTCGAAGGTCGTCTCTGTCTCCGCCGAGAACGCCTGGCTGATGCTGTCGGTGAGCGGCGCCTCGACGGGTGTCCGGTCGACACCGCTGACGGACAGGACGTCCGAGATCAGCGGTCCGTGCACCGTCGAGCGCACCTCGAGCTGGATGTCCTCGCCGCCGTTGACCTTGATCGTCTCCGTGCGCGTCGTGAAGGGGACCTGTTCGCCGTCGCGCTCGTAGGTGTCGCCTGTGGTCCGCTCGAGGAAGAAGTCCGTGACGTCTGCACCGAGGTTGGTGATGCCCCAGGCGAGCGAGGAGTTGTGGCCGACGACGACGCCGGGGAACCCGGCGAACGAGAAGCCGCTCACCTCGAACGGGCACTGCGCGGTGATCTCGTTGCAGTGGAGCCCGACCTGGGACCAGATGCTCGGGGCGCCGAGCGCGAGGTGCGGGTCGTTCGCGAGGAGAGGGCTCCCGGTGTCCGTGAGCGCACCCGAGACCACCCAGGAGTTCGATCCGATCCCCTCGCCGTCACCGACGAGCACGGGGACCGCGTCGATGGCCGCAGCGGCTGAGTCAACCGCCTCGCTGAATGCGGCCTCGGTGAGGTCGAACGACTCGGGAGCGGTCACCGAGGAGCTCGTCGCCGTCACGGTGTCTGCGTCCTGGCCCGCCGTTGGCGTCGCTGTCGACGCGATCGTGCGCGTGCCGTACGACGACGTCTCGGCTGCTGCAGCGGCTGCGGCCTCGTCGGCGACCCTCTGGGCCTCTGCCGCTGCGGCGGCCTCCACTGCGGCCTTGTTCGCCCCCGCTGTCGGCTCGTCGAGGATCGGCGGGTTGATGTCCTGCGGGTAGGCAGGGAAGAGCTGGTTGACGCGTCCGACGTCGCCGATGCTCGCGTACGCCTGCGCACGGCCGAGCTCGGCGTCGTAGTTGCCGCGGAGGTCCCACGCCATCGCCTTGAGCCAGGCGAGCGAGTCCACCGGGTCCCACGGCTCGGGGGCCTCGACCGTGACCTGGGTACCGAGGACGGTGTACTCGACGGCGATCGAGGAGGGGCTCCGACCGTCGAGATAAGCGTTCACGCCGGCGGCGTACGCCGTGAGGTAGGCGCGGGTCTGGGCGTCGATGAGCTCCCACTCGGCTTCCGCGACCTCGCGCCAGCCGAGCGTCCGGATCACCTTGTCGGCCTCGATGGCGTCGGGGTTGTCGCCGACGAGCTCGGAGAGCCGTCCGGAGGTCACGTGGCGCCGGTAGTCCATCTCGAAGAACCGGTCCTGCGCCTGGACGTAGCCCTGGGCCATGAAGAGATCGGCCGACGTCGAAGCGTAGATGTGCGGGATCCCCTCCTCGTCGCGCACGACGCGGACGTCCGCGCCGAGGCCGGGCACAGAGACTTCTCCGCTGGTGCTGGGCAGGGGCTGTCGGGTGATCACGACGACGGCGACGACCGCCATGACCAGGACGAGGACGACGAGGGCCGCGACCCCGGCGAGAGAGCGGCGCAGGATGATATGGCGACGGGACACGCTGCGAGACTAACTGGTCCTGGCGTCGATGTGCGCACAAGGACCTGATCTGACCACCTGCGCGACGCCCGTGGGACCCGCTTCCGTGATCATCCGGCCCGACGTATGATTGGCACTCTGTTGTCGCGAGTGCCAGTCCTGGTACCAGTCCCGCCGGGGCCAGTCCCCCGAACACGCGGTGCGCTCCGACCCCTACCGGTTCCGAGGAGTTTCGTTGCCTCTCTACGCCTACACCTGCACGGCGTGCAGCCACAGCTTCGACATCCAGCAGTCGTTCACCGACGACTCGCTGACGGTGTGCCCCGAGTGCGCGGGCCGCCTGCGCAAGGTGTTCTCTCCGGTCGGCGTGGTGTTCAAGGGCTCAGGCTTCTACCGCACGGACAACAAGGCCTCGAAGAAGGGCTCCTCGTCGTCTGCGGCTCCGAAGGACGGGTCAGGCTCCAGCACGAACGAGTCGTCGTCGGGGTCGACGGAGTCGTCGGGCTCGTCCGGGTCGAAGGACTCGTCCGGCTCGAAGGACTCGTCCGGTTCAGGCTCGACCTCCGGCTCGTCGGGCAGCGGGTCGTCAGGGAGCGGGTCGTCGGCCTCGTCCGGGAGCAGCTCGTCTGGGTCGTCGACGTCCAAGCCCGCGGCATCAGCCACGACCTGATGGGCTAGCAGCCTGCCCACAGGGCAGGCCAGCGCCGGGCTCTTCACGAGCACCTGGCGGGTAGCGGCAGCAGAATGCGCAGCGTGCCTAGCGTGCACGGATGACCCCCTCTTCCCCGTCTCGGACGGGCCCACGCACCGCACCGGCACCACCTGCTCACCCGCGGGTCAGACGACGGCTGCGGACGCTCGCCTGGCGCTTGCGCTTCGCGCTGGCCGCCCTCGCGCTCGGCAGCGCCGCCGCAGTCACGGTCCACGAGCTGAGTCCGGCACGCCCTGAGGTCGCCTCGATGGTCGTCGCCGACCGGGCCGTCGCGGCCGGGACCTCGCTGACGTCCGCCGACGTCCGGACGGTCACCGGCCCGCCGGACTCGATCCCACCCGACGCGTTGCGCGACGAGCACGACGCTGTCGGACGGACCGTCGCCGTGAACGTCACTCCGGGCACGGTGCTCAGCACACCGGTGCTCAGCACCGACCTCGCCGCACAGGCCCCGCCAGGGACCGTCATCGCGGCGGTCCGCCTGGCGGAACCTGCGCTGGCCGTCCTTCTCGAGCCGGGGATGCGCGTGGACCTGCTCGCACCTGCGACGGCGAGCCCCTCGACGGACGCCTCGTCGGAGGGCTTCGGCCAGCCGGTCCCCGGGACCTACCTCGCACGCGGCGCCGTCGTCCAGCCGGTGCCCCGCTCCGGCTCCGCGACCGAGGACGGTGGCGTGCTGTCGCTCGGCGCGGCGGAATCGGGAGAAACCACCGATCTGGTCCTCGTCGCAGTCTCTCCAGACGAGGCGGCCTCGCTTGCTAACATGGCCGGCTGGAGTGCCATCAGCGCAGTCCTGGTCCACTGAACCGAGCGTCGCCCTGCAGAGCCGCGGCAGTCGGCTCACTCGACCTGGCTGCCAGGTTCAGAGCGCACCGCTCCTCGCCCCCCAGAAAGAGGACATCCGTGAAGAACGTCATCATCGGCTTCAAAGAGTTCATCATGCGCGGCAACGTCATCGACCTCGCCGTCGGTATCGTCATCGGTAGCGCGTTCGCCACCGTCGTCACCAGCCTCGTCGAAGGTCTCCTCACCCCGCTGATCGCAGCGGTCTTCGGTGCACGGGACCTCTCCAATGCCATGAGCTTCGAGATCAACCACGCGCTCTTCAGCTTCGGTCTCGTCCTCAACGCGGTCATCCACTTCCTGTTCGTGGCCGCAGCGCTCTACTTCTTCGTCGTCGTCCCGATCAACCACCTCCAGAGCCTGCGCAAGCGTGGCCTCGTCGAGGAGCCCGAGGCACCGGCCGAGGAGGTCCTCCTCCTCCAGCAGATCCGCGATCTTCTCCAGGCACAGAAGTCCGTCGGCGGGTCGCACCCGACCGCTGGCCCCTCGACGCCGCCAGCACCGCCCGCACCCCCGGTCGGCTACTGAGATCGAGCAGCTCCCGCAGCGACACCTGTAGTCCCAGCAGCACCCGCACGGCAGCACGACCCGTGCGACCCCGCACATGACAGCAGGGGCGAGACCTAGGTCTCGCCCCTGCTGTCGTGTGACCGTTCGTCCGCGGACGACCGGCTACCAGTGCGGCGGGACGTCCCTCGTGAGGCGTGCGTCGTTCGAGTCGATCACGTCTCCCGGCGTCTCGGACCAGCCGGTCGAGCCCTCGTCAGCACTCAGCCCCGACACCGCCTCGTGCTCCGACCCGTTCCGCACGACCCGGCGGTGCCGTCGTCGTGGCTGCGGCTCCGGCTGCTGCTCCGACTCGTCGGCGCGGGTCGTTGCGTCGGCGCCCAAGGGCTCGGCGTCCTCGTGAGTCACGGCGGCCTAGCCGAGCAGACGGTGGACGGCGTTCGCGACGGCGGTGTCGACGCGGTGGTTGCGACGGGTGATCCCCAGCTCGGCTCTCAGCGCGCGGCCCAGCTGCTCGTGATCGCGAGCCACACCGTCCGCGGTGATCCACAGGGCGAGCTCGTCGAGCTGGTCGTCGCCATAAGCAGCGATGGGCAGCCCGGCCTCGACCTCAGGACGCGGTCCACGCTCGAGAGCGACGTCGTCCCGACCGAACGCCCCGCCCGCGGGCGGGGTGCCCGGCCCGGCAGGCTCGCTGGGAGCACCGGGTCGGTCGGCAGCACCAGGTCCGTCGGAAACAGCGGCCGCAGAGTCGACCGCTACCGTCCTGACCGGGGCGGCAGGGTCGACGAGGTCGTCTTGTCCGGCGGCGTCGGCGTCATCACCGACGAGCGTGTCGAGCATGCTCGAGCCGTCGGGGTCCACGACCGGCAGCGCGCCGGTCACGGGCTGGCGCTGCGCCCGGCGACGCGCCTCGATCGCGAAGACAGCCTCGCGGACCCGGTTCGCCTGGCGCTCCGGGTCGAGGAACAGCGCGACGGACCACACCTGGATGACGTGCCAGCCGAGGCGTTCCATCCGCTCCGCCCGCTGACGGTCACGGACCCGGACGCTCCGCTCGTCGGTGTAGGCGTCGTCGTCGGTGAGGACTGCGACGAGGAGCTCACCCGGGAGGTCAGGGTGACCCACGACGAGCGGGATCTGCTCGCCGCCCGGGGTCCCGTGCTGCGTCTCGACCGTCAGGCCGGTGCGCCACAGCCGCTCGGCGAGGTCGATGACGAGGCGGTCAGGGTGCGGCCGGCTCGCCGAGAGATCGATCCGCTCGGCGCCGATCTCCGTGGGACGGTTCTCAGCGAAGTCGAGGAGCGCGCCGAGCAGCTGTGCTCCGGCTCCGCGCAGACGACCGGGGTCGAGGTCCTGCGCTCCGAAGCAGCTGACGACGGAGAGCCGTCGGCGCGTCACGCCGATGGCGTTGAGCAGGAGCGCGTCGCCTGTCGGTCCGGAGATCTCGCCGAAGCGGTGGAGGACGCGACCGTGCGGGGTCCGTCCGAAACCGACCGAGAAGATCACGGCCTCACGGCTGAGGCCAGCAACCCCCTTGAGGTCGGCGACCACGACAGGCTCGGCGCGCCGTGAGTCGAAGAACGTACCGAGGGCCGGGTTCTGGCGCACCTGGGACAGGACGGCCTCGCGGATGCGGTCGGCGTGGACGCGCGATCCCGCGATGATCGCGAGCGACTCCTCGGGCCGGTCGAGCGCGTGGCTGATCGCCAGGTCGACGACCCGGTCGACCTCGACCTGCGTGGACTCGACCGCCCCCGAGACGGAGTCGGGCATCCCCGCGCCCGGCACGGTGTCGAAGGTGACGAGCTGTTCGGCCGAGGGCAGCGGCATCGGTCGCAGGACGCCGTCGTAGCCGTGCTCGACGAGGAACGACGTGAGCATCGGGTCGCGCCGCGAGGCGTCGCCGGCGAGCGCGACGGTGGGGAGCAGCGCCGAGAGGCTGCGGACGGCCTCGCCGGACGCGCAGCGTGCGTCGCCGACGACGAGCACCTGACGACCGCGGGCGATCGCTGAGAGGACGGTCTCGACGGGGAGGTGCTGGACCGCGTCGAGGATGACGAGGTCGACGGTGCGGTGCGCCGGCAGGAGGTGCGGGACGAGGGTCGGCGTCGCGACGAAGCAGGGACGGAGCTTGCGCATGACGTCGCCGAAGTCGTCCATGGCGGTGCGCACGCTCGTCAGCTGCTCCTCGACGAGCTGGGCGAACAGGCCCTCGGCCTGGTCGCGGTTGTCGCGCAACGAGCCATGGAGCTGCTGGACGGCGGCGGCCCGCACGGGGACGCCGAGCGAGTCGACGTGCGCGCGGTCGAGCCTGCGGAAGCGGTCAGCGAGAGCCTCGATGCTCGTGCCGTCGACCTCGGCGAGGTATGGGTCGGCGGCGAGGATCTGCTCGAACACCGAGCTCCACCAGGCGAGGTCGAGCTCCGCCTCGACGAAGGGGGCCTCGACACGACGGCGGGAGAGGTCCCCGAGGAGCTCGCCGAGACCGAGGCTCGTGAGGTGGCGCAGGGTGGTCGTCCGGTCGGGCAGCGTGAGGAGCGCGGCCTGGTCGTCGAGGAGCTTCTGGAGGCGCTCGGTGAGCTCGCCGAGGGGCATCGTCGCGAGCCCGGCGCCGCCAGGGGTCGAGGCGAGCACGGTGTCGAGCTCGGCGAGGTCCGCCAGGACGGACTCGTAGGTCTCCTCGATGGCGGCGAGCCCCTCGGGCAGGCGGGGCCACCCGCCGCCGGGGCAGTGGGCGGACCACGCCTCGCGCTGGGTCTGGACCTGGAGGAGCGCGCTGTGCAGGTCGGTCACGCGGGTGCCTGGGCGGACCATGTCCTTGGCGCGCTTGACGAGGCGACGGCGGTGCAGCCCGCTCATCTCGACGGAGCGGTCGGTGCGCCACTGACGGGTCGCGGTCGCGGCGACGAGGTCGTCGGCTGTCCGCTCGAACACGAGAGGCTGGAAGACGTCGAGCGTGGAGCGCATGCCGCTGAGCATGCGGAGCTGCTCGCCCCACTGCGTGATGGTCCGCGGGGAGACGAGCCCGGTGTCGTCGACGACGGTCTCGATGTGCTGGCGCAGGTCGACGAGCGTGACGTCGAGAAGGCGCTCGATGCGAGCGACGACCGCGTCCGCGTCGGCGGAACGGACGATGTCCGCACCGAACCACGGGGTCGAGGCGGGGCGCAGGGCGAAGGCGTCGAGGGACGCGGCACGCACGAGGTCGGCGCCGACAGCGGGACGGATGGCCCCGACCCGGGCGACGGTCGCGGCGTCGAGACGGACGGTGGTCCCCGGTGCGGGGTGCTCGGCGGTGAGCCGCGCGAGGGCCTGGAGCGCGTCGTAGGCGGAGATCCCCCACGGTTCGCGGGACTGGTGGAGCCCGTCGATCATGCGGGTGAGGCGGGTGCGGGTCTCGACGAGCTGGAGACGCAGGTCGGCGATCGCGGCGGCATCGACGTGGGGTGCTTCGAGGGTCATCGCGCCGAGGAGCCGGCGGGAGACCATCGTGCGCCAGCTCGGGTTCGGTGTGACGTCGAGGATCAGGTCGTCGAGGCCGAGGTCGGTGAGGCGGGCGGTGAGCGCGTCGGCGGCGCGACGGTGCCCGGGGACGTAGAGGACGCTGCGACCGATGGCTGCGGCCTCGGCGACGACTGCGGCGACAGCGGCCGTGGAGTCGGCGCCGACGGGGGCGTCGATGAAGAGGTGGCTGCCGGTGGCGAGGGCGTCGAGCACCTGACGGCCGGAGGGGTCGAGGTCGCCGACGCCGCGTTCCATGTTCGGTTCGGCGTCGCCCGTGCGGGCGGCTGCCAGCGGGTGGCTGAGCGAGTCGATGGCGGCCTGGTCGCCCGCGAGCGCGGCGATGATCTCGTGGCGCTCGAGCCCTGCGGCGAGATCGTCGAGGTCGTCGACGAGCATCTGGCCGGGGTGGACGAACGTGCCGACGAGGAGGCGGTCTGCGAGCTTGAAGTTGCTGAGGACGGCGCTGCCGAGGGCGTTGATGCGGTCGAGGGCCGTCGAGGGGTCGAACCCGGACCCGGTGAACGCGCCGCGGGCGAGGGCTGTCGGGTCGAGGAGCGCGCCCCGTGAGCGCAGCGCGCGGGAGAGCACGGGGTTGATCTCGGCCGTGGGCTCGAGGGTGAGCTCGTAGTCGGACTCTCCTCCCCCGCGTGCGGTGATGGAGATGGGTCGCAGGAGCACGGGTGCGCGGACGGTGCGTCCGTGTCCGCGGGTGGTGGTGACGGCGACGTCGTCGTACACGCCGCCGCTCCCGTGGCTGACGGTCCCGCTGCCGGTGGCGCGGGCGAGGGCGGCGACGTCGTCGCTCGCGTCGTCGGTGCCGTACTCGGTCCAGGTGGCGATGCCGATGGCGAGGTACGTGGGCGCGATGCCGTAGCGCTCGGCCTGCTCCTGGGAGCGTTGGGCCACGGCGCGGGCGCGGCGGCGCGCGACGGGCAGCGAGCCGCCTTCGCGGAAGATGTTGGCCAGGCGGGTGCTGCGCCCGGCGAAGAGCTGGGCGATGCCCGACGGGTGCGCGGCGGTGAGGTCGAGGACGGCGTCGCCGAGCAGACCGATGTCTGCGAGCGTGGACCCGCCGGCGAGCGAGACGAGCGTGGCGCGCCATCTCTCGACCGCGGCGGCGACGAGCTCGGTCGTCGTCGGTGTGCGCACGACGGACGGCGGGGTCGGACCTGCGGCGTCGGCCCCTGTGCGGGCGCTGGCGCCCGCGGACGTGTCGGTCTCGGCTGGTGAGAGTCTCGCCGCTGCGTCGGTGGTCATGTCGGCGTGTCCCTCCGTGGACGGCTGTGGTGTGGTGCGCTCGGGCGGTCGTGATCCGTCCGCCGTAGCACCGCGCGGACCCGCTTGCTTGTCGCGATCGGGAACAGTCACCTTGGAACGCTAGCGGCCAGGGGGAGAAACGGGACTCTGACGCGCCGGATGCGTGAACGTGATCCGGGCGACTTCACCCCGGTCGGCGGAGAGCGCACGACGTGGGTGGCCGTTCAGACGGCCGAGAACCGGCGGGGGGCGGTCGCTCCGGGAAGACACGGGGACCGGGTACAGGAACAGCGCGTGCCGCGCAGGGGGGCAGGCGGCACGCGCTGTCGAAATAAAGTATGCACGTTCAAATACCCATGGTCAATAACCTCCAGTAGGTGAAACCTCGAGGCTCGCGCGCGCTCCTCGACGGGCACCAGTCCAGCGGATATCCGCTATCCGGGCACCTCGGTCCACCCTGCGAGCGCGGCCGTCAGGACCCCAGACCTGGTCAGGTAGCCTTGACTCGCTCACGCGCCCGTAGCTCAGGGGATAGAGCACCGCTCTCCTAAAGCGGGTGTCGGCAGTTCGAATCTGCCCGGGCGCACCAGACGTTGTCTCGGCCTGCTAGACCTTCTTCACGACGCTCGACTTGAGCTGCATCGGTCCGAAGCCGTCGACCTTGCAGTCGATGTCGTGGTCGCCGACCCCGTCGACGAGGCGGATGCCCCGCACCTTGGTGCCGACCTTGATGGCGGTCGCGCTGCCCTTGACCTTGAGGTCCTTGACGACCGTCACGGTGTCGCCGTCGGCCAGGACGTTGCCGACCGAGTCCTTGATGACGCGCTCCGGGGTCTCCTCCACCTGCTCTGGCGACCACTCGTGCGCGCACTCCGGGCACACGAGGAGCGCCCCCATCTCGTAGGTGTAGGGGCTCGAGCAGGCAGGGCACGGGGGCAGGACGTCGGTCATGGCGCCATCGTACGGAGGCTGCGACCCCGCCTGGGCCCGTGCTCGATGCACCCAGGCGAAAAAGGACTGGCGGACCACCCAGCTGGCACGCGAGGATCATCGTGATGCCACCCTCTGAGAGCCCCCACGCTGCCACCGTCCCTCCGGTCGAGATCGTCGAGGCGACCGTCCCCGCGGTGCTAGACACCCCCGATGCTTGGCCGCTGCACGGCGTCGCCGCCGTCTCGCGCGCCTGCGCGCTGGAGAACCACGGCCACGCCAATCTCGCGATCGACGCCGCGGGTGCCCGCGCGACGATGCTCACCCCCGCGTACCGCCAGGTCCGGCGCCTCGTCGCCGTCGCGCCCGGAGCCCGGACGGCCGACGCTGTCGTCGGGCATGCGATGGTCCTGCTCCCCCAGGTGGGCAACGTCCACACAGCACGCGTCATCGTCGAGGTGCACCCCGAGCACCGGCGCCAGGGCATCGGACGCGCGCTGGCCGAGGCCGTCGTCGACGTCGCACGGGCGTCGGGCCGACGGCTCCTGCTGACCGACGTCACGTACTCGCCCGAGCCTGCCCCCGGTCCGGGGACGATCGAGCCCCCGACCGGGCCCGGGAGCGTCCCCCTCGACCACGACTCGACCCGGTTCGCGATCGCGCAGGGCCTGCGCCTCGTGCAGGTGGCCCGCCACTCGGTCCTCGACCTTCCCGTGCCGCACGAGACGCTCGGAGGACTGCACGACCGTGCTGTCGAGGCAGCAGGCAGCGACTACCGCGTCCACGTGTGGCACCTCGACATCCCGCCCGAGCACCTCGACAGCGTCGCGACGCTCAAGACCCGCATCAGCACGGACATGCCGTCCGGCGACATCGTCGTCGAAGAAGACCCGTGGGACGCCGCCCGCGTCCTCGCGACCGCGGTCGACCTCCGCGAGCGCGGGCAGGGGCGCGTGCTGGTCGCCGCCGAGCACGTGACGAGCCGTTCGCTCGTCGCCTACTCCGAGGTCGTGTTCCCGGTCGACGACCCTGCTGTCGTGTTCCAGTGCGACACGCTCGTCCTGCGCGAGCACCGTGGTCGACGCCTGGGGATGCTCGTCAAGACGTCGCTCATGGCCGAGGTCGCACGGGCACGGCCTGACGCCGAGCGTGTGCACACGTGGAACGCTGCCGAGAACGCCCAGATGCTCGCGATCAACGACGCCCTCGGGTTTCGGTCGACGAGCATCGAGGCGCGGTGGTCGCGCGACCTCTGACACCGGCGATGAGAGAATCGGCCGCATGACCGACTCAGGCACCCAGCCCTCAGCCTCCTCCGAGCCCTCAGAGCCCACGACCGCGCCAGGAATGGACGAACCGGCTCAGCCGGCACTCTGGGTCGAGCGCACCGGCCCACGGCTCTACACGGGCCGTTCAGAGCGTGGTGGCGTCGTGCACATCGGTGGTTCAGAGGCCCCCGAGACCTTCACGCCCGGCGAGCTCCTGAAGATCGCACTCGCCGGCTGCACGGGCCTGACCTCGGACGTGCCGTTCGCTCGTCGGCTCGGCGACGACTACGACGCCGTCATCCGCGTCTCAGGCGCGAAGGACGCCGCCGAGGAGCGCTACCCGACCCTCGTCGAGCGTCTCGAGGTCGACCTCTCGGCGCTCGAGCCGGCGGCCGCCGAGCGGCTCCTCACCGTGGTGCAGCGCGCCATCGACCAGGCGTGCACCGTCGGGCGAACTCTGACGGCTGGCACTACGGTCGAACTGCACATCGAGTCCGTCACGGGTGCCGACCGTTCCGTGGACGCCCAGTCGTCCGAGGCCTGACGCTCTACCCCCGGTCGCACCGCACGAGCACAGGAGAGAGTCCTTGGCGATCATCACACGGGGCAGCTCCCGCACACCGATCATCGACGCTGCGATCGACCGCGCCGTCGCTCTGCCGACGGCACGGGTCCGCAGCCACGTCGACTCGCTGCGTCGACGCAACCCCGAGGCCAGCCCCGCCCGCATCATCGAGCTGCTCGGCCGCGAGTACGCGCTCGTCCTCCAGGGCGCCGGCGGCGCCGTCGGTGCCGCGGCGGCCGTCCCCGGCGTGGGCACGGGCGTGAGCCTGGTGCTCTCGAGCGGCGACGTCGCGACGTTCTTCGCGTCGTCCTCCGCCTACGCCCTCGCCGTCGCCGAGGTGCACGGGATCGAGGTGAACGACATCGAGCGGCGGCGCGCGCTCCTGCTCGCGACCGTCCTCGGCGAGTCCGGGGCGCAGACGGTCGCCGACGCGTCCGGCAAGTCGGTCTCCGCGTGGGGTACCGCGCTGCTGACGACGATGCCGCAGAGCACCATCAAGCAGGTCAACAGCGTCCTGGCGAAGCGGTTCATCAAGCGCCAGGTGGTCAAGCAGGGCTCCCTCATGGTCGGGCGGGTCATCCCGTTCGGCATCGGTGCCGCGATCGGGATCGCCGGCGGTCGGGCGCTCGCTCGCACGGTGGTCCAGCAGGCCACCGAGGCGTTCGGTCCGCCGCCGCCGGCGTTCGTCCGCCCGACCGTCATCAACGACGCCTCGCAGCGCGTCACGATCGAGCGTTGACGTGCCCTCCGAACGGTCGAGAGCCCTGCGCTTCGCGGCGTCGGTGACCGTCCCTCTCCCAGCGGCCGACGCGTTCGCGCTCGTCGCGGACGTCCGCAACCACGACCGCTGGATCCCCCTGACCCACGGCAGGTTTCCCGTCGCGCCTCCCGGCCCGCTCCCCCGCGGTGCCCGGTTCACGATGATCAGCACGCCGGGCATCGTCGACCGCATGATCGTCACGGACCTCATCGGGACAGCCTCGACGACCCTGTCGACGACCTTTCGCAAGGCAGGCCCGCTGCTCGCCGGGGTCGCCGGCATCGAGGTCACCCCCGGCCCGACGGCGCGCACGTCCCAGATCACGTGGTGGGAGGACGTCCACCTCGCCGGCCCGATTCCCGCACGCGTGACGCGGGTCCTCGTGGGCCCTTTTCTCGTGCTCATGCTCCGGTACGCGCTGCGCGCCGTCAGCCGCGAGATCGCGGCGACCGCTGCCGCGCGCGGCTAGCACGGCGTACTCTCAGCCAACGCAGAACCCACGACGCCCGGGAGGCCCACCGCATGACCACCCCGCAGAGCCGCCGCTATCTCATGTGCCGCCCAGACTTCTTCACGGTGAGCTACGAGATCAACCCGTGGATGAACAAGCACCTGCCCGTCGACACGGCTCTCGCCGTCAAGCAGTGGGAGAGGTTGCGAGACACGTACCTCGATCTCGGGGCGACGGTCGAGTACATCGACCCGGTGGAGGGGCTCCCGGACATGGTCTACTCGGCGAACGGCGCGACCGTCGTGGACGGTGTCGTGTACGGCGCGCGCTTCACGCACCCCGAGCGCCAGCCTGAGGGCCCGGCGTTCCTGCGCTGGTTCGCCGACCACGGCTTCACGGTGCACGACGCCCGTGAGCGCAACGAGGGCGAGGGCGACATCCTCACCGTCGGCCCACGGATCCTCGCCGGGACAGGCTTCCGCACGGACGTGGCCGCCCATGCCGAGGCGGCGGAGCTCTGGGGACGCGAGCTCGTCACGCTCGAGCTCGTCGACCCGCGGTTCTATCACTTGGACACCGCGTTGATCGTGCTCGAGGGCACCGAGGGAGGTACAGGGCTCGAGGGCACCGAGGGCGGAGCGCGGGCCGGTCAGGTCGCGTACTACCCGGCGGCGTTCTCTCCGTCGAGCCGCGAGGTGCTCGAGGGCCTCTACCCGGACGCGGTCATCGCGGACGAGTCCGATGCGGTGGTGCTCGGCCTCAACGGGGTGAGCGACGGTCATCACGTGGTCCTCAACCCGCTGGCGACGAAGCTCGTCGGTCAGCTTGCGGAGCGGGGGTACGAGCCGGTGGGAGTCGACACGTCAGAGCTCGTCCTCGGCGGGGGTGGCGCGAAGTGCTGCACCTTGGAGATCCGGCCTGCGCGCGGCCCTGACGGCCTCGCCGGCGCTGCAGGGCTGGACTGAGCATGGCCGCGGCTGCAGCGCCGGGGACGGGACGGCTCGCGCCGAACTATGCTCCGCTGCCGGTGACGATCGCGACGGCCGATGGCTCGTGGGTGACAGACACGGCAGGGCGCCGGTACCTCGACCTGCTCGCGGGGTACTCGGCCCTGAACTTCGGTCACCGGCACCCTGCGCTCGTGGCTGCCGCCCATGATCAGCTCGATCGTGTCACCCTGACGTCACGAGCGTTCACCCACGACCTTCTCGACCCGTTCGCGGAGGCCTTGTGCGGCCTGGTGGGTCCGTCGGTCGCCGGAGGCGCTGCCGAGTCGATGATGGTGCCGATGAACACGGGCGCCGAGGCTGTCGAGACGGCGATCAAGGCGGCCCGCAAGTGGGGCGCATCTCGCGGTATCACCAGCCCGACCATCATCGTCGCGGAGAACAACTTCCACGGTCGCACCACGACGCTCGTCTCGTTCTCGACCGATGACGACGCTCGGGCCGGCTACGGTCCGTTCACCCCGGGCTTCCGCGTGGTCCCCTTCGGCGACGCGGCTGCTGTCGAGGCCGCGATCGACTCCTCGACCGTCGCCGTCCTCATGGAACCTATCCAGGGCGAGGCAGGCGTGATCGTTCCCGCGCCCGGCTTCTGGCCCTCCCTCCGCGCCCTGTGCGACGACGCCGGGATCCTTCTCATCGCGGACGAGGTCCAGTCAGGCCTCGGCCGGACGGGGACCACGCTCGCGTGCGACCTGTGGAACGTGCGCCCGGACCTCGTGGTGCTGGGCAAGGCGCTCGGCGGCGGCATCGTGCCGGTGAGCGCGGTGGTCGGTCGCTCGGACGTCCTCGGGGTCTTCACACCGGGAACGCACGGCTCCACGTTCGGCGGCAACCCGCTCGCGTGCGCGGTCGGGCTCGCGGTCGTGGACCTCCTGAGCACGGGAGACCTCCAGGAGCGAGCGAGCACTCTCGGCGACCACCTCCAGGCGCGGCTCGACGACCTCGTGACCGAGGAGCTGCTCGTGGACGTGCGCGGCGCCGGCCTGTGGGCAGGCATCGACGTCGACCCTGCCTGGGGCACAGGCAAGCAGGTGTGCCTCGCGCTGCTGCGACGAGGCGTGCTCGCCAAGGACACGCACGGATCGACCCTGCGGCTGGCGCCGCCGCTGACGATCTCTGTCGAGGACCTCGACCACGGCCTCGACCAGCTCCGCGACGTGCTCGCCGAGGAC
This sequence comes from Sanguibacter antarcticus, assembly GCF_002564005.1. Taxonomy (NCBI): domain Bacteria; kingdom Bacillati; phylum Actinomycetota; class Actinomycetes; order Micrococcales; family Sanguibacteraceae; genus Sanguibacter; species Sanguibacter antarcticus. Next base: position 120,492 of record NZ_PDJG01000001.1, on the reverse strand, counting down.
GGCTAGAGCGACGCGCTGTCAGCAGGTCGTGGGGCGTCGCAGTGCTTGTTGACGACCATGACCGGGCACTCGGAGTGGTGGAGGACCGCCTGGCTCGTCGAGCCGAGGAGGAGCCCTGCGAAGCCGCCACGCCCACGCGAACCGACGACGAGGAGGTCGCTGGCGGTGGAGAACTCGGTGAGGAGCTCTGCGCCGGTGCCGTCGAGCACGATGCGCTTGATCTTCAGGCCCGCGTGCTCCGCCTCGGCGGCATCGACGATGTCGTTGAGGCCCCTCGTGACGTCCTCGAGGACCTGCTCGTGGTCGATCGACGCCGGGAGCCATGCGAGCAGCCCCGACCCTGAACCGACGGGTACGCCGGCGACGGCGACGAGCTCGGCCTCCCACAGGATCGCCTGCTCGATCGCACGGTCCAGCGCTCCGTGAGCGGAGGGCGACCCGTCGACCCCGACGATGATCCGGTGCAGCGGCGCGACGGCGTCCTCGTCAGGCGCTGCTTCTTCGGAGCGGAGCGGCACCACGACCGTCGGGCAGTGGGCGTGGGCGGGGAGCGCTGAGGAGACCGTTCCGAGGAGCCGCTCGGCGAACCCACCGCGCCCACGCGTGCCGACGACAGCCAAGGAGAAGTCCTTCGACATCTCGATGAGCACCCCGGCCGCGTCACCTGTCGTGAGGTGCGCTGTGACGGTCACGCCCGAGAGCTCCGCGCGGGCGACAGCCTCGTCGAGGACGACGCGGGCCCCTGCCTGGATCGAGGAGTCGTCGAGCGCTGCGTAGCCGCCGTCGAGCGACGCTGCCGCGAACGAGGGCAAGGAGTAGGAGCAGACGACAGTCAGCGGCTGGCCGGACCGTCTCGAGAGGGCGGTCGCCCAGTCGAGTGCGTGCAGGCTCGATGCTGAACCGTCGATACCGACGAGGATTGCTTCGGTGCGGCTCATGAGGAGACTCCCTTGACGTGATGGTCCAAGACGTTACTCGTCAACGACTTTACGCTCCCATGACGCGAAACCCGCATCCACCATGCACCGGGTTGACGGTCGACCAGGACAGATCCGGACATGACGAAGCCCGGACCGCAGATGCGGTCCGGGCTTCGTCAACAGGAGAGATATCAGCCGATACGGATGAACACCGGGTCGGACTGCCAGATCGAGCGGAACTGGATGCTTCCACCGGGCTTGGGAGCATCGATCTGGGTGTTGCCACCGGCGTAGATCGTGATGTGCCCAGGAGACCAGATGAGGTCACCGGCCTGCGCCTGGTCGCGGGAGATGATCGTCCCCGCGTAGTGCTGTGCGGCTGCCGTGCGCGGGAGGGAGATCCCTGCCTGCGCGAAGACGTACGCGGTGAAGCCGGAGCAGTCGAAGCCGTCAGGGGTCGATCCACCCAGGACGTACGGGACACCGACGTAGCGGCTCGCGATGTCGATGATCGAGCTGCCGGCAGCCGATGCGGGAACCGCATAGGCCGCTGCCGTCTCTGTCGTGGCGCTCGCGGTGGTCGTGGTGTCCTCGGTGAGCGACGTCCGCTCGGCGCTGCGCGTGGCAGCAACGGTGCGCTCGACCTCCGGGGCAGCCTCGGGCTTCGGCGTGACCGAGACCGCGGTCTGCTCGACCGTCCAGGTCGCGTCGGCGGCGACCGTGACGGCAGGAGCCGTGTTCAGTGCCGCACGCGCCTGCGTGGTGAGCGCAGAGACGTCGACGGAGTTGAGTGCCGGGCTGCTGGATGCAGGAGCAGCCATGGCCGCACCAGCGCCCATGAACGAGACGAGGAGACCCGAGGACGCAGCGACGACGGCCGTGCGACGGCCCATGACGGCGGCGTTGCCGGTCGCGGAGCTGACGAGCGTGGTCAGTGGGCTGATGGGACGCCGAGCCTGCCTGTGGCGGGCACGAGTGGTGCTAGTGGTCACGTTTATCTCCAATGACGCCTGCGAGGTCAGCTGTCGGGTTCGGGTAGGAGAACACCCGGCCGAATGAACTTTTCATACGACTTCACCCCGAGGACACTGCGACCAGTGCCCAGTTATGGGTCCCCCGTCCCTGCCAGCGGGTCGTGGGCTAGCTCGAGCGATGGCAGGGTTCGGCGTTTCGCTCTTGCACTTCGATAGTTTGTTATGCCTACGAAGCAACATGACGGTACCTCAGAGACCATCGGTATGTCACCCACTCCAGGCCTCAAGTTTTGCCGGTGTGACTTATGCCACAACAAAGATGTGTCGTGATACTTCGTCCGGAAGGTCCAGAACGATCTCCGCCCCCTCCGACGTCACCGAGATCCCCGCGCCGTCGGGCTGACGCTCGATCCGCACCACCTCTCCGGGCTTGATCCCGGCGGACGCCAGCCGAGCGAGAAGCTCGGTGTCCGTCTGGAGCGGCTCGCCGAGCCGTGCGACCGTCGCCGGGAACGCCCCCGCCTCGAGCACCCCACCGTTCGCGTAGCGCGCGGACACGAGAGCGGTCAGAGAGACGACGCCGTCGAGGAAGGTCACTGCTTCCGACGACTCCCCCAGCTCCATGAGGCCCGGGATGGGGTTGCCGTACGGAGAGAAGTGCGGGTGGTCGAGAAGGTCGACGAGCCGGCGCTCCACGCGATCGCTCATGACGTGCTCCCAGCGGCAGGCCTCGTCGTGGACGAACTCCCAGTCGAGCCCGATGACGTCGGTGAGCAGCCGCTCGGCGAGCCGGTGCTTGCGCATGACGCGCATCGCCTTGCCGTAGCCGAGCTCGGTGAGCTCGAGGTGCCGGTCGCCGCTGACGACCACCAGCCCGTCCCGCTCCATGCGGGCGACGGTCTGCGACACGGTCGGTCCCGAGTGTCCCAGCCGCTCGGCGATCCTGGCGCGAAGCGGGACGATCCCCTCTTCTGCGAGCTCGTAGATCGTCCGCAGGTACATCTCGGTGGTGTCGATCAGGTCGCTCACGCGTTCCTCCTGTAGATCAGATGGCGTTGGAAGGCCCCGAACCGCGCCGATCGGCGATTTCACTCGTCTCCGACAGACACCCTATCCCGGGGCTCGAACGCCACCACGCCGGACGATCGGGCGCGCGTAAGGTGTGGCGCGTGACTGACACAGCGCCCACGATCCCTCCCGTATTCCTCCCGCGCGACGGCCGGTTCGGCAGCGGCCCGGGCAAGGTGCGCGACGCCCAGCTCGCCGCTCTCGCAGCGACGGGTCACACCTTCTTGGGCACGTCCCACCGCCAGGCCCCCGTCAAGGGGCTCGTCAGCCGCGTGCGCACCGGCCTGGCCGAGCTGTTCGACGTCCCGGACGGGTACGAGGTCGTCCTCGGCAACGGCGGGTCGACCGCCTTCTGGGACGCCGCGACGTTCAGCCTCGTGCGGGAGCGTGCAGCGCACGGCGTCTTCGGGGAGTTCGGCGGAAAGTTCGCGGCGTCGACGACGGGCGCCCCCTTCCTCTCGACCTCGATCATCACGTCGGGCGAGCCGGGGACCGTCGCCCTCCCCGAGACCGCTGAAGGCGTCGACGTCTACGCCTGGCCGCACAACGAGACCTCGACCGGTGCGATGGCCCCGGTCCGCCGGGTGCCCGGCTCGGCCGAGCAGGGGGCCCTGACCGTGGTCGACGCGACGTCGGCTGCCGGCGGGCTGCCGGTCGACGTCTCCGAGACGGACGTCTACTACTTCGCGCCGCAGAAGTCGTTCGCGTCGGACGGCGGGCTGTGGCTGGCCGTCGTCTCACCCGCTGCTCTCGAGCGGATCGCCGAGATCGACGCGAGCGACCGGTGGATCCCCGACTTCTTGTCGCTCCAGACGGCCGTGACGAACTCTCGCGCGAACCAGACCCTCAACACGCCCGCGGTGGCCACCCTCTTCCTGCTCGCCGAGCAGATCGAGTGGATGCTCGGTCAGGGCGGGCTCGCGTGGGCTGCGGCCCGCACGGCCGAGTCCGCCTCGGTGCTCTACGACTGGGCGCAGACACGCACGGAGACGACCCCCTTCGTCGCCGACCCGGCCGCCCGCTCGACCGTCGTCGGGACGATCGACTTCGCACCAGAGATCGATGCGGCACGCATCTCGGCCGTCCTGCGGGCGAACGGTGTCGTCGACGTCGACCCGTACCGCAAGCTCGGGCGCAACCAGCTGCGGGTCGCGATGTTCCCGTCGGTCGAGCCTGCCGACGTGCAGGCGCTCACCCAGAGCATCGACTACGTGATCGACACGATCCTCTGACGAGGCCCTCACGACGTCCAGGCGCTGCACCTGCCGCACAGGAGCAGCGCCTCGCGCCATGACGCGTCAGGTCGACGTCGCGGTGTTCTTCGCCTCTTGCGCCCCGAGCTCGTCGGCCACCAGACGCCGCTCGTCGACGAGCGCCTCGCCCTCCTGGTGGGGGACGGGGGCGTAGCGCACCTCGACGTGCGGCCGGTGGAGCACCTGGTACTGGACCGTGTACTTCCAGTGGCGCGAGGTCCAGAGGGCGGCTCCAGACGCGACGAGGAGCGCGGAGATGGAACCGATGCCGATCGCCCAGCGCGCCCCGAACGCCTCGGCTACCCAGCCGACGATCGGCGAACCGATCGGGGTGGCCCCGAGGAAGACCATCATGTAGAGCGCCATGACGCGGCCCCGGACGTGCGGGTCGGTCGACATCTGGATGGTGCTGTTCGCCGCCGTCATCATCGTCAGCGACGCGAAGCCCAGCGGGATGCACGCGATCGCATAGGTCAGGTACGTCGGCATGAGGGCCGTGATGCCGCTCGCCACACCGAAGGCGAAGGCTGCGCCGATGACGAGCCGCACGCGCGGACGCTCTCGACGGGCGGCGAGGAGCGCACCGGCGAGCGACCCGATCGCGAGGATCGAGCCGAGGATGCCGTACGCCCCGGCCCCCTTGTCGAAGACCTCGCGGGCCATGATGGCCGAGGTCAGCTGGAAGTTCAGGCCGAAGGTGGAGACGACTCCGACGACGACCATGATGACGACGATGTCGCTCCGCCCGCGGACGTACCGGATCCCCTCCCGGATCTGCCCCTTCGCCCGCGGGGTGACCGGCATGATGTTCAGCTCTCGGACGCGCATGCGCGACATCGCGAAGATCGTCGCAGCGAACGTGACCCCGTTGATGACGAACACCCACCCGGGCCCGACGAGCGCGATGAGCAGACCTGCAGCACCTGGGCCCACGAGACGCGCGGCGTTGAAGGACGCGGAGTTGAGGCCGACGGCGTTCGAGAGCCTCTTGGCCGGGACCATCTCGGCGACGAACACCTGCCGGACCGGGCCGTCGATCGCGGAGACGCAACCGAGGAGCGTCGCGAAGACGTAGACGTGCCACAGCTCGGCCTGGCCGGACAGCACGAGGGCACCGAGACCGAGCGCCAGGACGCCCAGCGCCGTCTGGGTCATCATGAGGAGCTTGCGCCGGTTGACGCGGTCGGCGAGGACCCCGGCCCAGGCGGAGAGGAAGAGGACCGGCGCGAACTGCAGGGCGGTGACCACCCCGACGGCGACCCCGGAGTCGTCCGACAGGACGGTGAGCACGAGCCAGTCCTGGGCGACGCGCTGCATCCAGGTGCCGACGTTCGCGACGAACGCTGCCCCGAACCACAGCCGGTAATTGTAATACTTGAGCGAGGAGAACGTGGGGCTCATCGTGCAGCGATCTCGGTGAGGAGCTCGCTCGCCCGGGCGAGCGTCTGTCGGTCTTCCGCGGTCAGCCCGTCGAGCTTCTCGGTGAGCCACTGGTTGCGACGGCGCTTGGTCTCGGCGATCTCGCTGGCGCCCAGGGCGGTCATCTCGACGACGACGAGACGCCGGTCCGTCGCGTCGCCGACCTTGAGGACGAGGCCCGCGTCGGCGAGCGCGCTGACGATCCTCGTCATGGACGGCGGGCGCATGTTCTCGTGCTCTGCGAGTGCGCCAGGCGTCATCGGGCCGAGCTTGCGGATGGCGAAGAGGACGGCGAGCTGGCCTTCGGTGAGCTCGGCGTCGCCCTTCTGCGCGCGCAGGCGCCTGCTGACACGGGTGAGTGCGACGCGGAGCTGTCCGGCCAGGGTGTCGGGGCCGCAGAGGTCCGTCGCCTGACCCGAGATCTGGCCCGTGGTCTGGTTCGTCACCTGGCCCGTGGTCGGTGCTGGAGCGGGGTCTGTGGTGTGGGCTGGTTCGTCAAGGGGGAGGGAGGGTTGAGGCACTCCCTTACCTTAACTCATTACCTTACGTAATTACCTGAGGAGATGATGTTTTCATCCTCACGGGACGTAGGCGACGACGACCGACCCCGACCCGCGCAGGGCGACCGCTCCCGCGTCGTGCGGGACGAACGCCGACTCACCCCGACGGAGTCGCGCAGGCGGGCCGGCGGTGCTCGCCCCGCTCTGGACGACGACCTCCCCGTCGAGGCACAGGACGATGCGCGGACCGGTGTGCGCCACGAGAGCGTCCCCGACCACGGTGCCGTACATGAGCGAGAACTCGGGCACAGGAGCCCGGTACGTCGCGAGGGTCTGGCCGACCACCCCGGGGACGACGACCGGCCGCTCGGGCGGGCGGGGCACGTAGCTCGCGCACGCGAGGAGCGCGTCCACGTCGACGCGCTTCGACGTCAGCCCAGCACGCAGGACGTTGTCCGAGCTCGCCATGACCTCGATGCCCAGACCCGACAGGTACGCGTGCACCTCGCCGGACGCGAGGAAGACCGCTTCTCCCGGCTGCAAGGAGACCCGGTTGAGCATGAGGGACACGAGCGCGCCGGGATCTCCCGGATAGTGCTCAGCGAGCGCGACGGCGGTGTAGTCGCCGCGCGAGACGACCCCGCTCCTCGAGCCGGCACCGCCGCGGGCGATGCGTGCGCGGATCGACGCGACGGTCGTCTCGATGTCCTGGGTGCAGTCCGTCCCCCGCGCGGCCAGCGCGAGCTCGAAGGCGCTCCGCACCCCGCGCGCGTCGGGCGACGCTCGGAGCGCGTCGCGCATCGACCCGAGGAGGGCACCGTCGAGCCCGTCGAAGAGCTGCAGCGTGCGCAGAGGCCTCCGGAAGCCGCACAGCCCCTCGAAGGGCGTGAGCGCGAGCATCATCTCGGGCTTGTGCTGGTCGTCCTTGTAGTTGCGCTCCGGGGCGTCCAGAGGGACGCCTGCAGCGTTCTCGTGGCTGAACCCCGAACGCGCGACGTGCGGCTTGGGGTGGACCTGGAGCGAGAGCGGCTGGTCGGCGGCGAGGACCTTGAGCAGGTAGGGCAACCGAGGGCCGTACTCCTCGACGACCGCGACGCCCAGGGTCGTGTAGGGCGCGCTGCGCACGAGGTCGGGGAGAGCGACAGGCTCGACGCCCTCGTGGAGGTCCTCGGCCGAGCCGCCGGCCCCCTGCGGCACGCAGCGCGACGGGGCGAGGGCGTGCGCGCCGAGCCACATCTCCGCGACGGGGCGGCCGTCCGCAGGGACTCCGAGGAGCTCGGGGATAGCGGTCGGCGATCCCCACGCGTAGTGCTGCACGGTGTTGGTCAGACGGAAGATCTGGCTCGGTCTCACACCACCGACAGTACGTCAGGGCGGGGCCCAGATTGACTGGCCCTGAGACTGACCCTGGGTCAGAACGCCCCGAGAAGCTCCCCGAGCGGACCTCGTGTGAAGTAGGCCACGAAGAGGACCGACGCGAGCCACATGAGCGGGTGGACGTCCTTGACCTTGCCGAGCGAGACCTTGATGACGACGAAGGCGATGAAGCCGCCACCGATGCCGGCGGTGATCGAGAACGTGAACGGCATGAGGATGATCATGAGGAACGCCGGGATGGCGACCTCGTAGTTCTTCCAGTCGATCCCGGAAACCTGCATGACCATGAGGAACCCGACCACCACGAGCGCCGGGGTCGCCGCCTCGAACGGCACCATGTCGACGAGCGGGGAGAGGAACGTGGCCAGGAGGAACGCGATCCCGGTGACCACGGACGCGAGGCCCGTACGGGCCCCGTCACCGACTCCCGCAGCAGACTCGATGTAGCTCGTGTTGGAGGAGACGCTCCCGGCGCCGCCTGCCGCGGCCGCGATCGAGTCGACGATGAGGATCTGGCGGGTGCGGGGCGGGTTGCCCTCTTCGTCGAGCAGGCCGGCCTCGCCGCCGACAGCGACCATGGTGCCCATCGTGTCGAAGAAGTCGGCGAGGAGCAGAGAGAAGACGAGAAGGATGACGGCGACGGCACCGATCTTCTCGAAGGAGCCGAAGAGCGAGAACTGCCCGAGCAGAGAGAAGTCGGGGACGGCGACGAGAGAGTCTGGCAGCTCGGGCGTGTTGAGCTCCCAGCCGGTCGGGTTGCTGCCGTCGAGCGTCTGGGGGCCGACCGTCGCGACAGCCTCGATGATCACGGCGAGGACGGTCGAGGAGAGGATCGCGACGAGGATCGCGCCGTGGACCTTGCGCACCATGAGCACGATCGCGACGACGAGGCCGAAGACGAAGACGAGCAGCGGCCACCCGGCGAGCGATCCGTCGATCCCGAGCTCGACCGGCGTCGCCATGCTCGCGGGGATGCGCACGAACCCGGAGTCGACGAGACCGATGAACGCGATGAAGAGGCCGATCCCGACGCTGATCGCCGTCTTGAGCTCGACGGGGACCGCGCGGAACACGGCCTCCCGGAACCCGGTGAGGACGAGCACCAGGATGATGAGTCCCTCGAGGACGACGATCCCCATCGCGTCCGCCCAGGTCATGCCTGGCAGGCTCGCGATCGAGAAGGCGACCACGGCGTTGAGACCGAGACCCGCGGCGAGCGCGAGCGGGAAGTTGGCGACGACTCCCATGAGGATGGTGAGGACGCCGGCGACGAGCGCTGTGGTGGCGGCGATCATCGCGAGGTTCGGCTCGGAGCCACCACCGAGGTAGTTGCCGGTGCCGTCCGGGATGGTGCTGAGGATGATGGGGTTGAGCACGATGATGTAGCTCATCGTGAAGAACGTCACCAGTCCGCCGCGCACCTCGGCGCCGACGGACGAGCCTCGCTCGGTGATCTTGAAGAACTTGTCGATCGCATTCTTCGGCTCGCTCACGGCGGCAGCTGTCTCAGTCACGGGGATGATCTTTGCACGGGTGCGCTGGGCTGACTACGCCACCCACGCTGTGCCGGGGCGGCCCCGCGCGATGTCTTGGGGTATGGACCCGCACGGTTGAGGACCCCACCCCCGAGGTCCTCAACCGTGCTTCGATGCATCGACCTCTGTGCGGACGGGCCGCTGTGGGGTGATGCGAGTCTGTGGTGCGAGCGGGGCTCAGCGGCGCATGAGCTCGCGTCGGCGGCTGGCGACGAAGACAGCTCCTGCTCCGGCGACGGCGATCGCGCCGGCTCCGATCGCAGCGCCTGCGCCGGAGGCCTCGCCGACCGGGGAGACGACGTCGAGCGTCGCGCTCTCCGTGGTGCCTGCAGCGAAGGCGGTCCCGTCAGGGACGACGGTGACGACCTGCGAGTCGATGAGGTCGCCGTCAGAACCGGTGGCGACGAGCGTGTAGGTGCCGCCAGCCTCCATGGTGACCTCGAACGATGCGCTGCCGTCCGCGGTGGGCTTCTTCATGCTGGCCGTGCCTGCGATCGAGATGGCGCTCTCGGGAAGCTCAGCGGGGTTGGAGACGACGTTCACCGTGATGAACTCGTTGTCGACAGGGCCGTTCACCGCGTAGACGACGGCGTTGCCCTCGGTGGTCGATCCGGCGACGACCGCAGATGTGCGCTCGCTCGTCTCGGGTGCTTGTGCGGCCTGCGCGGCGGCGGGAACGAGTGCGATCCCGGTGGCCACGGCGGCGATGACAAAGACTTGTCGATTCATGGGTGTCTCCCCGCAAGGTGTCGGAAGTCCGGTGAAGGACTATGGCAGTCTCAGGCGCTCCCCCCTCAAACGCCGAGCCTTGAGGCACTCCTGAGTACGCCACAAGTATTACGTGGGGCTCGGCAACAATGCAAGGTGCGAAATGGGCACGGACATTCTCGAGGAATGTCAGGAGAGGTCGACCGGGCCTGCGGGACGACACAGGGGCTCGTCGGGGCACCCCACGGCAATCTGTACACCTTGCCCGTTTCACACAGTTTCGAAGCGGCAAGAACGTTGGTATCTCGCCGTTTTTGACCTCGTGAAGCACGATGACGCGCCTTGACGCCCCGCCGAGCAGGCGGCCACGTGTCCGCCGCCCCTACCGTGGCGCGGACCTGCGACGACACTCCTGAAGACAGACGCCCACCTCTTTGTGAGAACGGCTGGTCGCCGGTATCTCTATTTTCAATCAATAGAACTGTCCGGGCCTTTACCAACCGACGTTCAATGAAAGTGTGACGCACGCGATAGCCCTCGTTAACGCATTGTTCACAAACGGAGACCCGACCTCGGTCTCGCGAGTCTCTCAAAACGGACTTTCCGTCGTGGGGTCCGTGCAGACCGGTCGGACGCAGACGCGCCCGGTGCACCATGACCTCCGGCGCTGCTCGAGAGCCGAGGCTTAGTGTGGGCTCATGCCTCGCCTGCCCCCCGCGATCGATCTCACGTTGCACCCGGAGCGGCGTCGACGCGACGTCCGCCCGATGGACGTCGACCTGCGCGTGGTGGTTCTCGTCGGGATCACGCTGTGGGTCGTGGCCGGTGCGACGTTCGGTGTGCTCCAGCTCTTCACCGACCACGAGGTCGTCGACCAGCTCCTCGTCTGTGCGGCTGGCGTGGTCCTCGGTCTCCTGGGGCTCGTGTGGGAGCGGGCGAACAGGCGCCGCTACCGCGCGGGAGCCGCCAGCACCACGGAACCCTGAGCTCTCGCCTCTGAGCGGTGAGCGGTGAGCGGTGTGCGGTGGCCCCTGGGCCCCTGCCCGGCTAGATGCCGAGGAAGATCTGCGAGCAGAGCATCTCGGTCTCGGACTCGTCGACGACGGGCACGCACGCGATGCCGATGGACGTGTAGGCGGGCATGAGGATGTTCGAGGCGTGCCCCGGCGACTGCATCCACGCATCGACGACGTCCTGCGGTGACGCCGCAGCCCGGCTGAGGTTCTCTCCCGTGATCTCCACGGGTCCGCAGCCGTCGGTGACCGGGTCGAGGGACGCGTGGACGAGCTCTCCGCCGGCGTCCACCAGGTCGGTCGCACGGACGAGCCCCTGCTCTTGCGCGCACAGCGACGGGGACAACGTGTCGAGGCCCGCGTCCTCGCGGACGGCGTTCGTCGATGCAACGAGGGCTGCCGCGTACTCCTCGGGCGTGACAGCAGCGAGGTCGTAGGGGGCTGGGCTCTCCTCGACCGAGGTCGAGTCGCTCAGGTCGGCCGTCTGGCCTGCGTCGTCGGCCTGCCCTCCGTCGTCGGCTGTGCTGCATGCGGTGCACGCGAGGAAGAGAGCGAGCGCGAGCGACGCGCTGCGTACGGACCGCCGCCTGCGGGAGCCTGAGCGTCCCGGTTCGCGACGGCTCATGCGGTGATCACGACCGGTGTGCCGAGCGGCAGCGCGGCAAGCTGCGCGATCGTCGCCTCGTCGACGCGCACGCACCCGTTGGAGACTGCTTGCGCCCGGTCGTCGTGGAAGTGGAAGGCCGTCACCGCGACGTCTGTCCCGCCGAAGCCGTCGAGGGTCGGAGACTGGACGCCGAGCGCCACGATCGGGAGCCCGCGCGTGTAGGCCGCAGCCGGGTCGGTGAACATCGTCATGATGAACGTCCTTCCGAGAGGTGTCGGGGTCGCTTGCGTGCCGTAGCCGAGGTCGGGGCTCTCGTAGATCGCCACGCCGTCCTCGAGGATGCGGAGGCCGCCCGAGAGGCTCACTGTCACGAGGAACGGGTCGGCCGCCGTGGTGACGTCGGCGGCACGGACCCATCCTGTCGCCTGACCGGTGACCCCTGCGGACGGGTAGCCCTGCCGTCCGGGCAGCAGGACGCGCAACCAGTGCTCGTGCTGCTCGACGACGGGCACGGTCGTGCCGTCGTGGACCTGCTCGGACGCGAGCCGGGCGACCGGAGGTGAGCCCGGCTCCGCGAAGACCGGGGCTGCCTCCCCCGTGGGTGTCACGAGGACCTGGGTGGGCGGGAGGTCAGGTGCCGGGTCGAGCGGGAGCTCGGGCAGGACAGAGAAGACGTCGACGCTCGGCAGGGCGGCGAGGTCGTAGCTCGTCGGGTCGACCGCAGGCCCCTCGTCAGCCGGCGCCGGCGCCGGCGCGGACGGAGCGGCAGGTGCGCTGACCGTCTCCACGCGCGCGACGACGGTCTCGTGTGGCGATCGACCCAGCGTGAACCCGACGGCGGCCAGGACGACGAGCACGCCTGCTGCGCTCACCACGGACGTACGGCCTCGAGACAGCATGCGGTCCTCCGTGGCTCCCGTGCGAGAGACGACCGAGGGCCCCCGGAATCCGGAGGCCCTCGGTCGTCGTGAGATGGTGCGTCAGGCGTTCAGGGCTGCCCGGCGACGCTTCGCGAAGAAGAACGCTCCGAGGCCGGCTGCGGCGAGCGCACCGGCACCGATCGTGAGCGGCAGAGGCGAGGAGCCCGTAACGGGCAGGGTTGCTGCACCCGAAGCGGCTCCGGTGGAGGTCGCAGCCGAACCGACCGCGATCGTCTGCGTGTTGATGACGGTTCCCTCTGCGTCGACGGCCGTGATCGTGTACGACCCAGCTGCTGCGAGCGTGATGTTGAACGTCGCGTCGCCTGCGGCGTCTGTGGCCTTGGCGAGGCTCGACGTACCCGCGATGGAGATGGCCGAGGTGACGACGCTGGTCGACGTGACCGACGCGGTGATCTTGTCGTTGTAGAGGGGGCCGTCGACGACGTAGTTGAACGGCGAGCCCGCCGAGAAGGAAGTTGCCGAGAGCGTCGAGCTGAAGTCGATGGCCTCGTACGCAGAGGCGGTGGTCGCCGGAACCACGGCGAGCGCCAGTGCTGCTACGGCCGTTGCCGCGATACGTCGATTCATGTTCTGTCCCCTAGATACATCGATGATGGAGTGCGGAAGCCGTCGTCACAGCGACCCGAAGTTGTGTTCTCAGGCACCGTTACACGTGGCACCTGTGACCTGGGTGTGAGTATCCCGTGGTCCAGGTGTAAAGCGCAACAGTGGCACTCCGCGTTGATCTGGTCCGGTGACGATCTCGTATTCGTAGATTTCGCTCTCTCCGGGAGAGAGGTTGTTCGTGAGCCCTGCGACAAAGAGGTCGTCGTGCAGCTGGGACTGAATGCCGACAGGCTCCCCACCTGCGGTGACGCTCTCGAGCTGACCTCCTGCGGGGGCGTAGACGAGGACGTTCGTGCGGATGTCTCCCGGGGGAACGTCGCCGGAGACACCGGTGACGTGCTCGGGGAGGGTGGCCGCGTCGGCAGGAGCCGTCGAGGTCAGAGAAAGGGTGATTTTCAGGGCCTGAGAGCCGTCCGCACGGCACTCGGTGACGTCTGCGGTGATGGAGCGTTCGAGGTAGTAGCCGATCTTTCCGGCGGTCCCGTCGTTGAGGTAGACCCCGACGATCGGCCGATCTGCGCCGCCGTCGCTGTCCGCAGCATCGCCGACGAGAGCTCCGCTCAGTGCGGTCGGCTGCAGCAGCTCCTGCTCGTCAGGGTGTGCAGACCAGAGCATGAGGCGTCCTTCGTCCGCCGAGTCGGCCAATGCTGGAAATGCGCTCGATATTTCACCCGGTCCGTTGAGGATCTGGGCAAACATTGCGGCGGCCACGAGCTGGAAGAGCGCATCCTGCTGGTCTTTATCGGCAATCTGGAGATAGACACCGTTCATCAGGTAGTCGGCAACATTATCGGCGTCCAGCTGTGGTCCGAACGGCAAGCTCAGCGACCCTGTCGTCTTCATGATGTCCGCGAGCGCCACCGGGTCGAGGGAGAGGACTCCGTCGATCTCTCCGGGGTCCTGCTGCTGCCACAGCGCGCTGGCGAGCTCGGCGGTCCGGGGGAAGTCGGGCGTGAAGTTGACGTCGGCCATCTTCTGCGCGAGGTCGTCGCCGAAGAGCGCGCGCTCGGCATCCGTGATCGGCAGGACGGGTGCGTCGGGCTGGAACTCGCTCGCTGAGCGCTGGTCGGCGAACTGGAGGACGCCGTCGTCGGCGGTGAGGAGGATGACCCATGCCGGGATGCCGCCTGTCGCGCGGGGCTCGGCGTTGTTCTGGACGAGCAGCAGGAAGCGGCGAGGGCCGTCGGCACCGAGCATCGCGGGGGCGATCTGGACGGCGCGCGCGGCTGTCGACGTGGTGCTCGCGATGTCGGACATCGTGCTCTCAAGGTCGGTGACCGCATCGGCGAGCGGGTCGAGGACCTCGTCGGTCTCGACGGCACGCAGGTCCGCGAGCCCTCGTCGGAGGGAGAGGTCCGCGGCGATGAGCTGTGGGGCGCTGGCGACGAGGGGCGCGAGGTCGATCTGCCCGTCGACGGGGCTGAGTCCGTCGGGGCCGACGAGCACCGCGGCCTCGGTGAGCGCGGGCAGGGCGTCGACAGCGAGAGACTCGACGACCTCGGTGACGACCTGGACGGCCTGGATGTTGGGTCGCGCGACGGGCAGGAGCGAGACGACCGACCAGTGGAACCCGTGGGAGGAGGCCTCTGCGTCCTGTGCGTGGTCCTGGACCTCGGCGAGGGTGGCGAGCGCGGCGTCGCCGTCGCCGGCAGCGATCTCGTCTTGGAGCTCGGGCACGAGGTCGGAGGCTGCGGTGAGCGAGCTCCGGACGGACAGGAGGTCGTACCCGACCCAGGCGGCGAGCGCACCGGTCACGATGACGAGGCCGAGGGCGGAGAACGCGACGATCTTCAGCGCTCGGTGTCGGGGCCGTCGTGGTGCCTGGTCGCCGGGGCCGGAGCCCTCGCCGAAGATGTCGATCGTCTCGTCCTGCACGGCGCCCCCTTGGAAGTCCAACCTGTCCGCGGGACATGCTGCCACGCGCCGATCGCGTTGCGCGGCGGCGTGCCGAGGTGGGGCGGGGCGTGTCTGGTCGGGGCGGGTGCACGTGGTGCGCTCGGCGCGTCACTCCCCTGGTTCCGGTGGTCGCGGTGGGAGCATCCTCGGCATGAAGCCGCTCGTGATGACTGTGTACGGCACCCGCCCTGAGGCGATCAAGGTCGCGCCGCTGGTGCGCGCCCTCGAAGCGAGCATGTCTCTCGCGAGCATGACGGTGGTGACGGGGCAGCACCGAGAGATGCTCGACCAGGTCAACGAGCTGTTCGCGATCGTCCCGGACGTGGACCTCGACGTGTTCGGTCACGGTCAGTCGTTGTCCGGGGTGGCTGCGCGGATCCTCGACCGGCTCGACCCGGTGCTGCTCGAGGTCGCGCCCGCGGCTGTCGTGGTCCAGGGAGACACGACGACGTCGACGGCTGCTGCGCTGGCTGCGTTCTACCGGCAGATCCCGGTGATCCATCTCGAGGCAGGGCTGCGGTCGGGCGACATCACGTCGCCGTTCCCGGAGGAGGCGAACCGTCGGATCACGACGCAGCTCGCAGCGCTCCACCTGGCTCCCACCGCGGAGAGCCGGGCGAACCTGCTGCGCGAGCACGTTGACCCTGCCGACGTCGTGGTGACGGGGAACACGGTGATCGACGCGCTGCTGGAGACCGTGGCCAAGGATCTGCCGTTCGCGGACCCCCGGCTCGAGGAGGTCGCCGCGTCGGGTCGGCCGGTCCTGCTCGTCACGACGCACCGCAGGGAGAACTGGGGTGACGCGATGGAGAACGTGGGGCGCGCGCTGCGCCGGATCGCGCTGGCGCACCCGGAGTATGTGGTGGTGCTGCCTGCGCACCGCAACCCGATCGTCCGCGAGGCGGTCCTCCCGCACCTCGCCGGGCTGCCCAACGTGCTCGTCACGGAACCGCTCGCGTACGGGGAGTTCACGCGTCTGCTGGGTGTGAGCCGGATCGTCCTGACGGACTCCGGCGGTGTCCAGGAGGAGGCGCCGAGCCTCGGCAAGCCGGTCTTGGTCATGCGTGACACCACGGAACGGCCCGAGGCGGTCGCGGCGGGGACGGTCGCTCTCATCGGCACCGGCGAGGACCGCATCGTCGACGAGGTCGAGCGCCTCATGACCGACGCTGGTGCGTACGACGCGATGGCTCACGCCGTGAACCCGTACGGCGACGGGCGGGCGAGCGCCCGGGCGGTCGCGGCGATCGGTGCGCTCCTCGGCGTCGGGGAACGAGCCGACGACTTCGGGGCGCACACGACCTGACGCGCACCGGGTGAATTCTTCCGATACCTCGGCTAACCACCCTGTTGAACCGGCTTCCCAGGGTTTGCGCCGGGTACGGTCGGTACCCTCTGGACCAGAGGACCACCCGCTCCGGGTCGGAGCGGAGCCAGCGAGACAGGCGGGGGTGGCAGGTTGCGCGTCCTCCTCGTGACCCATCACTACGCACCGGAGAACAACGCCCCCCAACGACGGTGGTCGGCGCTGGTCCCGCGGCTCGTCGCTGACGGCGTCGAGGTGACGGTCATCGCGCCGCCGCCGCACTACCCCGCTGGGCATCGGGACGACCTGACCAGCGAGCACGCTCCCGGCACCGTCACATCGGGCGAGCACGGCGAGACCGTCTACCGGGTGCGTTTTCGCGAGCACGGCCAGGGGCTGCGCTCGCGCTCGATCGACCAGGCGGTGGCCGCGCTCGACTCGGCATGGCTCGGGCTCCGGCTCTTCCGCTCTCGGGCGTCGCGCCCGGACGTCATCGTCTCGACGGCTCCCGGCCTGCCGTCGATCGCAGCCGGATGGCTGCTCGGCCTGCTCTTGCACGTTCCGCACGTGATCGAGATGCGCGACGCGTGGCCCGACCTCATCCATGCGAGCGGCATGCTGCGCAATGGTCAGACGCGAGTCTCGACGAAGCGTCGCGTCCTGACTCTCGTCGCGGACCGGGTGCTCACCTGGTTGCAGCGCTCTGCAGCCGTCGTCGTCACGACCACGGACTCGTTCGCTGAGGTCCTGCGGTCGCGGCGGGTCCAGCAGGTGGAGGTGATCCGCAACGGTGCACCGCTCGACAAGCTCGAGCCGCTCGCTCCCCCTGCACCGACGTCGGACGCGCTGCACATCGCCTACGTGGGGACGATGGGACGCAGCCAAGGTCTCGACGTCGCGATCCGGGCTGCGGCGTCAGCATCGGCGCTCGGCATCCCGGTCGAGCTCCGGTTCGTCGGCGGCGGCGCTGACGAGGACGAGCTCCAGACGCTGGCCCAGACGCTCGGCGCGCCGGTCACGTTCGTGGGCCGCGTCCCTGTGGGCGACATCGTCGACCACTACCGGTGGGCCGACACGGTGCTCGTGTCGTTGCGGGACTGGGCACCGTTCGAGTGGACCGTCCCGTCGAAGACCTACGAGGCGCTCGCCCTCCAGCGGCACGTGTCCGCCGTCGTGGCAGGCGAGACGGCGGGGCTCATCACGTCCGTGCACGCCGGCGACGTGGTCTCTCCGGGAGACGACGCGGCTCTTGCCCTCTTGTGGGGGCGTCTGGCGCGGCACCGAGAACAGCTTGCGGTCGGTCCGGCGGGGCGAGAGTGGGCGATGGACCACGCGAACTTCGACGAGCTCGCGCTCTCGTACCTCCGCCTGCTCAAGAGCGTCGCCGCATGACCTTCCTCGCCCCTGCACGGCTGGGCGAGCTCGTGTGCAACGTCGCGCTCGCAGGCACCACGTCGGCCAGGCACCTCACCGACGACCCGCTGAACTTCGTCCTCCAGACGAGCCGGCGCCTGCCGCGCCGGGCCCGGGAAGCCGCCGGCCGTGCGCTGCGCTCGGGCGCACGACGCGAGGGGTCGGTCCGGCGTGCGGCGGGGTTCTGGCTCGTGGACCGCCCAGACGAGGCACGATCGGTGCTGGCGCAGGTCCCCACGCCGAGACCGGGTGGGTGGCGGTCGCGTCTGCACGGCGAGATGGCTGTCCAGCTCGGCTGCACGTCCTTGGTACCGGACCTCGTCCTAGAACGCTTCCCCGCCATACGTGCGCGCGCACTGTGGAGCCAGGGAGACCTCACCGCCGCGGTCACCGCCGCCGACGTTCACCGCTCGACGCGCGCGCTGCACGCACGGCTCGCGTCCGAGCTGCACGTCATGACCCCGGGCGCGCTCGCGGGAGACCCGACGCCGCCGCAGACCACCCGGACGTCGATGCCGCCAGAGGCGTCGGAGCCGTCGTCGATGTCCGGACCGTCGGCGCTCAGCGTGCTCCACGTCCTGACGAACTCGTTGCCGCACACGCAGAGCGGCTACGCGCAGCGCAGCCACTCGGTGCTGCTCGCGCAGCAGAGCGCCGGGCTCCAGGCAGCCGCTGTCACGCGCCTGGGCTATCCCGTCTCGATCGGCCGGATCGACGCTCGGCACACGGACGTCGTCGACAGCATCACCTACCACCGGCTCATCGCACCGGTCGCTGAGCGGACCGCGCACGAGCGGGTGCTCGACGCCGTCGACCGGCTCGTCCCCGTGGCCCGTGCGCACGGTGCCGACATCCTGCACGCGACGACCAACTACATGAACGCCGTCGTCGCGCGGTCGGCAGCGCAGCGGCTCGGCATCCCGTGGGTGTACGAGGTCCGCGGGCTCCTCGAGGAGACGTGGGTCGCCAGCCGGCCCAGCGTCGCCGAGCAGGAGCGTGCCGCGACGAGCGAGAAGTACGCCGTGCTGCGTGCTCGCGAGACCGAGATGGCGCTGGCCGCCGACCACGTCTTCACGCTGAGCGAGACGTTGCGTCACGAGCTCGTCGAGCGGGGGATCCCCGACGCGCACATCACCGTCGTGCCGAACGCTGTCGACGAAGCACTGCTGACGACCAGCCTGTCCCCCGCCGCCGCACGTCGGGCGCTCGGGCTGCCCGAGGACGGCTTCTGGGTCGGGACGGTCTCGAGCCTCGTCGACTACGAAGGGTTGGACACCCTCGTCGACGCGATCGCCGAGCTGCGAGGACGCGGCATCGACGCTCGCGGCCTGATCGTCGGGGACGGGGTGTCCCGACCAGGGCTCGAGGCTCAGGCGCGTGCCCTCGGGGTCGCATCCGCGGTGACGTTCACCGGTCGGGTCCCCCGTGCCGCAGCCGCGGTGCACCACCAGGCGCTCGACGTGTTCGTCGTTCCTCGACGAGACCTCCGGGTGTGCCGGCTCGTGACGCCGCTCAAGCCGGTGGAGGCGATGGCGTGCGCACGCCCGGTCGTCGCGAGCGACCTGCCTGCGCTGGCCGAGCTCGTCACCGCGCCTGGCAGCGGACGCGTCGTCTCCCCCGAGGCCCCGGGAGCGCTCGCTGACGTGCTGGAGGAGCTTGCGTCGGACGAGGCGCTGCGGGCGTCGCTGGGCGCGAGCGGCCGTGCGTTCGCCTCGACGCGGACGTGGGGATCTGTGGGTGCCACGTACCGTGAGGTGATGCGCAGCGTCGCGCACCGGGGGGTAGCGGTATGAGCGTCGAGAGAGCTGCGGGGCAACAGCTCGCCGTGGTGCAGCTCCAGGGTCTGCACCCGGTGGGTCGTCGGCCTGCGCTGCGCGACTATGTGTCGCAGCTGTGGACCCGCCGACACTTCATCGTCGCGGACTCCCGCGCACGGGTGACGAGCGGCACGCGTCAGATGGTGCTGGGGAACGTCTGGCTCGTGCTCAATCCGATGCTCAACGGGCTCGTGTTCCTCGTGATCTTCGGGCTCGTCCTCAAGTCGAGCCGCGGGATCGAGAACTTCATCGGCTATCTGCTCATCGGCGTGTTCATGTTCCAGTTCACGGCACGGTGCCTCTCCGCGGGGGCGTCGTCGGTGACGAGCGGGCGGAACCTCATCCGGTCTTTCCTCTTCCCGCGTGCGGCGCTGCCGATCGCCGCTGTGCTGCGCGAGACGCTGAGCATGGTTCCTGTCGTGGTCTCCATGGTGGTGCTCGTCCTGGTGATCCCACCCCATGCGGTGGTCACCTGGCGGTGGGTGTTGTTCCCGCTCGTCTTCGCTCTGCAGGTGGTGTTCAACACCGGCATCGCGCTGCTCGCGGCACGCATGGTGGCGCGGGTCCCCGACCTCAACCTCGTCATCGGGTTCGTGACACGGTTCTGGCTGTACGGATCCGGGGTCTTCTTCTCCTTCGACGCGTTCGTGTCTCACCCGACGGTCCTCGCGGTGGTCGAGCTCAACCCTCTCTTCCTCGTCCTCGACATGACGCGCGACGTGCTGCTCTACGGCCAGACACCCGACCTCAGATCGTGGGCCGTCCTCGGAGCATGGGCTGCCGGAGCCCTCCTCGTCGGGTTCCTCTTCTTCTGGAGAGGAGAGGAGACCTATGGTCGCGAATAGGTTGTTCTGGGAGGACGACGTCACGGTCGCGGTCGCGAACGTCCACGTGCACTATCGGGTCCCGTCCACCGAGCACGTCAGCTCGTCGAGGTCCTCGCGATCTGCCCGTGCGCTCACCAAGGTCACGGGCGGTCAGCCTAAGGTGCTCGTCCGCGCGCTCGCTGGCGTGTCGTTGGCTGCCTACCGGGGGGAGTCGGTGGGCATCGTCGGCACCAACGGGTCGGGCAAGAGCACCTTGCTGCGGGTGATCGCTGGTCTCGAGGTCCCGTCTCGCGGCCAGGTGGTGGCTGAGACGAGCCCTGTGCTGCTGGGCGTCAACGCTGCGCTCGTGCCAGACCTGTCGGGTGAGCAGAACGTCCGGCTGGGCTGCTTGGCGATGGGGCTCTCCCCGGAGGAGACCGAGCGTCTGATCCCTGACGTGGTCGATCTTGCTGGCCTCGGCAAGGCGATCCACTATCCGATGAAGACGTACTCGTCGGGGATGGGCGCACGGTTGAGGTTTGCGATCGCTGCGGCCGCCAACCCGAAGATCCTCCTCATCGACGAGGCCCTCTCGACAGGCGATGCGGCGTTCAAGGAGCGGAGCGAACGCCGCATGGAAGAGCTGCGGGCCCATGCGGGAACCGTCTTCGTGGTCAGCCATGCGGCTCAGGTGATCGAGGAGATCTGCACGCGAGCGATCTGGCTCGACCGTGGTCGCGTGGTCCTCGACGGGCCTGCGGTGGAGACTGCCCGGCGCTACCGGTCGTGGGCGTGGAACGTCAGCAAGGGCGAGCACGCGGCGGCGAAGCAACAGCTGAAGGAAGCGATCGAGGCCGGGCAGCCGTCGCGGATCGAGCTCACGACGCCCATCGCGCGTGGGTCGTGGCCTCGGCACGCACGGCCTCACTAGCGGACTGCAAAATACACCAGAGTCACATCTCGCGCTCACAAAAAGCAGTCGCGATCATGGCGCAGTTCAAGCCCTTGGTGTCATAGCGTCGTAGCAACAGTGCTGGTCGGCGAGGGGTACGGGTGTGGGGCGCAGGATGTTGACGATCGCTGATCGGGTTGAGATCTCCACGGGCCTCAAGGCGGGGTGGTCGATGCGCCGGATCGCCGCTCACATCGACCGTGCGCCGTCGGTCGTGTGCCGTGAGATTGTCCGGAACTCGACGAAGACGTTGGGGTACCGGTTGGTGACGGCGGACTGTCGGGCTGAGCGCAACCGTCGGCGCCCGCAGGTCGGCAAGGTCGCTGGTGACGAAGTGCTTCGGGCTCGGGTCTTGGCGGATCTGAAGCGCTCGAGGACGCCCCGGCAGATCGCAGGCCGGTTGCTTCTGGAAGCGGTCGGCCCCACCGTTGCGAGGGTGAGTCATTCCCCTGCTGCTGGCGGCGCCACGGCCAGTCATGAAGCGATCTACCGGTTCATCTACGCCCTGCCCAAGGGCGACCTCGCCAAGCACGCAGTGATGCTGCGCTCCAAGCGGATCGCTCGCCGGCCCCGCAAACCTGCAGGTGAACGGACCGGGCCGATCGTGGGGATGGTCCCCATCGACGACCGCGACGCCACGGTCGCTGACCGCCGGGTTCCCGGGCACTGGGAAGGTGACCTCGTCGTGGGGGCGTTCGGCCGCTCCGCGGTCGCAACGCTGGTCGAGCGCACCACCCGGTTCGTGGTGATCCTGGGCTTGCCCCAGGGCAAAACATCGGCCCCGTTGGCGGACCTGCTCATCGAGCACGCGAACTCCCTGCCGGCCATGATGCGCAAGTCGTTGACGTGGGACCAGGGCTCGGAGATGGCCCGCCACGGCGCCCTCACACTGGCCACGACGATGCCCGTCTACTTCGCCCACCCCCGGTCCCCCTGGGAGCGCGGCACGAACGAGAACACCAACGGGCTCATTCGCGAGTACTTGCCCAAGGGCACCGTCATCACCGACCACGAGCCCTACCCTCGATCTTTCATCGGGCTCATGAGGTGGGTCGTTTGGGCGTCAGGGCGCCTGCTCGGGTGTGATTCTGCCTTGTGGGTATGACAGATGGTCCCGTGTCGTCGGGTTGGGCGCCGGTTCCAGGTCCGGGTGGTCGCGCGGGGGTCGTTGAGTCAAGGGTGTGCTGGCGCTCAGCCGGGTGCGGGTCGGGCTCGCAGGGCTTGGACTGCTTGAGCGGCCAGCGCTGCCCAGGGCGCTCGGTTGGAGAGGCGGAGCCAGGTGCGCCGGCCGGTGCGGGCGATGACCGCGGGGATGGTGAACAGGCGTAGTCGCAGGCGTTTGGGTTCCCAGCGGCGGGCCTGGTGGTCGGTGAGGGCGAGCATGCCCATCCAGGCCAGGAGGTCATTGGCGAGGGCGACGATGGCGCACCAGATCTGATTCTGGGCGAAGGCCTTGAGGGGGAGGTTGCGCAGACCGGTGTCCTTGGCGATGCGGATGCGGTCTTCACACCTGGCGCGGCGGCGGTGACGCAGCTCAAGGTCAGCGAGCTGACCGGCTGGCGTGTTCGTCACGAACGCGGTGATGCGCATCCCGTCGACGTCCTCGAAACGCAGCTGGGCGCCGGGGTGGGGCCGTTCCTTGCGAACGATGACGCGCATGCCTGCCGGCCAGGCGGTCAGGTCCATCAGGTCGGTGAGCTCAGCGATCCAGGCGCCGTCACGGACCTCGTCGTGAGCGTCCAGGGCCGGGGCCCAGACACGCTCGGGGATGCGGGCCAGCAGGTCGGGGGTGTTGCCAGGCAGCGTGAACCCGACCGAGTAGCCCAGGCGGTGGGTCGTGAGCCATTCGATGAGGGTTTTGGTTCCGCCTGCGCCGTCGGTGCGGACCAGGATCTTCTTACTGCCCCGCGTCCGCCCGCCATGACCAGGGAGCTGAGCCAGAGCATCTCGGAGAACCGCGATGTGATCGGCGGCGGTGTTCGACCCGGCATTGCCCGGCCGCAGCATGATCGCCAGCGGTTCCCCGGTCCCGGCGCCGCCGTGGTCGACGAACGCGCACAGGGGATGGAACCCGAACCCGCGCTTGAACGTCGGCGCCGCGTTCTCCTTCTCCGAATGCGCCGTGACCAGCGTCGCGTCGAGGTCGATGACCAGAGGGTCCACCGCGCTGGCGCCCGCGTCGGGGGCGCGCTCACCAGCCAGGCGCCAGGCCGCCGAACGGGCCGCAGCTCGGGCGGTGTTGATCGCCGCCAACGCTGCCGGGGCATCAGCGGCCAACGCCGCGATCGTGCGCGAAACCGTCGGATCCGAGGCGACCGCGCCATAGACACCGGGCTCGGCACGCAGCACCGCGACGTCCGCCAACGCGTCCCCACCCAACGCCAGGGCGACCGCCAGGTCCACGATCACCTTGCCCGGGTCGTGGAACGCCGTCGGCTTACGCCACCGCGCCAAGCCCGTCGACAACGCCCGATCCAGACCCGTCGCCCGGACCGTCTCGGTCAACAGCACCCCACCAGCCTGACCAACCGCGGACGTCGCCGACGTGACGATGTTCAGACGGGGATACGCGACGGTAGTCTTCACCTTGAAGGTGCTCCTCGAACTAGTCAGAATCGGTCCTCAACAAACCGTATTCTTCCAGGTCAGGAGCACTTTCTTGCGTCATGACACCTACTGAGACCCACCCCGCCATGAAAGCCCGAGGCTACCTCGACGCCATCGCCGAAGAGCTCAACGACAGACCCCGAGCAGCCCTGGGCTTCTACACCCCGCGAGAGAAATTCGAAGAGCTCCTCAACGCCACCATTGCTTCCACGCCTTGACACCAAGGCCAGATACACGTCCAGATAGGCTCCTACTCTTTCTTAGGTCCTAATGTGCACTAAAAAATCACCACCTGCCGATCGGGAAGAATTACCAGTAGCGTTACCAGCTAAGGCCGTCAAGCCCATCGGCCGCCTCCGATGCAGAAGAGCCCATCAGGAGCGATCCTAGAGCAGACAGCAGAACTGCACGAGACGGGGGCGCGTGAGACCCCATCCACTCCCTCTTCATCAACACAAGATCACCTGGGGCACGCCAGCGCCCCGAAACCACTTCGCGGGCAACAGCAGCATCAAGCATCGGCTCGAAGTGTGCTTGGACGTGCCAATCGGAGGCCTGCTGCAGGAACAACACCTTTCGCAGACGCGCAATCGTATTGAAATCGAGTATGGAGGGAGCAATATTGTACTCTTCCAGCACACTACGCCATTCCTCTGCATCGACATTCTTCCCACGCAGAACATACTCACTCGGGAAGGCGGATGCAAGGTAAGCGTCCACGCTAGACCATCCATACTTGAGCACATCCGTCTGCGCATTCCAGACGAGCGCACCAGAATCTGTCGACAGAGAAGCAAACTTCAGGGCCGCAAAACCGCCACCAGAACCACCACACATGATGAACTTGCAGCCATACACGTTTCGAATATGTTCCAGAATTGCCCCAATCGCTAAATCCGGGCTCCCAAACTGGCCACCCAAGTACCAGCCAATCACGGGACGAGGCGAATGGCTCAGAGTAGGATCCGCAAAAGCAATTACAGGAGTCTCAAGTTCAGAAGCAAGTCCGACACCAGAGAATGCAGGAGAATGCGAGTACTCCTGACTGATTGCGCCGGTAAAGAAGACAGGTAGTGTTGCGCTAGAGCCAACGTCTCCGACCACCAAAAAATCCACAAACAATCCGCTCGAGACAAAAACCACATGATGGCCAGCCGCCACCGTTCCGCCTGACAGAAAGGAACCTAGAGAATCCCAGGTCCAAACTGGTCGCGTTTCGCTGTGACGGCTAAACCTACGCGGTGGGGCAGAGGCGAACGAAGACTCCCCCCCATTTGACGCTTTACTGACAGATTGAACCGCTTCCATGACCGACTTATAAACAGACGACGAATAATGAAATGGGGCCAAGCCCCATCGATGATGACTATCGACCGACACTTCTGAATGAGGCAGCGCCAACATGCCGAACCCAAGTTCTGACGACAAGAGTTTCAGATAGCGCGCAAACGAACGGTTGCCCTCCGCAGCACGGGCCTCAAGAGTACGATCTAACAACGAATCGTTTCCATCCGTTACCAAGCCGGAGTGAGGAATGCCAAGTAGCAAAACCGATTCAAATAGACTATTTTTCTTCAAGAACGCGGAGAAACGATAGGCAGCATCTTTGAAGAGACCAAAATGCGCGTCAGAGCCAAAGTCGATCAGGTCCGAGTCAACCAAAAGTTGACTTCCAGAAAACCCGACGTTCGCCTCAGCAGACGGCGTAAAGAAGGCATCCCGAAACGAACGTACCCCAAATCGCTCATCGGTTAAATCCCAAAGCAATACATCAATCTCAGACCGCCGGCGCAGAAGCTCGTCCGTCAGATTTCCGGCAAGATCACCTTCGACCATCGTGCGCTGAAACTTAGACGGGAGGGTTTCCGCGAGACTCGGGACACCTTTAACCATACCGCCCATGGCGCTAATCAGACTCTGGCGCGCGACGTAACCAACAAGAGTAGACTCGACTTCCGAACCTAGCGCCACGCTATCGCGCCCAACGCAACTCCCGAAAACAAAGACTCGAGTGGGTCTGGATTCTGCATCCGCGACCTCAAACGTCATCAATGCCCC
This sequence comes from Sanguibacter antarcticus, assembly GCF_002564005.1. Lineage (NCBI taxonomy): Bacteria > Bacillati > Actinomycetota > Actinomycetes > Micrococcales > Sanguibacteraceae > Sanguibacter > Sanguibacter antarcticus. Next base: position 94,716 of record NZ_PDJG01000001.1, on the reverse strand, counting down.
CCTTCGAAAAGTGCCCGACCATCGGGCTCGAAAACGGACACGCGACTCACAACAGGCCCTCCACCAGGCGGTACGGGGCGTTGGAGAGACCACGTCTCAACTGGCGTGCGTTCGAGGCCAACCTTCACTCTGGTGATCCCCCATTGAACTGTCTTGTTACCTTCTAAAGCCTCGATCCTCAGTACAGGACCAATCGGTGACCTGACCGTCACAACCTGTCCTGACACCTCGATGCACGAGGCCGGGGGGAGCACGAATCGCTGCGAAGCAGGCTCCGGTGCCCAGCAACGATCCGTGACAACGAAATCTACAGCGGATCTCACTGCGACTTCCCGCCGAGCTTCGTACATCTCTTCGAGCACGTACCGGCAACTAACGACTTCCCTCCCGGAAGGATCAGTAACTCGACCTATTGATGCTTCAATGCGAGCACTCATTCCCGCAGGGTAGAACCAATGACACGGCCTATCGTCAAACCTTGAAAAGAACAGTCCACTGTGTCCTGGCTGTGCGCGTACGGCAACTGCAGCAGCATCGTGCGAGTCGTAGTTTATGAGGCCGCCGTCAAGAAGCATGTCGATATCGTCGACTATCAATCGAATGGCCGTGTCGTCCATCTGTTTGTGCACATGCGATCGACATCCAGATGTCACAACCAACTGAGCACGCTGAGCGTTACGGATATATAGACCATTCAGCGGTGAGCAGAAGATTCCGGGAAGATATTGATACTTCTTGTCTTTCGTACGTTGCGCGTCTCCGATCGCAGGGACGGTCCCATCTGCTGTAAGCAAATGGCGATATCCCGAGACAACACGTTTTAGACGACCATCATACGCGTCAACCCTATCGAGCTCACCGAGTAGATCCCCAGATACCTGAACAATCTGCTCGATCACATCAATATATAGCCGCTGATACTGGGGTGTATTCTCGAAGACGAGACCGTCGGAGTCGACGATCTCGTCCAAAGCAGTCATCATCCAGCAATCATCTTCCTCGACCATCTGGTTCGAACGTTCAATGTCAGAAAATACTGCTCGTGAGTGCATAAGCGCCAGGCCCAGCATTACACCATGATTATTCACGAGGCGGAAGCCTTCGGAACGGGCAAGGTTTTCCAACCTGCAAACAAGGCCCTTCAGCAGATAATCCATCTCCTCAACCCAGATCGCATCGGGAGTATCGAACGAGGCAAGCTGTGCACGGAGTGTGCACAGCGATCTCAGTTGGAGCGCAACCGAATGATCGAGGCTATTCATTCCAAGGATCGACGGTTCATCAACGGCTCGAGTCATTAGCGCAGAAAAGTCACGGAGCATCGACTGGATGATCTGCCAGCCATCAATGTGATCGGCAAGAAGCGGGAGATAGCAGAGGGAGCGTTGCCACAGTCGCGTCGTTACGTGGTTATATTCATATACTTTCCACCAGTCGACCGGAAAGTACGAGGCGTCAATTAAAAAACTATACCCATTGGGTAGAGTCACGACAAAGCCGCTGCCGGCTTCATCGGGACCCCCTTTCCAGCCGTGCGGTGAGAAGTCGCGATAGGCGCTCACATAACCGCGCAGCTCCTCGCTATTCACAGTGACTTCCAAAGTTTCACTACACGGTCAAGAAAGAGGGAAACATCATAGGTTTCGACCATGAAAGATCGCCCCTCGGCCGCAAGCTTCTCAAAGTGCTCGACCTCCTGGTTCGCACGAATATGATCCGCGATAGCCGAAGGTGTTTCGAAGACAAAGCGCTCAGGGTAAACATATTCCACCCCACGCCATGGTAGAAACACCCCTTGATTGCCCGCACAGAACGCCTCCCCCGGTCCAACATGAGAGCCCTCATGCTCGCTAGTCGAAAGTACAAAACCGAAGTCCTTTGTCGCTTGTTTCGTGTCAACCCAACCCGCGTTAATCACGAAACGACCTAGGTCGCTCTGCTCAATAAATGACTTGCAAGCGGAATAGTAGGCCTGCTCCTCTGGGTCTCCGCTGATCCACGGATACTCAAGAGGATCTTTGCCGAAGACGGTGAGCGTATACTCGCCATTTTCTCGCCGAAGATCCTCGAGAACCTGGAGCGCTTTTAAGTAGCCCTTCCTCCGCGGCGCGATACCTATAATTGCGAGCCGCTTGAGCCGTTCTTTCCCTGTTCCCTGCTCATATTCAGAGACGCGGTAGTAGTTCGGAATATACCGAACCTTCGACCTTGAAAAATCGAACCTATCGACGAGATCTTCGTAGCAGTGCGGTGCGATTGCGACAAATGCCGAGACGGCAGTCTCGTTGATCTGGTCGCCATATGTTCGCCCGAGTTCATACCGATGCACACGAACCACCATTTTTGTCGGAGGCGATATGTTGTTGGAGTACCACACCGCACATTCCGTTAGCCATTCGCACCAGACCAGATCAGCCCATACCGCAGTCGCAGTCGAAGCATCGCGGTCATGGACACGTTCCGATGGCCACTCATCGTATCGAATCGTGAACACTGTTGAAAGCTCGGGTTCCGCGTCGCGTATGAACTTCAAGTCGTGTCCGGCTATCACAAGGCGGGGTCGGATCTGGAGTTCAAAATCTTGAAAGCTTCCAGAAGTGAGAGAGTCCACGATGAGTTGGAGCCTCTCAGGAAATACAAGACGTTGAATTGCGACTGAAAAGCGCACCGAAAAAGCAGAAAGCGTCGAAAAAGCTTGATACGAAATATTCTCACGACGATGTTGAATCAATTGTCGAAGAGCATACCCGATGGTGCTGAGGCCGTGCAGTTCGATATAACTCAGCCCAACAAGCTGAAAGGCTTCTTCAACGCGCGTCCATGAGTCAGCGAGTTCCGAGATCTCTCTCGATCCAAGGGAGTGCATTGCAGATTCTGCGCCTCCTTGGCGCCGCCAGTATCTAAAGAATGACGAATCAATGTAGGCGACGTCGACGGCCGAAGTTAACGCCTGTGCGGTAAAGACTATGTCTTCACCCATTCGGATCTTTTCGTCGAAATAGATGCCCTTATCGAGAAGAAGACTCTTACGGATCAATGCCATGCAGGTCAGGCTCTGCGCCTGGGCTATTGTGGCGATTCTCCGCACGCGATCAAAACTCATCACGGCTGGATCAACCCGGTCGATCGTTAGCTCCCGAACCCCCACGTGCACAAGGTCAACTGATCCGCGAACCATGTCGACACCACCTTCACGCGCACGTTGGACTCCGGAGGCCAGGCCGTCTGGACAAACAGAGTCGTCACCGTCAAGAAAGAACACCCACTCCCCCTTGGACTCTCGAATTCCAAGGTTTCGTCCGGCAGACGGCGTGCCAGTGTTCTCGGGGGTTGTCAGGACGCTCCAGGCATCCTCGCCAGAAGCCTCAGCAACGAGCCGCTGAAAAGTCCCGTCGTCCGAGGAGTCGTCGACAAATATGACTTCGTGAGACAGTTCGGACGGTAGTTCGCGCAGGCTCGCGAGACAATGATCCATTTTATCCTGAGCATTAAACATCGGAACTACTATGGTCAGGAAGAGATTTTCGTTCGAATATTCGCTGCTCATGCGGATGGAACCTCCAAAGCTGGGACCGCGAATTGTGGTTGCAACACCAGCGACAAGAGGTCAGCAGCACTAATCAGAGACGGTTTTCCAGGGTGGCTGACACCCCACGCGAGTTCGTGCGATGCGCCTTCGACGATCGGACCGAGCCAGTATTCTCGATGAAGGACCATGCGTCGCACCATGGCCTTCGACGGGATCTGTGATCTCACAAGTAGCAGATCGGGGGTCTCGATCAGACGTGCTGGATCGACAGTCTGCCGGCTCGCTAGCCGTGCTGAGATCACGGAACACATGGAGTCATTGAATGCTGTGTAGAACTCGCCGACTCGATGGGAAGGTATTGACGCATCGACCACAAGGAGAAGTTTGTGGAATTCGCTTGCGCGCCGGCGGTACATCCCACATGCAGTTTCAGCGCCTTGTATCGAGTCGACCATAAACGCCAAGGTTGGCAACTGCGTCCGCGAGAGGTCTTTGCGACCAAAGGTTGTCAGTACAGTCCGAGCACGGTCGCGATAGGTGTGGCTTTCCAGCACCGTCTCTAGACCTTGCAGAGCCTTCTCAGCTACTGTCTTTTCGTCCAGTTCTCCGAGTGCGCCGGGAACCTGGTCCAGGAAAATGACTGAGTCGCCGAAATATCGTTCTATCCCTGGCGAGTAGTTGGACACGACCATCGACCCCGACGCGGCAAGTTCAAAGACCCGTCGCGCAAACATACTCTCAGAGGAGGTCACAGTGTTGATATTCATACCGATTGTCGAGCCTCGGTATAGCTCTGCTGTTGCGGCGTGGGAAACTGCTGGGTGTACGAAGTTTTGGTACTCTTTTGGGAAGCCTCGCTCAGGTGAGTCGATTCCTGAGTCCCTGTCGTAGATCGCAAGGTCGCGGCCAGACCCGATGATCGCGTCGAACATTTCGCGAGTAACACGCGCACGTTCTTCATGAACTCTGTACCACGCACCGGCAAAAACTACCCGGTCTCGCCGCGGCGCCAGCGGTAGCGGGTGGAATATTCGCGGTTGCGCAGCGAATGGTAATAGCCCCACCCTGCCCACACCCATAAACTTCTGGTACTCTCCAATGCACTCCTCAGCAGTAGTATAGACGTAGTCAAATCTGCTGGCTGTATCTACAAAATCGTTGACACGATCGCTGAAGTGAGTCGGATCTTCCTTATTCCAGAAGATCGTGGGGATGTCTTGCAGTTTGCAGTACTCAAGGATTTCAAAGAGTGTCCGACGGTTTTCATAGGGAAACTTCACGCTTCCATAGATTTTTCCTCGCCATGGCCGGGCGACTGGATCTACCCCAGCCCAAGCAGATTCGCAAAAAAGATACTCGGGGCGAGACTCTTCCATCTGCTCACGCCACATATCGGGCGACAGCGGCACGGTTGCGAACTCCGGTGCGAAACTATTGTGGGTAAATTCGTCGCAGATTATTGCTACCGTGACATGCTCGGCCTTTGTGCCTCTACTAGCACGATACGCACCCGCGACGTCGGTTCTGGTTACCACTCGCGGAAGAATCTGCCGTTCAACGGCCCAATCAACTCCGTTGACTGGCCTGAGAGCCGATGTGCCGCTGTCCTGTGGTTTAGCAACGACCAGAGCTGGTGGTGAGATGCGATCGTGCGACTCGGGAGGTGTTACCGCAACGGCCACTGCTTTAGAGAGTTCACCTTCCAGTATCGACGGCTCACGCTTTTCCAAACTCCGATACTCTCTCGAGTTTCGAATAGAATTCTCTGCCACGTTCCGAAGAGTAGCCTCGATCCGCCCCTCACGAAGATCTCGACGCCTTTCAGCTCGCGCGACGAGGGCTACGTTGGCAACGAACAGAATCGCAATAGTTATGACGATTACCGGATCGATGTCCACTGAGATGAGGACAACAGATACTGCACTCGCGGTCGCGACCCAAATCAGCACCTGAGCAGCGCTGGCCTTACCTGAAAACACACTTAGATGATTTTTACGCTTGACAGCGTAACCAGAAATTGAAGCCATCCGCATCTTCCACTTGTCCAGGTTCATCATTGCCACATTCCGCGAGTGTCTACCACATGCTCGAATGCTGCTGATATCGGATCGATGCTGTCACTTGCAAAGTCTGCGTGGTCCACTAGAAGAACAGCTACGTTTGCTTTTTCCACCGCTTCATCCAGACCGACAAGCCTCACATTGTCCCGGCTGATCAACTCTTCGGGCAGCTGTTTGACATGCGGTTCAACGACAAGGAATTGAGCCGAAGGTCGTCTACGGGAGAGAGAGTCGACGATCTTTAGCGCTGGCGATTCCCGGAGGTCGTCAATATTCGCTTTGAATGCGAGGCCGAAGATCGCCACCACGGGTTGAGCCACCTGGTCCGCCTTTGCACACACCTTATCAATAACCCACTGTGGCTTCGCATCATTCACATGCCGTGCCGTGCGAATCAAGTGAGCGAGATCCGGAGCTGCTTCGACAATAAACCATGGGTCCACCGCAATGCAGTGCCCACCAACACCTGGTCCTGGTTGGAGAATATTGACCCGTGGGTGCCGATTTGCGAGGCGAATTAGCTCCCACACATCGATATCTAGCCGATCACTTATTTGGGAGAGCTCGTTCGCGAACGCGATGTTCACGTCTCGGAAGGAGTTCTCCACGAGCTTCGCCATCTCAGCGGTCTTCGCGTCCGTCAGGAGGATCTCCCCCTGACAGAAGGTCTCATACAACGACTTTGCACGCTCAGCCGCTCGGTCCGACAACCCGCCCACGATCCGGTCGTTGGTGACCAGCTCGATCATGACCCGTCCCGGCAGCACTCGTTCGGGGCAGTGCGCAAAGTAGAGCATCGTCCGCTCGTCCGCCTGATCCAGGTCCGGTCGCGCCGCCAGGATGCGCTGCGCCATGTGCGCCGTCGCCCCCGGAGGAGACGTCGACTCCAAGATGATGAGCTCACCACCGACCAGCTGCTCCGCGAGCGCGTCCGCAGCCGCCTCGATATACGACAGGTCAGGTGCGTGGTCCTCGCAGAACGGCGTCGGGACCGCGACGATGTACGCGTCCGCAGCCGGCGTCTTCGTGCTCGCCGAGAGGTTCCCCTGCTTGACCGCGCCCGCGAGGTAGGTGCCCAGGTCCGGTTCGACGAAAGGCACCTCGCCACGGTTCACGGCATCGACGGTCGACTGCTTGATGTCGACACCGATGACATCGAGCCCCTGGGTTGCAAGGATCGCCGCGGTCGGCAGCCCGATGTACCCGAGGCCGATGACAGCAACAGTCTTGATGTTCTCCACACGAGCTCCCCTGCTCAGACGAAGGCGTGCTTGTCAGCGCGCCCGAAAAGCTGTACTTCGCCACCGGCCAGCAGCTCAGCCACCGACGCGGACCAGGTGTGCGCAGCGACGTCGTCGTGCCGAACCTGGACGAAGCCGAACCGATCAGCGGCGTAGATCGTGGCGCCGAGGCCGTCCGCGCTCCGGAGCAGCGCTGTGTCCTCACCGCGGGCCACGTCGGCAAAGCGCGCAGCACGGGCGACGTCGCGGCACGCGACGATCGTCGGGCCCATGACGAAGTCGGTGAACCGGTGCTCCTTCTCCGCGAACCGCAGCACGGTCGCGTCGAGAGCCTCCAGGTACATGTAGTGCGCCTGCTTCCCCACGACGTCTGCCCCGCTGTAGTCCATGGCGTACATCTGGTCGGAGAGGTAGTGCGGGCCGTAGAGGTCGTCGTCGTCCATCTTGGCGACCACGTCGCCGTCAGCGGCATCCACGAGGAGGTTGAGGCACGCGCCGAGCGTGACGCTCGCGTCTGCCGTGAGCGTCACGAGGTCGTCGATGCCGAGGTCGCGAGCCGTGGCACGGATCTCCGACCAGTCAGGATCGAAGCCGTGCGCCAGCAGAGCCAGCTGGGGGCGGACGCCCACCTGGGCGCCCAGGGTCCGCAGCACGTGGTCGAGCTGGTGCGGGCGGTTCGTCGACACGATCGCCGTGACGCTCGGGCGCCGGAGACCGTCGTCATCGATACCGACAGCAGCGAGCACCTGCGCCGCACGGTGAGAGTACGTGTGCTCCTCCCAGATCCGCCGTTGCGCCAGGTGGGTCGCACGGTCGCGCAGCTCCGGAGAGCGCACCAGAGCGCGGAGAGTGTGCTCGGCCTCGTCCGGCTCCGACACGGTGAAGACCTCGTTCGGAGGGAAGAGCGCCGTGATCGCCACGCTCGGTGCGCTCACGACGGGTGTGCCGCACGCGCTGATCTCGAAGACGCGCCGCGCGCACATGCTCGGCGAGTCCACCACCGAGTTCACGTTGAGGAACACCTTGTACTCGCGGTACGCAGCGAGCGTCTGCTCGTACGTCAGCGAACCCACCACGTGCTCCGCATACGGAACCGGAAACTGGTACCGCTCGTCGCCCCCGAGCTGACGAGAGAAGATCTCCAGGCCCGTCTCCATGCGGCCGCTCACCCGATGGGCAGCGCCCAGGAGCAGGTCCATCTGCTCACGACGCTCCGGATACTTGTGAGCGAAATACATCCCCGCGAAGGCGACGTCACGCTCCGGACCGCGCCCGTGCGCCCGCACCGGGTTGTGGATCACCGGCTGCGCTGCGAAGCCCAGCGTCCCCACCCTGTCGTGGCCCAGCCGGTCACGGTACGCAGGCACCATGGCGCTGTCCGTCGTGAAGACGTGGTCGAACAACCGGGCCGCGTCGAGGAAGTCCTCGAAGTGCGCCGGGTCCTCCTTGTTCCAGAAGACGGTCGGCACACCGTGCTCGCGGCACCAGGCCACCAGCTCGACGAACGCCGGACGCGGCGCGGTCGGCCCGGTGAGGTGATAGCTCCACGCCCCACCGTTGCCGGCCCAGGCCGACTCGACGAAGAGCACGTCGACCGGCCGATCCTCGAGGACCCGCTGCCACGACGACGGCTCGAGCAGCACCTGCTCCCACTCGAACCCGAAGGCGAGCCGGGAGAAGTCGTCGAGGACGACGCCCACGCGCAGGTCAGCGCGTCGAGGGGCACGCTCCGGGAGCGGCCACGGGTCGAACGTCAGCCGCCCATGACGGTCGAGACGACCCGAGCGCGCAGGCAGGCCTGCGGCGATCCGGCGGCGCCGTGCCCAGGTCCGCAGCTGACGGACACCTCCCGTGCGCAGGTGCCACAGAGCCCGGCGCGCACCGTCGACACGACCGCCAGCCTGCCTCACGCGCACCCCCGCCCCCGTGGTCGTTCACAGCCCCAGCACAAGTTCACCGACACCGTAGCCTGCGGGTCCGCACCCAGAGGCGCGCACCACAGCGATCAACGACGCAGGTTGCCCCAGGGCCTCTTTTTCACCCGCTCGAGCCGTGCAGACGTCAGATGACGAGCAGGGACAACCCGCCCGGGCCGTAGCCCGAGACGTCGCACTCCAGGTCGAGCCGAGCCACGTACGCCATCACCCACGGAGCGACGTCAGCCGGGATCGTCGCCCCCGGCGCGTGCACAGCATTGAGCCGCAGGTGCGGCGCGCCCTCCGCGTTGAACAACGACGCGAGGACGTTGAGGATCTCGCCGGCGTTCTCCAGAAGCACGTCCGACATCTCCCCCGCCTCGACGTCGGCCTCCGACGCCGTCGACGGCATGAGCGCGATCGCGGCCCCAGCCCGGGCCGCCATCGGCAGGTCCATGACGATGAGCGCAGCAAGCTGCATCTGGTCCGAGATGTACTCCGCGACGAGCGCGCCGCCCGGTGCACCCGGATCGACCATCGCGCCACCCGTGAGCGTCTCGACATCTCGCCCGAGCAGACCCTGGAGGACCTCACGGACCTCCAGGGCGCTCGGCAGCGGCGTGGCACTCATACGAGCACCGGGTCGATGACGTCACGGAACGACTCAGCCGTGAAGGGCTTCGCGATGAGGAACAGCGCACCCGCCTCGTCAGCCTGGTCGCGCATCTCTGGTGACCCTTCCGAGGTCACGAAGCCGAACGGGATCATGCAGCCGGCCTGGCGGAGCGCGTTGAGCGCCTCGATACCCGTGGCGTTCGGCATGTTCCAGTCAGACAAGATGAGATCTGGCTCCTCCGCGAGAGCCAGGTCGTAGACCTCTTGGCCGTCTGCGGCCTCGATGATCTTCCAGTCGTAGCCCGCCTGCCGGAGCGTGCGGATCACGATCTGCCGCATCACGCGGCTGTCGTCAGCGATCAGGACGTACATAGGTTTCCCTCCCCTTGGTCGAACGTGTGCTGGTGGTGCGTTTCGTCGGTCAGCTCAATGACCACAGTGACATGACAAGGACGTGACCGCGCCAGTCGAGAGGAATCTCCTGCAAGAACTGGTGCTCGGCCATGGCCGGGGCCTCGCTCGCGACGGCGGGCAGGCTCAGGACGGCGTGCGCCGCGAGGAGCGACTTGACGTTGCCCCCCACGACGTTGGCGATCTCGCCGAACGCGTCGGCGAGGTCTTCGGGGGTCACGACCTCGTCGGGGTTCATGACGAGGAGGGCACGCGTGAGCTCGTCCGCGACGGGGCGCCCGGTGCGCACGACCGCGCGCGCACCGATGCCGAGGCCACCGATCGTCATGTCGACCCACGCGACGATCGGGTCGGCGGGCTCAGGGACGGCTCCGAAGCGCTCGAAGACGATCGTCTCGCCTCCGTCGATCATGGCCGCGAAGACGTCTTGGGAGATGGCCAGGATCTGATCCCTGTCCACGGTCAACGTTCCGGCGATCACACTGTCTCCTCTACCGGGAGCAGCCCGAGCAGCTCCAGCTTGTCCCGGAGCGCGTCCGGGGTGAATGGTTTGATGAGGTACTCGTGGGCCCCCGCCGCGAGTGCTCGAACGATCTGGCCGTGCTCGCTCTCGGTGGTCACCATCATCAGAGTGAGGGACCGCCAGTCTTTGTTCTCTCGAACCTTCGTGACGAAGGTCAGCCCGTCCATGACGGGCATGTTCCAGTCGATGCACGCAAGATCGAACACCCCGCCGGCCTCGAGCGCGTCCAGCGCTTCCTGGCCGTCTCCGGCCTCTGTCGTCTCGTATCCGAGGTCTCTGAGGACCGTAGACACGATGCGTCGCATCGTGCGTGAGTCGTCGATGACGAGCGCCTTCATGTCCTGCTCCTTGTCGTGTTCTGATAGATGGAGCTCCGCCCGACCTGGACCCTCTGCCACAGGTCGTCGATGCCGACTGTCGTCTCTGCCGCCCCCAGGACGAGGAAGCCACCGGGCCGCATAGACGTCCGCAGGCGCCGCAGGATGTCCCGCTTCACCTCGACGTCGAAGTAGATGAGGACGTTGCGCAGGAAGACGATGTCGAACGGCCCCACAGGTGGTGCGCCGAGCAGGTTGTGCTTGGAGAAGCGGACGAGCGAGCGCAGCTCCTTGCTGATCTGCCACTCGGTGCCCGCCTTGGTGAAGTGCTTGACGAGGTACTTGGCGGGGAGCCCGCGGTTGACCTCGAGCTGCGAGTACGCGCCTCGTTCTGCCTTGGCGAGGACCTCGCCCGAGAGGTCGGTCGCCGTGATCTCGATGCGCGGCGACGGTCCGGACAGCGCGTCGAGGAGCGCCATCGCGATCGAGTACGGCTCCTGCCCCGTCGAGCACGCGGCGGACCAGATCTTCAACGGAGCGGTCACCGGCTTGTTGGCCATGACCTCGGGCAGAACATGCCCCGCGAGCGTGACGAACGGGAGCGCGTCCCGGAACCAGCTGGTCTCGTTCGTGGTGAGCGCCTCGACGATGAGCTCCGCCTCCGTGAGGCTGGCCGATGTGCGCTGTCGTCGGACATAGTCGTCGACCGACAGCCCTGCTCGCCGAGCGAGCGGCATGAGCCGGCTCTCGACAAGGTATTCCTTGCCCGGAGGCAAGTGGATGGCGCTCTTCTTGCGGACCAGGTCCGCGACGAACGTAAAGCTCTCTGCAGTCAGACTCACCGTGACACCTCCTGTGCACCTTGGCTCGCTCGGACGATCCCTGCGATGGTGTGGCCGATCTCGCTGATCGGCAGCACCCTGTGCGCGTACCCGGCCATCGCTGTCGCGCCAGGCATGCCCCACACGACAGACGTCTCCTCGTCCTGGACGACGACCGTCCCACCGGCGTCGGCCACCGCGCCCGCACCGACCTTGCCGTCGGCACCCATGCCCGTGAGGATGACTGCCAGGAGATCGGGGCCCACGACCGTGAGCGCCGACCGGAAGAGGACGTCGACCGACGGCCGGCAGAAGTTCACCGGGGCGCCGTGCGTGATCTTCGCCCGATACCGGCCAGCCGTGCCCTCGAGCTCCAGGTGCGTGTCGCCCGGGGCGATGTACACGCACCCGGGCTCGAGGACCTGGCCGTGGACGGCCTCGAACACCTGGGACGGCCCCAGGCGGTCGAGCCGGTGCGCCAGCTGGCGCGTGAAGATCGCCGGCATGTGCTGGACGACGAGGAGCGGCACGGGCAAAGGTTCCGTGAGGCGCTCGACGACGCGCGAGAGCGCCTCGGGCCCGCCGGTCGAGCTGCCGAGGACGACCGCACGGACCGGGTGGTTGCGGGGGGTCGCCCGCAGCATCACCGTGTGCCGCTGCGCCGCGACGCTCGGACGGACGCCTCCGGGAACGGTGCCTGCGGAGCGTGCCGTCGGCGAGCTGGTCAGGGGCCTCGGCACGAGAGCACGGATCTTGGGGATGAGCTGGTCGGCGACCGCCTTGAGCGACTCGCTGATGCTCCCGACGTTGGACGGCTTGGCCACGTAGTCGGACGCCCCCGCGTCGAGAGCGTCGAACGTCGCCGTCGCACCACGCTCGGTGAGCGTGGAGAACATGATGATCGGCATCGTGTGCCCGCGCTTGCGCAGCTCGCGCACCGACTCGACGCCGTTGAGCTCGGGCATCTCGATGTCCATCGTCACAGCGTCCGGCGCGTGCTGCTCGATCTTCGCGAGCGCGAGGCGCCCGTTGGCCGCCGTCGCGACGACCTCGACGTCAGGGTCGCTCTCGAGCGCCTGCACGACGAGCCGGCGGATCACCACCGAGTCGTCCACCACTACTACACGGATGGTCATCTGCTGGTCCTGTTCATGTCGTCGAGCCCCTAGATCGTGAACTGCGCGACGCGCACACGGAGGTCGGCAGACATCTTGGCGAGCTCGGAGACCGAATCGCCCATCTGCGTGACGATCTCGGAGGAGACGGCAGCGGCTGATGCCACACCGCCGATGTTCGCGGCGATCTCGCCGACACCGAGCGCAGCCTCGGAGACGCCCCGGCTCATCTCGTTGGTCGTGGCGGTCTGTTCCTCGACCGCCGACGCGATGGTGAGCTGGAAGTCGCTGATGCTCGAGATGATCGCGGTGATCTCGCTGATCGCAGAGACGGCAGACGCCGTCTGGCTCTGCACCTCCTCGATCCGGCGGGCGATGTCCTCGGCCGCACGGCCCGACTCGGACGCGAGCTCCTTGACCTCGCCGGCGACGACCGCGAAGCCCTTGCCTGCCTCGCCGGCGCGGGCCGCCTCGATCGTCGCGTTGAGCGCGAGGAGGTTCGTCTGAGCCGCGATGCTCGTGATGACCTTGACGACCGTGCCGATCGCCTGGGACGTCTCGCCCAGCTGGCCGACGGTCGTGGCAGTCTCGGTGGAGTGCTCGACCGCCCGGCTGGCGATCCTCGCGGCCTCGTTCGCGTTGGTCGCGATCTCGCGGATCGAGGCACCCATCTGCTCGGCGCCCGCGGCCACAGTCTGCACGTTCTGGTTGACCTCGTCTGCAGCCGCTGCGACGACGCCCGCCTGGGCGCTCGTCTCTTCCGTCCCGGCAGCGACCTCGGAGTTCGCGGTGGCGAGCTCCTCCGCAGCAGCAGCAACGGTGGCGGCAGTGTCGATGACCCCCGTGATCACGGCGCGCAGGTTCACCTGCGCCTCGTCGAACGACGCCGACATCTGACCGAGCTCGTCGCGGCTGCGGATCTCGACCGTGTGCGTGAGGTCCCCGGTCGCCATCGTCTCGAGCGCGACCTTGACGTCGTTGATCGACGTCGTGATCCGGCGCGTCACGAGGACAGCGACGGTGACCGCGATGCCTGCGCCGACGACGAACCCGACGACGAGCGCGATGATCGTGCGCCGCACCTCGTCCTGAGCCCCAGCGAGCACGGCACCGACCTGGAAGTCGATCTGCCCCTGAGCGAGCAGGAGCGCCCGCCCTGCGCTGTCCGGGTCGCCGGCGACGTCAGCGGCGAGAGCGTTCTCGACACCGGCGACGTCGCCCGCGGTCGCGAGCGGGAGCACCGTCGCGTCGCGGTAGGTGGTCCATGCCTCCCAGCGATCGACGAAGTCGCTCCACTGCTGGGTGTTCGACTGCTCGTAACCCTCCACCTCGGTGATGAGCTGCTCGACCGTCCGGTCGTTCCACGCCGAGGACGTGAGGATCTGCTCGCGCATCGCGTCGTCCGTCGCGCCGGCCGCCCGGCGGACGAGGAGGTGGCTGGTGGCCTGCGCCGCGCGGAGGTCGCCGAGGTCGCCCTGGAGCTCGCCCGTGAGCGTGTTCACCTCGTCGAGGTGCGTGCCTGCCCGGGCGAGGGCGACGGCACCGAGCCCGCCGACCGCTCCGAAGACGACCGCCATGACCACGAGCGACGTCGCGATCTTCGCCCAGACGGGGCGGTCCCAGAACCAGTGCGTGCGCAGGTCTGTCGAGAACGTGGCGGTCATCTGAGCTCGTCCTCCGTGTAGTAGCCGCCGCCGACGAGCAGCGCCTCGTAGTTCGACGCGTCGACGACGACCGGAGCAAGGAGGTAGGTCGGGACGACCTGGACGCCGTTGTCGTACGACGTCACGTCGTTGACCTCGGGCTCCTCGCCCTTGAGGAGCGCGTCGCCCATGGAGACCGCGACCTCGGCGAGCTGGCGGGTGTCCTTGTAGATCGTGGCGTACTGCTCGCCCGCGATGATCGACTTCACCGACGGGATCTCGGCGTCCTGGCCCGTGGTGACCGGGAGCGGCTCGGCGTCTGTCCCGTACCCGTCGGCCGCGAGCGCGGCGAGGAGGGCGATCGCGATGCCGTCGTTCGGGGCAAGGACACCGTCGATGACGAGGTCGGTGCCCGCATAGGTGTCGGCGAGGAGCCTGTTCATGCGCTCGGCCGCCGTGTCGCCGTTCCACTGGAGGGTGGCCACGGTCTCGAAGTCGGTCTCGCCCGACGGGACCTGGAGGACCCCGCGATCGATGTACGGCTGGAGGGTGTCCATCGCCGCGTCGTAGAAGACGGTCGCGTTGTTGTCGTCCGGAGAGCCCGCGAAGAGCTCGACGACGAACGGGCCCGTCGCACCTGTCGGCGCGCCGGCGTCGTCGACGACACCGAGCCCCTCGAGGAGCATGGTGGCCTGCTGGACGCCCACACGATGGTTGTCGAACGTCGCGTAGTAGTCGACGTCCGCGCTGTCGCGGATGAGACGGTCGTAGGCGATGACAGGGATGTCAGCAGCGGCCGCCGCGGCGAGCTGCGCCGTGAGGGCCGTGCCGTCGATCGAGCCGACGATGAGGAGGTCCGCGCCGTCGTCGATCATCTTCTGGATCTGCGCGACCTGGGTCGGTACGTCGTCCTCTGCATACTCGAGGTCGACCGTGTACCCGAGCGCCTCGAGCTGAGCCTCGACGTTCTTCCCGTCAGCGACCCATCGGGCAGAGGTGGTCGTCGGCATGGCGACGCCGACCAGCTGGTCGTCGTTTCCTGCCGTGACGTCGCCTGCGCTGCACGCCGCGAGCGTGATCGACGCGACGACTGCCGTCAGCGCCACCACCGCACGGGAACGTGCCCTGCCCGAGATGCTTTTCATGTCCTGCTTCCTGTCCAGGTCACGCGCGTGCGCCGTGGCCGATCCTCCTATCGGCCACGGCTCACAGGGTGTGAGGCGCTCGCCGTACCGGCGGGAGGTGAACTGTCGACGCAGCCGGCGAGCACCGGTCAGCCCTGTCAGTAGGTGAACTGGGTGACCTGGTCGTCCAGCTCGCCCGAGGTTCGCAGCAGGAGCTCGACCGTCGATCCCATCCGCGTCACGGTCTCGCTCGACTCCGACGCGGCGGAGGCGACCCCCGTGATGTTCGCAGCGATCTCGCCGGAACCCGTCGCCGCCTCGTTGACCGACCGCGTCATCTCCTGCGTCGTGGCCGTCTGCTCCTCGACCGCCGACGCGATGGTCATCTGGTAGTCGTCGATCGTCGCGACGATCGTCGCGATCTCGGTGATCGCACCAGCCGCCGACGCCGTGTCGAGACGGATCGCGCCGACCCGCTCGACGATCTCCTGAGTCGCGCGCGCCGTCGACGCCGCAAGGTCTTTGACCTCGCTCGCGACGACAGCGAAGCCCTTGCCGGCCTCCCCTGCCCGTGCCGCCTCGATCGTCGCGTTGAGCGCCAGAAGGTTCGTCTGCGCGGCGATCTTGACGATCGACCGGACCACGGCGTCGATCCCCTCGCTCGAGACCCCGAGCCGGCCGACCGACTCATGGGCCGAGTCGGCGACGGACGTCGCGCTGCGGGCGACCTCGGCAGCAGCCTGCGCATTCACCGCGATCTCCTGGATCGAGGCCGCCATCTCCTCAGCGCCCGCAGCGACGGTCTGGATGCTCCGGCTCACCTCCTCCGCCGCAGACGCGACGACGACCGCCTGCGTGCTCGTCGCCTCCGAGCCTGTCGCCACGGTCGCGTTCGCGTCGGAGAGGTCGTTCACCGCACCCCGGACGCTGTGCGACGCGGCGGCGACCTTCGCGACCAAGGTCCGCAGGTTCTCCTGCGTGAGAGCCAACGACCCGGCCAGGTCGCCGATCTCGTCGTGCCCGGTGATCCCCGACGCGACCGTGAGGTCGCCCTCGCCGACCGCGGCGAGCGCGGTCTGCACCGATCCGAGACGCGACTTCACCGAGAGCGCCACGACGAGGGCGAGCCCGAGCGCCGAGAGCGCACCGAGCGCGGTGGCAACGACGATGAGGATGGTCGATCGCGTCGCTGTGGTGTGGATCTGCGCCGAGAGCTCGGCGACCGCGTCGGACTGCGCGAGGGTCTCTCGCTGCAACGGGTCGACGACGATCGAGCTCAACGGCTCCATCGTGCCGTCGACGTAGAGCCCGAAGGCTCGTTCGCTCTCGCTGTCGACGAGCGGGAAGAGGCCCGAGGCCGCCATGTCGTGGTAGTTGTCTATGCCGTACGCGAGCGTCTCCATGTCGTTGGACCTGATCGCGTACGGGGTGTACTTGACGATGAGCGCCTGGAGCTCGCCGAGGCTCTGCTCGAGCTGGGCCTCGAGCTCCGCGCGCGTGAACTCGTTCACGAGCCCGTACTGCAGCGTCCGCGCACGGTCGGCCTGGAACATCGCCTGGACGTCCGACAGGTACTGCATCGGCACGACGTGCGACACGTAGAGCTCGTCGGACTGGCGGTCGACCGTGGCGAGGGACGCCGCGCCCACTCCCCCGGCCAGCACCGCGGCCACGGCCATGACACCGACGGCGACCATGATCTTCGTGACGATCGATCTGTCGGTCCAGCGCGCCCGGAGCCCGCCCGGCTGGCGGGCAGGCTGGCCGGTCGGTGCGGTGGAGGTGGCGCGAGCCCGCAGGCGTCCGCCTGAGCTCGCCCACGTGGCGGCGACCCGCGAGCGGGCTGTCGTGATCGATCCGGCGAGGCCGCGGACCAGCACCGGTGGTGTCCGCAGAGCAGGCATCCCGGGCCTCAGAAGGTGAACGTCGAGACGCGGCTGCGGAGATCGGCGGCGATCTCCGAGAGCTGGATGATGCTCTCGTTCATGTCGATGATCGCCTCACCTGACCGACCGACAGACTGCGAGGCGTACACGATGTTGCCCGCGATCTCGCCAGAGCCTGTCGCGGCCTCGGCGGCGGAGCGTCCCATCTCGTTCGTCGTGGCTGTCTGCTCCTCGACCGCGGACGCGATGGTCATCTGGTAGTCGTTGATGCTCGCGATGATCGTGGAGATCTCCCCGATCGCCTCGACCGCCGAACCGGTGTCGACCTGGATCGCGGCCACGCGGCGCGCGATGTCCTCGGTCGCTCGAGCAGTCTCCTGAGCGAGGTCCTTGACCTCGCTCGCGACGACAGCGAAGCCCTTCCCTGCTTCGCCCGCGCGGGCGGCCTCGATGGTCGCGTTGAGCGCGAGCAGGTTCGTCTGCTCGGCGATGCTCGTGATGACCTTGACGACGTTCCCGATCTCCTGCGAGGAGGTACCGAGACGGGCGACCGTCTCGTTCGTCGTGAGCGCGACGGCCGTCGCGGACTGCGCGACCTTCGCTGCCTCGTTCGCGTTCTGGGCGATCTCCCGGATCGATGCGCTCATCTCTTCGGCGCCTGCTGCGACCGTCTCGACGTTCCGGGTGACCTGCTCGACGGCGGAGGCCACGGTGCTCATCTGCCCCGTCGACTCCGCCGAGCCCACGCTCATGGTCGATGCACCGGCGGACAGGCCTGCTGCTGCGTCGGCGACCGCCTGAGCGGCGCCGACGACGCCGGTCATCGTCTCCCGCAAGGAGGACTGGGCCTGGTTGAGAGATCGTGCCAGCGCACCGAGCTCGTCGTTCGTCCGGACGACGACCTCGACCGTGAGGTCTCCTGCGGCGAGCCCGTCGGCAGCCGCGCACACGGCGAGGATCCCGCGGCGGATGCGCTGCGCGAGCCGCGCCCCGACGAGCACCGCGCCGAGCACACCGACGACTACGACGACCACGGCCGTCCACATGAGCGACGACGACGAGGACGAGCCTGCTGCCGCCATCTCGGGGTCGGTCGCTGCGAGGGCTTCCGCCTGGTCACCGAGAAGGTTCGCGGCTCGGATCGCGACGGCCGCGAGAGTGGTGGCGACCACGATGAACACAGCGACGAACGTCGCGATGCGGGCCCGCAGGCCGTAGCGGATCTCTGGGGCGACGCCGACAGGGGAAGACATGGGCTGTCCTTTCATGCTGCTGCTCGGTCAGACGCGTCGGTGCGTCCGTCCGTCTCCGGCTGTGGAAACCGGATTCCTGACCGTGTTATCGGCAGGACAGCCCTCTGTGTAAAGCGTCGTGAGCAGGACGTTCGCGCCGAACCGGGTGAGATTCGCCCACGTCACCACGTCACCACGACACAGCGACGCCCCCTCCTCGTCGATCGAGGAGGGGGCGTCGCCCAGCGTCAGAAGACGAACGCTGCGATCCGTTCACGGAGCTGGAGCGCAATGCCGTCCAGCCCGCTGACGCGGTGGCCCATCTCGCTGATGACGCCGTTGGACGACTCGGCGGTCTGAGCGACGCCGGAGATGTTCGCCGCGATCTCGCCCGAGCCGGTCGCGGCCTCGGTCACGGACCGCGACATCTCCTGCGTCGTGGCCGTCTGCTCCTCGACAGCGGACGCGATCGTCAGCTGGTAGTCGTTGATGCTCGCGATGATCTCTGAGATCTCCCCGATCGCCGCGACCGCCGAGACGGTGTCGAGCTGGATGGCCTCGACCCGGCGGGCGATGTCCTCCGTCGCGCGAGCCGTCTCCTGAGCGAGGTCTTTGACCTCGCTGGCGACGACGGCGAACCCCTTGCCCGCCTCACCGGCACGAGCAGCCTCGATGGTCGCGTTGAGCGCCAGCAGGTTCGTCTGGGCAGCGATCCCCGTGATGACCTTGACGACGTTGCCGATCTCCTGCGAGGAGGTACCGAGCTTGGCGACCGTCTCGTTCGTGGTGCGGGCGACCGCTGTCGCTGACTGTGCGACCCGGGCCGCGTCGTTCGCATTCTGGGCGATCTCTCGGATCGACGCGCCCATCTCCTCGGCCCCTGCGGCCACGGTCTGCACGTTGCGGGAGACCTGCTCGGCCGCCGCTGCGACCACACCGATCTGTGCGCTGGACTCCTCTGCGCCCTGGAGCATCTGTGCGGCACCGGCGCTCATCTCGTGGCTCGAGTCGGTGACCAGCCCGGCAGACCCGACAACCCCGGAGAGGGCCTCGCGCAGCTTCTCGAGAGCGTGGTTGAGGTCGCTCGCCATGACACCGGTCTCGTCCCGCGAGGTGACCTCGGCCGGGACGGTGAGGTCTCCGGAGGCGAGCGCCTTGAGCGAGCGCTGGACCGCACCGACCGAGCGGCGGATCCCGCCGGCGACGTACATCCCGCCCGCCAGCGCTACCACGACACCGAGGATGCCGCTGACCACGACGATCGTCGTCGCACGTGACGAGGCGTCAGCCGACTCGTCGGCGATGCCCTGGGCGTAGACGTCCAGCTCGACGTGCGCCTCGTCGAGGAAGACGAGGTATGCGTCGACGAGCGGCTTCGAGACCTCGGTGTAGACCTCGACGTACTCCACCGGGTCCTCGCCCAGCGCGACCGGGAGGATGGTCTCGTCACGGGCCGTGAGCCACTCCTGGAACGCTGGGTAGAAGCTCGTGAGCGCCGGGCTGCCCCCGTCGGGCACCGCGGCCTGCAGCTGCTCGATGCTCGCAGCCATCTCCGCGTCGTTCGCCGTCTGCGTGTCGAGCCACATGTTCTCTGATTCTTCGTCCGGCGCGACACCGATCTCCGCGATGATCATCCGGGCCTTGATCTGGTCCTGGTGGAGCAGGTTCAAGGGGGCACCGATCGCGGAGTTCAGGGAAGCGATCGAGTTCGCGTCGTCGCTGCTGCTGCGCATCGAGCTGATGCTCAGCGAGCTGACGACCACGAGCACGATGACGAACACGCCGACGAGCGCAAGGATGCGGGCGCGGATACCGAAACGGACGGTGACGTCGGGCTCCGAGGAGGCGGTCGCGAGCGCCGAGGCGGGACCCGGTACGGGGGACGTGGGCATGAGTGGTCCTTCTGAAAGAGAGAGATAGGTGGCGAACGCGCGCTGGTGCTCGGGCTCAGGCCGCCAGCGCGGCATCCACGTCGAGAGTGAGAAGAAGGCCTGTGTCCAGCTTGAACGCACCGGTGATGAGGTCACGGACGTGCGCCGGGAGAGTGTCCGGAGGCGTCTCGAACTGGTCGTCCTCGAGGTTGAGAACCTCGCCGACCTCGTCGACGAGCAGGCTGATCGAGCCGTCCTCGACCTCGACGACGACCATCATCGACTCGTTCTCCGGCGCGAGCGCCTCGAGCCCGAGCCGCGGTCGCAGGTCCACGGTCATGACGACCTGGCCACGCAGGTTGACGAGGCCGGCGATGCCGACCGGCGCGAGCGGCACGGGGGTGCGCGCATGGTGGCCGAGAGTCTCCGAGACCCGCATCACCTCGACGCCGTAGAGGGCGTCGCCGATGCGGAACGTCACATATTGGGTCGACATCAGACGCCCGCCATCTCTGAGGTCTTGGTGAGCGACGACACGTCGTCGATCTCGTCCGTGTAGAACAAGGGGTCGGCCTGAGCGAGCGCCGCAGGGACGTCGAGGAGCTCAGTGACTCTGCCCGACAGCACGATGGACCCGAGAAGGCCGATGTCGTCGACCGCCGAACGCTCCACGCCGTCGTCGTTGACGATCTCGATGATCTCCTCGACCACCATCGCGATGGTGCGGTCGCCTCGCGTGAACACGACGAGCGAGAGGTCCTCGTGCTCGCCGTCGAACGAGCCGAGCGCACGCGCCAGGCGCATGACCGGGACGATCGCGTTCCGGTACTGGATGACCTCGTGCCCGCCGACGAGCTCCATCCGGTCGGCAGGGACCTGCTCGAGCCGGGTGACGGCCGCGAGCGGGATCGCCACACGACGCCCCGCGCCCGCGGTGACCACGAGCAGCTCCTGGACGTCGTGCGCAGCCGAGGCCGAGGCATCGGCCCCACGCTGGTCCGGGTCCGGGATGTCACCAGAGAGCGTGCGGCGAGCGATCGCCTGGATGTCGAGGATGAGTGCGACCTGCCCCTCGCCCATGAGCGTCGCCCCGGCGTAGATGCCGATCGCCTTGAGCTGGGTAGCCAACGGCTTGACCACGATCTCCTCGTTGTTGAGGACGCGGTCGACGATGAGGCCGAACCTCTGGTTGTCCGCCTGGAGCACAGCGATGACCGCCGAGTCCGCGTCGCCCTGAGGCTGACCGAGCACGTCGCTCAGCCGCACCAGCGGCAGGAGCGCGCCACGCAGCCGGTAGACCTCGGCAGCACCGATGTGCTCGATCGCGTCGCGCGTCTTCTGCTTGTCGAGAGCGACGAGCTCTTGCAGGCTGACCTGCGGGATCGCATAGATCTCAGCGCCGTTGCGGACCGTGAGCGCAGGCATGATCGCGAGCGTCAGCGGGATGCGCAGGCGCCACGTGGTGCCACGACCGACGTCGCTGTCAACCTCGACCGAGCCACCGATGGACTCGATGTTGCTCCGGACGACGTCCATGCCGACGCCTCGGCCGGACACGTTCGTCACGACGGCGGCGGTGGAGAAGCCGGGAAGGAAGACGAGGTTGAGGATCTCGTTGCTCGTCATCGCGTCGAGCTGCTCAGCAGTCTTGAGACCACGTTCGAGAGCCTTCGCCGCGACGCGTGCGGGATCGATCCCCGCGCCGTCGTCACGAACCTCGACCATGACCTGACCACCTGCGTGGTAGGCCCGCAAGGTCAGGACTCCGGTGGAGGACTTGCCGGTCGCGGCTCGCACGGCGGGGGTCTCGATGCCGTGGTCGATCGCGTTGCGCACGAGGTGCGTGAGGGGGTCCTTCACCGACTCGAGCAGGCTGCGGTCGAGCTCGGTGTCCCCACCGATCATGTCGAGGCGGACCTCGACACCGCACGCGGCCGCGAGGTCACGCACGATCCGCGGCATCTTCGACCAGATGTGGTCGATCGGCTGCATGCGGGTCTTCATGACCCCCTCCTGCAGCTCGGAAGCGATGAGGGAGAGCCGCTGGGACGAGCGGGTCAGGTCAGCGTCGGAGTCGAAGCCCGCGAGCTGGGAGATCTGGTTGCGCACGAGCACGAGCTCGCCGACCTGGCGCATGAGCTCGTCGAGGAGCCCGATGTCCACGCGGATCGACGACTCGCCGGACGACCGACCGGTGGGTGCTTCCTTGCTCGACGAGACGTCCTTGGTCGGCGGGACGTCCTTGGTCGACGAAGAAGACACCGGCGTCCCCACAGGGGGGGTGATAGAGGACGCCGATGCCGGCTGGGGGGCGGTGGCGGTACGGATGCCACCGGTGGGTGCCGCGTGCGCGGCAGGTTCAGGCGCGAGCTCCGGCGCCGGTGCAGGCGCGGGCTCAGGCTCAGGCTCAGGCTCAGCGGCCGTCGCGGTCGCGGCCGGCTCGACAGCCTCGCTCGGGGCGGCGGGCGCAGCAGGTGCGGTCTCGCCGTCGAGCGTGCGCTGGATGGCCGCGACGACGTCGTCGACCTCAACACCGCCCTCAGCGCCGGTCGACTCGATGCGTCCGAGGATCTCGCGGATCGTGTCGACCATGCGCAGGAGCACGTCGGTGGTGTGCTGGTCCATCTGCCGCTGACCGTCGCGCAGCTGGACGAGGAGCGACTCCCCGACGTGCGCTACACGCTCGAGGTCGCTGAAGGCGAGGAATCCGCTCGTTCCCTTGATCGTGTGGATCGTCCGGAACACGCTCGAGAGCAGCTCACGGGACGACGGCGCACTCTCCAGGGCGACGAGGTCTTGGTCGAGCTGGTCGAGGTTCTCGTAGCTCTCGACCAAGAATTCTTGAACGATGTCGTCAATGTCATCCACCGACTCGCTCCCTCCGCCTCATGACGGATGGATCTATCCGTCAAGACAGCAGATCGGTCGAGAACTCAGATGTATGAGACTTCATCGCGGGCACCGCGGATGAAAACAGCGTCAGGAGACGGTCTCGTCCGGCTCCGTGGAGGCCGTGGGAGCGGGCGTCGTGCCGCTCGCGGGACGCACAAGCTGGCGCAGGACGTCTTCCGCACCCTCACCAGCAGCGATCGCCGCCAGGTTGCTCGCTGTGACGGCCTCGACGACCTCGGCGCGGTTGACCCGCGTCGAGCGTGGCGCCTCGATACCGATGCGGACACCGTCACCCCGGGTGTCGATGATCGTGATGACGATGTCGTCGCCGATAAGGAGCTTCTCTCCGACGCGACGACTCAGGACCAGCATGGACCGAGACTACCCCAGCGAGCCCCGCAGACCGGGATCAGTCCCACTGCGGGTCGGCGAGGTGCTCGCTCAGCGCCGCCGCCCACACGACGGCCGACGCAGGGACCGCGTCGATCATCCCGACGGGCACACCGAGCTCGAGCACGGCAGCCGGAGCGGTCGTCGACGTGACGTTGCACGCCGCGATCGCGTCGAGCGGACGGTGCTCCCCCAGCGCGCCCATCCAGCGACGTGCGTCCCGGACGCTGCGGTCGGCCTCGACGACCGCCCACACCTGGTCCGGGTCGAAGGCGTCGACGAGGCCCGCCGCCACCGACCAGTCCGAGGCGTCGACGCCGACCCCCAGCGCGACGACCAGCGTGTTCTCCGTCTCGACCGTCGCTGCCCTCAGCCGGCGCGCCGACATCCCCGTGAGCACCCATGGGCCGTACCCAGAGCGCGGGGTGAACCGTCCCGCGAGGCTGATCTGGGAGTCGGTCAGCCCGAGGCGCCGGGCGATCGTGGACGCGGTGTCGATGACCGGCTCCCCCACCCCGGCGACGATGACGACAGACGCCGGCTCGCGGAGCAGGGTCGGCGCCTTCGGCACGAGAGAGAGCACCTGAGACAGGGTGTACCGCCCCTGGCCCGGCGGCAGCTGCTCGAGGACGCCCCGCGGGACGCCGAGGTCGACGAGCTCGCCGAACGTCGCGCCCGTCGTGCGGACCGCCACGAACTCGGCCGGGCGCACGGTCTTGCCGAGCACCTCGGCGACCGGCGTCGGGACGGGCGCCGTGGCTTCCGGTGCCCGCGCGGCTGTGTCGGGCGTCGATCCGGCGCCCGACGTCGGCGGCGCCGTCGCCCGCGCACGGTCAGGGTCGCGCAGCGGCGCCCCGGCGGACGTCTCGTAGGCGAGCTGACGAACAGAGTCGAGGACGTTCGCGAACGTGTCGCGCTCGGTCGAGACCGGGATGTCTTCCTCGAGGACCGGACCGTCGCCGGAGTCCGCCGCGTCGAGGAGCGCATCGATGCCGGAGAGCCCGGGAGGGGCGACCGGGCCGCGGCTCGCCGGCGTCACGAGCGGCTGGCTCCGCACGACCGGCGGATCGGTGTCCAGCACGCTCAGCTCGACCACCGGGTCGGGCATCTCGACCGTGAGCTCGAAGCGCTCCTTCGCGAAGAAACCTCCGACGCCCCCGGTGCGCACACGCTCAGCCTTGACGACCTTCGCCTGCGGGCCCATCTCCGCACGCACCCGCAAGAGCAAGGTCTCGAGGTCGTTCCCCTCAAGCAGCAATCGCTTCGGCATCGCGGACCACCCCCACGGCTTCGATCTTCAACCCGGACCCGGTCACCTCAGAGTACGAGAGGACAGCCGCCTCGCCGTGGTGGAGCACGATGAGCGAGTGCAGCGCCGGGCGCAGGGCAGGTGCGCACACGAGGACGACGACGTGCCCCTGGTTCTCGGCCGCGGTCCGACCAGTGACGTAGGACCGGATCATGGCGTCGAGCCGCGCGGGGTCGAGAAGGATCTGGCTCCCCTGGTCGCCCGGACGCAGGCCCTCGAGGAGCGCCTGCTCCAGCACCGGGTCGAGCGTCATGACGCGCAGCAGCCCGTCACGGCTGTGCTGCGCGGTGAGCGCCGGCGCGAGCGTGAGACGTGCCGCCTCGACGAGCCCCTCAGGGTCGCTGCTGACCTTCGCGCGCAGGCTGAGCGCCTCGTAGATGCGGCCGAGGTCGCGGATCGGCACGTGCTCGGCCAGCAGCCGCTGCAGGATCCGCTGGACCTCGCCGAGCGACAAGAGCCCGGGGACGAGCTCGTCGACGACCGACGGGTTGACCTGCTTGACGCCGTCCGTGAGGACCCGCACGTCCTCACGGCTGAGGAGCCGGTCGGCGTTCGCACCGATGACGCTGCTCAGGTGCGTGATGAGCACAGAGACCCGGTCCACGACCGTCGCGCCCGTCATCTCGGCCGCGAACCGCATCTCGCTCGGGACCCACTTGCCGGCGAGCCCGAACACGGGCTCGTGCACCTCGGTCCCCGGCAGGGACCCGAGGTCGTCGCCGAGCGCGAGCACCCGCCCGGGCGGGACCTCGCCCCGCGCGGCCTCGACACCGGAGATCCGCAGGACGTACGTCGAGGCGGGCAGCTCGACGGAGTCGCGCGTGCGCACCGGCGGCACGACGATGCCGAGATCGAGCGCGATCTTGCGACGCAGCCCACGGATACGGGCCAAGAGGTCGTCGTCCGACCCTGAGCTGACGAGGTCGACGAGGTCCGGTGCGAGCAAGATCTCGAGAGCCGAGACCCGCATCTCCTCGATGAGCCGCTCGGGCGTGTCTGCCGCAGGGCCCGCGACCGCGACCGCCTGCTCGAGGAGCTCGTCCTTGGCCTCGCGGGCCTCCGTCGCCTTGATCCGCTGCGAGGCGAGGAGAAGGAGCGCACCGACGACCATGAACGGGAGCTTCGGCATCCCCGGCAGGAGAGCGAGCGAGACCGCGGCGCCACCGGCGATGAGGAGCGACGTCCTCGACTGCGAGAGCTGCTTGCTCGTCGACGTCCCGAGGTCGGACTCCGCCGTCGCACGGGTGACGATGAGGCCGGTCGAGACCGACAGGAGGAGCGCCGGGATCTGCGTGACGAGCCCGTCGCCGATCGTCAGGAGGCTGTACGTGTTGATGGCCTCGCTGATCTCCATGCCGCGCTGCACGAGACCGATCGCGATCCCGCCGAGGATGTTGACGATCGTGATGATGATCCCGGCGATCGCGTCCCCCTTGACGAACTTGGACCCACCGTCCATCGCACCGTAGAAGTCGGCCTCGGCCGCGACGTCGGCACGGCGCTGGCGCGCAGCGTCCTCCGTGATGAGCCCGGAGTTGAGGTCGGCGTCGATCGCCATCTGCTTCCCGGGCATCGCGTCGAGCGTGAATCGCGCCCCGACCTCTGCCACACGGCCGGCACCGTTGGTGATGACGACGAACTGGATCACCACGAGGATGAGGAAGATGACGAGGCCGATGATGAGCGACCCGCCCACGACGAAGTGCCCGAACGCCTCGATGACGTCACCGGCATAGGCGTCACGCAGCACGAGCCGTGTCGACGCGACGTTGAGCCCGAGGCGGAAGAGCGTCGCGACGAGCAGGAGCGACGGGAAGACCGAGAAGTCGAGCGGTCGCTTGACGTACATCGTGGTGAGCAGGATGACGAGCGATCCCACGATGTTCACGACGATGAGGAAGTCGAGCATCCAGGCGGGCAGCGGGATGACGAGGAGCAGGACCACCCCGACGATGCCGATGGGGACGGCCATCTTTCCGATGTCACGGTTCTTCACGAGACCTCGACCTCCGTGCGGTGGGTGACGGCTGGGGCGTTCATGCGGCAGTTGTCCTCGCGCTGGTGGCTGACGGTGGAACGATGGTGGGCACGGGCATCGTGCGGATCCCGGCGCCCGCTCCCCCACGGCGCTTGAGCGCCATGACGAACGCGAGCACCTGGGCGACGGCGGTGAACAGGTCGGCAGGGACCTCCTGGCCGATCTCGCAGGCTCCGTGGAGCGCCCGGGCGAGCGGGACGTCCTCGACCATGGGGACCCGCTTCTCGGCGGCGACCTCACGGATCCGGGCCGCGACGTGGCCCGACCCCTTGGCCACGACCCGCGGTGCGCCCTTGCCTGCCTCGTACCGCAGAGCCACCGCGACGTGCGTCGGGTTGACGAGCACCACGTCCGCGGACGCCACGTCGGCGATCATGCGGTTGCGGCTCATCGCGATCTGCTTCGACCGGATGGCGCCCTTGAGCTGCGGGTCGCCCTCCTGCTGCTTGTTCTCCTGCTTGATCTCGAACTTCGACATGCGGGTCTTCTTCTTGTTGCGCTTCATGATCACGACCACGTCGGCGATCGCGAGCGCAATGCCGGCCACGACCGCGGACCACAAGAGCGTCGCGATGCCGCCGGTCGCTGCCGAGAGCAGCGCGTCCACGGACAGCCCGCCGGCCGTGAGCAGCACCGGCGTGAGGTTCTGCACCGCGAGATACAGGACGAACCCGACCACGAGCGTCTTGGCGAGGGCCTTGACCCCCTGCCAGAGCGCCTGGGTGCCGAACGTGTTCTTGACGCCCTTGACGAGGTTGAACTGGCTGAACTTCGGCTTGAGCTTCTTCGTCGAGATGTGGACGCCGCCCTGGACGGCGTTGCCGATGAGCGCGGCCAGCACCACAGCGATGAGCATCGGCTGCACCGACGTGAGGATGGTGCCCATCGCGGTGCCGAGGAGGTCGACGACCTCGAGCGGGTCAGGGTTCGCGATGACCGAGCGCAGCGTCACGACCTGCTCCTCGGCGGCCCCGGCTGCCCGCTCGAGCACCAGCGGCATCGTCACGACGGCCGAGCCGATACCGACCCACGCGCTCACGTCCTGCGACTTCTGGAGGGAACCGTCCTTTCGGACCTCCTTCATCCGTTTCGGTGTCGCCTGCTCGGTCTTCTCACCGGAGTCGTCGCTCATGGGATCACCCCCAGCATCGTCTCGACAGCGGTTCCCGTGAGCGCCTCGATGATGCGCGGGAGCGCGAGGAACGTCAGGGAGGACAGCGACAGCGTGAGGAGGATCTTCAGCGGGAAGCCGAGCGCGAACGCGTTGAGCGCGGGCGCCACACGCGTGAGGAGCCCGAGGCCGACGTCAGCGAGGAAGAGGACGACCACGAGCGGGCCGGCGATCTGGATCGTCGCGAGGAACATGCCGGTGAGACCGGTGGTCGCGGCGTCGGCGACGAGCGAGAGGTCGATCGACTCGCCGATCGGCAGCGCGTCGAAGGTGCGGACCAGGCCACCGATGACCAGCTGGTAGCCGTCAGACACGAAGAGCAGGACGATCGCGGTGAGCTGGTAGAGCCGCGCGAACTGGGCACCGTTCACCTGGCTCATCGGGTCGAACCCCTGAGCCAGAGAGAACCCGCCCGTGAGGTCGATGAACGAGCCGGCGGACTGGACCGCCGCGAACACGAGGAACACGAGGAACCCGAGCGCGAGACCGATGACCACCTGCAAGAGCAGGTCGCCCATGTACGCAGCCGTGCTGCTCGCCGCGCCTGCCTCGACCCGCGGGTTGATCGCGAGCGCCAGCCCCATCGCGAGCATGACCTTGACCGTCGCCGGGATGCCTCGGTGCGCGAAGGGCGGCGCGATGACGAGGAACGCGACGATCCGCACCGCGACGAGCATGAGCGACTCGAGCGACCCGAGAGCGAGGCTGATGGTCATGGCTCAGCTCCCGAGGAGACCGGGGATGCGCTCGAACAGCTCGTGCGTGAAAGCGACCATCTCGGCGATCATCCAGTGGCCGCAGACGAGGATCGCCAGCGAGACCGCGATGGCCTTGGGCACGAAGCTCAAGGTCACCTCCTGGATCTGGGTGATGGACTGCAGGAGGGAGACGGCGAAGCCGACGACCAGCGCGGTGATGAGGATCGGCGCGCAGAGCTTCGCGGCGATGATGAGTCCTTGGACCCCGATGTCGAGGACGGCTGAGGTATCCATGGCGGGCCTACTGGTAGCTTCCGACGAGGGCAGTGATGATGAGCCCCCATCCATCGATGAGCACGAAGAGCAAGATCTTGAACGGCAGGGAGATCATCACGGGCGGGAGCATCATCATTCCCATCGACATCAGCGCCGAGGAGACGACGAGGTCGATGATGAGGAACGGGATGAAGATGACGAAGCCGATGATGAAGGCCGCACGGAGCTCGGAGAGCATGAACGCCGGGATGAGGGTGAGCATGGGCACCGATGCAGCGTCTTCCGGGTTGGGCATCTCGGCGGCCCGGGTGATGAGCGCGATGTCTTCCTCGCGCGTCTGACCGATCATGAACTCCCGCAAGGGCGCCGAGCCGGCGTCGACCGCTGCGGTGAAGTCGAGCGAGCCGTCGATGTAGGGCTGGACGCCGGCGGTGTTCACGTCGCCGAGGATCGGTCCCATGATGAAGAGGCTGAGGAAGAGCGCGAGGCCCGCGAGGATCTGGTTGGGCGGCACGCCGGTGAGCCCGAGGGCGTTCCGCGTCAGGGCGAGGACGACGAAGATCTTCGTGAAGCTCGTCATCATGAGCAGGATCGACGGGACGACGGACAGCAGCGTGATCCCGAGGAGGACGACGACGGAGCTGAGCGGCTTGGTCGCGTCGCCGTCGATGTTCACGCTGACGAGACCGTCCGGTCCTTCGACCGGAGCGACCGGATCGACAGGGTCGCCGGGAGCGGCGGGCACGATGCTGACGGCTTCCACCGCCACGGGTGCTGTGGCCGCCGACGCGGCGCCGGAGGTGGCGAGCACCCCGGCGAACGCCATCAGGGCGACGGTCAGCGCGAGGAGGAACGCTCGCACCCCCCGTCCCATGACGGGCGATGCCTGGAGTGATGATGTCATCGTCGGACCGTGCGCCCTTGCATGAGTGAGAGGGTCTGTCGCCACGTGGTCGGGGACAGGATCGAGCTGCCGAGCGGTCCGGCAGACGCCGTCCGGACGGCGGCGAGCGCCGGCTGGTGCGGCGTCGTCAGCGGGGTGACGATCGACGTCACGTTGGTCGCAGTGGCGGCCACCTTGGTGAGCGAGATCTCTTCGCGGACCTCGGCCTTCACGGCAACGAGGTCGTCTGCGGTCTCCTCCGCCGGCGGGATCTCCTGGGTGCTGAGAACGTTCACCCCGGACTCGGTCACACCGAGGACCAGGCGCTGGTCGCCGACGTCGACGACGGCGAGGCTCGCCTTGGAGCCGAGCACCTGACGGGCCACGACCGTGACCACGACCGCCGGGTGCTGGCCGCGCCGTCCTGCGCGCCGGGTACCGCCCGCACCGCCCACGAGACGGGCGAGGAACCCGTCACCGCCCTGGCCGTTGGCCGAGTCGTTGAGCTTGCGGCCCGCGTACCAGATGAGGCCGAGGACAGCGGTGAGCGAGAGCACCGTGCGGAGCACGAGGACGGCGGTGTCCATCAGGCGGTTGCCTCCGAGTGGTCGACGATCTCGGTGATCCGCAGTCCGTAGTCCTCGTCGATGACGACGACCTCGCCGCGGGCGATGAGGCGGCCGTTGACCATGAGGTCGGCGGGGCTGCCTGCGACGCGGTCGAGCTCGATGACCGTCCCGGGGACGAGGTCGAGGACCTGGCGGACCGGCAGCTTGGCGCGGCCGATCTCGGCGGTGAGCGTCATCTCGACGTCGTAGAGGAGGCGGAGGTTGTCCGGTGACGACCCCGAGCGTCCGGTCGCGGCGGGAGACGCCTTCGAGAGGTCGGGGCGCAGGCGGAGACCGAACCAGCCGCGGACCTCGCCGGCGCCCTCGAGGGCGAAGAGGAGGACGTCGTCGTCGTCGAACGCCGTACCGGCATCGCGGGTCTCGGCAGCACCGAGCACGCCTTCGCCGAGAGTCGCTGCTGCGGCCTCGAGCGCCGGGCGCAGGGCGTCAGCGACCGAGACGAGCGCGCCGGCGCCCGCGAGGGCCTCGCCGATCGCTGATCCGGCCGCGAGGATGAGCTCCGCGCTGCGGCCGCCGACGAACGCGGCCGAGACGGTCTCCTGGTCCGGGGCCGGCCCGGTACCCGCAGAGCGCGGGACCGCGACGAGCGGGACCTCAGACGGGATGAGGAGAGCGAGGGCGTCAGCAGCGTCCTGCGCCAGTGACTGGTCGGTTCCTGCTCCGGGGGTGTTCATCGTTCGTTCTCCTCAGCGTGTACGACCTTGCAGGCCAGTTGACGTCCGTTGTTGCCCGCTACTCCGCGCGCCATGACGCGGTCGTCCACGACGACCTCGAGCGGGCGGGACACAGGATGGTTGAGCAGGATGACCTCACCGACGGCGAGGTGGATGACGTCGCGCGGGTGGATCGTCAAGGGGGTCATCCGGACCGACACGTCGACCGGCACGGTCTGGACCGTGCGGAGCACGGTCGCGCGGGCGGTCGCGTGGCTCTGGAGCTCGGCTGCGCTGCGGGTGTCCGCGCCCTCTCCGGCCCGCATCGGGGCGAGGAGCACGTCGGCCGGGAGCATGAGCGTCGTCGTCGTGGAGTTCTCCCCCATGAGCAGGGTGAAGGTCGCGACGAGCACGGCTTCGGAGGCCGGGACG
This sequence comes from Sanguibacter antarcticus, assembly GCF_002564005.1. Classification (NCBI taxonomy): domain Bacteria; kingdom Bacillati; phylum Actinomycetota; class Actinomycetes; order Micrococcales; family Sanguibacteraceae; genus Sanguibacter; species Sanguibacter antarcticus. Next base: position 63,041 of record NZ_PDJG01000001.1, on the reverse strand, counting down.
GCCTGGACGAACTGGGGGTTGTACTGGATGGACCGCACCCGCACGTCGAGCGGGACGACAGCAGCGAAGGCGTAGCGCAGGTCCGCGAGCGCGCTCGAGAGCATGTCGGTGATGAGGGTCGTCTCGATCTCGGTGAGCTCGCGGGGGGCTTCTTCACGGGCGAGGCCCGGGCCGCCGAGCACGTAGTCGATCCACAGGAGCGACGTGTCGCTGGGGATCTGGAGCACTGCGGTCGCTCGCGTCTGCTCGACGCTGCACAGGACCATGGTCGTGTGGGTGGGGAGCCTGCGGACGTACTCGTCGTAGGAGATCATCTCGACGCCGTCGAGGGTCGCCCCCACCATGACGCGCAGCCGCGAGGTGAGCTGGGTGCCCCACTGGCGGGCGAAGGTCTCAAAGGCCATCTCGAAGACTCGTCCGTGCTCGCGGGCGAGCGTCATCGGGCGTCGGAAGTCGTAGGCCTCTGGCTGGCCTGAGCGTTGTCTGCGCGCACTGCTCCGCGCTGTGTCCTGAACCGTCACGAAAAGCACCATCGGCACTGTCGCAGCAGGTATGAGGGAATGTTGCGTCCTCATCGTGTGGCGCCCTCCATGGCGCCTCGACTCACCGGCATCCGTGCCGGTCACAGATCACCCAGAAATGATCACTGGGTGACGTAGTCAGTCAGAAAGACCTCCATGACCTCCTCGTGGTAGGCAACCTTGAGAGTCTCGGTGAGCTCGGCCTTGAGGGCGTCGCGTGTCGTGGGGTCGGAGATCTCGGCGACCGTCCGTCCGGAGAAGAGAGCGATGGCGGCGTCTTTCGCGGCCGCCTCGTCGATCGTGCCGTGCTCGCTGGCGTCCAGCGTCAGCTGGAGACCGAGGCCGAGGCGCAGGTAGTGGCCGTCGTCGAGGTTGATGCTCATGGCCTCGACCGTGAGCATCTCGCCGGCTTCGGGCTCTGGCTCGGCAGCGGGCTCGGACGGGGTGCGCAGGAAGAAGTACCAGCCGGCACCAGCGAGGGCGAGGACCGCCACGAGGATGATGACGATCAGCTTGAGCTTCTTCTTGGGCTTGATCTCCTCGACCTCTGCCGCGGGGGCGTCCTTCTTCGGGCTGATGCCGCTCGGGCGTGCCGGGGCGGGACGGGTGGGTGCGTTCATGACGCGCTGTTCGATGGGCATGTGTCAGCCCTCCTGGAGTGTCGGGACGAGCGGGAGCAGCGCACGGATGCGCTCGGGCTTGTCGGAGAGGACGACGAGGTCGACCCGCCGGTTGGACGCGAGGCCCTCGGGTGTGTCGTTGGGGACGAGAGGGCGTGCTTCGCCGTAGCCGACGGACGCGACCCGGTTTCCGGGGACGCCGCCGACCTCGACCATGCGCCGCAGCACCTGGGTCGCGCGGTCGGACGACAGCTCCCAGTTGGAGGAGTAGACCGTGGTGGGCTCCGTGTTGGCGTGGCCCTCGATCGAGATCTCGTTCGGCAGGCCGACGACGAACGGAGACATCGTGTCGATGACGATCTGGGACGTCTGGGTGAGCACGGCGCTCTCTGCCGCGAAGAAGACCTCGTTCGTCACCATGCCGATGACGAGGCCTCGCTCGTCGATCTTGAACTCCAGGACTCCCTGGAGCCCCTTGGCGGTGAGGGCGGCCTCGATCTGGGCGGCGAGGTCCTCGAAGCTCGAGTACTCGAGCCGTGCGACCGCGAGGTCGCCCGCGTCGATGGCGTCGGCAGACCCGGTGACCGCGGAGACCTCGCTCTCCTGGATGCTGTCGCTGATCGTCGGGATGATGTCCTCGATGGTCGGGATGACCACGTCGGTGCTCGTCTCGGCCATCGGGCCGCTCCCGTCCGAGAGGATGGACACCTGGGGTGCCCCGAACCCGGCAGCGAGCGACGTCCGGAGCTGGTCGAACTTGGCCTCGTCCACCTGGCTGATCGCGTAGAGCACGATGAAGAGCGCGACGAGGACGGTCATCATGTCGGCGTAGGAGACGAGCCACCGTTCGTGGTTCTCGTGCTCCTCCTCGATCACCTTCTTGCCCTTGCGGGCTCCGCCCGAGCTCATGCTGCTTCCTTGCCTGCGGTCTGCTCGCTGAGCGGCAGGAGGCTGCGCAGACGCTCGCCCACGAGGCGCGGGTTGGCTCCGGCCTGCACAGAGAGCAGGCCCTCGACGACGAGCTCCATCTGGCTGCACTCGAGCTCCGAGAGCCGCCGGAGCCGGTTGCCGATCGGCAGCCACATGACGTTGGCGGAGAGGATGCCCCAGAGCGTCGCGACGAACGCGGCCGCGATGAGGTGACCGAGCTCGTCCGGGTTGGCGAGGTTCTCGAGGACGTGGACGAGGGAGACGACCGTCCCGACGATCCCGATCGTCGGGGCGTACCCGCCCATGTCGTGGAAGAACTTGTACGCGAGCTTGTCCGAGACGCGCTTGGAGTGGATGCGGTCTTCGAGGATGGCTCGCAGGTCTTCAGGGTCCGTCCCGTCGATCGCCGACCGGAGGCCGCCCTTGAGGAACTCGTCGTCGATGTCGCGCGCCGCGTCCTCGAGGGCGAGAAGACCTTCTCGACGAGCGCGGTCCGCGAGCCCGACGATCGTGTCGATCGAGGCGGCGGCGTTCTTGGGCTTGCTGACGAAGGCTGAGGGGAGCGCCTTGAGCGCGCCGAGGGTGTCCTTGAGCGTGCCGCCGGCGAGGGTCACCGCGAAGGTCGCTCCGAACACGAGGATCATCGGGGCGGGCAGCAGGATCGACATCGGGCTCGCGCCCTCGAGGAGGATCATCGTGAGGATCGAGCCCAGCGCTACGCCGATCCCGATCATGGTTGCCGGATCCACTAGGAGTCCTCCCTGGTGATCCGCTTGACGAGGGCGAGCTCTGCGCGATCGGTCCGCGGTGGGGCCGAGTCGTCGTCAGAGTCCTCGTCGTGGTCCTCGCGCAAGGCCGGGGCGCTGCGCAGGTGGTTGTGGTCAGCGTCTTCGCGCTGGATCTCCTGGGCGCGGGCGATCATCCGGGAACGGTGCTCGTTGATCGACGAGATGACGTCGACCATCGGCTCTTCGACGATGTACTTGGTGCCGTCGACGAGCGTGAGGATCGTGTCAGGCGCACTGTCGATGCGCTGCACGAGGTCGGGGTTGACCGCGAAAGGGGGGCCGTTGAGGCGCGTCACGACTATCACTGGGAATCCATCCGTGGAGCACTGCTGAGGCCCATCCATGAGCCGTTCTCAAGACCCTTCGGCCACAGGGGCCCAGGTATGAGATGTCGGACCGATAACGACGGGGCCGCCGCGGGTGATCCGCGGCGGCGCCTCCGCTAGCGCTTGAGGTTGACGAGCTCCTGGAGCAGCTCGTCCGAGGTGGTGATGACGCGAGAGTTCGCCTGGAACCCGCGCTGGGCGATGATGAGGTTGGTGAACTCGCTCGACAGGTCCACGTTGGACATCTCGAGAGCACCACCGACGAGGCCGCCACGGCCACCCGTGCCGGCCGTACCGATCTCGGCGTCGCCGGAGTTGACCGTCGTCGTGTAGAGCGAGCCACCAGCCTTCTCGAGACCGACGGGGTTGGCGAACGTCCCGAGCGCGATCCTGCCGACAGCCGACTTCAGGCCGTTGGAGAACGCCCCCATGATCGTGCCGTCCGCGTTGATCGTGAAGGACTGCAGCGTCCCGGCCTGCTGACCGTCGACAGCCGACTTGGTGATCGTCGACAGGTTGGCGAACCCGGTGACGGCGGTGAGGTCGACGGCCACGCCGTCGATCGTCACGGCGCCTGCCGGCGTCGTCATCGCACCCGTCGTCGCGTTGAACGCCACGGCGGTCGTCCCGGCTGTGGACGTCATGTCCCACCCGGCCGCGGTCTTCGTGAACGTCAGGCTGATCGTGCGTGCGTTGCCGAGCGCGTCGAACACCTCGATGTCACGGTTGAGCGGCTCGCTGCCGACGGCCGCGTCGGACGGCAGGTTGCCGCTGAACGACGCGGCGGTCGTCGCCGAGGCCGGCGTGAGGGTGGTCGTCGGGAGCTTGAGCGCCGAGAGCGCACCGTTCGTGTTGATGGTCCCGTCCGCGGCGGCGGCCCAGCCCTGGACGAGCGCGCCCTCGCTGGTGACGAGGTTGCCGTTCGCATCGAAGTCGAACGCGCCGGAGCGGGTGTAGTAGTTCTGCCCGCCCTTGCTCACGACGAAGAAGCCGTCACCCGAGATCATCATGTCGGTGCTGCGGTTGGTCACCTGCGAGGCGCCCTGCTGGAAGTTGGTCGTGACGCCAGCGACCTGGACACCGAGACCCACCTGGGCCGGGTTGGTGCCACCGACACCGTCCTGCGCACCACCGGCGTTGGTGAGCACCTGGCTGAGGGTGTCCTTGAACTGGATCTGAGAGGCCTTGAAGCCCGTCGTGTTGACGTTGGCGATGTTGTTGCCGGTGACGTCGAGCATGGTCTGGTGTGCGCGGAGCCCGGAGATTCCGGAGAAGAGCGAGCGAAGCATGAGAGTTCCCTTCGAGGATGCGGACTAGGACGCTGAAGACTGGCCCGCGGCTGCGGGAGTGCTGCCGGGCTGGGTGACGGAGGCGACGGCGTCGAGCAGCACCTTCGTGCCGCCGACGGTGACGGTGGGGACCGAGTCCGCATAAGAGACGGCGGTCGCGGTCCCGGTCACCATGGCGCCGTCGGCGCCCGCATAGGTGACCTCTTGCCCGATGAGGCTCGCTGCAGCCATGCGCATCTGCAGCGCGAAGCTCTCGGACATCGTCGTGGAGAGCGTGGTGAGCTGCTCCATGCTGGCGAGCTGCGTGGTCTGCGCCATCATCTCGGTGGTGTCCATCGGCGAGCTGGGGTCCTGGTACTTGAGCTGGGCCACGAGCAGCGTCATGAAGGTCTCGTTGTCGAGCTCCTTCTTGGCTGTCGAGGTGCCGGTCGAGCTGGTGTACAGGCCAGAGGCACCGTTCACGGCTGACGTGTCGACGGTCATGTGTCGTTCTCCTTAGATGAGGACGTCGACGCCGTGGGCGCCTGGGTCGGTCGAGGCGGCGGTGCGCGCCTCGGTGGTCTGGTCGGGAGCAGCCCAGGGGCTCGTCGCTCCGTCACGCTGGTCCCGCGGTCCGCCGCGAGCCGAGGTGTCCTGCTGGCCACCGGCGAGGTCGCCGGTGCCAGCGGGGTGGCGGCTCTGCTGACCGGCGGTGTCGGCCGCCAGAGAGAGGGTCGCGTTCATACCCGTCGCAGAGAGGTCGCGGCGGAGGTCTGTGAGGAGGCCCCGGAGGCTGTCCCGTGCAGCGTCGGTCGCCCCGACGAGCTCGATGCGGATGCCGTCCGCACCGATGTGGGCCCGCACCTGGACCGGGCCGAGGTGCTCCGGGTCCACGCGCAGGGTGAGCATGTGCTCCCCCGGCGCGGCGGTCCGCAGCGCGACGAGCGGCCCGCGGACCTGCTCGGCGAGCGGCACGTGCGGGGTGTTCGCAGGAGTCGCGGGTGCCTGTGCGGCGACGCGGTCGGTCGCTCCGAGCGCCTGGGCGAAGGCCGCACCGGTCGCTGTCTGCGGCGTGGTCACGGGGGCCTGGGCCGCGCTCGCCGGGGTGGTCTCTGCGCGGGCGGCGGTCGCGTCGGTCGAGGTGGCCGCGTCCGTCCCGGGGACGGCTGGCAGCTGCGTCCCGGCCGAGGCGGCCTGGGGCTCCTGTCCGGCGGCAGCCGCGGCCGCACCGGCGAGAGCCGCTCCAGCACCGGCCGAGCCGGGCTGGGCCGGACCGGTGAGGACGACCCGCGCCCCGTCGACGAGAAGATCGGCTGCTGCGGCTCCGGTGCCCGGTCCCGTGGTGGACTTCTCGGCGCCTGCAGGAGCGGTCGTCGAGGCGTCGAGCTCCGCGACGGCGGCCTGGTCGGCGGCCGTGCCGGTCGTCGCCTGTGAGCCGGCCTGCGTCTGCAGCGTCGGGTCGGCGGAGACCAGCGCACCGGTCTCGGTGCCCGCCACCGATGCCGCGAGGGTCGCGGCGAGAGCGAGCGCCGCAGCCTCTTGCGCGGACCCAGCGCTGTGCGCGGGCAGGACGAGACCGGCCGCCGTGCCGTCTGCGGGCAGGACCGCTGCCCCGGGATCGGCCTCGAGCCCGCTCGTTCCTGCGGTGGTCGCACCGTCGGTGGTGGCGGTAGGTGCCGTGTCGAGCGCACCGGACGTCGGCGTGGCGTCGTCTGTCGTCGGGGTGGACCCTGCCGCGTCGTTCGCGGCGAGGGCAGCCGCGCGCTCGGCAGCCCGGACGGCCTGTCCGGTCGCGGTCGAGCCCGCGGTGCGGTCGTTGTCGTTCGTGCCACGGTCGTTCGTGTCCCGGTCGCCGGCGGCCTTGGCCGCGTCCCGCGCTGCCGAGCGGCGTGCGTCAGCGGAGTCGGTCGCACGAGAAGCAGACCGGTCGGGCGCGGACGACGCACGCTCGAGCGTGCGGGCGAAGTCGTCACGGGACCTGGCGAGGTCCTCGCGGACCGAGGGCGAGCGGCCGGCAGCAGCCTGGACGGGACTGTCGGTCGAGCGCGCCGGGAGGGCGGTCATGGGTGTCATGCTGCAGCTCCGAGCAGTAGGGCGAGGGAAGACCGCTGCGCCGCGCTGGACGCGAGGATCTCGCTGATCTGGGTGGCTGGGGTCGTCGAGGCGACCGAGGTGGCGTCGGGAAGCACACGTCGGATCGCGGTGGGGGTCTCGTACACGTCACGCTCACGCACGACGTCACCGGGCTTCGGCGCGTCGATCATCCGACCGTCGCCGACGTAGATGGCGATGTGGCTCCCGCCACCGAAGACGAGGAGGTCGCCGGCGCGAGCCTCGGCCATCGAGGCCACCGCCACGCCTTCCTTCATCTGGTCCCGTGCGACGCGCGGCATGTCGACCCCGAGGGCGCCGAGCGCCCGCTGGACCAGGCCGGAGCAGTCGATACCGCTCATGGACTCGCCGCCCCATGCGTAGGGGACGCCGAGGAACTTCCGGGCTTCGGCGACGAGCGCCTCGCCCGACGCACCGGGGGTCGACGCTGCCGGGTTCGACGCTGCGGGGACGGTCGCGGTCGCTGCGGCGGCCTGCGCGACGAGGTCGGTGCTCGTGTCCTGGACGGCGAACGCGTCGAGGACCGACGCGAACGACGTCGACGCTGCCGAGACGGACGCCGCCGAGGTGGAGGCCGCTGCGGTGCTCACGCTCCGGGACGCCGCCGGCGCCACCGCCTTGATGACGGTCTCGATCTCCTGGATGCGGCCGAGGACGGCCGCGATGCCGGTCATGCGTCGTCCCCGTCGATCCTGCTCGACGGGGCGCGCCCGGCGATCTCGTCGAGAGCGAGCTGCTCGACACGCAGGTCTTCGACGTTCTCACGCTCGATGTGGCGCTCGGCGAGCTTCTCGAGCGGGACGGACCGCTTGCGCGCATCGGTCCAGGCGAGCTCGCGCTGCTGCACCTCGGTGGCAGCCACCTCGACGGCGACCGACGTCTCGGTGGCAAAGCTGCGGAGCGCGGCGCGTGACGCCACGGACGCGTGGAAGACGGCGACACCGAGGTCGGTCTGGAACTCGTGGATGGTGAGCTCACGCGTCGCCTGCGCACGGCGCGCCTCTGCGCGTCGACGCGAGGCGTTGGCCGAGGCGAGGTCGGCAGCAGCCTGGTCCTCCTGCAGCTTGCGGAAGCGCATGAGGCCGGCGAGGCGGAAGGCGCTCATGCTGCCACCCCCAGCCCGCCGACGAGCGCCCGGAGGCTCGCCCACGACGCGTCGGACGGAGCGTTCTCGTCGACACCCTGCTGGAGGAAGTCGTCGATCGCGCCCTGGTTCGCGAGAGCAGAGTCGACGAGCGGGTTGCTCCCGGCGACATAGGCACCGACGTCGACGAGGTCTTGGACGGAGCGGCGCGCCGCCATGACCTTGCGGAGCGCTGTCGCGTCGGCCCGCTGCTCCGGCGTCGTGACGCGGGTCGCGACACGGGAGATCGAGGCGAGCGCGTCGATGCTGGGAAAGTGGCCGGCGACGGCGAGCTTGCGGTCGAGGACCACGTGCCCGTCGAGGATCGATCGTGCGGCGTCGGCGATCGGCTCGTTGTGGTCGTCGCCGTCGACGAGGACCGTGTAGATGCCGGTGACCGAGCCCTTGGCGGACGTCCCCGCGCGCTCGAGGAGCGCAGCGAGGAGGGAGAACGTGGAGGGCGGGTATCCGCGGGTGGCGGGCGGCTCCCCGACGGAGAGACCGATCTCGCGCTGGGCCATCGCGACCCGGGTGAGCGAGTCCATCATGAGGACGACGTCCTGGCCGGCCTCGCGGAAGAACTCGGCGATGCGGGTCGCGACGAACGCGGCACGCAGCCGCACGAGCGCGGGCTCGTCAGACGTGGCGACCACGACGACGGACCGTGCGAGACCTTCAGCGCCGAGGTCGTCCTCGATGAACTCGCGGACCTCGCGTCCACGCTCGCCGACGAGAGCGATGACGGAGATCTGCGCGTCCGTGCCGCGGGCGATCATGGACAGGAGCGTCGACTTGCCGACGCCGGAGCCGGCGAACAGGCCCATGCGCTGACCCCGACCGACGGTCGTCAGTGTGTCGAGCGTGCGGACGCCGAGGTTGAGCGGCTGCGCGACGCGCTGACGCTCGAGAGGGTGAGGCGACCGCCCTTCGAGCGGGACGACGGTCGTGCCGGTGAGGGGACCACGGCCGTCGAGCGGGCGTCCGAGCCCGTCGATGACCCGGCCGAGGAGGCCGGCGCCGACCGGGACGCGCAGCGAGCCGCCGGTCGAGCGGGCCGCGAGCCCCGGGCGCACACCGCTCATCGCTCCGAGCGGCATGCAGCGTGCGGAGCCGTTGCTCAGGGCGACGACCTCGGCGAGCATCGAGTCCTCCGCGCTCTCCGAACCCGTGGTCGAGGGGTCGCCGAGCGCGATGACGTCGCCGAGAGCGCAGTCGAGACCGACCACGTCGAGCGAGAGACCGACCGCGGCGCTCACCCGACCGACGCGCTCGGGCGCTGCCGCGAGCAGGGTCTCGGCCCAGGTGCTCGTCACGGCGCTCACGAGATCGCTCCGGCCCGGGCGCCCTGCACCGGAGCCTGGGCCTCGGCCGAGGCGGCAGCGGACTCCTCGAGAGCACGCAGCGCGCGGTCGAAGGAGGACCGGATCCGGGCGTCGAAGTAGCCGCCCTCGAACGTGCTCACCGCGTCGCCCGGAGAGAGCGAGGGGTCCGCGACGAGCTCGATGCCGTCGACGGCGTCCGTCCCGGACGCCCGCAGGATCGCGAGGTCGGACGGGTGGAGGCGGACCGTCTGGATGCGGACGTCGTGCGGGACCGCGAGAGCGCGGTGCAGCGCGCCCTGCGCGGACGCCTGGGAGTCAGCGAGATCGTGCCCGACGACCGAACGAGCCAGGTCGAACGCGAGCGTGTGCAGGAGGTCGCGGGCGTCGTCGAGCACAGGCAGGAGGCGTTCCTGAGCAGCGCGGGCTGCTCGCTCGAGCGTGAGGACCGCGGCGCGGTGCTCGGCGTCGCGTGCTGCCTCGCTCGCTGCGACCTCGTCGCGCAGACGCTCCTGGACGAGTCGCGTGCTCTCGGCGGCGGCCCGGCTGCCTGCGGCGAACCCCGCCGCGTACCCGGAGACGCGTGCGCTCTCCTGGACGCTGCGCACGCGGTCGTCGGTGACGACCGTGAGACGAGCCGCGCTGAAGGCTGACGTGTCAGTCGACATATTCGTCCTCCCCGTCACGGCGGATGACGATCTGGCCGCTCTCCTCGAGCCTGCGGATGACCTGGACGATCGCCGCACGGGCTTCCTCGACCTGCGACATGCGGACCGAGCCGAGGACGTCGATCTCCTCGAGCAGGTTCTCGCTGGCGCGCTCGGACAGGTTGCGCAGGACGGCGTCCCGCTGGCCGGGGCCGGCGCCCTTGAGCGCGAGCGCCAGGCTCGCCGACTCGACGCCGCGCAGCACGAGCTGCAGGGCACGGTCCTCGAGGAGGACGATGTCGGCGAAGACGAACATGCGGCTGCGGACCTCTTCGGCGAGGGCGCTGTCACGCGCCTCGAGACCTTCGAGGATGAGCTTCTCGGTGCCCGGGTCGGCACGGTTGATGATCTCGACCAAGGGGTCGAGGCCACCGATCGCGGAGGTCTCGCGCGGGGTGAGGACCGCGGAGGCCTTGCGACGCAGGGCGTCCGCGATGATCGTCACGACGTCCGGGGCCGCTCGCTCCATGAGAGCGATGCGGTGCGCGATCTCGGCCTGCGACTGCGGCGGCAGCCCCGCGAGGATCGCGGCACCGTGCTCGGGCCGCAGGTGGGCGAGCACGAGAGCGATCGTCTGCGGGTGCTCACCGCTGAGGAGAGCGAGGATCTGGCGGGCGTCCGCCTGCTGGAGGAACTCGAAGGGCTGACCGGCCATCGATGTCGCGAGGCGGTCGAGCATCGTCTGCGCGCGGTCGGTCCCCATGGTCGCCTCGAGCAGCTGCTGCGCGTAGCCGAGGCCACCGTTGCTGATGCTCGTGCCGCCGCCGATGGTGATCTGGTGGAACTCGGAGATGACACCGTCGGCGACGTCGCGGTCGACGCGCTCCATCCGCAAGATCTCCGCGGTGAGCTCCTCGACAGCAGTCTCGTCCAGCCGCGACATGATCTTCGCGGCGCGGTCTCGTCCGATCTGCATGAGGACGAGGGCGGCTTTCTGCGTGCCGCTCAAGATCGCAGTGCTCATGCGTTGGCCTTCGCGTCCATCCAGCCGCGGAGCAGCTCAGCGACCTGCTCGGGCTGGTCGTCGACGAGGGCCGCGACGTCGCTGCGCTTGCGCTCGATCGCGATCTGGGTGGGGTCCGGGACCTCAGGCACCTCAGCGAGCGCGAGCATCTCGTCGTGCGCGATCTGCGCAGCCTCGAGAGCACGGGCGTCGTCGAGACGCGTGAGCTCGCCGAGGTCGACGGCCTCGCGCGGGTCTCCCCTGCGCCGCTTGCGCAGCGCGAGGACGATCCCGAGGATGACGAGGGCGACGAAGACTGCTGCCGCGATGATGATGTTGCGGAGCTGGAGCGCCTCGGCGGCGGCGACCTGGTCTGCGGCGGCAGCCGCGAGAGCCTCCTGCGCCGCGACCGCACCGGTCGTGTCGAACTGCATCCGGGAGACGGTGACGACGTCACCGCGTGTCGCGTCGATCCCGGCGGCCGAACCGACCATGGTCTCGAGCGTGGCGAGGTCGATCGCAGCGGCTGCCGTCTGGTCGACGGCCACCGAGACAGACTGCCGGCGGACCGTGCCCGGTGCAGCGACCGTGTGCGTCGTCAGCTTGTCGACCGCGTTGTTCGACTCGGAGGTCTCGTTGCGGTAGGCCCCGTCTCCGGTGCCGTCGCCCTCGGGGACCGCGATGTTGTCGGGGCCGAGCACGCCGGTCGCTGCCGTGTTGTCGCCCGTGTACTCCTCGAGGGTGTTCTTCTCGATGAGCGCGGGGACCCCGTCCGTGGCGGTGAAGGTCTCCTGCGTGCTCTCGGTCGCGTCGTAGTCGAGGTCGGCCGTCACGGAGACGACCGCCTTGCCGGGGCCGAGGATCGGGTCGAGCATCGACTGGATCGACGCCGCGACGCGGTCTTCGTAGGCGAGGGTCTGCTTGCTCGAGCCCGTGCCGGACGTCCCGGTGCCGACAGCCGAGAGGACGGCGCCGGTCGAGTCGATGACCGCGACGTCGGTGGGCTTCATGCCCTCGACGCTCGCGGAGACGAGGTTGACGACCGACTGCACCTGGTCGTCGGAGAGCGTCATGCCGGACGACGCCTGGATGAAGACCGAGGCGGTCGGGTCAGCAGTCTCGGAGACGAACACCGTGTCCTCGGGGATGGCGAGCTTCACCGTCGCGACCTCGACCCCGGACATCGCCGAGACCGTCTTCGCGAGCTCTCCCTCGAGCGCCCGCTTGTAGGTGACGTCCTGCTGGAACTCCGAGGACGTCATGCCCATGTCGTCGAGCAGCGAGTAGCCGCCGTCGCTCGTGGGCGAGATGCCGCTCGCGGCGACCTTGAGGCGCATGTCGTACACCGCGTCGGTGGGAACCATGACGGTCGAGCCACCGTTGGTCAGCTCGTACGCCACACCCTGTGCGGTGAGCTGGTCGACGATGACGCTCGCGTCCGCCGGCGCCAGGTCTGTGTACAGCGGGGAGAACTGCGGCTTCGTGAACCACGTGCTCAGCGCGATGATGCCGACGACGAGGACAGCCGCACCGATGAGCGCGAGCGTGCGCTGCGCGACGGTGAACTCACGGATCGAGGTGGTGAGACGGCCGAACGCCGACGTGATCTGGGCGGGCATCAGGCCTGCATCCGCATGATCTCGCTGAACGCGTCGACAGCCTTGTTGCGGATCGCTGCGGTGAGCTCGAGGGTGACCTTCGCCTCGCTCGCCGCGATCGTGTAGTCGTGGATGTCGTCGAGGTCACCGGTGACGGCCTGGACCGCGAGGTCGTTCGCCTTCGTCTGGAGCCCCTGGAGGTTCGTCACCGCGTCGGCGAGGACACCGCCGAACGCTCCGGACGCGGACCCGGTGCTCCCGCCGCCCTCGGTCGGGTCGATGTAACCGGTCGGGGAGACGGAGCCGAGCGAGCTCAGCGCGCTCACGCTCTCCAGTGCGGGGATGCTCATCAGTTACGTCCGATCTGGAGTGCGGCCTCGTAGGTGGCCTTGGCGCGGTCGACCACGGCAGCGTTGGCCTGGTAGCCACGCTGCGCCATGATCATCTGGGTCATCTGGCTCGACATGTCGATGTCGGGGTACTTCACGTAGCCCTCGGCGTCGGCGAGCGGGTGCTCGGGCTCGTAGACCATGCGGCCCTCGGCGCTGCCGAGCTCGACGCCGGCGACCTGGACGCCCTGGCCGTTCTCCGGGTAGCCGACGGCGCTGGCCACGACGTACCGGGCCTGGAACGCGTCTTCGCTGGTCGCGGTCACGGTGCTCATGTTCGCGAGGTTGTCGCTCACGGCGTCGAGCCACTTGCGGTTGACGGTCATGCCTGTCGAGGCGATCCCGATTGCTCCGAAGGTCGTCATCAGCTGGTCCTCATCGCGGTCCGCAGGGACGAGAAGGTGCCGTCGACCGCTTGGGTCGCCAGCTGGTAGCGCAGGTTGGTGTCGACGTTGAGCAGCGTCTCCTCGTCGAGGTTGACGTTGTTGCCGTCGGTCCGGGTGGGCTCCAGGGAGCGGGCCTCGGTCGCGGTGACCGCCCCGTCGCCGCGAGACACCGCGGTCTCCAGCTCTTTCTCGAACGAGACCTTGCCCGCGAGGTAGTTGGGCGTGTTGATGTTCGCCACGTTGTTGGCGATCACTCGCTGACGGAGAGCAAGTCCGTCGAGCGCGCTGTTGAGCGCGACAAAGGCCACAGAATCGAACACGCCAACCCCTACAGGTAAGTGAATGGTGCGGCCGATCCGTGGCCTGATGCTCGAGCCTTCCTGGCTCGATTTCTCTATCGGTCGTGCGAGGCCCCTCATAAGAGGTTCAATGCCCCAGTAGTTCGCGCTCCGGGTCCTTTTCACCCGGGCATATCAACCAACGAGGTCGATATACACCGGGACGGACGGTCGCCGATCGCGAAGGTTGTCCACCACGGTCAGGTGCTGCCGTGCAGAACGGGCCGCCTCAGCAAGACGCGAGGCCATCTCGAGCTGACGGTCGAGGATCGCCGTCGCCCGGTCCTTGAGCGCCGGCGGCAACGGACCGAGGTCCGTCGGCGGGCTCCACGCGAGGTTCGCGGACTCGAAGGCCGAGTCGATGAGGTGACCGGTCGAGACCAGATCTTCCGCCTCGGCGAGGCTCATCTCGAACCCGTCGAGCGCTGCCGACCATGCGTCGATCCACGGTGTGGGCTCCGAGCGGGGCTGGTCAGCCGACACCGAGGAACCCGCTCCCGGCCGAGATGCTCCCTGCGCCGACCGGCACGTTCTGGGCGGCCTCCTGTGCGAGGCCGCCTGCCGCCTCGTGCCAGGCCATCCGCAGAGGGTCGACGATCGAGCGGCACGCGGCGGTCCGGACAGGGTCGTTGCTGATGTTCGCCTGGACCAGCTCGTTGAGAAGGTGGGAGTACAAGCCCTTGAGCCCCGGGCCACCCTCCCACGCGTCGACGTCGAGAGTGACGATGAGCTCAGCGACGATGTCCTGTGCGTGCGTGAGCCGAGAGTTCGCCTCGGCGACGTCCCCGGCGACCTGTGCTTTCATCCCTCGGTCGAGGTCGAGCACCAGCCGGTCGTAGAGCATCGTCAGGAGGCGAGCGGGGCTCGCGCTGAGGACCGTGTCATTGAGAAACTGCGCGCGCTGGGCGTCGGAGTTCATCTGCTGGCTCATACCCGACCTATCGACGGCGACCACGCTGGTGTGAGGCTTTCGCTAGCTCCACGTGGACAGTGATGCGAGCGAGCTGGTGAGCCACGAGGACTGTGCGTTGAGCGCGCTGAGCGACACCTCGAGCGCCGCGTAGGTCGCCTGCAGTCCCTCTTTGCGTGTGGCGAGGCGGCGGTCCCAGTCGTCCACCTGGGTGGAGAGGTCCTTGCTGAAGCTCTGCTGGTTCGTGATCTTCAGGGTGAGCGTGCCGTCGATCGAGTCTGACGCGCTCGTCGCGACGCCCTCGACCCTCTCGGCGAGGCCGCTGATGATCTTCTGCACCTTGGCCGGGTCCGCCGCCATCGCGGCAGCGAACACGGTCTCGTCGAAGCTGAACGTCCCGTCCCGGCTGAGGATGATGCCGACCTCGGACGGCGATGTGCCGTCGACAGGGTAGGACGCCGCGGTGATGATCGCCTGGTTGAGCGAGCGCGTCGCGCTGTCGCCACCGAGGATCCCCGCGGTGATGACGCTCCCGCCGTCGCTCGCGGTCGTCGTCGTCGTGGCCGTGCGTGACTTGATCTCGGAGAGCACGACGCCGAGAGCGCCCACGAGGTCTGAAGCCAGCTTCGTCAATGCGGTGTCGTCGCGTGCGACGGTGACCGTCGTCGAGGTCGCGTCCACCGCAGAGACGGTGATGTCGACGCCTGTGAGGACGTCTGAGAAGGTGTTCGTCGCGGACTTGACCGGCTGGCTGCCCCACAGCGTGATCTGCGCGTCGCTCGCGGCGATGATCGCGTCGCTGCGCTTGATGAGCGCGGCGGGTGCGGTGCCTGCCTGGATGTCTGCCTCGGCGACGGTGCCTGAGTGGAGCTCGAACGCCGCCTCGTCGCCGCTGCCCGAGCCGGTCAGCTGGAGTCGCGACTCGGTCGCAGAGATCTTCACGACGCTCGCGCTGATGCCGACCCCGGCAGAGTTGAGCTTCGCGGCAAAGCCGGCGAGGTCGGTGACGCCCGTCAGGTCAACGACGGTGGCCGTGGCTGTGGCGTCGGCCGATCCTTTGGCGATGGTGACGCTCGAAGGGACGGTGCCGCCGAAGAGGTCTGCGAGGGAGGTGACGTTCCCGGTGACGGAGGTCTGCGCCTTGGCCAGCTTGTCGACGGTGAAGGTCAACGAGGAGGCCTGCGCGGTGCTGGAGGCGGTCGCGGTCGCTGATGTTCCGGTGGTCGACGCCTTGACAGCGGACCAGGACGCGGTCTTCGTGGCCGTCGTGGCTGCGTCGGCGAGGGAAGATACCCGCGTGTTGAGGCCTTGGAGGGTCGAGATGAACGTCTGGGTGGTCGACACCTTCGCCTTGAGCAGCGTCTGAGGTGCGGCCTCGACAGCCATGAGCTGTGTGATGAGCGAGGTCGTGTCCAGACCGCTGACGAGCCCGTCGATACCGAACGATGCCATGACGCTCTCCTGCCCTCTGACGTGCTGTGCGTGCCGCGTGCCGCGCGGCTCCGGAATGCCGACCGGCGGTGGGGGGACGGTTGTCCCACCACCGCCGGCCGATGCTGCGGTCCTGCTACCTCTGTGCCGAGTCTCTCGGCTCAGTCAGGGACCTGATCAGCGCAGGAGCGAGAGGACGCCCTGGGGGATCTGGTTGGCCTGGGCGAGCATCGCGGTGCCGGCCTGGGAGAGGATCTGCGCGCGGGTGAAGGACACCATCTCCTGCGCCATGTCCGTGTCGCGGATCCGGCTCTCGGACGCGGAGAGGTTCTCGACCGCGACGTTGACGTTCTTGATGGTGTGCTCGAGGCGGTTCTGCATCGCACCGAGTCCGGCACGCGTGGTCGAGATCGCCTCGATCGCGGTGTCGACAGCGTTGATCGACGCCTGAGCGGTCGTGTTGTCGGTGACCTTGAGCGCAGCGATACCGGCGACCGTGGACTTGACGTTGTCGAGCGTCACGGTGATGGTGCTGTTCGTGTCGCCGTCGGCGCCGACCTGGAACGCGAGCGTGCCCTTGGAGCCGTCGAGCAGCTTCGTGCCGTTGAAGTTCGTCGAGTCGGCGATACGAGTGAGCTCGGTGCCGAGGCTCGTGATCTCAGTCTCGATGTTGGTGCGGGCTTCGGCGCTGTTGGAGTCGTTAGCACCCTGGACCGACAGGTCGCGCACGCGCTGGAGGATCGCGTGAACCTCGGTCAGTGCGCCTTCAGCGGTCTGCACGACCGAGATGCCGTCCTGAGCGTTACGAGCGGCAACCTTGAGGCCACCGACCTGCGAACGCAGACCCTCAGAGATCGCCAGACCAGCAGCGTCGTCCGCCGCACGGTTGATGCGGAAACCGGAGGAGAGCTTCTCCAGCGACTTCGACAGGTCATTCTGCGTGTTGGACAGGTTGCGGTAGGAGTTGACTGCCGCGATGTTCTGGTTGATCGAGAGACCCATGATGAACTTCTTCCGTGAGTGGGGCCGAGTGCGGTGCCCGTCCGTGGGCTGCCACAGTCCCTATCGGCAACCGCCGACAGGCATGAAGGATTTTTGGCGACCAACTTTTTTGACTTCCAGATCGGTACGAGGTCACAGACCGTTGGTCGTCGGTCAGACGCACGTGTGGCCCCGCCGGGTCACGGCGGGGCCACACGTCATCGACCTGTCAGCCGATCAGACGCTGAGATGATCAGCGCAGGAGCGAGAGGACGCCCTGGGGGATCTGGTTGGCCTGGGCGAGCATCGCGGTGCCGGCCTGGGAGAGGATCTGCGCGCGGGTGAAGGACACCATCTCCTGCGCCATGTCCGTGTCGCGGATCCGGCTCTCGGACGCGGAGAGGTTCTCGACCGCGACGTTGACGTTCTTGATGGTGTGCTCGAGGCGGTTCTGCATCGCACCGAGTCCGGCACGCGTGGTCGAGATCGCCTCGATCGCGGTGTCGACAGCGTTGATCGAGTCCTGTGCGGTGAGGTTGGCGCTCGTGCCACCGGAGACCTTGAGGTCCTTGATCCCGGAGACGATGGAGGCCACGTTGGAGATGTCGACCGTGATGGTGCTGTTCGCGTCGCCGTCGGCGCCGACCTGGAACGCCAGGGAGACCGTAGCGGTGGACGCTGCACCGCTGGTGCCACCGTTGAGGAGCTTCGTGCCGTTGAAGTTGGTCGACTCGGAGATGCGGTCGAGCTCGGTGCCGAGGCTCGTGATCTCGGTCTCGATGTTGGTGCGGGCTTCGGCGCTGTTGGAGTCGTTAGCACCCTGGACCGACAGGTCGCGCACGCGCTGGAGGATCGCGTGAACCTCGGTCAGTGCGCCTTCTGCGGTCTGCACGACCGAGATGCCGTCCTGAGCGTTACGAGCGGCAACCTTGAGGCCACCGACCTGCGAACGCAGACCCTCAGAGATCGCCAGACCAGCAGCGTCGTCCGCCGCACGGTTGATGCGGAAACCGGAGGAGAGCTTCTCCAGCGACTTCGACAGGTCGTTCTGCGTGTTGGACAGGTTGCGGTAGGAGTTGACTGCCGCGATGTTCTGGTTGATCGAGAGACCCATGATGAACTTCTTCCGTGAGTGGGGCCGAGTGCGGTGCCCGTCCGTGGGCTGCCACAGTCCCTATCGGCAACCGCCGACAGGCATGAAGGATTCTTGACAGACGGTTCTCTGAGCCCTCGTAGGACGGTCGTCGCCGGCCAGGCGCACGTGTGGCCCCGCCGGGTCACGGCGGGGCCACACGTCATCGACCTGTCAGCCGATCAGACGCTGAGATGATCAGCGCAGGAGCGAGAGGACGCCCTGGGGGATCTGGTTGGCCTGGGCGAGCATCGCGGTGCCGGCCTGGGAGAGGATCTGCGCGCGGGTGAAGGACACCATCTCCTGCGCCATGTCCGTGTCGCGGATCCGGCTCTCGGACGCCGAGAGGTTCTCCACCGACACGTTGACGTTCTTGATGGTGTGCTCGAGGCGGTTCTGCATCGCACCGAGTCCGGCACGCGTGGTCGAGATCGCCTCGATCGCGTCGTCGACGAGCTCGATCGATGCCTGGGCGTTCACGTTCGCCGATCCGTCGCCTGCGACGGTGTCGGACACCTTGAGGTTCTTGATCCCGGCGACGGTCGTCGCGACGTTGTCGAGCGCCACGGTGATGGTGCTGTTCGCGTCGCCGTCGGCGCCGACCTGGAACGCCAGGCTCGTCTTGGAGCCGTCGAGCAGCTTCGTGCCGTTGAAGTTCGTCGACACGGAGATGCGGTCGAGCTCTTCGCCGAGGCTCGTGATCTCGGTCTCGATGTTGGTGCGGGCTTCGGCGCTGTTGGAGTCGTTAGCACCCTGGACCGACAGGTCGCGCACGCGCTGGAGGATCGCGTGAACCTCGGTCAGTGCGCCTTCAGCGGTCTGCACGACCGAGATGCCGTCCTGAGCGTTACGAGCGGCAACCTTGAGGCCACCGACCTGCGAACGCAGACCCTCAGAGATCGCCAGACCAGCAGCGTCGTCCGCCGCACGGTTGATGCGGAAACCGGAGGAGAGCTTCTCCAGCGACTTCGACAGGTCATTCTGCGTGTTGGACAGGTTGCGGTAGGAGTTGACTGCCGCGATGTTCTGGTTGATCGAGAGACCCATGATGAACTTCTTCCGTGAGTGGGGCCGAGTGCGGTGCCCGTCCGTGGGCTGCCACAGTCCCTATCGGCAACCGCCGACAGGCATGAGCGATTCGGCACGACGAATCTTGTTGCCGACGTCACACGCCTGCTCGGGTCGCCCGGCACCTGCGTCACGAAGCGGTGACGAGCCCCGGGGTGACGATCTCCAGCTGACGGAGAAGCTCGGCCTCGTCCTGTGGGGCCACCGCAGCGAGCGCTGCCTCGAGACCAGGGACAGCGCGGTCGTCCTCGTAGATTCCGACCGCCATCGCCGACGCGATGGCGCGGAGCTGTGGCTCGACGTCTCCCGACCGGCTGACCGTGACGAGCGGGCAGTGCTCGGCGAGACCGACCCTCCGCAAGGCTGCGGCACTGACCGCAAGGTCCTCGAGCCCGAGCGACGGTGCGATCTTGGCCAGGCACAAGAGCACGGTGAGGTCGTCGGGGCGCACCGCGGCCATCGCCATGAGGAAGGCGATGGAGTCCGGGGTCGCCTCGTGGACGCACCAGACGGCATGCTCACGCCACACCTGGTCTGGGAGGTCACGGATGTAGGAGTCGAGGCGATCGGCTTGGACGAAGATGCGCGAGAGGATCGTCGGGCCGACGCTGGCGTACCCCGCGAGCGCAGACTCGCGTGCGGCCCGCGCAGCGGCGCGGCGTCGACCGGTCGCAGCGAGGGCGCTCACGGCGATCCCGCTCAGCTCGTGCTTGTGAAAACGTCGTCCTGAGGAGTCGACGGACGTCGTCGGCAGCTGGTCCAGGAGGTCGAGCGCCCCCTGGAGGTCGCCGCGCCCGGCCAGGATCCGGACCCGCGTGGCGCGCGCCCAGACAGGAGAGCTGTCGGCGTGCTGCCACACGGTGAGCCACTCGTCGACGACGTCGTCCAGCTCGAGCGCGAGAGCGCTGCCGACCGCAGAGACAGCAAGATCTGTGAGGCCGACGGCGGGCACGACACCGTTCGTGCGGACGACCGTGGCCAGCGCGAGAGACGCCTCGTGCTCCCCCGCCATACCGAGGGCCCGGGCGAGGTTGGTGCGGAGGATGTCGAGCATCACTGGCGGCGTCTCCCGGGCGAGCGCCTCGTCGAGGTCACGCTGGGCGATCGTCAGGTTCCGAGCGCGTTTGTCGTGCTTGGCGATCGCCGCGTCGGTGTAGCCCGAGTGCTTGATACAGACGTGAAGGACCGGCTCGAGCACCGGTCGTGTCGACGGGTCGATGGGGACGACCTGCTCGTGGAGCCGTCCGGCGTACCTGTACTCGGAGCGACGGAAGATCCGCGCGGTGACGTTGGGTCCCTCTGGGCGTGGAGTGTCGCCGTCGACCGTCTCGACGGCGACGAGGAAGAGGTTCGCTTCGTCGGCGGCGAGCCGTCGGAGGAGGTGGGCGGTGTCGCCCTCGAAGATCTCGTCGGCGTCGACGATGAGGGCCCACTCGCTCGTCGCGTGCTCGAGGGCTCGGTTGCGTGCTGCGCCGAAGTCGTCGTCCCAGTAGCCCTCGATGACGTGAGGAGTGTGTCGCCCGGCGAGGTCACGGGTCGAGTCTGTCGAGCCGGTGTCGTAGACGATGATCTCGTCGACCCAGCCGAGGGCTGCGAGCGACGCCTCGAGGACGTCTTCTTCGTCCTTGACGATGAGGACGGCAGAGATGGTCGGTGTCGCGGTCGTGCTGGCCATGCGTTGCTCCCCGGTCGGTTTGTCCTCGACCTATCGGCCGGCATACCGCACCTATGAGGCTCAGGTCACACGACCGAGTTGTGAACGTTAACCAACGGCAACAAAGCCGGGCTGGGCCGTGCGTGCTGCGGAGGCCGCAGGGACGAAGGTGGAGGCTGCGGCGAGAGACGCACCGGCGATCGCGACGCTCGCGCCGTTGCGGCTGGCGCGCTCGGCGATCGAGGCGAAGTACTTCTCGCGGCGACGCTGCGCGACGCCGTCCGGCTGTGCCGAGGCCGGCACGTGCGACGGGTCGAGGTGCGTGTTGAGACCGTCGCGGAGCAGGACCATCGCCTCGGCGCGGAGCTGGCTGACACGCGACTGGGTGACGCCCATGTCTTTGGCGATGTCGGTGACGGAACGGTCCTCGAAGAAGACCTGCTCGACGACCTCGCGCAGGCGCTCAGGGAGCGTCGCGACGGCGGCATGGAGGTAGCGCAGACGCTCGCCGGTCAGGAGGGCCTCTTCGGGGCCGACCTCACGGGTGGGGAGCACCTCGGCGAGAGCGCCGTCGTATCCCTCGAGGGACAGCACCCGGGTCGCGGCGTGCTCGCGGGCCGTGTCGACCTCGGAGACCTCGACGCCGAGCGAGGCGGCAAGCTCTTCACGGGTCGGTGTGCGCCCGAGCTGTGCGGTGAGCTCGTCCGCGACCGTCGTGAGCTTGCGGACGCGCTGACGGGCACCGCGGGAGACCCAGTCCATCGAGCGGAGCTCGTCGACCATGGCGCCCTTGATGCGGATCGCTGCATAACGGTTGAACGGCACCCCCGTCGTCGCGTCGTAGGCCCGTGCGGCCTGGACGAGAGCGAGTGCGCCAGCGGATGCGAGATCGTCCCGGGAGACGTGGCTCGGTACACGCATGAGCATCTCGCTGACGTGGTACCCGATCAGCGGGAGGTTCTCGGTGACCAGCTCTGAGCGGTCCGTGTCCATCGGTTGCATGCGTCAAATATCCGGGTGGAACCGTGAGAACTCAACCCCCTGGCAACCGTTTTCACCCGACACTGCACACATCCGTTACCTCCCCGCAATGGGGAGAACTACCCATGCACTCCCCATGACGGATCTTCACACTCTGCTCACACCGCTCTCACCTGCAGAGATAGGTCGGCTTCACCCCCTGCGCCCCACCGATTTCAGCCATATCCTGGATCTGAGGTCCCCATGGGGTCCCCATCGACGTATCTAGCCTGTCGAAACCCTCATGCGGCCCCTTGCACTTCCGATATGACCCTTGAACGACCTGGCACCCTCGCTGGTCGTGACCATCGTTGAGGAGTTGAAGCACCCATGAGCCTGCAAGCGCTGACAAGCGTCCTGTGGCGCGAGCGCCAGCTCCTCGAGCTCTTGCTGTTCAAGCTCGAGGAAGAGCAGCTGCTGCTCACCTCCGGACGGACGCGCTGGCTGAGCCACGCGACCCGCGAGGTAGAGAACGTGCTGGAACAGATCCGTGAGGTCGAGCTCGGACGGTCCGTCGAGTCGGACGCCGTCGCCCGCACCCTCGGGCTCGAGGCAGGCCGCAGCCTGTCCGAGCTCGCTGACAAGGCCCCTGAGCCGTGGGACGACCTCCTGCGCGCCCACCGCCAGGCCTTCATCGAGATCACGCACCAGATCGACTCGCTCGCCGCAGGCAACCGTGAGCTCCTCCTCACGTCCCACCGTGCGACGCAAGAGGCGCTGGCCAACCTCCAGCAGGACTCCAGCACATACGACTCGTCAGGCTCGACGGCGCCTCGCGAGGTCGCCGCCCGACTTCTCGACCAGAGCTTCTGAGGACCACATGAGCACCTTCTCCGGACTGTCCACCGCGCTCACGGCCCTGACCGCACAGCGCCAGGCGCTCGAGGTCGCAGGGCAGAACATCGCCAACTCCAACACGGTGGGCTACACCCGCCAGCGCGCCGAGCTCCAGTCTGTCGGATCCGGCCAGAGCGCGACGATGTTCTCGCAAGGCAGCTCGGTCGGCAACGGCGTCCAGGTCAGCGGCATCAGCCGTCTCGGCGACCTGTTCCTCGACGCTCGCGTCCGCACCACGACGTCGTCCGCTGCGTTCCTCGCAGCGCGCTCTGAGGCATACACCCGCCTAGAGTCGACCATCGCGGAGCCTGGCACCAACGGCATCGCCGCAGAGCTCGACGACTTCTGGGCGACGTGGCAAGACGTGTCGAACAACCCGACGAGCGCCGCCGCCGGGCAGGTGCTCATCGAGAGCGCGAACTCCGTCCAGCGCGCGATCTCGACGGGCTACAGCGCCGTCTCTACCCAGTGGGACCAGACGCGCGCCAAGGCCGACACCCTCGTCTCAGAGATCAACACGACCGCTGCCTCCGTCGCAGAGCTCAACGAGAAGATCCGGTCCATCACCGTCTCCGGCGGCAACGCCAACGAGCTCATCGACCAGCGCAACGTCCTGACGACCTCGCTCGCGTCCCTCGCTGGGGCCACCGTCCGGGAGTACCCCGACGGCACCGCCGACGTGAACATCGGCGGCAACTCCATCGTCTCCGGGATCCGGGCCCAGAAGCTCGCCGTCGCCGGTGGCACCACCGTGACGGGAGCAACGGGCACGGACGCAGTCCGGGTCGTCTGGGACCGCGTCCCCGCCGGGACCACGGCGGCCCTCGGCGGCGGAGAGCTCGCCGGTGTGCTCAGCGTCCTCGCCCCAGCCGACAGCCAAGGGACAGGCGGACTCCTCGCCGAGGCCGCCGCCTCGTACAACGCCCTCGCGACCAAGGTCGCGACGAGCGTCAACACGATCCACGAGTCCGCCCGCGCCGACGGATCCACGGGCGGCCCCATCTTCACCATCTCGGCCACCGGGCCGGCTGCGCTCACGCTCGCTGTCGCCATCACCGACCCCTCCGAGATCAATCCTGGTCAGGGCGGCGCGGACGGCTCGATCGCCGACGCGATCTCCCAGATCGGCAGCGCTGCCGGCAGCCCCGACGAAGCATGGTCCTCGTTCGTCGTCGCCATCGGTGTGAAGTCCAAGGCCGCGACACAGAGCGCCGTCGTCGCCGAGAGCGCACGCGCCACCGCCGACAACCTCCAGCTCGCACAGACCAGCGTCGACCTCGATGAGGAGAGCGTGAACATGCTCGCCTTCCAGCGCTCGTATCAGGGCGCTGCACGCGTCATGACCGCCATCGACGAGATGCTCGACCAGCTCATCAACCGAACGGGAGTCGTTGGACGATGATCACGCGCGTCACGCACCAGTCCACGCAGCGCATGTCGCTCGCGAACATGCAGGCCAACCTGGCAAAGATGTCAGACCTCCAGTCGCAGGCCTCGAGCGGAAAGCTCATCAACAAGGCCTCCGACGACCCAGCCAAGGCTGCTGAGGCGATGGCGCTGCGCAAAGAGCAGCGCGCCACCGAGCAGTACGCCCGCAACGCCCAGGACGGCGTCAGCTGGCTCAACACCGTCGACAGCGCGATCCAGTCGTCGGTCGACTTCATGCAACGAGCACGCGACCTCACGGTCCAGGGCGCCAACACCGGTGCGATCGGGGCTGCTGGTCGCGACGCGCTCGCTGTCGAGATCGAAGGCATCCGGGACGCGCTGCTCGGGCAGGCGAACACCACGTACATCGGCCGCTCCGTCTTCGCCGGGACAGCCAACGGGAGCGCCTTCACCACAGCGACCGACCCTGTGACAGGCGACGTCTCCTACACCGCTGCGACCGTGCACGGGACCGTCGAGCGCCGGGTCGGGGAGAACACCACCGTCCGCGTCGACGCCGACGGCGCAGCCGTGTTCGGCGACGGCGCAGCGTCCGTCTTCTCCCTCCTCACCAACATCGCCGCCGATCTGCGCAACCCAGGAGTGAACGTGTCCACGCGACTGACCGAGATCGACTCACGCATCCAGTCCATGCTGAGCGTCGGCTCGAGCGTCGGAGCACGGACCAACCAGCTCACAGCGGCGCAAGACACGCTGTCGAACCAGTCCATGACCCTCGCGAGCGACCTCTCCGGTGTCGAGGACATCGACCTCGCCCAGACGATCATCGAGCTGCAGATGCAGGAGGTCGGCTACAAGGCCGCCCTCGGCGCTGCCGCGCGTGTGCTCCAGCCGAGCCTCATGGACTACCTCCAGTGATCTCCTCGGTGCACTTCCTCGAGTCGCTCGCCGGCCTTCCTGGCTCGAAGGACTACGTCCTCACACCGCTCGACGACGCCGGGCTGCTCTTCACGCTGCGCGCCGGCGCCGACGGCGCACCGCGCCTGTTCATGGTCCAGCCAGGCCCGTACTTCGCGGAGTACGCGCCAGCGATCGCCGGCGAGGCCCTCGCCTCGCTCGGACTGACCAGCGACGACGACCGGTGCGCTGTGCTCGTCATCGTGACCCCCGGCTCCGAGCAAGCACCGACGACCGCGAACCTCCTCGCACCCATCGTCCTGAACACAGAGACCGGGGACGCTCTGCAAGTCATCCTCGACGGAGCGCCGTGGCCCCTGCGCGCACCGCTCGTGGCAGCCTGACGCCCCCATCTGCACGCCGCCGCCACGCCCCCACGCGGCATACCACCTGAGGAACCTCATGGAACTCGCCAGCTCGCAGTCGCCGTCACCGACGGCTCTTCCCCCAGCGCACCGCGCGCCCCCCAGCCCGACGCCAGCCGCGCACCTGGAGGCCCGTCCTCGGCGGTGTCCACCGCTGCGCCCGCGTTCAGCCGCCTCGCGATCGTCGACCGTCAGCGCCGTGTCCTCGCGTACGCGCTCCCGATCACGAACGCCGCTGGGCGCACACCCGCCGACCTCAGCGCGCTGCTGCACGAGGCGTACGAGTCGCTCGACCTCGAGAAGTACATCGCCGACCGCCCGGCGTTCATCTGGGGCACGGCCGAGATGCTCGACGGCACCCAGTCGCTGCCTCCTGCGTCCGGCGGCCTCGGCCTGCTCATCCACCCGAACGCGACCCTGCGGGCCGACGGAGCAGAGCACGTCATCGCCCTCTCCGAGCACAAGGTCCCGACCATCCTCGTCAACTTCGAGGGCACCCCGGGCCAGCGCGCTCTCTTGCCGTTCGTCACGCACGTCATGATCGACATCTCCAACCCGGCGCTCGCGCTCCCCGGCCTCATCGAGATCGCGCACAACGCCGGGATCAGCGTCATCGCGGAGAACGTCCGCGGCAAGTCCGGCCCGGCCAAGGCATGGACGCTCGGCGTCGACTACATCATGGGTTCGATCTACCAGCACGAGCGCCCCGCAGCTCAGCGCAGCCTCGCGCCGGGCGAGATCCAGTGCCTCGAGGTCGTCCGGCTGCTCGCCCAGGACGAGGTCGACACGGCGAGGATCGCAGCAGTCCTCGGGAGCGACCCCGAGATGGCTGTGCGGGTGCTCCACCTCGTCAACTCCGTCGCCGTCGGGCTGCCCCAGCGCGTCGACTCGTTGCACCGGTCGATCGTCATGCTCGGACCGACCCGCCTCACCACGCTCGTCATGGCGTCACTCATCAGCTCGCGCGTCCAGCAGATGGACGCGCTGTGGTTCCTCCTCGCACGTGCCGCGGCCTGCCGCGAGCTCATCGGAGACGACACCGGCTACACGGTGGGGCTCCTCTCAGCGTTCGCCGAAGAGACCGGCATCCCCATCGACATCCTCATCGAGAAGACCCTCGTGTCGGCCGAGGTCGCTGCGGCGCTCTCGAGCTACGAGGGTGAGCTCGGCGCCACGCTCCGCGCGGTCGTCGCTCACGAGCACGGGGACATCCAGAGCATCACCGAGACGTCGTGGACGCCGGAGCAGGTCTCCGAGGCATACCTCACCGCCCTCCCCTGGGCGCTCGACACGGTCCGCCAGCTCAACCTCTGACCCGCCGGGCGCCTCCGTCGAGGCGCCCGGTCCGGTCACCGCGACACGGCGGTCCGGTCCCAGGCGTTCTCGGCAGTGATCTCCGCTGCCCGGCCTGCGTCACGCAGGACGATCTCGATCGCGTGGCGCGACGCCCACAGCCCGGCGGCCTGGGCGAGGCCGCGCGCTGCCGCGACCTCGGGGATCTCGGACGCCGCGACGTGCACGCCACCATCCGTCGTGACCCACCACTCGACCGCTGTGCCGTCGACCACGAGCTCGTCATGGATCGTCCACGTCGCCGGAAAGGTGTCGCTGGTGCGTCCCACCACGAGTGCGAGCCGCTCGGGCACCGAGCGCTCGTCGGTGTCCTCGCTCGCACGGACCGCGACGACGGACGCATCAGCGACAGCAGCGTCCAGGGCGTCGGCGACCTCGTCGATCGACACCGGGTCCGCGACCGGGACGACAGCCCGCAGCTGAGCCCACATAGGCTCCCCCGCGACGACGACATCGTCCGCGGCGACCACCCGTGGGACACCGCCCTGGAGCGCCACGACCCGTCCGGGGAGCGGATCGAGCTCGAGCCCGGCCGCGGCCGCCGTCGCGAGCGCCGACCACACAGCACGCGCGACGGGCATCGTGACCGGGGCGCCCACCTCGGGCAGCCCCGACCAGAACGCGTCCCAGCCCGCAGGGTCCGCGACGGAGAGGAACGTCTCCAGGTCGGTCACGTCGCGGATCGCACCGAGCGCCTCGAGGACGCGGTCGTCCACGACGCCGGCAAGCTCAGCGGGGGCGGCCGGCAGCACGACGCCCAGCCCCGCGTCCGCGCCGGCACCGTGAACTCCGTCGGCCCGCTGCACACCGTCGGCCCGCGACGCGGCAGCCGGCGCAGCGAACGGGGCGCGCAGCACGTCACGCAGACACCACGCGGTGTAGGAGACCGCGGTCGGCGCCTCTCCGCCGGAACCCGAGCCCTCGCGCCGAGGCTCTGCCTGGGCGCTCCCGAGCGCATCGAGAGGACGGACCGGGGTGAGGAGCGCTGCGCGCGCGTCTGGCTCGTGCGTGAGGACGTCGACGACGGCGCCCCACGCGTCGTCGTGGACCACATCGAGGTCGGCGACGACGCGGAGGTCCCCGACCGGTCGGTCTGCACCGAGCACGGCCGTGAGGTAGTCGTCGTACTCGTCCCAGCCCGAGACCTGCTGGTCCGGGTTCTCGTCCCGAGACCTGCGGTCGTCGTCTCCGCGGAGACGTGCGCCCTGGCCGGTGAGGTGCTCGTCGACCGTCCGCACGACCAGGTGCTCCCGCACCCCGAGGATCCGGGCGGTCGTCGCAGCAAGCGGAGCCCAGCGGTCCGGCACGTCGACGACCGCAAGATCGAGGTGCTCGGCCGCCCACGAACCAGGCTGCGCGAGCTCGTCAGCAGCCCGCCACGACCCGTCGTCCGCCGGCAGGGGCAACGACCCGACCCAGGACGGCACCTCGTGGCCGAGCGGCTCGCGGGTCTCGCGGTGCTCAGGGTTCTCCGCGACACCAGCGAGCAGCGCAAGGAGCGCAGCGAGGTCGTCGGGCCACCCCTCAGCCACCTCGACGTCCGAGTCGAGCAGGTCGTCCGCAAGGTCCCGGGCGACCGCCTCGACAGCCGGGAGCGCAAGAACCTGCGGATCGTCGCCCGCCAGGGCGCCCAGGCGCACGAGGACCGGATGGGCAGCACCCGCGTGCACGACGCGCAGCCCGAGCGCAGCCACAGCAGGCCCAGCGACGACCAGCCCGCGCGGTCCACGTGTCGTCGTCCCGTCTGCCAGCGGCACGAGGATCCCACCGAGCGCCTCACGGACGGTGCGGTCCCCGTCGACGTAGGGCGCCAGAGCGTCGTAGAGATGCCACCACTGCGGCGGTGTCAGGCCTGCTGGTAGGGAGTCGACGACATCGGCGAGAGACATCGTCGTCGCGCCGAGGAGCCGTGCGGCCGCGCGGTGCTTCGCCGGCACCGAGACCACCCCGAGGCCGGTGACGCTCAGCGCGTCGACGAGAGCGTCACCGACGTCCCCGTCGATGAGCACCGTGCCGGACGCCAACCGCCCGGCGAGGATCGGTGCGGCCCGCAGCGCCGTCAGGGCGGCCTCGCGGAGCTCGGCGTCGAGCCGGCCTCCGGGCAGGCCGGTCGGTACGAGCTCGAGCGGCTGCGGGACCAGGAGCGCCAGGTCAGCGAGCGCACGGCCGGCCTCGCTCGCCACGAGGTCCGCCAGCGCACCGGGCGCCACGTGGCGACGCGACGGATCGAGCGGGAAGGACGCGACGAGCAGGGCCGGGACCGTGAGCGGCTCGTCTGTCGGGGTCGGTGCGTGCACCACGCCGTCGTCGGCGAGCCGTCCTCGGCCGCCGCCGTCACACCGGACCGCCCACGTGACGGACCACGACGCCGCTGAGCGTTCCTCGACCGGGCGATCAGCGAGGAGCGCAGACGGCACGGCTCCCGTCCGCGTGACCGCGATCCACCGGCTCACGACGTCAGCGAGGACCCTGACGTCCCCGTCGGTCTCGACACGGATCTCGCCCAGCGACGGGAGAGCGAGCAGGAGGGCGTCGTCCAGGAGCGCGAGCTGGGCTCGGACCGCCGCCAGCGCGGCCGCGTCGCGCAGCCGCAAGACGACCGCGGTCGTGTAGCCCGCGGGGACTGCCGGGGTCGTGGTGGTCGCAGCGTACGCCGTCGCAGGGGTGGCTGTGGGGATAGTGACTGTCGGGGTGGTGATGCCTGCGCCGAGAGGCGTCGGCAGCCGCAGCACGGGCAGCGATCCTCCCCGGGCCTCCACCTCGGTGCGGAGCCCGGACGACCGAGCGACCGCTCCGGCGAGCACTGCCCTCGACCCCTCGACCGAGAACCGGACGCCGCCCCCGGCGGAGACCACGCTGACATCGTCGGAGACCGACCGGACGGCGGCGAAGCCGACGCCGAACCTGCCCACCAGCCGGGGTCGCTCGACAGATGTGTCCTGGCCGCTGCCAGGCGCGCGAGCGTCGCCGGGTGCGCTGGGCCGTTTCGCTGAGGCACGCAGGGACGCGAGCGACGCCACCCCGGAGGCGGCGAGCGCTTCCCCGGTGTTCGCGGCGAGGAGCGTCGCACCGCCAGCGCCGTCGTCGGTCAGGCGAAGGAGGAGCCGCCCAGGCTCGCCGAGGCGCGCGGCGGCGTCGGCCGCGTTCTGCGCGAGCTCGACGACGACCCGGTCGCGGTAGTACCCGCGACCGTGATCCTCTTCCGTGTTCGCGTCCTCACGGAAACGAGCAGGCGACCGCTCCCAGGCGGCGAGCACCGCGGAGCGCAGCTCCGCGGTGCCGAACGGATCGTCCGCCTGCCCGACGCGATCGGTGGTCACGGCTCGGGGGCCGGCTCCACATCGGACGCGCTCTCGGAGACGGACGCGGTGTCGGTGGCCGACACGGTGTCGGTGGCCGACGCGCTGTCAGTGCTGGGCGCACTGTCAGTGGCGGAGGCGTTGTCAGTGACCGACGCACTGTCGGTCGCCGAGGCACCGTCGGTGGATGCCGACGGCTCGTGGTCTTCGGATGCTGGGTCACCAGGCATCGACACGGTCTCGAGGGTCATCTCGTTGATGATCGGGTCGGGTGCGGGCCAGTCGGTCGGGTGGGTCGCGACCTCGGTCTCGGAGTGCGCGCCGCACCCGTAGTCGAGGGACACGACTCGTCCGTCGGCGTCCGACCAAGCGTTGGCGCAGACGCCGAAGACCTGTCCGAGCGCACCCTGGAGCGGGACGATGAAACCGCAGGAGCCACAGCCTGCGGCCGACTGGATGGCGCCGGGTGCCGTCGGCCCACGGATGCCCTCGTACCAGCGTTGCGCGGCTTCGTCGCGACCTTCGGGCGCCAGGACACGTACGCGGGCGAGCGCAAGCTCCTCGATAGCGACGCGGTCTTCGTCGTCGTCACCTGTCGGCGTGTAGCCGGGAACGAGCCGTGGGTCGTCGTGGTGGAAGGGCAGGACGTCGCCGGGGCCGATGTCGCCCGGGCGAAGACGCTCGGACCACGGCAACCAGTCGGGCGCGAGGATCGCGCCGTCGCCGGGGAGGAGCTCGACCTCGCAGACCGTGGCGATCTTGGCGCGCGGGGCGCGAGCGACCGTGACGGTCCAGCGCCATCCGCGGTAGCCGCGCATCGTGCACGCGAAGCGGTGGGAGACGAAGCGCTCGGCGTCGGTGGTTGCGCCGAGGTGCTCGCCGACGTCGTCGACGTGCTCGGCACCGGCACGTGCCGCAGCGAGCGCGAGGTCGACGGCGGCGAGGAGCACCGCGTCAGGCTTCGGCCGGGACGTTCGTGTCTTGGTGGGGGTAGATGTAGGTGCAGGCATGTGTTTCTTAGGCCTCGATGTCGTCCGCGATGGCGCGCAGAACCGTGGCGACCTTGGAGGCGGCCGCCTTGTCCGGGTATCGCCCGCGTCGCAAGGAGTTGCCGACACCGTCGAGGAGCTTGATGACGTCCTCGATGATGATCGACATGTCCTCGGCGGGCTTGCGCTGCGCCTTGGCAACCGACGGCACAGGGTCGAGCATCTTGACGGACAGGGCCTGGGGGCCCTTACGACCGTCGGCTACGCCGAACTCCACCCGGGCTCCGGGCTTGGGGGCGGTGATGCCCTCGGGCAGCGCGGAGGCGTGCAGGAAAACCTGCTCGCCGTCTTCGCTGGCGATGAAACCGAAGCCGCGTTCGGCATCGAAGAACTTGACCTTGCCGGTGGGCACGTGAAACCTCGGAGTGCTCGTCGGGATGTGACCTCACAGGATACCGGGCTGCGCATGGTTCCGGAGCGCGGCAGTGAGTCCTTCCCATTATCGGTCCACGACGACCACCCGCCTAACGCACACCCCCGGCACACCAGTTTCACCCACCGCG
This sequence comes from Sanguibacter antarcticus, assembly GCF_002564005.1. NCBI lineage: Bacteria > Bacillati > Actinomycetota > Actinomycetes > Micrococcales > Sanguibacteraceae > Sanguibacter > Sanguibacter antarcticus. The sequence goes on along the minus strand of NZ_PDJG01000001.1, from coordinate 31,725 downwards.
CGCCCTCCGCATCCCTCCGGGTCGCCACCCGGCTGACAGAAGCGGAAGCGAAAGCGAAAGCGAAAGCAGAAGCAGCCTCCCCGAGCTCGGGCATCTGTCTCGAGCTCGGGCGTTGAACCGCCCGAGCTCGAAACATCTGCCCGAGCTCGGCGGCAACTGGCGCAGCCGGGCCTGCCCAGCCAGGCCCAGCCCGGCCCGGCCCAGCCCGGCCCAGCCCGGCCCAGCCCGGCCCAGCCCAGCCCGGCCCGGCCCAGCCCGGCCCGGCTGACTGGCTGGCTGACTGGCTCGCTTGCTGGCGGGCGGGCTGGCTGACGTGCTGGCGGAGCAGGCGGAGCAGGCCAGCGCAGCAGAGCCTGCGGAGCTAGGTCTTCTAGCCTCAGCGCTCAGGGTGGTGCTGGCCGACACAGGAGCCCTGCTGGCTGAGAGCTGCCCACAAGGCATGGCGCTGACGGTCGGTCCACACCTGAGCCAGGTCACGACCTGCAGGCTTGCGCGACATCGTCTGCTGGTGGCATGGCACCTCAGACCGCGACCACGCTGCGCCACCCACCGCCCCCTCTCGAGCGGGGCGCTCCCCCGCTGCCCACCGTCCGTCTGCCCACCGTCGCTCTTCTGCCCACCGTCTTCCTCGCCCGCGAGCTGTCACCACAGCTCGTCCAGGCCCAGGTCACGTCTGGAGCGTGGACGCGAGTCCGGCGCGGGGCCTACGTCGCCACAGCTTCTCTCCTGCCCGACGCGGCGCCGCAGACCAGGGAGCTCGCGAGGATCGCCGCGGTCGCACGCCAGCTGTCCCCGGCCGTGACGTTCACTCACGAGTCCGCGGCGCTGATCTGGGGCCTGCCGCTGTGGCGCTCCCCCGATCGGGTCCACGTCCACCACCCTTCGCTGCGCTCGGGCCACGCGTCTCAGGACGTGTCGCGCAGCTCTGGGGTGCTCGATGCATCGGACGTCGTCGTGCGCTCCGGGCTCCGGGTCACGTCGTTGGAGCGGACTGTGGTGGACTGCGCACGATCGTCCAGCGCGGTCTCCGGACTCGTCGTCGCTGACGCTGCGCTCAGACGTGGCGTCGATCCGGACTCCTTGCGCGCACGGCTGCAGGACCTGGGGCCTGCCCGGGGCGTCCGGATCGCTCGTGCGGTCATCGATCTCGCGGACGGCGGCGCCGAGTCGCCCTGGGAGTCTGCGACGCGCCTCGTGCTCGTGGGCGCAGGCCTCCCGAGACCGAGCACCCAGGTTCGTGTCGTCACACGTCTGGGGGCGTTCCGCACCGATCTCGGGTGGGAGGACTGGAAGGTTGCTGTCGAGTTCGACGGCCTCGTCAAGTACACGACCCTCGCTGCTGGCGATCCCGGGCGGGTGATCTTCGAGGAGAAACGGCGCCACGACGCGATCGTCGAGGCCGGGTGGCGCGTGGTGCGCGCCACCCGAGAAGACGTGCAGCCGTCGAACAGCCTCCGCGAGCGCGTGCAGCGGCTCCTGCCCGTCGGCGCGCAGTGCCCCCTGCGTCCGGCCCCACACCTCCTCCAGGGCTTCTGACGAACCCGAGGTGGCTGACAACGACGCCAAACGCCCGAGTCGACCTCGGGCATCTGTCTCGATCTCGGGCGATCAACAGCCCGAGATCGAGACAGATGCCCGAGCTCGCCGACCACCGGGACCGGCGCGGCCAGCGGGGCCGACGCAGCCAGCGGGACCGACGGGGCCAGCGCAGCCAGCAGGGCCAGCAGGGCCAGTGCGGCCAGCAGGGCCTGCGCGGCCTGCACGATCGGCGCGGCCAGCACGATCGGTGCAGCCTGCACGATCGGGGCAGCTACCGCGACCGGCACAGGTTCCACGGCCGGCACGCGGAGGGCCGTCGGGGCCTTGGTGAGAGCGGGCGGAAGCGGGCGAAATCGCTGCCGGTCAGCCGCGGGAGCGTGCGGTGCGTGGCAACCTGGCGCGTAAAATTGTGCGGATGGCCACGTTCAGCGATTCGATCCGTGCTCGGAGCGACGAGCACCTCGTCGCGTTGCTCACCCACCGCCCCGATCTTGCATCTCCGTCGCCTGCGACGCTGCTGTCTCTCGCTGCGCGCGCGACGAGCCGCGCGAGCCTCCAGCGCGCGACGAACGCGCTCGACGCGGCTCACCTCGAGGTCCTCGAGTCTGTCACCGTGCTCGAGAGCCTCGGCGAGCACATCACGGCCGACCGCGTCGTCGCGGCGATCACCGGGACCGCGCACGACGACGATGCTGCAGCGGTCCGCGCCATCCTCACGACCTTGGACGAGATGGCGCTCGTCTGGTCGCCCGACGGCACAGCGCTGCGCCCGGCGCCCGGCGTCGACGAGGTCCAGGACGCGTACCCGGGCGGGCTCGGCCCGATCGGCCGGACACAGGACGCCGTTCCCGACCCGGACCTGCTCAAGGACGCCCCGCCCGGTGCGCGCAGCATCCTCTCCGCGCTCACGTGGGGCCCGCCGATCGGCCGGATCCCGACGGTGGCTGGCGCACCGGCGGCGGCTCCGACGCGATGGCTCGTGCAGAACGGGTTCGTCAAGCAGGCGGACGCCCAGCACGTGGTGCTTCCGCGCCGTGTCGCGATGGCGCTGCGTGGCGGCAGGACGCACCAACGGCTCTCCCGGGCACCGTCGGAGGCTGCCGCTGGTCCTTCACAGCGAGCGCCAGAGACTGTCGCGGCGGAGTCGGTGCGTGCTGCCCAGGAGGCGGTCCGCCTCCTCGCCGAGCTCATCAGCACGTGGCAGGTGGCACCGCCGTCCGTGCTCAAGTCGGGCGGCCTGGGTGTGCGAGACCTGCGGAGGCTGGCGGCCCGCCTCGAGGTGAACGACCGGACGGCGGCTCTCGTCACCGAGCTCGCGCTGGTCGCTGGCCTCGTCGTCGACGACGGTGACGACCCGGCGTCGTACTCTCCCACGCTCGATGCGGACGACTGGTTGGCTGCGGACGTCCCGTCGCGGTGGGCGGCGCTCGTCACGGCGTGGTTCGCGACGGCTCGTGCTCCGTGGCTCGTCGGGAGCCGGGACGAGCGCGGGGCACTGCGCAACGCTCTCGAGCCCGAGCTGCACCGAGCGTGGGTGCCGCGGTTGCGCGGTGAGGTGCTGGACGTTCTCGCGGAGGCACCGCTCACGCCGCTCTCGCCTGACGACGTCCTGGCGGTGCTGCGCTGGCGGACGCCCAGGTCGGTACCGCCGATCGATGCTGTCGCCGCGCTCCTGGGCGAGGCGGAGATGCTCGGCGTGACGGGGGCGGGCGCCCTGGCTCCGGGTGGCGCCGTTCTCGCGGACGTCCCGCGTCAGACCGTCCCGGACGACGGTGTGGTCGTCCGGCTGACGACGTGCCTGACGGAGCTGCTCCCGGAGGCCGTCGACGAGATCCTGCTCCAGGGCGACCTGACCGGTGTGGTGCCGGGCCGCCCGTCGCCTGCGCTCGAGGCCCTGCTCGCGGACTCTGCCGACGTCGAGTCTCGTGGTGCGGCGATCACCGTCCGGTTCACGCCGACGTCGGTCACCCGGTCGCTCGACGCGGGCCGCACGGGCGAGGAGTTTCTCGCCGAGCTCGCGCTGCACTCGCGCACCCCGGTGCCGCAACCGCTCGAGTACCTCGTGCGTGATGCTGCGCGTCGGCATGGTCAGGTGCGGCTCGGTGTCGCGTCGAGCTATGTGCGCGTGGAGGACCCGACGCTGCTCGCGGGGCTCATCGACGACCAGCGTCTGCGGCCGCTGGGGTTGTTCCGGATCGCGCCGACGGTGCTCGCGGCGACGGCGCCGATCGGTCAGCTGCTCGCGGCGCTGCGAGAGCGCGGGATGGCGCCGGCGATGGAGGGACCGGACGGCCAGATCGTCCTCGCGGACCGTCGGACCCCACGGGTGCGTGTGCCTGCACGACGCAGCCGGCGTCCGGGGTCTGGGCCGGGCGCACGTCCTGGTGTGCGGCTGCCGGACCGTTCAGCTGTGGCACGGACCGGGCGCGACGACCGTGCAGCCAGGCTCGCGACCCTGGTCGCTGCCCTGCGGCGGGACACCCCCGCGGCGGGCGCGCAGCCTCGGGTCGACGAGGGCTCGGCGTCGGACGGTCCGTCGGACGACCCTGGCACGGGCCGTGCCCGGGGTGCGGGCGAGTACCGCCACCGGGACTCGGTGCGCGGGAGCGCGCTGCCCGGAACAACGGAGCCGGTCGTGGCGTTGGGGATGTTGCGCGAGGCGGCAGCGGACGGTCGTGAGGTGTGGCTCGACATGACGGGGCCGGTCGGCGAGCACCAGCGTCGCCGGGTGCGGCCGCTGCGGGTGGACGCGGGTCGTCTGCGCGCTGTCGACGTGGCGCGTGAGTCTGAGCTCACGGTCGCTGTCCACCGGATCATCAGCGTCGAGCTCGTCCCGGTCGAGACCTGAGTCAGGACAGCCCCCGCGCACGACCCAGCGAACGCACACGAGCACACAGCAGACAGCGAAGGAGTCCCGGATGACCGACGGACCACTGATCGTCCAGAGCGACAAGACCCTTCTCCTCGAGGTAGACCACCCGCGGGCGGACGCTGCCCGACGCGCGATCGCTCCCTTCGCGGAGCTCGAGCGCGCCCCGGAGCACATGCACACCTACCGCCTCACGCCGCTGGGCCTGTGGAACGCGCGGGCTGCTGGGCACGACGCGGAGCAGGTGGTCGCGGTGCTGCTGGAGTTCAGCCGGTACACGGTCCCTCACGCTCTGCTCGTCGACGTCGCGGAGACGATGTCCCGCTATGGCAGGCTCCAGCTCACGACGCACCCGGTCCACGGCCTCGTGCTCCAGGCGACGGACCGTGCGGTTCTCGCCGAGGTGATGAAGTCCAAGCGGACGGCCGGCCTCTTCGGAGACCGGCTCGACGAGGACACCGTCGTCGTCCATCCGTCCGAGCGCGGCAACGTCAAGCAGGTCCTGCTCAAGCTCGGCTGGCCCGCCGAGGACCTCGCGGGCTACGTCGACGGTGAGAAGCACGCCATCGACCTGTCTCCGACGGACCCGGCGAAAGACGACAAGCCGTGGGAGATGCGGCCGTACCAGCGGCACGCCATCGACGGCTTCTGGCACGGCGGCAGCGGCGTCGTCGTGCTGCCGTGCGGGGCCGGCAAGACGATCGTCGGTGCGGGTGCCATGGCGAAGTCGGGCACGACGACGCTCATCCTCGTGACGAACACCGTCAGCGCCCGCCAGTGGCGAGACGAGCTCTTGCGTCGCACGACGCTCACGGACGAGGAGATCGGCGAGTACTCCGGTGCCCGCAAGGACGTCCGGCCGGTGACGATCGCCACCTATCAGGTGCTCACGACGAAGCGCAAGGGCGTGTACACGCACCTCGAGCTGCTCGACGCGCGCGACTGGGGCCTGGTCATCTACGACGAGGTCCACCTGCTGCCGGCGCCGATCTTCCGCATGACGGCGAACCTGCAGGCCCGGCGCCGCCTCGGGCTGACCGCGACGCTCGTCCGCGAGGACGGCCGCGAGGACGAGGTCTTCTCGCTCATCGGCCCGAAGCGCTACGACGCGCCGTGGAAGGACATCGAGGCGCAGGGCTACATCGCGCCTGCGGACTGCGTCGAGGTCAGGCACACGATGCCGGAGCGTGACCGCATGCTCTACGCGACGGCCGAGCCAGAAGACAAGTACCGCCTGGCAGCCTGCGCTCCGGGCAAGATGCGGATCGTCGAGCAGCTGGTCGCGAAGCACGAAGGCGAGCCCACCCTCGTCATCGGTCAGTATCTCGACCAGCTCGAAGAGCTCGGCGAGCATCTCGGTGCGCCGGTCATCACGGGCGCGACGACGGTGCGCGAGCGCCAGCGGCTCTTCGAGGCGTTCCGCACCGGGGAGATCACCAAGCTCGTCGTGAGCAAGGTCGCGAACTTCTCGATCGACCTGCCTGAGGCGTCGGTGGCGATCCAGGTGTCGGGTTCCTTCGGATCGCGGCAGGAGGAGGCGCAGCGTCTCGGTCGTGTCATGCGGCCGAAGGCCGACGGGCGCACGGCGCACTTCTACGCCGTCGTCTCGCGCGACACGGTCGACCAAGACTTCGCAGCGCACCGGCAGCGGTTCCTGGCCGAGCAGGGGTACGCCTACCGGATCGTCGACGCGGAAGACCTCGAGGGGCTCGCGGAAGCGGACGGCCCGGCGGGTCAGGCCTAGGCCTGCTGCGCTCTCGGGACGGTGTGCGCGACGCCGTCCCGAGGATCTCGTGGCACGAGGCCGCGTTGCGCTTTACCCATGCTTGGTCAAGGATCGCAGTGTGGTCACCAGGTCGTCGTCTCAGCTGTCCGAACCGTCCCTCCGTCGGGGCGTGACGTCCCGTCACGCGGTGCGCACGCTGCTGGTCGTGATGTTTCTCGCCCTCGGCGGGCTCGTCGCGTCGCCGGCGAGCGCATCCGACCCGATGAACGTGCCGGCGGACATCACCGACGAGGCGGACGTCCTCGGCAGCGACACAGCGGCGGTGCAGGCGGACCTCGACCAGCTCCGCGACGAGACGGACATGCAGCTCTTCGTCGTGTTCGTCGACGAGTTCGACGGAGAGGACCCCGTTGACTGGGCACAAGAGACGTACAGCCTGTCCGGCATGGGCACGCAGGACGCGCTGCTCGCCGTCGCGATCGACGAGCGCCAGTACGGCCTGGCGATCTCCCTCGACGCGCCCATCACGGACGCGCAGTACGACGACCTCGCCGCAGCGATCGAAGACGAGCTCGCAGACGACGACTGGGCCGGTTCGGTGAGCGCTGCGGTGAGCGTCCTAAGTGCCGACGTGAACGGCGGTGCGTCAGGCAGCCTCGTGACCTGGCTCTTCGTGGGCGGGCTCGTCCTCATCGCGCTCCTGCTCGCGCTGGCCTGGATGGCGAGCAAGCGTCGCGGCAGAGCGACCGCGTCGGGCACAGGCCCGCGGGACGAGCTCTCGAAGCTGTCCACCACCGATCTCAACCAGCGCGCCAGCGGGGCCCTCGTCGCGATCGACGACGAGCTCAAGACGTCCGAGCAGGAGCTGGGGTTCGCGCAGGCACAGTTCGGTGACGCGGCGACGGCCGCGTTCACCCGGACGCTCGCCGACGCGAAGTCGAAGGTCACCCGCGCCTTCACGCTCCGCCAGCAGCTGGACGACTCGACCCCCGAGACCGAACCGCAGGCACGAGAGATCATGGCGGAGATCATCGGCCTGTGCGCCGATGCCTCCGAGTCGCTCGCTGCCGACGCGAAGACGTTCGACGAGCTCCGCGACCTCGAGGCCAGGGTCCCGCAGGTCCTCGCCGAGACCACCGAGCGCGCGACGACGCTCCGCGCTCGCCTCGCCCCGGCCCGCGCCACCCTCACGACGCTCGCGGTCACCCATCCTGCGTCGGCCCTCGCGTCGGTCTCGCTCAACGCCGACCAGGCTGAGCAGCTTCTCGACGCGGCTGCGGAGTCGGTCCGGGCCGGCGAGGCGAGCGTCGCAGCAGGCGACCGTGGGACAGCGGTGGCCCACGCCCGTGCCGCCACCCACGCAGCAGCGCAGGCCAGCGTGCTGCTCGACGCGGTCGCCAGCGCCGACGAGGATCTCGCGCTCGCAAGCTCGCGGCTCGACGGAGCGCTCGTCTCGATCCAGTCCGACCTCGTGGACGCCCGCACCATCGGCGCAGACGACCCCGCTGTCGGGGCTGCCGCGTCGCGTGCCGAGGCTGCTGTGTCCGCCGCGCAGGCAGCGCGCGCGGGCGGCGACGCCCTGGCTGCGATCCGTGACCTCACCGCGGCGGAGGCCAGCCTCGACGCAGCGCTCGCCCCCGCTCGGGAGGACGCAGAGCGCCAGGACCGAGCGGCGGCGCTGCTGCGCGAGACGCTCGGGCGCGTCGAGTCCCAGGTCCGCGCTGTGGACAGCTTCATCTCGACGCGCAAGGGAGCCGTCGGGCCGGAAGCACGCACGCGGCTCTCCGAGGCAGTCCGGCTGCTCGGCGAGGCCCGCGCGCTCGGCCCCGTCGACGCGACGGCCGCGCTCGAGCAGGCACGCCTGGCGGAGCAGATGGTCGTCTCGGCGCAGCAGCTCGCTCAGGCCGACGTCAGCCGGTGGGAAGACCAGCAACGAGGCTTCGGCGGGAGCGGAGGCGTCGGTGGACGGGGCGGCGGCAACGTGGGCGGGATGGTCCTCGGCGGTATCCTCATCGACTCGCTCCTGCGTGGCGGCGGCGGCTTCGGCGGCGGTGGCTTCGGTGGCGGGCGCGGTGGCGGCTTCAGCGGCGGTGGCCGCGGTGGCGGTGGCGGCTTCAGCGGCGGTGGCGGAGGCGGTCGTGGCGGCGGTGGCGGTCGGGGCGGCGGGAGCCGCGGACGAGGGGGACGCTTCTAGCGTCCGCCCCACAGCGGGTCCAGAGAGCACGGAACGACATATCCAGCACTGAGAAGGGCAATTCCATGGCAGAGAAGCAGGGCATCTTCGGTCGGGTCGCACAGCTCGCCAAGGCGAACATCAACGCGCTCCTCGACAACGCCGAGGATCCGCAGAAGATGTTGGACCAGCTCGTGCGTGACTACACGAACAACATCGCCGAGGCCGAGGACGCCGTCGCGCTGACGATCGGCAACCTGCGTCTGGCGGAGCAGGACTACAACGCCGACGTCGCCGCTGTCCAAGAGTGGGGTGGCAAGGCCGTCGCAGCGTCGCAGCGTGCCGACCAGTACCGCACCGCCGGCAACGCGGGCGACGCCGACAAGTTCGACAACCTCGCGAAGGTCGCTCTGCAGCGGCAGATCGACGCAGAGACAGAGGTGCGTCAGGCGGAGCCGTTCATCACGTCGCAGCGCGAGACTGTCGAGAAGCTCAAGACCGGCCTCATGCAGATGAAGGAGAAGCTCTCCCAGCTCAAGTCGCGCCGCGACAACCTCGTGGCGCGAGCGAAGACGGCCGAGGCGCAGCAGACCGTCCAGGGAGCGATCAGCTCGATCAACGTGCTCGACCCGACGAGCGAGATCTCTCGCTTCGAGGAGAAGGTGCGGCGCGAGGAGGCGAAGGCGCTCGGTCAGGCCGAGGTCGCTGCGTCGTCGCTCGACGCCCAGTTCGAGGAGCTCGAGTCCTCGGGTGCGCAGATCGAGATCGAGGCACGTCTGGCCGCGCTGAAGCACGGCAGCACCGCTGCCGCGCCGCAGGTGAGCCCCACTCCGGTGACGCCCGAGATCACCCAGCACTGACGTCGCGCCGGCGGGCCACGCCCTCTGCGCGCCGCTCAGGCGCCGCGCCGGGTCCGTGGCCTGCCGGGTGATCTGGCGGCCGACGACAGGCTGACGTCCGACGACGACGGAGCCGGGTCTGCGGACTTTCGCCATACAGTGGACCCATGTCCGGCACAGAACTGCACACAGTGCGCCCCACGTACCTTCTCGTCGACGGCGAGAACATCGACGCCACGCTCGGCATGAACGTGCTGGGGCACCGCCCGAACCCAGAAGAGCGACCGCGCTGGGACCGCATCACGGAGTTTGCCTCGTCGTTGTGGGGTCAGCCGGTCACGCCGCTGTTCTTCCTCAACGCGTCCTCCGGGCAGATGCCCATGCCGTTCGTCCAGGCGCTGCTCGCGATGGGCTACCGGCCGATCCCGCTGGCGGGCGCGAGCCACGAGAAGGTCGTCGACATCGGTATCCAGCGCACGCTGGAAGCGATCGCCGACGTCGACGGCGACGTCCTGCTCGCGAGCCACGACGGCGACTTCCTCCCGCAGGTCGAGACGCTCCTCGACGGGAACCGCAAGGTCGGGATCCTCTGCTTCCGCGAGTTCGTCAACAGCCGCCTCGGTGAGCTGGCCTCGCGGGGCCTGAAGTTCTACGACCTCGAAGACAGCGTCGGGGCGTTCACGACGCAGCTGCCGCGCGTGCGGATCATCCCGATCGAGGAGTTCAACCCGCTGCGCTACATCTGACCGCAGCGCACCCGCTGGTCACGGCCGCACAGCCGTCACGGTGCGCCTGGGAGCCACCTGCACGTCGCACGCGCACAGGTGGCTCCCAGGCGCCGTCCAGACTTGCGTCGCACACTGGATGCATGACGCAACCTGAAGCGCGCCTGGTCGTCGTCGACGACGAGACCAACATCCGCGAGCTGCTCTCCACCTCCTTGCGGTTCGCGGGCTTCGAGGTCTTCGCAGCAGCCGACGGCATGAGCGCCCTCACGCTCATCCGCGACACGGAACCCGACCTCGTGGTGCTCGACGTCATGCTCCCGGACATGGACGGCTTCACCGTCACGCGCCGGCTCCGAGAGAAGGGCCAGCACATGCCGGTCCTGTTCCTCACGGCGCGCGACGACACGCAGGACAAGATCACCGGCCTCACGGTCGGCGGCGACGACTACGTCACCAAACCGTTCAGCCTCGAAGAGGTGGTCGCGCGCATCCGTGCTGTCCTGCGTCGGACCCAGCCCACACCCGTCGACGACGCTGTGCTGCGCTTCGCGGACCTCGAGCTCGACGAGGACTCTCACGAGGTGCGGCGCGCAGGGCGCACCGTCGAGCTCTCCCCGACCGAGTTCAAGCTTCTGCGCTATCTCATGCTCAACCCCGGGCGCGTGCTCTCGAAGTCGCAGATCCTCGATCACGTGTGGCAGTACGACTGGGGCGGCGACGCGAACATCGTCGAGTCCTACATCTCGTACCTGAGACGAAAGATCGACAACGCGCCCCTGCCCGACGGCTCCACGCTCGAGCCACTCATCGCCACGAAGCGCGGGGTGGGGTACCTGCTGCGTCAGCCGGCGCCCAAGCGGTCGGCATGAGCACCGAGATCCGGCCCGCCGGCATGGGTCCGGTCCCGCCTCCACCCCCGGAGAGCAGGGACCGGACCCAGGACCTCGACGAGGCCGAGCTCGAGGACACCGAGCGGGCCGGCCTCAGCGACGAGGGCCGGCACGTCGGGCCGATCCTCTCCGCCTGGGCTCGCACCCCGCTCCGGGTCCGGCTCGTGGGGATCGTCACCCTCGTGCTGCTCGCGAGCCTCGCGATCGCGGCCGCCGTGACGAACACGCTCGTGTCGAGGACGCTCGAGGCGCAGATCGACAGCCAGCTCGAGAGCACGGCCGAGCAGCTCGCCAACCAGGCGCTGGCGTCCCTGTCGACGGAGCAGGAGCAGACGCTCCCCAGCGACTACTACATCGTCCTGTTCCCGTACTCCGGACGCTCCCGGGGCTGGTACCAGGCGGAGAACGTCGAGCTCCACGGCGTGCCCAAGGTGGGCCCGTACACGTTCGCGAACTCCGACATCCCGCCGGGCCCGTTCACGACGGCGGCCGTCAACATCTCCGGCTCGGACATCCCGTCCGACGCCCAGTGGCGGGTCATCGCGCTCACCGCGAGCTCAGGGGGCGAAGACCAGGGCATCGTCTTCGTCGGGCTGCCGCTCGACTCGGTCCGCGACACCGTCGGGCAGATCCAGAAGCTCCTGGCGATCTCCGCGCTGGTGATCACCACGCTCGGTGCGGCGGTGGGCTACCTCGCCGTCCGCCAGTCGTTCCGGCCGCTCGGTGAGATCGAACGGACCGCTGCGGCGATCGCGGAGGGCGACCTCAGCCGCCGTGTGCCGCAGGCACCGTCGTCCACCGAGGTGGGCAGCCTCGCCCGCTCGCTCAACTCGATGCTCTCCCAGATCGAGCAGGCCTTCGACGCACGCGAGGCCTCCGAGGCACGGATGCGGCGCTTCATCGCTGACGCCAGCCACGAGCTGCGCACCCCGCTCGCGACGGTCCGCGGCTACGGCGAGCTCTACCGGATGGGTGCGCTGACCACGCCGGAGGCGCTCTCGGACACGATGCGCCGCATCGAGGACTCGGCCACGCGCATGGGCTCGCTCGTCGAGGATCTCCTGCGGCTCGCCAGGCTCGACGAAGGGCGCCCGCTCGACAACGTCCCCGTCGACCTCGCCGTGGTCGCCTCGGACGCGATGAGCGACCTGCACGCGCTCGACCCCTCGCGACAGGTGCGGCTCGTCCCGCTGCAGCCGGACGGTCAGACGGGTGCGTGCGTCGTCGTCGGCGACGAGGGCCGGCTCCGGCAGGTGCTGGCGAACCTCGTCGGCAACGCCGCACGGCACACACCGCGGGGCACACCGGTCGAGGTCGCGCTCGGTTTCGACACCGACGACGACGGCGAGCGCACGGCGGTGCTCGAGGTGCGTGACCACGGGCCGGGCATCCCGTCTGAGCACGGCGAACGGGTCTTCGAGCGGTTCTTCCGGGTCGACTCGTCCCGCAACCGCGACTCCGGCGGTTCGGGCCTGGGGCTCGCGATCGTCGCAGCGATCGTCGAGCGTCTCGGCGGTGCAGCGCGGGTGCAGGAGACGCCGGGCGGTGGGCTCACCGTGCGGATCGAGCTGCCCGCAGCTGCGGAGGCGTAGGCCTCTCACCTGCAGTCTTCGACCTGGCTCGGTGTGGGCGGTACAGTCCCCCACGTACATCGGACGATCCGGAGATACGATTACGGGTCGTAGACCTCACGTGAGCGCTCACGCTCACCCGTCGAAAGCTGGTCCATGCCTCCTGGCAGCGCAGATGCGCCTCAGTGGCTGTTGTCCTCATGGGTCCGGAGCTGTACGGCGGCTGGCGCCACCGCACCCGTCGCCGACATCCAGCGGGTCGGGAACGCTCTGCTCGACCGGTGGAGCGAGCCGTGCCGGGTCTATCACACGGTCCGGCACTTGGCCGACGTTCTCAGCCGCGTCGACGAGCTCGCTGAAGAGACGCACGAACCCGACCTCGTACGACTGGCCGCCTGGTACCACGGGGCGATCTTCAACGCAGCGTCCAACGTGGCGTACGCCGCCCACGGCGGCGAGGACGAGGTCGCGAGCGCGGCGCTCGCCCGCGAGGAGCTCCTCGGCCTCGGGGTCCCGGACCGCGACGCGGAGCGCGTGACGTCGCTCGTCACCGCGCTCGTGCGGCACAAGTCCATCCCGCAGGACTTCGACTGCGCGGTGCTCTGCGACGCGGACATGGGGATCCTTGCGACGGAGCCGCAGCGCTACAAGGCGTACCTCGAGGACATCCGCAAGGAGTACGAGCACATCCCGCTCCGGGACTACCTCACGGCACGGCACCGGATCCTCACGAAGCTCCTCGGCCGCAAGGCCCTCTACGCGAGCCCGCTCGGGTCGGCGTGGGAAGAGGCTGCGCGCCAGAACCTCGGGGCCGAGGCGTCGCGCATCGCGAAGGAGCTGCGCCGGCTCGACGCCGCGCCGCCCAGCGCTGCTGCGTCGTAGAGCCTGCCCGTCGTAGAGCCTGCCCACAGGGCGAGCCTGCGCGAGCGCGTCCCTGATCGACCGGCGTCGCCCGCCCGGTTCTCGTCTGCGCGCCCTAGCGTCCTTCTCACAGCGCCGGGGAACCTCCCGGCGCACCGTCGTCGCCCGGGTGCCGGGCCGGCGCGTGAACAGGAGGCAGCAATGAGCAAGTTCGGCGTCGACGTCAGCCAGGTGGCCGGTGCGAGCACGGCCGTGAACATCTCGGTCACGTCTATCCGCACCGAGGTGGCCACGATGATGCGCAACCTCACCGATCTCCAGGGCTCGTGGACGGGCGGGGCTGCGGCGACCTTCTCGGGTGTCGTCGCCCAGTGGCAGGTCACCCAGACCCAGGTGGAGTCCGGGCTCGACGCCATCACCGCGGCGCTGAGCCGCACCGCCACGACGTACGAGGACGCAGAGAGCATGGCCGCAGGGCACTTCGCGCTCTAGTTGTTGTGGGTCATGACGTTGGTGACATGCCGGGGAGTGTGGGCGTGAGGAAGGGGTAGGTCCCGGTCTTGCAGGATGGAAGTACTCCTACATCCGCCTGCTTGAAGGACCTACCCCTCATGACCCACGCTAATGCCCCGTTGACCCCAGCCGGAAGACTGCGCCTGGTGCAGCGCTGCGAGTACCGTCCGATCGCTCACGTCGCGGCCGAGGCGGGCGTCGCCCGCCAGACGGTGACGAAGTGGTTGCGCCGCTACGAAGCCGTCGGGGAGGTCGGTCTGGTCGACCGGTCCAGCGCCCCGCACTCGTCCCCGACCCAGACCCCGCCCGAGGTGGTCGTACGGATCGAGGAACTGCGCCGCACCCACAAGTGGACGGCCCGACAGATTCATCTCGAGCTGGTCCGTGAGGGTCATCAGATCGCGCCCGTGACCGTCGCCCGCTGGTTGCGCCGGTTGGGGATCTCCCGGCGCCGGGACATCGACCCCACCGGCGCGAGCAACCGAGTCATCAAGAAGATCGTGGCCAGGTATCCCGGCCACATGGTCCACCTGGACGTCAAGAAGGTCGGGCGGATCCCCGACGGTGGCGGCTGGCGGGCTCACGGCCGCGGATCCGAGGCAGCCAAGGCCGTTGACCGGGCCAAGACCAGGGGCGCCAGAGCCGGATACGTCTACCTGCACTCGGCCGTCGACGGGTTCTCCCGCCTGGCCTACACCGAGGCCCTGCCCGACGAGAAAGCAGTCACCACGATCGCGTTCTGGGCCCGCGCGAGGGCGTTCTTCACCGCCCACGGAATCACCCGGTTCACCCGCGTCGTGACCGACAACGGGTCGAACTACCGCGCCCGCGACTTCCACCGCACCATCGCGGGCACCGCCGCCCGCCACCAGCGCATCCGCCCCCACACGCCCAAGCACAACGGCAAGGTCGAACGTTACAACCGCACGCTCGCCGAAGAGCTCCTCTACGCCACCGAATGGACCTCAGAGACACAGCGGGCCAACGCGATCACCGTCTGGAACATCCACTACAACTACCATCGACCCCATACTGCAATCGGTGACCGACCCCCAGCCTCACGCATGCCAGCACGTGTCACCAACGTCATGACACAGAACATCTAGTCGGCCCCCACGACCCCGGCCACGGGGCGCGGGCCTCCCCCTGCTCGCTGCCCCGTGGTCGGTTCTCTCGCGCCGGTGAGACCGCCGGTGCGATGATGCCGTGTGACCGTTCTCCTCGACTCTCCCCTGTGGCCCAAGCACTCGACCGTCTGGGGACACCTCGTGAGCGACGAGTCGCTCGACGAGCTGCACGCGTTCGCCCGGGAGGCGGGCCTGCCCCCGCGCAGCTTCGATCTCGACCACTACGACGTCCCCGCGGAACGCTACGAGGCGCTCGTGCTGCTCGGCGCGGTGCGCGTCGAGCGTCGCGAGCTCGTCCGACGGCTGCGCGGTTCAGGTCTGCGCGTCACCGCGCACGAGCGTCGGACCCGCTCCGTACCGTGACGGGCGCTGCGACACGCTCGCGCACCGCCGCGAGCAGCACTGTCGAGAGCGCAGCGACCATGACGGTGCCGAGCAGCCCGGCGACGCCGACGGGGCTCCCGCTCGTCGCGCCGTAGTCCGCGAGCGGGAGCGCAGCCAGAGCATGCGGCCCGGCCACGTCGAGGAAGCCGAGCTCGGCGGCGGTCGCCTCGAGGCCGTCAGGGGCCGCTGCCGCGAAGGACGAGAGGACGACCGCGCTGACGGCCGCGATCCCGGAGAGCGCCCCGACGGCGCGTCCGACGGGTGCGTGCACGAGCGCAGCCGCGCTCTGGCGTCGCGCGTCGATGCGGGCGACGCCCGGGGCGACGGCCAGGACGAGGGCGAGGACGAGCGCGGTGATGAGCCCTTCGCCGAGCCCGATGAGCGCGTGCACCGAGCGCATCGAGGCGGTGAGCTCTCCGAGCGGGACCGTGGCTGTGCCCCCGAAGGCGAAGAGCGCGACGAAGGCGAGCGCGGACGCCGGCACGCTCACGAGCGCACCGACGCCTCCCGCGAGCGGTGCGTAGCGGGTGTCGGCGAGACGACCGCCGAGCGCACGCTGGACCCCACGGGTGACGGCCCAGCCTGCTGCTGTCCCGATCACCGCCATGAGGAGCGTGTTCGTGCCGAGCGCAGTGATCCCGCCGTCGGCGAAGAGTGTCGCCTGGACCACGAGGACGAGCGTCACGCTCATCATCCCGAGCCACGGGCCGACGAGCGCGGCGGCAAGGACACCGCCCATGAGGTGCCCGCTCGTCCCGGTGCTCACCGGGTAGCTGACCATCTGGAGGGCGAAGACGAGCGCGCCGGTGGCTGCGGTCGTCGCGATGGTGCGTCGGGTGAGCTCTGTCCGCGAGCGGTAGGCGGCGTACGCCAGGGTCGCGCAGGCGACGGTCGCGGTCG
The DNA here is from genome assembly GCF_002564005.1 of Sanguibacter antarcticus. NCBI lineage: Bacteria > Bacillati > Actinomycetota > Actinomycetes > Micrococcales > Sanguibacteraceae > Sanguibacter > Sanguibacter antarcticus. Next base: position 15,605 of record NZ_PDJG01000001.1, on the reverse strand, counting down.
CGACCGACGTCGGGTCGTCGATCATGTGGTCAGGAACGTGCATGGTGGGGCTCCTTCGGGTCGGAGGCGAGACGGAGAGGGCTGGGCAGGAGGGGCGGAGGGCGGTGCCGCACGTGCTCGGTCCACCGTGCCCACCGGGCTCCGACCGATCCCGTGTGGGCGTGCTGGCCGACGGACCGCAGCACGGCGCCGGGGGCGTCGAGGTCGAGGTGCACCTGGCCCGCGACGGGCTCGCTCGGGGGCGGCCGCGTCCCGATGCACAGGGCGGAGTCGAGGACCCGTGCGTCACCGAGGACACCGGGTGCCGTGCGTGAGACGTCGAGGCGCAGGTCCTCGACGAACGCGGGCTGTCCGTCGAGCGAGCACCGGGTCTGCGACCGGAGGTCACCGCCGATCTCGCCGGTCCGGCCGAGCACGAGGGTCTCGCGCAGGAGCAGCACCGCCCCGTGCGCGAGCGTCGCCGTGGTGCGGCGGGTCACGTCGGCGCCCGACGCGACGACGAACGGGAGCCCCTCCCACACGAGTGTCCCGCCCTCGTCGACGTGGATCGTCACGTCCCAGGCTGCCGCGCCGCCCCGTGCGTCGTACGCCACGGTCCCCGACGTCTCGACGACCTCGAGCCAGGCACCGGGCCCGACCCGGACGTCGATCCGGACGTGGTCGCCGGCGAGGAGGAGCGCTCCGGTCGCGACGAGCGCGACGCGGGCACCCGCATGGTCGGAGGAGAGCACGCGCGGGCTGAGGAGCCCGGTCCGCAGGGCGCACCGGGCTCGTCCTCCGTCGACGTGCACGGCGATCTGGGTCATGGCGCCGACGTTCAGGCGTGCGAGCGAGAGTGGCTGTGTGCGTGCTCGCCGTCACCGTGGGTGTGGTCGTCGTGGGTGTGGTCGTCGTCCTCGTCAGCGTGGAAGTGCGGTGCCATCGGCCCCGGGTCCTGAGGGACGTGGTTGCCGCCGGTGTGCTCGGCGAGCATCTCGAGCACCCAGGCCTTGAGGGTCGCGCGCGACACGGGGTCTTCTCGTGACAGGGCGAGGACGGGGCGGCCCTCCCTGGCGGCCTCGCCGTCGGCGACCATCTGCGCGACGTCGACGCCGACGTAGGGCGCGAGGTCGGTCTTGTTGACGACGAGAAGGTCGGCTCGGGCGATGCCAGGACCTCCCTTGCGGGCCACGTCGCCGCCCCCGGCGACGTCGAGGACGAAGATCTGGGCGTCGACGAGCGCCGGCGAGAACGTCGCGGTGAGGTTGTCGCCTCCGGACTCGACGAGGACGACGTCGAGCGGCGCGAAGTCATCCTCGAGGTCTTCGACAGCCATGAGGTTGGCGGTGATGTCGTCCCGGATGGCGGTGTGCGGGCAGGCCCCGGTCTCGACGGCGCGGATCCGCTCAGGGTCCAGGACACCGGCGGAGCGCAGGAACCGGGCGTCCTCGTCGGTGTAGATGTCGTTGGTGATGACGCCGAGCGAGAGCTCGCCGGCGAGCTCTCGGCACACGAGAGCGATGAGCGAGCTCTTGCCGGTGCCGACGGGCCCGGCGACGCCGAGGCGCAGCGATCGGGTCCGGACGGGTGCGGGGGTGACGTCGGGGACGTGGTTCTCAGGCACTGAAGAGCCTTTCTGTGGTGCGGGCGTGGTGCTCGGCCCACTGCTCCATGAGCGGTGCGCCGTGGGCAGGGATCTGGTCGGGATGGGTGAGGTCCTCGACCTCGCGCACGAGGTCGTCGATGTCGGGGCCGGCCGCGAGCACCCAGGCGGTGACGTCGGCGGGGTCGACGGGCTCGAGCTTGAGGGACGCCGCCGCGACCGTCTGGGCGTCGTCGTACGCGACGAGGCGTGCGAGGCGACCGGCGTCGAGACCGGAGCACGCGGCGAGGACGCCGAGGACCACCGGGCGTGGGACGCCGCCGAGGACGCGCTGCGGACCGGCTGCAGGGCCGCCGGGCGGCCGCCCCCGCGAGGGAAGGTCTCGTTCGAGCGCGGCGAGCGCCGCGTGGTCGGCCCAGAGCCGCCGGACGAGGCGCAGGTAACCACGCCCGAGCCGTTCGGACGTCTCGCGCAGCGCCGGGCTCGGCGTGCGGGCGGCCCAGGCGGCGCGCACGTGGGCGAGGTCGCCGTGCTGGAGGTCGCTGTGCGGGATGTCACTGTGCTGGATGTCGCTGTGCTGGAGCGCGACGTGCCGCGCGACGACCGCGGTGCCTGCCTCGACGCGGGCGGTCGTGGCGAGGCGCGCCGCGATGTAGGCGGGCACGTCGCGCGGCGCCATGCCCGCTCGCAGCGCGGGCTCGAGCCCGGCGGACTGGGTGTGACCACCGGTGGGCAGGCGCGCGTCGGCGAGCAGCATCATCATGACGTCGGGGCTGGTGCCGGTGATCTGGTGCATCAGAACATCGAGTAGAGCTGAGCGAGCGGGAGGCTCGCGGCGGGGGCGGGCTCGACGAGGTCGCCGTCGACGTGGATGGCGAACGTCTCGGGGTCGATCGCGATGGTGGGCAGGGCGTCGTTGTTGCGCATCTGTGCTTTGCCGACGCCGCGGGTGTCGGCGACGGGGAGGAGCGTCCGGTCGAGCTCGAGCCGCTCGGCCAGCCCGTCGTCGAGCGCTGCGGGCGAGACGAACGTGAACGAGACGTCGGCGGCGACCGCGTCCGCGAGCGCCGGGCGCATGAGGACGGGCTGGGGCGACGGGATGGACGCGTTGGGGTCGCCGAGCGCTCCCCAGACGAGGGCTCCGCCCTTCATGACGACGGACGGGCGGACGCCGAAGAACTTGGGCTCCCACAGGACGAGGTCGGCGATCTTGCCGGGCTCGACGGAGCCGACGTAGGCGTCGATGCCGTGGGCGACGGCGGGGTTGATCGTGTACTTGGCGACGTAGCGACGGGCGCGGAGGTTGTCGGCAGGCAGGGTGTCGGGGCCGGGTGCTTCGAGGGCTCCGCGGCGGGCTTTCATGACGTGGGCGACCTGCCAGGTGCGGGTGATGACCTCGCCGATGCGGCCCATCGCCTGGGCGTCGGAGGAGGTGATGGACATGGCGCCCATGTCGTGGAGGAGGTCCTCCGCCGCGATGGTCGTCGCTCGGATGCGGGACTCGGCGAACGCGAGGTCTTCGGGGACGCGGGGGTTGAGGTGGTGGCAGACCATGAGCATGTCGAGGTGCTCGGCGACGGTGTTCACGGTGTGCGGGAGGGTCGGGTTGGTGGAGCCGGGGATGACGTTGGGGTGGCTCGCGACGGTGAGGATGTCGGGTGCGTGGCCGCCGCCGGCGCCTTCGGCGTGGAAGGCGTGGATGGACCGGCCGCCGATGGCGTCGAGCGTGGAGGCGACGAAGCCTGCCTCGTTGAGGGAGTCGGAGTGGAGAGCGACCTGCAGTCCCCAGTCTTCGGCTGCGGTGAGTGCGGCGTCGATCGCTGCGGGTGTGGAGCCCCAGTCTTCGTGGACCTTGTAGCCGCCGGCGCCGGCCATGGCCTGCTCGCGCAGCGCTGCGGTGCTCACGGTGTTGCCCTTGCCGAGCAGGAGGATGTTCACCGGGAGGCGGTCGAGGCTGCGGTGGATGGTCCGCAGGTGCCAGGCGCCGGGCGTCACGGTCGTCGCCTTGGTGCCTTCGCTCGGACCTGTCCCGCCGCCGACGACGGTGGTCAGCCCGGTGGCGAGCGCCTCGACGATCTGGGACGGGGAGATGAGGTGGACGTGGGAGTCGATGCCGCCTGCGGTGAGGATCTTGCCCTCGCCGCTGACCACGTCGGTGCTCGGTCCGATGTGCAGGCGGGGGTGGACGCCGTCGGCGATGTCGGGGTTGCCGGCGCGGCCGAGCGCGACGATGCGGCCGTCACGGATGCCGACGTCGGCGCGGACCACGCCCCACCAGTCGAGGACGATCGCGTTGGTGATGACGGTGTCGAGGGCGCCGTCGGCCCGCGTGGTGGTGCCTTGTGCCATGGACTCGCGGATGGACTTGCCGCCGCCGAACACGGCTTCGTCGCCGCCGACGGTGCGGTCCTCTTCGATCTCGATCCACAGGTCGGTGTCGCCGAGGCGCACCTGGTCGCCTGTGGTGGGGCCGTAGAGCGCCACGTACTGGGCGCGGGGAACCTCAACCATCGGTGCGGTCTCCTTCGGTCGGTGCGAGCGCGACGGGTCGGGTGGGTGCGGGCTGGGAGACGTCGCTGTGCGCCGCGGTCTTGTCTCGCTGGATCCCGGGGACGCGTCGCAGGCCGCGCAGCGCGACCGCCTCGACCTGGGCGGACGCGCCGGGCTCGAAGCGGCGCGACGTCCCGGAGGGGATGTCGAGCCGGAAGCCGCGCGCGGCGACGCGGTCGAACGCGAGCGCGGTGTTGGAGTCGGGGAGGTGGAGGTGGGAGCCGATCTGCACCGGGCGGTCGCCGGTGTTCTCGATGACGAGCGTGAGCCGCTCGGCCGGCGTCCGGTCGCCGTTGAGCACGATCGGGGCGTCGGACCCGAGCCGGACGGCGCCTGGACCGGTGGTGGAGATTCCTGCCATGGCGGGCTCCTAGGCGATGGGGTTGTGGATGGTGACGAGCTTGCGCCCGTCGGGGAAGGTGGCTTCGACCTGGACGTCGGGGAGCATCTCGGCGACGCCGTCCATGACGTCGTCGCGCCCGAGGACCTCGCGACCGGCGACCATGAGGTCGGCGACGGTCCCGCCGGCGCGGGCCTCTTCGATGACCCACGTGGTGAGGAGGGCCACCGTCTCGGGGTAGTTGAGCCGGATGCCGCGCGCTCGCCGGTCGCGGGCGACCATCCCGGCGACGGCGAGGAGCAGCTTTTCTTGGTCTGCTGGTGAGAAGTGCATCAGATGGCCATCGCTGCGCGGACGTGGTCTTCGGCGTCGACGCCACCGCCGCCGGAGTCGACGACCCTGCCGGACTCGACGACGTAGTACGCGTCGGCGGCCCCGAGCGCGAAGCCGACGTGCTGCTCGACGAGGAGGACCGACATCTCCCCCGAGTCGGTCAGCGCGACGATCGCGTCTTCGATCTCGGTGACGACGGAGGGCTGGATGCCTTCGGTCGGTTCGTCGAGGAGCAGCAGGCGCGGGCCGGTGATGAGCGCACGGGCGATCGCGAGCTGCTGGCGCTGGCCGCCGGAGAGGAGCCCGGCCCGCCTGCCGAGGAGGCTGCTCAGGGCGGGGAAGAGGTCGAGCGCCTCGTCGAGCCGCGTGGTCCCGTCTTTGCGGGTGTCGGCGACGAGCTGGAGGTTCTCGCGTGCGGTGAGGTCGCCGAAGGACTGCTGCCCCTGGGGGACGTACGCGAGACCGCGGCGGACGCGCTGGTAGGTCGGCATCGTCGTGATGTCCTCCCCGTCGAAGGTGATCGTGCCGGAGCGCGGTCGCAGGAGGCCGAGCGTCGCACGGAGCAGCGTCGACTTGCCTGCACCGTTGTGGCCGAGGATAGCGGCGACCCCACCGGACGGCACGGTGACGGAGACGTCGTAGAGGACGAGGCTGCGGCCGTAGCCGACGTGGAGGTCGCGGATCTCGAGCATGTCAGGCCTCCGTCGTCGGGGTGGTCGTGGTCGCTGGCCGGGGACGCGTGCGGCGGGCGCCGCGCGACGCGCCCGCGGTGCCGAGGTAGACCTCTTGGACCCGCGGGTCCGCCTGGACCTCGGCGTAGGTGCCCTCGGAGAGGACGGATCCCATGTGCAGCACGGTGACGGAGGACGCGAACGCGCGGAGGAACTCCATGTCGTGCTCGACGACGACGACGGTGCGCTGCTCGCCGATCCGCTGGAGGAGGAGGCCGGTCTGCTCGCGCTCGGCGTGGCTCATGCCGGCGACGGGCTCGTCGAGCAGGAGGAGTCTGGCGTCTTGGACGAGGAGCATGCCGATCTCGAGCCACTGCTTCTGGCCGTGGGCGAGGATGCCTGCCTGGACGTCGCGCAGGTGCGTGAGGCCGATGGTCTCCATGGCGGCCTCGACGTTCTCGGGGACGCCGCTGCGTCGGCGCAGGAGCTCCCAGGGGCTGCGGCCGGAGCCGGCGGCGATGTCGAGGTTCTGCAGGACGGTGAGCTCCTCGAAGACGCTCGCCGTCTGGAAGGTGCGACCGACGCCTGCGCGGGCCACCTTGTGCACCGTGCGCCCGAGGAGCTCGGTGCCGCCGAAGCGGACGGACCCGCTCGCTTTCGCGAGCCCGGTGATGGCGTCGACGATCGTCGTCTTCCCGGCGCCGTTGGGCCCGATGAGGAACCGCAGGTCGCCTTGCACGACAGTGAGGTCGACGGAGTCGACGGCGACGAAGCCGTCGAACTCGACGTGCAGGCCGCGCACCTCGAGGTAGTCGTGCCGGAACCGGTCGGTGTCCTGTCCGAGGACGGCGCCGGCGGAGTCGAGGTCGATCCCGGCGCCGTCGACGGCTGGTGCGGTGCTGTCGGTGGTGACCGGCGTGGGTGTGGGGTGCGTCGGCTCAGTCATCGTGGCCTCCGGCGGTCGCAGGGACGGGTGGAGCGGCGGGGGTGGGCGGTGCGTCGGGGACTGGTGCGTCGGGGACTGCGGCGGTCTGCTCCCGCGGTGTGCGCCGGAGCTTGCTGACGAGGGAGGCGAGCCCCCCGGGCAGAAACGCGACGACGACGATGAACAGCGCGCCCTGGAAGTAGATCCACCCGGAGGGGAACGACTCGGAGAGCGACGTCTGCGCCCAGGAGACGCCGATCGCGCCGAGGACGGGACCGAGCAGGGTGGCTCGTCCGCCGATCGCGACACCGACGAGGAACCCGATGGAGGGCACGACACCGACGTCGGCCGGGGAGACGATCCCGACGACGGGGACGAACAGCGCACCGCCGACGGCGGCCATGCCTGCGGCGACGACGTAGGCGACGACCTTGATGACGGCGGGGTCGTACCCGAGGAACCGCACGCGGTTCTCTTGGTCGCGGACGGCGACGAGGAGCTCGCCGAAGCGGGAGACCATGAGCTGGCGCACGAGGGCGACCATGAGGAGGAGGACGCCTGCGGCGATGAAGAAGATCATGCGCTTGTTGACGGGGTCGGCGAGGTCGTAGCCGAAGAAGGACCGGAACCCGTTGAGCCCGTTGGTGCCGCCGGTGACCTTCTGCTGGCCGATGAGGAGGATCGCGAAGGCTGCGGCGAGCGCCTGGGAGAGGATCGCGAAGTAGGCGCCGCGGACGCGCCGTGTGAAGACGGCGAAGCCGAGGAGCGCGGCGAGCGCGCACGGCACCACGAGGATCGCGAGGATCGCGACGGGTGCGGATCGGAGCGGTTCCCACCAGGCGGGGACCTCTCCGCTGCCGTAGAGGCTCATGAAGTCGGGCACCCCGTCGGGTCCGGCGTCGGCGAGCTTGAGGTGCATCGCCATGATGTAGGCGCCGAGGCCGAAGAAGACGCCTTGGCCGAGGGTGAGCATGCCGCCGCGCCCCCAGGCGAGGCCGATGCCGACGGCGACCATCGCGAGGCAGAGGAACTTGGCGAGGAGGTTGAGCCGGAAGTCGGAGAGGACGGCGGGTGCGACGGCGAACAGCAGGACGGCGGCGAGCGCGAACCCTGCGAGGGTGCGGGTGCGCCCGGGGCGGGCGAGCAGCCCGGTGAGCGTGCTCATGCGATCCCCCTCTGTCGGACGGAGACGAGGCCTTGGGGCCGGGCTTGGAGGAAGGCGACGATGACGACGAACACGAGGACCTTGGCGATGCTCGCGGTGGTGGAGTACTCGATGGTGGCTTGGAGGATGCCGAGGGCGAAGGCTGCGATGACGGCTCCCTTGATCTGCCCGATGCCGCCGACGACGACGACGAGGAAGGCGTCGACGATGTAGTTGGTGCCGAGGGTGGGGCCGATCGATCCGAGGAGCGTGAGGGCGACGCCGGCGACGCTCGCGAGGCCGGAGCCGATGAAGAACGTCAGGCGGTCGGTGGCTTTCGTCGAGATGCCGCTCGTCTCGGCGAGGTCGCGGTTCTGCACGACGGCGCGGATGCGGCGGCCGAGGGGCGTGAGCTTGAGGACGAGCGAGAGTGCGACGACGCACACGACGGCGAGCGCGATGATGAAGAGTCGGGTGCGTGGCACGTCGAGGCCGGCGATGCTGATGGCGCCCCGGAGCCACTCGGGGGCGCGGACGTCGACGTTGGGTGCACCGAAGATGTTGCGGGCGGCCTGCTGGAGGACGAGGGCGACGCCCCACGTGACGAGGAGCGTGTCGAGCGGTCGCCGGTACATCCGGTGGATGAGGGTCATCTCCAGGACGAGCCGAGCGTCCCGCCGACGAGGAACCCGACGACGAGCGAGATCATGAGGGACACCCCGGCGTTCGAGACGATCCCTTGGACGACGTAGGCGGTGTAGGCGCCGGCCATCATGAACTCGCCGTGGGCCATGTTGATGACGCCCATCTGGCCGAAGGTCAGGGCGAGGCCGAGCGCGGCGAGGAGCAGGACGGAGCCGAGGCTCAGGCCTGCGAAGAGCTGGGAGAAGAGAACATCCATCGAGCGCCTCCGGGTGCGGTGTCTGCTGAGCGGGGTCCGCTGGTGGTCCAGGTGGGCGAGGGCGGGAGCGGGTGCTCCCTCCCTCGCTCAGGTGCGGGTGTGCTCAGGAGAGGTCGGCGGCCCAGTCGTACCCTTCGAGGAAGGGGTCGGGCTCGATGGGCTCCTCGGAGCTCCACTCGGTGTAGATGAGGCCGTCGTCGGCGATCTTGCCGACCATCGCGGTCTTGGCGATGTGGTGGTTGTCGCCGTTGATGGTGACGGTGCCTTCGGGGGCGTCGAAGCTGACGCCGTCGGCGGCCGCCTGGATGTCGGCGACGTCGAAGGACTCGGCCTTCTCGACCATGTTCTTCCACAGGTAGACGGACGTGTAGGCGGCTTCCATGGGGTCGGACGTCACGCGGTCGTCGCCGTACTCGGCCTTGAACGCCTCGACGAACGCGGTGTTCGCGGGGCTGTCGACGGTCTGGTAGTAGTTCCAGGCGGTGAGCTGGCCCTCGACGTTGTCGATGCCGATGCCGCCGATCTCTTCTTCGGCGATGGAGACGGAGACGACCGGGGTGGTCTCGGCGGAGAGGCCGACGTTCTTGTACTCCTTGAAGAAGGCGACGTTGGAGTCACCGTTGAGCGTGTTGAAGACGGCGTCGGCGCCGGAGGCCTTGAGCTTGTTGACGATCGTCGAGAAGTCGGTGTGACCCATCGGTGCGTATTCTTCGCCGACGATCTCGATGCCGTTCGCCTCGGCGTACGCGTTGATGATCTTGTTCGCGGTCTGGGGGAAGACGTAGTCGCTGCCAACGAGGAAGACCTTCGTCTTGCCTTCTTCCTTGAGGTAGTCCATGCCCGGGACGATCTGCTGGTTGGTCGTGGCGCCCGTGTAGAAGATGTTCTTCGACGCTTCGAGGCCCTCGTACTGGACCGGATAGAACAGGAGCGAGTTCTTCGACTCGAACACGGGGAGCATGGCCTTGCGGCTGGAGGACGTCCATCCGCCGAAGACGGCGGCGACGCAGTCGCTCGTGATGAGCTTCTCAGCCTTCTCGGCGAAGACGGTGGGCTCGGACGCCCCGTCTTCCGCGACGACGTCGAGCTGTTTGCCGAGGACTCCGCCGTCGGCGTTGATCTCCTTGACGGCGAGGTCGAGCGAGTCGCGCACGGTCTGCTCGGAGATCGCCATCGTCCCGGAGAGGGAGTTGAGGAAGCCGATCTTCACGGCATCACCGTCGGTCTCGACGCACGAGGCGGCAGCGGAGGTGTCTGCGGTGCTCTCGCCTGTCTTGGCGCCGCAGCCGGAGAGGCCGAGGACGAGAACGAGCGCTGAGGCGGGCAGTACGCGGGCCAGTCGTCGCGATGTGGTCATCGGGGGTCCTTTCGCCGTGGCCGCAGCCACCGGGAATCAGCCGACGTGAGCGACGAACGGTCTCCGGGGATCCAGAGACCAGACCTGTACGTGCGTGCCGCTCACGTGGGTAGACGCTAAGGACGCCCTGTTTCGGCAGTGCCCGACTCGTGTGAACACGACATTTCGGAAGGTCACGATCGGGACTCGACAGCGGCGGGGCGCCGATCCTGGCAGGTGCGGGTAGACGGAGGGGCTTGGTGTCATAGCGTCGTAGCAACAGTGCTGGTCGGCGAGGGGTACGGGTGTGGGGCGCAGGATGTTGACGATCGCTGATCGGGTTGAGATCTCCACGGGCCTCAAGGCGGGGTGGTCGATGCGCCGGATCGCCGCTCACATCGACCGTGCGCCGTCGGTCGTGTGCCGTGAGATTGTCCGGAACTCGACGAAGACGTTGGGGTACCGGTTGGTGACGGCGGACTGTCGGGCTGAGCGCAACCGTCGGCGCCCGCAGGTCGGCAAGGTCGCTGGTGACGAAGTGCTTCGGGCTCGGGTCTTGGCGGATCTGAAGCGCTCGAGGACGCCCCGGCAGATCGCAGGCCGGTTGCTTCTGGAAGCGGTCGGCCCCACCGTTGCGAGGGTGAGTCATTCCCCTGCTGCTGGCGGCGCCACGGCCAGTCATGAAGCGATCTACCGGTTCATCTACGCCCTGCCCAAGGGCGACCTCGCCAAGCACGCAGTGATGCTGCGCTCCAAGCGGATCGCTCGCCGGCCCGCAAACCTGCAGGTGAACGGACCGGGCCGATCGTGGGATGGTCCCCATCGACGACCGCGACGCCACGGTCGCTGACCGCCGGGTTCCCGGGCACTGGGAAGGTGACCTCGTCGTGGGGCGTTCGGCCGCTCCGCGGTCGCAACGCTGGTCGAGCGCACCACCCGGTTCGTGGTGATCCTGGGCTTGCCCCAGGGCAAAACATCGGCCCGTTGGCGGACCTGCTCATCGAGCACGCGAACTCCCTGCCGGCCATGATGCGCAAGTCGTTGACGTGGGACCAGGGCTCACAGATGGCCCGCCACGGCGCCCTCACACTGGCCACGACGATGCCCGTCTACTTCGCCCACCCCGGTCCCCCTGGGAGCGCGGCACGAACGAGAACACCAACGGGCTCATTCGCGAGTACTTGCCCAAGGGCACCGTCATCACCGACCACCAGCCCTACCTCGACGCCATCGCCGAAGAGCTCAACGACAGACCCGAGCAGCCCTGGGCTTCTACACCCCGCGAGAGAAATTCGAAGAGCTCCTCAACGCCACCATTGCTTCCACGCCTTGACACCAAGGGGTCTCAGGGGGTGGAACGCGGCGCGCGGGAGCCACGCGATCGACACGTACCGGGCTAGTCAGCCCCGTCCGACCCTCACGTGCTGGTCGCACGAGGGAAATGAGCGGAGACCGCGTCAGTGCGGTCGTGCGTCGCCTGTCCACCACGGCGACTGCCGACCGATCCGAGCGGCCACCTCATCGTCCAGGGTCAGGGCTGCATAGCCGCTCGAGTCGCCGCAGGCACTCACCCACATGGCGAGGAGACACGATCTTCGCACCGGACCAAAGGTGTCGCAGCAAATGCGCCAGTGATCCAGACTCCGACCAGTATCGATAGTAGATTTGAAAGATTAATGAGGTTTTCTCACCAGGGCAGTTGAGGTGAGGGGCGCGACGGTGCGCTGACCTGCGGGTTGGGGGGGTGGGTGTGGTGGGCGGGGTCTCAGCCGCCAGGATGAAAGTCGCCAAACACCCATCCGCGACCCCTGGGTCCCCGCTTGATCACCTATCGTGCCAGCCTCGACGTACCTGCTCACACTCTGGAGGTGGTCACTCGATGGCTCACCGATCATCGCCGCGGTATCGACCGGCGCCGCTGGCAACGAGCTGGCACCGCTCGGAGGCAGGTGGTCTTGGTGCTGCGGTGGTTCAAGGACGGCGCGCGGGTCTCGGCCCTGGCTCGTGATGCTGACATCTCGGTCGCGGCTGCCTACCGGTACCTGCACGAGGGGATCAGCGTGATCGCCGCCCATGCGCCGGACCTGCACGAAGTTCTGGCAATGGCGGCTGAAGAAGACTGGCCGTCCGTATGCCTGGACGGCACCTTGATCCCGACCACGGCGCTGCACGGACCCCCACCGGCGCCGAGTCCTGGTACTCCGGCAAGCACCACCCCCGCGGCGGGAACATCCAGGTCCTCACCGATCCGACCTGCTACCCCGTCTGGGTCTCACCCGCCAGCCCCGGCTCCACCCACGACATCACTGCCGCCCGCACCTTCGCCCTGCCCGCGCTGTAGCCGGCCGCCGCAGCGGGCGTCGTGACGCTCACCGACAAGGGCTACCAAAGCGCCGGGATCGGGATCTGACACCCGCTGCGCCTGACGAACAACGCTGACCTCGACAACGTCGCCCGCGACAGCATCCTGACCTCGCTACGCTCCGTCGCCGAACGCGCCAATGCCCTGATCAAAAACACCTGGCGAGCCCTACGCCTGATCACCCTCGACCCATCCCACCTCACCGAAAACACCGCCACAGCCCTCGTCCTACTCCACCTTCAACGAGGCAACCGATCAAGACTCTGGTGAGAACACCTCATAGCCAGCTTTTGCCGCCCGGACAGCCACCACCGAAACCACTGCAAGCGACAGAATTGTCAACACCAACCAAAGGCCGAGCAGGCATACGTATACTACCGGAATCACCTGAAATGGAATCGATACTACCGCGATCCCAATTCCCGCCCAAGCGAACGGAACGAGCGCCTTTCTTGCAGCAGTATGGCCTGAGCGCCAGGCGCCATCGCTCTTCATGAGTGCCGGTAGCCGAATTCCCGCGAGGTAGCTCCGCTCACCACGCGATGCCTGAATGACAATCATCAGAAACACGGTATCCAACAGTACAAGCAGCGCGGCACACGCAATAGCTGCACCCCAACCAGGACTAGTCACTGAAAACCACTCCTTCTTTCAACATCGCGAACAGTTCATAGACTGAAACAAGTGCCGAGGCCCTAGCGCCTGCCGCCTGTCGTAGGACCTCGACAGGCGCTTGACCTACCTTTCGACCCCGGCAGCGGTCAGCGCGCGGGCCTGTGAAAAGTGATCTTCTCTTCGACATACCGGATGACGAACAGCACCGGCGGGAAAAGAATAAGCACCGCCCCGACGGCATTCAGGGTGGAATTACCGAGAAGTAGAGCACTCCCGATAAAGATCCCACCACCCACGCTCATCATGATAGTTCCCCAACGCTTCATGTCCCACTCCTTTTTCAGGTGTATCACGCCCGCTCCGCCGCTTGTGCAACACGAGTGGCCGCCTGGTTCTCGCTTTCGGCTGAGTCGACACCAAACACCATTCGCACACTCGAACTGTACTGATGACGCAGGACCAGGTCAACAATCCTGCACAGTCAATTCTGCTTGAAGGTGACCAGCCTCAGGTTATTTAACATTCAACGAGAATGGCCAGTCGCCGCCGGATAACACTGAGGCGTATCAACGACGTCATGACCCACAGCTGCTCGGGCTGTCTCCTATATTTGCCAGCCTTGTGCGGCACGATCGGCACGCACAGGAACCGGTGAGGCAACCGGCCGGACTGTCGCCGGCCAATCGCTGATCGAGCCCGATATTCGGCGGACGACTGCCGTGCATTCCTCGAAGCGCACGTCAACGGCGGCGCTAGCGTTACGCCATGACTATCCTGACCACTGCGCCACTGAGCACTTCCCGGCTCGAGCTGGAGGTCGTCTCCGTCGCCCATGCCGGCGAGGCCGCCGTCACGTTCGACAGCCTCGATCTGCACGCGTTCACGGGAGGAGTCCCGTCGACCCGCGCCGAGCTCGTCGAGCGGTACACGCGGTTCGAAGGCGGCCGGAGCCCTGACGGCACGCAGCTCTGGTTGAACTGGATGCTCAGGGACAGGATGTCCGGTGAACTCGTCGGTACGGTGCAGGCCACGGTCGAAGGCTGGGGCGGCTGCGCGGCCCGGGCTGACCTCGCCTGGGTCGTCGGCGTGCGTCACCAACAGAATGGCTACGCCCAAGAATCGGCGCGCGCCGTCGCGGAATGGCTCCGGGTGCAGGCGTCACGGCGTTGCAGGCGTATGTCCACCCCCAGCACGAGGCCTCGGCCGCCGTCGCCCGCTCTCTCAGCATGAAGCTGACCACAAAGGTGCTCGACGGTGAGCTCTTGTGGACAGACCGCGCTGACGGTGCCGACACGGCCCAGTGACCGGCGTCCACCAGAGACGACGTCAGGGGAGGGCGATCGACCCGGTCGAGGACTACCTCGTCCTGGCATGGCCCGACGATGCGTCACCATCGCAGACTCTCCGAGCAGGCTCACACGTCGGGCATTTGGAGGTGCACTGGTCGTCACGGCCCTCGCGCGCGTCGCGATCAAGGGTGCGGCGGCGTTGCGCAGAGTGAACGATGGCCTTGACGCTTTCCGCCGACCTAGACGTCCGGGTGGCGACTATCGTCGGGCGGCGACTGCCGTCGAGATGCACTCCCTGACCGCGAAGACAGCGCGCGAATCACGAATACGACAACCAGCGCCCCGACGACAAGAATCGCGGAGAGAAGCGCGACAAGAATTGCCCAATGTCCTGCGTTCAGTGCACTCATCAGAAAAATGCTACCAGAAGGGCCAAAAAGGGATCATCGGAGCTGAGGGTGGGGGTCACCAACCTGCCTCAGGCCCGGCGCCTGGCCGTTCCCATGACGGCGCCGATGAGGAGAAAGTCGGTGCCGAGCGCATCAAGGAGCGGAGCGTTCCGTCCATCAGGGACGAGGGGAGAGAGGGAGCCGAATGAGTAACGCTGGCACGAAGCTGCCGTGGATGCCTTCGTCACCACACGTGCGAGGGTCCTGCGCCGAGCCCGGCGGGGGTGATCGCCGCAGATCGAGATCCCGGAGGCCTTCGACGCTCGCTCACGGCACGTTCGTCATGCCGCTCGTCAGGGCGGACCTGTCGTTCAGGCGTTGCCTCAGGTAGCGCAAGGGCGTTCACTGGCCAGATGCTCGCACACGAACGCTCCGGTCCCGTCGGGCGGACCCCGCTCCTGCTCATTCACGCGGGGATCGCGGACCGCCGGATGTGGGACCCCGTCTGGCCAGCACTCACCGCCGTGCAGGATGTCGTGCGACTGGACCTTCGCGGGTACGGCGAGTCGACTGCACAGCCGGTCGGGCCGTGGTCGCCGCGCGCTGACGTGCTCGCGACGCTCGACTCCCTCGGGATCGGACGCGTGCACGTGGTCGGGTGCTCGTTCGGTGCGGGTGTCGCGGTCGAGGTGGCGCTCGAACGCCCGGAGGCCGTCGCCTCGCTCGTGCTGGTAGCGCCCGGCGGCGCCCTGCTCACAGAGCGGACCGACGAGCTCGTGGCGTTCTTCGAGGCCGAGGGCAACGCCCTCGAGGCCGGAGACCTCGACGCCGCCGTCGAGGCGAACCTCCGTGCATGGGTCGACGGCCCACGCCGCGGTCCAGATGCCGTGCCGGCCAGCGTGCGGGACAAGGTCGGTGCGATGCAGCGGCGCGTCTTCGATATCACGGGCGGGTGGCCCGACGAGGTGTGGAGCGCCGAGAGGAGGACCTCTCCCCCGCTGCACCGTACCGCTACGGCGAGATCATGGTGCCGACCCTGGTCCTCTCCGGAGGGCTCGACATCGAAAGCATCAGGCAGGCAGGCGAGCACCTGTGGGCCGGCGTCCAGACCGCGAGCGCCGTGGTGTGGGACGAGGTGGCCCACCTCCCGTCGATGGAGCGGCCGCAG